>NZ_BAXZ01000024.1 GCF_000684975.1 Paraburkholderia acidipaludis NBRC 101816 | reverse complement strand
TTCAGATATGCAGAAGAGACCCGTTGCGTCCTGAGCTGAGCTATGAGCGTAGTTTCTTCCGGCCCGTCCTCGGGTAATTCGCACGATCCGTCGCAAACCCGACGTTCAAACAAAAAGGCCCGTCACAACCGTGACGGGCCTTTCCACAAATAACTTCAATCAGCACAACGAAAACCGCTCAACGCTCCAGGAACGGCCGCAGCTTGTCGGCCCGGCTCGGGTGCATGAGCTTGCGCATCGCCTTGCTTTCGATCTGGCGGATACGCTCGCGCGTCACGTCGAACTGCTTGCCCACTTCTTCGAGCGTGTGATCCGACGTCGTGTCGATGCCGTAGCGCATGCGCAGCACCTTCGCCTCGCGCGGCGACAAAGCCTTCAGCGCTTCGTCGATCGCAGCGCGCATGTTCGCGTGGATCGCGGCATCGGCCGGCGAAGCCGAACCGGCGTCCTCGATCATGTCGCCAAGCGTCGCATCGCCGTCGTCGCCCACCGGGCTTTCCAGCGAGACCGGCTGCTTCGCGATCTTCAGGATGCCGCGCACCTTCTCTTCGGTCATGCCCATGCGCGCAGCCAGATCCGCCGGATGCGCTTCCATGCCCGTTTGCTGCAGGATCTCGCGCGAGATGCGGTTCAGCTTGTTGATCGTCTCGATCATGTGCACCGGCACGCGGATCGTGCGTGCCTGGTCGGCCAGCGCACGCGTCACGGCCTGGCGCACCCACCACGTGGCGTACGTCGAGAACTTCCAGCCGCGACGATATTCGAACTTGTCCACCGCCTTCATCAGGCCGATGTTGCCTTCCTGGATGAGGTCGAGGAATTGCATGCCGCGGTTCACGTACTTCTTCGCGATCGAGATCACGAGACGCAGGTTGGCCTTCACCATCTCGCCCTTCGCCTGGCGCATCTTCGCTTCGGCGGCGGTCATGCGGCGGTTGATGGCCTTGATCTGCTGGAGCGAGAGCGAGGCGGCGGCTTCGATCTCGGCGAGCTTGCGCTGTTCGGACTGGATGGCCGGCAGGCTGCGTTCCATCGCGGGACCATACTTGCTCGACTTCGCAGCTATGCGCGTGGTCCAGTCGAGGTCGGTCTCGTGGCTCGGGAACTGCTCGACAAAGGTCTCGCGCGGCATGCCGCAGCGATCCACCACGATATTCAGCACGTTGCGCTCGATCGCGCGGATTTGCGCCACCTGAGCCTGCAGCAGCTGGCAGAGGCGGTCGATGGTCCGTGCCGTGAAACGGATCGGCGCGAGTTCGCGCTGGATCTCTTCGCAGATCTTCATCTCGGCGGCCGATGCACGCGCTTCCGAATCGGTCGTGCACGACATCTGGTCGAAGAGGGCGCGCACGCGCGCGAAGATTGCGAGGCTGTTCGCCTTCAGCTGCGCGAGTTGCGCTTCATTGGCCTTGCTTGCGGCGTCCTCGCCGTCCTCTTCGTCGGAACCGTCGCCTTCTTCGGCGTCGTCGGCCTGGGCTTCGATCTCGACGTTTTCTTCGGCGTCGGCCATTTCGGCTTCGGCTGCCGGCTCGTCGCTGCCGATGCCGTCGACGAGTTCGTCGATGCGCATCTCTTCTGCGGCGATGCGGTCGGCGTCCGCGAGGATCGTCGCGACGATCGACGGGCACGCCGCGATCGCCTGAATCATTTCCTGCAGACCGTCTTCGATGCGCTTCGCGACTTCGATTTCGCCGGCGCGCGTGAGCAGTTCGCTCGAGCCCATTTCCCGCATATACATGCGCACGGGGTCGGTCGTGCGGCCGAATTCCGAATCGACGGTCGAGAGCGCGACTTCGACTTCCTCGTCCGCCTCGTCGTCGCTTTGCGTGTCCGCGCGCGCTTCGTCGTTGAGCAGCAGCGTTTCAGCGTCGGGCGCCTGCTCGTAGACTTGCACGCCCATGTCGTTGAACGTGGCAACGATCGTTTCGAGTGCGGCCGTCTGCGCGAAGTTATCGGGCAGATGGTCGTTGATGTCGGCGTGCGTCAAATAGCCGCGTTCGCGGCCGAGCTTGATCAGCGCCCGCATCTGGTGCTGACGCTTTTCGAGTTGCGAGCTTGTGTCCAACTGAGTCGTATCGCCGGCCTTCTCTTTCGAGGCGCGGCGGGCAGGGCGGGCAGACGAGGCCAGCACGTCGTCCCGGTCATGGCTTGTCAATACGTTCTCCTTGAAGAGGGGGCCTGACAAGGGCAAAAAGAGTCACGCGCCAGCGGCGTTGCGTCCTGGCGAAGACGAAATTGCAGGGGAGTGGGCGGGGGCGAATGCCGGTTCCGCCGGGCGAACGCCAGACGCACAGGGCGTAAGGCGGCCTGAATTTTCGTGCAATGCAGAAAGATCGCGTATGGTAGTGCGTTACGCCATGCGAGGCAACCTGAATCGTCGTGTGTAACGCACAGTTTCGCATTCACATAGGGTCGGATTGCAACGCCGACAGAACCGCACCGGCTTCCAGGCGATTTTCGACGCCGGAAAGTGCGGCGGGCTCGATCGAATCCTCCGATCAATAAACGTGCGCACCGCTTTCCGGCCCTCGATCGCGAATGGCGACCCTATGATGAACGCGTTCGCCCGACAACTGGTTGACCGCCGCAACGTCCAGCAAAAGCGTGGCGCCGCTGAGCGCCTGTGTCACAACTGAGGCCTTGAACGCCGAATACAAGCCGCCTGTCGTGCCATGTACGCCAGCACCTTCCGTGCCGATCAGGCTTCACGCGCTGCGGCGGCGCCCGTCAAGTTCAGTACCGGGCCGAGTGTCTCTTCGATATAGCTCACGAGCGCGCGCGTGCGTGCACTGACCATGCGTCCGGTCGGGAAGACGGCCCAGAGCGCGACCGGCGGCAACGACCAGTCGTCGAGCACGGCGACGACTTCGCCGCTGCGAAGCTCGTTCAGGAACATCCATCTGGAGGCAATGGCGACGCCCGATCCGGCCAGCACGGCCGCCCGCACACCTTCGGCGGCGCTCACGGTAAGGCGTCCCTTCACGGCAACCGACACTTCCGTGCTGCCGCGCCTGAATGTCCACGACCGGCCGCCGCCGCGCTGGTTGTAGATCACCGCGCGGTGCTGCGCGAGATCCGTGGGCGTGCGGGGCGCTCCCACCCTCGCAAAGTAGGCGGGCGTGCCCACCACGAGACGCGGCCCTTCGCCGAGCTTGCGGGCCGTCATGGTCGAATCGTCGAGCGTGCCCATGCGCAGCGCGACGTCGATGCCCTCTTCGACGAGATCGATGTTGCGATCGTCCAGCACCACGTCGAGATCGACTTCGGGGTACAGCGCCAGAAAGCCTTCGAGCGCCGGGATGAGATGGAGCCGCGCGAACGTGACGGCCGCGCAGATGCGCACCGTTCCCGAAAGGCTCGCTCCTGCGCCACGACGGGCCGCGAGTTCGGCTTCGTCGGCGGCGTCGATGGCGGTTCTGGCGTGCTCGTAGAGGCGCTGGCCCGCGTCGGTGGGCGTGAGCCCGCGGGTCGAGCGCAGCAGCAGCCGCACGCCAAGCCGCTCCTCAAGCAGGGCGATCGACTTCGAAACGGCGGGCTGCCCAACGCCCAGGCGGCGAGCCGCCGACGAGAACGAGCCGGTCTCGATCACGCTGACGAACGTTTCCATGGCGGCCAAACGATCCATGCTGTTTCCGGACTCAAATGGGGGATGCGGAAAATCTAGCACGGACTTCCGGCGGCATTGGCCGGGGCCGCCATGTCGAAGAGGAATAGCTCCTATGAGCCGTGCCCTGCTACCGGCCGGGATGCGGGACGCCGAAGATGAGGCCGTCGCTTCGGTCCGTTCGCTGCGGGCGAAGCGGGATCTCAAATTCGCACACCAAAGGAGCACGAACATGTCGCTGCAAGCCAGACTCGACGCTTTCAAGGCCGACTTCCGCGCGGGCAAACCACCGTACAACGCCCCACCCGAAATTCACCCGATCATGGAGCGCGCCACCGACGAACTCATTGCTTCCGGCCAGGCCTCGCGAGCGCTGAAGGCGGGCGACCACGCTCCGGCCTTCACGCTGCGCGACCCGAACGGCGAGGAGGTCTCGTCGGCCGATCTGCTCGCGAAGGGGCCGCTCGTCATCACGTTTTATCGCGGTGTGTGGTGTCCCTACTGCAATATGGAACTACAGGCGCTGCAGGAGACGCTGCCGCAGATCGAAGCGCTGGGCGCGAGCCTTGTCGCCATCTCGCCACAGAATCCGGTGAACAGCCGCAAATCGGTGCGGCAGAACGAGCTGGGCTTTCCGATTCTCTCGGACGCTCACAACGAAGTCGCTCTGGCGTTCGGGCTGCGTTTCGCACTGCCGGACTATCTGGTGGCGCTCTACCAGAAGCTCGGCAACGATCTGCCGACCGTGAACGGCGACCCGAGCTGGACTTTGCCGATGCCGGCGCGCTACGTGATCGGCCAGGACGGCGTGATTCTCTATTCGGAGGTCAACCCGGACTACACGCACCGCCCCGAGCCGTCCGATCTGCTGCCCGTGCTGCAGCGCGCCCGCGCGACGGCCTGAGGTAGCACCGAAGCGAGGCGCGAGAGGCGCAAGGTAACCGGATTTGGGATCTGGCGACCTTGCGGGCCGGAACGCGGCGCACGGCGCGGCTTTCCGAGGGCCGCGCAACGCGTTTCCGACGGAATTTCTCTGATGAATCGGCCCCTTTCCGGGGCCGATTTCCCATAACCGGTGACCTTTCGAGGCTTCGCCCTCGTCCACCTGGCGACCTGTGCGGTCGTTATCCCTGCTTTTCCTTCCGGGCCGCCGGGTGCTGCTACCTGCTGCGGCTGTCTATCGGTCACCTACCGCGGGTCATCTACCGCGTCCGTCCGCTCATCTCCTTCAATCCGTTGATCACGACGAGCAGCGCGCGACCGTGCTCTTCGGATCCGTCCCACGCTTCGACGATGGCGTTGCGCAGCAAGTCGTTATAGGCAGCGTCGTGCCGCCCGGCGGGCGGCGGTTTGACGCCGTAGAAACTGCATAGCTTATTGAATGACGCGCTCCGGCGCAGCCGGCGCCCGTTCGACGACCGAAGCCGCGAAACGGTAGGCTGGCTAACCCCCGAAAGCCGCGCTATTTCGCTGGCAGAGCGAGTATCCGCCGACAGCCGTTTCAATAGCTCCTGCACGGGAAAATGTTTGTCTGGGGCTTCCATGTCATGCATTATACCTATACAGTAACGGTTATTGAATTGCTCGGCGAACTGGCCGGGCCGATGTATTCCGAGGAAGTCGATGGCACTGAAACACCTACCGCCCACCTTTTGCTGGTCCCGATCCGGATCGGAGACCGGGGAAGATCTCGCTACGCTCATGCTGCGCAAGGAGTGGGAGCGCAGGCTGGGCGGCGGGCGGTTCCTGTGGGGCATCAGCCAGTCGCTCGGCAACAGCGCGCAGGTCGCGGCGCTGCGCACGGGCTCGCTGCTCGCGCTCTTTTCACCTTCGGCAGGCCGGCCGCGCCACGTGCCGCGCAAGCGCGAAGACGCGCTGGTATGGAATGCCTGGGTCGATGCGGGCGGGCAGGTGCGGCAACTACCCATGCATGTGTTCGTGGCAAGCCGCACGACGTGGCCTTCGGGGCGTGCGCGCGATCACCATTACGCACTGGTGTGCGCCTCGCCCACCGAACTGAGCATCGGCAGCAGCCTCGGCGTCTGTCCTGAACGGTTGCGCAGCGTGAGCACCGGCAAGGCGCCGTGCGTGTCGCAAGCCACCGTCGTGGTCGATCGCATGGAGCGCGCGGGAGAGCCTGCGGCGGCGGGCAAACCGTATCCTGTTGCGCTGGGTGTCGAGCTCGAGGCACCGTACTTCGTGCGCCTCACGCAGCCCACGCTCGTCAAGGCGCGCGATCTCGCGTCGATTCACGAGGCCGTGCGCAACGGCGATTTCGAGGCCTATGCCGACCTCACGAAGCGCATGCGCAGCCAGCCGGCCACGCAGCAAGCGCGCGGCTTCACGCGCGATCTCTTCGATATGTCTCCGCTCGAGCCGCTCGTCGCAGCCCGGCACGGGGGCGCACGTTCACGGGCACGCAGCGTTGCGCGCGTAACCGACTGGACGCAACTGACGATGGAACTCTTCCATGGCGATCATCACCCGTTCACGAGAAGCCGAGGCCGCGCAACGCTTCGTTGAAGCGACCCGCAATGTGGAGACGGCCTTTCGCGCCGTTCGCGGCGAGGCCGAATTCGACGTCTCATCGATGGCTCGTGGAGCCGCACAGTCGCGCCTCGACCACGCGCTGGACGAGCTCGCGCGCGCCGAGGCGTTGTTCGACTCGGTAGTCAGCGTGCAGGGGCGCCGGAGTGCGCCGAATCATCTGGATACCTGAGCAATTAGGCCGGCCGTGACCCGCGAAGCCGCCCAGACCGGTGTGGGACCGATGGCGCTGGAGCAGCATTCGCGCCACGCGAGCGGATCGTTCCGACCCCCTCGCCGTCTCGCTCTTGCGAGTTCCTCGCGAAGGCGGCGCCCGGCAGTCGCCTGGCGCTGCCTACGTGCGCCGGGATTTTCTGGAGAGGGTGCCGCTGGAAGGCCAGGACGTGTTCTTTCGTCGTTTCGTGGCGAAGCACGGCATCTGGCGGTACGGTGTCGATCCGGTAGAACTGGCCTCGTTGCTCGCGTCTTACGGCTGGCGCGCGATCGATGC
Source organism: Paraburkholderia acidipaludis NBRC 101816 (assembly GCF_000684975.1). Lineage (GTDB taxonomy): Bacteria > Pseudomonadota > Gammaproteobacteria > Burkholderiales > Burkholderiaceae > Paraburkholderia > Paraburkholderia acidipaludis. Next base: position 120,337 of record NZ_BAXZ01000024.1, on the reverse strand, counting down.
CCCGGAGCCGGCCGAGCTTGCGCGGCGCTACATCGCGCCAACGGGCCGTACGCTCGTCTGCCTGCCGATCGAGCGATCGGTCTACGCGGAGCGCATCTGAAAGCGAGGCGGCGGCGCGCGGCCGCCGCTGGCCGGATTACCGGCCTTATTTCACCGTGAACGAGTAATGGCCCTGCGTGCGATGCCCGTCCGCGGCGACGGCCACCCACGCGACCGTATAGACGCCCGGCGTCAGCGCATCGAGGCCCACCGACATGTGTTTGTTGTCCGAAGCGTCGACTGCGGATTTGCCACTCGTGACGGACTTGCCCTGAGCATCGGTAACGGCGATCGAGCTGAACGCGGGCTCGAGCGCGTCGTCGAATTCAATGGCCACGTCCTTTTGCGTGGTCGGCACGGTGGCGCCCGCGGAAGGCTCCTGGTGCTTCGGATAGGCATGCGCGTACGCAAGCTGGCAGGCGGCGACGAAAAGCGCGGCAACGGTGGCGCGCGCGGCGGTGTGCAGTTCACAGATAGTCTCCTTCGATCAGAAGAGGGGTTTGCCCAGCGAATTCGGGAAGCTGTCGTCGAAATACAGGTGGGCGTCGAGCAGCACGCCGACGTGATTGCCGGTCAGGCGGTTGACCGGAATCTCCGCTTCGACGCCGAGCTGCCCGTAGCGGTTGAGCCACAGGAAGCCCGGGTTGATGGTCCCGGTCGTCTGCCCCGAACATGCCCCCGCCGTGCAGGTGGCCATCGGCGCTTCGACAACAAGGTACAGGTTGCTGAACGGCTGCGGCAACCCAAGATCCTTCACCTCCTGCTGCAGGTAAGGAATGCTGTATTGCAGGGTGAACGCCCAGCCGAACGAATTCGGCCCTTCCGCCGAGGTCGCGGTCGTCAGGTTGGGCCCGATCTGGGCCGTCACGGCGAACGGTCTCAGGTAGCCTAGCGAGGCGGGCAGGTCGCCAAAGCCTTTGCCGAAGTAGACCGTAGGCGAGAAGGTGGAATACGGGTCGGCGACCGACTTCGCGCCCGTGCCGCCAATGGTGGCGAGCAGCCCGACCGACGCCATGAACTCGTGCCGGGCGTTCGCATAGACGAGGTATTTCGCGCCCACCGTCACGTCGTCCCAGCCCTTGGCCGAATTGCCGCCTGGCGCGTTCTGGCTCACATAGTCGCTCTGCACGATCAGGTCGAGATTCTTCGTGATGAGCTTGTCCCACTCGTAGGAGACGGTGTTGGCGTTCATGTTGTCGCCGTCGTCGTCGGGCGACTTGATATGGCCGAACTGCGTGTCGAATTCGTCGCCCACGCCGGGGTCGTCCACGGTGAGCGTGGCCGGAAAGACGCGGTCGCCGACCACGGCGTGCGCGTGCGCGGCCGTCGGGCCGGCCGCGCACAGGACTGCGGCCGAGGCGAGCAGGGCGGCACGCGCAGGCGCGATATGCCGCCTGAAGTGCGTATGCATGTGATTTTTCCTGATGTGTATTTCCGAAGTCATGCGCGCGCGCATGACGGCCAGCCGCGGCTGCGGGTGCGGCGCGGCGTTCGGTTATTCGATTCGTTACCGGGTGGACCGGATCAGGAAAAGGCGGGCGGCGCGCGCGGTTGCGCGGTGGTATGGGTGGCCACAGCCCGGACTTCGGGCTTCGACGGCGCAACCGTCGCGCGTGCGACGGCGAGCGAGACGGCAAACGGCACGGACACGCCGGGGAGCACGGGCACATGCGCGAGCAGGCCGCAATACGGGCAAGCCTGCCAGTGCTGCGCGGGCGCATGCTGCCCGTTGTCCTGCGTAGCGCCCGCGCCGGCTTCGGCCGTGCAGTAAGTGGCGAGCGCGTTGCCCAGACGATGATGGGCGGCCAGCGTCTGCGAAACGGTCGGCGCGAGCGTGCTCAGCAGGATTGCAAGCAATCCGAGCAGGCTGCCGAGTTTCTGTAGGCGGATGCGTAGCATGCGGCGCGGGCGTGCGCCACGAAGGCGCGGTTCAGGTGCAGGCGAAGCGCGGCGCGGTGCAGCGTGGCGCGCTCGGGTGCGCCGATTATGCCACGCAAAGCCGAAGCGCTCGTGTGTGCGCGGCTATGCAGCGATTCGAGGCGATGGAACGGGAAATGCTTGTTTTCAGGCCGCCATTCTGAATGGGAGCCCGGCCATGGCCACGGAATTCGCCACTCGCTTTTCGCACGTCAAGCCGCAGGACACCGCATTCGAGAGCGGCGGCCTGCGTGACTTCTTCGTCTACCGCGATCTGGGTATCGCGGCGGCGACGCACGGCAAGGTCGTCGCGCAGCTCGTGCGCGCGAATCAGCCGCCCGAGCAGGGCACCGGCTGGCACCGGCACGAGGCCGACTTCCATATCGTCATCATGCTCAAGGGCTGGGCGCGCTTCATGTACGGCGAGCAGGAAACGCTCGTCGAGGCCGGCGATTGCGTGCATCAGGCGCCCGGCATCGCGCATTACCTCTTCGATTACTCGCCTGATATGGAGTACCTGGAAATCGTGAGCCCCGCGAACTTCGAGTCGATCGACGTCGAAGCGCCCTGCGCGGTCCCCGCGCCTACGCCGTGGCGCACCGCGAACGTTTGACATAGGGCACTACACCAGCCGCCACACCGGGCGCCGCTTCAGGTCTGCGCCGCCTTCGCGATGATGGCGGCGGTCCTGGCTTCAGCGTCGATGAGTTCGCGCAGGCTGCTTTGCTCGCCGTGCGCCCCGGCTTGCGAAGCCGAGGCGAAGCGGCGCACCCGCGGCTCGTGGTCGTGGATCGTCGCGCGCACCATGGGATAGATCTGCGATTCCCATTTGCGGCCGTTGAACACGCCGTAATGTCCCACGCCGGTCTGTACGTGATGTGTCTTCATGTACGGACGCAGCGCCGAACAGAGTTCCTGGGCGGCCACCGTCTGCCCCACGGCGCAGATGTCGTCCTTCTCGCCTTCGATCGTGAGGAGTGCCGTGTGGCGGATCGCATGCGGCTCGACGAGGCGCTCGCCCACCTTCAGCCTGCCGAGCGGCAGCGCGTATTGCTGGAATACCGAGCTCACGGTTTCGAGGTAGAACTCGGCGGTGAGGTCGGTGGTGGCGAAATATTCTTCGTAGAACATACGGATGGCGTCGGCCCTGGCCGGGTCGCCCTTCGCGCGTTCGCGGTGCAGATCGGCGAACGAGGCCGCATGCCGCTCCAGATTCATCGACATGAACGCGGTGAGCTGCACGAAGCCCGGGTAGACGCGCCGCTGCGCGCCGGCGAAGCCGCCCGGCACGACGCTGATGAGATTGCGCTCGAACCACTCGATGGGCTTGCTGTTCGCAAGATCGTTCACGCGCGTGGGATTCACGCGGCAGTCGATGGGGCCGGCCATCAGCGTCATGCTGGCGGGCTGCGATGGATCGTTGTCGGCGGCCATCAGCGAAACAGCCGCGAGCGCCGCCACCGTGGGCTGGCAGATCGCAACCAGATGAGCGTCCGGCCCGATGCGGCGAATGAACGCGATGACGTGCTCGACATATTCGTCGAAGCCGAAGCGGCCGGCCGCAAGCGGCACGTCGCGCGGATTGTGCCAGTCGGTGATATAGACGTCGTGGTCGGCGAGCATCGTGCGCACCGTGCCGCGCAGGAGGGTGGCGAAGTGCCCCGACATCGGCGCGACGATCAGCACGCGAGGCTGCGGCACGGCGCTGTCTTTGCGAAAGTGCAGCAGCGAGCCGAACGGCGTGCGTTTCACGTACTCCTCATGAATGGCCACGGGCTCGCCGTTCACATCGACCGTGCCGATGCCGAAAGGCGGCCGCGTATGCGTGAGGCCCATCATCTCGACGAGTTCGCAGCACGCGTCCAGGTGCCGCGCATCGAGGCCGAGACCTGCGGCGGCCTCGGGCCACGCGGCGAGGGCGGCGCGCACCGCCGAGGCGCCGGCGCGCCACGGGGCGCCAAGATCGGCGAAAGCCTGATAGAGCGGGTAGGCGAGCAGGTTCATGGGACGCAGACCGGGCAAAGGCCGCAGCGGGGACAGGCACGGGCAAGCAATACGTGAGCCAGCGCAGCGCCGGCGACTGGCACGACGCTTGCACCGAACCGCCTGCAAAGGCGGCGGCGCGGCCTCTCGAACGAGACTCGCAGGGCCGGGCGGTCGGCGCCGCGTCGCAAGTTGGTGCATGGCTTGCCGTTCGCGGTGCGCGGCGCACCCCGACGACACCTCTTGAAGACATCGCCACGCGGAGACGCGCATGAGTCAGACGGAAACGACCTTGACGATCAGCAGCCGGAATTATTCGTCGTGGTCGATGCGGGGCTGGCTGCTGGCGAAGCTGGCGGGGCTGCCGTTCGAGACGGTGACCGTGCCCGTGGACGATCCCGCGGCGCGCGCGGAATTGCTGCTGCTCTCGCCTTCGATACTGGTGCCCTGCCTGCAGCACGACGGCATCAAGATCTGGGACACGCTCGCGATCTGCGAGTATCTGAACGAAGCATGTCCGGACGCCGGTTTGCTGCCGGCTAGGCGCAAGGCGCGCGCGCATTGCCGCTCGATCTGCGGCGAGATGCATTCGGGCTTTAGCGCATTGCGCTCGGCCTTGCCGATGAACCTGCGCGGCCACTTCCCCGACTTTCGCGTGTGGTCGCGGGCACAGAACGACATCGAGCGCATCGTGACGATCTGGCGCGAATGCTTTGCCGCTTACGGCGGCCCCTGGCTCTTTGGCGAGATCTGCGCGGCCGACGCCATGTATGCGCCCGTCGTCACGCGTCTTCTGACCTACGACGTGAAGCTCGACCGCGACATCGCCGACTACTGCATGCGCGTGCTCAAGCCGCCCTTCGTCGCCGAGTGGATCGCGGCGGCACGGTCGGAGACCGAAGATATCGACGAACTCGACGTCGAGTTCTAGGGTGCTTTCCAGAGCAACTTCGCGGGCTTACCTTCGTATTACATCTGCCTGAACTGCCCGGCATAGGCACGGCTCACGGGCAGCACCGCGGCCTCGTCGCGCAGGTGGATCTTCAGGCGTCCCATGAGATCGCGCTCCACGCGGTCGACGGCGGCGTACGCCACGATCACGCTGCGGTGAACCTGGGCAAACGACTCCGCATCGAGCCGTGGCAGAAGCTCCTTGAGCGGCGTGCGGATCACGTGCCGCGCCGTTGCCGTGACAACTTCGGTGTACTTGTCAGCGGCCTGGAAGTACAGCACGTCCTCGATGGAGACGAGCCGGGTGGTGTCGCCGGCACTCACGGTCAGCCAGCGCACCGGCGCCGTGTCGCGCGGCATCGGCATGAGCATGGGCGCGGAGGCGCTTGCCGCACCGCTCGCCTGCTCCTCTCGCTGCAGGCGCGCAATGCAGCGCAAGAGACGCGCGTCGGTCAAGGGCTTGAGCAGATAGTCGGCGGCGTTGCGGTCGAACGCTTCGACCGCGTAGTCGTCATGCGCCGTCACGAACACAACGCGTGCGTGGGGCCTTTCGGATTGCGAGTGCGCCTGCCTGGCGATCCTAGCCTGCTCGCCATGATCGTCCTGACATTTGCTGCGGAGTCCTTCATGCATTATGCCGTCGAGTCGGGGCAGCCGTGGGCGGCGACCGACGGCTTTTCGGCGCTGTCGTTCGCCTTGTGGGGCGTGCTCGTGGGCATGCCGCTCGGGCGCGCGCTCAACGTAGTGATGCGAAGCATCCAGTACGCGAACGGTGTGCGCGTGGGTTGAGCACGCGAACGGCGCGCTGGCGGCTTTCATCGCGCGTGCCGTCCTTTCTGCGCCTGCCGTGGCGCGTGCGGTAAGCTGGCGGCTCCCATTGCACAGGAGCCGAGCGATGAACGAGCAAACGTGGCACGCCGTGGACGAGTGGTTTTGTGAGCGACTCATCGGGTACGATCCGGCCCTGGACGATGCGCTTGCGGCCAGCGCGAAGGCCGGCCTGCGAGCCATCAACGTGGCGCCTAATCAGGGCAAATTCCTGTATCTGCTCGCCCGCATCCAGGGTGCGCGCCGGGTGCTGGAAATCGGCACGCTGGGCGGCTACAGCGCGATCTGGCTCGCCCGCGCGCTGCCTGCGGACGGCACACTCGTGACGCTGGAGGCCATGACCGCGAACGCCGCCGTGGCGCGTGCCAATCTCGCCGCGGCGGGCGTGAGCGACAAGGTCACGGTGGTCGAGGGGCTGGCGCTCGATTCGCTGGACCGCATGGTCGAAGAGGGCGTCGCGCCATTCGACTTCATCTTCATCGACGCGGACAAGAGCAACAACCCGCATTACCTCGAACGTGTGCTGAAGCTTTCGCGGCCCGGCACCGTGATCGTGGCCGACAACGTCGTGCGCGACGGGCGCGTGGCCGACGAAGCGCATCGTGACGACGACGTCGTGGGCGTGCGCCGCTACATCGACATGCTTGCGCACGACGCGCGGCTGGAAAGCAGCGCGGTGCAGACGGTGGGCGCCAAGGGGTGGGACGGATTCGCGATCACGGTCGTGAAGGCGTAGGCGCCGGCATTACAGGGACTAAGCGGATTAAGCGGAAGGCGCGCGCCGCGCGGCGCGTTGCGGGATCAGCACGACGCAGCCCACGATGAACACGATCAGGATGGCCGACGCGTAGAAGCGGCTGAAATCCAGCCCGCCTTGCGCGATCGGCTTGTCGAGCAGATCGCCGAGCGTGGCGCCAAGCGGGCGCGTGAGCACGAACGCGGCCCAGAAGAGGGCAGTGCGCGACACGCGCGGCCAGAGCCGCAGCAGCGCCACGATCACGAGCCCGGCGCCGAAAATGGCGGCGCCCATTTCGAAGCCGAGGCCGAGACCGCCGCGATCGTCGTCGGCCACCCAGTCGCCGAGCGCGGTGCCGAGCGTCTGCGAAAAGAGGATGGTGATCCAGTAGAACCATTCCGCGCGTGCGCTCACGACGCTCTCGACCGACACCGTGCCTTCGACGCGATACCAGACGGCGAGGCTCGCGACGAGCAGTGCGGCGACGAGCGAAACCCCGCCCGGATAGCCGACGCCGAGCGAGCGGTCGCAGAAGTCGGCGAGCGTCGTGCCGAGCGTGGTCGTCGCGACGATGGTGGCCCAGTACAGGAAGGGATAGAAGCGCTGTGCGCGGATCTGGCCCGAGACCAGGACGATGAAGCTCACGAGAAAGATCAGCGAACCGGCGAGATAGCCGAGGTTCAGCGACATCGTCACCCAGTCGCCGCCCGTTTCGCCGAGCGTGGTGGCTGCGATCTTGATGAGCCAGAAGCCGAGCGTGACCTCGGGAACCTTGCTGACGACATGACCGGCAAGACTTCGACTGCTGGAATGCATGGGGCGACTCCCTGTGGAACGTGCGGAGGAAACGAAACAGTCGCGCACTTTAAGCTGCCGGGGCTTAACGAACACTTAAGCGCGAGCACTCAAGCGGCGCCGGGGCATTGCCCGGGGTATAGCACGACGCATTCGCACGGCACGCAGCTTAAGCCCGACTTAAGCCGCAATACGGGAGAATACAGGGTTGCGATAAACGGGGAACGCCATGCGCCTCTTGCTGGTGGAAGACGACGAGATGATCGGCGAGACGGTGCTCGAGTCGATGCGGCGCGAAGGCTACGCGGTCGACTGGGCGCATGACGGGCGCGAGGCCGAGCTCTCGCTCGGCAGCGGCGTCTACGACCTCGTTCTGCTCGATCTGGGCCTGCCGAAGAAGGACGGCATCGCGGTGCTCACCGACTATCGCCTGCGCGACGGCGATGCGCCCGTGCTCGTGCTGACCGCGCGCGACGCGGTGAGCGAGCGCATCGGCGCTCTGGACGCCGGCGCCGACGACTACCTCATCAAGCCCTTCGACCTCGACGAACTCGCGGCCCGCGCCCGCGCGCTGCTGCGCCGGCGCACCGGGAAGAAGCAGCCTGTCTACACGCACGGCGCGCTGATGCTCGATCCGGCCGGCCATGAAGTGACGATGAACGGCGAGAACGTGGCGCTGCTGCCGCGCGAATTCGCGTTGCTGCGTGCCCTGATCGAGGAGCCCGCGCGGGTGTTTACGCGTGCCGAGCTCGAAGAGCGCATGTATGGCTGGGGGGAGGAAGTGGGCAGCAACACGATCGAAGTGCATGTGCACAGCTTGCGGCGCAAGCTGGGCGCCGAGCAGATCGTCACGGTGCGCGGCGTGGGCTACCGGCTCAAGAGGTGCGAATGAGCTCGATACGCCGCAAGCTGCTGGGCGGCCTGATCTGCGGGTTCGCCGTCGCTTCGGCGGTTTCCGCGTTCGGCATCTTTCACACGGCGCGCGAGGAGGCCAGCGAGCTGTTCGATTACGAGTTGCGCACGGTGGCGCTCTCGATGCCGGCGAATCTCGAAGCCGCGCGCAATGTCGAGCAACCCGACCCGGAATACGAAGGCATTGCCGACGACCGCATCCTGATCGAGATCTGGGACGACGCCGGGCGTCTCGTCTACCACTCGCGCATGGCGCCCACGCTGCCGCGCTACGTGAGCGGCATTCGCACGGTCGACCACGAGGAGAATCGCTGGCGCGTGTACGGCACGCAGCAGGCGGGGCGCTACGTGCAGGTCGCGCAACCGGTTTCGGTGCGCGACGGGCTCGCGCTCAGGCTCGCCCTGCATACCCTGTGGCCGTTCGCCCTGCTCGTGCCGGCGGCGATCGCGCTCGTGCTGCTCGTTGCGGCTCGCGGGCTCGCGCCTGTGAATGCGCTCTCCACGGCCCTCGCGACGCGCTCGCTCAACTCGCTCGAACCGTTGCACATCGACGGCAAAACGCCGGTCGAACTGCGGCCGCTCGTCGAGGCGCTGAACGATTTGCTGCAACGCCTGAGAATTGCTTCGCAGACCCAACGTAATTTCATTGCGGACGCGGCGCACGAGCTGCGCTCTCCGCTTGCCGCGCTCAAGCTCCAGCTTCAGGCCGCGCTGCGCGACGGCACGCTGAGCGGCGAGGCGCACACGCTCGAACGGGTTTCCATGCGGCTCAATCGCCTCATCCGGCTTGCGCAGCAGTTGCTCACGCTCGCGCGCGAGGACGCCGGCCCCGAGCGCGACGCGGCGCGCGTGAGCCTGCGCAGGCTCGCGGAACACGCGGTCGGCGACTTCTCGCTGCTGGCGGAGGAGAAGGGCATCGACCTCGGCCTCGAACACCGCGCGCCGGTCGCGCCGGACGACCCGTGCGACGTGCTCGCGGATGCACATGGACTCGCCACGCTCCTCGGCAACCTGATCGACAACGCGGTCCGCTATACCCCGCCGGGCGGCAAGGTCGATCTCGTGCTGACGCGCAGCGGCGATCGGCTCGGCTTTCAGGTGATCGACAACGGACCCGGCATTCCGGCGGGCGAACTCGAACGCGTGCTCGACCGCTTCTACCGCGGCAGCCATGTGCCTGGTACGGGCAGCGGGCTCGGGCTTTCCATTGCGTGGCGCATTGCGGAGCGCCAGGCCCTGACGCTGACGCTGCAGAACAACGCCGACGGGTCCGGCCTGACCGTCTCAGTGGAAGGGCTGGGCGCAGCCGGCGCCTGAGAGGGCGCAGGGCTTCCGACCGCGGCCGCGCTTCGTTCCCGCGGCCGCAGTTGTCGCCTACCCGACAGAATCCGCGCGGGATTACCGACATCATGCATCCACGCCTCCGGCCACGCGACGCAGCCGGAGATCGCCCACCCACTAGCGCAGGTGACCATGAAGCCATTCGGTGATTACCAGAACGAAATCTACGTCAAAGGCCTCCACGGCATTCGGCCGAATCTTCCCGTGGATTTCAAGCGGCTGGAGGAGCGGGCGGCCTCCGCCTTGCCGCCGTCGCTCCTGAGCTATGTGCAGGGCGGCTGCGGCGACGAGTCCACTCAGCGCCGCAATGTGGAGGCTTTCGCGGAGTGGGGGATCGTGCCGCGCATGCTGGTCGACACGCGCGAGCGCGACCTTTCCGTGGAGATGTTCGGCAAGCGCTACCCGTCCCCGCTGATGCTTTCGCCGATCGGCGTGATCGGCGCGTGCGCGCAGGATGGCCACGGCGATATTGCGACGGCGCAGGCCGCGGCGGAAGCCGGCGTGCCGATGATCGCCTCCACGCTGATGAACGATCCGCTCGAAGCCGTTGCGCAAGCGCTGGGCGAAGGCACGGCCTTCTTCCAGCTCTACACGCCCAAGGATCGCGATCTTGCCGCGAGCTTCGTGCGGCGCGCCGAGGCGGCCGGCTACAAGGGCATTGTCGTCACGCTCGACACCTGGCTCACGGGCTGGCGCCCGCGCGACCTCAACGACAGCAACTTTCCCCAACTGCGCGGCGTGGCGCTCGCCAATTACTTCTCGGATCCGCACTTCCGGGCCAGGCTCGCGGCGCCGCCGGAAGAGGATCTTGCCGGGGCCGTGCGCGAATGGGCGACGGTGTTCGGACAAACCGTCACCTGGGACGACCTCGCCTGGCTGAGATCCATCACGCGCTTGCCGCTGATCGTCAAAGGCATCCAGCATCCCGACGACGCCAGCCGCGCCATCGACACCGGCGTCGACGCGATCTACTGCTCGAACCATGGCGGTCGCCAGGCCAATGGCGGAATTGCGTCGATCGACCTTCTGTCTGCGCTCGTCGCGGCATGCGGCAAGGTTCCGGTCTGGTTCGATTCGGGCATCCGTTCGGGCACCGACGTCGTCAAGGCAATCGCGATGGGGGCCAGCATGGTCGGCCTCGGCCGGCCGTATGCCTATGGTCTCGCGCTGGGCGGCGCGGCCGGTGTCGTCCACGTGGTGCGGTCCATTCTCGCCGAAGCGGATCTGCTGATGGCGGTCGACGGCTTCCCCGATCTCGCCACGCTGCGTGCCGCAGGCGTGCGCCGCACGCGCCCGTAACAGCCGCCCGTAATACCCGCTGCCGGCCCGGCTCTCCTGGCCAGGCGTCACACCAGCAGTTGCCGTGACAGCACCTCTCTCGCCTGTGCCACCGCTTCCCGTTCGCTGGGATGCGGCGGCGTGAGCGAGAACACGGCTTCGGGCAGCGCCGGCAACCGGTACTTCGCACCCAGCCGCACGAGCCCATCCGGGATCGACGACGCGCAGAGACAGCCCACGCCGAGTCCGGCCGCGACCATCGACTGCAGGCCGGCCACGCCGGACGCGCTGTGCACGAGCTCGTAGGGCAGCGCTTTCTCTTCGAGCGAACGCACCGCCGTTTGATGCATCATGCAGTCGTCCGGCAGCAGCACGAGCGGCAGCCGCTCGGGCAACTGCTCCGCCAGCGCCGCCGACGCGACCCAGTAGACCGGCTCGCGCCGCAGGATCCACTGGGCGTCGCTGGCGACGGGCCGGTATGGCCCCGACGAGAGATTCATGACCACGCCGATATCGATCTGTCCCTTCGCCTGGGCGAGCTCGATTTCGGCGCTCTTCATCGCGCGCACGTGCAGGCTGAGCCGCGGGTAGCACTCGCGTAGCCGCGCGAGCAGGCCCGCTACCTCGTTGGGGCGGAAATACTCGGTGATTGCGACACGCAACTCGCCCTTGATCGCCTGACCGCGCAATTCGTCGAAGGCGGCCTCGTTGAGCGCCACGAGACGCCGCGCGTGCTCCAGCAGCCGCGCGCCCGAGGCCGTCGGCTCGACGCCGCGCTTGCTGCGCACGAAAAGCGGCACGCCCGCGCGCTCCTCGAGCTTGCGCACCTGCTCGCTGACCGTCGACTGCGACAGATGCAGCAGCGGCGCGGCCGCCGAGAGGCTGCCTGCCTCCGCCACCGCCGTGAAGGTCTTCAACTGGTCGAAATCGAAACCGCGCATCGCCCGCCTCATCCATCGGATTATGCGATGGATACTAACACCATTTCCCGCTTTTCCGGATCATGAGGCAAGACCAGAATAGCGTCTCGAATGCCCGCTCTCCCGGCGGGCCCGAGCATCGAGACTGCACTCATGACAAACAGCACCCTCGCCGCCCCCGCTCCGGCATGCGGCGCCACTACCGAAGCCGCGCGCAGCCATCACGGCTGGGCGCTGGTCGTCCTGCTGGTCGGCGCGATCCTGCCGCCAATCGACTACTTCATCGTGAACCTCGCGTTGCCGGCCATTCGCGACGGACTCGGCGCGCGTCCCGCCGAGCTGGAGCTGGTGGTCTCCGCGTACGCCTGCGCGAATGCCGTCATGCAGATCACAGGCGGCCGGCTGGGCGATCTGTACGGCCGCAGGCGCATCTTCATGATCGGCATGGCCGGCTTCGTGGTGGCTTCCACGCTGTGCGGGCTGGCCGGCAGCGGCGGCGTGCTGGTTGCCGGGCGTGTGCTCCAGGGCCTGTTCGCGGCCATCCTGGCGCCGCAGGTGCTCGCCACGATCCGCAGCGTCTTCACGCCGCACGAACAGGTGCGCGTCATGGGGTTTTACGGCTTCGTCTTCGGGCTGGCTGCCGTTATCGGTCAGCTTGGCGGCGGCGCGCTGATCAGCCTGCATCCTTTCGGGCTGGGCTGGCGCGCGATTTTCCTCGTCAATCTGCCGATCGGCCTGCTTGCGCTCCTCGGCAGCTGGCGCTTCATCCCGGAAAGCCGGCCGCCGCGCGGCCAGCGCATCGATCTGCCCGGCACGCTCCTGCTTTCGCTGTTCCTGCTGATGCTTGTCTATCCGCTCACGCGCGGACGGGAGGCCGGCTGGCCGCTCGGGATGCTGGCCTGCCTCGCCGGCTCGCTGCCGGTGCTGGGCTGGCTGCTGCGCGTGGAGTGGCGCCGGCTCGCGGCAGGCCACGATCCGTTGCTGGACCTGCGTCTTTTCCGCAACCCGGTTGTGGTGGTGGGCCTTGCGCTGGCGTTCCTGTTCTACACGATGAGCGCGTTCTTCCTGACCTATGGCATCTATCTGCAAGGTGGCCTGCACTGGTCGCCGCTCGCCTCGGGGCTCGCGATCCTGCCGTTCGGTCTGGGTTTTCTTTCGAGCCCGCTGCTGATGCCGCGGCTCGTTCACCGGTTCGGCGCCTACCGCGTGCTGACGCTGGGTTATGTGCTGCTGGCGGCGGGGCTGGCGACCGCTGCCGCGCTCGCCGGAAGCACGGCGCCCGGCTCGGGCTTCTACGTGGGGCTCGCTGCGATCGGCATGGGGCAGGGGCTCGTGATGCCGTCCGTGGTGCGGATCGTGCTGGCCGAGGTCGCGCCCGAGCGCGCGGGCGTGGCTTCGGGAATGGTGACGGCGACGCTGCAGATTGGCGCGGCCGTGGGGGCTGCCACGCTGGGCGGGGCGTTCTTCTCGACGCTTGGCGCACACCCCGCCGTGGCCGACTACGCGCATGCGTTCAGGACTACGATGTTTGTGCTCGTCGGCGTGCTGCTGGTGTGCGTGGCGCTTTCGCTCGCGCTGGGGCCGTTGCATCGGCGGTTGCACGGGCGGGGGTGATGCCGGAAGGCGCGGACTCCTGAAACAGATGTGCGCACATGAAGTCGACGAAGACGCGCAGCTTCGGCGAAAGCTGCCGGCTGGACGGCCACAGGATCGAGAACTGGCCGGGCGCGATCGGGTGCTGGCCGAGCACCGTGACGAGCGCGCAGCTTGCGGCGGGGAACCTGGCCGGTGCAGCCGCACGACTGCCGGGCCTCGCGCCCGCCGCACTGCGGGCCGCTTACCATGCGGCGTTTGGCCTTCTGCTCGATGGGCTCGCCGCGATCACGCCGCTGTGTGCGCTTGCCGCGTTTGCATTCCTGAGCCGCGTTCGTGTAGGGGACGAGGTGCCTCGCGAGCCGTCGCTCCATTCCGGGGTTTCCACCATGGAGCCGCTCCAGTGTGAGCGGCCGTCTCACGATCAACGCTGCGCCACGCCAAGCACCATGAGATGCATGGCGCGCCGCTCGACAAAGCCCAGCTTCTCGTAGAGCGCGATGGCGCCGCGATTCGACGCGACCACATGCAGGAAGGGCGTTTCTGCGCGCGCGGCGATGGCCGAGATGAGCCGCTTCATGAGACGCGCGGCAAGACCTTGTCCTCGAAAGGCCGGGTCCACGCAGACCGCGCTGATCTCGGTGAAGCCGTCGGGCTTGATGCGCTCGCCGGCCATCGCGGCGAGCTTGCCTTCGTGGCGCATGCCGATATAGGTGCCGAGTTCGATGGTGCGCGGACCGAAGGGGCCGGGCTGCGTTGCCGCCACGAGGGCGAGCATGTCGGGCACGTCCCCGGCAGTCAGCTTGACATGCGCCGGCTTGTCCTCGTGATCGGGCTCGCCCTGCCACACCATTTGCAGCAGTGTGTCGCGCCTCGTGATGGAGAACGCCGCGGGAGGCACGATCTCGTCCACGGTCACGAGGGCGGTCGGGCCGTGCCGCCCGGTGAGCGCGTGCAACGTCCTGAACGACTCGGGGCTGGTATCGGCCATTGCCCCGAACGGCGCAACCGTGCCCGTATAGCGCCGCACGCGGCCGTCGCCTTCCATGAAGGCGCCGTGTCTGCCGGTGAGCGCATTCCATATCGCATTGTCCAGCGGGTGCGCGGTGCCGGCTTTCTGTTCGGCGAGGGTCGTTTCCGCCATGCTGTTCTCCTGCATCGATCGTGTGGTGCAGCAAAGAATAGACGCAGACCGCCCGCGAAGGTAGCATCGCAAATGACATTATTCGAATCATTTACGCCATGCGTATCGTCGTGTTCCCTCTGGATGGCGTGTTCGACACGGGCCTCGCGGTGGTGCGCGACGCGTTCAGGATGGCGAATGGGCTCTTTGCGGTCGCGCATCCCGGCGAGCCGCCGCCATTCGAAGTCGAACTGGCCGGCCTGCGAACCCGCGTCAAGACGGCGCTTGGCGTGACGGTCGAAACCCACAAGGCGCGTACCGCGCAGCCGGCCGACTGGATCGTCGTTCCCGCGGTCAGCACCGTGACGCCCGAGACGCTGGCCGGGTTTCTCGATCGGCCCGCGGTGCGCGATGCCGGGGCGCAGCTGCGTGCCTGGCACGCCGGTGGCGCCCGCATCGCGGCGGCCTGCATCGGGACATTCATCCTCGCCGAATCGGGGTTGCTCGACACGGAGGAAGCCACGACGACCTGGTGGCTCAGTCCGCTCTTTCGCAGCCGCTACCCGAAGGTACGCCTCGACAAGGACCGCATGCTGGTCCCATCCGGGCCGTTCGTGACGGCCGGCGCGGCGATGGGACACCTCGATCTCGTACTCTGGCTGATTCGCCAGGCGAGCCCGGAGCTGGCGACGCTCGTGGCGCGGTACATGCTGGTCGACGGGCGGGTCTCGCAGGCGCCGTACATCATTCCCGATCACCTCGCGCACAGCGACCCGCTCATCGAGCGATTCGAGCGCTGGACGCGCGCGAACCTGGCGAGTGGCTTTTCGCTCCAGGAGGCGGCGAGTGCGCTCGCCACCAGCCCGCGGACGCTGCAAAGGCGCGCGGAAGCCGTGCTCGGCAAATCGCCGTTGTCGTATTTCCAGGACCGTCGGGTGGAGCGCGCGCGGCATCTGATCGAAACGAGCTCGATGGATCTGGATGCCATTGCCGCGGAAGTGGGCTATGCCGACGGCGCCACGCTGCGAACGCTGCTTCGCCGCAGGCTGGGGCGAGGGCTGCGGGAACTGCGGTCGGCGTGAGCGCGCGCGGCCGGTTCGGTTATCGAGTTATTCCTGTGCCTCCATTCCGGCAGCAACGTTAAGGCCAGGCCGAAGCGGTGCGAGGCGTATGAGTTGCCGTGGAAGACGCCACGCCGCAAGGCCGGCCATGAGTGCCACGCCGGCGACCACCCATAGCACCACGCTCAATGCGTCTTCAAACGCGGCCGTTCCCGATGCGGCGCCCGGGAGCGTGGTCCCGGCGTGACGCATGGCGCCCGAAAAGATCGCATCGAGCACCGACACGCCGAGGGCGCCCGCCACCGACCTGAACATGACCGGGCTCGCCGTTGCCACGCCCAGCATGGTTGGGCAAACCGATCGCTGCGCCACTACGGTGACGAGCGGAAACAGGATTCCGAGACCGGCACCCAACGGCGCGAGGCACGCGGCAAGCGCGAACACAGGAGCGCCATGGCTGGCGAGCGCAAACGCCAGCGCCGCCAGGGCGACGAAGATCAGCCCGCACGCCGTTGTCGCCAACCGGCGTACTCGCCCGGCGGCGGTGAGAAAACGGCCGCCGGCGGCCGAGCCGAGCGTAATGCCGGTCGTCAGCGCCATCAGATGCCATCCGGACGCGGTCGGGGTCAACATGCGCGCGGACTGGAAATACAGCGGCATGAACACGACAACGGCAAAGAGCGCGATGCCCGACGCCGCGCTCAGCACGTTCGCCACCACATAGGAAGGATGCCGAAACGGTTCGAGCGGAAGAAGCGCATTGGGCGCACGCGCCTGAAGCCGGATAAAGACCGCAGCCAGGGCGATACCCGCCAGTACGCAGCCGGCCTGGCCCACGCCCGGCGCCACGTTGCGGGACGTTCCCACGATGATGCACACGAGGGATGCGGTCAACAGCAGCGCACCGCGGTAATCCATGCCGCCGGCCTGTATCGGGCGCGTGCGGGGCAGCGTGAAATTGAGGACTGCGATGGCGAGCAGCGCCGCGGGGACATTGAAAAAAAACGCCCATCGCCACGAACCGTATTGCACGAGGACGCCGCCCAATACCGGTCCCGCCATGGTCGAAAGGCTGAACGCCGCGCCGAGCAGCCCTTGTAGCCGAAAGCGCAGCGGCGGATCGAAGAGACGCGCCACCGAGGTCATGGCCAGCGTCATGAACGCGCCTCCCCCCGCACCCTGAAGTCCGCGCGCCAACACGAGTTCCACGGCGCTGCTGCTCGCGCCGCAGAGAACCGAGCCCGCCAGAAAGATCGACGCGGCCGCAAGCAGAGCCGGCTTGCTGCCCCACTGATCGGCGAGCTTTCCGTATAGCGGCACCGCGACAGTCGATGTGATCAGGTAGGCCGAGAATATCCACGCAATGTCGCTCGAGCCGCGAAGGTCGCGTTGAATGCCGGGAAGGACCGTCGATACGACGGTCTGATCGAGCGCGGCCAGTACAACGAGGCTGAGGAAGGCGAGGAACGTCGCGGCCAGCGGAAGCGCGGTGTCGGGTCTCGTAGTCATGGGCGCCAGTGTTGTACGATGGCCCACATTTGACCAGTGCAATGTTCTTAATCGATACCTGCACGAAATGAACAAACTCGACCTGAATCTGCTCTGCGCGCTCGACACGCTGCTCAGTACCGGCAGCGTGAGCGAGGCGGCGGAACGCATGCACCTCAGCGCACCGGCGATGAGCCATACGCTCGCGCGCATTCGCGAGGCGCTAGGCGATCCGATCCTCGTGCGCGCCGGCCAGCGCCTCATTCCCACGCAGCGCGCGCTGGAACTGCGGGAGCCCGTGCGCCGGCTCGTCGCCGAGGCGCGGCAACTCATGCTGCCCGCGGACGGGCCGCAACTATCGTCTATGCGCCGCGAATTCGTCGTGCGTGCGATGGACAGCTTTCCCGTGGTGTTCGGCGCGCAGTTGCTGGCGGCGGTGCGGCAGGCCATGCCGCTTGCCACCGTGCGCTTCGTGCCTGAACTCGACGGCGATGTCATGGCGCTGCGCGAGGGTCGCGTCGACCTCGACATCGGGACCTTGTACGATCGCAGCCCGGAGATCCACACGGAACTGCTACTCGAACAGCACATCGTAGGAGCCGTGAGGGCAGGACACCCGCTGGCCCGCTCGCGGGCCACGCTCAAGCGCTTCGCCGCCTCGCAGCACGTTGCCGTGCTGCAGCGCGGACAAAGCCGCGACGTGCTGGACCGCGCGCTGGCCGAAGCCGGGATCGTGCGCGAGGTTGCGTTGACGGTGCCGACCGCCTACGGCTCGCTGATGGCGGCGGCACAGTCGGACCTGGTTGCGTGCGCGGCGGAGCCCATGGTGCGCAATGTCGAAAAGAGCCTCGGAATCGCGATGTTCCGGCTGCCGGTGGCCGTGCCGGTCGAGCAGATCGTGCAGGGGTGGCATCCGCGCGCCGATGCCGACCCGGCGCTTCGATGCCTGCGCGTATGCATTCGCGGCCTCGTTACGCGCAGAAGCCAGCGGCAATCGGCCGGGTCAGCGCCGGCTTCATAGTCCGCCCTATGTAGCCCGTCCTATAGCGGCTTCCCAAGCTTCGCGTCGCAATTCCAGCTTGTATTGCGTAGCTTTGCGACTTGCGCGACGGGCGGGCTGCGCCACCCGGCGGGCACCTTGCAGACATGCCGCGCGGGGCGCTTCGACGACGCATTGTCGTCGTCGGGCGGATCGTAGTTGTCCTGTATGTCGCCGGTGAGGAAGTTGATGCTCAGATGGAATTCGCCGCCGCCGTCCGCGGCGCTGTGCGTATCCGTAGCGTCGTTGTCCCATCCCGCCACGATCCATTGGCCGTCGCGTATGGTCAGACGCCATGTCTCGGTCCATTGCAGCGGACCGCCGCCGCCTGCGTTCTGCACGATCAGGGAACCGTGGCCGCTGGCGAGCGGCTGAAACGGATCGCCATTCACGCCGCCGTCGTTCGGGCCCAGCGCGACGGAGTCGTTCGAGAGCACCGGCTTGCCGTCGACGAAAACGCGCAGGCGGCGCGGTCCGTCGTTGTGCGGGCGCAGCACGTCGACGCAGGCATTGACCGGGCTCGTCGAGCCGAACGTGCCGCGCAGACTGTCGTCGAGCACGTAGCCCGCATCGACCCTGGAACACGGTGCTTTGGCGGCGTGCGCTTGCGAAGCGGCGGCGGCAATCAGCGCGAGGGACGCGAGCCATAGCGCCGTGCCGTGTGCCGCATGGTTCAGGAGTCCGGGCAATCGCGGGAAATGGCGCATATGGCGTCGTTCTGGTCGTGGAGGCGACACATCATATAACGCCGTGCGCCGCCCGGCCGGCTGCGCGCCTCAACCAAACCGGACGCAATACACCGGCGGCAAATGCGCTGAAATCAGATGCCAGTTCTCCCCGCCGTCGTCGGACGTCCATAGCGCGCCGGTGGTCGACCCCATGGCGAGGTGCGCGCCGGAGTCGTCGATCGCGAGTCCGTGCCGGTACACGAGGTCGTAAGCGGGCGCGGGCGGCAAGCCGCTCGAGAAGCGCTCGAAGGTGCGGCCGCCGTCGCGCGTGCGCGTGACAACGAACTGGCCGTTCACGGGAATCCGGTACTGGTCTTTCACGGCGGGCACGAACCACGCGGTATCGGGCTCGCGCGGGTGCACGGCCACCGCGAAGCCGAAGCTCGAAGGTTGCGCTTCGATCCGCTGCCAGCGCATCGCTCCGTTGGTCGAGCGGAAAATCCCGCAGTGATGCTGCGTCCAGAGTACGTCGGGATTGGCGGGGCATTGCACGACGCGGTGGGGATCCTGCACGTTGCCCTCGCCGCGCCGCTCCGGCGGCATGTAGTCGGCTTCCATGCCTTCGGCGTTCAGGTGCCAGGTCGCGCCGCTGTCGAAGGTCTGCCAGACGCCGCCGCTCGATACGCCTATCGTCACGTGCCGGCTGTCGCGCGGATCGACCAGCACGGAATGGATGCCCGGCCAGTCGTAGCCGCCGCCGGCCCATTCGCGGCGCTCCGGACGATCCCATAGCGGGCGGTTGAGCGTCCAGCTATCGCCCGCGTTGTCGGAGCGGAAGAGGCCGCCGGGTATCGTGCCGGCCCACAGGACGCCTGGCTCGTCCGGCCCGCCCGTTTCGAGCGACCAGATCTGGTGAAGCGTCCAGGCGAGCGGCGGGCCCGACGGATCGGTGTCCTTATCATCTGCGCCGGGGTTCGCGCCGTTGTCGGCAAGCGGATCGCCGGCGGGCTGCGGCGGATAAACGGGCACCGCGCACTCTTCCCAATCCGCCGCGCCTGCGCGCCGGCGATGCAGTTTTACGCCGAAGTGGCCGAGATTGAGCGCGGCGTACAGCGATCCGTCGCGCGCATCGTGCAGCACCATGCTCACCGGTTCGCCGACGAAATGCGGGTCGCCGAGCGTCCAGCCGCCGTGGCTATCGGTATGCAGAACGAACAGCCCTTTGCGGGTTGCGACGAGCAATCGATCGTTCATGTCGAGTGTCTCCTCGAATGCAGCCTTGATGTCCCTTTATCCGCCCGACAGTGCCTGCACGACGTACACGCGGCTCTGCTCGCCGAGCGAATCGGACAGATGCTGGCGGTCGCGCACCGGGCGGCCATCCACGAACACGGACAGATGCTTGCGCAGCGAGCCCTGGTCGTCGAGGATGTAGCCGCGCAGCCGGGGTTGCGCTACAAATACGGTCTCGAGCGCTTCGCCGAGCGTGCGTGCGTCCACTTCGCGCTCGGGCGTTGCGACATGCCGCTGAATCGAGGCTGCGAAGAAGATGTGCGCCATGATGAGCCCGCGCGGAGCGGCCGCGTTCGCCGGTTCTGTAGTGTAGGCGATTTCCGCGCGCGCTTCGCTTCGGTGAGGGAGTGGCCGTCGGCTCCCCGCCTGCGGTTCGCTATTCCGGCTTCCTGGCGGCCTCGGCGAGCATGGCATCGCCAATCGGTGACGCTCCGCTTGCCTTGAGCGCCTCGGCGGCCCCGCGAATATCGCGGGTTTCCTTGTTCTGGCTGAGTTTGCTCTTGCCGACGAGTCGCGTGATCTCGATCTGCAGGCCGACGATGGCCTTGAGCATCGTATCGATATAGTCCTGGGGAGCGTCCCCCATCTTCCAGGGTTTCGGCAGCGATGCCTCGTGCGTGCGCGTCAGGCGGCTGACCACGCCGCGCACATAGCGCTCGTCGTCGAGGATCGCGATGCGTCCATGCGCGTGGACGACCTGGTAATTCCAGGTGGGGACCTGCTTGTGCGTTTCGTGCTTGCTCGGATACCAGTTCGGCGAAATGTAGGCGTCCCCGGCCCGGAAAATCACCAGTACCTCGTCGCCGTTCGCCGCGTCCTGCCATACCGGATTGGCCCGCGCGACGTGCGCGCGCAGCACGCCCAGCTCGCCTTCTTCGGCGGCCAGTTCGAACGGGATGTGATTGGCGTCGAGCCCGCTTTGGCCGTGCGTGACCAGTGTGCCAAACGGGTGTTGGGCGATGAGGGTGTGCAGCACTTCCTTGCGGGTTTCGGCGAAATGAGCGGGTACGTACATGCGAATGCCTCTGGCTGGCGGAATGAACGGGACGATGGACCGGCACGGCAACGGGTTCAAGTTTGCCCGAAAAGTGGTTTATCCTGTAGATCCAGTTTATTCAATTCTTGATGAGCCAGAATCATGGCGAGAACGGCGCGAATTGCGGAGATGCCGTCATTCGGTGCGCTCGACCGCACCGCGGGCCATCTGAGCCGCCAGGTTGCCGAGGCGTTGCGGGCGGCGGTGCGTAAAAACGATCTCGCGGCGGGCGATGCGTTACCGTCCACGCGTTCGCTTGCCGCTTCGCTTCGCGTGGCTCGCGGCACGGTGATCGACGCCTACGCGCAATTGATCGCCGAGGGCTTTCTCGAATCGAAGGCGGGCGCGGGAACCCGCGTCGCGCAGGCGCTGGCCCGGCCACAGCCGGCCGGCGAATCCCGCGCGACCGGCGCACGTGCGACATCGGAACCCGGCCTGTCCGAACGGGCCGAGGTATTCGCGCAGATTGCGCGAGAGTTCCGGCCGCTGGAGCCGATACCTTTCGCCATATCGGTGCCGACCGGTTTGACCGCGCCCGCCGACACCTGGCGCCGCCTCGGCAACCGGCTGCGCGCGAGGGGGCCCGGCGCGCCGACCGGATATGCGGATCCGCTTGGCGCACTAACGCTGCGCGAAGCGATTGCCGCCTACGTGCGCAAGTCCCGCTCGGTGCGCTGCGAAGCGGATCAGGTCGTGGTGACGAGCGGAACCCAGCAGGGACTCTTTCTCGCGAGCCAGGTCCTGCTGGGGCCGCGCGATCAGGCGTGGGTGGAGAACCCCGCCTATCGCGGCGTTACCGCCATTCTGGAGAGCATGGGCCACCGTGACGGCATGGTGCGGGTTCCCGTCGACGCCGAAGGTCTCGACGTGGAGGCCGGTCTGCGCATGGCGCCGCAAGCGCGCGCGGCATTCGTCACGCCGTCCCACCAGTATCCGCTGGGTATGCCCTTGAGCATGGCCCGGCGCACGGCGCTGCTGGCCTGGGCGCGGGCCGGCAACGCCCGGGTGGTCGAGGACGACTACGACAGCGAACTGCGATACGAAGGCTACCCGTTCCCGGCGCTTCAGGGCCTGGACCCGGACCGCGTGATTTACCTCGGCACCTTCAGCAAGATCTTGTTTCCCTCGCTGAGGCTGGGCTACGCGATTGTCCCGCGCGGTCTTGTCGACGCCTTCTGCGGGGCGCGCGTGCTCATGGACCGCCATCCTCCCACCGCCGATCAGCACGTGCTGGCCGCCTTCATGGCGGAGGGGCATCTCGAACGTCATATCCGAAAAGTCCGCAACGTGTATGCGGAGCATCGCATTCAGTTGATCAGGACGCTTGGCGAGCTGTTGCCCGAGGATCTGGCCTGGATCGAACCCGGCGATCAGGGCATGCATCTGGTGCTGTGGCTCGCAGACCGTTTCGACGACCGCCGGGTCGTTCAGCGGGCGGCCCAGAACGGCGTGGCGGTGCGGGCGGTGTCGCCGATGTTCGCGCGCGGCACCGCGCGCCCCGGGCTCATACTCGGCTTTGGCGGATTCGGCCGTGCGCAGATGGAGGAGGCGGCGCGGCGACTCGCGGCGGTTATCGTCGAGGCGGCGTTGCGCGGGGCGGAAAAGTAAGGACGCCATTAAAACAGGGAAGCTCGGCCTCGTCGCCCGGTGTTGCCCGGCGCAACCGTTCCCGCGATCACAGGTTCAATTCGATCATTTCATGATCGACTGTCGATAAAGAACAGCGAATTATCAATTCAGTCGACCGAGTCTACGATGCTCTTACGGTTTGGGGTCGCCCCGGCCACTTCGCTTTCGTGCCGCCGGCACATCAGACCAGGGAGCATGGCAATGTATATCCAGACGAACGGCCCGAGAATCCACGTGAGAGACCAGGGCGACGGCGAACTCGCGCTCGTGTTTTTGCACTATTGGGGCGGATCGTCCCGCACGTGGGATGGTGTCATAGGGCAGCTATCGGACCGCTACCGCACCGTCGCCGTCGACCATCGCGGCTGGGGCGATTCGGAGGCGCCTGCGCAGGGCTACGCGATCGCGGATCTCGCCAACGACGCGCGGGACGTTATCGAAGCGCTCGATCTGCGGCGCTATGTGCTGGTCGGCCACTCGATGGGCGGCAAGGTCGCGCAACTGCTCGCGTCGCGTCGGCCGCGCGGGCTGGCGGGTGTCGTGCTCGTCGCGCCTTCGCCGCCGTCGCCGATGGCGCTGCCTGCCGGGCAGCGCGCCGCGATGGCCGCAGCCTATGAGTCGCGCGAATCCGTCGGCCGGGTGCTCGACCACGTGCTCACGGCGAACCGGCTCGAGCCCGCGCTGCGCGAGCAGGTCGTGGCCGACAGTCTGCGCGGCGCGCCACAAGCCAAGGCCGCGTGGCCCGGTGCCGGCATGCTCGAAGACATCGCGGGCGAGGTGGGTGCGATCGACGTGCCCGTTGTCGTGATCGCCGGCGAGCTCGATCAGGTCGACCGCGTCGAGACCTTGCGCAAGGAACTGTTGCCGCGCATTGCGGGCGCGAGCCTGCACGTCCTGCCGGGTGTCGGGCATTTGTCGCCGCTGGAGGCGCCCGCCGCGCTCGCGGCGCTGATCCGGCAGTTCGTCGGCAAACGGGAAGCGGGCGGACCCGGGACGCCCGAGCAGGTTCCCGCGGCCTTTGACGCCGCGTTCAACGCCGGCGACGTCGACGGCATGCTGGCCGTGTTCAGCGAGAACGCGACCATGCGGATGGCCGACGGCAAAAGTATGGCGAGCGGCCATGACGCGTTGCGTACGCAGTTCTCAGGACTCCTGCAGGCAGGCCCTCGTATTCACAACGAGGTACGGCGCTCGCTGGTCAGCGGCAACGTGGCGCTGGTTCTGATGGACTGGACCGTGACCGTGGCATTACCGGATGGGCGCGAGGCCCGCCAGCGCGGCACGGCGACTCAGGTGATGGTGCGCGGCGGCGACGGCGTGTGGAAACTGGCCATTTCGAATCCGCTCGGCGTCGCCGAAGCCGCGGAAGAGGCCGTGGTCTAGCCCGGTTCGCTCGCGCACGAGCGTTGCGCGTGGGCCGCGCGTGCCGCGTTTGTCTCTGCCCAGCACCGAAAGTCCGCGGGCGGCAACGGCGGCGAGAACAGATAGCCTTGATACAGATGGCAGCCGTGCTGGCCCAGAAAATCGCGCTGCGCCGCCGTTTCCACTCCCTCGGCCGTAACGGTCAGCTTCAGGACGTCGCCGATGTTGATCAGGGTTTGGGCGAGGGACTCTGCCTTGGCGTCGCCGCCGATTCCCTGCACGAAACTCTTGTCGATTTTCAGTTCCTTGACGGCGAAGCGCCGCAGGTAACTGAGGGACGAGTACCCCGTGCCGAAGTCGTCTATCGAAAACGCCACGCCGAGCGCGTGAACCGCGTCGAGCGACTTGCGAACGTCCTCGGCCGACTCGTCGAACAGCACCCGTTCGGTCATCTCGAGCGTCAGGTCCTCAGGCGTCAACCCGTGGGCCAGAAGGGTGCGCGCGACAAATTCCGGGTAATCAGGACGTCTGAAGTCTGCCGCACAGACGTTGACCGACAGGTTGGGGACGATCACGCCGGCCGCGCGCCACTCGGCAAGCTGCCGGCAGGCTTCGCCCATCACCCATGCGTCCATCTCCGCGATCAGGCCGCTTTCCTCGGCGATGGCGATGAAGCGGTCCGGCGCAACCTGGCCGTGCTTGTCGCTGTGCCAGCGCGCCAGGGCTTCCGCGCCGCGCAATATGCCCGCGGCGTCGACCTTGGGCTGGTAGGCCACGCTCAGCGCGTTGCTTCGCAAGGCGCGCTGCAGGGCGATTTCCAGTTCGAGGTGCTCTTTCGCCTGACGCTCGTATTCCGGCGCATAGAACCGCACCTGGTTGCGTCCCGCGCTCTTGGCCTGGTACATCGCCAGGTCGGCATTGCGCAGCAGCGCATCGGTGTCCTGTCCATCGTGCGGATAGATCGCGATGCCGATACTGGCGCTGATCGTGATGCCGGTATCGTGCTTCGAGTTGATGACGATGGGCCGATACACGTCGTTCAGAATGCGCCCGGCGATCTGGGTGGCCTTGAGCACGTCGCTGCGCTGCAGGATCGCGAGGAATTCGTCCCCGCCAAGGCGTCCGATCACGTCGTCGGCCTGGACATGCTCGCGCAGCCGCCGGCCGATCTCGCTCAACACTTCGTCGCCGACGGCATGGCCCTGCGTGTCGTTCACGCGCTTGAAACGGTCCAGATCGATGAACAGCGTCGCGAAGCTCGCTGCGTCGCGGCTGTGATTCGTCAGCACGCGCAGGGACTCTCTTTGAAGCAGCGCCCGGTTCGGCAAACCCGTCAGCGAATCGAACCACGCGAGCTGCCGCAACTGGCACTCCATCGCCAGCCGCTTGCGCAACTGGCGGGCGAACATGAGCGACAGCGAAATGAAGAACGCGTCGAGAATCACGGTGACGGCGCCGATGGCCATCGCCCGCTTGCGCCATCCCGCGTAGATGTCTCCGGTTGCGAGGCCGACCACCACGATCAGCGGATAACTGCCGATTCTCCGGAAGCTGTAGAGACGCTCGACGTGGTCGAGCACCGCAATGTCGATATAGGTGCCGTGGTCCGATTGCACGAGCGGATCGAGCGAATGGCCCTTCGCCAGTGAACTGCCGATATCGCCCGCATGGAACGGGTATCGCATCAGGACGGTGCCGTCCGTGCGTAACAGCGTGATGGTCCCGTGCCGGCCGAGTATCGAGCCTTCGAACAGATGGCGGAAGTAGTTCAGCCGCAGCGTGCCGGCAACGATGCCGGCGAACTGGCCATTCCCGTCGTCGAGCCGGCGGCTCAGCGCGATTTCCGGCTGAGGGGGATCGCTCGTGTGCGACAGGAATGGCTCGCTGAGAAAGAGGCCCGCATGTTTCTGCTGACGCTGAATCTGAAAGTAGTCGCGCTCGCTTACGTTGGGCTTGAGCGAGTCCAGCGAACGAGAGCCGAAGACGATCGTGCCCGCGGCGTCCGTCGCGAACAGGACGCCGGGTTCCTTCGCGTTGGAGATCGTGCTGAACGCGATCAGCTGCCGGGTTTCCGGGGAAAGACCGGAAAGGCTCGGCGTCTGGATGGTCATCGCCACGTCGTGCATGGCGAGCTGGTAGATGTCGAGATTGCGCTCGGTCTCCTTTTGCAGCGAGATCACGAGGTTTTCCGCCGCGTCGCGCGCCTGCGCCATCGCGTCGAGGCGCATTTCGTACAACGAGACGACCGTGACCGCCGTGGTGGCGAGCGTGATCCCGATGCCGGCCAGAACGAACAGCATCGGCCTCGCGAGCAACGAGCTTGCAATACGAATCATGGTCTTCCGGAATGCTCGAAGAAGCTATCTGTATGTAAGCAGGCGCTTCATGACTTCGGTCCCGGCCTACCCTGGCCTGATGGAACCGGCACCGCGCTGACAAGCGGGAAGACGTAACTTCGACCAGGTGCGTGACGGACCTGTGACACGATTCGCCCACATCTCCAGCGATATATCGACAAGGTGGGCAATATCTTTACCCTGGGTGGTTCGAGGATTGCCTTGTCGCGAGATGTGGTGTGCGCGAGCGTTACCGGAAGGCCGGCAGGCCCGCCCACGGGGCAGGCCGCCGGCAAGACGCTGGCGCGCCTAGTCGTGCGCCATGGCGCGCTCGACGGTGAGATGCGTCGACATCATGTTGACGTTGGCGTTGTGCATGACCCACAGCGAAAGTCCGACGATCACTGCGATCAGAAACGCGGTGCACGCGAAGATGCCCGTGTTCGCGCGCTGGCTGCGCGCCGAGCCGATATGCAGAAAGCAGGCGAGCTGCACGACGAGCTGCGCGATGCACAGCGCGACGATGGCCGCAAGCCCCGCGCCGGGCGGCACGACATGAAACATGACCACTCCGAACGAGGCGAGCGTGAGCAGCAGCGAGAGGATGGCGCCCGCCATGTAGCCCTTGAGGCTGCCATGCGCCTGGTTCTGGTCGTGGCCCTGGCCGACCGGATGCGTGACGGGAGAGTGGCTCACAGCAGACCTCGCAGATAGACGAAAGTGAAAACGCAGATCCACACGAGATCCAGGAAGTGCCAGAAGAGGCTCAGGCAGGCGAGCCGGCGGCGGATCGTGCCGGTCAGGCCGAACTTCAGGGTCTGGTGCATCATGAGGGCGATCCACAGCAGGCCCACCGTGACGTGCAGGCCGTGCGTGCCGACCAGCGTGAAATACGCCGAGAGATACGCGCTCGTGCCGGGGCCGGCGTTTTCGGCCACGAGCTTCGCGAACTCGTTGACTTCCATGCCGATAAAACCCGCGCCGAACGCGAACGTCACCGCGAGCCACGCGATCACCGCCGCGCGCCGTTGCGCGTGGAGATTCAGCATCGCCATGCCGAACGTGACGCTGCTGGCAAGCAGCAGCAGCGTTTCGCCCAGCACGTAGGACGGCTCGAACAACTGTTTCGCGCCAGGACCGCCCGCCGTCGCGTTCGCGAGCACGCCGAAGGTGGCGAAGAGCGTCGCGAAGATGAGGCAGTCGCTCATCAGGTAGATCCAGAAGCCGAACGTGGTCTTCGGGGTGCTGTCGTGGTCATGGCCATGCGCATGACCGGAGTGATGGATTGCAGCGTGCGCCATAAGTTACGCAGCCTCCCTGATTTCCAGTTGCGCGAGTTGTTCGAAGCGCGCGTTCTCGATGCGCGCGATCTCGGCGGCGGGGACCCAGTAGTCCGTGTCCTCGTCGTAGGTGCGCAGAATGAAGGTGACGATCATGCCCGCGAGGCCGATGGCCGCGAAGACCCACATGTGCCACACGATCGCGAAGCCGAACAGCAGGCTGAACATGGCGATGATGAAGCCCGCGCCGGTGTTGCGCGGCATGTGGATGTCCTCGTAGGCAGTCGCTTCCACATACGCGCGGCCCGCCTCCTTGTTGTCCCAGTGCTGCTCCATCGAAGTGATCTTCGGCAGCACGGCGAAGTTGTAGAACGGCGCGGGCGAGGCGGTCGACCATTCGAGGCTGCGGCCGTTCCAGGGGTCGCCCGTGAGGTCGCGGTTGGCCTCGCGGTCCCGCACGCTCACCACGATCTGCACGATCATCGAGAGAATGCCGAGGCCGACGAACACCGCGCCCACGAGCGCCACGACGAGCCACGGATGCCATGCCGCTACGTCATAGTGGTTCATGCGCCGCGTCATGCCCTCGAAGCCGAGGATGTAGAGCGGCGTGAAGGCGAGCCAGTAGCCGACGAGCCAGCACCAGAACGAGACCTTGCCCCAGAACTCGTTGAGCGTGAAACCGAACACCTTCGGGAACCAGAAGCTGACGCCGGCAAGACAGCCGTACACCACGCCGCCGATGATCACGTTATGGAAGTGCGCAACGAGAAAGAGCGAGTTGTGCAGCACGAAGTCCGCGCCCGGCACGGCCAGCAGCACGCCGGTCATGCCGCCCACGGCGAACGTCACCATGAAGCCGATGGTCCACAGCGTCGCGCTGTGATAGCGGATACGGCCGCGATACATCGTGAAGAGCCAGTTGAAGAGCTTCACGCCGGTCGGGATCGAGATGATCGTGGTCATGATGCCGAAGAACGCGTTGACGTTCGCGCCCGATCCCATCGTGAAGAAGTGATGCAGCCACACGAAGAACGAGAGGATGCCGATCGAGGCCGTGGCATAGACCATCGACTTGTAGCCGAACAGCGGCTTGCCGGAAAATGTGGCGATGATCTCGGAGAACGCGCCGAATGCCGGCAGGATCAGGATGTACACCTCGGGATGGCCCCAGACCCAGATGAGGTTGATGTACATCATCGCGTTGCCGCCCAGCTCGTTCGTGAAGAAATGCATGCCGAGATAGCGGTCCATCGTGAGCAGCGCGAGCGTGCCGGTCAGCACGGGGAACACGGCGACGATCAGGATGTTGGTGATGAGCGCCGTCCACACGAACACCGGCATTTTCATGAGATCCATGCCGGGCGCGCGCATGCGCAGGATCGTCACGATGAAGTTGATGCCCGAGAGCGTGGTGCCGAGGCCGGAGAGCTGCAGCGACCATATGTAGTAGTCCACACCGACAGTCGGGCTATAGCCGAGCTCCGAGAGCGGCGGATAGGCAACCCAGCCCGTAGCCGCGAAGTCGCCCACGAACATCGAGACCATCACCAGCACCGCGCCCACCACGGAAAGCCAGTAGGAGAGCGAATTGACGAACGGATAGGCCACGTCGCGCGCGCCGATCTGCAGCGGCACGACCACGTTCATGAGCCCGAGAATGAGCGGCGTGGCCACGAAGAAGATCATGATGACGCCGTGCGCCGTGAAGATCTGGTCGTAGTGGTGCGGCGGCAGATAGCCGGCGGCGCCGTTGTACGCGATGGCCTGCTGGGCGCGCATCATGATGGCGTCGGCGAAGCCGCGCACCAGCATGACGATGGCGAGCACGATGTACATGGCGCCAATGCGCTTGTGATCGACCGAGGTGATCCATTCGCGCCACAGATAACCCCATTTCCCGGCGAGCGTGACGGCGGCGAGCAGGGCGAGTCCGAGCACCGCCACGACGGCGCCGGTGCCCATGATGATGGGCTCGTGCCAGGGAACGGCATCGAGCGTGAGTTTTCCGAACATGATGTGATTACTCCGCTGCCAGGGTGGTGCCGCGGCTCAGGGTGGGAGGAGGCGCGGCGCTGCCGCAGATGGGGTTGCCGTAGACGTCGCGCATGTACTTGTTGACCGCGCCTTCGAACAGGCCCGGCGCGACGCTCGAATAGAGCGTCACCGGGGCCTTCTCGCCGGGCTGCGCGAGCGTTTGGTAGGCCGAAAGGCTCAATGTCGCGTGCGAGGCTTTCGCGCGCGCGATCCACGCGTCGAAATCGGCGCGGCTCGTGGCGATGGTGTCGAAATGCATGTCGGAGAAGCCAGGGCCGCTGAACGCGGACGAGCGGCCCGCATACACGCCGGGCTGGTTCGCGATCAGATGCAGGTGCGTTTCCATGCCCGACATGGCGTAGATCTGGCTGCCCAGCTGCGGGATGAAGAACGAGTTCATCAGCGATTCCGCGGTCAGCCGGAACGAGACCGGCGTATCGACGGGAATCGCGAGCTGGTTCACGGAAGCGACGCCGTAGTCCGGGTAAATGAACAGCCACTTCCAGTTGAGCGCGACGACGTCCACGCGTATGGGTTGCTGCTGCGACTCGATCGGCCGGTACGGGTCGAGCGTATGCGTGGTGCGCCAGATCAGCCCGGCGAGCATCAGCACGATCACGCACGGAATCGACCAGACGACGATCTCGATCGCCGTGGAGTGCGCCCACTTCGGCGCGTAGGTCGCGCCCGTGTTCGACTCGCGATAGCGCCATGCGAACCACAGCGTGAGCACGATCACCGGGATCACGACCAGCAGCATGAGGCCGAGCGCGATCAGGATCAGGTTCTTTTCCTGCACGCCGACGTCGCCCTTGGGGTCGAGCAGCACCGCCTGGCAGCCGCCGAGCAGCGTGAGCGCGCCGGTGGCCGCAAGCGTGGCGGCGGCGCGCAATCGCGGGCGGATAGAACGCCCCAGGCGGGGAGGAGGAGGGGGAGGTGCGCCGGCTTCGGCGGCCGGTTCTCTTCGAATGTCGGGATTGCGCATGTCGGGTTCCGTGGTTGACGATCGCGCAAACCCATCCCTACGGGCCTGTGTAGTCTTGACGGGAGCGGCACAGGACGGCGCTTTCCGGTCAAAAGCCATACATGATCATATGTATGGATTTACGCGCTTCGTGTCCGCATGCTAGAGTAAGACATGATGCATACATCTGCGGCAAGATGACGCAAATCCAATGACGCGAAATCCTTCTTCCGGCGCTGCCAGGGGCGCTTCGCCGTGGGCAGCGGCGCTCGAGGCGGGCAGCGGTCCGCGCTATCTGCGGCTCGCCGACTTCGTCGAGCGCGCGGTGGCTAACGGCACGCTGGCGGCCGGCACGCGCATGCCGGCGCAGCGGGCGCTGGCGGCGCTGCTCGGCGTCGATCTCACCACCGTCACGCGCGGCTTCAACGAAGCGCGCCGGCGCGGGCTGATCGAGTCGCGCGGTCCGCTAGGCACCTTCGTCGCGCCTCCGCGCGCCGCGCAGTTGCAGCGCGTGGACCTGAGCATGAATATCCCGCCGGCGCCGCTCGGCATCGAGATGGCGGCGCTGCTGCGCGAAGGGCTCTCGCGGCTGCTGTTGCGCAGCGACGCCGATCTGCTCATGACCTACCACGTGGGCGGCGGAACCCTGCGCGATGGCGAGGCCGGCGCGCGCTGGCTCGAACCGGTGCTCGGCACGGTCGCGCCCGCGCAGGTCGCGGTCTGCCCCGGTGCGCAGGCGGCGCTGGCCGCGTTGATCCTCGCCTTCAGTGCGCCGGGCGAAGTCGTGCTGTGCGAATCGCTGGTCTATCCCGGGCTGCCGCATGCGGTGGCGCAACTGGGCCGGCGCCTCGAAACCGTGGCCGCCGACACAGACGGCATGCGGCCCGACGCACTGGAGGCGGCGTGCCGTACCCACGGCGCGCGCCTCGTATACCTCAATCCGACACTGCAGAATCCCACCGGCGCGACCATGCCCGAAGCGCGCCGCCGCGACATCCTGCGCGTGGCGGCGCGGCATGGTCTCCTGGTGGTCGAGGACGATCCGTACTGGCGTTTTGCGCCCGATGCGCCGCCCCCGCTCGCGAGGCTCGCCCCGGCCCAGGTCTGCTATCTGTCCACGCTTTCGAAGGTGCTGACGCCCGGCCTGCGCACCGCCTTCCTCGTCTTGCCCGACGCCACTGCTCATGCGCGCTTTCTGGCGGCGCTGCGTTCGTTTTCGCTGATGGCGGCGCCGCTCACGTACGCGCTGGCCATCCAGTGGATCGACGACGGCACGGCCGCACGGATTTTCGAGGGTGTGCGCGCCGAAGCGCACGAGCGCCAGCGCGTTGCCGTTCAGGCCCTGGGCGCGCCGGCGGGCGCGGGCATCCATCTCTGGTACGTCCTGCCGCGCCATTGGTCGGCGCGCGATCTGGCCGCGGCGGCCGGTACGGAAGGCCTCGCGGTTGCGCCGTCCACCGCGTTCGCGGCCGACGGGCGACAGGACGTGACGAGCGCGATCCGCATCTCGCTGGGCGCGGCGGCGGACCGCGTGCACTTGCACTCGGCATTGCGGCGACTCTCCGCGCTGCTCGCCAACGATCGCTTCGCGCAGACGCAGGTGATCGTATAGCGCTCCGCAGACTGCCGTATCGTCTGCATTCCTGATGATTATCCCGAGCCGGGCGCAGCGCCGCGAGCGGCACTGCGTCGATCGTCCTGCGGCCTAGATTTTCGGCTTGCTGCGCGAACCCCGCGGGCTGCCGCGGCGCCGTGCCGCACCGCGGTCCCACGGGGGTTCGTCGCCGAACGCCGCCGCGAGAAAATCGAGGAAGCGGCGGACCTTGAGCGGCATGTGGCGCGCGCTCGGATAGACGGCCTGGATCGCGAGCTCCGCCGTATCGTATTCCGGCAGCAGTTCGACGAGCTGACCGAGTGCGATCTGCTCGCCGAAGACGAAGGTCGGCCCATAGGCGACGCCGGCTCCGGCAAGCGCGGCGGCGAGCAGCAGTTGGGTATTGTTGGCGGCCAGCCGGCACGGGCCGTCGATAACGTGACGACGACCGTCTGCATCGGCGAGTGTCCAGTCGTCGTCCGAAACCGCCTCGCTGAACGTGAGCCGTGCGGCTTGCCGCAGGTCGTCGGGGGCGCGGGGCGTGCCGTGGCGCCTCAGATAGGCGGGAGACGCACAGATCACCATGCGGCATGGCGCGAGCCGCCGTGCGACGAGCCCGGAGTCCGGCAAGCGGCCGATTCGTATGGCCATGTCCACGCCGGCTTCGAGCAGGTCGACATAGCGGTCGTTCAGCGACATCTCGATGTTGACCTGCGGATGCGCCTCCAGATACTGCGCGACCACCTCGCCAAGATGCATTGCCCCAAACGTGACCGGCGCGGCAATTCTCAGAACGCCATGGGCCGATCCGCTGGCATCCGTGACTTCGCGATTGGCTTCGTCGTAGGCTTCGAGAATCCGCTTGCACCGCTCGTAATAGACCTCGCCGATATCGGTGAGGGTCAGGCGGCGCGTGGTGCGCTGGAGCAGCCTCGCATTCAGCTCGGTTTCAATCGCGCTGACGTATTTGCCGGCCATTGCCGCGGATAATCCATAGTGCCGCGCGGCCGCCGCAAAACTGCCGCTATTGACCGCGGCGACGAACACTCTAATGCCAGTCAGCCGGTCCATGAAATCCTCGATTCGAAACGCCGATTATCAGGTGGGCAATGCGCTCGTCATTATTGACGAGCTACGCCAAGGTTAGCCAAAGCTTTAATTTCTGTTACAAAATAATCAGTTGGCTGGGCAATGAGGCCGAATGTATTCTTGCGACTTGAGATTTTCTTTTCGAATTGAATCTTTCGTGCGATGCGAAACGGCTCATCCGGAAATGATTCATTTTGACTAAGGCACCGTTCGCCGTATGCGCGCCGGTTATGCCTTTTATGGTTGACGTCCGAAGGGTTGAGGAGATTTTCATGATAATTCGTAGACCTATATTATTTTTCGCTTCCGTCGTGACGTTTGCCGTCGCGGGCATCGCGCATGCGCAGGACCAGGATCAGACGCTAAAGCTCGCAAAGCTGGGCGTGCAGTTTGCCGCGAACAACGCGCGCGTGGCTGCGGAAGTCTGCGGTGTCGATGCTTCGACCGTATCGAACTACAAGGACACCGCGAGCCGGAAATTCGTCCAGGATCCCGATTTCGCGAAAGACTGGGATGCGGGGTGGAAGAACGCCGCGCAGACCGTCAATGGCCTGCAGCAGATGAAGGCGAGCAACCCGCAGGAATACGATCAGCAGAAAGGGGCGATCTGCAGCGATATGCGGCGAGAGATGAAGTCGTAAGCGGCGGGTCCGGCTGCGGTCCCGGTGCTGGCGAGCGGCGCCGGGTTCCCGCCGCGTCAGAAGTCCGTCGTCATCGAGAACAGCACCGTGCGCGGTTCGCCCTGCGTCAGATATCCGCCGATGGTCGAAGCCCAGTAAGCCTTGTTCGTCACGTTGAGCACGTTCGCGCGGAACGTGGTGGGCCGGCCGAACACGGTGGTCGCATAACGCGCGCCGAGGTCGACCGTGTCCCACGCCTGGATCGACAGGGTGTTGGCTGCATCCAGATACTGCGGGCCGGTATGCGTCCAGCGCGCGCTGAGCGTGAGGCCCTGGAGCCACGGCACGTCGTATTCGGCGCCCAGGTTCAGCAGGAACGACGGCACGCCCACCGGACGGTTGCCGTTCGTCGCACCGTTTTCCGTGTCGAGCTGCACGGCGTCGATATAGGTTGCGCCCGCAATCACGCGCACGCCCCTGAACGGCTCGCCGAACACGGACGCTTCGAGGCCGCGGTGGCGCTCGGTGCCGTTCGCGGCAAAGTAGCCGTCACTATTCGTGTAGGTCTGCGGCTTTTCGAGCTGGAACGCCGCGAACGAAGCGCCGTAGCGGCCGGTGTCGTACTTGATGCCCACTTCGTACTGCTTCGTGCGCTCGGGCGCGAGCAGCGCACCGTAGTTCTTCGAGCCCAGCGGCGCCTGGTCGCCGGCCGCGAGCGATTCGGCGCGGTTCGCGTAGATCGATACGTTCTGCCAGGGTTTGACGACGAGGCCGAAGAGCGGTGTCGTGATGCCGTCGTTATAGGCTTCGGTCTGTTCGAGCGTGGACGACGAATACGCGTTCGAGACGATTTCCTGATGGCGCACGCCCACCGTGAACAGCACGCGGTCGTTGAGGAAGCCGAGCGTGTCGGAAGCGGCGACGCTGCGCATGAGCGTGAGCGCGGTGGTGGGCGGGTTGCCGTCCATGCCCGCGGACAAGGTCGTGGCGGGGTACGGAACCTGCACGGTGTTGTAGAGGCTCGCGGGGAACGAGCCGCTCAGCGTCCATCCCGACTGCGTTTCCACACGCGTGATCGAGGCGCTCGCGGTGACGAAGTGGCTCACCGGGCCGGTGTCGAAGCGGCCGCGCACACCGGCTTCGGCGGAGTCGGCGTCGTCCTTGCGCGGCACGCCCAGGCGCGAGCCCGTCGTGGTCGTCGGGTCGGTGTAGTACGGCGAGTAGTACTCACCATGCTCGTTGGTGTGGCGCGTGCCGCCCGTCACGTAGGCGGTCCAGCCCGGCAGGAAGTCGTACTCGGCCTTCAGGATGCCTACCGTGTCTTCCGCCGAGCTGTATTCCCAGGTCTGGCCGTAGTTGTAGCTGGCCGAAGGCACGGGGGGAATCGCGTCGCCGCTCACGAAGACCACCGGGCGGCCGTCCGTGACGGTTTGGCGCTGGTAGAGAAAGTCGCCTTCGAGCCGCAGCTTCTCGCCGCGCCAGTCGAGCGTAACGGCCGTCTGGTCGCTGCGGCGGTGTTCGCCGTCGATGCTCGTTTCGCCGTCGTGGTTCGACTGGTTCACGCGAATGCCGAACTGGTCCTCGCTGCCGAAGCGGCGGCCAACGTCGATGTGTTCGCCGAACTCGCCCGAGCCGGTGCCTTCGAAGGTGACGCGGGTGAGCGGCGGGTCGTCGGCGCGCTTGAGCTGCAGATTGACGCTGCCGCCGATCGCCGATCCGTTCGGCGACGCACCGTTCAGAAACGCGCTCGCGCCCTTGAAGACGTCCACGCGTTCGAGCGCGTCGGTCATCACGAGCTGGCGCGGCGTGATGCCGTAGAGGCCGTTGAGCGAAACGTCGTCGCTATCGAGCTCGAAGCCGCGGATCACGTAGACCTGCTGGAAGTTGCCGTAGCCGTAGGCGGAGCGCACGGCAGGATCGTTGGCCAGCACGTCCGCGACGGTGCGGGTCTGTTGGTCCTCCATGAGCTTCGACGTGTAGGTCGTCATGCTGAAGGGCATGTCGATGTTCTTTTGCTGGCCGAGCACGCCGTAGTCGGCGCCGCGTGCCACCTGGCCGCCGGCGTAGGTGGGTGCGAGATCGCCGGGCAGGGTGTCTTTCCGCGCCTGGATTTTCACGCTCGGCAAGGTGCCGTTCGTGTTCGCATTGGTGCTTGTGCCGTCGCCGGTCTGCGCGGCCTGCGCATGCGCGGCGGCGGGGCAGCCGAAAGCAATGGCAATGGCAGCCACGATGGCGCAGCGGCTGGAGGAACGGGGCGGGGCAAGGAGAGGCGCGATCGGGCGGGCAACGGACATGGACGGGTGACGGGCGAGTGGTTGGCCGCCGCCCTGCGATGCCGGGGGAATCCGGGCGGCGTGTTATCGGGCGGGGCAGGCCGTTTCGCACCGGGCGCGTGGCTGGCGCGCCGTGGATACGAAGCAGGCATGCAAACCGCATACGCATGGCCGCGAATTGTATGGCAAATGATAATGATTTGCATTTAAAATATTGGCGTGGACGTGGGTATTCGGCGTTTACACAACACCGCGTTGCTTTCGATCTGGTTGTGTGAACAACGAAGACGCGGGCAGGACTACGCGCGCAGCCCTTCGACCACCCGCACGTCCGGGGCGAGGTCCGCCACCGTGAGCCGGACCGCATCGATCAGCGCGCGCGCGGCCGGGGAGGGCGCGCTTTCGGCCCGCAGTGTGAGGCCGATGTCGCGCCGCGTGTTGTGGAGCGGCAGATCGAGCGCCACGATCAGACCCGCCTGGCACTCGTAGTAGAGCTGCTGCGCGGAGAGCGCCGCCACCATGTCGGTGCCGAGCAGGAGGCCGCGGATGACGGCGAGGTCGGCGGTTTCGACGGCCGGCGCCGGCGGCTTGAGCTTGAGCCGCCTGAACTGCGCCTCGAACAACAGGCGCGCGGGCGAATGGATGCGCGGGACGATCCATTGCGCGTTGCGCAGGTCGCCGACGCCGAGGTCTTTCGCGCGCGCAAGCGGATGATCGCGCCGGGCGAACACCACCATGTTCTCCGACATCAGCCGCTCGTTCGCAAGACCGCTGGCGGCGTCGTTCTCGCGCAGCGCGCCGAGGATGAAATCGATATCGCCCGCGCGCAGCCCGGCCACCAGCAGATCCCACGCGCTTTCGTCCGTGACGACGCGCACGCCGGGATGGCGCGCGTTCAGGCGCGCGATCGCCGCGGGCAGGATCAGCGTGCGCCCGAGCGGCAGGGCGCCCACCGTCACCGCGCCCTGAATATTGCCGTGCAGGGCGGCGATATCGTCGGGAACGTGGCGCAGCTCGTTCAGCGCGCGCCGCACGTGCAGCAGGAAGGTTTCGCCTTCGGCGGTGAGCAGCACGCCGCGCGGGCCGCGATGAAAGAGCGTGACGCCCGAGCCGCTTTCCAGCACGCGCATGGCGCTGCTCACGGCGGGCTGGCTGATGCTGAATGCGCTGGCTGTGCTCGGCATGTGCCGGTGCCGCGCGAGCGCGACGAAGAGCTGCAGCCGCCGCGTATTGAGCAGCCAGGCGGGCAGCGCGCCTTCGGGCAGCGCGCGGCGCCGCGCCTGCCGCGACGAACACCAGTGCGCGAGTTCTTCGAGCTCGCCGAAGATGCGCGCGCAGCGCTCGAGCACCACACGCCCGACCGCGGTGGGCAGCATGCCCGAAGGCTTGCGCTCGAAGAGCGGCTCGCCGAGCGCGGTCTCCAGTTCCTGCACGGAACGCGTCACGGCAGATTGCGCGCGATACAGGGCGGCGGCGGCGCGTGTGGCGCTGCCGGTGTCGGCCACGAGGCGAAAGGCGCGCAGTTGCGCGAGATTCAGGAGTTCGGGCTGGCTCACGTTCGAATCGATAGGGACGACGGGTCGTGCATGCCGGGCGCGGCGTTCACGGCATGATTGTGCGCGGCTTCCTCGATTGGCGTCCGGAATCCGGCATTCATCGCCGCCTGGCGCGCCGGGGCGCGTTGCTTGCGTTCGATGCCGTCGCGGCGGCCTGTGGCATTGCACCGTGCCGCTGGTTTATCGAGGCGCAGCGGAGTCTCGCGCGAACGCGCCGCGGCCGCAATAGCCCGGGGTTTGCGAGTTGATTCTTTGGCGATCTGTTTTATTTATCGCTGAGTGCGGCGGCACGCCGGGTGCCGCGCCGGGCGGGTCTGGTTTCGGGATATCGAAATTCCTTGGGGCATACGGGTCTGCGGCCGGCCAGGCGGCGCGCAGCGATGCGAAAACCTCGTGAAAGAGGCGGCACATATCCGGACCCGGAGGTTAACCCTCGCTTATTGCACGAACCGCTATTGTGTAATTTCATATTCCGATCGAGCGGCTGCCGCGTACTGCAAGCATGCGGCAGCCGCGGTGGAATCTGGCGTAAATCTGGCGTTGAGCGAGGGCATCGACATGGCAAGGATAGTGGGCGGCATCGGCACTTCGCACGTGCCGACGATCGGACTGGCCTATGACAAGGGCAAGCAGAACGAGCCCGCGTGGGCGCCGCTCTTCAAAGGGTACGAGCCGGTGGCCGAATGGCTCGCGGCGCGCAAGCCCGATGCGCTCGTGATGATCTATAACGATCACGCCAACAGCTTTTTCTTCGACTGCTATCCCACCTTTGCGCTGGGCGTTTCCGCGCGGCACGAGTTCGCCGACGAAGGCGCGGGCAAGCGGCCGCTGCCCGATATCGCGGGACACTCCGATCTCGCGATCCATATCGCCGAACAGCTCGTGAACGACGAGTTCGACCTCACGATCTTCCAGGACAAGCCGCTCGACCATGGCTGCAACTCGCCGCTTTCGCTCATGCTGCCGCATGAGGGCGGCTGGCCCGCGGCGCTCGTGCCGCTTCAGGTGAACGTGCTGCAATATCCGTTGCCGACGGCGCGGCGCTGCTACCGGCTAGGCCAGGCGCTGCGCCGCGCGATCGAATCGTTCGACGCAGACCTCGACATTGTGGTGGTGGGCACGGGCGGGCTTTCGCACCAGGTGCACGGCGAGCGCAGCGGCTTCAACAACACCGGCTGGGACATGGAGTTTCTCGACCTGATCGTGAACGATCCCGAGCGGCTCGCCGCCATGAAGCACGTGGACTATGTTCGCCTGGGCGGCGCGGAGAGCGTGGAGACGATCATGTGGCTCGCCATGCGCGGCGCGCTCGGGCCGACGATACGCGAGGTGCATCGCAACTACTACCTCGCGACGAGCACCGCGATGGCCGTGACGGTGTACGAAGAGGTGGCGCAATGAATCCGCAGCTGGCGGGCATCGAGGAACTGACGGGCACCTATCCGTTCGACATTCGCCAGAGCGTGAAGGCGATGCGCCTGAACCGCTTCTTCTGGCAGATGCGCGAGCCGGCCGCGCGCGAGCTGTGGCTCGCCAACCGCCAGGCGGCCTACGACGCGGCCGCGTTGACCGAAGAAGAGCGCGCGCTGGTGGACAGCACCGACTGGCTCGGGCTCGTGCGCTACGGCGTGTGCTTCTTCGTGCTGGAGAAGTTCGCGCGCGTGGTGAAGATCACGAATCTCGGCATGTACGCGAGCATGCGCGGCGAAACGCTCGAAGCGTTTCTCAAGACCCGCCAGGTGCCCGAGGCCGTTTGACGGGCCGGGTGCGAGGGTCGCCGGACGAACGCGAAAATCTCTCCGTGCTAACGTTGCGGCTGGCCGCTTCGCCGCGCGTCGTTTGCGGGCGCAACGAAGCGGGTCATGCAACGCAGTTCCGAATCAGGAGAGGGTCTCGTGGTCTACGAAATGGCGCACATCGTCGTGCAGCAGGGCAAGAAAGCAGAATTCGAAGCAGGTGTGGCGCAAGCGCTGCCGCTCTTTCATCGCGCACGCGGCTGCCGCGGCGTCGAACTGCAACGTTCGATCGAAGAGCCGAACCAGTATGTCCTCGTCGTGCAGTGGGATACGGTCGAGGACCACATGGTGCACTTCCGCGAGTCGGCGGACTTCCAGGTGTGGCGCCAGCTCGTTGGCCCGTACTTCGAGAAGCCGCCGGTGGTGGGGCACACGCAGGTTGTCGTGAAGTAAGCACGCGCGTCGCCCGCGGTAAGCCCCTCCGGCTTATTGCGGCGGCAGATAGCGCAGCGGATCGATGGGCTTGCCGTCGCGCCGCAGTTCGAAGTGCAGCATCACGTGATCCGAGTCGGTGCTGCCCATGTCGGCGATCACCTGGCCCTTGCTCACGGTGTCGCCCTCCTTCACCTTGAGGTCGCGGTTGTGCGCGTAGGCCGTGAGGTAGGTCGCGTTGCTCTTCACGATCACGAGGTTGCCGTAGCCGCGCAGCCCATTGCCCGCATAGACGACGCGCCCGCCGGTCGCCGCCCGCACGGGCTCGCCGGCGGTGCCGCCGATGTCGATGCCCTTGTTGGTCGAGTC
Source organism: Paraburkholderia acidipaludis NBRC 101816 (assembly GCF_000684975.1). Taxonomy (GTDB): domain Bacteria; phylum Pseudomonadota; class Gammaproteobacteria; order Burkholderiales; family Burkholderiaceae; genus Paraburkholderia; species Paraburkholderia acidipaludis. Next base: position 80,059 of record NZ_BAXZ01000024.1, on the reverse strand, counting down.
GTTGAAGCGGCCGAGCAGCGGCCCGCGCACGGGCCAGGCGAGCGCGAGGCTGCCGGCGTCGGGTGCCGGCGCGCTGTCGTCAGCCGCGGCGACGGCGGGGGCCACGGCAGGCGCCGGCGCCGGGCCGGCCGATACTGTGGCCGGCGCGGGCGCGGCCGCCATCGCACCGCCCTCGCCTGGCGGAACCACGCGCAGCACCTGGTCCACTTCGATATGGTTCGGATCCGGCAGGTTGTTCCATGCGATCAGATCGCGGCCGCTGCGGCCGTTCGACCGCGCGATGGAATACAGCGTGTCGCCGGGCCGCACGCGGTAGTAGCCGGGCGGCGGCGGGCCGAGCGGGACCGGCGCGGCGGCAACGGGGGCGAGCGGTCCCGGGGCCGCCATGGCGGCTTGCGCGTTGGGGTTCGTGCCGGCGGACATGTCGACGACAGGCGCCGGGTCGAGCCGCGTGGCGCAGGCCGACAGCAGGCAAAGCGCGGCGGCGCAGAGGCCGCGTTGGGTCATGGTCATTCGGAGGCCCGGAAAATGTGCTCGCATCGCTTGATACCTGGTTCTTTCAGTTGCTTGACGCCCCGGGCGCGCCGTGCGGCGCGCCCGCGTTCTGGACTGTCAACGATTTGCCGGGGGCGATGGTTGACCGCGCGCGTGCGCGCCGCTCAGGGCGGCACGGGTTTTTGACGCGCCTGGGAGTGCCGGGGGGCTCTTTCGACGCGCCGCGCGGAGGATTCGCCGCCGTGGCGGCATGCATGATAGCCCGAGAGGCAGGGTCTCAGGCAGACGCGGCGGCTTGTTTTCTTGCGCGCGGCGCGTGCGGGCGGCTCAGGCGCGGACCGTGAAGCCTTCCACGTAGGCGCGGGGATCGGCGGCGTTCCAGCCGCGTCCGTCGATCAACACCGGCGGCGCGCCTTCTTCCGGCAGCCGTTGCAGCAGGCCTTGCGCGGCCTCGCGAAAGAGCCCGGTCTGATTCAGCGCCTGTGCGATCTCGCGATAGTCGTCGCGCCGCGCGAGCATGCCCCAGCGTTCGAATTGCGTGAGGAACCACACGCCTTCCGAAGCGTGCGGGGGGTTCACGACACCGTCATCGAAGAAGCGCACCGGGGGGGCGCCGTGCGTGCCTGCACTGTCCAGCCGCGAGGCGATCAGCGCGGCATCGACGCCCACGAACTCGGGCCGCGCGAGCCACTGTGCGATGTCGTGCCGGTGCCCCGCGCCGTCGAGCCAGCGGCAGGCCTCCAGCATCGTGCGCACGAGCGCGCGGGCGGTGCGCGGGTACGCCTGCACGAAATCGCGCCGGCAGGCGAGCACCTTCTCCGGATGATCCGGCCAGATCTCGCCGCTATATGCGACGGTGCGGCCCACCCCGCGCTGCTGCGCGAGCGCGTTCCAGGGCTCGCCGACGCACAGCCCGTCGAGGCGTTCTTCGGCGAGCGCCGCGACCATCTGCGGCGGCGCGATCGCGACGCTTTGCACGTCGCGCAGCGGATGCACGCCCTGCGCGGCGAGCCAGTAGTAAAGCCACATCGCATGGGTGCCGGTGGGAAAGGTGTGCGCGAACACGGCCTTTCTCCCGAGGGCGGCGAGCGCGCTCGGCAGCGTGCCGTGTGCGTCGAGCGCGTCGGCGAGGCGGTTCGAGAGCGTGATGGCCTGGCCGTTGCGCGCGAGCACCATGAGCAGCGCCATGTCGGTCTGCGGCCCTCCCAGGCCGAGCTGCACGCCGTAGACGAGGCCGTAGAGCGCATGGGCGGCGTCGAGCTCGCCGGCGAGCAGCTTGTCGCGCAGCGCGGCCCACGAGGGCTGGCGCGAGAGCTCCAGCGTGAGGCCATGCGCGTGGCCGAATTCGAGCAGCTTGGCGGCGACGAGCGGCGCCGCGTCGGAGAGCGGCACGAAGCCGATCTTGAGATGGGTCTTTTCGGGAGGCCGGCGATCCGCAGGGGCGCCCAGTTCGGCGGATGCGGGAAGCGTGGTCGGGTTCATGGGCATCGCCTCATTCTTTTGCGCCGGCCGTCTCGACGATCTGGCGTGCGGCCTCGGCGAGCTTCACGCTCTGGTTCATGGCGCGTTTGCGCAGCGCGGCGTAGGCGGCGGGCTCGCTCAGCTTCTGCTGCTCCATCAGGGCGCGCTTCGCGCGGTCGATCAGCTTGCGCTCGGCGAGTTCGGTTTCGGCCTGCGTCAGGCGCTCGCGCAACGCCGTTTCCTGCGCGAAGCGCGCGAGCGCCACTTCGAGTATGGGGGCGAGCCGCTCGCTGGCGAGCCCTTCCACGAGATAGGCCGTCACGCCCGCCTGCACGGCGGCGCGGATGAGCCGCTGGTTCGCGTCGTTGCTGAACATCAGCACGGGGCGCGGCGCGGTGGCGTTCATCACGGCGAGTTGTTCGAGCGTGTCGCGCGAGGGCGATTCGGTGTCGACGATGATGACGTCGGGGCGCGCGCGCTCGACCACGCGGTGCAGATCCTGCGGCGTGGCCGGATCGGGCAGCATGGCGTAGCCGAGCCGCGCGAGGGCGTCGCGCAGATCGCCGATGGGCTTCTCAGTGTCGGTGACGAGCAGGACGCGCAGCATGCGGCCTGAAAAGCAAGCGCTATGCCAGCGTGCGGCAGGCCCTGTTGCGATGCGTTCCGGGAAGACCCGCGAGCCGGCTGGTGCACCGCAGCAGTGCGACGTGCGCGGGGCCGCACCCGACTGGCGCAGCGGGCGCACGCGAAGGCGGCGCGGTGAAAACCCGCGACGCCTCCGCCCGCCGCGCCTATAGCTTGTTCGGCACCCAGCGCCGGTTCCTGATGTCGTACTCCCAGTGATCGAACAGCTGCGAACCCTTCGTGCGCGGCTCCTGCGGACGCGGCACCTCGTAGTAGCGCCCGGTGACCAGCGTCTTCGTCACGTCCATGCGCAGGAAGCCGTGGTGGTCGTCGGAGTAGGTTTCGAGCGTGACGGTCTCGCCGTCGCCGGCGTCGAAGTTCACTGGCGCGACCATCTTCTCGCCGTCCACCTTCATGATCGAATGCAGGTTGTGATAGCCGCCCGCGCCCGTCACGAGCTGCGGAATGAGGCCGACCTCGGGGTGCATGCTCGAAATGCGCTGATAGTTATGGACATGGCCCGTGAAGATCATGTCGGGGTAGCGGCCGGCGGTCTTGCTCGCGTCCTGTAGCACCTTGCGCATGCGCGAGCTGCCGGAATGGTAGTCGTCGGCGGAGTAGAGCGGGTGATGCAGCGCCACGAAGAGCGGCAGGTCCTTCGGCAGTGTGCGCAGCTCTTCCACGAGCCAGTCGGTTTGCGGTTCGACGATCTCGCCGCCCTCGGGCACGTTGCTGTAGAGGCCGACGATCGAGCACAGCGGCGTGAGCAGCGTCCAGTAGCAGTTCGGCTGGATCATGGCCGTGCGGAACGAGCCCATCGACTCCGGCGTTTTCGTGCCGGGCTTGCTCGCGCAGAAGTTGCGCATGAAGCCGTCGAGCGTCTGGTCGGTCGCCAGGTTCTCGCCGTCGTGGTTGCCCGGCACCGCGAACACGGGGCGATGGTAGAGCTCGTAGGGCTCGTAGAACTGCGCGTAGTACTGGCTGATCTGCCCGTTGAAATAGACGCAGTCGCCGGTGATGTAGAGGAAGTCCGGCAGCGAGCCGTCCTTTGCCGCCTTCGTCAGATCGGTCTCCATGCCCGCGGCCACGAGCTCCTGCGGAACCGCATAGCCAATGCCGCCCATGTCGCCGTTCAGGTGGAACACGAGACGCTGGCGTTTCACGATGGCGTCGTAGTCGGCCTTGCTGATGATGTCTTTCAGGTCGAGCCGGAACGGCGCCTTGCCGGTAGGCGGCGGGAGGTCGCGGAAGTGCGTGTCGCGCGGCGGATCGCGATGGATGGCGTAGCCGGAATGCGACGGTTTCATGCGGCCGAACGTATGGCCGTGCGAACCCTTGGAAACGGTCATGGCGGTGTGCTCCTTGTGTGCCTTGCTGCCTCATGGGGAATGAATGGCCAGGGGCGCAGCCGGGGCCGCTGCACGGCGCCGGCGCGTGCAGCATTAGTTTGGTTTCCTCGGACTAAAGTTTCGTGTCAGTTCTGTTACGGTGGCCGGGGCGCCATGACCGATGGCGGTGCACGTCAGTTGCGGCCGGCCATCACGCCGCCGTCCACGTCCCAGATCGCGCCGGTGACCCAGCCTGCTTTTTCCGAGAGCAGGAACGCGATGACTTCGGCGACATCTTGCGGGGTTCCCACGCGGCCGATCGGGTGGAAGCTGTTGAAGCCCTGCAGCGCGTCGTGCACTTCGGCCTTCGGGATGAAGCCCTCGTAGATCGGCGTTTGCACCACCGCCGGCGAAACGGCGTTGACGCGGATATGCCTCGGCGCCAGTTCCATGGCGAGATGCTGGGTCAACGCATGCAGACCGGCCTTGGCCATCGAGTAGGCCGAAGACGGCGTGGCCGCGATGGCCTGCTTCGCCCACATCGAACCGACGTTGACGATCGCGCCCGGCTGGTTTCGCGCGACCAGGTTGGCGGCGACTTTCTGCGTGATGAAGAAGGTCGCCTTGTTCAGCTTCATGTACTGGTCATAGTCGGCTTCGCGATGCTCGAGGAACGGCTTGGGAAAGAACACGCCGGCCGCGTTGACGAGCAGGTCGATATCCCGGTGTTGCTCGTCGATCGTCTTGAGCAGCGCGGCCAGCCCTTCCTCCGTGGACAGGTCCGCGCTCAGCGCGGCGACCTGTCCGGGCGCGGCCAGCGCCTCGCGCGCTTCCTCGGCCTTTTCCGCACGATTGCCCACGATCACCGCGCTGCCGCCCTCGGCGAGAATCATACGGGCCGTCTCCAGGCCCATTCCGCTGGTGCCGCCGACGACCAGCAGCTTCTTGCCCTTGAACTCGTTGCTCATCTCGATCTCTCTTTCTGTCTGGTGGAAGAAAGCCGGGAACGGGCATGTGCTGCTTTCAGGAAGAAAATCTATTTAGTCAGTCAGCAACTCGCGGATTCCCGGCGCCAGCCGATGGCATGTGCCTTCGCGCTTTGGCTTCAGAGAGATTCTTCGCCGGTTTCGATGCCGGGGCAAACGAGATAAAGTGTCGTTATCTAAAAGAAAAACTTTATCGTAACGGTGTGCTTGCCCAGGCGCCCGGGGTGCGCCGCGTGCATTTCGTTGAAGCGAAACACCGCATCGCAGGTCGGCAGGATCGCGCCGCCGCTCCGGATCATGATCGATGTGCCTCGTGCAACCGGTTCAATGGGGCGGCATGGACAACGCGCCGGCAATGTTTCTCGCCGCTTTCTCGCCAAGGTCCTCCTTGACGAGCGCAAGCGCGAGACGGATCGCGGCGCTCGCGCCGCCCGACGAGTACAGATTGCCGTCCCGCAGACAGCCGGGGCTCGGCAGCACGTGCACCGACGGATGCTCCGCCGCGAGGCGTCGCGCGTCGCGCCAATGCGCGGTCAGCCAGCGGCGGTCGGCAAGACCGGCGCGCGCCAGAAGAAACGCACCATTGGAAATGCAGGCGAGCCTGCCCGTGGTACGTCCGCTTGCGCTGAGCCAGTCCACGAGTGCCCGATGCTCCGCCGTCGAGCCGAGTACGCGGGCGCCGGGCACCATGACGACGTCGAACGGCGTGCGCGTTTCCACGAGACATTCCGTCGTGCTTACCATCGTGCCGTTCGAGGACAGGACCGGCCCCGGCGACGGCCCGACGAGGTGCTGTTCGTAGTACGTACCGCCGCACAGCCGGTTGGCTTCATGAAAGACATCCATAGGACCGCTTACTTCAAGCAACTGGAATCCTGCGTACAGCATCATCGCGACATGCATGCGCCGTTACTCCGCAAACACACGTGGTTCATATGACCAACTGCTCCGCCGAAAACAGTCTAGCCAGAGGGCGCCGCCGCGGAAATGCGCAGATGGTGCTGTCACCGGCCAAATCACGCGGGTTTTGGGCCACGCGGGCCCGAACGGGTTGGCCGCACTGGTGCGCGGCGGCTTCGGGGGAGCTTATTACACAGGTGAAAAAGACTTTTACGGGCGCCTCTCTGCCGCCCGAATAGCCGATGCGGTAAGCTGCGTCACGGTCGTGATCGAGACCCGTTGCGGCGAGCCGATCAGTCGGCACGAGGCATCGACCGCGCGTACCCCCCACATCGCCACCCTCAACCAAGGTCACCGCATGAAAGTCGCCATTGTCGTGTTCGATGGTGTGCAAGCGCTCGACGTTGCAGGCCCGCTCGATGTATTCGCCGAAGCGAATACGTTTCTTCCCGCACATCAGCACTACCAGGTTTCGCTCGTCGGGCGCGAGGCGGGCAACGTGAGCTGCTCGAACGGGATGCAGCTCGCCGTCTCCTGCGGCTTTGCCGATCTCGACATTCAGTGGGACCTCCTGTTGGTGGCAGGGGGCCCGCAGTTGCCCGACGCGCAGCTGCCGGGCGAGTTTCTGGAATGGCTGCAGAATCAGGCGCGCGGCGCGAGCCGCTTCGGCTCCGTCTGTAATGGCGCATTCGTGCTGGCGCATGCGGGACTGCTCGACGGCAGGGAAGTGACCACCCATTGGGCGGATGCGGGGCGCCTCTCCAACGAGTTTCCTCACGCGAACGTGCAGCCGGACAGGATTTTCGTTCGCGACGGGCGCCTCTTTACGTCGGCCGGCGTGACCGCGGGTATCGATCTGTGCCTGTCTCTCGTGGCCGAAGACTGGGGCCATGAACTGGCGGTAAGGGTTGCGAAGCGTCTGGTCGTCTATATCCAGCGCGAAGGCGGCCAGTCGCAGTACAGCCCGTATATTGGAGCGGGGAAAGACGAGGATCCGATCCTCAGCAAGGTGTATCGCTACGTCAGCGAACATATCACCGAGGCGTTGTCGATCGAGCAGCTGGCGAATGCGGCTTCGGTGAGCCGGCGAACCTTGTCGCGCGTCTTCGCGAAGTTTGCGAAGGTGACGCCATCCGTGTTCGTCGAGCAGGTTCGCGTCGACACGGCCAGAAAGCTTCTGGAAGACTCGGACGCGCCGCTCAAGACCGTTGCTTTCAAGTGCGGCTTTCACAGTGCCACGCATATGCGGACAACGTTCTCGCGGCGGCTCAATGTCACGCCGCAGCAATATCGCCAGCGGTTCAGAGGCGAGGAGGCGGGGGTGCAGCAGCGCCCCCGTGTCGACGAGCCTGGCAGCCCGGCCGCCTTGCACGCCGCGAGCCAGCCGTGACGCCCGACGCTTCGGCGCAATCTTTGCCGGACCTGCTCGCGCCGGGTCTTTCGATCGTATTTTGCGGCATCAATCCGGGCCTGCGCGCGGTGGCCACGGGCCATCACTTTGCCGGCAGGGGCAACCGGTTCTGGCGCGCGCTCTATCTTGCCGGCTTGACGCCCGAGCTATTGGACGCGGAGCACGACCGCCTGCTCCTGCAATACGGCTATGGTCTGACCACGGCGGTTGCACGCCCCACGGCACGCGCGGACGAACTGTCCCGAGCGGAGATCGAAGCCGAGGCGCTGCAGTTCGAAGCGAAGATTCGGCGATACGCGCCGGACGTGATTGCCTTTCTCGGCAAGGCGGCGATTTGCGCCATGTCCGGCGCGCGCGATATCGAGTGGGGTTCGCAAACCGCCCGCTTCGGCGGCGCGCGCGCATGGGTCCTGCCGAACCCGAGCGGCCTGAACCGGGCATTCAGTCTCGAAGCGCTGGCGGCCGCTTACAGCGAGCTTCGTAGCGCCGTCGCGTCGCCGAGCCCGGCTGGCGGACTGGAGGCTCAGGAGCCTGTGCTGCCGACTCCTTCCGGCGTGCACTGACCTTCGGACGTCAGGCCGTCCGCGCATTGAAGATTGGCGTTTTCCCGCAACGTTTCGGTCACGAACTCCACGAAGGAGCGGATCTTTCCGCTTTTGCCGCGCCGCTCGATATGCAGCAGATTGACCGGGATGGATTCCGGCTCATACGCCCTCAAGATAGGCACCAGATTGCCGGAAGCCACCGCGGGCGCCGCCTGGTAGGAGAGCAGCTGCGTGATTCCCACGCCTTCCGCCGAGGCCGAAATCGCGGCGGGCGCCAGATTGACGATCATGCGCGGCTGAACGTGAACCGGCAGCTTTGAACCGTTCTCGTAGAACACCCATTCGAGCGGTTGCGACACGCCCGTGAACGACACGCAATGGTGATCGATGAGCTCGCCGGGATGAGCGGGTTCGCCACGCTGCGCAAGATAAGCCGGCGACGCGAAAGTTTGACGGCGCACATAGCCAAGGCGTACCGCGAAGGTCGACGAATCGCCGAGGTGGCCAATGCGAATGGCGACGTCCACACCTTCCTCGAGAAGCCGCGTCGTGCGGTCGAGGTAGACGACGTTGACGCTGACCTCGGGGTAGCGCAGCGCATAGGCATTGATGAGCGGCGCGATGAATCGCTGACCAAACAAGACCGGCGCCGAAACGGTCAACGTGCCGACGGGATTGGCGGCGTCCGCGGCAATCGTGGATTCCGCGTCCGTGATGGTGTCCAGCACCTTGCGGCATGCCTCCACGTAGGCCACGCCGGCATCCGTCGCGCGCACCGAGCGCGTGGTGCGCGCCAGTAATTGGGCGCCCAGACGCGCCTCCAGCGTATTGACGGCTCGCGAGACCGCGGCGGCCGACATGCCGAGCTTCTCCGAGGCGGCGGTGAAACTCCCTCGATCGATGATGGCGACCAAAACCTCCATCTCGCGCAATTTGTCCATCGTGCATCTCCGGCCTGGGCCTCCTGAAACGGAGGGCGATAGTAAGAAAACATCCCGTTTTTCACTGCTTTCCCGACTGCCGCCGGAAGGGTGTCTTTCAGAGCATAGACGTAATCAGCGTGCCGTTGGGCGGCCTGGCAGGATTCTCGTACTAGATGGCCCAAAACCCAATCTGCGCGCGCTTCAAGAAAGGCGGCTCCTCTCCCACAATCAAGTCACCCCAAACGAAACGAGAGAGGTTGATATGTTTTCCGCAATGCTTGAAGTCAAGCCCTACCCCGAGCAATTCGATGCCTATCTCGGCATGGCCAAGATGTTGCGGCCCGAGATCGAAAAGATCGAAGGCTTTATCGACAACAACCGCTACGCGAGTTTGACGCGAGACGGGTGGCTCCTCTCCTTGTCGAGCTGGCGCGATGAGAAGTCGCTGATTCGCTGGCGCGTGCAAACGAAGCACTACAAAGTGCAGCAGGCAGCGCGCGAACGCGTGTTCTCCGACTACCGGCTGCGCATTGGGCAAACCGTGGCGGACACCCGCTTGCCGGAGGGCGAAGTCCTGCTCGAGCAGCGCCTGGACGTGACGGAGGTGGGCGCCGGAACCGCGGTCACGCTGCTCGATGCCAGCCGCGACCCGGATTGGGTCAAGCGGGCCGGCGCCGACGCCGTGCGCGAATCGCTGGGACTCGAATTGCGGGCGGAAGGCCTCGTTGCCTGGGATGCGTTCGACGCGCTGATGACACCTGGCGACGTGATCGCGGTTGCAACGTGGCGTGACATCCCGGCGGCGCAAGCGTTCGAACGCGAAGCCACGCTGCCCGAGGGCGTGCGGCTGCGCCACATCCGCATCGTCCGCGAGTACGGCATGTTCGATCGCCGCGAAGCGCCGCAGTACTTTGCGGAAATGAAGCCGGCCGCGTGAAGCGGAAACAGGCAGGATAGCTAATCAAGAGAAGTCAGGTAATCGTCATGACCACCGCGAACCCTTTGATAACTGAAACGGAAACGCCGACGGTCCCGTCCGCGCCCGCGCAGGCCACGTTGACGCTGCGCCTTGCCATGGGACTGATCGGGATGTTGCTGGCATCGCTGCTGGCCATCCTCAACGAGCAGGTCACCGCGGTATCGATGGCGGATATCCAGGGTGCGTTCTCGGTCGGTCATGACGACGGCACCTGGCTGACCGCCTTGTTTGAAGCGGCCAACGTATCGACCATGGTGTTCGCTCCGTGGTTCGGCGTGACGTTCACGCTGAAGCGATTCACCATCGGCGCCGTGCTTGCCACCCTGTTCCTGGGCGTCCTTTGCCCCTTCGCGCCGAGCCTGCCCGCGCTTTACGCGTTGCGCGCGATGCAGGGCGTGGCGGGCGGTTGCCTTCCCCCCATGCTGATCATCGTGGCGCTGCGTTATCTCCCGCCGAAGATCAAGCTCTACGGGCTGGCGGGTTATGCGCTCACGGCGACCTTCGGGCCGGCGCTCGGCACGCCGCTCGCTGCCCTGTGGACGGAATTCGTCAACTGGCGGATGGCGTTCTGGCAGATCGTGCCGCTCGGCCTCGTGTGCTGCTTCGCGATTCAGCGAGGACTGCCGAACGATCCGCTCAAGCTCGAACGGCTTGGCTCGTTCAACTGGACCGGCTTTGCCACGGGGTATCCGGCGGTCGCCCTGATCGTGATGGGTCTCCTGCAGGGCGATCGCCTCGACTGGTTCAACTCGGAACCGATTCGAGCGATGTTCGGCGGCGGGGCACTGCTGTTCGTGGTGTTCCTCTTCAACGAATGGTTTCATCCGCTTCCCTTTTTCAAGCTGCAACTGCTTTCGCGCAGGAACTTCCTGCACGGATTGACCACGTTGCTGGGCACGGTGATTTTGCTGGTGGGCGTGGCGGCCATACCGGGGCAATTTCTTGCCAGGGCCCACGATTATCGGCCGCTTCAAACGGCGCCGCTTTCGCTGCTGCTGGCCGGCCCGTTGCTGATCGCGCTGCCGCTGACGGCCGCCGTGCTGAATCTGCGCCGCGTGGACTCCCGCTGGGTGATGGCCACGGGTCTTGGCCTGACGATCACGACCTGCATGCTGGGCAGCTTCATGACGTCCGAGTGGATTCGCGACAACTTCTATCTGCTGCAGTCGTTGCAGATTCTCGCGCAGCCGATGGTGATCATGGCGATTCTGATGGGTGTCACGACCGGATTGCCGCCCACGGAAGGTCCGTTCGCTTCGGCGATGTTCAACACGGTCAAGACGTTCTCGGCAGCGCTGGCAACGGGCCTGATCGAAGGCGTGGGCACGGCGCGCGAGCACTTTCATTCGACCATGCTCGTCGACCAGCTGGGCAATCGTGCGCTGCTCATGGGCCAAAGCGCCGACACGCCCTACGGCCTTGGCGAGCTCGCGCAGCGCATCCACGAGCAGGCAGTCGTTCTGACCTCGGCCGATCTCTATCGCGTGATGGCGTGTATTGCCGTTGCCCTGCTTTTCCTGATTCCCGTGTTGCCGGTGCGTATCTATCCGCCGTGGAGCACGTCTATGTCTTCGTCACCGCTTTCGCCGTCATCGCCGTCCTCGCATTAAGGGAAGTCAATCATGTCCTCGCTCATTCGTCCTCCTTCGAAAATGCTTCGTATTGCCGCGCTCATCGCCGGAGTCGGCGCCGCCGTGCTGGTCGGCACCGGTTTCGTCGCCGGCTCGAACACGGAATCCACGAACGATGCTTACGTCGCGGCCGATTTCACCCTTGTAGCGCCGCGCATTGCCGGGCAGATTACGGACGTGCTGGTGAACGACAACGAGTCGGTGAAGGCCGGTCAACTCCTCGTGCGCATCGACGACCGCGACTTCCGTGCCGCGCTGATGAGCGCGCAGGCAGACGTGGAGGCAGCCAGGGCAGCCGTTGCGAACGACGAGGCGGAGATCGCGCGCCAGCCCGCGCTGGTCGATCAGGCGCGAGCCACGCTCCGTTCCGACGATGCGTCGATCGCGTTTGCGCGAGCCAATGCTTCGCGCTACCAGGATCTTTCGCAGTCCGGTGCGGGTACCGCTCAGGAGCAGCAGCAGGCGTCGAGCGCGCTCGCCGAACAGCTCGCGCAGCAGTCGCACGACCAGGCCGCGCTGGAGGCGACCGAACAGAATCTCGACGTGCTGCGCGCCGAGCGAGACAAGGCGGCCGGCGTAGAGGCACGTGCCGAAGCGGCGCTCGAGCAGGCAAAGCTCAACCTCTCCTATACGGAGATTCGCGCCCCCGTCGACGGCAAGATTGGCCGGCGTTCGGCCCGGGTAGGCGCATTCGTGACGCCCGGCGCTCCGGTTCTCGCAATCGTGCCGCTTTCGGACGCCTATGTGGTGGCCAACTTCCAGGAGAACCAGATCGCGAAGATGCGCCCCGGCGAAAGCGTGCGCGTGAAGGTCGACAGCTTGCCGGGCGTCGTGATCCGCGGCCATATCGACAGTCTTGCTCCCGCTACCGGCGTGAGCTTCGCGCCCATCGCGCCCGACAACGCAACCGGCAACTTTACGAAGATCGTCCAGCGCGTGCCCGTGAAGATCACGATCGACCGCAGACAAGAGGCGGCATCCGCCTTGAGCGTGGGGCTCTCTGTCGAAGCGGAAGTGATGATGGGCCGCGGTGAAGAAACGGCGGACGAAGGAGCACAGGCAAAATGAACGCGAGCCAATACCCTATCCGCGAGATCGTGCTGACGATTCTGGCATGTCTCGTGATGGCGGGCTGTACGATGGGCCCGAACTTCGAACGTCCGCAGCCCGCCACGCCGGAAGTCTTCAACCTTACGCAAACCGCGCAGGCGCCGAGCAAGCCCGTGGAAGGCCAGTTCGATTCCGACTGGTGGACGCAGTTCAACGATCCCGTGCTGAACGGTCTGGAGAAACAACTGGCCGACGCGAACCTCGACGTGGCGGCGGCATCGGCCCACTTGCTGCAAAGCCGTGCGGAACGTCGCGTGGTGGGCGCCGCGGCGGACCCCACGCTCGACGCCGCCGCTTCGTACGATCGCGAGCGGGGCAGCGAAAACGGCATCCTCTCGCTGCTCGGCGTGACCCCGACGGGCACGCAGCCGCAATCGGCTTCGGGGAGCGCGCCTACCGGCGTGACGCCTTTGCCGGGCGCGAAGGGTTCGCCGGCCTATAACCTGTACCAGGTCGGCTTCGACGCCACGTGGGAGATCGACATCTGGGGTCGCGTGCGACGCAGCGTGGAATCGGCGACGGCCCTCACCGACGCTTCCTACGAGGATCGCAACGCCATTCTGTTGAGCGCTCGGGCCGAACTCGCCCGCGACTATATCGACTTGCGCAGTACGCAGGCCCTGCTGCAGATCGCAAACCAGAACCTCGAGATCGCGCAGGACACCTTGAAGCTCACACAGGTGCGCGTGCGCGACGGGGTGACCACGGATCTCGACGTTTCCAACGCATCGGTGCAAGTCGAAAATATCGAGAGCCTGATTCCGACGCTGCAATCGCACTGCGATACGACGATCAATGCGATCGGCCTGCTGCTCGGCCAGGAGCCGGGCGCGCTGCGCCAGACGCTCGATGCGCCGCGCGACGTGCCCGCGCTTCCGGCGCAGGTGCCGGTCGGCTTCCCGTCGGAACTCGTGCAGCGCCGACCCGACATCCGGAGAGCGGAAGCGCAATTGCATGCGGCGACGGCGTCGATCGGCGAGGCGAAGGCCGACTTCTATCCGCGCATCACGCTGAACGGAAGCGCGGGGATGCAGAGCCTTCAGCTTTCGAGCCTTGCCTCCTGGGCGTCGGGGCAGTTCGTCGTGGGGCCGTCCATTTCGATGCCGATTTTCGAAGGCGGACGCCTGAAGGCAACGCTTCAACTGCGCGAGGCGCAGCAGCAGGAGGCCGCGATTGCCTACAAGCGGACCGTGCTGCAGGCCTGGCAGGAAGTGGACGATGCGCTGGTGGTCTACGACGCCGAGCAGCAGCGGCGGGATCGGTTGACGGAGGCGGTGACCATGAACGAACGGGCGCTCACGATCGCGCGCCAGCGTTATCAGGCTGGCGCCCTCGATTATCTCGACGTTCTGAACGTGCAAAAGCAGTTGCTCGAAGCACAGAGCAACCTCGAGAAAAGCAAGGCGGCGGCCGCCACCAATCTCATTACGTTGTGCAAAGCGTTGGGCGGAGGCTGGGAATCGACCTACGGCGGGTGCCTTCCGGGGCGGCGGGGCGATTTGTAAGGACGATTTGGCGCCGCCGCGTCCTGGCCCACATGGAGGGACACAAAAAAATTTCTTGATATGACTGCAAAGTCAGATAAAATAAAGTCAGTAACAGAGAGGTCAGCTATGAGTCACGATGACGAAGACAGCTTTTTGCCGGTCCAGAACGTCGGCTTTGCGCTCAGCAAAGCGGGCAATCTGCTGACGGGGGAACTGGAGGCCGCCCTTGCGAGCGCCGGCGCGAGCGTTTCCGCGTCCCACGTTGGCGCGCTGCTGCTCCTTGCCCGGGACATGGCGCACACGCCTGTGGCGTTGTCCCGGCTGTTGGGTGTCGATTCGGGATCAGTCACCCGCACGGTCGACCGGCTCGAAAGGGGGGGCTACGTGCGCCGGGATCGCAGCAGCGCGGACCGGCGGGTGGTCAACCTGACGTTGACCGACGCCGGCCAGCACGTTGCCAGGCAGGTTGGCGCGATCGTGCCGGCGGTGCTGAACCGGCGTCTGGAGAACTTTACCTCATTGGAATTCGCGACTTTTAGCAACCTCCTGCGCAAGTTACTGGATGAGTGAGCCAATTTTTTTCAATCTAATATCTGACATATCAGATAAATGGCGGCAGCCAGACGACAGTCACCCGTCAACATCCCGAAAGGACGCAACATGAATCCGCCAAAAAACGCGAGCGCCCCGGCGCCATTGACTGGCTGGCAATTCTCGCTGGGTACGTTCGCCGTCGCGCTCGCCACCTTCATGAACGTGCTCGACTCGTCGATTGCCAACGTCGCGATCCCGACGCTCTCCGGCGACCTCGGCGTCTCGGTGGACGAAGGCACGTGGGTGATCACGGTGTTCTCCGCGGCCAATGCGGTGGCGATTCCGCTGACCGGCTGGCTCACGCAGCGGGTTGGCCAGGTGAAGTTGTTCGTCGCCGCGATCCTGCTGTTCGTGCTGTCTCGGCAGCCTGCGGCCTCGCGCCCAATCTGCCGGTGCTGCTTGCCGCCCGGGTCGTGCAGGGCGCCGTGGCCGGTCCGCTGATTCCGCTTTCGCAGGCACTGCTGCTTGCTTCGTTCCCCAAAGAAAAAAGCGCCAGCGCGCTTTCGCTGTGGTCGATGACGGCCACGGTCGGGCCGATCGCCGGTCCGGCGCTGGGCGGCTGGATCACGGACAACTACAGCTGGTCGTGGATCTTCTACATCAACGTGCCGGTGGGCCTGTTCGCGGCGGCCGTGGTCTGGATGCTCTATCGCAGCCGCGAAACACCGTCGCGCAAGCTGCCGATCGACAAGGTGGGGCTGCTTTCGCTCGTTGTCTGGGTGGGCGCGCTGCAGATCATGCTCGACAAGGGCAAGGACCTCGCCTGGTTCGAATCGCCCACCATCTGGATTCTCTCGATTGTCGCCGTGCTCGGCTTTCTGTTCTTCCTGATCTGGGAGCTGACCGAGGCGAAGCCGATTATCGATCTGCGTCTCTTTGCACAACGTAACTTCCTGGGCGGCACGGTGGCGATTTCGGTGGCGTATGCGGTCTTCTTCGCGAACCTCGTGATTCTGCCCACGTGGATTCAGGAGTACCTGGGTTATCGTGCGGTCGATGCGGGCATCGTAACAGCGCCGCTCGGCATCTTCGCCGTGGTGCTCGCGCCGGTGATGGGCAAGGTCATGCCGAAGTCGGACCCGCGGGTGCTGGCCACACTGGCCTTTCTCGGCTTTGCCGGCGTGTTCTTCATGCGCTCGTGGTACGTGACGGACGTGGACGTCCACTGGCTGGTGTTGCCGACGCTGTTGCAGGGCATTCCGATGGCGCTGTTCTTCACGCCGCTCACCGCGATCATCCTCTCCGGCTTGCCACACGAGAAGATTCCCGCGGCCGCGGGCCTCTCGAACTTCGTGCGGGTTTTCGCGGGTGCGGTGGGCACGTCGCTCCTCAGCAACACGTGGAACGATCGGACGATCCTGCACCATTCGCAGCTCGCCGAGCAGACCGGCGCGACCAACCCGGGCTATCTGCACGCGCTTTCCGGCATCGAGACGACATTGCATGCGAGCCTGTTCAAGGCCCAGACGTTCTTCGAAACGCAACTGGGCGCGCAGGCCGCGATGCTTGGGCTGAACGACGTTTTCTGGCTGTCGGCGCTGATCTTCGTCGTCATCATCCCGCTCATCTGGGTGACGAAGCCCGGCAAGGACGGAGCCGCGAGCGCAGCAGGCGCCGGCGGTCACTGAGAAAGTCATTGAGGAATCTTAATGAATCACTACACGACCGCATCCTTCTCGCCCGCGCAAAGCGTCGGATATCAGCTGACCAAGGCGCGCAACCTGATCATTGCCGAAATGGACATGGCACTCAAGGATCTTCGCATCACCAGCCGGCAGGTGGGCATCCTCGTCGCGATGCAGCGCGGCACGGCTGCCACGCCGGTCGAGCTCGCCAGGATGCTGTCGATCAACGCGGGCCTGATGACGCGGATGCTGGACAAGCTGGAAGCGAAGGCATTGCTCACACGTTCGCGCAGCATGGACGACCGTCGCGTGGTCAACCTCGTGCTGACGCGGAAGGGGCATGAAGTCGCGGCGGAAATTCCCAATCTCGCGCCCAAGGTCCTGGATGGGCGTCTGAAGCGATTTACGAAGGCGGAGTTCGAGGAATTGGACCGCCTGCTGCAGAAATTCATTGGGGAGTGAGCGCTATCGCATGCCCCCGTTTTTTTTGATCAGAAAGCTGATAGGTCAGAAAATGAAGATGCAGATTACTAGGCGCGACAGCGGCCTCCGCGCGATAAAAGTGGGGCTCTCGGTGACGCTGGCGGCGGTGCTCTCGGCCTGCGTGAACTACGCGGGCATCCACAGCGACAAGCAGATGGCGCAGCCGCAGCAGTTCGAGACCACGCAGAGCCTGCCCGCCGAAAGCGGTCACTGGCCGGCAGCCGACTGGGCCGGCCAGTTCGGCGACGCGCAACTGAAAGCCTTGATCGACGAAGCGCTCAAGGGCAGCCCGACGATTGCGCAGGCGCGTGCCCGCATTGCCGCGGCGCAAGCCTATTCGGAAACCGCGAAGGCCAGCACGCTGCCGAGCATCAATGCCGACTACTCGCTCAAGCGCGAGCAGTTCAGCTCCACCACTTACTTCCCACCGCCTTATGGAGGCAGCTGGCAGACCGAGAATGACGGACTCCTAAGCGCTTCGTACGATCTGGATCTGTGGGGCAAGAACCGCGAAGCCCTGAAGGCTTCGGTCTCCGACCTGCAGGCAACGCGGGCCGACTCGGAAGTCGTCAAGCTCACGCTCACGACTACCATCGCCCGCACCTATAATCAGCTCGCGCGGCTTTACGTGCTGCGCGATATCGCACAGCAGGAGGTGCAGCGCCGCGAAGAGATCGACCGCATCACGGCCAGCCGCATCGCAACCGGGCTCGATACGGAAGTCGAGCGCAAGACGGCGCAGGCAAATCTGGCGACAGCCCGCTCTACGCTCGCGGCCTATGACGGCAGCATCCTCACGACCCGCTACCAATTGGCCGCGCTCATGGGCGAAGGCCCGGACCGCGGGCTCGCCATCGCGCGGCCCGCGCTGGGCGTGGGCGACGAGGTGCGCCTGCCGGACAACCTGCCTGCCGACCTGGTGAGCCGCCGCCCGGATATCGTCGCGGCCCGCTGGCGTGTCGACGCGATCACGCACGAAGTGAAGGAAGCGAAGGCCGAGTTCTATCCGGACATCAACCTGAGCGCTGCGATCGGACTCGACGCGTTCGGCTTCGGCCGCTTCCTGACGGCCGCGAGCCGCACGGCCAGCGCGGGCCCGGCGATCCATCTGCCGATCTTCGACGCCGGCGCACTGCGCGCGCAACTGAGGGGACGCTATGCCGATTTCGACGAGGCGGTCGCCACCTACAACCAGACGCTGATCTCCGCCCTGAGCGAGGTGGCTACGCAGATCGCCCAGATCCGCTCGAGCGACACCCAGCTGGGCGACGCGCAGAGCGCGCAGCAGGCCGCGCGCCAGGCCGACGATCTCGCGATCACGCAGTACAAGGGCGGCCTGACGAATCAACTGACGGTGCTCAACGCCGACATGACCGCGCTGCAAGCCGACGAGGCGGTCGCCAATCTGCTGATGAACCGGCGTGACCAGCAGATCGCGCTGGCCTCGGCGCTCGGCGGCGGCTACGTCGATACGTCGTCCGATACCGCCGATGCCACACGCCGCGCGGATACCGCCGCGCCTGCCAACCCTGTTGTGGCCGCGCGTTGAAACGGCGCGTCCATGAAATCATCTGGAGAACTGAAATGAGCGAAGCCAACACTTCCGGGCGCACGGACGCTCGCCAGGCCCAGCCGAAGAGCAGCGGTGCAAACGATGCTCCCGCGGGTGCCACGCGGAACCCGACGCCGCCCGGCGCTTCGGGCAAGCGCAAGCGGTGGCTCGCGCTGCTGGCCATCGGCACGGTCATCGCAGGCGCGGCATATGGTTCGTATTACTTCACGATCGGGCAATATCACGAGTCCACCGACGACGCCTATGTCGACGGCAACCTCGTGCTGCTCACGCCGCAGGTGACCGGCACCGTCAACGCCGTCAACACGGACGACACGCAGATCGTGAAAGTGGGCGAGCCGGTCGTCACGCTGGACCCCGCCGATTCGAGAATCGCGCTCCTGAACGCCGAAGCGGCGCTGGGGCAGGCCGTGCGCAAGGTAAGCACGCTCTACGTGAACAACGACTATTACGCCGCCAATATTGCGCAGCGCGAGTCGGACCTCGTGCGCGCGCAGCAGGATTTGCAGCGCCGGATCGCAGTCGAGAGCACCGGCGCCGTGTCGGCGGAGGACGTCTCGCACGCGCAGGACACCGTGACCGCAGCGCAGGCGGCGCTCGACGCCGCGCGCCAGCAGGCCCTGTCGAACCTTGCGTTGACGGATCGCACCTCGGTGGAGCAGCACCCGGACGTGCAGGCCGCGGCCACGAAGGTTCGCGACGCCTACCTCAACTACGCGCGCAACGTGCTGCCCGCGCCGGTGACGGGCTATGTTGCGCAGCGCACCGTGCAGGTGGGCCAGCGTGTCGCTCCGGGTACGCCGCTGATGTCGATCGTGCCGCTCGACGGCGTGTGGGTCGACGCGAACTTCAAGGAAGTGCAGCTGCGCCGCATGCGCATCGGCCAGCCGGTCACGATGACGGCGGACGTCTACGGTTCGAGCGTGGTGTATCACGGACGCGTGATCGGCTTCTCGGCAGGCACGGGCAGCGCCTTCGCGACCTTGCCGGCGCAGAACGCGACGGGCAACTGGATCAAGATCGTGCAGCGCTTGCCGGTGCGTATCCAGCTCGATCCGAAGGAACTCGAAGCGCATCCGCTGCGTATCGGCCTCTCCATGGACGTCGACGTGGAGACGCGCAACGATTCCGGCACGCAGCTTGGCGCGGCGGTGAATACGAGCTATCACACCGACGTGTTTGCGCAGTACGGCGCGCAGGCCGACGCGGAGATCGCGAAGATCATCGAGCAGAACGAAATGGTGGGGCAGGCAAAGGGCGCACAGCCGGTTGCAGGCCGGGCTGCGAACCCGGCTGCAAATCACGTGGCGATGAGAACCGCGCCGGCCACGCTGGCGGCGCGCTGACCGGCGGGGTGCTGCCGCTCAATTGCGGGAGTGGCGCCCGCCTTCGAAGCCTGCGAGGACGTTGCACACGTTGATGCCGATTTCGTCGACGTCCATCACGAACAGCGTCGGCAACCCCAGCGCGCCGATGCGTTCGCCCATGCGGAGGTAACCGCGTTCTTTCATCGCCGCGCTCCTGGACGCGGACGAGGCTCATAAAGATTGCTTGATGCACTCCGCCCCACGCTGATGAACAGCGACAGTATCGCTATTCCGGCCAGTACATACCGGGTGATTTCCCACACGCCCATAATCCGCCATTATCTTTTCTACCTCGTGTCGCAACGTTGGCGGAAGGTTGTTCCTCGCGCTCCAGTCCGCGAGCGCGAACAGCAAGAGGATCATCATCGCCACCAGCATGTATCCGGTAGCCAGAAGGAATTCCACGATGCGTTGCCTCCTGAAAGCGCACCCGCAAAAAAACGCCGGGCGGAGAGACCCGACGCGCTACCTCATGGGAACGGCAGCTCGCCATTGCAACGGCGCGACAAACGCCAGTCGGTTTCGTCCTTAGCCGGCGAGGCGAGGCTTATACGGGTGGCGATGCATTCGCACAGCCAACTTTCGTTCGCTGAGCGTGAGTGCTAGATATAGGCGACGGGGAACGACGACGAACCTGCGAATCGCGCCAAGCGTAAAGGCCGGTCTGGTCCAGTATGAAGTGCGATAGAGCTGCATGGTGGTTCTCCCGTATGGCTCATTCACCGTCTTGTTACCGGCTACCGCATGCGAGGAAATAGGCCATCAGAAAAGGCATGAAAAACAGCGTGCCCGCGACAAGCCCCTTGATCTGGGCTGTACGCTCATCGTCTTTTTCGACGACCTCGACCGCTACGGCAGTCTGCTCGACTGCGGGCACTTCGGCATCGGGCGCAAACGAGTACAGCGTCTGAACTCGGCCAAGCAGTTGGGAATGGTCAATCAGCAGCGAAAGCGGGCTCATGGCAATTTCCTGAATGAATGTTTTCGGGATGAATATCAGGATAAGAGCGCAGCCGCGTACTAGATGTAGGACTAGTTCGGAATGGTGTGTGGCCGGCGGGCCCTTTTCGGGCCCTGAAAGCCGCGGCTAATCTTGCCCAGCGCGTCGCTTTCCTGCCATAAGAGCAGGCCGGGCCGCTTCCCCACCCCCTCCGGGCCGTGTGGTGTGCCGTCGCACCATAAGTCGGACTTGTCCTACGCCTCGGTAGTCTAAGCGCCTCTATCCTTACCTCTGTCCTAAAGACAGTCAGTAACGGAGGTAGCGGTGCTCTCGTCGATATTGCGCGTTTTCGCGACCCTGTTCATGCAGCGCTCAGGTGCCCCGCTTTGGGTTCCAGTCAGTCGGAGCCGCCGGATCGGGACCCGTCTTTACATTTCGAACTCCAAAGCAGTTGTTCCGTCGAGTCCGATCACTGTGCTGCCCGGGCGATCCCGAAACGACACAATTTGAGAAGGAGTAGGTAGATGGTCATATCGTTCCTGACCTGGATTCGAACGCAAGCTGAACGCGACGATCCCGTCGGCCGATTGGCGCGCGACGTAGACGCACATACCGGAGCGCCGGAAGGACTCTGGAAGGCAAACTGGCTGGACCATCTGGTGCAGCGCAAAGCAGGGCCGGGCGAGATGGCCGCATTCGAGAAAGCCTGGGAAGAATACGCTGCTTCGTTCCTGGATAAATACCGCTAACCACAGGTGTTGGACAACTGCCATGAGCCCGCTTTCCCTGATCGATGTTTCCTCAATGCGCGACCGCGCTCACGCAATTGTTGGCGATGACCGCACCCAGCCGTCGCCGGCCGGCTCGCTGCGAGCGCGCGATGAAGTGGCGGCCTCCGCACAAACGCATGGCAGCCGGTTTGCGCTGACAGGCGCAATCTTCGTCGGCGTTCTCATATCGTTCGGCGCACTGGCGGCTGCCCATGTCATGTTCGATGGCGACGGCACGCCCCACGAAACGCGCAATCCGCGCTAGTTAATATTAGTTATCCTTTACGAGTTCGAATCGATCATGGTCAAGCTCCAACAGTCGCGTGGGATAGCAGCAGTGCCTGTCGATCCGGACATCCTGCTTGCCGAACACATCGAGTACCACCTCCACCTGTACGTGGACTCCGCCATGTTCGTGGCGTGCCTGCTCTTCTTTTCCGGTGCATACGCAGCCACCCACTTTCTTCTCGACAATCTTTGGTGAGCGTTCTGCCGGCGGCATAGTTCGCAACTAACGGCCAACTCGCCCGACTTCATAAACAGTCCAACCGGTCGGATTATCCGGCCTCGGCCGCAGAAAAAGCACGTTTCCCCCGCTACGCGGGAGTCAAGAACCGCCGCGGCGTGCCGATAACGCAGAGGCGAGGTCGGCGTTGGCGGCCATCGCGGATTGCGTGGGGGTTTCTGGCGGGCCGCATGAAGGCGCATGAGCGCAGGAATGCGCCGGGCCGTCACGCCGGACTGGAACGAATACACGAACGAACGCACACAGGCGCGGCGGCGGCATGGGCCTGCCGCCGCGCCAGGAGATAGCGCGGGTATGAGCTATTCGGAGAGGACGGACGAAGCAGGTGGGGCGCAGCCAGGCGGCGCGCGTTCGTCCGATGATTCCGCGGAGGAGGCGTTTGCGTTCGAGCGCGGCATGCTCAAGCTCATTGCACGCAGCGTGCCGCTGCCGGAACTGCTCGCCGAGGTATGCCGGCGCGCCGAGCGCTTGCTGGGCGATGGCGCATCATGCTCGATCCTGCTGGCCGACGCGGACGGCCAGCATCTGCGCGTCGGCAGTGCGCCTTCGCTGCCCGGGCGTTACCGCCGCGAGTTCGACGGCGCGCCTATCGGGCCGCGCAGCAGCCCGTCCGGCACGGCGATGTACGAAAACCGCATCGTGCTGGTGGAAGACTTCCTCGTGGAGGCCGGCTGGGGCGAGTACGCACGCATCGCCACGGCGAGCGGTCTGCGCGCCTGCTGGACAATGCCGCTCGGCAACGACGCGGGGGGCGTGCTGGGGGCATTGGCCGTCTACCAGCGCACGCCGTGGCGGCCTGGAGAAGCGGAAGAGGCGCTGTTGCGCGACATCGGCCAGAGCGTCGCCGCATTGCTCGATCAGGTGAGCATCGCGCAGCGGCTTGCCCAGAGCGAGGAACATCACCGCCTCGTGGTCGACCACCTGAACGAGGGCATTGTCGTGCAGTCTCGCGACGACACGGTGCTGGCCTGCAATCCCAGTGCGCGGCGTATCCTGCGCCTTTCCGGCGACGTGATCGGCCAGAGCATCATGAGCGTGATTCCGCGCGTGCTGGACGGCGACGGACAGCCCATGCGCCGCGGGGAGCGCCCGAGCATGCGCGCGCTGCGCACCGGCAAAGCCGTCATCGGCGAGACGGCGGCGCTCGAACTGGCGAACGGGGAAATCGTCTGGGTGACGGAAAATGTGCTGCCGATCTTTCGCCCCGGCGAGACGGAGCCGGTTTCGGTGGTCGTTTCGTTCACCGACATCGGCGCCGTGCGCGAAGCGCAGCAGCAGCTCAGATACCTCGCGACGCGCGACCCGTTGACGGGCCTCTACAACCGCGCGTGGCTCGCCGACTGCATGCGCGACCTGCTGGACAGCGAGGCGCGCGACGGGCGTCTTGCGCTGCTGTTCGTCGATCTGGACGGCTTCAAGAAAGTGAACGACACGGGTGGCCACGAAGCGGGCGACATGCTGCTGCGCGTGGTGGCCGAGCGGCTCGCGCGCTGCGTGCGCGATGCCGACACGCTCGCGCGCGTGGGCGGCGACGAATTCGTGATCGCCGTGCGTCATCACGACGATGAGGGTGAGCTCGTGACGCTGGCACAGCGCGTGCTGGACGCCATCGCCGAGCCGTTCGCGGTGGCCGCTAACGAGTACTACCTGGGCGCTTCGATCGGGATCAGCCGTTTTCCCGACGACGGGCTCGACGCCGCGGCGCTCATGCGCAACGCCGATTCCGCGATGTACGTGGCCAAGCAGCGCGGCACCAACCAGTTCCAGTTTTTCACGACCGAGCTGAGAGACCGCCTGCAGCGCCGCTTTCTCGTGGAGCAGTCGTTGCGGCGCGCGCTGGCGTCGGGCGAACTCGCGCTCGTGTACCAGCCTATCGTCGACGGCGAGACGGGCAGGCCGATCGGCGCGGAGGCGCTGCTGCGCTGGGAGAGCAGCGAGCTGGGCGCGGTGTATCCCGCGGAATTCATTCCGGTGGCGGAGGACACCGGCCTGATCGTCGCGATTGGCAACTGGGTGCTCGAGCATGCGTGCCGGCAGGCCGCGCAATGGCGCCGCCTGCTCGCGCCCGATTTCGTGATGGCCGTGAACCTGTCGCCGCGCCAGTTCACCGAAGGGCTCGTCGAGAAGATCGAGCATTGCCTTGTTCACACGGGCCTCGACCCCGCGGGGCTCGAGCTGGAGATTACCGAAGGACTGCTGATGAACGACACGCAGACGGTCATGCCGATGCTGCGCGCGATCAGCGACCTCGGCGTGCGCATTTCCGTGGACGACTTCGGCACCGGCTACTCGTCGCTCTCGTACCTGAAGCGCTTTCCGCTCCATCACCTCAAGGTGGACCGCTCATTCGTCATGGGCCTGCCCGACAATCGCGATTCGGCGGCGATTACGCAGGCTGTGGTCGCCATGGCCCATTCGCTCGGCATGCGCGTCACGGCCGAAGGGGTGGAAACGCCCGAGCAGTCGTCGTTCCTCAAATCGCTGGGCTGCGAGCGTCAGCAAGGCTACCTGTTCGGGCGCCCCGTTGGTGCCGCGGCCTATGCCGCCATGCTGCGCGGCGGATACGAGGCGGCTTCGTAAGGGCCAGCAGGGTGCACGGCAAATGCTGCACAATCTCCTCTTTGGCGCCAGCGCAGCAGGAGGCAGCGATGAACCGCAGCACCGGAAAGGATCAGACCGACTGGATTGCCCGCTCCGAAGCGGCCGAGGGCATTGAGCGGATCGAGGCCTTCTTGCACGGCAATGCCTACTCGATGCATCGGCACGACACCTACGCGATCGGCGTCACGCTCGCGGGCGTCCAGTGCTTTCATTACCGGCGCGGCTTGTGCCGCAGCCTGCCGGGGCAAACGATGGTCCTGCACCCGGACGAGGCCCATGACGGTCAGGCGGGCACGAGCGAGGGGTTCCGCTACCAGATGCTCTACGTGCAGCCCGCCGCCATCCAGGCCGTGCTCGGCGGCAAGACGCTGCCGTTCGTCGAGGGTGGGATCACCACGGACCCGCGCCTGTTCGAAGCGACACGCAACGCGCTGCACCGCATGCATGCCCACATGGAACCGCTCGAACGCGACGACGCGATCTTCGAACTCGCCGTGGCGCTCGATGCTGCGGCGGGCGCGCGGCCGGTCGGGAAATCCGCGGATTACGCGGCGGCACAGCGCGCGCGGGATTATTTGCAGGCGGCCTGCACAGAGAACGTGACGCTCGACACGCTGGCCGCCGTGGGTGGACGGGACCGCTGGAGCCTCTCGCGCGATTTCAGGACTTTCTACGGGACGAGCCCCTACCGCTACCAGACCATGCGCCGGCTCGAAGCGGCGCGCGCGATGATGCTGCGCGGCATGCCGCTGGCGGATACCGCGGCCGCCGCCGGCTTTTCCGACCAGAGCCACATGACGCGGCATTTTCGCAGTGCCTACGGAATCTCTCCCGCGCGCTGGCTCGCGATGATGGGCGGCCCACGTCGCCGCTGATGCAAGCTGGCATGATATTAGGCATCCTATGCAATAGGCCCCGTGGTATCCGCAAGACGTAGCTGTATCGTCGGCTGGTCTGCCGGCATGGCCCTGCGGGCCGGCGCCGCACGCGCTATTGATGGTACAGCGTGGCCATGTCCGCGAAGGAGGCGGGGCGCGCAACCGCGGCGTATCTTACCTTCTTGTCTCGCTTCGCATACTTGTGCCTGTGTCTTGTTTCGCGGGCCCCTTTCGTCGAAGCATTCGATTCCAGACTTGCCCTGTGCAGGTTGACCGCTCGTGCGGTTGCCTGTGGCCGGGGCGCCTTTCCCGTTCCTGCGTTCATGGCCTGCTCGAGCAGTGCCTCGGTTTCCGGTGTTTCTCCGCCAAGAGCAATGGCACTCGTGGTTGCGTCGAATACGCAGTCCCATCGCTCGGCCGAGGCACAGTCATGCGCCCGGGCAAGCAGAACATGGGCCGATTCGTCCGACTGCGCCGGCGCTTCCGCACTCACGGCAGGCATGGGCACGCTGTCCGTCGGCGGTCGGCTGGCGACCTGCATCACACTGGCTGCTTTACGGCCGATACGAGGCCCGCTGTCGAATTTCGCGTCCGCTGCCAGTACGAGCACGTAGAACAGCACGCTCAACGCCACGCTCAGGCCGGCGCCCGACAGCAAGGGCGGGGACTTGCCGTTCCCGGCCGGCGTTCCTTCGTTGCTCGGGCGGCTATCGGCAGACCGGTGCCGGTGCCGGAAAAAATTCGCCATGGCGCGCGTTTCCCCTGGGTCGGTGGGCGTCATGCCGCCATTTCAAACGGCACGGAGTAAGCCGGTGTGCCGGCGCGAGCTACGCAAGCGCCGTACCCGTCTTTACCACTTGATCTCCGCATTCATGGTGCCGGTCTGCACGATTTCAAATTTCATTTCGCCCCGGTACGTGCCCTCGATCCGGTAGTCCGCGTCGGGGACCGAGAAAAGACAATGCGGTCCCGCCGCGACGAAATCCATCAACACGCGGCCATGCCGCCGCACTTTGACCGAGACATTGGTTAGCGGCGCACCATTCGTGGCGGCGATGAAAGAGACGCCGAGGTTGAATGGGTGTTGAGGATCGGGCGAAGTCACCTGCGATTCGATACCGGGATTACCGCATACGTAGTACAGCATTGGCTGCGGCGATGCAGAACCGGCCGGCGGCGTGGAGGGTGCGAGCGGCGCCGCGGACTGTGTGCCCGATGTTCCGACTGGCCTTGCAATTTGTGCGTCGGCTGGCGCCGTGACGGCGGCTGCGATGAGCAGCATGCCTGCGAGCGCGAACAGACCTCGTTCTTTCAAGGTCGCCATGGTTGTCTCCCTGGCTGATGTGCAACAAGCATAGAAATCGTGCCGATGAAATTCAACCCTCTATAAACGCCGATAAATCCAGTTGAGAGCTTACTCCGATGATTAAGTAAGATGTCCGTGGCGAGGAATTAAAAAAATGGCGGCGCATTTTTTGTAACGAGTTGATACGCGGGGTCAATTCAAATCTGCCAAAAAAAAATCGAAAAAAATCTAAATGTCCGGGGCCGGGGATCGGAAGGGAAATAGAAGTGCGTGGAGCGCGCTTTCGCACTGCTGAGCGATCGCCGGAGGGTGGGCACGGGGGCGTTGCGGGGTCGCCACAGGCCACATGCGGACCCTCTCCGGGAGTCCATACTTTGTTCACTACGAGCCCCGTTCGGCGCCATATGTCGTGCGGTGTTCCTCTGTAGCGTCAAGAACGAGGTAATTCCGACGTCGCTTCGTCGATCAGCCTGAAGGCTGATGTCGACCGCAATCTTCATGTGTTTTGGCCGCCATCAGCGCTCGCGGAGTGTGGGCTGTTGATCGGGGCGGAAGTGTTTCGGGTCCGGCCGCCTTTGATTCAAGAGTCTTTCAGGTAATTGACTTTTTATTGGATGAATTGATTTTATTTCTGAATTGTTGAATTCGTCTGCTATTTACGGCATGGCATTTGCGCAGTGGGCGTTCGCTTTTAAATGAACCTGCGAGCAGAGGTATACCGCGATGGTCGAGATAAAACGTTTGCAAGTATCGGCTTGCCGGCGGCCCCTCGGTGCGTGCGCGCCCGCGGCCGTGCTGCTTTTGTCCGCGTATGCGGCACTACAGAGCAAGGTCAGCCTCGCTCAGGAGGCGAACGTGGCGCAACCGGTGGTCATTGCCGTGGCCATGGCCGACGTGCCTGCGCAGGACGAACCGGCTGCGCATGCTGTTCGAACGGCCTCCGACGGCCCAACGGTCTACGCGGAGAACACGGTGCAGTCCGTGCCGAATCCCTATGCGGGCGATGCGCAAGGTTCTCCACAGAGTCCTCCGGAGCCGCTGGCGGCTCCAGCGGCTCCGCAGGACGATGCCGCGCGAGGGCCTGACGTCATCGTCGCCGATGCGACGCCGGCGGCGCCAACGGCCTCTATGGCGCCCACACGTGCCGCGGCACCCACAACACCCCTGCCGTCACCGCAGCCCGCGCCGGAGCTGATCGCCGACGCGCAGCCGGCTCAAGGCATGCCGGAAGCGACGAGCGGACCGGCCCAGGAACCCGCGCCGGGACCCGCGCAAGCGAACGACGCCGCGGCCCCGGATGAGGGTGCGGATCTCGGTACCAATCTCGGCACCAATCGCGGCACCATAGAGGCGCAACAAGGCTCGGCCGGCGGCGAGCCCGAACAGCCGGCGCCGCCGCAGCCCGCCGCGGCGCCGGGCGCGGATCTTCGCCAGCAGGTTCTCGGGCTCGCGGCGAGCGGCGGCGCGGTTCGCGCGCTCGAAGAGGCCAAAGCCCGCCCCGACGTGTTCTCGCCTGTCGACATCGCGCAGATTCAGGAGCTCAGCATTCGCCAGCAGGTGCGAGGCGGACGCGAAAAGGTTCGCGCCATGTCGAGCCATGACCGGTTCGACGCGCTCGACGACGCGATTCGCCGCGCGCACGAATTCGAGGCGAGTTTGCCGAAAACGCCCGATTACACCGAGGTCCGCGCCTCGCTGGCCGGCGACCTCACGGTGGCGTATGCCGCACGCGGCAGGATGGAAGACGCCATCACGGAGTTCGAATCGATTCCGCCGGGCGCGGGTATCTCCATCGAAGCGCTCGCCTCCGCGGGCTCCGCCTACAGCTACCTCCAGCAGCCGGGCAAGGCGGAGCAGGTCTATCGCAAGGCGATCCAGCAGGCCACGGCGTCCACGGCGGACTCCGCCACGCGCGGTTTCCAGTACGGCACGCATACGCGGCCGATCGATCTGCGCGAGGGCTTGTTCTACGCACTCACGGACCAGAACAAGTACGCGCAGGCACATCAGGTGCTGGAAGACATTCGTGCAGCGCTGCCGCCGGCCAATGAGGTTCAACCCTGGAATCTTGCCAATGACGATTACATGCTTTATTACCAGCTGCTCGCGCAGTACCAGATCTACATTGGTCAGACGAGCGCGGGTATGGCGGGACTCGAACGCTTGAAGCAACAGGTGCCGTTCAGTGCCGACGTGCGCAATGCGGAGGCCGACGCGGTGCTCGGCGTTTCGCAGACACGCCGCGCGCGCGACATGTATACAGCGACGCTGACCGATCACCCCGACAACATAGAAGCGCTGGCGGGGCTCGGGCGCACCTCGCTGATGCTCGACGACTACTCGAATGCGCGGCTCGTCGACAGCGCATTCGACGACACCTTCCCGGAGAACTCCGCGGTGCGCAGCTTCAAGCGCGACTACAACGCCTACCGCGCGCCGGAGCTGTCCATCGAGTTCAACGGCGAGCACGGCAACTCGGTGCTGGCGGATAACGAGTACAGCATCGAGACGCAAATCTATTCGCCGCCGATCTACGACAACTGGCGCGTGTTCGCCGATACGTTCTTCGGCCATGCCAACACGAATATCGGCAACGTCAGCCGCACACGCAGCGGCGTTGGCGGCGATTACCGCAACGGACCGCTCGACGTCACCGCCGAGGCCACCCGCTCGATCGGCCCCGACGCACGCACGGGCGGCAACGGCGAGGTCACGTATGCGTTCAGCGATTACATATCGGCAAGCGCTTCGGTCGATAGCGATACCAACAACCTGCCGTTCAAGGCCTACGTCGAGCATCTGTGGGGCAAGACGGCCGGCGCGAGCGTCAACTACACCGACGCCGACCAACGCTCGGCTTCGCTGTCGTACACGGCAACGCGCTTTTCCGATACCAACTTCAATCAGGAGATTGCAGCGAGCGGCACGCAGCGTGTCCTCACTTTGCCGAACCAGTTCGTGAACGTTTCGATGAACCTGAACACGACCAGCAACACGCTTGCGAATCAGCCGTACTACTCGCCGTCGCGCGACTACACGGCCGAATTCGTCGCGATGCATCAGTGGGCCATCTGGCGCGCCGGCGAGAAGCAGCTGGTGCAGCGGATCTATCTGACCGCGGGCGCCTATAACGAGCGCGGCTACGGCACGAGCGCGGAAGGGGGGGTACGCCTCGAGCATGCGTGGACCTTCCGTCACGACATTACCCTGACGTATGGCCTCGGCGCGCTCAGCCACGACTATGACGGGGCGCGTGAATGGTCCGGCACGGCCTACGCGACGCTCGCCGTTCCCTTCTGATCTCGACTATCGAAAGGAGGCCGAATATGTATTCCCGTAGACGTTTCATCTGCGGCTGTCTGGGCACCATGGCAGGGTGTACGCTGTTTCCCTCGCTGGTTCCGGCAAAGCTGATCGACATCCTGCCGCCGGCCGATCCGGCCGACGGCAAGACGTTCCGGGTCATCTGCTGCCACGACGTCCGTGACAATCTGCGGGACGAATTCGCCACGAACAATGTGATCGATCCCTATGCGATCGACACCGGCACGCTTACGTCGATCTTTTCCTGGCTGCACGAGAACGGCTATCACGCGGTCAGCTTCAACGCGGTTGTCGCTTCGCGCAACGGGGGCAAGCCGCTGCCGCCGCGCCCGGTGCTGCTCACGTTCGACGACGGCTTCAAGAGCCACTACACGAAGGTGCTGCCGCTGCTCCAGGAGTTCAACTATCCCGCGGTGATGGGTATCGTGACGTCGTGGGTCGACACCCCGGCGGACACCGGCATTCGCCTGTCCGACACCGTGGTCGTGCCGCGCGACACGTTCATGTCGTGGGACGACGTGCGCGTCGTGGCTAAATCGGGACTCGTCGAGCTCGCGTCGCATACACACGATCTGCACCACGGCGCGGTTGCGAATCCGCAAGGCAACGAATTGCCGGCCGCCACCTCGCACCTGTATCTCAAGGATCAGTCGCGCTACGAGACCGACGCCGAGTTCGAAGCGCGCGTGCACGGGGATCTCGCCAAATGCATCGGGCAGATCAAGGCCCAAACCGGCGCCACGGTGCGCTCCATGGTGTGGCCGTATGGCGCGGAGAACCTGCAGGTGCGCAATGTCTCGACGAAGCTCGGCATGCCTACGCAGTTCACGCTCGAATCCGGGCCGAATACGAGCGACGTTCCGCTCGATCGCCTGCGCCGCATTCTCCTGATGTACGACATCGACGTCGGCGGCTTCGAGCGCTCGATGCGCGAGCCCGCGGAGAACCGCGGCGAAGTCAATCCGGTGGAGCGCTCTGTCGTGGTGTCGCTGGACGACGTCTACGACCCCTCGCCGGACGTGCAGGAGAAAAAGTTGGGTGACCTGATCGAGCGGATGTATCGCCTGAAGCCGAATTCGGTGTACCTGCAGGCGTACTCCGACCCCGACAAATCCGGGTTCGCGCGGGCCCTGTACTTCCCGAACCGCCATCTGCCCATGCGCTCCGATCTGTTCTGCCGGGCCGCATGGCAGTTGAACACGCGCGCCGACGTCAACGTCTATGCGTGGATGCCGGTGCTCGCGTTCGCGACGCCCACGGCGCTCGATGGCCGCATGCAGTATGTGAGCGCCGTTTCGGGCAGCACGCTGCCGCCGGGCGCCTCGGGCGTGAAGCGCCTCAGCCCCTACGATCCGGCTGCGCGCAGCTATGTTCGCGAGTTGTACGAGGACCTCGGCAAGTACTCCGCGTTCACGGGCGTGCTCTTCGGCGAAGACGCAATGTTGACCGACTACGAGGACAACAGCGCGGCGGGGCGCCAGCAGCTGGCGCGCTGGAGTCTGCCGGGCAACATCAGCCAGATCCATGCGGATCCGGCCCGGTTGAAGCGGTGGAGCGACCTGAAGACGAGTCATCTGATCGACTTCACGCGGGAGCTCCAGCAGGTCGTGGTCGACAGCCAGAACGCCGCGGACGTACTCGCCGTGCGTACGATCTTCCCCGATGTCGTGACCGATCCGGCCGCGGGGCAACGCTATGCGCAAAACTACCCGGCTTTCGTGCAGGTATACGACTACGTGGGCCTGCTGGCCATGCCGTCACGGCAGGGCATTACGTCGGTGGATAGCTGGCTCGATTCGCTGTCCAAAAAAGTGCGCGCGGAGCCGGATGGTCCGCGGCGCACCGTTTTCCTGCTGGAGGCCGCGGACTCGCACACGGGGGCGAGCGTGCCCACCGCCCGGCTCGCCGACCAGATGCGCCACCTGCGGCAGAACGGCATGGTGAGTTACGGCTACTACCCCGACAATTTCGCACGCGACGTGCCGAGCGAGGTCGAGATGGCGGACGTCATGTCGATGCGCTCGCGTCTCGATCCCACGTCGATCCAGGCCCTGTTGAAGGCCAGCACCAACAGGAGCCTCGCGCAATGATGCACGTCGTCATCAACCGGCTGCAGGACTTCATTTTCTTCTATCCGTTCTTCATGTCGTATCTGTGGATGATAGGAGGGATCGTCCACTTCTTTGCTCTGGAGCACGGCCGGACCCGCTCGCAGCGCGCCCTGGCGAGGGCCGGGATGCCGAAGGTCGCCATCATCGTGCCCTGCTACAACGAGGAGGCGAACGCACGCCGGGTCTTTCATCATCTGAATACGCTTGGTTATCCGAACTATGAAATCTATGCCGTCAACGACGGCAGCCGCGACCGCACCGGCGAAATCCTGAACCAGCTGGCGACGGAGATTCCTCGTTTGACGGTGATCCACCATGCGAAGAACGAGGGCAAGGCGATCGGCCTGACGACGGCCGCGGCGATTACCAGCGCGCCATATCTCATGTGCATCGACGGCGACTCGCTGCTGGGCGAGGACGCGATCGAATGGATGCTGGAGCACTTCATTTCAGACCAGAACGTGGGCGCGGTGACGGGCAACCCGCGCATCCGCACGCGCACCTCGCTGCTCGGGCGCATGCAGGTGGGCGAATTCTCGTCGATCGTCGGGCTCATCAAGCGCACGCAGCAGGTTTATGGGCGCATCTTCACGGTGTCCGGCGTCATCACGATGTTTCGCAAGAGCGCGCTTGCGGACGTGGGCTACTGGAGCTCGGACATGTTGACCGAGGACATCGACATCAGCTGGAAGCTCCAGTGCAGCGACTGGCGCGTGGCCTACGAGCCGCATGCGCTCAGCTGGATTCTGATGCCCGAGACGCTCAAGGGCCTGTACAAGCAGCGCCTGCGCTGGGCCAAGGGCGGCATCCAAGTGCTGTTCAAGTACGCGAAGACGCTGCTTTTTTCGCCCCGCTTCATGATGTGGCCGCTTTTTGTCGAGTACGCGCTCGGCATTGCCTGGGCGTACTCGATGTCTTTCATTTTGCTGCTCGCGCTCGTGGGCGCCTTCTACCCGTTGCCGCCCGACTGGCACGTCTCCTTGCTGCCGCACTGGCACGGGATGCTGCTCGTGGCGACCTGCGTGCTGCAGATCATCATCGGTTGCCTGATCGACCGGTGCTACGACGAAAAGTTGCTGCTGTACCTGATGGACACAGTCTGGTATCCGCTCGCGTTCTGGTTAATCAACATGGTCACGACCGTTGTCGCGCTGCCCGCCATCGTTTTCGGACGGCGTGGCAAACGGGCCGTCTGGACCAGCCCTGATAGAGGTATTCAGCATGAACAACATGCCCGTCATTGATCTCTCCCTGCGCCACCCGCAACTGATCATCAGGGATAAAGGCCTCACGCGCGGGGTCGCGCTCATCCTCTGGTTCCGCCTGCTGCGTCCGGCCTGCGTCGGTTCGATGTGGGCCGGGATCACGATCTACGCGTACCGGTATCTGCTGCCGTTCGGACAGGGCGATTTGTCGATACCGGAACTGCTGTCCTACTTCGCCGCGATCGGCGCCATGGCTTCGGTGCTGGTGATGTGGATGGTCCTCGCGCGCGTGGCGCACCCGTTCGCATCGAAATCGCGCACCCAGCGGCTCTTGCGGCGTAAAGCCGGTCTCACGGTCGAGCCTGGCGCGCTGGCCAGCGGCGTGCGGCACGAGAGCGGCGAGGTGCCGCGAGTGCTGGTTGCTTCGCACGACGCGAACGGACTGATTTCCGCATTGCGCGTGCTGCCGCAGCCGGAGCTCGCCGAAGGCGACGTGCCGCGTGGTGCCTCCGCACCGCACGCCCTGAATCAGATGCCGCCGCTGCGGTATTCGCTGCCGCGCGCGCCGGCCGAGACGTTGCGCGGGGCACCGACCGGCGGCTCGCCTCGCGCGTCGGGCCATAGACGGCACTGAGCGCGCCAGGGCACAAAGGACGCTTCTCGCGTCGATGCCACACAGGGCTTGCAGCCATGATCCGTCGATTCGATATGCCGCGGCGCGGCCGCGAACGCAGGACGCGTGCGCGCGTCGCCGCGGCCATGCTGGCCGCCGTGCTGGGCATGCTGGCAACGCCCGGCCGCAGCGCCGACCCGAACACCGTTAGCGCGCGGCGCGCGCCGGCCGGGGCCGTGGTGGCCGTGCCGGCGCCGGGTCTCGGCGACGAGCGGCGCTTCATGCACGGCATTGGTTACGCGAGCGCCGGGGGAGACCGGAGCTGGGTCTTTTTCAGCAGCTCCGGGCTGCCGCCGCGCGGAGCGAATCCGGACGGCAACTGGCCCCATGATGTCTACGTGGGCGAGTGGTCGCCGCCGCATCACCATCTTGCGAAGGTGCACATTTTCATCAGCCGGCCCGAGGCGCAGGAGCCCGTGTCGGTCGCCCAGAGCACGAGCGGCAACATCATGGTCAGCTTCGAGGACGGCTGGAACGCGCCGCGCACGATCAGCCAGCGCTATGGCGTCTATCACCAGGACCTCTCGCCCATCAAGCCCTATCCGAACGATGTCGAATCCGGCGGCCATTCCGGCCACGTGACCGCCGTGGGCGACCGCTTCGTCGTGTTCTATTCGGCGGACTGGGTGGATGGCGGCGGCGTGGACAATCTCGGCACGGGCGGCGGCGTGTACGTGAAGGTCTACAACGATCGTGGCGGCCAGCTGCTGCATGTGGACGTGGCCGCGCACGTGCGCGAATGGTGGCCGGTCGTCGCCGGCTCGCCTACGCATGCACTGCTCGTGTGGCAGAAGTACATTCCGGGCTCGATCATCGCCCAGCTCGAGTACGCAGTGCTCGACCCTGTGACCGGCCGGCTCGTGCGTCCCGCAGACGCCAGCGAGATGCCGCGCGTGCAGTACTACGTCTACGCCGCCGCATGGGTCCCCGCCGTAGAGCGCTTCGTGCTCGAAGCGACGACAGAGGACGGCCGTTCTTCTGTATTACTGATCGATGAGGGCGGGCAGGTGACGGCCCGGCTCGATTGTCTGCCGGCCTCGGTGCGCGAAGCGAGCATTGGAGTGAATGGCAACGTGGCCTATGTGCCCACGCGCGACGGACGGCTGATGGCGCTCACGCTCTCCGGGAGCGACATTCGCCTGCGCGGCTTCGAACGGGCGCCGTTTGCCTGGGGCAACACCGGTGCCATCGGCATCGCGCGCGGCCCCGACTCCATGCATTTTGTTTCGCTTTCGCCAACCGGCCTGCGCGAAGCGGATTTCAGCGAGCGCGACGAAGTGGCGCCATCGGAATCGGACCGATGCACCCGCCAGACCGCGCAAGAGTAGTACAACGAATCGATCGACCGATGAAACTGGGAGGCGCATATGTGCGGCATCGTGGCAGGCGTATCGAGGAGCAACATCGTGCCTTCGCTGCTGGAGGGCTTGAAGCGGCTCGAATACCGGGGGTATGACTCATGTGGCGTGGCGGTGCTGCAAAGCGGAGAGGCGCGGCGTGTGCGCACGTTGTCGCGCGTGTGCTCGCTGGAAGCCGATGCGCGCGCCGTCGCGCTGGACGGCGTGACGGGGATCGCCCATACGCGCTGGGCGACGCATGGCATGCCCGTGATCGACAACGCGCACCCGATCTTTTCGGGCGAGCAGATCGCGGTCGTGCACAACGGTATCATCGAAAATCACGAGCAATTGCGCAAGGCGCTCGCGGAGAAGGGCTACCAGTTCAATAGCCAGACCGATACCGAAGTGATCGCGCATCTCGTGCACGAGCACTATTGCGGCGACATCCTGGCCGCCGTTCACAACGCGACGCGGCTGCTGCAAGGCGCTTACGCGATTGCCGTGATGTGCCGCGACGAGCCGAACCGGGTGATCGGCGCGCGCCAGGGCTCGCCGCTCGTTGTCGGCATCGGCGCACAAGGCGTATTTCTCGCCTCGGATACCTTCGCGCTTTCGGGCTGCGCGGAGCGCTTCGTGTATCTGGAGGAGGGCGATCTCGTCGATATCGAAGGCAAGAACGTGCAGATCTGCGACAAGGACGGCCAGCCGGTCGCGCGCCGCGAGATCGCATTCGCGCGCCACGCGGCGGATGCCGAACTCGGCGCTTACCAGCACTTCATGCAGAAGGAGATCTTCGAGCAGCCCGTGGCCGTGGCGCGCACGCTCGCGACGGTGGTCGACCTGGAGCCGCGCCAGGACGGCATGCCGAAAGCAGGTGAACTAAGCGATGTGGCGAACCTGCTGCTGCTTGGCTGCGGCACGAGCTACTATGCGGCGCTTACTGCGTGCGGGTGGTTCGAACGTTTCGCCAACGTGACCGCGCGGGCCGAGATTGCGAGCGAGTACCGCTATCGCGACCACGTCGCGCAGCGCAATACGCTCGTCGTGGCGGTCTCCCAGTCGGGCGAAACCGCCGACACGCTGGCGGCGCTGCGCTATGCCCAGTCGATGGGCGAGCTGCGCACGCTGGCGATCTGCAACGTCGCGGGGAGCGCGATGGTGCGGCAAAGCCGTTGGGCGTTCATTACCGAAGCCGGCCCGGAAGTGGGTGTGGCCTCGACGAAGGCGTTCACGACCCAGCTCGTCGCGCTGTTCGTGCTCGCGCTGATGATGGGCCGGCAGCGCGGGCGCGTGAGCGGGAGCGAGGCGGCGACCTATATGCAGCAGCTCGCCGCGCTGCCCGACGCAATGCGCAACGTGCTCGCACGCGAACCCGAGATCATGGCGTGGGCCGAGGCGCTAAGCCCGACCGAGCACGCGCTGTTTCTCGGGCGCGGCACGCACTATCCCATCGCACTGGAAGGCGCGCTCAAGCTCAAGGAGATTTCCTATATTCATGCGGAGGGCTACCCGGCCGGCGAGCTCAAGCATGGCCCGCTGGCGCTCGTGACCGAGTCGATGCCGGTGATCGTCACGGCGCCCAACGACATGCTGCTGCACAAGCTCAAGTCGAACATGGAGGAAGTGCGAGCGCGCGGCGGACGGCTTTTCGTGCTGGCCGATCTGGACACGGGACTGACGCTCGCGCCCGGGGTGAGGGTGATTCACATGCCCGCGTGGATCGGGCCGCTTTCGCCGCTGCTGCATGTGGTGGCGCTGCAATTGCTGGCCTATCACGTGGCATGCCTGCGTGGGACCGATGTCGACAAGCCGCGCAATCTCGCCAAATCGGTCACGGTGGAGTAGGGCACGGCCGCGGTGGCCATCATCGGGCCATATAGAGCCATAGGGCAGAGATCGAACGACCGGGCGCCGGGCCGGGTCGGCTTTCGTCAGGCGGTCGACCCGGCCTCTTGAATCAGCCATTCGCGGAATGTGACCAGCTTCGGCAAGGATGCGCATTCCGCGCGATAGACAATGAAGTACGCCAGTTCCGAGGCCTGCTCCAGCGTCGGGAAGAGACGGATGAGCCGGCCGGCGGCAAGGTCGTCACTCGTCATGACGCTTCGCGCCAGCGCTACGCCGTGTCCGTCGATCGCGGCCTGCAGCACCGCGGCGGAATTGTTTATCTGCATGCCTCGCGTCGCGTCGACCTTCGTGGCGCCGGCCCGTTGAAGCCAGTCGGCCCACGACGCAAATCCAATATGCGCGTCGACCGAGAGGTCATGGATCAATGCCTTGCCTGCCAGGTCATCGGGACGTTTGAATTTGCCATGCTTCGCGAGCCAGGCCGGCGAACAGACGGGAAAGATTTTCTCGTCCATCAGCTTTTCGGCGACGAGACCCGGCCATGAGCCGCGGCCATAGCGCACTCCAATGTCGATGCCCTGCGCGGCAAAGTCCACGAGCTTGAGGTTCGTATCCAGACGGACATCGGTTTCCGGGCACACGGCATGAAAATGTTCGATGCGCGGTAGCAGCCACTTTGCGGCGAACGACGGGCTGACGGCCACGGTCAGCACGCCGTTCCTCGAACTCTCGCGCAGGCGGCTCAGCCCGATGGCAAGGCGGTCGAAGCCGGCGCGGATATCCGGCAACGCCCGCTCGGCTGTTTCCGTCGGCACGAGCCGGGCTCGACCGCTGCTCTCCCGATGGAACAGAGGCGCGCCCAGCCACTCCTCCAGGGAACGGACGAGTTGTCCAACCGCAGCCGGCGTGACATTGAGTTCGGACGCGGCCGAAGAGAAGCTCTGATGCCGGGCACTGGCTTCGAACGCGCGCAGGGCGTTAAGAAAAATGGGGGCTCTCATGAAAGATTTTCTTTGTGTCCTGCAAAGAATATAGCAGTTGTGGGCTGTCAGCGCGTGCCGAAAAATGATGCTGGACGGCTTTGCATGAGCGCAGTTCGCCGTGCGAGCCGAAGCGAATTTTTCAGGAGAGCTTTATGAACAGCAGTGTACGTGTCACCCCATGGAAGGACGGTGACGCAGCCCCCGAAGCATTGCTTGCCGGCATGCGCGCGCGCCGTCCCAACGGCGAGCTCATCGGGATCGACCGTGTTCTGCTCAGGAGCTTTCCGCTTGCCGCCGGGTGGAACGAGCTGCTGCGCAGGGTTCGCGCCGATTTCAGTCTGGAACTGGAGTATCGCGAACTCATTATGCTGCGCGTCGCGGTACTCAACGGCGCCAGCTTCGAATGGAATGTGCACTACCCGGCCTATCTGGAGGCAGGCGGGACACGCGAAAAGGCGGAGGCTCTCAAATCGGCGCACGTCGAGCATCCCGCATTCGACGACCGGGAAATCGCGCTGATCAAGCTCACCGATCAGTCGACCCGGAACGTCGTGGTGGAAGCCGCCACCATCGAGGAATTGAAGGAACGCTTTGGGGAATCGAAGACCGTGGAGGCGGTAGCGACAGTCGCCGCATACAACATGGTTTCGCGCTTTCTGGTGGCGCTGGCTGTCTGAGGCCCTGTCCGGCGGGGCTCCGGGCATCCATGAGCTACGCTCACTGCACCATGAGAACATACCATTGTTGCTCAAAATTTCGCGCTGCTACTCTAATCGCAATACGAAGCTACGCCGCGGGCGTACCGTTCTATCGCGAATGGAAGTGACTGTGAAGATTCATCCAGAAATGCAGGGCCGCGGAGCCTCATCCGGAAAGCCGAGGTCGGTGTTCGACGAGGTCATCGACCGAAAGCATTCCAATTCCTTGAAATGGGCGTTCGGAGAAAGACTGCTTTGCGCGGACGAATACGCTGCGGACCCGTTGCCAATGTGGGTGGCAGACATGGATTTCCGGGCGCCCCAGCCGGTAATCGATGCGCTTCATGAGGCCGTCGAGCATGGCGTCTTCGGGTACTCCCGCGGCGCCACCGAGCGCTACGTCGAAGCGGTGACCGGCTGGCAGGCCAGGCGCTTTGGTTGGGACGTGCCCAAGGAGTGGGTTCTCCAGTCGAGCGGCGTCATCACCGCGCTCAAAAACGCCATTCAGGCTTTTTCGGCGCCGGGCGATTCTGTGCTGATTCAGCCCCCCGTCTATGCCCATTTCCATGATGACGTCCTTCTAAATGGCCGCCATCTCGCGTATGCCCCTCTTGAGCGCGTGGGAACGGCATACCGCTTCAACGAGAAAACGTTCGAAGCGGCGATCAAGGACAACACCCGGTTGTTCATCCTTAGCAACCCTCACAATCCGACCGGAAACGTGTGGTCAGAAGACGAACTGCGCGCGATGGGCGAAATCTGTCTGCGCCGGGGCGTGCTCGTGATTTCGGACGAGATTCACCAGGACCTCGTCATCAACCCGCTCAAAAAGCACCTGCCGTTTGCGTCGCTGGACGCAAGGTTCGCGGAAAACAGTATCACCTGTACCGCGCCGAGCAAGACTTTCAATCTTCCTGGCTTGCAAAGCGCAAACCTCTTCGTGCCGAACCGCCGCTTGCGGGAAGCGCTTCATCGCCAGTTCGACCGCAACATGTATCCGGCCGTGAATGTCCTGGGTATGGTCGCGGCAGAGGCCGCTTATTCCCATGGCGAGCCATGGCTCGACGAGTTGCTCGGCTATCTTCGCGAAAATCATGCGCATTTTCGCAGCGCGGTGCACAGCATTACCTCGAAGATCGAGGTAATGCCTGCCGACTCGCTATACCTTTCGTGGATGGACTGCCGCGGTCTCGGCATGGATGCCGACGTACTGAACAAGTTCATGTTGACCCACGCGAAGCTCTGGCTCGACAAGGGTCAGAAGTTCGGCATAGAAGGGCACGGCTATATGCGCGCGAACCTCGGGTGCCCGCGTTCCACTATTGACGAAGCGATCAGCCGTCTGACCACCGCGCTCGCGGGACTCTGATAGTCGACAGAGACGGCGTACTTCCTGACTACGCTTATATTTATTCAGGAATGCATATTAAATCACAAGAACAATCGAACATTTCTTAGGAGGCGACATGAGCCACGGCGATAAAATTCAGACATACGAGCAGGAAGATCTAAAAAGAGACCTGAAAAACAGGCACATCCAGATGATCGCCATTGGCGGCGCAATCGGAACCGGGCTGTTTTACGGGTCGTCGTGGGCAATCAAGACGGCAGGGCCGGCCATCCTGCTGGTGTACGTGCTGGCCGCTATCGCTATCTATTTCGTCATGCGCGCGCTGGGGGAGATGGCGGTGGAAGAGCCGGTTTCCGGCTCGTACGTTTCCTATTCGAATCGCTATATCCATCGATTCGCCGGATTTTTGAACGGCTGGAATGCATTCATTTTCTTGCTTGCCACGAGTGCCGCGGATTTGAACGCACTCGGGAACTACATGCATTTCTGGTTTCCGGCCATTCCCATCTGGGTGACGGCCGGGGCGGCCGTGTCGCTGATGTTCCTGGTCAATATCATCGGCGTAAAGATCTACGGTGAGGCGGAGTTCTGGTTCGCGCTGGTCAAGGTCGCAGCCATTGTGGCAATGATCGCTTTCGGTGTGGGCATGGTCGTCTTTGGCATCGGAAACAACGGAGTGCCTATCGGCTATCGCAACCTCGTCGACCACGGAGGATTCTTTCCCAAGGGAGCCAGTGGGACGTTCCTTGCCATTGTGATGGTCACCTTTGCATTCGGCGGGGTAGAAAATCTGGGTCTCGCGGCGGGAGAAACGAAGGATGTCAAGACCACAATGCCCAAGGCCATCAACGCGACGTTCTGGCGCCTGCTGATTTTCTACGTCGGCGCCATCGCAGTCCTGCTGACGGTTTTCCCGTGGACTTCCTTGACGACCAAGGGCAGCCCATTTGTGGAGGTGTTCACGAAAATGGGCATTCCGGCGGCGGCGAGCATCATGAATCTGGTCGTCATCATGGCGGTGCTGTCTGCGGTGAACGCAAGCGTCTTCACCAATAGCCGGACGTTTTATAACCTGTCGCTGCAAAAGAATGCGCCCGCGTTCCTGGGTGTCACGAATAGCCGCAAGGTTCCGCATCGGGCGATCTTGATGGTCTTCGCGACCATGTTCGCAGGCGTGTTGCTGAATTACTTCATGCCCGGGCAGGCCTTCGAACTGTTTTCTTCGGTGACGGTATTCGCGCTGGTCTGTGCGTGGGGCTCAATCGTGATTAGCCACTTCGGATTCCGAAAAGCCAGGCGGCAGCGGGGCGACGAAGGCCAGATTGCCTACAGGATGCCCTTCTATCCGTACAGCAATTACATCGCGCTGATCTTCCTGGCAGCGGTATTGGTTGGCATCGCCATCCTGCCGGACATGCGTATCTCGCTGGTCGTTTCCGCCGTCTGGGTCTTCGTGGTTTTTATCGGCTACAAGTTTTACGTCAGAAACGAGTCGCCGTGCACCAGCGTTAGCGTAGAAGCCGGCGACGCCAAGGATATGCTCGCTTGATCGTGGTCTGACGCGCTCTCGCTCGCGGCTTGCCATGGAAGACCATGGCAAGCCGTTCTTGTCTCCGATTTCACCGACCCGCTTTCGCCGAAAGCGGCGCCGCTTGCGGCGCGACGCGACTGCTCAGCTCATCGCCGCGGCCTCGCATATAAACTTGCGGACTGCTACCCATCTCGAGGCGAAACGCGTAGACAAACGCCGAGGTCGAGCCGTAGCCGAGCTCCATCGCCGTTCGCGTCACGCCCATACCGCCGCCCAGCAGTTCAATCGCCCTGAAGAGGCGCATTCTGCGCCGCCACGAACGCAGGCTCATTCCGGTCTCGGCAACAAAGCGCCGGGCGAGGGTGCG
Source organism: Paraburkholderia acidipaludis NBRC 101816 (assembly GCF_000684975.1). Taxonomy (GTDB): domain Bacteria; phylum Pseudomonadota; class Gammaproteobacteria; order Burkholderiales; family Burkholderiaceae; genus Paraburkholderia; species Paraburkholderia acidipaludis. The sequence goes on along the minus strand of NZ_BAXZ01000024.1, from coordinate 38,085 downwards.
CTCCGACATGCCCAATATCCGCCCCCATTCCTCCGGGCCGCGCGTGTCCGCCGGGTCAGCATAAAGCGCCTCGCAAAGCACTGCCAGGGATTCGTCGCGCGGCCACGGTAGCGCGGTAGGCAGCGGGCGGGCACGCCGGAGCTGGTCGAGAATCAAATGCGTGATGCGGCCGGCGTATCCGTCATCGTCATCCTGTCCCTCTATCTCGTTCGCCTCGACAATGAGCGCCTTGAGCAGAGGCGAAACCGCAAAGACTCGTGGGCCCGTTCCCGGCAGGGAATCGCCCATGTCGTCGGCTATCCACAGGCTGCGGAACTCGGCGCCCAGAAGCGAGCCGACGCGATGGCGCAAGCCGGTCGGCAGCCACACGGCCTGTTCCGGCGAAATGACGAGCGACCCGGCTTCCGATATGACGGTTAGCGCGCCGGATATCGCGTAGACCATCTGGTGCCAGTGATGCGAATGCTCGGGGAAAAAGTGGCGGGCAGGGACGAACTGGGCGCGTACCGTGAGGGGAGCCGGGGGTGATACACCAGCGGGGGTTTCAATGGTTTCCCAATTCATGTTAGCGATCCGGTTGACCGATATTCTATACATCTTGACCATTCATCGAAATACCGACACGGGAAAAATGGGTCTAATAGTGCTTTCCTGTGCTGAAGCATCGTGCCGTCGTCGGCAACGGACGACCGGTGCTCGAACGCTCGCGATTGCCACTGACTGCCACTGGAGTTACCTGCTTTATGTCCCGCCTCGACCGCTACAGCCTGCCACTCTCGACGACTTCCGACCTTGCGGCCGAGCGCTATCAGGCTGGCGTTGATCTTCTTCTGTCGCTGTGGCCGGGTGCCGGCGAGACACTGGACGAAGCGATTGCGGCAGACCCGGATTTCGCGCTGGCTTATGCAGCACGCGCGCGCTTGCACGCTATTTGCGCAGAGGTCACTCACGCGCGCGCGAAGATTGCAAAGGCGATGGAACTGGTGCTTCACAACGGAACGGAGCGTGAACGCAGTCATGTAGAAGTCCTTTCTTTTGCGATCAACGGGCAGGCTCCGAAGGCGCTTGCGGCAGCGCTGGCGCATGCGGACAGGTGGCCGCGCGACATTCTCGTCCTCTCGTTGCCGCTTGGCGCATTCGGCCTGTTCGCGTTCTCCGGGATGGCCAGCCACGACCAGGCGCGCGTGGACCTCTGCGAGCGTCACGCACGACACTTCGATGCCGACGACTGGTGGTTTCTGACCTATCGGGGTTGGGCGCACGGCGAGAACGGTGATGTTCGGCTGGGGCGCGCCTTGACGCAACGCGCGCTCGAATTGCGCCGTCACAATGTGAACGCAGTCCATGCGGTTGCGCATGTCCTGTACGAAGCCGGCGCCAACGACGAAGCGGAGCGGGTGATTGCCGGCTGGCTGCCGGAGTACGGAAAAAATGGCGTGCTTCATGGCCACATCGCATGGCACGCCGCGCTCGTCGCGCTGGAGCGAGGGGACACCGAACGGGCACTCGCGGTATACGACGAGCACGTTGCGCCATCGGCCTCGTTGGGGGTTCCCGTCAATATCGTGAGCGACACGTCATCGTTTCTTTGGCGCATGCAGGCGTATGGCCACACGGTCCCCGCGGGGATGTGGGACGCCGCCGCGAAGTACGCCTCCGGTTATTTCAAACAAGCCGGCTTCGCCTTTGCGGACTTCCACATGGCCCTGGTTGCTGCGGCGACAGGCGATAGGGAAGGGCTCGAGCAGCGCGTCCACGCCCTCCTCGCGCTCGTGGAGTCCGGAAACCTGCCCGCCGGGCCCGTTGTCCCGGCGATTTGCCGGGCGGCCCTGGCATTCGCCGACGAAAACTACGCGCATTGCGTGGAAATTCTCGAACCCGTGGCCCGCGACGTCGTGCGCATTGGCGGAAGCGGCGCGCAACGCGAAATTGTGGAGGACACGCTGCTCGTCTCGCTCATGCGAAGCGGCGAGGCTGCCAAGGCGCGCACGCTGCTCGACAAGCGGCTGCATCGTCGCCCGTCCCCGCGAGATTCGCGTTGGCTCGGCCAACTGACGGCTGTATAAGTCGGTTTTCGTCGGAACATGCAATGAGTTCAAGCGTATCCATCAGGGCGACTGGGCTGCGAAAGCTGCTCGTCGATCGGTTCGGCCCGGTAGCGTCGATCTCAATCGCGCAGCTCTTCGGGACAGCGTTGTGGTTCAGTGCCAATAGCACCGCCGCCGACCTGATGCGAATCTGGCACGCGAGCGCGGCCGACATCGGGTGGTTGACGAACGCGGTGCAGCTAGGCTTCATCCTTGGCACCCTCTTTATTTCGTTGAGCGGCGCAGCCGACCGCTTTCGCGCGAGCCGGATTTTCGTCTGCAGCGCAATCGCCGGAGCGGTTTTCAACTTCGGCTTTGCCTGGCTTTCCACCGGCCTTGTCAGCGGAGCCTTCTTCCGGTTTGGCGTGGGCGTTTGCCTCGCCGGCATCTATCCGATGGGGATGAAGCTGATAGTCGGCTGGGCACCGGAGCGCACGGGGCAGGCCCTCGCTCAACTGGTCGCCATGCTCACGCTCGGCACCGCACTCCCTCATGCGATGCGTTTGATGGGAACGGGCTTTCCGTGGCAACTCATCACTTCCGCCTCGTCGATACTCGCGATAGGCGGCGCTTGCATCATCGCCGCACTGGGAGACGGACCGCATGCCGCTGTGCGGTCTCGCGGGGCGACGGACCCAAACAGATCGGCGGCCCGGCAGCCGTCCGTGCTTGCGGCATTCCGGATTCGCGGGTTTCGCGCCGCGACACTCGGGTATTTTGGCCACATGTGGGAACTCTACACGTTCTGGACCGCGGTGCCGCTGCTGATTGCACGGACGTCGCTGACAACGCACTTTCCCGGCACCCAGGTTTCGGGCTGGTCGTTTATCGTCATCGGCATAGGCGCCCTCGGCTCGCTGATTGGCGGAACCCTGTCGCGATACGTTGGGAGTGCCAGGGTTGCCGTCGGTGCGCTGGCAATTTCAGGGCTATGCGCGCTTATTTTTTCGCTCGGTTGGCGCTACCTTGCTCCCGAGGCCGTCGTGGCCTTGCTGATGGTTTGGGGTGCTTCGGTTATTGCCGATTCGCCCCAGTTCTCAGCGCTTGCGGCGAAGTCGTGTCCGCCCGTTCTCGTAGGGGGCGCGCTCGCGATTCAAAACTCAATCGGCTTTGCACTGACGGTGGCATCGATTGCCGCTACAACGATCTTGTTCGAGCATATCGGGCTCGATGCGACCTGGCTCCTGGTGCCCGGCCCGGTATTCGGTCTTGCTGCATTCGCGCTGACGTCACGAAGCCCAGGTCCGGTAAACGGAGACAGGAAATGCTAGACCTCCAATACCTCTCGATCGTGATGGAAGTCGAGCGCCTTGGTAGTGTCACTGCCGCTGCGGAGCGGTTGAACGTCACGCAATCCGCGCTCTCGCACATGGTGCGCAAGTTCGAGGAACGGCACGGCGTCAAGCTATGGACGAAGAACGGCCGCGGCCTTCGCTTTACGCATGCGGGCGAATATCTGCTCGCACTCGCGGAACGCGTGCTTCCCCAGATGGAGCACGCGGAGCGGACGCTTGTTGATTTTGCCGAAGGTCGCACAGGCTCGTTGCGTGTGGGCATGGAATGCCATCCTTGCCAAAAATGGCTGACGCGGCTCACTCCGCACTACCTGGCTGCGTGGCCGGACGTGGATTTCGACGTGAGGACGGCATTTCGCTTTGACGGCGTGGCCGCGCTCCTCGGATTCGAAATCGATCTGCTGATTACGCCCGACCCTATCGACGTTCCGGACGTCGTCTTCTCGCCGGTAATCGACTATGAGCTGGTTCTGGTGGTGCCGGACGCGCATCGGCTGGCTGCGCACGAATTTGCCTTGCCGAAGGACTTGCTTGACGAGGAACTCATCACGGTCCCGGTAAGCAAGGAGCGGCTCGACGTCTATACGCGATTTCTCGTGCCTGCCCATTGCAAGCCGAAATTTCACCGAACCGCCGAGCAGGTCGACCTGATGCTGCAACTGGTTGCGGCCGGACGCGGCGTGGCCGTGCTCCCGGAATGGCTGGTGGTGGAGGAAGGCGAGGGCCTTCCCATCCGCACTGTGCGGCTCGGGGAGCACGGCATCAACAAGAGCATCAATCTTGGCGTGCGCCGGGGAGAAGAAGACGTCGCTTACATTGCGGGCTTCCTGGCCCTGGCGCATGAAATGGGCGTAGCGGTCGGAAGAAGCGTTCACGGCCGGCCTGGTCGCGTCAACGCGCCATTGTGAGCACCATGCGGAATTTGACGTCGCCGGAGCGCATCCGTTGATAAGCCTCGTTGGCCCTCTCGAGCGGCATGACCTCGATCATCGGACGAACGCCGGCCAGAACGCTGAAATCGAGCGCTTTCTCGTTCTCGTAGGGTGTGCCGGTGAGAGAACCCTGGACGCTGCGCTCGCCGCCTACGAAGTAGCCCGGTGAAACCGTCAACGGGTCCTTGCCGGCCCCCAGCAGAATCAGACGGCCTTGAGGCGCCAGTCCACCCAGCACTTGCGACACCGTATTCGCGTGACCGACGGTGGTGACGATAGCGCGCGCGCCGCCCATGCCGATAAGCCTTGCCACAGCGTCCTCCTCGCTATTGTCGATGTAGACATGAGCGCCCAATGCCTTGGCATCGTCGGCAATTTCACTGCCTCGACCGATCGCGACAACCTTGAAGCCCATGCGGCGAGCGTACTGCAATGCCATGTGTCCCAGGCCGCCGACGCCCAGGATCGCGACGATGTCACCCGCTTCGGCGCCGCATTTCTTGAGGGCATTGAACGTGGCGATGCCTGCGCACAGGATGGGCGCGGCTTCTTCCGAACGCAGTTCGTCCGGAATCGACACGAGTCCGGTGCTGCGCGCCAGCATCATTTCGGCATAGCCGCCGTCGCAAGATGCGCCGAGGACGGGCTGGTCTAGACAGAGCTGGAAATTGCCCTGCCGGCATTGCGAGCACGCGTTACAGTGACCGCCAAGCCGGCCCACTCCGACGCGCTGGCCAATTTCCCACGTTGACGGCGTGTTTGCGCCTCTCGCGACGATGCGGCCGACCACTTCATGGCCCGGTATTCGCGCATGGGGCGAAGCCGGGCCCGCATTCTCGATATCGCGTGCGTCCGCACCGCATATTCCACACGCTTCGACTTCGATCAGCACCTGACCATCGCCCGGTATCGGGGTTTCCCTTTCGACCAGCTCCAGAACGCCGGGACGGGTAATTTGCACTGCTCGATAAACCGCTCTCATGATTGCTCCATCAAATAGGCCATTTTCTTCCATGGCTCGACGTCGACCGATCGTGGAGGGTGAGCGCCTCGACGCCGCGATATGCCGCGTCGATCGCACCCGCGATATATCCGGGAAACTGCTGCGACCATTCACTCGCGATGCCGGTCAGGCGTCCGTTCCACGAGCCAAGCGGCGCATTTGCCGCCGGCAGGGCATGTTGCGCCGCGCCCTCGATATCGAGAGTTGTGGCCGTATGAGGATCGCTGGCCCAGTCCTTGATGAATTCCGCTTTTGGTGTTGCGGCGTCTGGGCCAAACAATCGCGCCAACTGCGCACGACAATGCCTGCGTAGAACGTCCTCCGTCGCGTTCCGGCGAACGCTGGCAGGCAGGCCGAAAAATCCGAACAAGGCAGCGCCACCGCGCTCCATGCAGGCATCGTGTATCTCGCCAAGCGGGCCGCAAGCGCTGCGCGCCTCGCCGGAAAGGCCCGACTGACGCCAGAATGCGAACGGGTACGTGGCAACGTACTTGGCGTGCGGCGCCATCCATGTGTTCGTACTGCGCCATTGCTGTGCCAACGCGCGCGGCAGCGCCGGTTCGAAGCTGAGGTTGGCCTCGATCAGACGCGGAGGGAGCGCCAGCAATACATGGTCGACCCATGTGGTCGTGACCGTGCCCGCCAGGTTTTCGCTGCGCACCTCCACCTTGCTACCTGTGCAACGAAGGCTGCGCACCGCTTCGCCCGCGAGGATCGATTTCGCGTTCAGTGCGGCGGCGAGCGTGTCGGTCAGCGTCGCCATGCCGCCTGCCAGCCGCATCGAGACCGGCGCGGTCGCGTAGCCTCGCAGCCGCACGGGCGGCTCGCCGTGCGAGCGCTCGATCATCATGTCTCCGGCCTGGTGCTGCTCGAAACTCGTGATGCCGAGATCGTGGATCAAATTGCCGAGTTGCGGTTGCATGTCCGGCCAGAACCACGTGGGGCCGAGGTCGACGCGATCGGCATTTCCATGAGCGGTGGCGGGAAGCGACAGGATTCGCCCCCCCAGCGTTTTCCGTGCCTCGAAAACGAGGTAATCATGGATGCCCCGCCGCTGCAACAAGAATGCCGCGTAGAGACCGCTCAAGCCGGCACCGATCACGGCAACACGCTCAGTCCGCATGGTCATCCCTTCAGCCCGGCTTCGGTGAGATGGCCCGTCTTGAGGTAGAAGAGGACACCCGACTCCCCGGCGGAAAACTCCGGATATTCACCTGCAGGCAGGCGTATCCACGTGCCGCGTTTGTAGGAGAGGAGTCCTGCGGTTACGGATCCCGCAAGCACGAGGACTTCCGCCGTACTCACCTCGCCATCGAAGAGGGGGTCGCCCGGGGGGAGTCGATGAAGGGAAACCTGCTCCGTGTCGCTCGAGAACAGCGGACAAATTGTTCTTCGGTTATGGCGTTGCCATGTGGTTCGATCGTTGGTATCGACGCGGACAAGTTCACGATCGGCCGGTGGCATTTGCCACAGCTTCACGAAGATGATCGCGCCGCTCACGCTGTACGGCTGATGCGATGAGCCGGGCGGATTGCGCAAATACCAACCGGAAGGATAGTGATGGCGGCCTTCGGAAAAGATGCCGGAAAGGACGAAGACCTCCTCGCCGCCCGGATGCTCGTGAAGAGGAAAGCGGGAGTCGGGCGCGTAGCGCACCATGCTGGTCGCCCGTGCCCTTTCGCCGCCCAGCCGGTCCAGCATCATGCGCTCGATCCCGCCTTGTGGCGACGCAATCCAGCGGTAGTCGGCGGGCGTAATGATGACGCGGCGCGAGAAGTCGGCGTTGACCAGCATGGCGTTTTACTTGTAGTACGGCTGAATATACGGGGGCGAAGCATTTCTTGCGAGCGGTATGAATCAAGCGACCTGATAGATGCGCACGTCGGGCTCGGCGGCCAGAAGGGGGCGAAGCTCACCCACTACGTCGTTGGCGAACAGCTCGCTCGTCAAATAGGCCCGGGCGTTTTTGACGCTGTCGAAGCCATGCAATACCTGCACGTCCTCTTCGCGAATCAGCAGGTCTTTCGACTGCGCGCCGACGATGGTGTTGAGGAACGGCTCTTTGTACTCCCGATAGACTCGGGCGGCGGCCGCGCGATTGGCTTCGGCGATTTTGAGGGTGATCTGCAAGTAAGCCATGAAACCTCTCCTTGTTCGATGCTGGTGGGTTTGAAGAACGAAAGCCTTGCTTTCACAGCATTCTTCCCGTGTCCCGTCGTTCCGGCAAAGGAGATAATGTGTCAACGTCCTAAAGAAAAACTTTGTCGTTGCATGCCGCCTGCGCTGCGAAGGCTTTTGCGCGACGAATCCTTTGTGCGTAAGCGGTGCGGATATTGCAAATTTATTCATGGCACACGCAGAAGAATGAGGGAAAGTTCAGAGCCTGTTGAAATAAAATTTCTCTGAAGCAAGCTCCTGCGCCTCCGCCAGGAGCGCGTCTTCATGGAGACAGGTAAATGAGCATCCTGGCATTCCCATCCCCGTCGCTTCAGATCGACGGGGCGCTCCTGGTCAAGCAGTTGCATGAGCTGGGCGAGATTGGCGCCGACCCGGAGGTTGGCGGCCGCACCCGGATTGCCTTGACGGATGACGAGCGGGCCGGCCGTGACCTCGTTGTGAAGTGGATGCGCGAACTGGACCTCGACGTCGGATTCGACCGCATCGGCAATATTTTCGGGACCTTACGCTCAGACTCCGACGACGGTAGCCGGCGTCCTCTCATGATGGGGTCGCACATCGACACCGTGAAGAATGCCGGCGCGTTGGACGGTTGTTATGGCGTGCTCGCAGGCCTTGCCGTTGTTCGCGCTTTCCGGGCGGCGGGAACGAAACCAGCCCGGTCGATTACCGTGGCTGCCTTCACCAACGAAGAGGGCATTCGGTACCAGCCGGACATGATGGGTTCGCTCGTTTACGCGGGTGGACTGTCCGTGGAGGAGGCGCTCGATACGGTCGGCATTGACGGTACCCGCCTGGGCGACGAACTGAGCCGCATCGGCTATGCCGGCGAGCTTGAACCCGGTGCGATCGTGCCGCACGAGTATCTGGAATTGCATATCGAGCAAGGCCCGATTCTCGAAGCCGAAAACATACGCATCGGTGTCGTCGAGAGTCTTAAGGGAATTTCGTGGCAGCGGATCACCGTCCAGGGCAACGCGAACCATGCGGGGACGACGCCGACCCGCTTGCGCCATGACGCCGGGTGGGTTGCCGCCGCCGTGCAGACCTTCCTGCGCGAGCTTGCAGTTTCCGCCGGCACAACCCTGGCGACCATCGGGATGCTTCATATCGAACCCAACGTCATCAATGTCATTCCCCGCAAAGCGGTGTTCACGGTAGACCTGCGCGACCCTGACGAGCTACGTTTGCAGGACGCCGAGCACCGCCTCGCGGCGTTTCTCGTCGAGGTCGCGGAAAAGGAAGGCGTCAAGATTTCGACTGAGCGGCTCGTGCGCTTCGAGCCGGTCGTTTTCAATGCGCAACTCGCCGATGCCATCGAGGCGTCGGCAGAGAAAATGGGCTTCACCCATCGCCGGATGACGTCTGGCGCGGGTCACGACGCGCAGATGATTGCACGTATCGCGCCGGCAGCCATGATTTTTGTGCCGAGCCGCGGTGGCGTCAGCCACAACCCGCGCGAGCACACAGACGATGGCCAGCTGGTGGATGGCGCCAACGTCTTGCTGGATGTCGTGCTGAAGCGACTTGCCGCCTGAATGGGCGTCTTGCCGAATTGACTGAATCCGCTGGAGTAAAACCATCATGCTAGTAGAAAATCAACGTGCCAGAAAAATATCTTACCCTTCTTCATTGAAAGCAGTGCTAAGTATAGAAAAGGCGATCGAGAGCCGTAACTGGCTCCGCACCTGGAGCAAGATTGCACGAGATGCCACGCCGCTCTACGAGCTTGCCGGTCTCGCCGCAAAGCTGAATATCGCGAGTGTTGCCGTCAAGGACGAGTCGGCTCGCTCCGTGCTCGGCAGTTTCAAGGCGCTGGGCGCGCCCGTCGCGCTTGTGCGTCTCGTTCTTCGTCTTTGGCCCGAACACAATCTCGACCCGCGCGGTCTGTTCGAAGGCCGTTATCGCGAGATGCTGACTCACTTCACGGTGATCAGCGCGACCGACGGCAATCATGGCAAGGGCCTGGCCGCCGCGGCACAAACGCTCGGTTGCCACTGCGTCATCGTCCTTCATGCGAACGTCAGCAAGGAGCGCGAGCAGGCGATTGCCGCTTTTGGCGCGAAAATCGTGCGCATTGCGGGAAACTATGACGAGTCGGTTGAGGAGGCGGCGCGGCTGGCTTCCACCCATGGCTGGCACGTCGTATCCGACACGTCCTACGAGGGCTACGAGGACATCCCGCGCGACGTCATGCAGGGCTACGGCACGATCGCCGCCGAGGTCGTTGACCAAAGCCGCAGTCGCCCCGAACAGTCCGCGTTTACCCACGTGTTTCTGCAAGGCGGCGTGGGCGGCCTCGCGGCAGGTCTTGCCAGCTATCTGTGGGAGTTCCACGGCGACAGACGTCCTCGGTTCGTCGTGGTCGAACCGCGGCAGGCCGATTGTCTGTATCAGAGCGCACTCGAAGGTCGTGCGGCACGCGCGACGGGGTCGGTGGATTCCGTCATGGCCGGTCTTGCGTGCGGTGAGACATCGCCTCTTGCCTGGCGATTTCTGGAGTCTTGCGTCGACCACTTCATGACCATTGCCGACGATGACGCCGTGGCGGCAATGCGCACGCTCGCGTCGGGTAGCGAAGCCGATATCCCGATCGTGGCGGGCGAATCGGGCGCCGCTGGGCTGGCGGGGCTGACCGTATTGCTGCGAGACAAGCAATTCTCGAAGCAGGCGGGTCTCGACGAATCGTCTCGCGTTCTGCTCATCAACACCGAAGGCGCAACGGCGCCGCAAACGTATGGCGAACTCGTTGGCGAGACCGCCGAGGCCGTATTGGCGCGTCAATCGGCGTGGCAGCCGAAGGTAGCGGTGTAAGGACTCCCATCCAGCCTTGGCTTCTCGCTAAATGCCTTGTTTTCTGGAATAAAATTGCGTAAAAAGGAAAGGTCGGCCCATTTTCGGGCCGAGGTTTGCAATACTATTTCGGGCATTACGGGAGGCCATCGCTCAATATGGGACCCATTCTGGATGCTTTTGACCGCAAGCTTTTGGCCGAGGTCCAGCGTGACGCGCAGACGCCCCAGAGCGAACTCGGCACTCGGGTCAATTTGTCGGCGGCGGCTGTCAATCGCCGTCTCCGTCGTATGGCGGAACTCGGCGTTATCGACCATTACGCGGCCGTTGTGGCTCCCGAGAAGGTCGACTACAACCTGACAGTGGTGGTCACGGTTGAGGTGGAGAGCGAGCAGATCGACCGGCTCGATGAAATGAAGCGCATCTTCGCTGCCTGCCCATGGGTGCAACAATGCTATTACGTTGCCGGAGAATGGGACTTCGTGCTGATTCTGACTGTTCAGAACATGGAGCAATACAACGAGCTCACGCGTGAACTGTTCTTCTCAAACAACAATGTGAAGCGATTCAAAACCCTGGTCAGCATGAGCCGCGTTAAAGTCGGGCTTGGTGTGCCGGTCGAGATCGAGCGGTGACAAGACACCGGGCGGCCAGTGACGACCGCTCGGCCGCATCATCCAGCGTTCAGCCAGCCGGCAGTTCGAGACGGGCAATCTCCGCAAAATACCGCGCGCCGGTCAGGAGAATGTCGTCGTTGAAGTCGTAGCTCGCGTTGTGCAGCGGAATGCCGCCGCTTTCGGGCGAGTTGCCGTTGCCGATGAAAATGAAGTTGCCTGGGACTGCTTGCAGGAATGCGCCGAAGTCCTCCGAAATCATCATGGGCCGGACGTTTGCATCGACCGAAGCGTTGCCGGCGACGTTGCGCGCAGCCTGAACGGCGACATCGAGGAATTCCGGGGAGTTGACCGTCGGCGCGAACTCATACGTGTATTCGAAGCTGCATTCCACGCCGTGGGTCCGGCAGATGCCTTCGCTGATTTCCCGCATGCGCGTCTCGAGCAGCGTTTGGACTGCCTTCGAATAGCTGCGCGTGTCGCCCTTGATGATGACGTTCGACGGAATGACGTTGCGAATGCCGTCGGTTATCAGCTCGGTGCAGGAAATCACGGCCTGCAGGCTCGGGTCCAGATTGCGCGAAACGATGGTCTGTAGCGCGAGGATAATCTGCGCGGCAATCACGATGGGATCGACGCCCATGTGCGGCCGCGCGGCATGGGAGCCGCGCCCTTTGATGTGGATAACGAAATTATCCTCGCTTGCCATGATGCCGCCCGCGCGGGTTGCGAATGTCCCCGCTTGCATGCCCGGCATGTTGTGCGCGCCGAAGATGGCGTGAACGGGGAACCGGTCGAACAGCCCGTCCGCCATCATTGCCTTGGCGCCGCGGCCATGTTCCTCGGCGGGCTGGAAGATGAAACGGACGGTGCCGTTGAAGTCGCGCCTTTCGGCAAGGAGTCGTGCGGCGCCGAGCATCATGGACATGTGCCCGTCATGGCCGCACGCATGCATCTTCCCGGCGTTGAGCGAGGCGTATGCGCGGTTGGGCGCATGCTCGGCGATGTTGAGCGCATCCATGTCGGCCCGCAGCGCGATTGCGCGCGTGCCGTTCCCGACAGTCAGGTTTGCTACGAGGCCCGTGCTGCCAATGCCGCGATGAACCTCGAGGCCAAGGGTCTTGAGAATGTTCGCGACATACTCCGCGGTGTTGACTTCCTCGAAGCCGGTCTCCGGGTTCTGGTGAAGATGCTGGCGCCAGCATGTGAGCTGCCCTTGCAGCGTGCTTTCCATGGGATTATTCCTTTTCCAGGATGGGTCTCCCTATCCTATAGGCGCACGACAATCGCCGGTATCGATATTGGCGGTCAGATGCAAAATTCCGTCGAAATCGCCGCGGCTTTCGAGAAATAATTTCTTCGCGCTAGGCAGCGCCATAACCCAGCCGCGTTGCCGCGTCTTGCGCGAGCGCGAGGAGCTTGGCATCGGTCGGCGGGGTGTTCGGGACAATGTAGAGATCGGCAAGATCGGTAACGGGGTCGCTGAACGGTGTGGGCGTGCGGCGCTGCGCGTGCAGAAAATTGCCGAGGGAAGAAGGGTCTGCCAGCGTGAGAAAGTCGCCGAGGCGCGCAATGATCGTATCCGGATCCTCAACGAGACTGCGATAGGCGATCGTCAACGTCTGGTTCGCGGGCACTTCGTCGAAGAAGTCGAGAATTTCCGTAACGTATTGTCCCCAGACCCGAACGCCGTCATCGACCGACCCAATCCAGCGTTTGCGCACCAGAGAGTTGGCCACGCGGGTGGGATCGCGGTGGAGATGGATGAAGCGCGCATGCGGCAGCAGTTCGCGTATCAGCCGAAGGCACGAGCCCGAACGCGGCAAGCGCTCAACGGAGCCGAGGCGGCCGGAGAGTATGGTGGGGTCGGCATAGGGCGGATGTTTGTCGCCCCAGATCGGCGCGGAAATATGGAGTGCTTCACGATAGAAGCGCTCGACCCAGGGCCCAAGCGTGCGAGCGCCGAAGCGGACGAATGATTCCCGATGGAGCTGGCTGAGCAGATCCGGGCGGCTGCTGCCGACGTCCAGGGTTTCCTTCAGCAGAGCGAAGATCCGGCATTCATTGGTCAGGTGAACGAGCGGGTGCTCGTTCAGAAGCGAGCAAAGAAAGGTCGTTCCCGAGCGGGGCGCACCGACAATAAAGAGCGGGAACGAATCCATTGGGCGCCTCTCGTTCTGTGCCAGGCAACCATCCTACGCGCCCAGGATGGCGCGGAACTGACATAGCGATGGCGCGGCTGAAGGGGGACACGAAAGGTTCGCGCGCAGGCGGCGTGCCTGCAGGATCCGCTTAAATGCCGCGCACAATCGTTCAAGACGCCTCGCGCGCGCCTGGCCTAAGCTCTGTTGAAACCCACTGTAACGGAGCCGTCATGGACATCGATTCCTCCCGCGCGCCTGAGCGACGCGGCCAAGGTCAGACGATCAATCTGCTCGACAAGATTCGCCGGATCGAAGGGCACTGGCAGCCGCGCGTCGTCGCCGAAATGAACGACTATCAGTTCAAGGTCGTGAAGCTGCTCGGCGATTTTATCTGGCACACGCATCACGACACCGACGAGACGTTCATCGTGCTCGAAGGGACTTTGCGCATCGACCTGCGCGACGGGGCGATCGAACTGCAGGCGGGCGAGATGGGTGTAGTGCCAAAGGGCGTCGAACATAAACCTTACGCGCAGGCGGAGGTGAAACTGTTGCTGATCGAACCGCGAGGCGTGGTCAACACCGGCGAAGCGGAAAACGAAAGGACAGTCGCAAACGACATCTGGATATAAGAAGCGCAACTAGCACTCCTGATAGACGCATGGGTCGTCGCGCCGCTTCGTGTACAGTCTCGCCTGGCACACGACTGCTTTCACGCAACGGCCCATGATACGACTGGAAGATTTCGTCATTTTCATCAGCGCGGTAGACAGCGGGAGTCTTTCGGCTGCCGCACGGCAGCTGGACCTCACGCCCGCCGTTGCCAGCGCGGGCCTCAAGCGCCTCGAAGCGGAGCTGGGCACGCGCCTCATTGCGCGATCGACGCGCAGCCTGCGCCTGACGCCCGACGGCGAAGGCTATCTTCGGTACGCGCGCAACGTGATCGAGCAGGTGGAGGCGGGCCAGAACGCCGTGGCCCACGGGCGCAAAACGATAGGCGGCACCGTGTCGCTTTCGGTGCCCTCCGATCTGGGCCGCAACGTGCTCACCGTCTGGCTCGACGAATTCCAGTCCCAGCACCCGGCCGTTTCGTTGCAGGTGCATCCAGGCGACAGCGTGACCGACATGTTCCGCGCGCCGATCGCGCTTGCGATCCGCTATGGCGTGCCCGAAGACTCCACGCTGGTGGCGCTGCCGCTCGTACCCGAGAACCGCCGCGTGCTCTGTGCTTCGCCCGACTATTTCGCGCGTCACGGGCGCCCCGGGTCGCCCGCCGCGCTCGCGCAGCACAACTGCCTGCGCTATGCGTTGAGCGACACGCTGCACGACCGCTGGACCTTCCTCAAGAACGGCGAAGCAACGGTCGTGAGCGTGCGCGGCGACCGCAGCAGCGACGACGGCGATCTCGTGCGCCGCTGGGCGCTGGCGGGACGGGGCATCGCCTACAAATCGCGGCTCGACGTGCTGGCCGATCTCAAGGCGGGGCGCCTCGAAGCGGCGCTGACCGATTTCGAGGGCGAGAGCGCACCGCTGCATCTCGTCTGTGCCCACCGGACCATGCTTTCGCCGACCGTCAACGCATTGCGCGACCTGCTGCGCGAACGCCTTTCCACCTATGCCGCCTGAAGCCCGCCGGCCCCGCCGGGTTTGGGTTCGGCGGCCATTTTCAATTTTGGTTTGAAGCTGATTCCTCGCGACGCCGCTTTCCGGGCCGTGCGCGCTGACCGATGATCGAGCTGTGACGGACGGCCGGGCCGCGTGAACGGATCCACGGGGCCAGGACTTCCGCTTCCTAACATTGTCAGCTGGAGGTATCGACCATGAAGGCCGTTGGCTACTATCGCAATCTGCCCATCAGCGATCCGGAATCGCTCGTGGATCTCGAACTGCCGGAGCCCGCGCCCGGTCCGCACGATCTGCTGGTCGAGGTGCATGCGGTGTCGGCCAATCCGGTCGACACCAAGGTGCGCGTGAGGATGGCGCCCGAGGCCGGCCAGCCGAAGGTGATCGGCTGGGACGCGAGCGGCGTGGTGCGCGCCGTTGGCGGCGACGTGACGCTGTTCAAGCCCGGCGATCGCGTGTGGTATGCGGGGTCGCTGCTGCGGCCGGGCACCAATAGCGAGCTGCATGCGGTTGACGAGCGCCTCGTCGGCCACATGCCGCAAACGCTCGGCTTTGCGCAGGCGGCCGCGCTGCCGCTCACGAGCATCACAGCCTGGGAGCTGCTGTTCGACCGGCTGAAGGTGCCGGAGAGCACGGCGGGCGCGGCGCCCACCGGGGAGACGCTGCTCGTGATCGGCGCGGCCGGTGGGGTGGGCTCGATTCTCGTGCAGCTCGCGCGCAAGCTGACCGGCTTGACGGTGATCGGCACGGCCTCGCGGCCCGAGACCACGCAATGGGTGGCCGACCTTGGCGCGCATCACGTGATCGACCATACGAAACCGCTTTCGCAGGAGCTCAAGCGCATCGGCTTCGAGGGCGTGGACTATATTGCGAGCCTCAACCAGACCGACCGCCATTTCGACGAGATCGTGGCGTCGATCAATCCGCAGGGGCATCTCGCGCTGATCGACGACCCCGAGATCTTCGACTTCCGCAAGCTCAAGACGAAGAGCGTCGCGCTGCACTGGGAATTCATGTACACGCGCTCGATGTTCTCGACAAAGGATCAGGTCGAGCAACACCGCTTGCTCGACCGGGTCGCTTCGCTGATCGACGAAGGCGTGTTGCGCACGACGTTCAACGAGAGCTTCGGGACCATCAACGCCGCAAACCTGCGCCGCGCGCACGAGCTCGTGGAAAGCAACCGGGCGCGCGGCAAGCTGGTGCTCGAAGGCTTCTGATCGCGGCGTTCACGGGTGTTTGAGGTAGCGCGGCAGCGCCGCGATATCCTGCTTGCGCAACGGTTTGCTGTAGAGGAAGCCCTGGGCGACCTGGCAGCCGTGAGCATCGAGAAACGCGGCCTGCTCCATCGTCTCGACCCCTTCGGCGACGACCTGCTGCCCAAGACAGCGGGCGATGGAAAGAATCGCCTTCACGAGCTCGGCATGACGCCGGTCCGTGGTAACGCGCTGCACGAATGTACGGTCGATCTTGATCGTGTCGATCGGAAAGCGCGCCAGGTAGGCAAGCGCGGAGTAGCCGGTGCCGAAGTCGTCGATGGCGATCGAAAGCCCCATGTTCTTGAAGGCCTGAAGCGTGCCGGTTACCGCATCGTCTTCCTCCAGCAGCAGGCTTTCGGTGATCTCGAACTCGAGCCATTCGGGCCGGCAGCCGGTTTCGTCCAGGATTTCCTTCACCGTCACGGCCAGGTCGCGAAACTGGAACTGCCGCGCGGACAGATTGATGGCCACCTTGTGGCGCGTTTTGCTTCCCGAATTCCATTCGGATGCCGAACGACAGGCCTCGCGAAGCACCCACTTGCCCAGATCGCCGATCAGGCCTGTTTCCTCCGCCACCGGCACGAACTGCACGGGCGACACATAGCCCACGCCGGGCCGGTTCCAGCGCAGCAAGGCTTCGGAGCCGATCACTTCGGCATTGCGAAACGAGACCTGCGGTTGATAATGCAGTTCGAGTTCGCCCTGATCGATCGCGCGGCGCAGTTCCGATTCGAGCAGCAGATGCGCGGTCGCCTCGACGGTCAGTTCTTTCGTGTAGAAGCGAAAACCTCGCCGGCCCGAGCGCTTCGCGAGATACATGGCCGAATCCGCGTACTTCAGCAGGTCTTCGGCGTCGGTACTGTCGACGGGATGCAGCGCGATGCCAAGGCTGCACGACACGAAGACCTCCCGGCCGTCCAGCAGGAAACGTTCGTCGAGCCGCTTGATGATCTGCGCGGAAATCTGTTCGAGAAGGCAGCGCTCGCGAATCCCGGGCAGCAGCACGGCGAACTCGTCGCCGCCGAAACGCGCGACCGTGTCGCCAGGTCGTGCGCAAGCCTGCAGCCGCACGGCTGCTTCGCGCAACAGCTCGTCGCCCACCGCATGACCCATCGTGTCGTTGACGCCCTTGAAGCGGTCCATGTCGATCATCATCACGGCCGTCAGGTGCCCGGGCGCGCTGGTGGCGATGGTTTGGCGCAGGTACTCGTTGAACCGGGCGCGATTCGGCAGTGCCGTCAACGCGTCGAAATACGCCATGCGATGGATTTTTTCCCGCGAGGCGTGCAGCTCCGTGATGTCGCGCCCTACGGCGAGCACTGTTTCCACGGTGCCGTTCGCCCCGAGCTCCGCCGTCAGCCTGATGAGGTGGCATAGCTCTTTGCCGCCGGGTTCGCCCCAGCTCAATTCGAATTCCCGGTCGCGTGCCGTGGCAAAGACTGCTTCGAGCTGCTGCTCGTAAAGCTCCATATTGGGGCCGCCCGGCGATTCGGCCGGTGTCTTGCCGATCAGGGCTGCCGCGCCGTTCGTGAGGAGCGAGGCGAAAGTCGGATTGACGTAGATGCGCCGAAAATCCCTGCTGTAGCGCGCCACCGTGTCGGGCGAGTGCTCGACGAGGGTTCTGAATTCGCGCTCGCGCCGGGCCAGGGTTTCGTCGGCGCGGCGCCGCTCGGTCATGTCGCGCGCCACGCCGAGAACGCCCGTCACGGTGCCGCGCGCGTCGAGCACCGGCAGCCGGCGGGTTTCGAGCAAGGCACGTTCGCCCGTTGCCGGCGAGACCACCCATTCGTCGTTGACGCAAACACGCATGGCGTCGATTGCCGCTTTTTCACGTTCGTGAAAAAAATCGGCCATATCGGCTTCGTAAAAATCATAGTCGGTTCTGCCGAGGATTTCGGCTTTCGACTTGCCCACAAAGCGCTCGACGCCGTGATTGCAGAGCATGAAGACGCCGGCCGTGCTCTTCAGCCACACCATGTCGGGAATGGTGTGCAGCACGTTCATCAACTGCGCGCGCGCCTCGGAGAGTTCCCGCGCCTTGTCTTCGAGGCGCTTGTTGAGCTGGAGAATCTTTTCGTACTGGGCGCGCTGTTCGCCTTCCGCGCGCTTGCGCTCGGTAATGTCCTGAATCGCGCCGATCAGGCCGGCCTGGCGGCCCTCGCCGTCGTGGAAGACCGCCTTGCTGAATTCCACATTGCGCACTTCGCGCCGCGCGTTTCGAACCTTGAATTCGTATTGCTGGATGCCGCCGCTCGCGAAGAGCGCTTCGTCCATGTCGAAATAGGTTTGCGCCAGTTCGCGGGGGCTGGTTTCGAACACGGTCTTGCCGACGAATTGCTGCTTCGGCACGCCGAGAAATGCCTCGAACGCCTTGTTCAGATGCAGATACCGTCCTTCGCGGTCCTTCGAGAAAACGGGAATGGGAATGGTATCGAGCAGGGACTCGAGAAAGGATTCCCGTTCGCGCAGCTTGGCTTCCGCGCGTTTGCGCGCGGTGACGTCGAACCAGATTGCCAGTACGCCGGGCGTGGCGTCCTGCAGCGGGTCGCTGACGAACTGCACGACATAGTGCTCGCACCGTGTCGCGGGCATGCCGTCGAACGACAGTTCGAGCTTGCGCGCGGCACCCGTGGCGGCGACTTCGAGAATGGCGTCGAGATAGAGCTGCAGCGTTTGCGGTGACAGCAGTTCGGCTTCGGTGTACAGCCGCGGCTCGGGCCCGGATGCGGCGCTCATCGTCGCGATCGCCGCGCGATTCATGTGGCGCCGTTGACCGCGCGCATCGTAGCGGATCACAGGCATGGGCAAACCGTGGACCGGCACAGAGTATTCGCTTTCGGCGTCGATTTCAGGGTTTTCCATGCTGTTAAGAAAGCTGATTGTTCGCTCAAGGCCGTCTACGCTGGCTTTCCCGGAACCGGCCTTTCCGCCGGGGCGCAACAAGACATGCCATCAATACTGTAACGGCGAAAAATGAGGATTCTGAAGTGTAACGGGGCTTTCGGCTTGCCTTCAGCGACGCTGCCGCTGCCCGCAAAGGCGCGCGTTGTCCGGCCAGTCAGCAGGCTTGGGCAGCAGGCCCGGGGGCGCGCCGGTCAGGAAACCCTGCGTAGTCCATTCGCGGGCGCGGCGGATGCCTACGATCGAACGATGCGCGGCAAGGCGCGCTTCCGGGTGGTATTGAGACCCGCGGCAGATCGCCAACCATAAGACTACTGATCGACGTCATCGGCGGGCGGGCCCGCGTCGAGGCTTCCCGCCGTGCTCGCTCCACGCTTCGCAATGGCGCGGGAGAGCAACTCGCTCGCCGAGTGGCTCGACGCGTCGACGGTCAGGGCGTGGCCCGCATTCTGCCACGCGCAAACCCACTGTCCCTCACGCGCGCATAACCGGGCGTAGCCAAGCAGGGCGTCGCGCTCCTGCTCGCGCGAAACCAGTTCGGCTTGCATCTGTAGCGCTTCGCCGTTGCCGGGCTCTTCGGCGAGCGCGCTCATGATGGCCCTGCGTGCCGGCCAAAGATTGCTCTTGTCCAGACTCGCACGTGCAATGGCGAGATTTCTGGCCACGTCGGCATGTATGTTTGCGCTGGTCTTGCGGGCAGCAACGCGTTCCTCGTGAGGGCTCACTCGCGCATCGGCATTGTGCTGAACGGTGTCGAGACTCGCCACGCGAGGCGCCGGCGGCGGCGTGAGTTCAGGTGACGCTTGCGGGGCCGCAGGCGGCTCGTCGTCGTCGTCGGTGGCACGGGCGGCCGGGATCGCCACCACTTGCGGCGCGAGCACCGACCCGTTGGCCATCTGAACCGGCGTTGATTCCTTTTCTTCGTGATGCGCGATCCCGTAGGCGGCGAATGCGAGCGCGAACACGGCCACGCTGGCGAAGGCATAGAACTGCTGTCGCGAGCGGGGTGCCGGGATTTCGCTTGCCGCCTCCACCCGGGGAGACGCGCTCATCTGGTTCGCCCCGCATTCGGGACAGAATTTCATGGGTCCAGTGAGCCTGGTCCCGCAGCAGGGGCACTGCCGCAAGCCAGGCTCGACCCGCTCGAATTCTTTGGACATGGGAAAAACCATAGCGTCGAGAGATCGGACTGACTGCCGCTATGCGCGCTGGCGTAGCGGCGGGTCAGGGGGCGCCGCAAAATCGATGCCTGATAGTGCGGGATAGTGCGGATCGGTGGACGATGGAAGAAAGCGTTAGCTTGAATATGGACCACTTCGGCGTGGAGATCAATCGACGGGTCCGTTGCGGTGGCGAATCGCAACAGCCTTGTCTGACGAGATGTGCGCGTGGAATTGTCCCCTTGCTCGTTTGTTCTGCTACCGATTATTCTTCGGCGACTTCGGCTCATGGACACTGGCTGGCGGTGCGGACTTTGCGGTGCAATGATTACATGGGATGTAATTGGCGCCATGCATGGCGGCTTCTATTCTTCCGTTGTCGTCTTTTCGTTTTCATCCAACTCGATCAGGAAACACGATGAATGCCACCAGCCTCGATTCGAAAGCGCCGGTGAACGAACTCGGTGGTTTGCTGCGCTATTGGCGCGATCTGCGCGGCGTGAGTCAACTCGATCTGTCGCTCGACGCCGGTATCTCGCAGCGTCAAATCAGCTTTATCGAAAGCGGGCGCAGCGTGCCGGGCCGGGACACGCTGCTGACGCTCGCCCAAACGCTCGATGTGCCGCTGCGCGAGCGCAATGACTTGCTGCTCGCTGCCGGCTACGCACCGCTGTATTCGGAGGCGGCATGGAATGCGCAGGAGATGCATGGCGTCATTCGCGCGCTGGAGCGGGTCGTTCGCCAGCACGAGCCGTTCCCGGCGATCGTGATGGATCGTCACTGGAACGTTCTGATGACCAACGAAGCCGCACCGCGCTTCTTTAATTGCTTCATCGACATGGCTGCGCGCAAAAGCCCGCGCAACATGCTCCATCTGGTCTTCGATCCTCAGGGGATGCGTCCGTTCGTGGCCGATTGGGACACGGTCTCGCGCAGCCTGCTGCAACGCGTGTATCGCGAATCGGTGGGGCGCGTGATCGACGCCGGCACGCAGCATCTGCTCGACGAACTGCTGGCCTATCCCGACGTGCCGCGCGACTGGAAGGCGCATCATGGGTCGCCTGCCGCGTCCATGATGCCCGTCATTCCACTTGGCTTCGTCAGCGAGGGTGTCGTGCTTCGCTATTTCTCGATGGTCACGACCGTGGGCACGCCGCAGAACGTTGCGGCTCAGGAGCTACGGCTGGAATCCATGTTTCCCGCCGACGAAGAAACCGAAGCACGCCATCGGCAGTTGCTCGCCGCACGGTCGATGCAGCACTGAGCGGCACCTTTTTTGCTCCTCCACTTCTCGCACATCTGTCGTGAGGCAGGCGTAACCCATGCGAGAGCGGCGAGGAGGCACGATGCGACGGTTCAACAACACGGTTCGTCTGGCAATGCATGCCCTACTGTTTGCAGTGCTGACGGCTTGCGGAGGAGGGGGCGGCGGCAACAGCGGTGCAACCGGCAGCAGTCCAGGCGGGCCGCCGGGCGGCGTCGCGCTGCAGGTCGTTTCGTTCGGTGACAGCTTGTCGGACGTCGGCACCTATGCGCCGATCGCGAGCGCGGTGGGCGGCGGCCGCTTCACGACCAATCCTGGGCAGGTCTGGACCCAGGACGTCGCGCAGTACTACGGCAACACGCTCAACGCCGCATTCACGATCGGCTTCGACCATAAATTGAGTGCGCAAGGCGGCCTTGGCTATGCCGAGGGCGGAGCGACAGTCGCAACACCGGCAACCGACTACGACTTTCTCACCGACGTGATCGGCAATGTGGAAATGCCCGTCAATCAGCAGGTCTCGAGCTATCTGGGAACGTACGGCAGCTTCAACTCCGGGCAACTGGTGCTGGTGTGGGCGGGCGCGAACGACGTGCTTCGCGCCGGCAACCCGCCGTCCGCGACCTCGACCGTGCAAACGGCTGCAACGACACTGGCCCAGGTTGTCACGCAGATCGTCCAGGGCGGCGCCACCCATGTCGTGGTGGTCAACGTTCCGAACATCGGCTTGTCGCCGAAGGGGCTGGCCTCGGCCGACGGCGGCGCGAACCTGACCCAGTTGTCGCAACTGTTCAACACGACGCTGAATGCCGCGTTGCAATCGGACGGGCTGCAGGGCAAGGTCATCGAGATCGATGCGTACACCTGGGTGAACCAGATGATCGCGAATTTTCAGGCCAACGGCTTTGCCGTGTCCAACACGGCCCAGGCGTGCGATCCCTCGAAAACGCCCGACGACACCTCGTTGCTGTGCTCGCCGGCGACCTACGTCGCGCCCAACGCGGACCAGACGTATCTGTTCGCCGACGACCTGCATCCGACTACGCATTTGCATGCGCTGTTCGCCCAGTACGTGGAGCAGCAGATTGCAGCCAGTGGTTTGGGGCACTGATCATCCCGGACACGATCATCGTGAACTATTCAGGATTCCTGTAAGTTCGTCCGGCGAGACTTCGTCTTTATCCGCGCTGTCTTGCTGGCGGCCCCGGATTCCTGTCCATGTCAGCGGGTCGAACCTGGCCAGGTCCTGGAAAATGAGCCGGCCCCACGTGTGGCCGCGCGCCTGGATGAGCAGGCCGCCCTCCGCGATCTTGCCGAGTTCGACCGGCGCGAAGCCGAGCCGGTCGGCGAGGGCCGCCACCGCGGCGCTGGCCGCGTCGTCGTCGCTGGAGACGAATATGACCCGTCGGCCGCCCTGCTGTGTCGTCGCCCCGTGGGCGAGTGTGGCGGCCGGCAGGTGATTGAATGCCTTCACCAGCTTCGCCCCCGGCAGCGCTTTCGCAATGGCGGCGGTCGAGGGCAGCCCCTCCAGTTCCTCCGGCGGGACGCCGAGCGCATTGGTGGCGTCGATCACGAGCTTCCCCTGCCAGCTTGCGGCCGCTCGCGCGATGTCACCGCGGGCCGCGAAGGGCATGGCCAGGATAACGACGTCGGCCTTGACCGCGTCCTCGACGCGTTGCGGCACGAGCGAAGGGCCGATCTGTGCCGCCAGCGCCGCGAGGGCCTCCGGCGGCCGCCTGCCCGCTAACGCGACTTCGATGTCTTGAATGGCGAACGCCTGGGCGATGGCGGTGCCGATCTTGCCAAGCCCGATGATTGCGTACCTCATTGAACTCTCCTTCCTTGGTGCGGGAACTCAAACCTGACCGACGCCGCCGTCGGTCATCAAATCCGCGCCGGTCATGTAGGCGCTCTGGTCGGATGCGAGGAAAAGCGCCCCGTTGGCCATCTCCTCGGGCCGGGCAAGCCGGCCGAGCGGGACCATGCTCAGGTACATGTTCACCAGCGCCTCGCGCTCTTCGGGCGTCGATACCTGGGAGTCGAGCATCGGGGTGTCGGTGACGCCGGGGCTCAGCGTGTTGACGCGAATGCCGCGATCCTTGAATTCCGCAGCCCAGGTGCGGGCATAGGAACGCAGCGCCGCCTTGGTCGCCGCGTAGGCGGTATGGCCGGGAATGCCCATGACGTGCATGGCCGAAGAGACCAGGATGATCGATCCGCCCCGTGTCATCAGCGGCAGCAGTTTCTGCACGAGGAATACGGGACCACGGGCGTTGAGGTTGAAGGTCTTGTCGAAATGTTCGGGCGTCAGCGTGTCGATGGGAGCTTGCTCCACCAGGGCCGCGTTCGACACGACGATGTCGACGCGCCCCTTTTCGGCCCTCACTGCCGCGGCGACGCGGTCGAGGTCGTCGAGATTCGCGGCGTCGGCCTGGATCGCGGTGACGTTGCGGCCTGTCTGGATGGCGGCCTGGTCTAGCTGGGCTTGCCGTCGCCCAAAAATGAAAACATGCGCGCCTTCGGCTGCGAACCGTTGGGCGATTGCCAGGCCGATGCCGGTCGTTCCGCCGCTAATGACGGCAACTTTGTCTGCGAGAGTGGACACGGGAATCCTCCTTCGTCGAGTGATGAGTGACAGGAAGATCGTAATTGCCGGCTGTGCCGATGATAATTCGCAGATTTTTCATAAGACCTATTCGCAGGGGGAATCGGCCCGCTGTGGCCGCGTCACGTGGATCATGCCAAAAGTGCTCATAATGGCGGCACGTTTCGCAGTATTGATTCTCTGGAGGAATGCCGTGGATCGGTTTCACGAACTGAGCGCCTTCATTGCCGTCGTGGAGGCGGGCGGCTTTTCCGCCGCTGCGCGCAGGACCGGCGAGTCGCAGTCGGCCATCAGCAAGGCCATCGGCGCCCTGGAAAAGCGCCTTGGCGTCGTGCTGTTCAACCGCAGCACGCGCAGCGTGACCCTGACCGATCAGGGGCAGCGGTACTACGATCGGGCCAAGCCGCTCGTGGACGAGATGGAGGAAGTGGATGGAGAACTCGCGAGCAGCACACTCGAAGCCGGGGGACTCGTCCGGATCGCCGCGGCTTCGACCTTCGGCCGCCTGCATGTCGTTCCGTTGATACCCGAGCTGTTGTCGCGCCACCCTGGCCTGCAAGTGGATCTGATCCTTTCCGACTTCGTGCGCGACATGGTGGAAGACCGGATCGATCTGGCGATTCGCGTGGGCCCCGTCGACGAACCGGATGCGGTGGTCAAGTCCATCGCCAGCACCCCGCTCGTGTGCGTCGGGTCCCGCAGCTATTTCGAGCGATACGGCATACCCCACACCCCCGCGGACCTCGCCGGCCACAACTGTCTTTTATACGGAGGCCTGATGGAATCGGTCAACTGGCCGTTTGTCGGGCCGGAAGGGCGATTCAGCGTGGCCGTTCACGGCAATCTTTCGTCCAACAGCGTCGAAACGATTCGGGCCAGCGTGCTGGCCGGGGTGGGAATCGGCCTGTTCACGAAAGCCTCTCTTGCCGAGGAACTCCAGCATCCGGACGTCGTCACGGTCCTCGACGACTTCATCCGCGACAGCCGGGACGTGAGCCTCGTCTGGCCGAAGCGCCGGTTCGTGCCGGCGCGCTTGCGCCGCGTAACCGAGTTTTTCGCCGAGGCGCTTCCGCCCCGCGTTTAGGCGAGGGCGGGAGCCGACCCATCCGGCCTTTTCGTGTCGGGAAGCGGCCGAGGCCTATGCCGCGAGCTTCGCCGCCGCATCCCGAAGCGCCGTGCGCAGCCCTTCCTCGACGACGGGGTGATAGAACGGCATCGCCAGCATCGCATCGACGGTCAGGCCCATCTGCAGGCTCCACGCGAGCAGGTGGCCGATGTGCTCGGCCGACGGGCCCAACATCTCCGCGCCAACGAAGCGCCGTGTCGCGCGATCGACGTACACGTGCGCCCACCCCTGGTTTTTCAGCATCACGCGGCTGCGCCCCTGGTCCTCGAAGCTCACTTCGCCGGTCACGAAACTGCCCTCGGGCAGTTCGCGATGCCGTGCACCCACGAGGGCGATTTGCGGGTCGGAGAACACGACCGCGAGCGGCGCCCGGCGCTCTATTTTCGCCACGTCGGGATAGCGCGCCGCATTGCGGCCTGCCGCGCGGCCTTCGTCGGCGGCTTCGTGCAGGAGCGGCAGGACGCCGTTCACATCGCCCGCGATAAACACCGGATGCTGGCCCACTTGCAGCGTGTCCGCGTCGAAGCGGGGGATGCCGTGCTTGTCGAGCTCGATCGACGTGTTCTCGAGTCCGAGGCCATGGACGTTGGGTTGCCTGCCGGTGGCCGCCAGAACATATTCGTAGCTATCCTCAGTAACGGTTCCGTCGGGACGGCGATAGCGCAGCTTCACGCCGTCGTCGACGCGCGTTGCGCTCAGCATAGTGCCGCTCGGCTCGAAATGGAACGCCTCGCCGAAAATCGCGCGCGCCGCTTCCACGAGCTTCGGGTCGGTCAGCTGGCCGATGCTGCCGCGTCCGCCGTACACGCTCACGCGCACGCCGAGCCGTGCGAGCGCCTGCCCGAGTTCGAGGCCGATCACGCCGGGGCCCATCACCGCGACGCTACGCGGCAGGGTCGTCCACTCGAACACGTCGTCGTTGACCACCACGCGGTCGCCAAGCCCGTTCAGCACCTCCGGCACCACGGGCTTCGAGCCCGTTGCGATCACCACGCGCCCGGCGAGCACCCGCGTGTGGTCGCCCACCTGCAGCAGGCGGTCGTCGACGAAATGCGCATATCCCACCAGCCGGTCCTCTGCCGGCAGCGCTTCCACGCCCTCCACCACGAAGCCGACGAAACGGTCCCGCTCGCGGCGCACGCGCGCCATCACCGCCTCGCCATCGACCTGCACGCCGGCTACGTCGATGCCGAACGGGGCCGCGTGGCTTGCCGCGTGCGCCGCCTCGGCAGCCGCGATCAGCAGCTTGGACGGCATGCAGCCCACGCGCGCGCAGGTCGTGCCATAGGGGCCGCCTTCGATGATCACCGCGGTGGCGCCTTCCGCACGGGCCGCGCGATAGGCGCTCAGCCCCGCGGTGCCCGCGCCGATGATGGCGACGTCTTTCTGTATGGTGCGCATGGCGCAATCCCTCTTTGAGTGGCAGGACGTGACCGACGGGCTTCACGCGATTTCGCGGCGCGCCATTCATCACGGCATGGAGGCAGTGTAGAAAAAGCGCGCCCGCCAATGAATGCCACGGCGACGCAATATCCTGCTCGAACGTCTCATTCGGCCGGGGGGCGTTATGACGCGATGGTCACACCGGAAACCGCGCGATCGTCTCGCGTACCTACTGCAGCACGGCGCCGAGCGCATCCAGGTCGGGTCCGTTCGTGCGCGCCGGCACCGGCAGAAGGGCGAGTTTCCGCGCCTGCGCAGGACGGTCCGAGGTGCAGGCAAGCGGGTGGCGACGGTGGCGAGCGCCGTAATGACACTGCGCGGAGAGCATGCGTTAGGACGGTAGCCGCATGTCAATGCAGAGGCGCGGCGAGGCGCGCGACCCGGCGCAGCTGGCGCGGCAGCACGATGTACATGCTCCAGATCACGAGGAGCATCGCGCGAAGCCCATCCTCGACATGATGCGGCAGCACCACGATCAGCTCGGCAATCAGCAGGCTGCCCGGTACGGACCACAGATAGGTGGTCAGGCCGAGCAGGGTTGCGTGCCAGAGACCGAGCCGCTCGGGCCCGGGCAACGCGTGCGCGGCCAGCCCGCCGCGAACCATGTAGCCCGAGAGCGGCAGGCTCAGGAGCACGTAGACCAGAACGGCCGCCACGAGCGGCAGCGCCATGATGACGCCCGGCACGATGGCCGCTAGTGCCGTTGCGCCCGACGGGGTCAGCGCCGTCGAGAGCTTCATGAGCGGTGCGGCCAGCTTCAAATCCAGGGAGTGGTACCCGACCAGAAGGGCGAGGCAGAGCAGCGCGCTGGCGAGCCACTGGCGCCAGGCGCAGGACCACCATACGTAGAAGCGCCGCCCGAAGCTCATGCTCCGGGGGAGACGGAACAGAGGCCGCCGGTCCGTGAGCGCGGCAACGCCGGCCATCAGAACAAAGAGGCCCGCCGCGAGAGCCAGCACGTAGAGATTCCACGGAAAGAATCCGGCGTGATGACCGGCGACCGCCGGCACCGGCTGGGGCACGGAGAAGCTCTGCAAATGCCGGGCGATATATTCCGAGGGGTCGAGCGCCTGTGCCGATCCGTTTGTGCTCATGTCGCCTCCCTGTTGAAGGAAACGCAACAGTAAAAAACGCAGCAACGCCGCAGCGCGAGGAGGTTGCGGTCGTCTTGACGGAAGCCTGGCAGATTATGCGGCGTTCGCCACGGACGTTAGCATTTTAGAATTCCTCATTTGAATGTCCAGTACATTCGGTCCCCTAAGCAGGTTGAACAAGACGTCGCGGCCGGCTGGATCGTGCTGTATTCTGTTTGTATCAGGCCCCTTGTGCCCGCCGTGTGCGTCGGGCGCCGGCGCCAGATGCGCTGCCTGATTCCGTCATGCACGAGAGCATCCAGACCGCCATGAAGCGTGAATCTTCGCTGGAACTCGTCATTACTTCGGCGCAGTTTGCGCCGGACGCCACCTTTCTCGTGGACGAGCGGGGACACATACGCCACGTGAGCGACGCCTGTCGGGAGATATTCGGCTATGCGCCGTCCGACTTCATCGATCAACAGATTATCGACTTCGTCGTTCCCGCCGATCAGGACGCAACGCTCAGGGAAGCGCGGGAGGTGCTGGCGGGCCGCAAGCGGGTGGGCTTCGAGAACCGCTATCGCCACAAGGATGGCAGCGACGTCTACGTCACCTGGTCGGCGCGCTGGCTCGAACACGAGCGGTTGCGCATAGGGGTGGCGCGCGACGTGACGGAATTCAGGCGCGGTGTCACGGGCGTACCGGCCCTGTTGGCCCAGCTTGCGCCCCACGAGCGCAAGGTCCTCGCGATGCTGCTGACGGAGGCGACGGAGAAGCAGATTGCCGAGCGGCTAGGGCTGGCCGTTTCGACCACGCATTCGTATATCACCGGGATTTTTCGCAAATACGGCGTGCGTGGCCGCGCCGGCCTGATGAGTCTGTGGCTGAAGCACCTTTCCACAGGCGTCTGGCCTTCGGACAGGGGCCAGGTATAGCGGCAGAGGCGTGCCTCGCCGATTATGTCTGGACTGCTACAGACAATGCGTGCAGGCGTTCCAGCAGATGCATCAGACGGACGCGGTGCGGCGGAAGCAGGTCCGGTGCGGCCAGCAGGTGCTGCACGCGCTCCAGCCAGTAACGTTGCCCGAAGATTGCGCACGCACCCTCGACGGTCAGGACCCGCTCCAGATGGGCGATGGCCGCGTCGGCGGTCTGCGCGCAATACGGCACCTTCTCTGCTGCCGCCTCCATCGTCCGCGTTTTCATGTGGTTCTCTCAGGTTGTTATGTTTCTTTCGACGCTTTACGGCCCGGTGTAATGGCTGCTGACTGCCCTTGCTTACAAATATCCTATCGAAGCGGGTCAGCCCGTCATACCCTGCTAATCAGAGGGATGACGCGGGGTTCATTTCCGGCTTCGCTATGCGGAAATCGTCATCGCGGGCAACGCAATCGACCAAGACGGCCGCGAGGGCGGGACCTACGATTAGCGGCATGAAAACGCTAACCGTAATCGATTCCCACACCGGCGGCGAGCCCACGCGGCTCGTGACCGAAGGCGGCCCCGATCTCGGCCGCGGCCCGCTCGACGAGCGGCTCGACATTTTCCGCCGCGAGTACGACCGCGTGCGTGCCGGTGTCGTCAACGAGCCGCGCGGTTCGGACGTGCTGGTTGGCGCGCTGCTCTGCGAACCCCACGACCCGGGGTGTTCGGCGGGCGTGATCTTCTTCAACAACGTGGGCTTTCTCGGCATGTGCGGCCACGGCACGATCGGTCTTGTCGCGTCGCTGGCGCATCTCGGGCGCATCCAGCCCGGCGTGCACCGCATCGAAACGCCCGTGGGCGTGGTCGAGGCCGAACTGCACGCGGACCGCAGCGTGACGGTGCGCAACGTGCCGGCTTACCGGTATCGCAAGGCCGTGCCGCTCGACGTGCCCGGCCTTGGGCGCGTGCATGGCGATATTGCGTGGGGCGGCAACTGGTTCTTTCTCGTGGCGGACCACGGTCTGCCGCTCGAAGCGGCCAACGTCGAATCGTTGACCGATGCCACGTGGCGCATCCGGCAGGCGCTGGAAGCGAACGGCATCACGGGCGAGGGCGGCGCGCTCATCGACCATATCGAACTTTTCGCCGAACCGGCGCGCGCCGATGTCGACAGCCGCAACTTCGTGCTGTGCCCCGGCAAGGCCTACGACCGTTCGCCGTGCGGAACCGGCACGAGCGCGAAGGTGGCCTGCCTCGCGCTCGACGGCGCGCTCGCGCCGGGCGAGACGTGGCGCCAGGAAAGCATTATCGGCAGCGTGTTCGAGGCGTGCTACGAAACGGATCCGGCGCTGCCGGCGGGTTACGTGCGACCGGTCATTCGCGGCACGGCACACGTGAACGCCGAGTCGAAGCTGATCTTCGGCGAGGACGATCCTTTCGCGTGGGGCATCCGCGCGTGATGAAAGCGCCCGGCACGCATCCGGACGTCGTGGTGGTCGGCGCGGGTATTGTCGGCGCGGCGTGCGCTCACGAGCTTGCGCAGCTGGGCGCCGACGTGCTCGTCGTCGACCGCGCCGGCGCGGGCAGCGGCGTGACGGCGGCGGGCATGGGGCACCTTGTCGTGATGGACGATACGCCGGCGGAATTTGCTCTCTCCGCCTGGTCGCGCTCGTTGTGGCACGTGCTGGCGCCGCAGCTCGACGCGCGGCATGCCTTCATTCGTTGCGGCACGCTCTGGGTTGCTGCGGACGACGAAGAGTATGCGCTCGCCAGGACGCGTCAGCAGGCGCTCTCCGATCAGGGCGTGGCGTGCGCCATGCTGGACGAGCAGGCGCTGCGCGAAGCGGAGCCGCATCTGCGCGCAGGCTTGCGAGGCGGCATGATCGTGCCCGACGATGCGGCCGTCTATGCGCCGACGGTTTGCACTCACCTGCTTGCGCAGCCCGGGCCGGGCCGTATCGTGTGCCGCTTCGATACGGCAGTGGCGCGCGTGGCGCGCACCGGGGTCTTGCTGGCGAGCGGTGAAACGGTTGCAGCGGGCGCGGTCTTGCTCGCCAACGGCCTTCAGGCATCCGAATTGTTGCCGGGGCTGCCGCTGCAGGCAAAGAAAGGACACCTGCTCATCACCGACCGCTACCCCGGCACAGTGAGGCACCAGATTCTCGAACTCGGCTATATCAAGAGCGCGCACAACGCGAGCGGCACGTCGGTGGCGTTCAATGTGCAGCCGCGCCCCACGGGGCAATTGCTGATCGGCTCGTCGCGACAGTTCGACAACGACGATCCGGCGGTGGAGCCCGCGATTCTCGCGCGCATGCTGCGGCGCGCCGCCGAGTACCTGCCGCAACTGCCGTCCCTGAACGGAATCCGCGCGTGGACAGGCATGCGCCCCGCAACCCGCGATGGCATGCCCCTGATCGGACCGGCCGCCCCGTTCGCACCGGTCGATGCGCACCCCTCGACATGGCTCGCCGCCGGGCACGAGGGCCTTGGCGTCACTACGGCGCTTGCCACGGCCAAGCTCATTGCCGCCCAGATGCTGAATGCGGGGCAGGGCCTGCCGATCGATGCCACGCCCTACCTGCCCGCCCGCTTCGCGACCAGGGAGGCATTCCGTGTCTGAGATCGTGACGCTTACTGTCGATGGAAAGCGGGTGGACGTGGCTGCAGGCAGTTCGGTGGTGGCCGCCATTGCGATCGCCGACGGGGCTCGGCGCTGCGTTACGCGGCGCTCGGTGGGCGGCGCATTGCGCGGGCCGCTCTGCGGCATGGGCGTGTGCCAGGAGTGCCGCGTCACGATCGACGGCACGCCGCATCAGTTGGCATGCCAAACCGTTTGCGCGCTCGGCATGGAAGTCGTGACCGGGAGCGCGGGCCAATGAAATTCGACATTCTCGTATTGGGCGCCGGGCCCGCGGGCCTGAATGCGGCGCGTGTGGCGGCCGAAGCGGGCGCGAGCGTGGGCGTGGTGGACGACAATGCGAAACCTGGCGGCCAGATCTGGCGCCAGGGGCCGCGCCATGCGCCCAATCGCGACGCGCGTGCGTTGCTGGACCCGCTCGCGCAGCGCGCCAACGTGACTTACCTCGGTGCCACACGCGTCGTGCAGGCGCTTGCGGGGCGCGAGTTGCTCGTGCAGGACGCGCGGCGTGGTTTCAGAATCGGCTATGGCAAGCTGATTCTGGCCACCGGTGCGCGTGAACGGTTCATTCCGTATCCCGGCTGGACCTTGCCCGGCGTTACCGGCGCGGGCGGCTTGCAGGCGCTCGTGAAAGCCGGCATGCCGGTGAGGGGCGAACGCATCGTGATCGCAGGCACCGGGCCGTTGCTGCTCGCTGCCGCCGTTACGGCGCACGAGCAGGGTGCGCGCGTGCTGGCCGTCGTCGAGCAGGCCGATGCCCGGCGTGTGGCGCGCTTCGCGCTGGGCCTCGTGTCGACTCCGGCCAAACTCGCGCAGGCCATGCGCATGCGCGCCGCCTTGCGCGCCACGCCGTACTGGTGCGGCGCACACGTTGTCGAAGCCGGCGGGGAAACCCAGTTGACGCATGTGCTCGTGCGCAGGGGCGGCGCGATCGAGCGCATCGAATGCAATCGCCTTGCCTGCGCCTACGGGCTGGTTCCGAATACGCTCGTGGGCGCCGCGCTTGGTTGCCAAATCGAAGACGGCGCGGGCGGGGCCGCGCTTGCCGTCGACGCTTGGCAGGCGACATCGGTAGCCGATGTTTATGCGGCCGGCGAATGCACGGGCGTGGGGGGCATGGAGCTCTCGGCCGTCGAAGGCCGGATCGCGGCCCATGCCGCGCTCGGCGAACGCGAAAAGGCTGGCGCGCTCGTCGCGACGCGCGAACGCTATCGGCGCTTCGCCGCGCGCCTCGACGCCGCGTTTGCGCTGGATCCGCAGTTGAAAACGCTCGCCACGCCCGACACCTTGCTGTGCCGCTGCGAAGACGTCTCGTTCGGCGAGGCCGCGCAGCACCGTTCCTGGCGCGACGCGAAGCTGCAGACGCGTTGCGGGATGGGCGCATGCCAGGGCAAGGTCTGCGGGGAGGCGGCGGCGTTCTGCTTCGGCTGGCAAGGGGCGGGACAGCGCCCGCCTTTCGCGCCCGCGCGCATCGGCACGCTGCTTGAAGCCGAAGCTGAGGCCGAAGCCGGCACCTGAATCTCGACGCACGGGCGGCTCCAAAGCCCGCGCCTGATGGAATTGCCGATGCGCAAGCGTTCGCAAGACCGGCATAATCGGTCCGGTTCCGACTCGCCCGACCAAGCCATGCCCGATCTGGTTTTGCCCGCCGCCGCGGAAAACATGACGCTGCCGCAGATGGTGGCGCACTTCTCCCTGCTCGAACCGCTCTTCGACGCCATGCCCGACGTGGTCTTCTTCGTGAAGGACCACGAGGCGCGCTACGTGCTCGTCAACGCCACGCTCGCGGCCCGCTGCGCGGTGAAGGAGAAGCGCGCGATTCTCGGCAAGACGGCCGAGCAGGTCTTTCCCGCGCGTTTTGGACGCATCTACACGGAGCAGGACAAGGCCGTCGTGCGCCAGAACATCCGGCTCGTGGACCAGCTGGAGCTGCACCTGTATCCGGGCCGGCAGCCCGGCTGGTGTCTCACCTCGAAGGTTCCGCTGCACGACGCTCACGGCCGCGTGCTGGGCGTGGCCGGCATCTCGCGCGACCTGCAGGCCGCCGAGGGCACGCACCCCGCCTACCAGCGCCTCGCCATCGCGGCGAAGTACATCCAGGACAACTATGCGCAGCCGCTCAAGCTCTCGCACCTCGCCACGCTGATCGACATGTCGGTCGCGCAGATCGAGCGCTACTTCCACAAGATTTTCCACCTCACGCCGCGTCAGATGTTGCTGAAAACGCGTCTCGACGCCGCTTCGGAGATGCTGGCGGACGACCTGAGCATCACCGACGTCGCCACGCGTTGCGGCTATAACGATCACAGCGCCTTTACGCGCCAGTTCAAGGCCACCGTCGGTCTCACGCCAAGCCAGTACCGTGCCGTGCTGCAGTCGCAGCACGGCGCCGCCGATTCCCACGAGGGCTGATCCGCGCGAGACTGTGCCGCTGCTGTGCCGTTGCCGGGCCGCGACTGTGCTGATTTCGTCTCTTTGCGCCGCGATTGCCCTCAAGCCTCGCGCGATCTGGATGGCGATACTTCGTCCATGCCTCCCGCCGTAGCGTGGAGCGACACATTCAACGAAGGAGATTGTCACAGTGAGCCGTAACGCTATCCAATGGAGCGGTGTGTTTCCCGCGGTCAGTACGCAGTTGAAGCGCGATTTCTCGGTGGACATCGAGGCGACGCACCGGGTCGTGAGCAATCTCGTGAGGGATGGCGTGTCGGGCCTCGTGGTGTGCGGCACGGTGGGCGAAAACACCTCGCTCAGCACCTCCGAGAAAGTCGCCGTGATCGAAGCCGCGCGCGACGCGGCGGCCGGCAAGGTGCCCGTGATCGCCGGCATTGCCGAATTCACCACCGAATTCGCGCGGCAGACCGTGCGCGAGGCGCAGCGTGTGGGCGTGGACGGCGTGATGGTCATGCCCGCGCTCGTCTATTCCGCGAAGCCGCACGAGACCGCCGCGCACTTTCGCGCCGTGGCGTCGAGCACCGACCTGCCGGTGATGGTCTACAACAATCCGCCGATCTACAAGAACGATGTCACGCCCGACGTGCTGATCGCCTTGCAGGACTGCGAAAACATCGTCTGCTTCAAGGACTCCTCAGGCGACACGCGCCGCTTCATCGACCTGCGCAACGCCGTGGGCGACCGCTTCGTGCTGTTCGCGGGACTCGACGACGTGGTGGTGGAAAGCATTGCCGTGGGCGCGCAGGGCTGGGTCTCGGGCATGTCCAACGTGTTCCCGAAGGAAGGCGAAACGCTCTTCAGGCTCGCGAAGCAAAAGCGCTTCGACGAGGCGCTCGCGCTCTATCGCTGGTTCATGCCGCTGCTGCATCTCGACGCGCGTCCCGATCTCGTTCAGTGCATCAAGCTGTGCGAAGAACTCGTGGGCCGGGGCAGCGCGCTGACGCGTCCGCCGCGGCTGGCGCTGGAAGGCGAGGCGCTCGCTCACGTGAAGGCGATTGTCGAAAAGGCGCTCGCCACGCGTCCCGCGCTGCCCGACGTCGGTCTCTGATGCGCAGCCGTGCCGGCCCGCCAGGCTCGCACGGCGCATCGACGGTGCCATCGACAACGCGATACGCCAAAGCGGAGACCCGAATGGCTGACGAAGACGCAGACGTCGTTCTTTCGCTCGACGAACTGTTTGCGCTGGCGCGCGAGGTGCTCGTGCGTCATGGCGCTTCGCCGGCGCACGCGGACGCCATCGCGCGCGTGATCGTGCAGGGCCAGCGGGACGAATGCCATTCGCACGGTATTTACCGGCTCATTGGCTGCGTGCGCTCGATCGGAAGCGGCAAAGTGGACCCGCGCGCCGAACCCACCTTGCGCGACATCGCGCCGGGCCTCTTTGCCGTCGACGCGCACTACGGTTTTTCGCTGCTGGCGTTCGAGACGGGCCTGCCGCGACTCGCCGAAAAAGCGCGTTCGCAGGGCATTGCGGCGATGGCGATCAACCACTGCTTTCACTTTTCCGCGCTATGGCCCGAAGTCGAGGCGATCGCGGCGCTGGGCCTCGTGGGCCTCGCGATGAATCCGAGCCATAGCTGGGTTGCGCCCGCGGGCGGAACGCGCCCGGTGTTCGGCACCAATCCCATCGCTTTTGCGTGGCCGCGTGCCGGGGGCTATCCCTTCGTCTTCGACTTCGCCACAAGTGCGATTGCACGCGGCGACATCGAACTGCATGCGCGCGAAGGCAAGCCGATTCCCGGGCACTGGGCCATCGATCGCGATGGCGTGCCGACGACCGACGCCCGCGCGGCGCTCGCCGGCGCGATGCAGACCTTCGGCGGGCACAAGGGCTCGGCATTGGCCGCAATGGTGGAATTGCTGGCGGGCGCGCTGATTGGCGACCTCACCAGCATGGAGTCGCAAGCCTTCGATGCCGGAGCGGGCGCCAGCCCGTGTCACGGCGAACTCGTGATCGCCATCGATCCGCGGCGTTTCCTGGGCGACGACTATCGGGCGGGAGAGGCGCGTGCCGAGCGCTTGTTTGAAGCGGTGACGGGGCAGGGCGCACGCTTGCCTTCGCAACGCCGGTTCGAAGCGCGTGCGCGCAGCGAGCGCAACGGTGTGC
Organism: Paraburkholderia acidipaludis NBRC 101816; assembly: GCF_000684975.1. GTDB lineage: Bacteria > Pseudomonadota > Gammaproteobacteria > Burkholderiales > Burkholderiaceae > Paraburkholderia > Paraburkholderia acidipaludis. The sequence goes on along the minus strand of NZ_BAXZ01000024.1, from coordinate 2,456 downwards.
GCATTCCCGCGGCGCTATACCGGGACGTGATGGTGTTGTGACTGCGCACTCGATGGCCTCCTCGTGAAGCCATCAAGCCATCAAGCCGTCACGCTTTCCGGCACCGCCGCCGGCTCGCGGCGGGCGACGGCAACGAGCGAGGCCGCGACGATCAGCAGCCCGCCAAGCCATGCCGGGAGCGAGAGCCGTTCCCCGAGCCATACGCACGCAAACAGCGCGCCGAACACGGGCTCGCTGCCCATCAGGAGCGCGACGCGAGTAGGGCTGCTGCGGCGGACTGCGTAGTTCTGCACAAGAAACGCGAACAGCGTGCAGCCCGCCACGAGATAGATCACGCTGCCCCAGAACAGGCCGTGTCCGCTGAAGGCCGGCGGCGGCTGCCATTGCCCGCAGGCCACTGTCCCTGCCAGCACGAGGCAGCCGCACGAGACGGTGCCGGCCTGTACGGCCGTCAAGGTCAGGGGCGGCACGGCCCCGGCCTTCATCACGCGCTTCGCCGCACAGCTGCTCAGCGCGCGCAGCAAGGCGGCGAGCACGATCAGCGCGTCGCCCCAGCCGAACACGAAATGGCCGCCGGCCAGCAGGAACGCGCCAAGGAACGAAAGCCCCACCGCTGCCCATTCGGCGGGCCGCGGCGCACGCCCGAACCAGGCCCACTCGACGAGCGGCGTCAAGACCACGCACAGGCTGATCAGGAAGGCCGCATTCGATGCGCTCGTCGCGGCGACGCCAAAGGTCTCCGCGAGGAAGATGCCGAGCAGCAGGAGGCCCGCGCCGAACACGCCCCAGCGTTGCACCGGCCGCAGTTTCGCGAGCTTGCGCAGCGCGGGCGCGAGCAGCACGAAGGTAATGCCAAAGCGCAGGGCGAGCAGGCTTAGCACCGGGTAGACCAGTAGCGTGCCTTTGACCACGCCGTAACTGGTGCCCCAGATCAGCGCCACGGCGATCACCAGCAGGTCTGCCCAGCGGGACGACGGCGGGGACGAGGGAGAGAGTGCGTTCATGAGGATCCCTTGCGGGCTGTCGTTGAAAACGCCCACATTGTCCGACGATGCTTGTGGCGCGATAATCGGGTCTCCAGGAACATCTTTTATGTCTGGAATGCACAGATGCGTGCCCTTCTGGACGGCTCATGGCAGACATGAATCCCACCGATCTCTTTTCGTTGCTGCCGGATCTGGCCACGTTTGCCCGAGTGGTGGAGGCCGGCAATTTTTCGGTCGCCGCGCGCCAGCTCGGCAGCACGCCTTCGACCGTCAGCCGCCAGATGCAGCGCCTCGAGCGGGCGCTGGGCGCGCGGCTGCTCGAGCGCTCCACGCGCAGCATCCGGCTCACGGAGTCGGGGGCCCAGGTCTATCGGCACTGCCAGGAAATGGTGGACGCCGCTGCCAGCGCGGCGGATGCGGCCAGCCAGTCGACCGGACATCCGCAGGGCCGCGTGAGTCTGAGCGCCCCGATTTCGGTGGCGAGAAGCGTGATCCATCCGCTGATTCCGGGTTTCCTGCGCGCCTATGGGGAAGTCGAGGTCCAGCTCATTTTCACGGATCGCGAGGTCGATCCGATACGGGATCACGTCGATCTCGTCATCCGCCCGACGTCCGCGCCGCCGCCCGGGCTTGCCGCGCGGCGGCTAGGGACGGTGCGCTGGATGCCGTGCGCCTCGCCGGCGTATCTGCGCGAGCGCGGCACGCCGCTTCACCCGAAGGACCTCGCGCAGCACGATTGCCTCTATCTGGGCGAGACCGCGGACGACAACCGCTGGTCGTTCCGGCGCGGCGCCCAACGGCATACGGTGCAGGTCAGCGGGCGCTATATCGCCAACGACGTCGGGGCACGGCTCGACGCCGCGATCGATGACTGGGGAATTGCCAGCCTTCCGGAGTTCGCAGCGGCACAGGCGCTGCGCGAAGGCCGGCTGGTGGGGGTGCTGCCCGAATGGGAGTTCGAGCCGCGGGCCTATAGCGGCCCGGTCTGGATGCTCTATCCGCCAAACCGCTTTCTGCCGCCCAAGGTCCGGGCGTTGATCGACTGGCTGGCTTACTTGCCTGCTTGCGACGTGCCGCCGTTGGCGCCGCCATAAGCCGTGTTGCCGCTGTTTTGCCGGGCAACGCGCATTTCGGCTTGCGGCAGGCTGCTCGTGTAGTGCATCCAGTCGTTCGGGTTGTAGCCTGCCTGTTCGAGTTGCGCGAGCTGGTTTTCCACCTGGGCGCGGGTAACGGGCTGGCTCGTTTGGGCCAATGCGGCCATCGGAGCGGCGACGAGCAGGGTGACGGCAAGGGTGCGGATGACCAGCTTCATGGTGACTCTCTCCACGGATTATTCTGAAATGCGCTGCGTACGGTTTTGCAGCACTGTGGCGGTAGTCTGGAAGTGGCCCGAAGTACGACAAAGACCCTGGTGTGCGATTGACTGTTGCGGGTTTTGAGAGAGTTGTGCGGCGATGCGCGGCGGGGACG
>NZ_BAXZ01000025.1 GCF_000684975.1 Paraburkholderia acidipaludis NBRC 101816 | reverse complement strand
GGTATGAGTTGGGTAACTGCGGGTAACTGCGTCTTTTAATTAGCAATACTACTTATATGGATTACACCAGGCTGCCGCATGACGTTGCCCTGGCGATTGCCGTGCGAAGCGTGTTGTGTTGCCCGTTTGTGCTGCTTGCTGCGTCGAGAGGCCGGCAAACCGCGTGAACCGGCGTGCGTGATGGATCAGAGGGTGCCGAATCCGGTTCGAGATCCGTGGTTCGCGATTCGAACTCGATTTCGTTTTCCGAACCGTCCGGGCGATCTTAGGAAAAATCGCACGATCGTGTCAATGTAAAGTACCGCAGGAACAACAATCTGTTACCTACAGGTTTCCACTCATTTACCGGCGTGCCGGTTTCCTCTTGAAGCCCGCAGCGCGGCTTCGCCAGCGTCAGGCGCAAGGTGTTCGCTATGTGCTGGCGCAACGACTTCGGGAATTCACGAATGGGGTGTGCCCCAGGCTGCCCGGGTTTTCCCTTGTGGTGGAGTGGCGACGCTCTGGTGGAAGGTCGTGCGCAGTTCGCCGCAAAGCGCGTCGACTTCTTACGGAATGCTATGCAGTTTTCGGGTTAAACCGGATCAGAGAATACCGTCACGACCCAGCAGGCGCCGTGCGGCGAGCAGCGGCAAGCGCGCGCCGAAACCGGCGACGAGCCGCAAATGCATCCAGCTAAGCAGCAGGTTGTCGCGCGCGTAGTTGAAATGCGACACGCCGCCCTCCTGCGCACTGAAATAGCGCACCGGCGCCTCGATCTGGATCGGCCGCACCCCGGCCCAGCACAGGCGCACGGCGGCCTCGGGATCGAAGTCGAAACGGCGCATCCACGGCTGCCGCCGCATGATCGCCTTGAGAGGCGCGATGGGATAGACACGAAAGCCGTAGAGCGAATCGCCGATGCCTGCCCACAGCGTCTCGACGTCCGCAAAGAGGTTCGAAAGGCGCCGCCCTTGCACGCGCAGTTGCGGGGCGCTCGCGTCGAATTTCGGCATGCCCAGCACCATCGCGTCGGGCGACGCTTGCGAGGCCGCCATGAAGCGCGGAATCAATCCGGTCGGGTGTTGCCCGTCGGAGTCCATGGTCAGCACGTGCGTGAAACCCTGCGCGGCCGCCGCCTCGATTCCCGCGAGCACCGCCCCGCCCTTGCCGCGATTGACCGGCAGCACGATCACATGCAGCCCCGGATCCTGCGCGGCCATCGCCTGCAGACGTCCGGCGCTGCCGTCGGTGCTCCCGTCCACGACCACCCACACCGGGCTCCACTGAGCGCGCGCCGCGCGCACGGTTTCGTCGACCTTCACGCCCGGGTTGTAGCTCGGAATCAGGACGAGATGCGTGGTCGAGGGCGTAGGGGAAGCAGCGGGCGTGGACATGAGAACAGCCGGTTGCATGATGGAACAGGAACCCGAGGGCGCTGGCGCGCGCTCAGGCAAGTCCGCCGTTGATCGACAATACCTGCCCGGTTACGTAGGCGGCCGCATCGGAGACGAGGTACGCCACCATGGCGGCGACCTCCTCGGGCTGGCCCGCGCGCTGCGCCGGCACGAGCTGCTTGATGCGTTCGGCGGGGAACGCGTGCTCCACCATGGGCGAAGCGATGATGCCCGGCGCGATCGCGTTGACCGTGATGCCGCGCGAGGCCACTTCGAGCGAGAGCGCCTTCGTCGCGCCGATCAGCCCGGCCTTGGCTGCCGAGTAATTGACCTGCCCGCGATTGCCCATGACGCCCGCGAGCGACGCGATATTGACGATGCGGCCATGCCGCGTGCGGATCATCGGCAGCAGGAGCGGCTGCGTGACGTTGAAAAAGCCGTTGAGCGAAACGTCGATCACCTTGCGCCACTGGTTGCGCGTCATGCCGGCCAAGGGCGCGTCGTCGTGCGCGCCCGCGTTGTTGACGAGAATCTGCACCGGCGTGTGATCGATGAGCGGGGCGAGCGCGGCCTCGGCGGCGTCGGCGTCGGTCACGTCGAACGTGATGGCGTGCGCCGTGCCGCCCGCGTCGGCAATGCGTTGCGCGACCGCTTCGGCTTCGGCCGCGCGGCGATTGGCGTGAACCCACACCTCATGGCCGGCCTCGGCGAGCGCGAGGCAAATGGCCTGGCCAAGCGCTCCGCTGCCGCCTGTCACGAGTGCACGCATCGACTCTCTCCTCTCATTCGCGCTTGACGTTCGCGCACGTTCAGCGCACGCGATGCGCGGCGACATAGGCCGCCAGCGAGCCGAGCGTCGCGAAGATCTTTTCGTTATCCGGATTGTCGGAGCGCAGCTCGAAGCCGTACTTCTTCGAGATCAGCAGTGCGATTTCGAGAATGTCGATCGAGTCGAGCCCGAAGCCTTCGCCATAGAGCTGCGTTTCGGCGTTCACGTCGTCGAGCGAGACATCTTCGAGATTCAGTTCGCCGACGATCAGCGCGGCAAGCTCGTGTTCCAGTGCGTTCATCATGCGTGCGATCAAACGGTACGGGCCGTGCGCACAACCGGGGGCGGCGCCCCCGCGCAGGACAAGGACACCGCCGGCTTCCCGGCTCTTGCCCGCCGCCCCGCCCGCCTGGGTTTGGAGTCGATTTGGTAAAAGTTACGCGGATTTTAGACGATGGGTTCCGGTGCGTATACGGTACGCGCCGCCGAAAGGTTACAGACGTTAGGATGCGGGGCATCCGTATTTTGGGATACAACGGGGCCGCGACGCCTAAGCGGCCTGGGATGTAATCGGATTGTAGGGTGATGCGGCCGTCCGGCGAGCCATACAAACGGTTACAAACGATCCCCATGCCGTCTGAAAGATGCCCCGCCGCGGCCCTAAAATACGCCTGCCGCAATCCCACGAACCGTTATTCCTGTGATAAATACCGGGCGGCCACGGAGCAGGTGTACCGACGCACCGCGCCGACGCCGTCCGCAACCGACGAAGACCGCCACTCACTGCTAAAGCCTATTGATCATGCCGCGCCCGCCCACCCCACATCACCACGCACCGTACGGCGGTTTCGTCCGTGCCGCGCTGGCGATCGCCGCCGTGGCCGCGTATCAGCTGCTGGCGCACCACGCCGTCGCGACGCCCGGCGAGCACGGACTTGGGCTCGCCATGGCGCTGCTGCCGCCGCTGGCCATCGCTCTGGCCGCCGCCGTCCGCTCGCCGCAGCGCGCCGCGTGGCTACCGCTCTGGGCGCTCGCGGCCGCCGCGCTCTGGGCTGCGCGCACGCCGCTTGCTCGTCATTTCGAATGGGGCCTATACATCGAGCATGTGAGTTTCAACCTCGGGATGGCGCTGCTGTTCGGCCGCACGCTGGTCCTCGGGCGCGTTCCGCTCTGCACGCAGTTCGCGGCGATGATTCGTGGCGCGCTCTCGCCGGCGATCGCGCGCTACACGCGGCGGATCACGCTGGCGTGGACACTGTTCTTCGTGGCGACCGCGGCCGTTTCGACGCTGATGTTTGCCCTCGCGCCGATCGTTGCGTGGGCGACATTCGCCAACTATGTGGCGTTGCCGCTGGTCGGCGCGATGTTCGTTGCCGAGCATGCCTGCCGGCGCTTTGCACTGCCGCGCGAGCGGCACTCCGGCATGCTCGCGGCGATGCGCGCTTACCGGCAGTCCCGGCTAGAGCCGGTGCGGGCCACGAGGTGAGCGGCGCCGCCTCGCCGGTGTTTTTTGTTCCAGCCGAAGTTATGTCGACCGTTATGCCGACCCATCCGTTGATTTTTCACACTGCACCCCGCCAGGTGATTGCCTGGTGCGACGGTTCCCCGGTCACGGCGCGTGCGTTCCTCGCCGACGTGGCGCGGGTGGCGGCCGCGCTGCCGCCGGGCGCTCACGTGTTCAACGTCTGCCGCGACCGCTACCGTTTTGCCGTGAGCCTGTGCGCGGCACTCGTCTCCCACCGGATCAGCCTGCTGCCGTCCACCCACACACCGGAAACGGTGCGCCAGCTCGCCACGTTCGCCCCCGACGCGTTTTGCCTGCACGACACGCCCGACTGCGCGATCGACCTGCCGCGCTTTCGCTACCCCGAAGGCCGCGTCGAAGACGCGGCGGCGGCGAACGGCCGCGATGTCGGCGACGATGCGCCCTTCGACGTGCCCCAGATCGACGCGGCACGCATCATGGCCTACGTCTTCACCTCCGGCTCGACCGGCGCGCCGGTGCCGCACCGCAAGACCTGGGGCTTCCTCGTCGCCAATGTGCGCGCGGCGGCGCAGCGCCTCGGGCTGCTCGACGCGCATGGCGAAGCCCGCGCGCAAGCCGGAAACACGACGTCCACGCTGATCGGCACGGTGCCCGCGCAGCACATGTACGGCTTCGAATCGACGGTGCTGCTCGCGCTGATCGGCGGTCTCGCCTTCAGCAACCGCCAGCCGTTCTATCCGGTCGATATCCGTGCCGAACTCGAAACCGTGCCGCAGCCGCGCGTGCTCGTGACCTCGCCGATCCACCTGCGCGCGCTGCTCGCGACCGAAGCGCCGTTGCCCGACGCCGCGCTCGTGCTCAGCGCGACGGCGCCGCTTGCGGAAAAACTTGCGTGCGAAGCCGAGGCGCGTCTGAACGCCCCGTTGGTCGAGATTTACGGCAGCACGGAAACCGGCCAGATCGCGACCCGCCGTACCGCGCGGGGCGCGACGTGGGAACTGCTGCCGCAGATCCGCCTCGACGCGCGCGCCGCCTCGCCGGCCGGCGAGGATGCCGAAGGCGACGAAGGCCCCACGATCTGGGTCTCGGGCGGTCACGTGGAAACGCCGGTGCCGATGGGCGATGCGCTCGAAGTGCTCGATGCGCACCGCTTCCTGCTGCACGGACGCAAGGCGGATCTCATCAACATCGCGGGCAAGCGCACCTCGCTCGCCTATCTGAACCATCAACTCAACGCGATCCCGGGCGTGGTCGACGGCGTTTTCTTCATGCCCAATGAACGCGGCGACGCGAACGAAGACGCGCACCGCGAACCGGTAACGCGCTTGATCGCACTCGTGGTCGCGCCAACGCTGAGTGCCGCCGATCTGCTGCGGGCGCTGCGCGAGCGCATCGACGCCGCGTTCATGCCGCGCCCGCTCGTGTTCGTCGATGCGCTGCCACGCAACGAGACCGGCAAGCTGCCGCATCACGTCCTCGCGGCACTGGCCGCGCGCCACACGCGAGGCGTTCCGGCAGGGACCGCAACGGCCGAGGCCGGCGCAAGTGCGGCGAGCACGGCAGCCGCTACCGGCAAGGCGACCGGCGTCATCACCGTTTCCTTCACGATACCCGCCGACCACCCCGCCTTGCCGGGCCACTTCCCGGGCCGCCCCATCGTGCCCGGCGTCGTGCTGCTCGACCACGCCATCGAGGCCATCGGCTCGGCCCTGAACCGCCCAATGGACGCCTGGCGGCTCGGCGCCGCGAAGTTCCTGAGCCCGGCCGCGCCCGGCGAGCCGCTCGATCTCGCGTTCGACGCCACCGCAAACGGCGCGATTCGCTTTACCGTGCAGGCCGGCGAGCGCAATGTCGCGAGCGGCACCTTGTCGGTTCAGCAACCCCTCGCGTTACCCCTCACCCAGGAAGGCCCGCACCCATGATCAAGCGCACCGACTGGACCCAGCAAGAAGAGCGCGGCAACACGCTGTTGCTGCGCGCCATGACATGGCTGTCACTGCGCATGGGCCGCCGCGCCTCGCGCGTCCTCGTGCATCTGTGCACGGGCTATTACATGCTGTTCTCGCCGCAGGTGCGGGCTGCCTCGCGCGCGTATCTGAGCCGCGTGCTGGGGCGCCGCGCGCACTGGCGCGAGGTCTACCGGCACCTGTTCACCTTCGCGACGACGATCCACGACCGCCTCTACCTGATCAACGAACGCTTCGACCTCTTCGACATCCGTCCGCAGGGACACGAACTCGTCGACGAAGCGCTCGAGAGCGGACGCGGCGCGTTCCTGATGGGCGGCCATCTGGGCAGCTTCGAGGTCGTGCGCGCGCTCGGCCGCACGCGGCCGGGCTTGCGCGTGGTCGTCACGATGTACGAGGAGAACGCGCGCAAGATCAACGCGACGATCGCCGCCGTGAACCCGGCCGCCCAGCCGGAAGTGATCCCGCTCGGGCAGATCGATTCCATGCTGCGCGTGAACGAACGGCTCGACCAGAACTGCATGGTCGGCATGCTGGCCGACCGCACGCTGCTGGAAGACACCGCCTCGGCGCGCTGCATGCCTTTTCTCGGCAAGCCCGCGTCGTTCCCGCTCGGGCCGCTCTACATGGCGGCGATGCTCAAGCGCCCCGTGATCTTCATGACGGGCCTCTATCGCGGCGGCAACCGTTACGACGTGCGCTTCGAGACGCTCGCCGACTTCACGCACACGCCGCGCGAAGCGCGCGCCGCCGCCATCGAGGCCGCACTTGCGCGCTATGTGACGCTGCTCGACCGCCATTGCCGCACGGCGCCGTACAACTGGTTCAACTACTTCGACTTCTGGCAGACCGCGCAGGCAGCCGACACGGTCGAAGCGGCCGAGGCGCCGGCCACGGCGAAGCAGGGAGCCATTGCCGCGCGCGTGGCGAGAAACGCTTATGGCGTGCGCCGTGCCGACGTGCAGCACGCGCGCCTCGCCGCCCAGGAGACCTCCGACGCATGAGCGCCTCCCGCCGTCCCGCCCGTCATTTGGCTTCACGGTGCACCTTGCGCCGCGCCGTAGCGTGCGCCGGCCTTGCCGTCGCGCTCGGCGCCCTTACGCCGGCATTCGCCGGCGCGGCCTCCGCTACGCCGGCCGCTGCCGCCACGTCTTCCAGCTGGACGCTCGATCGACTCATGGCCGCGCTCGCCCAGCGCAAGTCGGGCCGCGCCTCGTTCAAGGAGACGAAGTACCTCGCGATCGCTGCGCAGCCTATCGAATCGTCCGGCGAGCTCGTGTTCGTCGCGCCCGACCATCTGGAAAAGAACACGCTGAGCCCGAAGCCGGAGCACCTGGTTGTTGACGGCGACATGCTCACCGTCGATCGCAACAACCACACCTATACGCTGCCGCTGGCGCGCTATCCGGAACTCGGCGCGTTCATCGAAAGCATCCGCGCGACGCTCACGGGCAACCGGCCCGCGCTCGAAGAGACGTATCAGATCGCGCTCGCCGGCAACGGCGAAGACTGGACCCTCACGCTCACGCCGCGCGACGCACGCATGCTGAAGGTGGTGAGCACGATCACGCTGGAAGGCACTGCCGACGTGCTGCGCAGCGTGGCGATCGAGCAACCGGGCGGCGACCATTCGCTAATGCGGCTGCAGCCGCTCGCGGCCGCGGCGAACGGGACGACGAACTAAGCGTTCGCGCCTGGTGACGAGCCGATGAACACCCCCACCCGGTCCACGCCGCCCACCCGAGGCCCGCACGCGCTGGCGCGGGCCCTGGAGCGGCGCGCGGTGCTGATCTGGCTGCTGCTCCTGCTCGCCTGCGCGGCGGCGATCGCGCGCGCCCACTTCAGCGCGGACCTCTCCGCCTTCCTGCCTCGCACGCCGGACGCGCGCCAGCGGGTGCTCGTGGATCAATTGCGCGAGGGCCCGGCCCTGCGGCTGATCCTCGTCTCGATCGAAGGCGGCGATGCGCCCGGGCGCGCACGGATCTCGCGGCAGGTGGCGGCGACGTTGCGTACCGCCCCGCAGTTCGCGGCCGTCAACAACGGCGAAACCGCGGACGATGCGCGCGACGAGCAGTTCGTGTTCGCGCATCGCTATCTGCTGAGCCCGGCAGTCACACCGCAGCGCTTCACGGCGGCCGGCCTGCATGACGCGCTGGGCCAGAGCCTCGATTTGCTGAGCTCGTCGGCGGGTCTTGTCGCCAAGGACCTGTTGCCGCGCGACCCGACCGGTGAAATCCCCGCGCTGATCGGCCAGCTCGACAGCACCGCGCAACCCGCGAGCCGCGACGGCGCATGGGCCTCGCGCGACGGCACGCGCGCCGTGCTGGTCGCGCAGATCGCCGCGGCGGGCTCCGATACCGACGCGCAGGCGCGCGCCATCGACGCCGTTCATCGTGCGTTCGACACGGCCACGCATGCGCTGCCGGCCGCGTCGTCATACCGGATCGAGCTGAGCGGCCCCGGCGTGTTTTCCGTCGAAACGCGCGACCTGATCCGCCACGACGTGGAGCGCATCTCGACCCTGAGTCTCGTGCTGATCGTCGCGCTCCTGCTGACGATCTACCGTTCGCCGCGCACGCTCGGACTCGGCTTGTTGCCCGTGCTTTCCGGCGTGGCGGCGGGCATCGCGGCGGTGAGCCTCGCATTCGGCACGGTTCAAGGACTGACACTGGGTTTCGGCACGACGCTGATCGGCGAGGCGGTCGACTACTCGATCTATCTCTTCGTGCAGTCCGCCCAGGGGGGTGCGACGGCGCAGACGCCTCACCCGTTGCGCGCATGGATCGCCGCATACTGGCCGACGATCCGCCTTGGCGTGCTCACGTCGGTGTGCGGTTTCGCCTCGCTGGTGTTCTCCAGCTTTCCGGGTCTCGTGCAGCTCGGCGTCTACTCGATCGCGGGATTGACGGCGGCGGCGCTCGTCACGCGCTATGTGCTGCCGCGTTTGCAGGGCGGCCCAGTGGCGATACGCGACGTCTCGGGCATCGGCGCACGGCTCGCGCGCATCGCGCAGGCCGCGCCGCGCCTGCGCTGGCCGCTCGCGGCGCTCACGCTCGGCGCACTCGCCGTGCTCGCATTGCATCGCGGCAGTCTCTGGAGCCACGAGCTCGAAGCGCTGAGCCCGGTGCCGGAGGCGAGCCGCACGCTGGACGAGCGGCTGCGCGCCGACCTTGGCGCCCCCGACGTGCGCTACCTGGTGGCCATTCCCGCCGCCAGCGAACAGGCCGCGCTCGAAGACGCCGAGAAGATCGGCGCGCAACTGCAGCCGCTCGTGGACCAGGGGGTGCTCGCGGGCTTCGAAAGTCCGGCTCGCTATCTGCCGAGCGACGCGACGCAACGCGCACGCCGCGCGAGCCTACCCGACGCCGCCACGCTGACGGCCCGCATGCGCGAAGCCGCAGCCGATCAGCCGGTCGACATCAAACCGGAAGCGTTCGCGCCATTCATCGCCGACGTTCAAGCGGCACGCGAGGCGCCGCTGATCACGCGCGCCGATCTGCGCGGCACTTCGATGGCACTCGCCGTCGATTCGCTGCTGACCCGGCACGCGAACGGCTGGAATGCCATGCTCGCGCTGCGGGCGCGCGACAACAACGGATCGCCGGTACAGGCCGCCCCGGTCCAGGCCGCCGTCTCGCGTGCAGGCGTGCCCGGCGCGCTGTTCGTCGACCTCAAAACCGAGGCCGACCATCTCTACGTGAACTACGAGCGCGAGGCCATACGCCTCTCGCTCGCGGGATTCGCGGGTATCGCCGTGCTGCTGGCCGTCGCACTGCGTTCGCCGCTGCGGGCCGCGCGCGCGCTCGCTCCGCTCGTCGCCGCGGTACTGGCCGTCGCCGCGGGCTTTGCGCTGGCAGGCGTGCCGCTGACGATCCTGCACCTCATCGGCATGCTGCTGATCGTCGCCGTGGGCTCGAACTACGCGCTGTTCTTCTGCAAGCCCGGCACCGATGGCGCGGGCCGGCCGGAAAATGCGCCGCATACCGGGCCCCGGATCGCACCGCCTACGCTCGTCTCGCTGCTGGTCGCGAATCTCGCGACAGTCGCGGGTTTCGGCCTGCTCGCGCTTTCGCGCGTGCCGCTGCTCGAAACGTTCGGCCTCACGGTCGGACCCGGCGCGATGCTGGCTCTCGCATTTGCCGCGATCCTTGCGCCGCAGACGGCCCACACCGGGCGCACCGCGTCGTCGATGTCGGCCTCGACTGCCGTTCCGGCCGGCCGCGAAGGAGGACGCGCATGAACGCGCCCTCGCCGCACACAAACGCCGCTGAAGGCGTGCGCCGATGGAAACCGTCCCCGCTGATCCTGGGCACGGCGGCGTTGCACGGCGGCGCGGCAGCGGCAGTGCTGGCCCAACCGGCAACCTGGCCGTGGGCGGCGAGCGGCGTGGTCGCCTCGCATCTCGTGCTGACGGCTGCGGGGCTCTGGCCGAAGAGCGCCCTGCTCGGCCCGAACTGGACGCGCCTGCCCGATACGTCCGGCGGCGCCGACCGCCGCATCGCCCTGACCATCGACGACGGCCCCGACCCCGAAGTCACGCCGCGCGTGCTCGACCTGCTCGACCGGCATGGTGCGCGCGCAACCTTCTTCTGCATCGGCGATCTGGCGCGCCGGCACCCGCAGTGGATCGAGGCCATGGTCGCGCGCGGCCACGCCGTCGAAAACCATAGCCAGCGGCACCGGCACACCTTCTCGCTCTCGGGCCCCGGCGCCCTGCGGCAAGAGATCGAGGTCGCCCAGGAGACGCTCGCCGAAATCAGCGGCACGCGTCCGCTCTTTTTCCGCGCCCCCGCGGGACTGCGCAACCCGTTCCTCGAACCGGTGCTGTGCGGGCTTGGCCTGCGCCTCGCGAGCTGGACCCGGCGCGGCTTCGACACGCGCGAGCGCGACGCCGGCAAAGTCGCGCGCCGCCTGCTGCAGGGTCTCGCGCCGCGCGACATCCTGCTCGTTCACGACGGCCATGCGGCGCGCAGCGCCGATGGCCGGCCCGTGGTGCTCGAGGTACTGCCCAAGGTGCTGCGCGCGGCCGCGGCGGCGCAACTGCAGTGGACGACCCTACGCGGCGCGCTTGCCGCCCAGGCGGTTTGGCACGAAGGCGAACGCGAACGCCCCGTGCCGGGCGGGGGACGCCACCCCCCGTTTGATAAAATTTGATGTCTATCGACGCGCCGGCATCTGCTTCACCGCCAGCGCGGCCCTCACCGGATACGACCTTCGTGAAACCTCTCCTGCTCTCGCACTTCACCGCCGCCAGTTGCATAGGACGCGGGCTCGACGCGACACTCGACGCGCTGCGCGGCCAGAAGAGCGGCCTCGCGCCATGCCGTTTCGAGCGCGCGGCGCTCGACACCTGGACCGGCGAGGCGGAAGGCGTCGACGCTGAAGCGCTGCGCGCCGACCTCGCCGACTACAACTGCCGCAATAATCGCCTCGCGCAGATCGGGCTGATGCAGGACGGCTTCGCCGCGCACGTCGAAGCAGCCGTCGCCCGCTACGGGGCCGAACGCGTGGGCGTCTTCGTCGGTACGAGCACGAGCGGAATTCTCGAAACGGAAGCGGCCTACCGGCAGCGCGCGCCGGAAAGCGGTGCGCTGCCCCCGGGCTTTCGTTACGCGCAGACACACAATTCCTATTCGGTCGCGGCTTTCGTGCGCGCGTACTTCGCGCTGCGCGGCCCCGCAACGGCGATTTCCTCGGCCTGCTCTTCGGGTGCGAAGGTGTTCGGGTCGGCGCGGCGCATGATCGAGGCGGGACTTATCGACGCCGCCGTGGTGGGCGGCGTCGATTCTCTGTGCCTCACCACGCTCTATGGCTTCAATTCGCTCGAATTGCTGTCGCGCCAGCCCTGCCGGCCGTTCGACGTGGCGCGCGACGGTATCTCGATTGGCGAAGCGGCAGCATTCGCGCTTCTCGAACGTTTGCCCGGGTCGCGCGGCACGCTCGACGACGAGGCGATCCTGCTGCTCGGCGTGGGCGAGTCGAGCGACGCACACCATATGTCGGCGCCGCATCCGGAAGGACTGGGCGCGCGAACGGCGATCGAGCAGGCGCTCGCAATGGCAGGCCTCACGCCGCGCGAAATCGGCTATATCAACCTGCACGGCACGGCCACACCGAGCAACGACGCTGCGGAAAGCCGCGCGATCACCGCGCTGTTCGAAGGCACGCCATGCAGTTCGAGCAAGGGAGCGACGGGCCATACGCTGGGCGCGGCCGGCGCACTGGAGGCCGTGATCGCGGCGCTCGCGCTGCGCCACCGCTTCATGCCCGCAGGCGTGAACACCACGCAACCGGACGCGGCGCTCGGCCTCGACTACATTCTGCAAAACCGCGACGCCGACCTGCACACGGTCCTCAGCAATTCGTTCGGCTTCGGCGGGACGAACTGCAGCCTGATTTTTGGCCGCGCGTCCCATGCGCTGCGCGAGCATCGATCATGAAACTGAACGCCTGTATCGAAAGCATCGGCCTCATCGGGCCTGGCTTTGCCGATTGGCCGCAAGCCGCCGAGGTACTGGCGGGCCGCAGCCCTTACGCGAGCGCACGCACCGCGCTGCCACCGCCCGCGGGCCTGCCGTCCGCCGAGCGACGCCGCACCGGCCCGATCGTGAAGACCGCACTGGCCGTGGGCCACGAGGCCGTGGCCGCCAGCGGACGCGACGGCACGACACTGGCCGCCGTCTTCGCCGCATCGGGCGGCGACGGACAGAATTGCCACGCGATCTGCGAAACGCTGGCCGGCGACGACCGCCAGCTCTCGCCCACGCGCTTTCATAACTCCGTGCACAACGCCGCGGCCGGCTACTGGAGCATTGCCGCGCGCTCGCGGGCCGCTTCGAACGTGCTCTGCGCCTATGACGCCAGCTTCGCGGCGGGCCTTATCGAGAGCCTTTGCCAGGTCGCGGTGGACGGCGTGCCGACCTTGCTGGTCGCATACGACGCCGAGTACCCCGAGCCGCTGCACGCGGTGCGCCCGATCGCGGATGCCTTCGGCGTGGCGCTCGTGCTTGCACCGCTTGCCTCCACGGCGCACGACGTCGCCATGCAACGCGCGCTCGCGCACGTCACCCTGACGCTCACCGGCGCGCCGGCGACGACACTCGCCTCGCCCGACCTGGAGGCCCTGCGCGCGTCCAATCCGGCGGCGCGCGTCCTGCCGCTGCTCGAAGCCGTCGCAGCGCGCCGCGCTTCGAGCGTGGTGCTCGACTATCTGCCCGAGATGCGCGTGCGGATCGACGTGACCCTCCCGGACGCTGCATCGGAGCACGTGCGATGACGCAAGAGATCTTTCGAGCCGCTCCGCCTGCCGCGTCGCCCCTCGCCGCACCGCTCGACCGCAACTGGATCGCGGCGCACATTCCGCACGCCGGCGCGATGTGCCTGCTCGACAGCGTCGACGCCTGGGACGAAAGCCGCATCCGCTGCACCGCGACCAGCCACCGCGATACGCACAACCCGCTGCGCTCGCACGGACGACTCGCCTCGGTCTGCGGCATCGAATACGCGGCGCAGGCGATGGCCGTGCATGGCGCGCTCGCCACTGGCGCAAACGCAGCAACGGACGACGCCGCACCGCCGCGTCCGCGTGTGGGCTATCTCGCGAGCGTGCGCGGGGTCGAAGCGCATGTTGCGCGTCTCGACACCTTCGCGGCGCCCCTCACGGTGGAGGCCGAACGCCTGAGCGGCGACGGCAACACCATTCTCTACGGCTTTACGGTTCGCTGCGGCGAAGCGCTGCTGCTGTCCGGCCGCGCTGCCGTGATGCTGGACGCGTCCGCCGCGCAGGCACGCGCGGCCAACTCAACCCCGAAAGGAGATTCGACGTGAAAACTCATCGATTCATTGTGATCGCGCTGCTGCTCGGCATGTTCAGCGCCGCGGCCCATGCCGACATCCACGAAGCGAAAGAGGACATCAAGCACGACGCCAAGTCGGCCGCCACGGCGACCGGGCATGCCGCGCGCAACTTCGGCCATGCTACGGCGAACGCCGCGAGGTCGATTGGCCACGGCATCGCCCACGCGTCGCGCGAGGGCTATGACGCCACCAAGCGCGCGACGAAGCGCGTGTTCCACAAAGACGACAGCGACGACAAGCACGAGACGTGACGGCCTGAGATCGCCTCGTCAGGCACGCCCTAACCGGCTTCGTTCAGGATGCCCGGTGCGAACAGATCGAGCGTCCCGCTGTCTGCGTCGTTGCCGCCGTGCGGCTTGCGAGCCTCCTTGCCGGCGCGTTTCTTCACCGCTTTCGCGGCTTTCGCCGCCTTGCCGAAGAGATCTTCGGGCGTGAAGCCGAATTCGGCAATCGCGGCGCGCGCCGCGGCAAGCGCCTCGGCGGCGGCTTGTGCGCGGGCTGCTTCAATCTGGGCGTCGAGTTCCCGCTTGCGGGCGATCAGTTCGAGATACGTGGACATGGGACTATCGTGAAACAGGAACAACAGGCCTCGTATTCTATCCGCCCATTCCGCATTAGCAGTAGACCGCAGCAGCCCCGCGCGCGCGAAGTTCGATAAAGCGGCCCAACAAGCGGTCCAACAAGCGACCCAACGACAGGGGACGAGAGAGCAAGAACTGGAGTGCGCCGTCGAGCCTGCAAGCCGACACTGGTCTCATGTCAACTCACCGTGAGATCCGAGCATGTCCTCTTCCCATGTCCTGAGCGAACCGGCAATCCTCTATTTCGGCACGCCGGTCGTGCTGGTCGGCACGTCCAACGAGGATGGAACCGCGAACCTCGCCCCCATCTCGTCGGCGTTCTGGCTCGGCTGGCGTTGCGTGATCGGCATCAGCGCGAGTTCGAAAACGACCGCGAACCTGCGGCGCACCGGCGAGTGCACGCTGAACCTGCCGTCGGCCGCCGAAGCGGCCGCCGTGGACCGCATCGCGCGCACCACCGGCTCGAATCCCGTGCCGCCGCGCAAGCTCGCGCGCGGCTATGCCTTCGAGCCCGACAAGTTCGCGCGCGCGGGCCTCACGCCGCTCGATTCGCAGACGGTGGCCGCGCCGCGTGCGCAGGAATGCCCGATCCATCTGGAAGCCGCGGTGACCGCGCGCCACGGTCTCGCCGACGATACCCCCGCGCTGCGCGGTCAGATCGAAGTGGTCGAACTGCGCGTGACGCGCGTGCATGTGCGTCCCGATCTGCTGATGGACGGCCAGCCCAACCGCATCGACCCGGACCGGTGGAATCCGCTCATCATGAGCTTCCAGAAGTTCTACGGTCTTTCGTCGGGCCAGGTTCACGCGTCGCGGCTCGCGGACATTCCCGAATCCGCGTACCGCAGCCCCGATGTCGACCGTGCGCGGGACGACGCGCCGTGCGAAACATGAGTCGTGGCGCCCTCTGCAGCGATCGACGTTCCAGGCTACCCTGTGCGCAGCGGCTGCGCGGCCCCAAGGGCGTGAGCAGCCGGCCATTGACAAGGAATGCCATGACACAGCCACTCAAGATCGATTTTGTTTCGGATGTCGCCTGCCCCTGGTGCGCGATCGGCCTCGCCTCGCTGCAGCGTGCCCTGGAGCGCCTCGGCGACAAGGTCGACGCGCAGATCGTCCTGCATCCGTTCGAGCTGAATCCGCAGATGGGGCCGGCCGGGGAGTCGATCGTCGACTATCTCGGCAAGAAATACGGCCGCACGCCGGCGCAGATTGCCGAAACCCAGGCCATGATCCGCGAGCGCGGCGCCGAGGTCGGCTTCGCATTCGGCACGCGCGAGCATGTGTACAACACCTTCGACGCCCATCGCCTGCTGCACTGGGCGGGCCTCGAAGGCAAACAGGTGCCGCTGAAGCTCGCGCTTTTGCGCGCCTACCACGGCGAGGGCAAGGACACGGGCAATCACGACGTACTGGTCGAAGCCGCGCAATCGGCGGGGCTCGATGCCGCGCAGGCACGCGAAGTGCTGCAAAGCGGCGCCTACGCCGACGAGGTTCGCGCCGAGGAGCAGCAGTATCAGGAGATGGGCATTCATTCGGTGCCGTCGATCATCTTCAACGACCGCTATCTGCTCTCCGGCGGCCAGCCGGTGGAAGCCTTCGAGCAAGCCATCGGACAGATTCTCTCGAAGACCTGATCCCCCTTTGCCGCGCAAGCCCATGGAATCCGGACTCCCCGAAGCCGCCGGCGCACGCTCGGTGCGCGTCTGGGACTTTCCCACCCGGCTCTTCCACTGGCTCGCCGTCGCGCTCGTGGCGGCCTGCTGGGCAACGCAGTGCCTGAACTGGATGGCGTGGCACGTGCGGCTCGGCGAAGCGCTGCTCGTGCTCGTGCTGTTCCGGCTGATGTGGGGCGTGGCGGGCGGCGAGACCGCGCGCTTTCGCAGCTTCGTGGCGTCGCCGGCCGCGGCCTGGCGCCACCTGAGGCACCTGCTGCGGCGCGAACCCGACCATCAGGTCGGTCACAATCCGGCGGGCGGCTGGATGGTCGTGCTCCTGCTCGTGCTGCTCCTGGCCGAAACGCTGAGCGGCCTCTACGACAACAACGACATTGCCGACGAAGGGCCGCTGAGCGAGCTTGTCCCAGCCGCGATAGCGAACGCCATTGCGAAGCTGCATGCCTGGGGCTGGGACGTGCTGCTGGCGGCCGTGGTGCTGCATGTCTGCGCAATCGCCGTCTACGCGCTTGCGAAGGGCCATAACCTGCTCGGCCCCATGCTCACGGGCAAGAAACGCCTGCCCGCCGCGATACGCGCACCCGCGCGCGCCTCCCTCTGGCTCGCGGCGCTGCTGATGGCGCTCGCCGCGACGATCGTCGCCCTGCTCGCCGCTTATCTCTGAACGGCCGCCCTGAGCGTTAGACCCTCAGTGCAGCCGGAACGCCGAAACGCTCCGCCTGAGCGAGCCGGCCTGCTCGCTCATGCTCTGCGCCGCGGCGGCGGCCTGCTCGACGAGCGCCGCGTTCTGCTGCGTAACCGAATCCATCTGCCGCATCGCCTGGTTGATCTGCGCGATACCCGTGCTTTGATGGTCCGACGCCGAGGTCACATCGCGCATCAGCGCGGCCACGCGCTCGACGGCGCTCTTCACGGCGGTCATCGATTCGGCGGTGCGCTCGGTCACCTGCGAGCCGTTGCGGATGTCGTTCGTGGTCGTGTCGATCAACTGCTTGATCTCCTTGGCCGCCACCGCGCTCTTCTGCGCGAGACTGCGCACTTCGCTGGCCACGACCGAGAAACCCTTGCCCTGTTCGCCCGCGCGCGCCGCCTCGACGGCGGCATTCAGCGCGAGGATATTGGTTTGGAAAGCGATGCCGTCGATGGTCGCGATGATCTCGGTAATCTTGCTCGCGTGGCTCACGAGCGACCCCATGCTGCCCGAGAGCTCCTGCATGGCCGTTCCGCTGTCCGTGGCGGCCTGCGACGAATGTTCGGCAAGCCGCAGCGCGTCGGCGGCGAAGGCGCTGTTCGCGCTGACCGTGGAGGTGAGCTCGTCCATGCTCGCCGCCGTCTCTTCGAGCGAAGCGGCCTGCTCTTCGGTGCGCTGCGAGAGATCGAGGTTGCCGCGGGCGATTTCGCCCGAAGCCGTCACGATCGAATCGCTCGACACCTGGATCGTGCCGATGATTTCGCGCAGGCGATCCTGCATCGAGGCGAGCGCGGCCATCAGGCTCGTCGTGTCCTTGTCGCGCAGCGGCACCGGCGAGGCGAGATTGCCGTCGGCGATGGCGCGCGCGACGTCCCGGGCCTGCACCGGCTCGCCGCCCAGTTGCCGCTGAAGCTGGCGCGCGATGAACACGCCGAACGCCATGCTGGCGATAAAACCTGCCACGACGAGCGTAGACAGCAGGATGCCCATGCTCGCGTACAGGCTGGCGGCGTTCGCGGCCGCTTCGTCCGCGCGCTTCTTGCGGTACGCCGCGAGTGCCGCAATGGCCGTCTTCATCTTGTCGCTTGCCGCAATCGCGTCGCGCACGAGCAAGTCGTGGTCGGCATATTGCGGCTGCAGCGGCGAGAAGCCGGCCTCCTGCCTGACGATAGGCTCCCAGACGTCGTTGGTGCGCTGCAGGTCGGCGAAGAGCGTCTGCCCTTCCTCCGTTTGCCCCGCGAGTTCGCCATACTCGTGCATCGACTGCTCCATGGCGCCCAGCTTCACGCGGATGTCTTCGATGAGGCCCTGCTTGTCGGCGTCCGAGTGCGCATAACCGAGGTTGGCCGCGTCGAGGTCGGTGGACAGCTTGTTGCGCGCGATTTCGCTGAGCAGGTAAATGCCCTGCACGTGGTTTTGCGCAACGTCGCGCGTGAGACCGTACATGCGTGACAGCGTGGCGATGCCCACGCCCCCGCAGGCGGCACCGATAACGGCCACGGCACCGAAGGTGGTCAGCAGTTTTTGCAATACAGTCAGTTTTCTCAGCATGATGTCCTGAATGGAGGCGTCGTTTTCCAATCAGCTAACGGCGCATGCTGCACTGCCCTTTAAAGGTTTTTCCGTGCTTTTCCCGTATACACGTCATTAGTCTGGGTAATCTCGTGCCAAGGTACTTTACGTTTACCTTCACGCCTATCGTTGCGACCTCCCTACCCTGAAAAGGAGACGTTCCATGCCCCGCACCGCCGCAGAAAAACGTGCCGCCTTTCGCGCCCTGCATGAATCCGGCTGTTTCATGCTGCCCAATCCTTGGGATGCCGGCAGCGCCCGCTATTTGCAGAGCCTCGGCTTCAAGGCGCTCGCCACCACCAGTTCCGGCTTCGCGTGGTCCACGGGCCACGCCGACAACACCGTCAGCCGCGAGGCCGTGCTCGCCCATCTGCGCGCGATCGTGGATGCGACGGACCTGCCCGTGAACGCCGACTTCGAAAGCGGCTTCGGCAAGGATCCCGCGGGCGTGGCCGAAAGCGTGAGCCTCGCGGTGCAGGCTGGCGTAGCGGGTCTCTCCATCGAGGACTCGACCGGCGACACGGCGGCGCCGCTCTTTGCGCTCGACGCGGCCGTAGAGCGGATCGCGGCCGCGCGCCGCGCCATCGACGCCCAGGGCGGCGACACGCTGCTCGTCGGCCGGGCGGAGAATTTTCTCGTGGGTCTGTCCGATCTCGACGAAACGATCCGCCGGCTCACCGCTTACGCACAGGCCGGCGCCGACTGTCTCTACGCGCCGGGCATCAAGACCCGCGAACAGATCGAAGCCGTGGTGGCCGCCGTTGCGCCGAAACCCGTCAACGTGCTCGTGGGCGGCGTTTCGCCCTTCACGCTGCAGGATCTCGCCGCGATGGGCGTGCGGCGCGTGAGCGTGGGGGGCGCGCTCGCCCGCGCGGCGTGGGGCGGCTTCACGCGCGCCGCGCAAGCGCTCGCCGAGGGGCGCTTCGACGGCTTCGAAGGCGCGGCGGCCGGCGCCGAGCTCAATGCGCTTTTCAAGCCGGGGCGCTGAGTCCCCGACGAGTCATCGACAAGCGACAGCCGGACGCTTCGCGCCGAAAACGCCGCAAACCCCCAATTCTCAGGACGACGACATCAGCCCCGACCAGACGATCTCCAGCTCCACGGCGATCGAACGCGCGAGGCCGTCCAGCCCGGGAAAGAGCGAAGCGTTCGTGATGTTCATCCGGTAGAGCCATTTCATCGCGTCCATGCGCATGGCCTTGGGCAACACGATCTTGTGCAGCAGTTCCTCGTCGCTCTCGTAGCCGTCCAGGATCGCCTGCAGCGACTTGTCGATGACGCCCGGCACGACGAAGGTGCCCGACTGGGCAACGAGCCGGTCGTCCATTTCCGTGGGCTCGCCCGACCAGAGGATCTCGTTCGCGTTCGAAAAGAAATACTGCTGAAAATTGTCGTGCGCGCGCGGATCGATCACGTCGCGCGTGAGCGCCGGATTGGCGAGCGGCAGCGCGCGGTTGTTCCAGAGCGCGGGCGTGTTCAGCGCGAAGACGGCCGCATCGCCCGTAGCGCGTTCGAGCGCGAAAAACGCGGCCACGAACGGGCTCTTCGTGAAGTCGAGCAGACGCGTGGGGGCGCCGTGGTGCTGCATCAGTGCCAGGCAGCGCAGATCGTCCGCGAGCAGCACGGGATGCGCGAGAAAGTTGTGCGCCTTGCGCCGGAACACGCGGATCGCCCGCTCCTCGCGCGAGCGCCACTGGCTGCGGTCCTGCACGTAATCGCGCATATAGCGCGAAAGCGAGCTTTCCAGCTGCCAGGCCGCGCTCTGCTGGCCGCGAAACGCCCAGCCGTCGAGCTGCGTCGTGAGTGCCATGAACTGCTGCCAGTCGGTGAGTACGGTGGTCTGCATCGCGTCTCCCATTCATGTAAAGCCGTGCGTCGCCCTGCCGTCGCGCCGATCTTAACGCCGTCGCGCGACGGCGCCATGAAGACTGTCGCGAGTTTCTACGTCCACGCGGATATGAAGGTCGACTTTGAAGCTTACCTTCATATCTCGTAAAATGGGTTCATGACCCGTCAAAACGCTCCATCCAGGGCCGAACTCCCGGCCCAGCTCGCGAGCGAGATTCGCGCCCTGATGGCCAAGCTTCGCCGCCGCCTGCGCGAGCAGGCGAGCCCCGGCGAATTCACGCCCTCCCAGGTGGCCGTGCTCGTGCGACTCGAGCGCGAGGGCGCCGGCACGGTGTCGAGCCTCGCGCGCGCGGAAGGCATGCGCCCCCAG
This sequence comes from Paraburkholderia acidipaludis NBRC 101816, assembly GCF_000684975.1. Classification (GTDB taxonomy): domain Bacteria; phylum Pseudomonadota; class Gammaproteobacteria; order Burkholderiales; family Burkholderiaceae; genus Paraburkholderia; species Paraburkholderia acidipaludis. The sequence continues at coordinate 91,079 of NZ_BAXZ01000025.1, read as the reverse complement.
TCGATGGGGGCCGTGATCGCGCAACTGGAGGCCATGGGCCTCTTGAGCGCGGCCCCCGATCCCGAGGACGGCCGCCAGACCCTCTGGTCGCTCACCGATGCCTGCGCGGCGTGGCTGCGCGAAGGCCGCGCCGCTCGCCAGGACTGGCTCACGCGTGCAATCGAGGCTCGCCTCTCGGCCGACGAGCAGCGCGAGCTGGCCGCCGCACTCGATCTGCTGCAACGGCTCGCGCAAGCATGAGCGTTTCGCCCGACGGCATGTTCCGTTCTCTGCGCAGCTTCAATTACCGCGTATGGTCGGCGGGCGCGCTTGTCTCCAACGTCGGCACCTGGATGCAGCGCACGGCGCAGGACTGGCTCGTCCTCACGGGCCTCACGCATCACAGCGCCGCCGCCGTGGGCATCGTCATGGGGCTGCAGTTCGGCCCGCAGCTCCTCCTGTTGCCGTGGTCCGGCTACGCCGCCGACCATTTCAATCAACGCCGGCTGCTGATGATCACGCAAGCTACGCTCGGCACGCTCGCGCTCCTGCTCGGCGTACTCACCGTTGCAGGCGTCGTGCGGCTCTGGCAGGTCTACACGTTCGCGTTCCTGTTCGGCTGCACGACGGCGCTCGATTCGCCGGTGCGGCAAACCTTCGTCTCGGAGCTGGTCGGCGACGGCGACCTCTCCAATGCCGTCGCGCTGAACTCCACCTCGTTCAATGCCGCGCGCATGATCGGGCCGGCGGTGGCGGGGCTCGTTATCGCATCGGTGGGCGTGGGCTGGGCGTTCGTGCTCAACGGCCTCTCGTTCGCCGCCGTGCTGGTTTCGCTCACGCGCCTGCGCACGCAGGACCTGCGCGTGCGCGAGCGCGCCCATCCCGCACGCGGCAGCATGACGGCCGGATTCCGCTATGTGTGGGCGAGGCCCGATCTCCGGTCGATCCTCTTCATGCTGGCGCTGATCGGCACGTTCGGCCTCAACTTCCCGATCTTCATCTCCACGATGGCCGTAAGCGTCTTTCACGCCAACGCCGGCGGCTACGGCCTGCTGTCCTCGCTGATGGCCGTGGGCACCGTGACCGGCGCACTCATCGGCGCGCGCCGCAGCAAGCCGCGCTTCGATTCGCTGCTCATGGCCTCCGCGCTCTTCGGGCTCGGCTGCACGCTCGCTGCGATCGCACCCGCCTACGGCTGGTTCGGGGCCGCGCTCGTGCTGATCGGCATCGCCGCGCTCACCGTCACGACCACCACCAACAGCCTCATGCAGCTCTCCACCGAGCCCGCCATGCGCGGCCGCGTGCTGGCGATCCGCCTCGCCGTCGCGCTGGGCGGTACGCCCATAGGCGCACCGATCGTCGGTTGGGTGGCGGACCATTGCGGACCGCGCTGGGCGCTGATGGTGGGCGCGGCGTCGGGCTTCGCCTCGGCGCTCGTCGCGTGGCGCGCGATGCGGGCGAATTCGCGCCCCCGTCATAAATCTTAAAAGCAGCTCCGCTATCCTCCTGCGTGCCTGGGTGTTCCTTACCAATTATTACCGTGCTTTGCATGGGGGCATCGATGACATCCGGATTCATGCGGGCATGCGCCGCGTTGCGAAGGCTGCCGCGCAAACGTTTGCGAAAGGCTTTCACGGCTGGGCCGTTGCGTGCGCAAGCGCTTTGGCCGGCCTGCGCGCTGGCCCTCTGCGCGATAGCCGCATGCAGCGGGCATGACGACGACCGCGCGACCCTGACCCAATCCGCCGCCCGCGAACTGGCGGGCACGCCGACACCCCAGGTCGCCACGGCAATCACGCCGGACAGCACAACAGCACGGAGCGTGGGAAGCGCAACGGAAGTCGCGCTCCCGCCGCTCGCCGTAAGAACACCCGCGAAGCCGCCCGCAGACGGCGGCCCCGCGATCGATCCGCTCGTTACACCCGTGATTCACACCGCAGACTGAAGTACCCGTCCGCACAGGGCCGTTCCATGCAGGACTCACGCGCCGTGTGCGTTTGCCCAACCTCGATGATGACTGGAACAACGAATGGCTTCGAGAACCCGCCGTGACTTTCTGCGTGCCGCCGCGATGACCGCCGGCTCCGCCACCGCACTGACGATGCTGCCACCCGGCATCCGCAACGCGCTCGCGATTCCCGCCAACAACAGCACCCGCAGCATCCGCGATGTCGAGCACATCGTCATCCTGATGCAGGAGAACCGCTCCTTCGACCACTATTTCGGCACGCTGCGCGGCGTGCGCGGATTCGGCGACACGCGCGCCATCACGCTGCCCGGCGGCCAGCCGGTGTGGAACCAGCCGGGCGTGGGCGGCGTAGGCCAGGTGCTGCCGTTCCATCCGACTGCGCCCAACCTCGGCCTGCAGTTCATTCAGGATCTGGCGCACGACTGGACCACCACGCACGAGGCCTGGAACGGCGGCCTTTACAACCAGTGGGTGCCGGCCAAGGGCCCCACGACGATGGCGTATCTCACGCGCGACGACATCCCGTTCCACTATCAGCTTGCCGACTCGTTCACGATCTGCGACGCCTACCATTGCTCGACGATGGCGCCGACCGACCCGAACCGCTACTACATGTGGACCGGCTGGGTGGGCAACGACGGCAGCGGCGGCGGCCCGGTGATCGACAACGCCGAGCTGGGCTACGGCTGGTCGACGTTCCCCGAAGTGCTGCAGGGCGCGGGCATCTCGTGGAAGATCTACCAGGACATGGGCACGGGTCTGAACGCACAGGGCTCGTGGGGCTGGACCGAAGACGCGTACATCGGCAACTACGGCGACAACTCGCTGCTCTACTTCAACCAGTACCGCAACGCGCAGCCCGGCAATCCGCTGTATGACCGCGCACGCACGGGCACGAATGTCGCAAACGGCGGCACTTACTTCGATGTCCTCAAGACCGACGTGCAGAACAACACGCTGCCGCAGGTCTCGTGGATCGTCGCGCCCGAAGCCTACTCCGAGCACCCGAACTGGCCGGCGAACTACGGCGCGTGGTACGTGGACCAGGTACTGCAGGTTCTCACGTCGAACCCCGAGGTCTGGAGCAAGACCGTGCTGCTCGTCAACTACGACGAGAACGACGGCTTCTTCGATCACGTCGCGGCGCCGTTCGCCCCGGCTTCGAGCGCCAACGGACTTTCGACTGTCGCGCTCACCAACGAGATCTTCGCGGGCAACAGCGAGTACCCGGCGGGCCCCTACGGACTCGGCCCGCGCGTGCCCATGATCGTGGTTTCGCCATGGTCGCGCGGCGGCTGGGTCTGCTCGGAGACTTTCGATCACACCTCGGTGATCCGCTTCATCGAGAAGCGCTTCGGCGAGCAGCACAGCCTGCCCGAGCCGAACATCACGCCGTGGCGCCGCGCGATCTGCGGCGATCTGCTGTCCGCGTTCAACTTCCTGACGCCGAACGAAAGCCTGCCCGCGCTGCCTTCCACGAGCGGCTACGTGCCGCCGGATCAAAACCGGCACCCGGATTACGTGCCGACGCCGCCCGCCGTGGGCAGCGTGCCGACGCAAGAGCCTGGCGTGCGCCCGGCCCGCGCGTTGCCCTATGAGTTCTTCGTGCGCTTCGAAGCCGGCGCGGCGACGGGCAAGGCCGGGATCCGCTTCATCAACACCGGTCGCGCGGGCGCGGCCTTCCTCGTGTACGAGACCGGCAGCACGGTCGCCCCGCTCAGCTACACGGTGGAAGCCGGCAAGCGCCTGGAGGATCGGTTGACGGTTGCCGCCGCGGGCACGTACGACTTCGGCGTGTTCGGGCCGAACGGATTTTTGCGCCGCTATGCGGGCACGCAGCCGCAAAGCAGCGGATTCTTCGGCAGCGCGACGGCGCAGCCCGAAGTGGCCGACGGCTACGACGTGGCAAACGGCAATCTGGAGTTGCGGCTCGAAAACAAGGGCCGCGCGGCGTGCGAGTTCACGATCGTCAACGCCTACGATCCGTCGTCGAAGATCCAGCGCACGGTGCGCGGCGGCGACGAGGAACTCCTCTATCTCGACCTGCGCAACGCATACGGCTGGTATGACCTGACGATCACGGTCAGTACCGACGCGACCTTCGTGCGGCGCCTGGGCGGGCACGTGGAAACGGGACGGCCGAGCTATAGCGATCCGGCGCTGGGAGGCTGAGCGCAGCGGGTATGAAAAAGCCATGGTTCCGCCTTGCGGCGGGCCATGGCTTGCCGAATGTCCGGCGAGGCGCGCTGTTGTCAGTCCACGCGCGCCGCTTCCCTCATTGCCCCACCCGGAACTCGATCCGCCGGTTCTTCGCCCTGCCGTCGTTCGTATCGTTCGACGCAATCGGCTGATCCGGCCCGACGCCCGTGGTCGTCATCTGCTGCGGCGAAATCCCCTTGGTGACGAGATATCCCTTCACCGCATCGGCGCGCGCCTGGCTCAGCGCGATATTCGACGCCCGGCTGCCCGAATTGTCGGTATGGCCGATGATGTCGACGGTGCGAGTCGGCATCCTGGCGAGCGCGGCTGCCATCTGGTCGAGGATCTGCCTGCCTTCCGGCGCGAGCGTAGCGCTGCCGGTTTCGAACTCGATCGTCCGGTTCGCCAGGGTCTGGTCGAGCAGCCCCTGCTCGGATGCGGACACGCGCAAGCCGTTGCGGATCGTGTAGGTGGGATTGAGCGCAGTGGCCATGTCGCTCGCGATCTGCTGACGCTGCGCTTCGTTGCCCACCTCGCCCTTCATCTCGATCTGCGTGCCGTCAATCTTCAGTTGTCCTTTGCTGATCTGCTTCAGCGACGGCCCGATCAGTTTCTGCACGTTCGCGCTCCAGTTCGGCGGCGTCGCGACGTCGCCCACTTCGATCTGGTCGACAACGTTCATCGCGCCGTACGTATCGCGCAGCTTTTGCAGCACGGCGGCCTTGGTCGCCTCGTCCGGCACCTTGCCGCCCACGACGACCTGCCCGGGCGCCGCATTCGCGGGCGCCGGAACATCCGTCGCCGCGGCACGCGCCACGCCCGGTCCTGCCGCGGCGCCAACCGATGCCCCGGTCGAGGGCGGCAGTGCCGTCACCTGCACCGACGCACTGCCATTGGTGACCGGCGTGACGGTGGCCGGCCCGCCCTCGTCGGCCAAGCTCGCGCCGCACGCCACGACGCTGGCGGCGAAAAGCGCCGCCGCCATGGCACGGCGCACGTAATTCGAATCGCGCATTGCCTCAGCCTCCGATGAACGCTTCGCGGAACGCGTCGATCGCGACGCGCAGCGACAGTTGCGGTTGATCGAGGTAGCTGATGAGCTTGCTGGTCCGATGATCGTTTTGCGCATGGGCGTCGATCCACTCCGGATCGTCGATGTCGATGTTGTGGGCGGCGTAGGTTTGCGGGTCGACGACGCTCAGCAGCGTCTTCGCGGAAGCGCCGTTGAAGCCGATGACGAGCCGCTCGCGCTCGGCAATCGAGCCGATGAAGATCGCAATCTCGAAGTCGGCCTGCGACACGAACGGCGCGATCAGCTCGAGCCAGAATGCGGCGACGAGGCTGCGGTAGAACGGATCGACCGGCAGCGGCAGCGTGAGACCGCGCTCGATGTGCGACGAGCCGCTCTGCATCACCGGGCGCAGCAGCGACCCGAGCGCGAGCATCGCCCCCTTGAGCCGCACGGGATGACCGCTCGCGAGCAGCATTTGCTCCAGGCCGAACAGCGTCTGGTGCTCGACGAAATCGGCAAACGTGCCGTCGTGCGAATTGCCTGGGCCGCCGATGTCGATCGGCGCCTGTGTCTCGCCTAGCGCCTGCAGCGCGCCGGGCGGCTCGGTCTCGCCGAGGAGCGGCGGCATCTGCGCGGCCACGCGCGCCCACAGCCGCGCGAACGCGAGCGGGCTGCGCGCGAGGAAGGCGAGCGGCGACTCGACCTCCAGCGCGGTCGCGGCGACGAACGGAAAGCGCCGCTTCGACTGGTCGTGGCTCGCCACCATATGACCCGCAATCGCGAGCCGGCTGCGCGGGCCGAGGAACGCGAAGTGCATGGGCTGCGCGCTTTCGTAGACGATCTTCCAGCGCGGGTCTTCGGCCAGCAGTTCGAGCGCCTGGGCGATCCAGCGGTCGAGCGTTTGCAGCAGCTGCGGATTGTGCAGGCTTTTGACGAAGTCGCCGCGCGACGGAATCTTGCCGAAATAGGCGATTTGCACCTGTACCGTTTGCGTCATTGCGCCCCCTGTGCGTTCGTTGCGTTGGCGGCCGCCGGATCGGAAACGGCGGCGGCGACGGCAGCGGCCGAGCCTGGCTGGGCGGCGGCCGTCGTGCTTCCTGCCGCGGCCGCGCTCACGTCCGCGATCGACGACGGCAGCGTCATGCCGAGCAGGCCTTGCTGCTGCGGCGCGTTGGCGGTGCCGCTCGTCGGCTGGGACGTGCTGACGATGCGCATCGTCACGGCCACGCTCACGCTGCCCTGCGTCCACACCAGGTCGAACGTGCCGTCCGGGCGCCGCTTGCGCTGCGCCGAATCGATCAGCTTCTCGAGACCGTAGCGGCCCGGCTCGTTGACGAGCTGGATCGTGCGGCCGTCGAACGTCGTCGCGGAAAGCGTCGCCCCCGGCGCGCCCTGCGGGTTCGGCCAGACGAAGTTGGTCCACTGCGGCGGCGTATTGCGGTAGCGCAGTTGCTGGCCGTCGATCGCGATCGTGTACTCGGTCGTGCCGGGGCTAGGCTGCGGCAGGATCTGGAACACCGTCTGCGGCTCGGACGCACCGCCGCTCGCGCCTCCCGCCGCCGCACCGCCCGACAAAGGCGCGATCCAGTGGCCAAAGCCGCCCGTGAAGTCCGGCGTCAGCGCGAGACCCATATCGCCCCACGTGCGGGCGGAAAGCGTGTCGCCGCGGCGCACCGCGAGCGGCCCGAGCGTCGTGCCGACGAACTTCGCGATCGAGCCGTCCGGACCGAACGTCTGCGCGATCTCGCTTGCGCCGGCCTCGACCTTCGCGTTCGGCGCGAACGGATACTTGTTCGCCAGCGACGCCTGGAATGGTTGGTACACCTGCGCGTTCCACACCTTGTTCACCTCGACGCTCGCCGGCTGGATCACAACCGCGAACGCCTGCATCAGCGGCCGCACGAGCAACGGACGCAGCCCGCTGCGCTGCGCGTCGGTGAGACCCGTCAGCATCTGCTCGTCGACGAACTTCAGCGAATCGGCCAGTTCCGAGCCGTTGCCGTCGAGCGTCTGCTGCATGAGCTGGCGCGCGCCGGGGCCCGGGTCGCCCTGGTTCTTGATCGTGTTGAAGCGCGTGCGGACCTTCGAGAGCGAATCCATGTAGCCGTTGAGCATCGACGTGCCGTCCTGCTTCGAGACGATCCGCGCGAGGCCGACGAACTGCTGGCCGATCGGCCCCATCGGCGTATCGGGCGCCGGATTGCCGTTGATGTCGATATTCGCTGCCTGGGTGTCCTGCGTATGCGAGAACAACCCCTTGACCCAGTTCACGATGCCCGACTGCGCCTTCTTGAGCGTTGCGGCCGCGAGCGAGGGGTTATCCCACGAGGTCTGGTCGTAGGCGGTCTGGAGCACCTTGCGGATCGGCGAATCCTGCGGATCGCCCAGGCGGTTCATGCCGTCCACAGCCTGACCGAAACTCGTGAAGCCCTGCACGGTGATCCCCTGCATGAACTTCTGCCAATGCTGCGCGTACTCGGTCTTGTACATGCCGACGAGCGCCTTCTGGATCTGCTCGGGGCTGCCTTCGAGCGTCAGGTCGTCCTGCGTGGCCGTGTTCAGCACCCAGTCCTTCGCCTGCAGCTCCTTCGTCGCCGCTTCGCGGATGGCGGGCTGCACGTACTGGAACCACGCGTCGCGCGTGAACGTGCCCGGAATCGCGTAGCTTCCGCCGATCAGGCTCGCATTGCCGTCGCCGACGATGCGCGCCACCGTCATCGGCGCGAAGCGCGTCGACGCGCGCGCCTTGATCTCTTCATACACGCGCTGGCGTGCCGGCATGCCGCGCACGACGTGGCGCAGGTTCTCGCGCGTCTGGTCGACGAGCGCGAGGTTCGCGTCGATCATCGGCCAGTCGTTATCGTTCACGCGCGAAAGGTAGAACGTGATCATTCGTTCTGCACTGCGGATCATCTCGTCGCGAGGCATGTTGCCGCGATTCGTCTCCAGCCAGCCGCGCCAGAAGCGCGCGATCTGGTCGGTCAGGTGCGCCTGCTCGACGTGACGCTTGTCCGAGAGCATCAGGTAGGTCTTCAGCGCGTTGTACGCGTCTTCGACGTTGGTCGGCGACGCGTCGCGATAGAGCCCGCCCTGCTGCGATGCGTCCGTGGCCCCCGGCGCGGAGGCCATCGAGACCTGCACCGCGCCGGATTCCGGCGCATGCGTCATCGGTGAGAGCTGGTCCGGGTGCTCGTTGACTTCCTGGAGGAACGCCACGAGGTTGTTCGCCACCGGGTCCAGCATGATCTGCCGCACGCCGTTGTAGTACTCGGTCAGCAGATGCGCTTCGAGCCGGTCGCCCTGGTAGAGCCCGAGCGAGACGGAGAGCGGCTTGTCGTGACGGAACTGTTCGAGCTGCTCGATACGGTCTTCGAGTATGTCCATCGCCTGCAGACGCGACTGCAGATCGGTGCGGTTCTGCTCGAGCCGCGTGATGTTGTCGAGGTCGGCCTGCACATTCGAAACGAGCTGCTCGTTGCTGATCGTCGACCACGTCCAGCCGCCGAGCGCGAGCGCCAGCACGGCGACGAAGCCGAAGAACGTGGCGTAACGAAAGCGCGTTTTCGTGGGGCTTGCGAACTGGCGCACGGTCTGCCGGTCCGCGAAAATCACCTTCGAGAACAGATCGCGCAGGAAGAAACCGTTCTTCGAGAACGTCGTGGCGGGCTTCGGCAGCGACTCCGCATTCAGGCCGAAACGGTGCGCAATGCGCTCGGCCGCCGCACTGTTGGTCTCGCCTTCCTGCAGCGCGCTCGTGAAATAGAAGCCGCGGAATACCGGCTTGTACTGGAACGGGTTGTTCTCGAACAGCGTCGCGAGGAACGCGCGCAACGCGGGCTTGATCGTCGAGAATTCGAGCGGGAAACTGAGCTGCCCCGGAGAAAGCTGGTCGCCGCGCGACAGCGACAACTGCGCGACGCTGATCTCCTTCAGCCCCTCGTAAAGTTCCTCGAAGCGCTCGTCGAACAATGCGACGACATCGCGCTTCTCGTCGGGCTCATACGGCAAGGTCGCGCCCCAGACGCGATCGTATTCGCGCTGGTCGCTGCCGCTGAAGAACTCGGTGAAACCGGTAATGAGGTCGGCCTTCGTGAACACCACGTAGACGGGCGCGAACACTTCGAGCTTCTCGGTGAGTTCCTGCACGCGCTGGCGCAGGTTTTTCGCGAGGTTGATCGCGACCTCGGGCTTGCTGCCCGTAAGTTCCGCGATGCTCGCGATCACGACGATGCCGTTGATCGGCGCCTTGGGACGATGGCGCTTCAGGAGGCCAAGAAAACCGAGCCATTCGGAGCGGTCCTCCTCGTGCACCGAATAGCGGCCGGCCGTATCGAGCAGAATCCCTTCGGTCGTGAAGAACCAGTCGCAGTTACGCGTGCCGCCGATGCCGTGCACGACCGCGCTGTTCTTGTCGGCGAACGGAAACTGCAGGCCCGAGTTCAGCACCGCGCTGCTCTTGCCGGCGGCCGGGTTGCCGATCACGATGTACCACGGCAGCTCGTACAGCGCGGAACCGCCGGAGACCTGACCGATCTTCGAGGTCTTGATGGTCTTCACCGCCTCGGTGAGCCGGGAGCGGAGCTGGTCCAGATCGGCGGACTTCGTCGAGCCCTGCGACACCGCGGCGGGCGCGACCTTGCCGGTCTCCGCCTGCTCCTCCAGCACCTCGCCCAGCTTGCGGTTCGCGCGCTTCACGCGCGCGCGCCGCCATAGCGTGACGGCGAGCCACAGCACGACGATCGCGGCCAGCGCCAGCGCGGGCCAGATGAACGGGATCTGCAGCGCGTCGGCCGCGACGAAAAGGATCGCTGCAAGCGCAACGATCCCGATGATCGAAAGCGTGCGCGGTTGGGTCAGCACGTTGAAGAGGCGTTGCATAGGGCGTTCAGGTTCCGGTGCGATTCGATAGGACGACGCGCGCGCGTCGGGCGGCGAGCGCTATGGCGCGCCGGGTCGTCGGGAATTCGAGCGGACAGGGAGAGACCGGCATCGATCGGGGCGTTATTCACGGTTCGGCCGTCTGGCTTGCGCTGCCCCCCAATGTGAAGCCGGGCTTGTGATATTCGACGTGGCCGAGATCCATCATCTTCCAGCGGCCGCCCCAGGTCAGCCCGACCTGCTCGGCAACCTGCCCGTAAAGCTGATAGCCCCGCATCGCCCAAGGGTCTTTTTCGCTGATGACGAGCTTGCCGTCGCGCAGAAAGGCGTTGTCGGCCGCCAGCCCGTACTGGTGATAGCTCTGGAACGCCCCCGCATTGGTGACGTTGCCGCCCAGTTGCGCAAGGCGGCTTTGCCGTTCCGGGCTCCGATACCCTTCCAGCAGCGCCATGTCATAGCCGTATTGGTCGTGCATGATCTTGTAGACGAGCAAGAGACGCGTGCGGAAGTCCGCGTCGAGCAGATTCCAGTCGCGGCTCGCGTCCTTCAGTTCGGGCCGAATCTGCTCGACTTCCCGGGTGGTAAAGACTTCCGGCGGCAACGGCGCAGGCGGCACGAGCTGCTCGCCTTGCAATAACGCGGCGATTTTCTCGTCCGGTACACGAGCCGTGTCGTCGTATTGAAATAATTGCCTGCCGCGCAATGCAATCGCGATCAATGGAGGCGTCGCAAGAATACCCGCGGAGGCGCTAATCAGCAAGCGCCTTTTGACCAGTATATTTTGCACGTCTTCAAGCGCGTTTCTGGAAATAGTTGCCGATTTAACAATCTCGCCGCGCGTTCGAATGGCATGCTCGGATGCACGGCGCATAAAACGCCCATGTAATTGGGCAGCGGATTCCAGAACCGTTGCACGCACACCGGGTAACAACAGCATTGCCGCTGCCATGACGGCAAGGATGAAATAGGCGACGAGTGCAAAGGCGATCAAAGAAAACCCCGGTATATGGAAGCGATTGTGTTTTGCATTGCTTGCTCTTAGAATCAGGCCTGCTCGGAGGCCGGCCTTCATTATCGCGGCGAAATTAACCAGGATTCAATAAGCAGGATTCAATGAGAGCTGAATGAGTGCTCCGGAAAACTCCAATTCGAAAACTCCGCCGAGCCTGTTGTCGGAGGCTCAGCAATCGGCTGGCAACACGCAGTCCGCGCGGATTCTCGCCAATCTCGAAGGACGCGTAGCGCCTGCCGCCGAAGCGCCGCGCCGTTCGAAGGCCCCGCTTGCGGCCGCGATCGCGCTCGCCGTGGTTGCCGTTGGCGGCTGGGGTGCCTGGCATTGGCAGAAAGCGGGCGAACACCCAACGGTCGTGGCCGCTGCCGCGCCGGCGCCGCAAAGCGCGAGCAGCGTCGTGGCGCAGAGCGCGAGCTCGGCCGTCCCCGCGCCGCAAGCGGCAACGATCGTCAACGACGAGAGCGCCGCGAAGGCTGCCAGTGCACCGGCAGCGGACGCGGACCGCTTGTCACGCGCGCTGGCTAACGGCGCGGTCGACGAAGGGGCTTCGGCACCGGCTGTGGCGAACGCAAAGGCCGATGCGGCGAAGGTAGCAACCCAGCCCGCCCCCACCTCCGGCAAAGCGCAGACACAAGCCGAAGCGGCCCGCAAACATCGCACGCAGCAGACCGAACTCGCCCAGGCGCACAAGCGTCATGGCGCAGCGACGCGGCAGGCGGGCACGAACGACGATTCGGATGCGGATCTGATCGAGGCGCTCGTTTCGCGCACCCGGCCAGGCGAATCGAAGAAATCGGATGAGATGCCCGTTTCCGCGAAGGCTGGAAGCAACGCAACGCTTGCCGCACGCGTGAAGGATTGCTCGACGCGCGGATTCTTCGAGGACCAGCTTTGCCGCTGGCGCGTGTGCGATGGCCACTGGGGCACCGACCCGGCGTGCCCGACCGCGCAGAGGCAGGCGCAGCAGTAGTGCCGCCGGCCCTTGTAGCGAGAACGATGGCGGGCTCCGTTAAGGGCCCGCTGTACGGCTATTTCGTGATGTACCAGAGCGCGTCGGTGCCCGGATTGGATTTCGTCGCTGCCTTTTCCTGTGCCGGCGGCAACGCAACCGGCTGAACAGATGTTGCGGCCGCCGGTGCTGCCTGCGGCGCTGGCGGGGCCGACTTCGATGCCGACTGGGTCGCGTACCAGAGCGCGTCGGTCGACGACGATACGCGCTCCTTCGACACGGCTACCGGGCTTGCGGTGTTCGCTGGCGTCGCCGCCGTTGCGTTCGCCGTTACGTTGTTAGCCGTCGGGCCGCTTGCCGGCGCGCCGCCCGATTGCCCACTCCCCTGCGCGACGCTGCCCGGCGTGCGCTGCGCCCGCGCCTCGAACGTCCCCATCTGAAACACCAGCGTCTTTTCGGGCCGCGCGATCACGGCATACGGAAACTGCAGATCCCAGCGCAGCAGCACGCGCGCACCCGTTGGCGTCTCGCCGAAGATCGCGGGGACATGCTTCATGTCCGTGAACTGCACGAACACCTTCGAACCGTCGTCGAAAACCTGGATGGGCTTCGCCTGATCCGCACCCGTGACGGTCCAGCCGAAGTTGTACGTGGCCGAAGAAGCGACGGCGGAACCCGATGCGCCGCCCGGCGCGGGAATGCCCGGCGGCATGCCGCTGCTCGCACCGCTGCGCGTGATCTGGACGGAATTGACCTCGAGGCTCGCGAACGGGTTGTACGCCTGCGGCGGTGTGAACGAAGGCGGGAGGATAGGCATGGACGAGTCCGACGAGCCGGAGATGGATTGAACCGCATCATAGACCTTGCGCGCATAGGCGAGGCGCTTGTCCGGCGATGCCGCATTGTATGCGCCGACCGCATTCCAGGTGGGGCCGAACTGGCGGATATTCTCCGAAAGGATCCACGCACCGACATAGGCGTTCGTGCAGGGATCGAAGAGGCTCTGCTCGCTGATGCCCTCGCGTGCCAGCACGGGCAGCCACGAGCTGTTGATCTGCATGAGGCCGATGTCGGTGGTGCCGTTGCTGTTCGTGTTGATACGGTCCGGTTTCATCCCCGATTCGACCTGTGCGATGCCGCGCATCAGGTTGACGTTGATGTGCTGGAATGCGGCCGCGTCGTCGATGCAATCAGCATGGGCCGCGCCTTGCATGGTGAGCAGGATGGCGGCGAATGCGATTGGCGGGAATGAAGAGCGGCTGCCCGGTTTATGTTTCTGCAACTGCATGGTGGTGAAAGCTGGAATCGTGCCGATCTGCTACTTTCGACGACTAAGTCTCATAACCAAGATCGATGACGCTGTCCTACCGAAACGAATAAAATCAATCGCTTTCATGTTGTGCCCTGTAAGCTTCGGGAGAATAGAAGCCAATTCCAACCCCTTTTGCAGGCACGCAGCCTCCAGCGACCACGGCGGCACCAGTCACTGAAAAATAGACATAGCGAGGCGGCCTGGATTCTATGTCGACGAACATTTCTACATTACCGCCGGCGGTGCTGTCCTTGAAGGTATTGATTTGTACCGTATATCCGTTTGGCAAATAGGCTGAATCGTCGCCAGAGTCGTCGGTACTGGAAAAAAGGCGGCGGTACCCGAAAAAACCGAGTGGCAAGTCTTGGAGTTCAATACCACGCGATAGACGAAGGCCCTCTTTCCAGATGCAGTCTTGCTGGCTTCGGAGAGCGTGATCATAGCCGCAAATTGCTTTTCCGTTGCGGTCATCGTGGTGCTGTGCTGCGCGTGCGCACTTGACGACAGGGCGGCCGTCGCGGTCAACGAAGCCAAAAGACACAGGATTCTTGCTTTCATTGTCATTCGAGTTTCCGGCATTGGTCGCGATGCCCCCTTATTGTGTGAATCCGGTCATAACTGCATTATTGGTTGTCGTCAACTGAAGCTATGGGATCTCCTCGGTCTCGCTCAGTGTCCCGTTGGCCCGCATCGTCGCCAACGCCGGACAGTCGCCCAACGAGATCGAACCCGAATGTTGCGGCCCATACCAATCGTCGTCCTTTTTTCGGCGGCCCTTAGTGGCCCTACCTGAACCGTCGAGCATCAACCCTCGACGTATACCGCATCTGGTCGGCTCGTCATGCAATGCGACGATTACGCGTCAACCGACATCGACTGTTGCGACGCCACCAGCTTCGGCGGCGGGTCACACTTACAGATGCAAAGATCGTCGTTCAATGCCGCATGCCGGCCGTCGGGTGCGGTCATTACCTGACGCGGACCATCGCATTTGATTTTGCCGGTCGTATTACATGCAGGGCATTGCACTTCATCGCCCTCGTGAGCGACATCACGACTTTCCAACTGGATCGTCGTGGGTTTGGCGACTACCGTTCCGTTCGCGGTGGTCTTGTCGCCGTTGAGTATTAAATAACGCTGCATAGTTCGCTCTACCTCAAAGGCCCATCGAAAGGCATGCCGGACAGACTCAGGATGGGGTCGTGAGAATACCTCAACCGGCAGCTACGGTTCCGGATATCTCGAAGCCCCCCAAAGCTACTGTTTCATCGGCGCGGAAAGATCGGACGATTTGACCCACCGTACCAGGTCTCCGTCTTTGCCGAAGTAGTCTATTTTTGACCAATTGGAATGCGTATCAAGCATGCCTACGGGATCAAACCGAACGAGATAAGCCCTCGTCTTGCTGCTATCTGTAGGTGCAGAATAGAGAACGCTCTTCACGACAGTGACGTAGTTGATCGATCGCCACGTATGTGACGCTTCGAGTTTCAAAAAATCACCCGTCTCGATTGTAGGAACGTCGCAATTCGGTAGCGAGCCTGACAAACCAACAGTCCATTTGCCATCATCTCCTCTCTTCAAGACGATGGGAGCGCCAGTCTCATCAGGTTTGCCGGGTTGAGAGGGATACCAGGTATCGAGTTTCACCTCACCAGCAGACGACAGCCTGCCAGTGAGAAAAAAACGACAGGTAGGATTTGCATCGGAGTCGTTGGACGCAGGCTGAGTGAATGGATTGTCGAAAAATCCGGAAACCTGGTCACCATCGAAGGATAGAAAAACCTTTCTGTAGTCGAGTTGCGTTCCTGCCACTGACCTGAGTGCATAGACCCCGGATAGCTCTTCACATCTGGCGACATTGAATGACGACAGTATGATCAACACCGTCCCGATTATCTTCATACCGATATTCTTCATTTGCCTTCCTGTGCGCCGCTCTTCGCGTCCGCCTTCTCGAGCACGTCAAAATTGCGCTTCATTTTCCCATCGTAGTCATTTTCGGCATACGAGGGGCCGTTGTACCGCGACGCGAACGTGGTGAATTCTTCCTTCTGCATGGCTTTCAACAATACGGCATCTGCCTTGACAAAACTAACAAATCCCTCGAGATGAGCCTTTTCGGATCTGGAAAGCGCTCTCACCATTGCCTGTACTGAGTCGTAACCGAGCGTTTTATAGTTAGAACCCATAATTTGGAAGGCCCCCCAAGAACATGATTCCAGTGCAGCAGTTGCATCAAGCCGGAACGCTTTCCTTAGCCGACGATAGCTATCCTTGTAGAAATCACGGTCGTCGTCGAGCACCCCTTCATCCAGGAGTTGCTTGCCAGTCTCAGCGCCTGCAGCATGCGCCTTGTCCTTATCGCTGTATCGTACCCAAACGTCGACATCAGCGGTCGTACCATCCGTTTTGGTCAACTTCTCTGTCTTCTTGTAGTACTTTTTTTTCAATCGATAGTAGCCCACCGGATATGAAAGATCAGGATTTGTGTCCCAGTATTTCTTGCCGGATAGTCGATAGAAGTAGTGTCGCTCATAGAGGATCTTCGGAACGGTACGATCGTCCACAACAGTGAAGCTCCCTGCACCAACTTCCGTTTCATGAACTGCTTTCACGGCATTGACTTTACAGTTCAACGATTTAGCAGCTGCTTTGTAATCGTCCTCAGTGATAGGATCGCCTGTGTACTTGTCAAGAAATTCGTCAAGAGACGCATCATCGCTTGTTACCTTCAAAACGGACGCACCGCCGCTGTCCATCGCCTGTTTGGTCTTGACACCTTTATCAGGTGCGAACTTAGAGGTAGTCTGCGTTCCTGACGGCGCCGCTTTGGGACCTGTTTTCGCGCCATGCTCAGAAGTATCCGTATTTTGGGGGTGGAGCGTTGTCTGCGTACTTAACTTTAGACGTGGGCTGATGAGTGTAACCAGCTTGTCGATCGAGGACGACGTCGTTTCATGAACTTTCTTCCACTCCCCATTCAGCTTCTGAATAAAAAATTCGATTGCTTCACCTTGAGTCAATGGCAAATAATCGTCTGTTTGTCCTCCCGTTCCTGTCTTGCCAGACACCTCACGATCAGCGCTCTTGATGCTATAGGAGACATTGCTGAGGGGATTATGATCAGCATCCAGCACATGGGCATGCACCTTGCCCGCTTTTGACGCCGGTATCTTGAGCTTCTGTCCGACGCGTAACGTGCGGGGGTCCTCAATACTATTCGCTTGCGCTATGTTTTGCCACGTAACCCCCTTCTGCTGGGCTATCCCGCTCAACGTGTCACCGGGTTGAACGACGTAACTGCCATTTTCATCAGTCATGTTTCGTCTCGCAATTGCCGATTATCGGGCAAGCGCTCCTCCTCGGAGACATGCCAATTTTCGCCTTCTACCCAAACGTCTACTTGCTGTGGCTCTCGCGTGAAAAATCGGTCGCCTACTCCAAACCGATCGGTTACGCCACTTGCTATAACCGTCCCTTGCTGGTCCGCGACGTAATAAGCGGAGTGTGCCCACGTATGTACGTAGTCTTCGGAAACGGTATCAAGCCCAGAAAGATCGAGCAAATCGCTATACCGCTGTACGTCAACTGGTATCGGCAGCGTTGCGAGTGGGTAGCTCATCTGGGCCGGCCCAGCAAACGAATGCTGCGCCCCCTTGATATCAATCTTCCCCGGCGCATGAATCTCGATGTTGCCATCCTTGATGCGGATATACGCACCCCCAGACGTCAGCAGAATTTCCTGCTTCGCTGCTGCTTCGATATTTTCCGTCGCCGACAGCACCTTCACCGTCTTCTGCGCAGTCAGTTCAATGTTGTCCGACTGCGCCTGCACCTCCACCTTCCCCTTCGCCGCAAACAGCTTCATCCCCGCGTTCTGCACGAAAAGACTGATCTTCTCCGTGACACCCGCCACCAGCGACTTCCCGCTCGCAATGAACGTGCTCTGGCCACTGACAAGATTGGTCTGCTGAGCGCTCGATATATGCACCGACTGCTGCGTGGACAGCGCAATACCAGACGGACTCGCAAGCAGCATGACCGGCTCCTTGAATGCATTCGCACTGCCGGTACCGCCGCCCCCCGTCCTGCCGACCGACTGCGAGCCCTGCACACTGTTCTGCGTCGCATCGGTAAAAGTCTTCAATGCATCGTGACCGGCGTCGAGACTTTCTGCCTGATGCGCCTGGCTCGCCTGCGACATCGACTCAATCGTGCTTTCCGCACCAACAAGCTGCTGCTGCGCCTCACACACATCGAGATGCTGACTATTCGCCGCTTTCGGATGCGTCGTGACATACATCCCTTGCGCAGCGCTCACCGCGCCAAACGAATCCGTCTTCAAATCGAAGCCGGACCCGAGATATGACCCGCGCGTATTGCCGCTCTGGTTGATCAGGTATCCCAGATGCAGCATGCTGTTTCCGGTGCTGCTCATCAACTGCATGCGGTTCTGCCCGGTGGCGTCGTCGATGACCATCTGGTTATAACCGGAACCCGAATACTCCTTCGACCGAAACCCCGACAGAATGCCGTCGCTGTGCCACTGCGGTTTGACATCGCCGTTATAGACGCGATGCAAAACGATAGGCCTGTCGCAATCGCCGCCCACATAGCCTACGATGACCTCTTCACCCACGCGCGGCACGTGCACGCCGCCATAGCCGCCGCCCGTATCCGACTGCGCCACGCGAACCCAGCACGACGCGGTTTCATCGCCCGGGTTTTGCCGGTCCCAGACGAACATGACCTTCACCCGGTTCAGTTCGTCTGTGTACACCTCTTCACCCTGCGGCCCCACAACAATGGCCGTCTCCAGGTGCATCTCCGGCTTCCTGTGCTCGAACGGGCTGCGGTACGGAACCGTCACCCGCTGCGCTTCGACTTCGACCAGATAGAAGCCGGCTGAGCCGTCCGCGTGGGTAACGGTCTCCCCTGTATATCCGGCCCTTGCCTGCGCCAGTTCGTTCTGCAGACTATGCGGAAAGCTCGCCTCCTGCCCCGACTGCGGCAGGTTGTTCTCGATGTAACGGCGCACCTTGATCGCCGCGAACTCCCGCTGACTGGCCGCATCGCGGTCATGCTCCGGATGATCGGCCAGCTCGAAGCGTCGTCCCGCATCGACACCCCGAACCCCACCCACTCCGAAGAATCGCTTGGCGCGAGACTCCCACTCCTCCAGATGAACCTTCGAAAGCTGCTCGCCACGACTCTGGTCCAGGTACGTGTACGCGCCGGTGTATTCGTAGACCTCTGCCTGCTCCGGCAAATTGCCCTGGCCGGACTTCGTCGGCAACGATGTTCCCTTGGGACTGGCCGACGACGACGGCGCCTTGTAGTCGAACGTGCGCGTCGTATGCGCGGTACTTTGTAACGTGCGCGAACCCGACCACTGCGTAAACGCATCCGTTTCGCTGCCCGTACCGGAGCGGTAGAAATTGACGCGTTCCGGCGACATCTTGTCGAGCGAATAGATGTCGTCGGTCACGATCAACGCATGCGACTTGCCATCCTGACTGTAGCGCCAGAAACCGAACAGCCCTTCCTCCTCCATCAGCCGCTGCACAAAATTCCAGTCGGTCTCGCTCTGACGGCAATAGGAGCGCTGGGGCAGCGCCTTGCGCAGCACGAACTGGAACTGCCCCTGGGCCTGCGGATGCGTGTTGAAGACGTCTGTGATGATGGCGTCCGCGCTCTTGTCCTGCCAGTACCGCATGTCGCTGCGGAACTTCAGGAAGTGCATCCACGAGGCGAAAGTCAGCTGGTAGCTCGACAGGCTGCCGTCCGCGCCAAGCCGGCGTGCAGTGTGAATGTAGCCGTTGACGGGAAGGTACGACTTGTCCGCCCGCTGGATCCACAGCGTCATCGGCTGGGCAATCAGCGTCTTCAGTTCGATGCCGCCCGCGGTGGACACCATGTCGAGCGTCACGCTGAAATCGCGCCCCAGTTCGGAACTCGTCACCACCCGGCGCGGCACGAGCGCATGGTTCGGCAGCGACGGAATATCCGTCTTGAGCAGCCGGTCCTGCTGGACCAGCCCGCCTCGAATCGCCTGAGCCAGTTCGGTCGTGTTCATGTGTTGTCCGTCGTTCTGTCTATCGCCTGTGCTTAGTGGGCCTATCTATCCATCCGCCCCCTCAAGGCCGATCACTCCGGCTTCACCCCCAGCAACTCCCGCAAATGCGCCAGCGACCCATCGTCCTTCACAACACTTGCGAGCCAGAGATGCAGCGGCATATCGGCCCACTCCGCAGCCTTGTCCGCGAGATAGGCAACCGGACTATGCGGCTCCGTCTGCCGGAAATACTTCGCGACCGCACGCAACTGATCGACCGCCTGGGCGCGGCTCTGAATTCCGTCGACCATCGCAGGACGCGGAGCGATTCTTGTCTGCACGGGCATCTCCTCCCCATGAAGCGGTGTCTTGAAGCCAGGTTCGACCCTGTCGGGCACAGGCTCCGGCGCAGGCCGCGCCTTCGGCGGCGCGTCGCTATATCCCTGCTCGCGCGCGAATCGCTCGGCCAGCCCATACACGCTCGCGTACGCATCGTGTGCTTGCCGAAGACTCGGCGCCGCATCGCCCGCGCGCCGCTCGAGTTCTTTTTCGAACGCATCAAGCGCCGCGTCAAACGCCTTCAGATCGGCCAGCAGTGCCGCATAGAACGCCACCGGGGTCATCCGCTTCGACGCTTCGATCTGCTCGACCGAAGGCTTGCCGCGCGTAATATCGTCCGCATGCTCGGGATTGCGTCGCACAGCCTGCGCCACGTGTTGCGCGACGTCCCAGTCCACCATGCTGAACGCGTTCGAAGCGCCCTCGGTCAACGGCACCGCGCGCAACAACTCTGCGGTACGTCCCGCGAGCCAGGCTATATTGCCGAGCCGATATTCGGCGTCGTCGCCCTCCGAAAGCGGGTGCACGTTTTCCCAGAAGCCGTGGAACAGCCCTTCGAGCAGCGCATAACCCTGCGTCAATCCCTTTACGCCGTCTTCGATCCCAAGCGCTTCGGTGAGCCACACGGCAAGCCGCAAATCCTTCGTCCGCGTATGCAGCAGCTCGGTCGATCGCTCGACAACGAAGCTCCAGTCGGCCTCCTTGATCTCCGTGATCCATTCGCCCTGATCGAGCGACGGGTCGTCGTAGCGGCGCGCGTGCTGGATCGCGTCGAAGTCGGATGAAAACAGCAGGTCGTCGCCACACGGCGACGCGTCGCTGATCGGGGTCAGCAATTCCGTCAAGTTGATCGGCATGATTCAGGTAGTCCAGAAGTCTTCATGGCGTCGTCACGCGAGCGTGTAATCGAACTCGCCAGCTTCGTCGGCGCGCACGGCAATCCGCGCGATCGCGCCGCCTTCGGCGAGCCGTCCCAGCACGTGCGTCGCGATCTCGGGCAGCAGCGTGCCGTTCAGAATGTGGTCCACGTTACGCGCGCCGGAGTCGACTTCCGTGCAACGCGCGAGCACCGCCTCGACAAGCGACTCGTCCCATTCAAACGCCGCGCGATGATTCGTCTCGATCCGGCGGCGAATCCGTTCGAGCTTCAGTTCGATGATTTCCGCGAGCACGTCGTCGGAAATCGGGTAATACGGCACGACCTTCATCCGGCCCAGAAATGCCGGCTTGAACGCCTTGTACAGTTGCGGTCGCAACGTTTCAGCCAATGCATCCGGCTCGGGCAATTCGTCGGTGGTTTTATTGAGGCACGCCTGCATCACCGCGGCCGATCCGACATTCGAAGTCAGGACGATCAGCGTGTTACGGAAGTCGATCTCGCGGCCCTCCGCGTCGTCCATCATGCCCTTGTCGAACACCTGGAAGAACATTTCGAGCACGTCCGGGTGTGCCTTTTCGACCTCGTCGAGCAGCACCACCGAATAAGGATTGCGGCGCACCGCTTCGGTCAGCACGCCACCCTCGCCATAGCCCACATAGCCGGGCGGCGAGCCCTTCAGTCCCGATACGCTATGCGCCTCCTGATACTCGCTCATGTTGATCGTGACCATCTTGCGTTCGCCGCCGTACAGGATGTCGGCGAGCGCGAGCGCGGTCTCGGTTTTGCCGACGCCCGAGGGTCCGACGAACATGAACACGCCGCGCGGCTTGTTGGGGTCCTCGAGATTGGCCGTAGCGGTGCGAACGCGCTGCGCGATGGCTTCGAGCGCATGGTCCTGTCCGATCACGCGAGCGGCGAGCAGTTCCTGCAGATTCATCACCGTGGCGATCTCGTCCTTGATCATGCGGCCGAGCGGGATGCCGGTCCACGATGCGACGATTTCCGCTACGGCGTGTCCATCGACTTGCGCCGGCACCATGGGTTCGCCGCCTTGCAGCGCGTGCAGGGCGCTCACGCGCTCAGTGAGCCGCTCGCGCGTTGCCGGCACGTCGACGGGCTCTCCGTCCGCCGAAGGCGAACGCGCCGCATCCAGCGCGGCGCGCAACTGCGCGATCTCCGCGACGATCGCGCACTCGCCTTCGTAGCGCGCCTCGTCGTCGGCAAGCTGCACACTCGCCGCTTCGCGCTCCGCGCGCAATTCGCCAAGCCGTTCGTCATGCGAAGCACCGCTCGCCGCCTCGCGTTCGAGCGAGGCGATTTCCGCGTCGATCCGTTCGATGCGCTTCTTCGTGTCGTCGATGGCGGCGGGCGTCGTGCTCTGCGCGAGCGCGACCTTCGCACATGCCGTGTCGAGCACGCTGATCGCCTTGTCGGGCAACTGGCGGCCGCTGATATAGCGATGCGACAGGCGCACCGCCTCCGTGATCGCGTCGTCGAGTATCCGCACGTTGAAGTGCGCTTCCATCAGCCCGACCATGCCGCGCAGCATCGCCGCCGCGAGCGGCTCGCTCGGCTCTTCGACCTTCACCACCTGAAAACGCCGCGCGAGCGCCACGTCCTTTTCGAAGTACTTCTTGTATTCGCTCCACGTGGTCGCTGCGATCGTGCGCAGCTCGCCGCGCGCCAGCGCCGGTTTCAACAGGTTCGCCGCGTCGTTCTGGCCGGCCTGGCCCCCCGCGCCGATGATCGTATGCGCTTCGTCGATGAAGAGGATGATCGGATGCGGGCTCTTCTTCACCTCGTCGATCACGCTCTTGAGCCGGTTCTCGAACTCGCCCTTCACGCTCGCACCGGCCTGCAGGAGGCCCATGTCGAGCGCGTGGAGCGCGGCGCCGCGCAGCGGCGGCGGCACGTCGTCCGCGGCGATGCGCAGCGCGAGACCTTCGACCACCGCCGTTTTGCCCACACCCGCCTCGCCCGTCATGATGGGATTGTTCTGGCGACGGCGCATCAGGATATCGATCGCCTGGCGAATCTCCGCCTCGCGGCCGATCACCGGATCGATCTTGCCCTCGCGCGCACGCTGCGTGAGATTCGTGGTGTACGTATCGAGCGCCGGCGTCTTCGACGGACCCGCAGGCTGCGTCTCGTCGGCGGGCAACGCGCCGGATGCCGCGCCTGCAGCGTCCGCCGCCGTTTCGGCCTCGGCGGAGCCTTCGGTCAGTTCGTCGAACTTATGTTTCAGGTCGGCCACGCGCACGTCCGCAAACTGCGCGGACATTCGCTGCGCGAGCTGCACGAGATCGGGCGCGGTCAGCAGCGCGAGCAACAGGTGCCCGGACCGGATCCGCCCCGGCTGCGTATCGAGAGAGGCAATCAACCACGCCTGCTCGAACAAGGCGATCAGGTGTACGGAGAAAACCGGCGTGCGCGTATTGCCGGTCTTCAGCCGCGGCAGCTCGCGCTCGATGTCGGCGCGCAGCGCATGCACGTCGACACGGCTGGCGCGCAGCGCGAGCTTCAGGTCGGATGCGGGCTCGTCGAGCAGCGCCAGCAACAGATGCTCCAGATCGACCTCATAGTGGCCGCGCGACAGGCACGCGCTCGCCGCGCGCTCGGTCGCCTGCCGGCACAGCGGATTCAGTTTGGTGATCAAGGTCTTCAGGGGCGTGCTCATGGAAACGGTCTCGCGTTGGTTCGTTGCCTGTTCGTTGTTGTCATTCGATCACGTGCAGTTCGTAGCGCGCGTCGTCGCGATCCTGCCCGGCGTCGCGCGTGCACAGGAACGCATCCCAGCCCAGACGCGAGCCCGCGCCCAGCTTGCACACGCCAACTTCCTCGTGGCGCAGCACCAGCGTGACTTCGTATTCGAGCGTCACGCCGGCGAGCAGCGCCAGCATTCGTTCAAGCGCAATCGCCTCGTCGCCGCCGGGCAGGAATGCCTGATAGTCGTGCTTCGACAGCGGCCCGACCACGAGCCGCACGCGCATGTCGCGCTGCCAGACGCGCCCGCCCACCAGCGCGGTCGCGCCGAGTGTCACGTTCACGTCGCCGAGCACGCTGAGCTGGTCGGGCGGCACGTCGTACCATTTGCCGATGAACTGGTCGACGCGCACCGGCACGCGAAAGTAGTCGGACAGCACGCGCTGCAGGTAGGCGGCCGACATCGGACGATGGCGCGCGGCCAGCGCATAACCTGCAATGGCTTCGTCGAGCAGCCCGCCTGGCCCTGCCTGCAGACTCTCGCGCACGGCGTCGCCCGCCACGCCCCCCAGCGCCAGCAGCAGCGGCAGATAGCGCTCGTCGCGATCGGTCTCGTAGTGGTACGGCAGCCGGTACTTCTTCCACGCCGCATAGAACAGCGCCGTCGCGCGGTTCGAAAAAACATCGAAGAACGCGCGCGCCGCGCGATCGCGATTCAGATACTCGCGTGCGGCGATCTGCTCGGTATAAGGAAGCGGCAGCGCACCCTGCGCACCGAGCAGCCCGAAGAACGCCGGCGTGAGCTCGACGCGTCCCACCTCGCCGGCCGCCAGCGCCGCGTCGCGCGCCTCGGCGGTCTTCAGCGCGTCGCCGGCCGTGTCGAACGAGTCCGCGCCTTCGATCTCGCTCGCGGGAAAGCTGAACGACAGCGTGTTCCGAAAGCCGATCCGCTGCGCGACGACGTCGCCCGGCCGCCGCGTTTCCGGCGCATCGGCGGTCTGCCGCGCGAACAGGCCCTCGAGCACCCGGACCGCCTGAAAGAATTCGAAGCGGTGCGGCTCTTCGAGCAGCTGGCCCGTTACGCCAGGATCGATTCGCCGGTACGGGGCTTGCATCGAATGATCTCCTCGCCGGTCCGCTTCGACAGGACGACAAGCTGGACAAAACTGTTCAGGTGGACATACAACCCGAAGAAATGATCGAGCACGCGCACGAATGCCGCGAGACTCGAACCGACGAAATGCTCTTCGTCGAGAGTCAGCCGCACTTCGATGCCGCGCACGAAAGTGGCGAACGGCTTGCCGGGCAACCACTGCACGGCGCCGCGCTGCTCGATGCCGGCCACCCCGTCGATCTGGCGCATCGACACCGGCGTGCGGCGCAAATCGTAGAGCGTCAGCAACTCCTTGAGCGGCGCGAGGCCGTGGGCGACAAGCGACACGTGGTTGAGCGCGAGATGCGACACCAGCTTCCAGTGCGCCGAGCTGCCGCGCGCCATGCGCACACTCGCGGTCGGCCTGCGCAGCATGGAAATCGCGCCGCCCGCTTTCGCGCCGCCCGCCAGAAACAGATCGCCGCCCGCCAGGCCAAACGCGAGCTGAGCGGGCAGATCGCGGTTCGTGCAGGTGAGGTCGAGGCTCAGCGTGTCCGTTTGCGGTACGTTCGGTTCGAAGTCGATGTCGACGATCGAGATCTCGGTTTCGTAACCGGGACTTTTCTCCGCCACCTGCTCGTTGCGGCGCGCAAACCAGTAGTGGCCCATGCGCGCGGCTTCGCCATGGTGCAGCGAGTAGAACGGCCGGAATTCGACCACCTTCTCCTCGTGCGCCTGCTGCCGGACGAGTTTCACCGAATCGATCGAATAGACCTCGTGGGCGAACGCACGCCGCGCTTCGGCAATCACCGGATACGACACGGCGCGATGCGTGACGCGGATCGGCTCGCCGTGCTGGCGAAACAGATTCACGACCGGGGTGCAAAACAGCTTGAAGTGATTGGCGCTCAGCATTTCGAGCAGGCGCGCGACAGGCGAATCGGCGCGCACGTCCTGCAGCACGAGATGCAGCGTCGCGCGCCGGCAGGGGCCGGCCGCCTTCGTGATCGCCGCGAGATCGAAATCGGCGAAGTCGAATTTGTCGGGGAATGCGAAATATTCGGTTAGCAGACGGTAGGCCGGATGCGATTTGGCCGGATAGTCGATCAGGGCGTCGGACGCTTCGTAGCCGGCCTGCGCAACCGGCAGCTTGCGCAGCGCGGTCCAGCGGCCATTGCGCTCGGGCTCGACGTACGCACTCCGCGCATTGACGAACAGGCAGTCGGTCAGCGCGGCGACGAATGATTGCTCGCCCTGCACATGCACGCGCAACGGCGAGGTTTGCAGTGCACCAAGATCGCTCTGCGGCGCGAGCGATTCGAACGTGATGGAGATCACGCCGGTCGCGTCGGGCGGCAGCACGACGGCGCCCGGCGCGAACGCCACGGGCGTGTAGCGCGCTTCGGAGATACGGATCGGCGCGAGCGTCACGTCGTACGCAGTGCGAAACTGACACTCGGCCCCGCGAACCGGGCGGCTCTTCAAGCCGGTGCCGCGCGGCACCACAACGGCGCTCGTCTGCTGCCCCGGCGCGGCGGGCGTGAACTGCGCAATCGAGCACGACGGAAAGGGCCGCAGGAAGTGCGGATACAACACTTCGAGCAAAGCCTCGGTGAATTCCGGGTAGTCGTCGTCGAGCTTCTTGTTGATCCGCGCGCCAAGCAGTGCGAACGACTCGATCAGGCGCTCGACATGAGGATCCTCGCTATGCTCGCCCGAAAGCGCGAGGCGCGCGGCGATCTTCGGATAGCGTTCGGCAAAGTCCCGCGAATAGCGCCGCAGGAACGACAACTCCCGCTCGTAGTACGGCAGCAGCTCTTCCATCGATAAACCCCGAACTTCTTCCTTCGTTGCCGGATCCGGAACCGCCGCCAGGCGGCCCGGTCCGCACGGCGTCGCACGTTATAGCGCCTTGGCGGCGCGCGCGCGCGTAACCGAATACTGCAGCGTGGAAGGCTGCAGCATCGCGTCGAAACTGACCGGCTCCTCGGCCGGATGCACGATCAGCAGTGCCTGGATCGCGAAGTAAAGCGCGTTGGTCGACTGCCGGTGCAGTTCGAGCTTGACTTCCACGTCCCGCAGGCGCCGCTCGTGCCGCTCGATGGCACGCCTGATCGAATCGCAAATGAACGTGCGATCGTAATGACTCGCGAGGCTCAGCCCCGCGAAGTCGTTGAGCCCGTAGGTCAGCACCGACTGCTGGCACTC
This sequence comes from Paraburkholderia acidipaludis NBRC 101816, assembly GCF_000684975.1. Classification (GTDB taxonomy): domain Bacteria; phylum Pseudomonadota; class Gammaproteobacteria; order Burkholderiales; family Burkholderiaceae; genus Paraburkholderia; species Paraburkholderia acidipaludis. The sequence continues at coordinate 64,488 of NZ_BAXZ01000025.1, read as the reverse complement.
CGGAAACGCTTCGAGAGCGAGCTCCGTGAACGCAATGCGCGCGTTGAGAATCGCCTCGACGTCGCGCGCCACCGTGTTCTTCAGCTCGTCGAGCGAGAGCTGCCGCATGGCGGCCGAAGCGGGCTGGTGAGGTTCGTCGTCGTACAGCTTGTCGAGAAAGCTCGGTTCGAAACGTTTCATCGGGCAGCGCGCAAAATGCAGGCGGCAACGGGGGCGCGGCGGTCCTCCGCGCACTCCGCTGCCGCGAGCGACATCAGACCGCGTAGGTCTTGTCGTTCTTCGTGAGGCTCCAGGCGCCCTGCGTGTTGCCGCCCTGGTTGCCGCCAATCTTCTGCTGCGTCTGCTTCCACTGCACGGCCGCGTACTTGAGCGAGAACGTCTCGGTCGGCAGGCCTTCCTGCTGCACGCTCGGCGTGACGCTCGAAATGATCACGTACTTGAGCTTGACCTCGAGGTACTTCACGCGATTGCCTTCGCCGTCCGCGCGCATGAAGTCGATCGTCACTTCGTCGAAGGTCGTGCCGCCCGAAGCGTGCTGGTACAGCAGCGGGCTCGACGAGTCGATCTCCTTCGTGAAGACCATGTCGCCGTGCTCGCAGCGCTCCGACGTATGGCCGCCGGCCGTCGAAGCCGTCGCCGAGCGCGGCTGGACGATCGAGTGATCCCAGGATTTCAGTTCGATCCATCCGGAGTGGTCCTTGTCCGCGGACTCGCCCTTGATGGCGGGATTACCGAACTTCAGATACATGTCTAGCATGGCGCATCGCTCCCCAGAGAGGTGGTTTTAACGTCCTGCCCGGGGTTACGCACCCGGGCATACCCGTTTCGCTTATGAATTTGCCGGCTTGGGCAGGTCGGCGACCAGACGCAGAGAAATCGAGAGTTCGTCGAGCTGGAAGTGCGGCCGCAGGAACGCGACCGAACGATACGAACCCGGCTTGCCCGGAATCTCCGCAACCTGAACGGAAGCCTCGCGCAGCGGAAATTGCGCCTTCTGTTCCTGCGTCGCGTTGTCGTCGAGCAGCACGTATTGCGAAATCCACCGGTTGAGGAACGACTCGACATTCTGCGCGGAGGCGAAACTGCCGATCTTGTCGCGCATCATCGCCTTCAGGTAGTGCGCCACGCGCGATACCGAGAAGATGTACTGCAGCTGAGCGGACAGAACGGCATTCGCGTTGGCGCTGTCGGTGTTGTATTTCTTGGGCTTCTGCACCGACTGCGCAGCGAAGAACGCGGCATAGTCGGAATTCTTGCAATGCACGAGCGGGATGAAGCCGAGGTCGCTCAGCTCCTTCTCGCGGCGGTCCGTGATCGCGATTTCGGTCGGGCACTTGAGCGCGATTTCGCCGTCGTCGGTCTTGAAGGTATGCGTCGGCAGATCCTCCACCAGACCGCCGCCCTCCACGCCGCGAATCGCCGCGCACCAGCCGAAGTCGTCGAACGCGGCCGTGAGGCGCGCGGCGAACGCCCACGAGGCGTTGCACCACAGGTACTTGTTGTGATCGGTGCCGTCCACGTCCTCGACGAAGTTGAAGCGCTCGGCAATCTGGCCGTCCTTCGGATTGAACGGCAGGCGGCCGAGGAAGCGCGGCAGCGTGAGGCCGACGTAGCGCGAGTCCTCGGAATCGCGAAACGACTTCCACTTCGCGTACTCGACCGTGTCGAACACCTTGCCCAGATCGCGAGGTTTGCCGAGGTCTGCGAACGATTCGAGCCCGAGCAGCTCCGGCGAGGCCGATGCGATGAACGGCGCATGCGCGGCCGCCGCGACGTGCGACATCTGGTCGACGAAATACAGGTCTTCGGGCTGGCGCGAGATTTCGTAATCGCCGATCAGCGTGCCGAACGGCGCGCCGCCGAAGGTGCCAAACTCTTCTTCATAGACCTTCTTGAAGAGCGCGCTCTGGTCGAACTCGGTCGCCGCCTTGAAGTCGCGCACGAGCTCGCGCTTGGGCGCATGCAGCGCACGGATCTTGATCTGGCTCCCCGTGTTGCTTTCCTTGACCAGGTAGTCGAGGCCGCGCCAGGTGCTCTCCAGGCGCTGGAATTCGGGGGCGTGCATCACCGCGGAAAGCTGCGTCGAAATCAGCCGGTCGAGCTCCGCGACACGCGCGTCGATCGTGGCCGAAAGGTTGTCCGACACGACCACGGTGCCGTCCATCACCTGATGCACGAGCTCGCCGATCAGATCTTTCGCGCGCGCATGCTCGGACTCGGACTTCGCCACCTTGCTCTTCTCGACGATCTCGTCGAGCAGCGTCGTCCCGGCAGCATAATCCGCTTCGCCCGTCTGGACCGCCGCCCCTTGCTGATTCAGCTGGTTCATCTCGGCACCCCGTCCTTATTCGTCCTGTGAGTCGCTGCCCGCATCTTTCGCGAGCGCCTGCAACTGCTGCGTGTTCTTCAGCACTTCGCTCAGCAGATCCTCGAGCCGGTCATTGCCGGCGAGCTTGTTGCGCAGATCGGCCAGCTTCGAGCGCGCCTCGAGCAGGCGCCGCAGCGGCTCGATCTGCTCGACCACCTCGTCGGGGCTGAAATCTTCCAGCGCGCGGAACTTGAGGTCGACGGCAAACTTGCCGCCTTCCTGGCTCAGGCGGTTCTCCACCTGAAACGCGGCGCGCGGCTCGATCGCCTTCATGACGTCGTCGAAGTTGTCGCGGTCGATACTGACGAACTTACGGTCGCGCAGCTTGGGCTGCTCGATTTCGGACTGCCCCGCGAGATCGCCCACCACGCCGACGACGAACGGCAGCTCCTTGACCTCGATCGCGTCGCCCTTCTCGACCTCATAGGTCAGCTGCACGCGCGGCGGCCGCACCTTCTGCAAGCGCTTCTGAATGCTTTCTTTCTTCGCCATCTGCGGCTCCCGTAGCTAGTCTGGTCGTACCACGCGCGCTCAGCGCAATGCGCTGAACGGATCTCCGGCCTTCGCAGGCGCCGGCGCCTGTGCCGCTGCCGTCGGCGCTGCGGCGGCCGGCGCCGGATTCGCGGGCGCCGCGGCGGACGTCGCTGCATCGGCGCCCGACACGGCGGCCGGCGCCTTCGCATGACGGACCACGCGACGGCGCTTCACGGGCTGCTTGGGCTGCTGGTCGGGCGGGAACAGCTCCGATTCGCCGAGCGTGTCCCGCAACTGGACCGCCAGCGCCTGGGCATCCGACTTCGCATCGCCCTGGAGCGCAGCGTCGTCGCGCAGTTCGCCAAGCGACTGGGTGGCGATGCGCAGGCCCGAAACGGCCAGCACGCTCTTCGCCGTGCGGTCCGTCTGATCGCGCTGCAGCGCTTCCTGCGCGGCGACGATGGCCTGCCCGTAGTGGTTCTGCGAGAACTGGATCTGCGCAATGCGCGACCACGGCTCTTCGCGAGTCGGATCGGCCTTCGCCAGGTCCTGGTAAAGACCGATTGCCTTATCCTGGTCGCCCGCCTTCGCCACGGCGTCCGCATCGGCAAGCTGCTTGTTGAACTGGTCCGCGGTGGGCGGGACATTCTGTTGCGTGGACGCGCAACCGGCCATCACGGCGCAAGCCATCCCACACGCCGCCATTACCCCGGAAAATCTTGTAAACAAACGGTTTTTCATCGTTCTTTCACCGATGCGCACGGATGAAGTTTAAAGTTGGATATCGGTTCTTTTGCTTTTTGAGATGCGCCGGTATAGTACCGGTGATTTTTTCATAATTCAATCTTCGCGATCGAGTAAACCTTTATAAATAGTGCGGACGTCCGGCAAAGGCGGTCCCCAATATACTGGGCGATGCATTACGCATTAGATGGCCCCGCAATATTTACTTGGCAAGCAAACTACGCCCGATTAATCGGGAAAAATTTTCCTGAACCGCTACCCGTTAGTTGTATGCGCAATCGAGACCAGGACCGAGACCAGTACAAAATGGCGGCACGCCGAACCATCCTCAACGCCCATCTGCGCCGCCATGCGCTGCCGCTCGCCGCCTGTGCGTTGCTGGCGGGCTGCGCGGCCGCCCCGCTCCTCGGCACGGCCGCAAGCGCGGTCATGCAGGTGGCCGGCGTCGGCAAGAGCGACGCGCCGAAGCCGCCCCGCAACGTCGGCATCACGCTGTATGCCGCGCAGAACCTCAATGCGGCGACCGACAACAAGCCGCTCGCGCTCGTCGTGCGGCTCTATGTGTTGAAGGATCCGACTTCGTTCCAGCAGGCGCCTTTCGACAGCTTTACCGATCCCGACAAGGAAAAGAGCGTGCTGGGCGCCGACCTGCTAAGCGTGCGCGAAGTTACGCTGATTCCCGGCCAGCGCTATACGGCGACGGAGAAAGTTTCACGCGACGCCCAGGCTTTTGGGATAGTCGCACTCTTTAGGGACCCTGCTGTCCAGCGCTGGAAATTGACCTTCGATCCGGCAAAATCGGAGAAATCCGGCATAATCATCGGCCTGCATAATTGCGCGATGACGGTCACGGACGGCAGTGTGATCGCCCCCGTCCAGGGAATGCCGTCGCAGCCGCTCAATATGCTTTCGTCGGTTAGCTGTGGTTAGCCCACGACCGAGTAAAATCAATGTCGATTTACAAAATTTAACAACTGAGCATGCAATTCGGGGGGCTCGACTGCCGATCGCCCTGCTTCATTCATAAACCAGGTGTGACATGAGTTATTCGGCCAAGGTGCTGTGGGGAGAAGGACTGTTCCTGCGGCCGCAGCACTTCCAGCGACAGGACGCTTACCACGAAGCGCGCCTGTTCGAATCGATCCAGGCCATCCAGCCTTACAACTGGGGCGTGCGCTCGGTGGAGTTCGAGCGCGACTCGCTCGCGAGCAACGTGCTGCGCGTGCGCGAGCTTTCGCTCGTGTTCCAGGACGGCACGCTGTATTCCGCGCCGCAGGCCGACAGCCTGCCGCCGCCTGTCGCGCTCGACACGCTGCCGGACGGCATCAACGACTTCGTGTTCTATCTGGCGCTGCACCCGCTGCGCGAGAACGCCACCAACTACAGCGACGACCCGGACGGCGGCTTCCGGACACGCTTCGTCAGCGAGCGCTCTAGCGTCGGCGACAACTTTACCGATGCGGCCTCCGCCGACATCGACTTCCTGAAAACGCAGGTCAAGCTGATCGCCGAAGGCGAGCCGCGCGATCAACTGCTCTCGGTGCCGCTCGTGCGGGTGCGCCGCACGGCCACCTCGGGCTTCGAGATCGACGACAACTTCGTGCCGCCCAGTCTCGCCATCAACGCCTCGCCGCTCCTGACCCAGCGGCTGCGCCAGCTGATCGACGCGCTGCAGGCGAAGGTCAACGCGCTCTACGGTTTCCATCGCGAACCGTCGAAGAACATCATCGAGTTCCGCTCGGGCGACATCGCCTCGTTCTGGCTGCTGCACACGGCGAACGCCGCCTTCGCCGCGCTCGCGCATCTGCATCAGCATGCGTCGCTGCATCCCGAACGGCTCTTCCAGGAACTGCTGCGTCTCGCGGGCCAGCTCATGACGTTCTCGAAGGGCTACGCGCTCGCCGACCTTCCCGTCTACCGCCACGAGGATCCGGGCCCCGGCTTCGCGCTGCTCGACACGATGCTGCGAGAACTGCTCGAAACGGTGATCTCGACGCGCTACTTCGCGATCACGCTCGACGAAGTGCGGCCGTCGTTCCACGTCGGCCGGCTCGACTCCGGCAAGATCGACGACAAGACCGCGTTCTATCTCGCGGTCTCGGCGGACATGCCGAGCGTCGAGCTCATCGACGCCGTGCCGGGGCGCTTCAAAGTGGGCGCGCCCGACGACGTCGACAAGCTCGTGCTCTCGGCCATGCCCGGCGTGCGGCTCACGTACACGCCGCAGGTGCCGCCCGCCATTCCCGTGCGGCCGGGCGCGTGCTACTTCGCCCTCGATTCGCGCGGCGCGCTCTATGAACGCATGCTGCAGGCCCAGTCCGCGATGATCTACGCGCCGTCTGGCATCAACGACCTGAAATTCGAACTGATCGCCGTCACCTCATGAACTACGCTCCTTCCCTGCTTGGCGGCAGCACGCCGCCGCCCATGCGGCCGACGGCCTCGTCGACCGACAACGCCTTTCAGGCGCGCTCGCTGCTCGACTTGCTGTACGACGGGTTTTTCATGCTGTTCCTGCTGAAGAACGGCCGCGAACCCGAAAGCGCACAGGCCTTCAGCACGCGAATCCAGGAGTTCCTCACCGAGTTCGAGCGCGGCGCGAAGCGGCTCAATATCGCAGCCGACGACGTGTACGCCGCCAAGTTCGCGTTCTGCGCGGCCATCGACGAGCTCGTGCTGTCGTCGCAGCTCAGGATCCGCGCGGACTGGGAGCGCCGCCCCCTGCAACTCGTGCTGTTCGGCGAGCAACTGGCCGGCGAGAAGTTCTTCGAGTATCTCGAGGAGTGCCGTTCGCGCGGCGCCTTGCGGCTGCAGTCGCTCGAAGTGTTCCACATGTGCCTGCTGCTGGGTTTTCGCGGCAAATATCTGCTCGAAGGCCCGGAGAAGCTGGCCTATCTGACCGCGCGCATCGGCGACGAAATCGCCCACCTGAAGGGCAAACGCGCCCCGTTCGCGCCGCACTGGCCGCTGCCGGACCAGATCTCGCACCGGTTGAAGCGCGAGGTGCCGCTGTGGAGCATCGGCGCCGTGTTCGGGCTCGTCGCGCTGCTCGCGTTTCTCGGGCTCAACTCGTATCTGAAAGACCAGACGCTCAAGGCGCTGGCGCCCTACTCGCAGATCATCAAGGTCGGGCCCGAATCGGCAAATCTGACGATCTCGCTGCCTTGAGCGCAAGCCAGGGACTACTACCTTTTTATACGGCGGCACGTGAGCGATGACGGCGCGCTTCGACTCGTTCCCGCGTAGCACGCGGAGCGTCGTTTTGTGCGCCTCTATCGCGCTCTACGCCGTTTCGCTGTTTTTGCCCGCGATGTATTTCGAAAGGGAATCGCCCCTGCCCGGCGTCACGCTTCTCGCTCAGGGCTGGTTCGGTCTTGCGGACCTGAACCCCGCGTGGCTCGCCAATCCGTTTTACGCCATCGCCTTCGTGCTAGGCCTGCGCAGACGCTATGGCTACGCAAGCATTTTCTGCGGCGCGAGTATCGCCTGCGCCTTGTACTCGCCGCTGACACCGAAATGGTACTTCAGCGAGGCCGAGGGAACGCCCATCACGGGCTTCGGCATTGCCTTTTACGCCTGGCTCGCGGCACAAGCCGTGCTGCTCATCGGCAGCTTGCGCCTGCGCCGGGAAAGCGCCAATCCGCCCGCGAATCCCTAAGCCAGGCGAACTCTCGCCGCGAGTCGTAGAATCATTGGGCTGATCCATCCGCTTCGCCCGATCCCGACGGGCGAAACCGGGGCAAAACCCGCGTGCCGGCAGGAGGTTCCCATGACCACCATCACCGCGCTGTCCGTCAAGGACATCCGCTTTCCCACTTCGCGCTCGCTCGACGGTTCCGACGCGATGAACGCCGCGCCCGACTATTCGGCGACCTATGTGACGCTCGAAACCGACTCGCCCGCGGGGCTGACCGGGCACGGCCTGACGTTCACCATCGGGCGAGGCAACGAAATCTGCGTGGCGGCGGCGAAGGCGCTGGCGCCGCTCGTGATCGGCAAAACGCTCGAAGGGATCGCCGCCCATATGGGCGCGTTCTGGCGCGCGCTGACCTCGGACAGCCAGTTGCGCTGGATCGGCCCCGACAAGGGCGCCATCCATCTTGCGACAGCGGCCGTCGCGAACGCGGTCTGGGATCTGTGGGCGAAAGCGGAAGGCAAGCCGGTGTGGAAGCTGCTTGCCGATATGAGCCCCGAAGAACTGGTGCGCTGCCTCGACTTCCGCTACGTCACCGACGCCATCACGCCGGAAGAAGCCGTCGCGCTGCTCCATCGCCACGCCAGGACGAAGGGCGAGCGCGAGGCGCAAATGCTCGCGCAAGGCTATCCGGCCTACACGACGTCGGCAGGCTGGCTGGGCTACGACGACGCCAAGATCCGCCGGCTCGCCCGCGAAGGCGTGGCGAACGGCTGGACGCACTTCAAGCAGAAGGTGGGCGGCAACATCGAGGAAGACATGCGGCGCGCGCGCATCCTGCGTGAAGAGATCGGCGAGGACCGCAAGCTGATGATGGACGCCAACCAGGTGTGGGACGTCGACGAAGCCGTCGCGAACATGCGGCGACTCGCGGCGTTCGACCCGTGGTGGATCGAGGAGCCCACGAGCCCCGACGACGTGCTCGGCCACGCTGCGATCCGCCAACGCCTCCACCCGATCGGCGTGGCGACGGGCGAGCATTGCCAGAATCGCGTGATGTTCAAGCAATTGCTGCAGGCGCACGCCATCGACTTTTGCCAGGTCGATGCCTGCCGCCTGGGCGGGCTCAACGAGGTGATCGTCGTCCTGCTGATGGCGGCGAAGTACGGCGTGCCGGTATGCCCGCACGCGGGCGGCGTCGGCTTGTGCGAATACGTGCAGCACATCTCGCTCTTCGACTACATCTGCGTCTCGGCATCACTGGAAAACCGCGTGCTCGAATACGTGGATCATCTGCACGAGCATTTCATCGACCCCGTCGTGATCCGCAATGGCCGCTACATGCCGCCCCAGCAGCCCGGCTACAGCATCGAAATGCGTGCTGCGTCGCTCGCCGAGCACGCCTTTCCGGACGGGCCGGCGTGGCGGTCCTGAACCGGACGGCCGCGCGCAGGATCACGAGGGTCAGATGTTATGGACCACCTGAACCGGAACGGTTCGCTTTCCCGCCATCATTCGCGCCGTTTTCTTGCCTGGCGCCTATCCTGCAAGGAGACGATCGATCCGGACATGGGGCGGGAACGAGGAGAAAACATGAAAGCCGATCCAAAGGTTATCGAATATCTGAACGCCGAACTGAAACATGAACTCACGGCGATCAATCAGTACTTTCTCCATGCGCGGCTCTACGAGCACTGGGGGCTCGAGGCGCTCGGCAAACACGAGTACGAAGAATCGATCGAAGAAATGAAGCACGCGGACAAGCTGATCGAGCGCATTCTCATGCTCGACGGGCTGCCCAACCTGCAGGACCTCGGCAAGCTCCTGATCGGCGAAGACACCCTGGAGGCGCTGCAAGGCGACCTCAAGCTCGAGCAGACCGCGCAGGCCACGTTGAAGGAGGCGATTGCCTACTGCGAAACGGTGAAGGATTACGTTTCGAGAGAGATCTTCGTCGAAATCCTCGACGACACCGAAGACCACATCGACTGGCTGGAAATCCAGATCGAGCTCATCGACAAGGTCGGCATCCAGAACTACCAGCAGTCGGCCATGGGCAAGCCAGGCTGAGCGGCCGCGGCAAACGCGCTTACGGGTCGCAGCGCAAATCCTTCTTCTGCACCGCGATGATCGCGGGATAAGTGCCGTGGTCGAGTTCCACGTGGGCGACGACGGCCATCAGCGTGCTGTCGATGTCGTCGTACACGCTCACGCGCTCGCTGCGCAAATCGTCCACGCCCGTGCAACCGGACGTGCGGCCCTCGTCCGAGACCTGGCACTGGATCGGATGGTCCGCGATATAGCGAACCCGGTCGCGCTCGGGCAGCGAGAGATATTCGCGCATGCTCTGCACCGCGCCGCCGGCGCCGGTGACGTAGCCAATGCTGCATTGATCCGCCGACGTGACGCCGCTGCCGGATGCCTGGGCTTGCGCCCACGTGCTGGACACCGCCATGAGCGCTGCGATTGCCGATGCGAGAAGGTATTTCATGGCGCAATGAGTTGGGTGGCTCGAAGTGCAGAATTGTAGTGGCATCCGGCATAAAGTGCCCGGGCGCGCACAGGCTCGGTAATGGCCCGCCTGCCGGGAATCACGAGGTGGATCTTCGACGGCGACCGTCGTGGCAACTTCTGTGGATCGATCGGCTTCCGTTGGCAGCCCGGAACATCGACTTTACCGCCGACTGACTTACGTCGAATTGACCGTGGATCCGGAGAATCTGGCTTCGCGGAAGGTGATCGAGTCGTCCGGAGGCCTGCTGGTCGAGCGGTTCAGAAAAGCGGCTGCCTATGGCGGTACTGAAGCGCTGCGGTTCCGTATCGCCCCCGGCGGTTGAGCTTCCCAGCAACACCGCACGCGGTGGGCGCGCGAGCGGACTCGGGCAGGCCGGCACCGCGGAATATTGCAGCGTTTCTCACTGGCGGTTCCGGCGGGAGCCGCGCCGCCACGTCCGGTTCTGAACGTCACGCTGCGGCCGGAGCACCCGGTGCATCCCGCTATGCCGTGAATCGCCTGCGCGAAAATTTTCCGCCCCGATGTCACACATGCCACGCCCTGACTCGTCATATCACCGTCACCCTCACAAAGGAGATGGAACCATGACTGCCAGGCTCGACCCATTTGCCGTCGCCCCCGCCCCGATGAAGTCCTGGATGAGCACCTCGCTCGCCGTGGCCGGGAGCCTCGACCCGACCCTCGTATCGCTCGTCGAAATCCGCGCGTCGCAAATCAACGGCTGCGCGAACTGCCTTAACATGCATACGGTCGACGCACGCGCGCGAGGCGAGACCGAACAGCGCCTCTACCTGCTCTCCGCGTGGCGCGAAGCGCCCTGCTACACCGATCGCGAACGCGCGGCGCTAGGCTGGACCGAAGCGCTCACGCGCCTTTCCGAGGACCAGACGCTCGAAGACGCGCGGACTGCGCTAAGCGACCACTTTACCGAGGAGGAACAGGTGAAACTCACGCTGATGATCAACGTCATCAACGGCTGGAACCGCCTCGCGGTCGGCTTCGGACTATGGGTCGATCCGGCGGTGGCGAAGGCCATGGCCAAGGCGGCCGCCGCATGACCGAGGGTGACCTCGCCGCGGCCGCGGCGGGTTTCGACCCGCTGCGGCCCAAGCTGATCCGCGTCGCGTATCGCATGCTCGGCTCCGTCGCGGACGCCGAGGACATCGTTCAGGACGCGTTCCTCCGCTGGATCGACGTCGAGCGCGACGAGGTGCGCGTGCCCGAGGCTTTCCTGCGCCGCATGGTGATGCGCCTGTGCCTCGATCAGCTCAAGTCCGCGCGGCATCAGCGCGAAACCTATATCGGCCCGTGGCTGCCCGAGCCTGTCGTCGAGGAGGACGAGCAGGATGACGTTACGCTGCCGCTGCTGCTCGCGCTCGAACGTCTGTCGCCGCTCGAACGGGCCGCGTTCCTGCTGCACGACGTATTCGGGCTCGATTTCGAAGAGGTCGCGGCCACGATCCAGCGCGAACCGGCCGCCTGCCGTCAGCTCGCGGCGCGGGCGCGGACCCACGTGCGGGAATCGCGCCCGCGTTTTCGCGTGGAGAAGCAGCGCGGGCTCGAACTCGCGAAAGCGTTCTTCGCCGCCTCGCGCAGCGGCGACATGAGCGCGCTGGGCGCCATGCTCGCAGCCGACGTGAGCCTGCATGCGGATGGCGGCGGCAAGCGGCCGGCGGCCGGCCACCCGATACTCGGCTTCGAGCAGGTGATGAAGATCCACACTTATCTTGCCGATCTGTTCCGCAAAAAAGGCTCGACACTCGTGCGCGTGGGCTTCATCAACGGGCTGCCGGGCTTCGTCACGCGCGAAGCGGACGGCGAATTGCAGACCACGGCGCTCGATATCGAGGAAGGCAAGATCACGGCCATTTACGTCGTGCGCAATCCGGACAAGCTGCGGCATCTGCATTAGCCCATGCCGCCATTCGGGGCCTCCGGCCGCGGGCGCGTCGCGGCTTCAGCGCGCCACGGCTGCCGGTTCCGCCCACGTCTGCTCGACACCCTGCGTGCTGCCCTCTTCCAGCGAGACATTGCGCGTCTCCCGGCCCTGCCACCACCAGAGCGCGGCAGCGAACGGCCCCGGCAACGCAAGCACGAGCAGCACGATCAAGGCCGAAGAAGGCGTGCCCGACGAAGCAAACACGCTCGTGAGCAGCAGCGGCGCGATCATGGCGCCGACGCGGCCCACCGCCACCGAAACCCCAAGGCCCGTGGCGCGAATGCGCGTGGGCAGCACTTCGGAGGAAACCACATAGCCGGAGATATACGCCCAGGTCACGCCATACTGGATCAGACAGTAGCTGATCACCATGCCGGCCAGCGTATGCGTCGCGTAGATCACGCACACGGCGAGCGTGGTGAACGCGTAGCTCACGAACAGCGACGCGCGCCGCCCCCACGCCTCGACCAGCAGCGCGGCGGTCAGCCCGCCGGCGAGCGCGGCCGCATTGCCATAGAGGTAATAGATGGGCATGGAAGCGGCGGGCACCTTCATGTACGGCAGAATCACGAGCGCCATCAGCGAAAGCACGCCGTAGACGATGGCCGCCTGCGAGAAGTTCAGCGCGCTCGCCAGCGCGCAGCGCACGCGGTACTTGCCGAACAGCGCGCCGACATTGCGCCAGAAGGTGGGATGCTGCGGCACGAACGCAGTGGGCGCATAGCGTCGGGCCACGGCCGCGCGCACGTCGGCGGGTGTACGCCCTCGCGCGGCCGCCGCGGCGATGCGCTCGACCACGGCCTCGGCGTCGGCCACACGGCCCTGCTGCAGCAGCCAGCGCGGCGACTCGGGAATCACGCGGCGAATCCAGAAGAACAGCAGCGCCATGGTAGTGCCGAAGCCGAAACCCACGCGCCACGAAACGTCGACGGGGAGATTATTCAGGACCACCCAGGAGACGGCGGCGGAAAGCAGCGCGCCCACCGGAAAGCCGGAAAGGATCAGCGAATCGGTGCGGCCGCGATGGCGCTTCGGAATGAATTCGCCCATCGTCGCCGTCACGGCCGAATATTCGCCGCCCACCGCCAGCGCCGTCATCGCGCGGAAAAACAGGAACGATTCGTAGTTCCAGGCAAACACCGTGGCCACGCTGAACGCCGCGTACCAGAGCAGCGTGGCGAGGAAGAGGCGCTTGCGGCCGAAACGGTCGGAGAGATAGCCGAACGCGATCGCGCCGACGAGCATGCCGAGCACCCAGATGCTCACGGCCAGCGACCCCTGCGAGGGCGACAGATGCCATTGCGCCTTGAGCGCGCCGAACACGCTGCCGATGATGTTGGTTTCGAACGAGTCGAGCGCCCAGCCCACGCCGAGCGCCACGGTCATCAGCGTGTGAAAGCGCGTCCACGGCAGGTTGTCGAGCCGCGTGAGGGCGTCGGTCTGGATCGCGGTTTGGGAGGTCACAATGGAGTCCTTGAAGACGGCCGGCCCGGCGGAACCGGAATGCAATGCATTCGTCAGAATAGGGACGCCGCGTGACGACCATGTGATCGAAACGGTCGTTGAAATTCGGTGAGCCGAACGATTTTTTCGATAGACTGGCCCTCGACCGCACCGGACCCACGCTTCACCGCGAAACGAGGAGAAGGGACAGAACGCATGCGCGCGCGTTGCGGCCGATAATGAGCAAAACGCCACACGCCCCCCACTACACGGAGACACCATGCGCAAGCTACGCTCGCAAGGCTGGTTCGGCCGCAACGACAAGGACGGCTTCATTCATCGCTCCTGGATGAAGAATCAGGGCATTCCGCACGACGAGTTCGACGGCCGCCCGGTCATCGGCATCTGCAATACCTGGTCGGAGCTCACGCCCTGCAATGCCCACTTCCGCGAGCTGGCCGACTATGTGAAACGCGGCGTGCGCGAGGCGGGCGGCCTGCCGCTCGAATTTCCCGTGATGTCGCTCGGCGAAACGAACCTGCGGCCCACGGCCATGCTGTTCCGCAACCTCGCTTCGATGGACGTCGAGGAATCGATCCGCGGCAACCCCATCGACGGCGTCATCCTGCTGGTGGGCTGCGACAAGACCACGCCCGCGCTGCTGATGGGCGCCGCCTCGTGCAACCTGCCCGCCCTCGCCGTCTCCGGCGGCCCCATGCTCAACGGGCGCTTCCGCGGCCGCGATATCGGCTCCGGCACCGGCGTGTGGCAGATGTCCGAGGAAGTGCGCGCGGGCACCATGAGCGAGGCCGAATTCGTCGAGGCCGAATCGTGCATGAACCGCTCGCGCGGCCACTGCATGACGATGGGCACGGCCTCCACCATGGCCTCGATGGTCGAATCGCTCGGCATGGGCTTGCCCCACAACGCGGCCATCCCCGCCGTGGACGCGCGCCGCCAGGTGCTCGCGCATCTGGCCGGCCGGCGCATCGTCGAGATGGTGCGCGACGACGTGACCATGACGAAGATCCTCACGCGCGAGGCCTTCGAGAACGCCATTCGCGCGAATGCCGCGATCGGCGGCTCGACCAACGCCGTGGTCCACCTGATCGCGCTCGCGCGGCGCATCGGCGTGCCGCTCTCGCTCGAGGACTGGGAACTGGGCTCGAACGTGCCGTGCCTCGTGAACCTCCAGCCTTCCGGGCAGTACCTCATGGAGGACTTCTATTACGCGGGCGGCCTGCCCGCGGTGCTGCGCCAGCTCGGCGAGCAGGGCCTGCTGCACCGCAATGCGCTCACGGTCAACGGCAAGACCATCTGGGAGAACGTGCAGGACGCGCCGAACTACAACAGCGAGGTGATCACCTCGTTCGCCGAACCTTTCAAACCGAAGGCCGGCATCGCCGTGCTCAAGGGCAACCTTGCGCCCAACGGCGCCGTGATCAAGCCTTCCGCGGCCACGCCGGCGCTGCTGCGCCATCGCGGGCGCGCCGTGGTGTTCGAGAACGTGGAGGAACTGCACGAGAAGGTCGACGACGACTCGCTCGACATCGACGAAAACTGCGTCATGGTGCTCAAGGGCGCGGGGCCCAAGGGTTACCCGGGCTTCGCGGAGGTCGGCAACATGCCGCTGCCGAAGAAGGTGCTCAAAAAGGGCATCACCGACATGGTGCGCATCTCCGACGGCCGCATGAGCGGCACGGCTTACGGCGCGGTCGTGCTGCACGTTTCGCCCGAAGCGGCGGCGGGCGGACCGCTCGCGCTCGTGCGCACGGGCGACATGATCGAGCTGGACGTGGATGCGCGGCGCCTGCATCTGGACGTTTCCGACGAAGAACTCGCGCGCCGCAAGGCCGAATGGAAGGCGCCCGACCTGCCCGAGCGCGGCTACTACCGGCTCTATGTGAAACACGTCCTGCAAGCCGACCAGGGCGCCGACCTCGACTTCCTCGTTGGAGCGAGCGGCGCGCCCGTGCCGCGCGAATCGCACTGATCGCACGACGGCGTGGCGGGTGGCCGCGGCCTCAGGGCCTGCCGCTCGCCCGCATCCCGAGTCCCTTGTTGCCCTGCACCCACGCCGCCGCCCGCCTGGGCGGCGATCTCCGCCTTCGATCCCCCCCATTCGCCAATCGTTTGCGCGTAGACCTTCAGATTGCCCCGAATCGTCCGTTAAGTAGGGTGGGAAAGCAGTCCCCGCTGCCGGATTTGCGTTGTCGGGTAGCCGTTGTTGGGTAGCGAAAGAGACCGGGAACTCAGAAAAGTGAAACGTTTATCGTTGAATAAGCGAGCATGGAGCATCGTCGCCCTGCTCTGGATTTCGCTCATCGTCATGGTCGCGGCGAATGCCGTCATGACGCGCCAGGGCATGCTGAGCGACCGCAAGGACATGCTCGCCCAGCAGACCGAGAGCGCCATGAGCCTCATCGCCTGGTATCAGAAGCAGGCCGCCTCGGGCCGGCTTTCGGCCGACGACGCGAAGCGCCAGGCCCTCGCCGCGCTGCGCAACATGCGCTACGGCGCCGACCAGAGCGGCTATTTCGGCATCTACGACTCGCAGACCGTGGCCCTGCTCGTCCCGCCCAAGCCCGATATGGAAGGCAAAAGCCAGGCGGACATGGTCGATCCGCAGGGCACGCACGTGGCCGTCGAGATCGTCAAAAGCTCGTCGCCGGGCGGCGATCACTATAGCCAGTACGTCTGGCCGAAACCCGGACACAGCTCGCCGGTCGGCAAGATCACCTACTCCGACCTCGTGCCGGCGTGGGACTGGCACGTGTTCACGGGCGTCTACGTGGACGACATCGACGACGCGTTCTACCGCGCCCTCGCCGGCAATCTCACGCTGATCTGCCTGATCGGCGCGGCGCTCACGCTCGGCATGCTCTGGCTGATCCGCAGCATTCGCACGAGCCTCGGCGGCGAGCCCGACTACGCGGCCGAAATCTGCGCGCGCATCGCCTCGGGCGACCTCAACGCGCAAGTGAAGATTTCGGGCGGCGGCGAGCGCAGCCTGTTGTATGCGATGAGCCAGATGCAGCATCAGCTCGTGGACACCGTGCGCCGCATCCAGACCTCGGCCGAATCGATCACGACGGGCGCCAACGAGATCGCCACCGGCAACCTCGACCTGTCCTCGCGCACCGAAGAGCAGGCGGCCTCGCTGGAAGAAACGGCCGCGAGCATGGAAGAGCTCACCGCCACGGTCAAGCACAACACCGACAACGCGCGCCAGGGCAACACGCTCGCCGCCAACGCGGCCGAAGTCGCGGCGCGCGGAGGCGCAGTCGTGCGCCGCGTCGTGGCCACGATGCACGATATCTCGACCACGTCCGAGCGTGTCGAGCAGATCATCGGCGTGATCGACGGCATTGCGTTCCAGACGAACATCCTCGCGCTCAACGCGGCCGTGGAAGCCGCGCGCGCCGGCGATCAGGGGCGCGGCTTCGCCGTGGTCGCCGCCGAAGTGCGCAGCCTCGCGCAGCGCAGCGCGAGCGCCGCGAAGGAGATCAAGGAACTGATTGGCCAGTCGGTGGCGCAGGTGGTGGAAGGCTCGAAGCTCGTCGACGAAGCGGGCACGACGATCGACGAAGTCGTGCAGTCCGCGAAGCGCGTGGCCGACCTCATGGGCGAAATCTCGGCTGCCTCCGAAGAGCAGCATTCGGGCATCGAGCAGGTCAATCGGGCCGTTTCGCAGATGGACGAGATGACCCAGCAGAACGCCGCGCTCGTGGAAGAGGCGTCGGCGGCGGCGCAGGCCATGGCCACACAGTCGCAGGGCCTGCGCGAGGTGGTCGCGGTGTTCCGGATTGGCGGAGCGGCTTACGCAAGCGCTCCCGCGCCGGCCGCTCCCGCCTCGCCCGCGGCGCGCGCCGTTTCCGCGCGCAAGGCGCCGGTGCGGCCGGCCGCCCCGCGCGAGCCGGTAATGAAGTCACGCCCGAGCGCCGTGGCCGCGCCCGCACGCCAGCCCGCAGCGGCGGTTGAGGCGGCCTCGGCGGCAGCCGGCGACAATCAGGACTGGGAAACCTTCTGACGCTGCTGCTTGCGCCAGTCAGCAAACGTCGACATTCCCGGCTCGAGCACCACCGCATCGAGCCGGGTCCAGCTCCAGTGCGCACCGTCCACGCCGGACATCGGCACGGGCGTCGCCATGGGTACGCCGGCCGAACCCGGCCGATAGGCCTCGCCCGGCCAGAACACCGGCATCGCGCTTCGGGCGGTCATGGCTTCGAGCAGATCGGCCGGGCCGCCCTCGTCCGCCACCACATCGCATTGCGCAGCCCAGTCGCGACTGTCCCACGCCAGAAATACGCCGGTGTTGCCGAGCGCATCGAGCGTCAGCACGGCGTTCTGCTCGGGCCGCCAGTAGTACTCGACAATCCGCTCGCGCTGCGCGAGTTCGTCGAGCACTTCCTGCGTCTGCGCAGTCGCATAGATCGAGCCGACGCCGTGCACGCCGATGTGGCCGCGGCCCGCGCAATACTTCTGCTTCGCCTCGTCGAGCACGCGCGCGAGCTTGCGCGTCATCGCCGGATCGCTCTTCTTCAGGTAGTAGTCGATCAGGCCCGCGTTGAACGCGTCCACGGCGTGCGACTCGTTCGCCGTGCCCGTGAGCAGGATCTTCGAGCACGCCGTGCCCGTGACCGAAGAAAGAAACTGAATGCCGTCCATACCCGGCATTTCGCAGTCCACCACGAGTGCCGCAATGTCCTCGAAACGCGCGGCGTCGGCCATCACGTCCTCGCCCAGCGCGTTGCCTCCTCGCTTCTCGAACTCCGACCAGGCCGGCCCCGATAGCGGGCTCTTCGTGGCATGCCGCTCCGAACGCGAAGCCACGTGCGCGAGCGCCTCGTGCGGGTCCGTGTAGAAGCGGTGCATGGGCGCGTCGTGAAAGAACCCGCGCAGGGCGTGGAGAAAGTCGGCGCTGTCGTCGACGAACACTACGGATACGGGATAAAGCACCGGCTGTCTGACTATCGAACTCATGGCTGCCTCAGTAAATACAGGCCGGGGCGGCAACGATTCCGTGCGCGATACCCGGTGCAAAGCGTCCAGATTATGCGGCGATAACGCATCGCGGAGCAACCTGTGGACATTAGTGTGCGGCCTCGAATGCGATGCGCATCAACAGCAAACGTTGGCCGCCACGAGGGCACAAAACAGTGTGGGCTGAGCCGTTTTTGCGACGCACGAAGGGGGCCAGAATGCCTGCATGTCATTTCCCGAAATGACATGCGCGGCTGCCGCCTGCAGTCACCTTCTGGAGTTATACGATGTTCACACGCGAAGCCATTCCCGCCCTCCTTACCCGTGGCACTGCACAGCTCTCCGAGCAGATCACGGATGCAACGCCCAGCAAGACGTTCCATCACGTGATCGACATCTATCTCAAGGACTCCAATGCCTTCATGAACACCTATTTCGCGCGCTATTTCGAGTGGCAAGGCATTTGCCGCGAACGCTGGTTTCACGAATGCATTCACAACAATCTGCTCGCTTCGGGTGGCGTGTTCGTGACCAAGCGTGCGCATCAGGAATACGTTCAGGAGACGTTCCCGTTTCAGCGGGTGGACTGCTATCTGAACACGTTCCAGGTGCGGCAATGCTCCGCCTATCTCGTGTTCCGCTTCTGCGTGGACGGGCGGCCGGTATCGCTCGGCTATCAGCAGATCCTGTTCGCCGGCACCGACAAGCGCATCCGCCGCTTCCCGCCGGGCATCATCGAACGGGTCAAGGAATATGAGCTGATCCTGCCTTCAGGCGTGAATTAACCCGCGTAGTCCTGCCCCGCCGCCCAGCGGCGGGTCCGCCCCGGCGCGTCGTGCAGCGCGCGGTCAGCGGCGGACCCGGGCTGGGGCAGGCGCAGCGTGAAGGTGGTGTGGACGCCCAGTTCCGATTCGCAAGCAATGCTGCCGCCCAAAGCGTCGGCCACGCGCCGGCAGAACGCGAGGCCCATGCCGACACCGCGGCCATGCGATTTGGTCGAAAAGAACGGGTCGAAAATGCGCGGCAGAACCTCCGCGGCAATGCCCGGACCGGTGTCGCGGAACGTCAGGACGCAAAAGCCGTTTTCGTCATGCGCGCAGATCTCGACGCGCCCTGGGCCACCCTCGGTCTGGATCGCGAACAGCGCGTTCTTGAGCAAATTGAAAAGCACGAACACCACGAGCGAATCCGAACCCGAGAAACGCAGCGAGGCTTCCATCGGCTCGACGTCCACCATCTCGCGCTCGCCGGAGCGGAACGGAAAGCGCTCGAGCGCCGCGTTCACGCAAGAGCGCATGGAGCAGTTTTCGAAGCTGCGCCGGTCGAGCCGGTCGAGCGTGAACGACGCGAGCGACATCTCCACCACGGTGCTCGTGCTGTCCACCTGGCGGCGGATCGAGGAAGCGAGCGACGTGAGCCGTTCCGACTGCCCGGGATACAGGCCATCCACGCAGAGCTGATGCTGCACGGCCAGCTGATAGCCGCGCATCAGTTCCGGCAGCACGTTGCCGATCTCCTCGGCATGCATGCCGATGGCGGCAAGCGGCGTCGCCACTTCATGCGCAACCGTGGCCGCGAGCAGATACGGCCGCATGAGGCCGTAGCGCACGATCGTCACGGCCAGGATGCCGAGGCTCACGGCAATGAAGACGGCCCCCACCGGATAGAAGCCGACGCCGTAGTTCACGGCGTAGTCGCTGGCGGCGAGCCCGTAGAGGCCCAGACTCACGAGGCAGAGGTCGAGCAGCTTGCGGCGGTCGTGCGCGTGCGTCTGCCGGTGCGCCGAAACGAGCAGCCAGCCGCTGCGCAGCGCGAGCACCACCGTCTGCAGGACGTGCAAGGGGTGCAGCAGACCCGCCTTCGGGTAACGCCCGAAGAAGAACGTGCCATAGCCGTCCACCACCCAGTTGCTCAGGACGAGCAGCACCGCCAGCACGGCGCTCAGGCTGTACGAGGCGACGAGGAGCGGCTTCTCGCCGCGCCGCGCGGTGACCTCGGCAACGAAGTGATAGAAGGTGGTGGGCAGGAACAGGATAAAAAGATAGCCCAGCTTGACGAGCATGCCCGAAAGCTCGGGATCGGAGACCTGAAACAGGAAGGCCCACGTGCCCTGCCAGATGAACGTGGTCGCGCACATCAAGGCGAACGGCACCGAAAGGCGCGTCACGCCCTCCGTGAGCAGCACGTACACGCCGAATCCGAGAAACTGCGCGGACACGAACGCGGGCAGGATCGAGAACATAAGTTTGTCGCGTGAAGGGTATTTTTGCCGGCCGATCGTCCCCTGGCGGCGGGCAGCGATTCATTCTGCAGATTATCGCCGGTATTGTCTTTGCAGGGTGGCTCTTATCTTGCTCAGGCACAAATGATGCCGGACAAATGCACTCCCGATGCAAGGCGAATCGCTTTCCAATCCTCACTGAATCTAACGAGCCGCCGGACCCGCCGCCGCGTGCGAGGCGAAACGCCGGCGATATTCAGCCGGCGTCACGCCGACATGCTTGATGAATGCGCGCCGCAGCGTGTCGGCATTCGCGAAACCGCAGCGGGTCGCCACACGCTTGGGCGCCTCGCCCGACGTCTCCAGCAGGCCGCGCGCGGCATTGACACGAACCGTCTCGACCCACGCCGCAGGCGTCATGCCCACCTCGGACTGGAAAAGCCGTGCGAAATGGCGCGGGCTCAGGCCCACGCGCGCAGCGAGGTCGGGCACGCGGTGCGGTTCCTCCGGATGCGCGGCCACCCAGCGCTGCACCTCCTGCAGCGCGGAGCGCCCGGCCGGCTGCGCCGCGCCGCTGCGGCTGAACTGCAACTGCCCGCCGGGCCGTTTGAAGAACATCACGAGCTGGCTCGCCACCCGCATCGCGATCTCGCGCCCGAGATCCTCCTCTACGAGCGAGAGCGCGAGGTCGAGGCCGGCCGTCACGCCCGCCGCCGTGCGCAGCTTGCCGTCGCGCACGTAGAGCGAGTCCGGCTCGACGATCGCACTGGGGCACACCTGCGCGAGCCGCTCTGCCGCGGCCCAGTGCGTCGTCACGCGGCGCTTGCGCAGCAGGCCGCTCGCGGCAAGCACGAAGGCGCCCGTGCAGACCGATCCGTAGCGCCGGCTGCGCGCGGCGGTTGCCCGCAGCCATGCCTGCACGCGCGCGGGCAACTGCGCGGTGGCGGCGTCGGGCGCGCCCGCCACGAGCAGCGTATCGATGCGCTCCGGCTCCTCGCCCGCTGCCTGCGCTCCGGCGTGCGGCTGAGCGGCCGGTGCGCCGGCCACGGCATCGGCCACCAGCCGCACGCCCGAGGAGCTGCGAATCGGGCCCGGCCGGCACGCCACCACGCGCAGATCGTAGACATGCCGGCCCGCCTCCAGATTGGCCTGGGCGAAAACGTCGAGCGGCCCGCTCACGTCCAGCAGCTGGACGCCCGGCAACGCAAGAATGGCGACGATTCTGGCCATGTTTCCCGGCACTCCTTTTCCGTGTCCGGATCCTGCGCGAAATGGCAGAATTCGGCGCCCTCAGTCAATTGAGGACAATTCTCGCACGAACCACAATACATTCACACCCCTTCCCCCACGGAGATTCCCATGAGCTTCGACCTGTCCAACGTCGCCATTCCCGATAGCCAGCTGGCCCGGGAAATCACCGAATTCGTGCGCGACACCGAAACGCCGCTGCTGTTCCATCATTCGAGCCGCGTGTACTACTTCGGCGCGCTCGCCGGCCAGCGCCGCGGATTGAAGTTCGACCCCGAGCTGCTCTACGCGGGCGCGATGTTCCATGACGTGGGCCTCATGCACACGCACAGCAGCCCGCACGAGCGTTTCGAGGTGGACGGCGCCAACGCGGCGCGCGATTTCCTGAAGAGCCACGGCATCGCGCAACACGACATCGATCTCGTGTGGACCGCCATCGCACTCCACACGACGCCTGGCATTCCCAAGCATATGCATCCGGTAATCGCGCTCGTGACGGCGGGCGTGGAGATGGACGTGCTCGGCCTCGCCTACGACAAGTACAGCGACGCCGAACGCGAAGCGGTCGTACATGCGCATCCGCGCACCCCGCACTTCAAGGAGGACATCATCCAGGCGTTCTACGACGGCATCCACCACAAGCCGGCAACGACGTTCGGCAACGTGAAGACCGACGTGCTGGCCGACAAGGATCCGCATTTTCACGCCGGCAACTTCTGCAGCGTGATCCGCCACTCGGCCTGGCGCGGGTAGCACGCGAGGGTGTGCGAGGACGGCCACCGTCCGTGCGTTCGTGGGCGATGCTATTCTTTGTCCATTGTCCGGACCGGCCCAGCCCGTGCCCTGCGGGCGACGGCCCCGGATTTCACGCGCCGCTTCGGCGGATCGGGGAGATCCATGGATCGTACGGCGGACCCATCGCGGCAAACGGCCGCCCGCACAGGCAGGCGGGCGGGCATCGTTTCCCGCATCGTGATGAAGTGCCCGCGTCTGATCGTGACGCTATGCTTCGGCTGCGCGATGGTGCTCGTGGCGGTCGTCGGTGTGCGTCAGCTCTATCTGCTGACGCGCCACGACCTGGAAAGCCGGCAGCGCGACCTGGAAGTTCGGGCCGCGGGCGTGAATGCGCTGATCGCCTCCGAAAGCCGCCGCCTGCTGTTTCTGCGTGACTATGCGCAACACGTACTCGCGTCCATTCCGGAGCCGGAGCAGCCGCACAACACCCGTCCAACCCATGCGGCCCCGCTCCACCCCGCCCCCGCCGCCACGTCCACGGCCGATTCCGATACGAGCCTGAGCACCTGGGAAGTGGCGGGCGCCATGGACGGGCCGCCCGTATTCGGCACGAACGCCGCGGGTCTCTACGGGCTCAAAGGCTTTCGCCGCGACGACACCACGCTGCCGGCCGACCTCGTGCTCGCCCGCCAGATCGGACCGCTGCTCGCGATCAGCCAGAATGCGGACGCCGTGGAAAGGACCGCGGCGTTCATCTCGTCGAACGGGCTCTACGTGATCTCGCCGCAACGCCCGGCGGCCAATGTCGAAGCCATGTTCCGCCGCTTCGAGAAGATGCCCTATTACCGCGGCCAGTTGCCCGACAGCAATACGTCGCATGATGTCGTCTGGACACCGGTCTACACGGAGTTTCAGCAAGGCGAAAGCATCGCCACGCTCAGCGCGCCGGTCTATGTCCGCGGGCGCTTTCGCGGCGTGGTGCTGATGGACGTCACGCCATCGCGCCTGCTCGCGCTGCAACGCTCGTCAGGCGTCCTCACCGACGACGAAACGGACGCCGACTTCGCACTCTTCAACAGCGACGGCAACGCCATCTACTTCCACAACGGCAACATGATCGCGGCACGTCCCGCGTCCTTCACCGACGACCTGCTGCAGGCCGCCCACACCTCCGCCGGCGCCTGGCTACGCGACGGCAGGACGACGGCGGAACGCGGCGGCCATTACCTCATCTTCCAGCGCATCGGCGACACGCAATGGGGACTGGCGAGCGCCACCGACAACGTGGAGCTCACCCTCAACGCGGCGAAGCGCGTATTCAGCAGCCCCCTGATCGTCGCATGGCTCGCGCTTGCCGTCCTACTGTTCGGCACGCTGCGCGTCGTAAACCATATTTTCGGGCGCTATGTCGAAGCGAGCGTCAAGCTCGCGGCGCTCGCGCGCAGCGACCCGCTCACGGGTCTCGCCAACCGGCGCTCCTTCGACGAAACCTTTGCCAGGGCCATCGCACACGCCGCCCGCGCGCCCGGCGGTCCGGCACCTATCGCAGTGCTGATGATCGACATCGACTTCTTCAAGCACGTCAACGACCGTTGGGGCCATGCTGCGGGGGACCGCGTGCTGGAAATCCTCGCGGACATCATGCGCACGAGCCTTCGCACCGTGGATGTGCCGGCGCGCCTCGGCGGCGAAGAGTTCGCGGCGCTGCTGCCCGACGCGGATCGGGCCACCGCCGCCGCCGTGGGCGAGCGGCTGCGCCGGGCCGTGGAAACACACGCCGGGCACGCCGCGCATACGGGCAGCGCCGGACAGCCCGATGCGGCAAGGCCCGAGACGATTCCTTTCTCGATCTCGATTGGCGTGGCGGCAAGCCCCGAAGACGGCCCTGCCGCCAGTGACGCGCTGATGGCGGCAGCCGACCGCCGCCTTTATCGCGCGAAGGAAAGCGGGCGCAACCGCGTCGTGTCCGACGACACAGCCCGCTCCGGACCTGTCAAAGCGTAAGCCGCAAAAAACGCCTGCCCGATATGGCCAGCAGACTGACAACGTTGGCAACGATTGCCCTCGCCGCGCTTGCCGTTTCGGTAGCGCTGGCGGTCGTCACCTACACGACGAGCGCCGTGACGGAGCGCCACCAGCGCGCCCAGGTTGACGAATACGCGCAGCGGGCGCTGATACGCGCCGAACTGGTGACCGACGACGCGCTAACCGCCTTGCGCGAACTCTCGCGCTACAGCGGTCCGCCCTGCACGGCGGACCACCTGCGCCTGCTCCGGCAGGTGGAAGCGGAGCACCGCTACGTGCGCGGCGTCGCCTGGAACGACGGCCAGGGTACTGCCTGCTCGACGCTCAACGATGCCGGCACCCCGTTGCCGCCGCCCGAACTGACCTTGCCCGGCGGTTTCCCGGCATGGCAGAGCACGACCGGCAGGCCTGGCCACGAACAGCGCATGTTCAATATCCGCTACGGCAATCATTTCGTGGTGCTCGATCCGCGCTTCTACCTCGACATCGTGCCGCTCGACGGCACGATCGAAGTCGGCATACTGGAGACCCACAACGGGCTCGTCATCGCGCGCTGGCCGAACGCCGACCCCGGCGCCGTAAAAGAAGCCATGCGCCGCGGCAGTCCCTCGATCTACGCCGACGACCGTTACTACGTCATGGAACGGTCGAGCCGCTATCCGCTCGCCGTCGTGGCTTACGAACCCGAAAGCCGCATTCGCCCCGACTGGCTGCGGTGGGTGAAGACGCTCATCCTCCCCGCCCTGCTTGCCAGCACGTTCATCGCGTGGCTCGCGCTCGCCTGGCGCCGCCGCCAGCGCACGCCGCGCGCCGCGTTGCTGGAAGGCATCCGTCAACGCCAGTTCGAGGCGTGGTTCCAGCCCATCGTGGAGCTGCGGAGCGGCCGCTGTGTGGGCGCCGAGGCGCTGGTGCGCTGGCGCCTCGCCGACGGCACCATCGTCGCGCCGGATTCGTTCATTCCCATGGCCGAGCAGCTAGGCCTGATCCAGCCGATCACGGACCTCGTGATCCGTTCGGTGTTCGAAGGAGTGGGCACATTGCTCGCCGAGCACCGCGACCTGCACGTGTCGATCAATCTCACGCCCGACGATCTCGAGACCTCGCGCATGATGGACACCTTGCAGGCCGGCTACGAGCAATACGGCGTGCGGCCGAGGCAGATCTGGTTCGAGGCCGTCGAGCGCGCATTCATCGACGCACGCCGCTGCGCCCCCGTGCTCGAGCGCTATCGTGCTGCGGGCCACCGGATCCTGATCGACGATTTCGGCACCGGCTATTCGAACCTGGCCTACTTGCAGGAGCTTCCCGTGGACGGCATCAAGATCGACCGGGCCTTCGTTCGCGCACTCCATACGGGCGCGCAGGTCAACGCGATCGTGCCGCACATCATCGCCATGGCGAACAGCCTCGGGCTCGAAGTCATTGCCGAGGGCGTGGAAACCGCGGACCAGGCCGACTGGCTCGAAAACCATGGCGTGCGGTACGGGCAAGGATGGCGGTATGCGAAGGCCATGCCGGCCGAGCAGTTCGTGCGCTATGCGCTGGCGGCGGGTGTTCCGCCCAATGCGCGCGGCGCGGTCCCCATCGGGTGAATGCCTCAGGACACCGAACTCACTGCAACAGCGTGACGGGCGTATGCGTGAGCCGGCGCAGCCGCGCGAGCACGCCCCATTTGCGAAAGAAACCCAGGCGGCTCGCGTCGAGCACGACGATGTCGGCATGACCGCTTTCCGCGCAGGTCGCGATGATGCGCTCGGGCTGGCCGAACACGCGTTTCCAGGTGTAGGGCACGCCCGCATCGTCGAGGATCGCGCGCGTGCGCAGAAGCGCGTCGCGCATGGCCTGCTTTTCGGAGCGCCGCAACTCGCCCCTCGACCGGAAAGCCGAACTCCGGTCCTGCCCGACCTCGTCCAGCACCTCGACAATCTCGACCTCGGAAACGCAGCGCTCCGCGAAGAGGAACGCACCGTGGCGCGCGGCTTCCAGTGCGCCGTTGCGATCGAGTATGGGGATCAGCAGTTTCAACACCGCGCACCTCGTTGGGCCATATACCCGCTGCCTTTTGATGGAATGACGCCCGATGCGCCTGATCTCACGATACCGGGCGCTCCGGCAAAAAGCTGCAAGGAATCCTGATGGTGCCGCAAAAATTGCGTAAACATCCCTGTGTTTATGCGCTTTTGCGCGTCAGGCCCTGGCAGCAGGGTTCAGCTCCGCATACAGAATGACGAGCCAGCGGCGCGGACACGCCGCCGCGATTTCGATGCCCGGCAGCGGGCCCTGCGTGCCGCGACGGACATGGCCGCGCTCGCGGGCATGCTCCCAGGCGCGGCGCGCGTCCGCCTGCAGCCAGTAGCTCACCAGCGCGCAGGTCACGTAGCCGAAGATCAGGGACGGCGTCGCGGATACACCCGGATCGATGGTTTGTGCGGCCATCCCGAAGAGCATGACCAGCACCTGGCTGAAGACGATCGTCACCAGCACGATCTTGAGCAGCGCACGCGTGCGCAAGGCAAGCCGGATGCGCGCTTCCTCTTCCTGTCCGGTGGGCGGCGTGCGCCGGTCGTCGCTCATAGCGGCAGATGCGCGGCGCCGCGCGGCAATGCGATGGGCTGCATGGAGTCCGGAAAGGCCGGAAACGGCCGCCCGGCCGTGGCGGGTTTGCTGAGAATCGCGCTGTCGTAACCACGGCCCGCGAAGCGCACGACGTCGACAAGGCTGAACCCGTGAGCCCGGTAATACTCGATCAGATGCGTGGCGGGAAACGGCGTGTCGAGGGCCAGTTGCGTGAAACCGCGCGTGGCGGCCCAGTACCCCGCGAAGGCCAGCAGCGCACGGCCGATGCCGCGTTGCTGCCACGAAGGATCGACGCCGAACTGATGCAGCGAGGCAACATGACGTTGACGGTACTGCTCGCACTGCGAAGCGCTGTCGCGCGACTCGAGCGTCATCGTCCCGACGATGCGCCCGTTGCACACGGCGACAAAACAGTCGCCGGCCAGCGCCCGCTGCCGCGTGACGCTCGCGCCCTGGTCCACGCAGCCGCAGTGCAGGCCGAGCGCCGCAAGCCTCGTGAACGCGCGATGCAGCAGCTTCGTGAGATGTTCCCAGGAGTCGCGTTGGGGATCGAATCGCCGCAGCACGAGCCGCCCGACACCCGGCTGGTTGCAGATGATCCGCTCTCCATTTCCCGACGCTGTGCGCTGCTTTGACATGGCCCCTCCGGTCCTTGCTACATACCGAAGTCTAGGGTTGGCCCCCTTGGCGTCACAAGAAAAAATGTCGTAAAAGCCGGCGGGTTTTGCGTTACCGACGCATCATGCGTGCCGCCGCGGCACACGGCGTTGCGCTTGCACAAGCAACGGATTCGGCACTTCGTTGCCTTCCTGCAATAATGTCGACGCGGCGCCCGCCTCATCGTCGCGCCGCATCCCGGAACTCACCTGCCGAGCGTAAAAAACCGATGAAGACGCTGTTCTACTATCCCGGCAATGCCAGCATGGCTCCGCATATCCTGCTCGAGGAAATCGGGCAGCCGTTCAAGCTGAAGCTCGTCGATCGCGCGCATGACGAGCACAAATCGGCCGAATACCTCAAGCTGAATCCCAATGGCCTGATTCCCGTGCTGGTTGACGGCGACTTCGTGCTCTACGAAACGGCCGCCATCTGCCTGCACCTCGCCGACACGCATCCCGCGAAAGCACTGGCCCCGGCGCTCGGCACGCCGCAGCGCGCCCACTTCTACCAGTGGCTCATGTGGCTCACGAATACGCTGCAGGCGGCCCTGATTGTCTATTTCTATCCCGAGCGCTGGGTCGAAGCCGGCAATACCGAAGGCGCGCGGCAGGTAGCGGCCCAGGCCGAGGCGAAGATCGCCGGGCTGCTCGATCAGCTCGAAGCGCAGCTCGAAGCGCAGCTCGCGAGTTCGGGCGGCCCGTGGCTGCTCGGCGAGCACTATACGGCGCTCGATCCGTACGCGCTGATGCTGTGCCGCTGGACCCGCGGCTTCCACCGCCCCGCGCGCACGTGGCCGCGGATCGGCGCGTATCTCGCGCGCATGCTCGAACGCCCGGCCGTCGTGCGTGCGTTCGAAACGGAGCAGCTCGCGCAGCCTTGGGTGTGATGCACAGCAGCCGGCGTGACGGCCGGCTGCCGCCGGAACGGCTCGCCGATTGTTTAGTCATGCCTGGCAGCATGGCGCGCCACTGAGGCGGCGGCGCGCCTCTTCGGCTCAGATGAAGCGTTCTCGCCCAACGGTTGCCGAGAGCTGTCGATTCTTCCAGTACATATTGTGCAGCCGCGACTGCAGGCTCGTAAGCACGTGGGCGTCGATCGAGCGGAACGTCAGCGCGGCAGCGGGCCGGGAGCCGTCGCCCTCGATAAACGTGATCTCGTCGAAAGGCGGGAAGCCGTATTTCACGAGCAGGTCGCGAATCTCGTGGTCGGTCGTCCCCGGTTCGATGTTGCCCAACAGCATATGCATCATGTCGCTTCTCCGTGATTCAGGTGGCTGGCGCGCCGCAGTTGCCCTTGCGACAGCGGTGCGCCGCTCCTATTAAACACATTTCGGCGCCATGCCGCCTTGCGCGCGGCAAAAGTACACTTCAAAAATACGGGATCGCCGGCGCGACGTTTGTGCTCGGACAGACTCCCGCCATCACCGGAACCAGGAACGCCTCATGAACGTAACGCTCACCACCGCCCACGGCCAGCCCGAACCGCGCGAACCCGTGCTCGATACCGTCGACCGCGTTTCCGAACTGTGCTTCGGCCTCTTCATGGCGCTCACGTTCGTCGGCGCGGTCTCCGTGGTGAGCGCGGGGCACGATGCCGGACGCAAGATGCTCTATTCGGCGCTGGGCTGCAACCTCGCGTGGGGGCTGGCCGATGCCGTCATGTTTCTCGTGCGCACGTTCACGGGCCGCGGCAAGCGGCTCTCGCTCGCCTTGAGCATCAAGCGGGAAAACGACCCCGCCGCCGCGGTGCAAAGGCTGCACGAGGCGCTGCCGTCTTCGCTGCGCGGGCTGGTCGCCACACCCGAACTCGAACTCATACGGGCGCGCATCGCGGCCATGGAGCCCCTGCCTCGCCACGCCCGGCTGGACGCCGCGGACTTCGCGGGCGCGCTCGGGATCTTCACGATCGTCGTGCTCTCCACATTCCCGGTTGCGCTGCCCTTCGTGCTGTTCCAGAACCTCACTGTCGCGCTGATCGTCTCGCGCGTGCTGACTCTGCTGATGCTCTTCGCCGGCGGCTATGCGCTGGGACGTTTCGCCGGCACGGGCGGCTGGAAGCCGGGCCTCGGCATGGTGGCGCTGGGCAGCATCCTGACCATGGCGATCGTGGCCCTGGGCGGCTGACGACCGGCCCCGGCCCTGTCGCACCCGCCTCAGGCGCGCACGACCGTCACGCCGGCCTGCTCGACCGGGGCAATCAGCGTCTCCGGCGTGGAGGCTTCTACAACAATCGTTTGGGCCAGCGAAATATCGCCGATCCGGTACGCCGAGGCGGCATTGAGCTTGGCCGCCGATGCGAGCACAACGGTCTCCGCGGCACGCGCGGCGAGCGCGCGCTTGATATAGGCCTCCTCGAAATCGCCGGTGCTCAGCCCCGCCTGCGGGTGCACGCCCGTGACTCCCATGAAGTAGAGATCGGCATTGACGTGCGAGATCGCCTCCACCGCGGCCGCGCCAACCGACACGATCGAATGCTTGTAAAGCCTCCCGCCGATCAGCACGACTTCCAGCGCGGGATGAGCCGCGAGCGCGACGGCGACGCTCGGACTGTGCGTCACGATCGTCGCCGCGAGGTCGGGCGCGAGACTGGCGACGAGGAGCGCCGAGGTGGTCCCGCCATCCACGATCACCACCTGTCCCGGCGCGATCATCGCCGCGGCGCGGCGCGCAATGCGCCGTTTGGCCGCCGTCTCCATCCCCTCGCGCTGCGCGAAAGGCGCCACGGCGGGCGAGGCCGGCAGCGCACCGCCATGCACGCGCTGCAGCAGGCCCTCCGCGGCCAGCTCGCGCAGATCGCGGCGCACCGTGTCCTCCGACACGCCAAACCGCTCGCTCAGGTCGCCCGCCAGCACCTGCCCCTCCTGCCGCAGCGTTTCCAGAATGGCTTTCTTGCGTTGACTGGTCAGCATTGTTTTGCACGAAATATCTTGATGTTGCACGAATATGCACGTTACCATGCAAGTCACAATCTGTCGAATGGAGAGTGCCATGACTGCAACGCGCGAGCGGGTTCGTATTGTCGAAACGACTGTCCTGTCCGACGACTGGTATGTGCTGAAAAAGGTGACGTTCGACTTCCGCCGCCGTGACGGCAGCTGGCAGCGGCAGAACCGGGAGACTTACGACCGCGGCGACGGCGCGACGATCCTCCTGTGGAATCCCGAAACGGCGCACGTCGTGCTGACGCGCCAGTTCCGCATGCCCGCATTCGTCGGCGGCCACGACGGCATGCTGATCGAGGCAGCGGGCGGCCTGCTCGACAACGCCACGCCCGAGGCGCGCATCCGCGCCGAAGTCGAGGAGGAAACCGGCTATCGCGTGCGCGAGGTGCGCAAGGTGTTCGAGGCGTTCATGAGTCCCGGTTCGGTGACCGAGCGATTGCACTTCTACGTGGGCGAATACGACTCCTCCATGCGCGTGGGCCGCGGCGGCGGCGTGGAAGCCGAAGGCGAGGAAATCGAGGTGATCGAGTTGCCGTTGAGCACGGCGCTCCAATGGATCGAAGAAGGCCGGATCGAAGACGGGAAAACCATCATGCTATTGCAGTATGCCGCCCTGCATCTGGGCACGTCGCAACGTGCCGCATGACTCTCGCGAGCAAGCCCATTCACCGTGCCGATTGAACTGCGTCCCGAGCGCCTATCGATAACTATCTGATGGAAGCGTTGCCGCCGCCAGGTGCCGTGGCTGCCGGAATCGTTTCGGACCACGATGCATTCGCGGCCTTGGCTGCCGTTACGTAGCAAGCCGGGTTCCAGGTTAAGATGCGGGCCGCCAGTTTCATCCCCTTCAACGGAGTATTTCGCGTGATTCAACCGAGCAACGTATTCAAGGACAACCTCGCCCAACTGCCCGCTATCGACGGCATCGAGCGCATCGACCTGATCGACGGCCAGGGCGCCGTGACGGCGAGCATCGAGAACAAACCGGGCAAACAGGGGTCGCTCGCGGTCTATCACTACCTGAAGCAGGTGTTCGGGACGCTCGATGCGCGTGCCGCCGAGCATGGTCTTGCCGTATTCGCCGAACATACCGCCGACGCGCGCAATCGCCCGGGTGCGCATCCGAATATCGACCGTTTGCTTGCCGTCGCAAGCGGTGGCGAGGCTCTGCGGATCGATGTGATTCCGGCGGGTTGAGCCTTCTAAACGCCGGCATATCTAAGCTGCTGCACGAGCTCGGCGTTAGTGTGCACACCGGCACGCTCATGAATAGCCTGCAGATGATTGCGAACGGTAGCAGGCGCAAGCGCAAGCACTTTCGCAATTTCCTTATGCGTGAGCCCTGCCACCGCCAGCCTGGCGACTTCGAGTTCGCGCGGCGAGAGCGCGTCGACCGGCACACGCACACGGGCGCGCACGAAGACCGTACCGTGCACGACTTCGATAACGAAGAGCGCCGCGCGGCCCTGAAAGCGCGCTTTCCTGGCTCCGCCGATCAGGCCGGCAAGCTGCCTGGGCAAGCTACGTTGCGCGAGGTTCGGCCACTCCTCGCGCAACAGATCGCAAAAGCCCGGCTCGACGAAGCGGAACTCCCCTGCCGTATCGCAGATGGCGAGTGACCACACGATCTCGCCGCCGCGTGGCCTGATCCGCTCCACATGGAACGCCATGCTGGTTTGCAAGGCCTCCGCAAGATGCGGGAAGACAACCTCCAGCATCCGCCGCTGCGCCTCCGCGAACGGCTTGTCCTCGTAGGCGCGGTACAACGAGATCGCCTGACGCATACCCGCTTCCCCGCACCGCCGGCCGATGATCAAGGCCTGAATATGCCGGTAACGGTGTACATAGTCGAGCAGCCCCGGCGTGCGGTTTTGCACGTAGAGGTCGGGCAGGTGAAAATTCAGCGCGGTGTCGAGATTGGCTAGACACCAATGGGCCGCGTGATCGTCTTCCCGGACTTCGTCATAATCTTTGAGCGTTTCGGACGAGTCGTTGTAGAGATACGGTGCATGAAACTCGGCGCCGCGCGCGTCGTGCCGCGCCATGCCCCAGCGTGCCGCATCGAACGGCAGAATTTGTCTGAGCAGATTGAGCGCATGCTCCTGGAAAACTTCGAACGGGACCTCACGGGCCGCAGCATGCAACGACAACAGGAAACCATCCGGTTCGTGCACGGGCGCCTCCTTTCACAACTTCTTTCTGGTGTGCCCCCCGGCTGAACCCTGAAAGTGCCGCTACCGATTCTTGTTCGTGCTGCTTACCTTGATAACACAAAACCGGATCGATCCCAAGCGCACGAACGGGTCCCGCTACGCTCGTGCACGTCGACCGCCTGCAAGCCTGATTGCGCAATCACCGGGTTTGCGTTCGCCGTGCCGATTTAGACGGCGTTTAATTAAAAGCCCTTTCAGCGGCCCCCGGATGGCGCAATGACATAACGAATCCCGCATCCCGCGCCTGGATTTATCTGCACGAGTCGGGTTGACGGAAATTCCCGGAATACGCGCGCGATACGATATGCTTTCATCGCCGCCGGGATACGCAGCCCATGGTTTTCGTTTTGCTTTCATGCGTTTGATAGCGGCCTGTCTTTCCCGATCCGTTCTCCTTTGCCGCCCGCCCAAACTCATGTTCAGCCCGCTCGCGCTATTCGGGATATTGATCGTATCCTGCCTGATGAGTGTCGCCATCCTGGGCTCGCTGCACCGGACCGCGGTGCCGGGGATAGACCGCTGGTGCGCTTCCTACGCACTATTCGCGGTGACTTCGGCGTTCGTGCTGCTCGCCGGCGAGCGGCCACACCCGCTTGCGATCGTCTGCACTTCGCTCATCGCGCTGGTGGCCGTGCTGCTGCTCGTACAGGGTACGCGTCAGTTTCTCGGCATGCGCCCCGCGCTGCACAAAGAGTCGGCCGCATTCGGCATTGCCTTCGCTGCGCTGGCGTACTTTACGTGCGTCTCGCCGAACGTCGATGCCAGGGTCATCCTCCTGTCCACCGTCCTCGCCTACGGGCGAATCGCCGTCGGTATTCTGGTGCTGCGCCACACGCCACGCGACGGCGCGCGGTACGCCTTCCGTTTCGTCACCGCTGCCGCCTGGCTTGGCGCGCTAGTCCATGTCGCGCGGGCCGTCGCGATCATCTTTGGTCTCGTGCCGCCCAGCACGTTTTTGCAGGCTTCGCCCTGGAATGTCCTGCTCGTCGGTCTGGGGATCGTTTCCTTACCGTGCATGTCGATAGGCATGGTGATGCTGGTCCACGATCAAATCGTCAAGAGAATGGACAAACTCGCGACGATCGACGAACTGACGGGCGCACTCATGCGGCGCGCGTTCATGGCGAAGGCAAACAGACTGCTTTCCGAGGCAGTGGTGACAGGCAAGCCGCTGTCCATCACCATTCTTGACATCGACAACTTCAAGGGCATCAACGACCGCTTTGGTCACGCGATTGGCGACCGCACGCTTACCCACATCGCGTCGGTTGTGTTCGGTCAACTGCGGTCCGACGATCTGTTCGGAAGACTGGGTGGCGAAGAGTTCGCGATTGTTTTCGTGGATGCCCGCAAGGACAGCGCCGCCGAGTTGGCGGACGCGCTGCGACTGGCCGTGGAACAGTCGCCTGTCGACGGCGTGCGGTGTACGCTCAGCGCGGGGGTGGACCGGATCGCTCCGGACGATACTCTGGAGCGCGCCATGGCGCGGGCCGACGCGGCACTCTACACGGCGAAGGCGATGGGACGTAACCGCATCGTGACGGCGTCCGAGGTCGAGGTGCGGGACGTGGCATAGCGCCGCTGCGCACCAATCGGGCGGGTCAACCAGCTACCTGCTCGTGCGCCTGATTAGTGGTCGATTAAAAGCGGCCCATTCCAAATCAGGCGCCTTATATCATCAAATGACATTCCCGTCTATCGACCCGGGAATGCTTTATTCATTCCGCATTTTTATTGCCGAAAATTAAAGTCGCCGGTGTAAATGCCGTTTACGTCTTACGCAGCATTTCGAAATACCACCAGATCGACAGATTAAAAGCGGTTAGCGAATTGATGCATGGGATGCACGCAGGCATTAATCGGGTGTTCAACGCCGGGGGATCTTTTTGAGCGGACGGCGCCCGGAATAACTGGAAAGTACATGAAAAACAAGAAATTATTGGTTCCGTCTCTGGTTGCGACGATGGCCCTCGCCGCTTGTGGCGGCGGCGGTGGTGGAAGTTCCGGCGGATCGGCGGCATCCGCAGCGAACAGCGCTTCGTCGCCCTCCTCGGCTACCGCTTCATCACCGGCTGCCGCCTCGTCACCCGCAGCGGCATCGACACCGACCGTAGCAGGTGAAGCATTACCGAGCCTGACGAGTCCTCAGGCGGGTTCGACTGCATCCACGGGCAACGGCATTGAAGGCATCTGGTCGACCGGATATGGCGTAACAAGAAACACCGCGTTTATCGATTCCCAAAATAACATCTCCTATATGAGCGGAGTAGCAAGCACCGTTCTTGAGGAGTTCTTTGGCGTAGTCACCACGGCCGCGCCGAACTGGACGCTCACCTCCGGCGATTACTTCGATCTTGGCACCTACTGGCCAACCACCTCGGGTTCGGGCACATTCGCAGGCAGTCAGACTTTTGCCGGCAGCTATGTGGCAAACGGCACCACGTATAGCCTCTCGTGGACCTACGATCCGGCGAATGCGCTGGCCGTATCGCAATCGAGCGTAACGGGAACGTGGTCGGAGACGGGATCGTCGCTGACGGTGTCCGACAACGGAGCCGTGACCGGCACGCTGAGCAATTGCCCGGTCACGGGCACGCTGCTGCTTGCCACGCCGTCATCGAGCCAGAACCTCTATACGCTATCGGTCACCGGCACGACGACCGGCGGCTGCCTGCTGCAGGAAGGCACGACTTACTCGGGCAATGCCGCGATCACCTTCCTTCCCATTTCAGGTAGCAATTTGTATCAACGCACGATCACTTATCTGATCAGGTCGTCGAATAATTCGGCAATCGCGTACGGTCAACTTTCGAAGCAATAAACCAGCCATTCTGAGGCAAAGGTTCGCAGTGCGATTAAGTATAGCGCTGCGATTTTTTCTAAAAACCATCTATCAATTTACGGGGAAACCAGATGTTCAACATGAGCCGCGCCGCAACGCTAGTCGGAACCGCCAGCCTTGCCTTGTCTCTTTCCGCTTGCATGACTCCGCATTCGTATGTGGACAATTCACTTGGCGAGCCGAATGCCTCAGCTTTGAAGAAACCGGCGACGCCGCAGCCAATCCAGCTTCTTGTTGAATTCCAGACCAAAGGCGTCACCAACGCACGCGGCACGGACTATGTGAAATCGCATATCTACGAGCAGGTTTCCCAGTCGGGCCTGTTCAGTCAGGTATCCTACGATCCGGTTCCGTCCGGCCGCAAGCTGTCGATTGTGATCAATAACGTACCGCTTACGGACAACGTTGCAGCGAAAGGGTTTGGCGTGGGTCTGACGTTCGGCCTGATCGGTACGATGGTCACCGACGGCTACGAGTGCACGGCAAGCTATGTCGAACCCGGTCACGAGAGCGTCGACAAGGTCGTCAAGGACGCCATCTACACGACGGTCGGCAACGCCTCCGGGCCCGAAGGCCTGAAGCCCATGCCGATCCAGCAGGCAAGCGAAACGGTGCTGCGGCAGATGGTGGGCAAAAGCCTCGAGGAACTGGATCAGTCGACCGATATCGCCCAATGACAACTCGACCACCTTCACGTCGTCTGGCCAGGTCGCTCGCCGGGCTGGCGATGCTCGCTTCATTGACGAGCCTGACTGGTTGCGTGACGCAACAAATATTGCCCTATCACGCAAGCGTGGCTAACCAGATGAAACTGGGCAGCGTACCGCCTACCGCGCGCTTCCAGGTCGCAAGCAATGAAAGCCAACCCTCGGACGTTCAAACGATAGTCCGCACGGTGCGCATCCAGGCGCCGGGCGATGGCTCCTGGTCCACGTATCTGAATCAGGCGCTGCGCACCGAGCTGACGACATCAGGCAACTATGATGCAAGTGCTCCTTTGCAAATCGAAGGAATACTGACGGAAGTTCATATCTTCGATGGCAGTGCCGAACTGACCGCACGCTTCGTCGTTCGCCGGGATCAGTCTGTGCGATACGACAAGGTGCTGCATGTCGATGAACGGTGGGATACGCAATTTCTCGGCGCACTCGCAGCATCCGACGGCATGAATCAGACCACGGCCGTATTCCAGGATCTCTTGCGCAAACTGTTTGAGGATCCGGATTTCATCAAAGCGGCGCAGCAATCCGGCACATGATCGATGGCGCCGGTTGGGCGTGACATAGAGCGAGGGCCTGCGCGTTTTGCCAGGCTCCCCTCATCGCCGGCGCACGCGAAAAGGAAAGCATGCCCTCTTCTTCGCGTTACCCGAAATGCCCAACCGACGTCAAAACTCGCTCCGGTAAGCAAAAAGCCCGGGAATACCACCGGTCATGATGAAAAGAATATTCTGCCCGGCAACGTAGTTCCCGGAGCTGGCATTCTGCAAAAGGCCCGCGAAAGCCTTTCCACCATACACAGGATCGAGCAGCAGCCCTTCCGTCGAAGCCATCAGGCGAACGGCCGCGCGCATTCCTTCCGTCGGGATTCCGTAGCCGGGCCCAAGCTGCCCTTCATCAATCGAAATCGCCGCACTATCGACGCTCAGGCCGGCATTGATGAGTCTGGCCGTTTGATTGGCCTTCTCGAGCGTAGTGGTTCGCGCCTGCCCGGCCTTTCCGAGCACCGTGAACGCAGAAACGATCGACGGGTCCCGCCCCAATGCGACCCACCCTGCAACGAGTCCGGCATGCGTCCCGCCGCTGCCGTTGGGAACGACAATGCGATCGAAGGTCAAACCGGCGGCACTCGATTGCGCCACGATTTCGGCGGCGCAATCCGCGTATCCGAGACAGCCTGCCGGGCTTGAGCCGCCAAGCGGGCAGACATAAACGTTTCGGCCCTTCGCGCGCAACTCGTTTGCGCGCTCTTCGGCGTATTGCAATGCGTTTGCGGACCCGGGCAAGTCATGCACGCGCGCGCCCAGCAAGCCATCCAGCAGGATGTTTCCGTTGTCGATATAGTCGGCGTCGAAACGGGGTACCGCTCTGGTCAGAACGAGCTCGCAGTGCAGGCCGACGCGCGCCGCCGCTGCGGCCGTCAGCCGGGCGTGATTCGACTGCCGGGCTCCCACGGTAATGATCGTATCCGCACCGCCTGCCAGCGCTTCGCCAATCAGGAACTCGAGCTTTCGCAGCTTGTTGCCGCCGCCGCCGAGGCCATTCAGATCGTCTCGCTTGACGTAAATGTTGATGCCGCCAAGGTGGGCACTCAGCCGGGGAAGAAGCTGAATGGGCGTCGGGCCCTCAAGGAGCGCGTGACGCGGAAACCTCGAAAGGTCGAGCTGGGAGTGTGACGCCGTGGCCATGGGATCGAGTAACGGGAGAATCTCACAAGCATGATAGGCTACCGCGGCCCTCTGCGCGGCGCCGTTCGCCACTGCGATGCCGAATGTCCCTCTAGCCGCGCCTTTCCGTTCGGGAAAGCCTGCTTGAGCATCGATCGATTATCGGGCCCGAAAAAATCGCGCAACATGATCTCCAGCTGATCGAAGGAAGGAGACACGGCGATGAAGCGGCCTTTGG
This sequence comes from Paraburkholderia acidipaludis NBRC 101816, assembly GCF_000684975.1. Taxonomy (GTDB): domain Bacteria; phylum Pseudomonadota; class Gammaproteobacteria; order Burkholderiales; family Burkholderiaceae; genus Paraburkholderia; species Paraburkholderia acidipaludis. Next base: position 26,302 of record NZ_BAXZ01000025.1, on the reverse strand, counting down.
AGGGTGTTCGGGTACTCGAGATGGGGCAGCTCATCGCGGGCCCTTTCGCGGGGAAGATGCTGGCGGAGTTCGGCGCCGAAGTCATCAAGATCGAGCCGCCGCAAACCGGCGACCCGCTGCGCAAATGGCGTCTGCTGCACGAAGGCACTTCCGTCTGGTGGACCGTGCAGTCGCGCAACAAGCAGTCCGTAACACTCGATCTGCGCACGCCCGAAGGCCAGGACGCCGCGCGCCGCCTGATCGCGCAGAGCGATGTGCTGATCGAAAACTTCCGTCCCGGCACGCTCGAGGCGTGGGGGCTCGGCTGGAACGAGCTGCAAACGATCAATCCGCAGCTCGTCATGCTGCGCGTCTCCGGGTATGGGCAGTCCGGGCCATACCGCGACCGCCCCGGCTTCGGCGTGGTAGCCGAAGCCATGGGCGGCCTGCGCCATCTCAGCGGCGAACCCGGCCGTCCGCCGGTTCGCGTGGGCATCTCGCTCGGCGACTCGCTCTCCGCGCTGCACGGCGTGATCGGCATTCTGCTCGCCCTTCGGCACCGCGAGCAACAGGGCGGCCGCGGCCAGGTGGTGGACGTCGCCCTGTACGAGTCGGTCTTCAACATGATGGAAAGCCTGCTGCCCGAATATTCCGTGTTCGGCGCGGTCCGGCAGCCCGCCGGCAGCAGTCTGCCCGGCATCGCTCCCAGCAACGCCTACCGGTGCGGCGACGGCCGCTACGCGCTGATTGCCGGCAACGGCGACAGCATCTTCCGCCGGCTCATGGACCTGATCGGCCGCCCCGACCTGGGCGGCGATCCGGCGCTCACGCAGAACGACGGGCGCGTGAAGGACGTCGAGCGCATCGACGCAGCTATCGGCGCATGGGCCGCCCGCCACACGCTCGACGAGGTGCTCGCCGCGCTCAACGAAGCGAAGATTCCGGCGGGCCGGGTCTACGACGCCGCCGACATTGCCGCCGACCCGCACTACCGGGCCCGCGACATGATCGTCGAAGCCGCGCTGCCCGACGGCACGCCGGTTCAGGTGCCCGGCATCGTGCCGAAGCTGAGCGAGACGCCCGGTGCGATCGAGCGTCCCGCGCCGGCGCTCGGCGAACACACCGATGCGGTGCTCGGCGCGCTCGGCATCGATGCCGGCACGCGCGCCGCCTGGCGTTCGCGCGGCATCATCTAACAAGGAGTCCGTACCATGATGCCAGAACGAAAGAAGCTCTTTATCCACGAAGTCGCCACACGCGACGGTTTTCAGAACGAAGCACGCTTTGTCGATACGGATGCGAAGATCGCGCTCGTGAACCGCCTCGGCCAATGCGGCTTCGCGAAGATCGAAGTCACCTCGTTCACGTCGCCCAAAGCCATTCCCGCGCTGCGCGACGCCGAAGCCGTCATGCATGGGATCGCTCGCGTACCCGGCGTGGTCTACACGGCGCTCGTGCCGAACGTGCGCGGCGCCGAACGCGCATTGACGTGCGGTGTCGACGAAATCAATCTCGTGATGTCCGTTAGCGAGAGCCATAACCGCACGAATCTGCGCATGAGCCGCGAGCAATCGTTCGCACAACTTCGCGATGTCGTTGCGGCCGTGCGCGGCAGCGGGAGCGGTGTGGCGATCAACGTGTCGCTCTCCACGGCGATGGGCTGCCCGATGGAAGGCGATGTGCCGGCCGCCGCCGTGATGGACTGGATGAGCCGGTTCTCCGACCTCGGCGCGCACGGCATTACGCTGTGCGACACGACCGGCATGGCCTTTCCTTCGCAGGTGGGCGATCTGTGCCGCCGGGCAATCGAAGCGTTCCCCCATCTGGAACTCACGCTGCACTTCCACAACACACGCGGCATGGCGCTGGCGAACACGCTGGCGGCGCTCGCGGCCGGCGTGATCCGCTTCGATTCGTCGCTCGGCGGGCTCGGCGGCTGCCCTTACGCGCCAGGCGCGACCGGCAACGTCTGCACGGAGGAACTCGCGCATATGCTGGAGCTCGACGGCTACGACACCGGCGTCAATCTCGCCGCGACGCTCGATGCCGCCGCCCTGTTGCCCGTTCTCGTCGGCCACGACGTGCCCAGCCAGATCCTGAAAGCGGGCCGACGTCTCGACCTTCACGCAAAGCCAGCGGCGCTGGCCGACAGCGTTCCCGACCAACGCGCCTTCGCGCAACAAGGAGCATGACATGGCCCTGATCGATCACCTCGATCATCTCGTCCTTACCTGTGTGGATCCCGAAGCCACGAAGGACTTCTATACCCGCGTGCTGCACATGGAGCTGGAGACGTTCGGCGCGGGGCGCATCGCCTTCCGCTTCGGCAACCAGAAGATCAACCTGCACGTGCGCGGCGCCGAATTCGAGCCCAAGGCTCACCTGCCCGTTCCGGGCGCGCTGGACCTCTGTTTCATCGCGGCGGTCCCGCTAGACGAGGTCATCGCACATCTGCAGCGCGTGAACTGGCCCATCGTGGAAGGGCCGGTGCCGCGCACGGGCGCCACGCACAAGATCCGCTCGGTCTATGTGCGAGACCCCGACCTGAACCTGATCGAGATTGCCGATCTGCTGGACTAACTGCTGCATGGCGACGGCCCTCGCCACGGGACGTAGATCCCGGGAAGCCACACGCCACACCCGAAACATCAAGGAGACATCATGGGCATCAACCCGCTCGACCCGCGCGGCGAAGCGGCCGCGGGCACACCTTTGCCGGTGTTCGGCGCGGCCCCAGACTACGCGGCGGCCCTCGACTCCAGGCAGTGCGTCGCTCATGAGGCGACTCGCGAGACAACGAAAGATGCCGCGCTCGGCAGCCTGATGGACGATATGCCGGTGGGCGCGTTGCATCGCTTCGTCGTCTGGGTGGTCGGTATCGGGCTCTTCTTCGACATGTACGAGATCTTTCTCGTCAGCTCGATCGGCTCCGCGCTGCAACACGACTTCGGCATCGCCCGGCAAAGCGCCGATTTCAAACTGCTGCTCGCCTCGGCGTTTATCGGCATGTTTTTCGGCTCGCTCTGTCTCGGCAGCCTCGCCGACCGCATCGGCAGGCGCAAGGCGTTCGTGTTCTGCCTCGTGGGGTACAGCGCGTTTTCGCTGCTCGGCGCCTTGTCGGTCAATGCGGACATGCTCGTGCTCTGCCGTTTTCTGACCGGGATCGGCGTCGGGGCCATCTATCCTGTTTCGGACAGCTACCTTTCGGAGATTCTGCCGAAGGAGCGCCGCGGCCGCCTTGCCGCCTGGGCCTATACCGTCTCCTATGTCGCGGTGCCCCTCGTCGGCTTCCTCGCCGTAGGGCTCAATACGCTGCAGATCGGCACCGTGGCAGGATGGCGCCTGATCCTCGCCGTTGGCGGATTGGGCGGGATATTCGTGCTGTTCGTCCAGCATCGCCTGCCCGAAAGCCCGCGCTGGCTGCTGGCGCGCGGCCGCTTCGACGAAGCGAAAGCCCAGTTGCGCCGCTTTGCCGAAAGCGCGGGCGCGAAACTGCCCCCGGTGATCACGAGCGGACCCGCCGCGCCGCACGCGGTGGGCCTTGCCGAACGGATCGCCGTTCTGCGCCAGGCGCCTTATGACAAGCGATTCCTGATGCTGGTGGTCTTTCACCTGTTTCAATGCTTCGGCTACTACGGATTCGGCACGCTCGCGAGCCTCGTGGTCAAGAGCCGGGGTTTCGACGTCACCAGCAGCACCCTGTTCATGGCCCTGTCGTTCCTCGGCTACCCGGCCGGCTCCCTGCTTTCGATCCCGCTTCTCAACTGGCTCGAACGCCGCACGCTCGTCATCGCGTCGATTCTTTCGATCGCGGTCTTCGGCTTCGGCTTCGCGTATTCGGAAAACACAATCCTGATCGTCGTCTTCGGTGTGCTAACGACTTGCGCCTCGAACGTGTTCAGCAACGCCTACCACGTCTACCAGGCCGAAATCTTTCCGGCGCGCGTGCGCTCCACCGCCATCGGCAGCACCTATGCCCTGTCCCGCATCATGAGCGGTGCGTTGCCTTTCCTGCTGCTGCCGGTATTGAACGGGTACGGCGCCGGGGCGATGTTCGGCGTCATCTCCACCGCGCTCGTGATCGTGGCCGTAACGGTACGCGCGCTCGGCCCGTTGACGACACGGCGCAGCCAGGACGAGATCAACCCCGTATGAACCCCCTTGAACCCGCTTGAACCCGCTGCCTCCGCTCGCGAATCAAGGAGCCTCGTGCGCGGGCTCCGGCTGTGCGCCGCCGGAGAGAAAATCGAACAGCCTCGCAACTTCCAGCGCGGACAGCGACGAATCGTTCGCGCTGATCCAGAGCGTCCGGCTCGCCCAGGCATCGGTAAGCCGCACCATGCCGAGCCGACTGACGAGGAGTTCCTGCCGCACCGCCTCGCGCGGCAGGATGCCGATGCCAAGCCCCGACTCGATCATGCGGCAGATGCCGTCGAAACTCGAAACCTGAATCCTGAGCTTGAGCGGCCGGCCCGCTTCGAACGCCGCGTCGGTCAGCCTGGCGAACAGCGAGCTGCCGGTATTGAGCCCGACATAGTCCTCTTCGAGCGTTTGCGCAAAATCGACCTGCTCCTCGCGGGCCAGCGGATGCGACTGCGGAACGAGCAGGACGAGTTCGTCGCGCCGGTACAGCCGCCGCGCGATGCCATACGACGGCACGTTGTCGGCGAAAATGCCGAGATCCGCCTTGCCCGACTTCACCGCTTCGACGATGTCGCCGCTCAGGCGTTCCTCGAGACTGATCCTGATCGACCGGTTCGCACCGAGGAAGCCCGCGAGATCGCCCGGCAGGAACTGCACAACGGCCGAGGTATTGGCCCATAGTCTCACGTGCCCCCGCACGCCGATCGCATAGTCGCTCATTTCGCTGGCCATGCTGTTCACCTGGTCGAGCACGCGGCTGGCATGTTCGACGAGACCACGCCCGGCCGCCGTCAGTTCGATGCCGCGCGGCCGGCGAATCAGCAACGCGCAGTCCGTCACGCTTTCGAGTTCGGCAATGCGCTTGCTGACGGCCGATAGCGTCAGATGGCCGCGTTCGGCCGCTTTCGTCAGGCTGCCCTGCTCGGCCACCATCAGAAAGACCCTGAGCGACTGCAGATCGAAATGTATGGGATTGACCATTGCGGGAATTCCAGTGGACGCGCTGCGCCAAAGCGGACCCGGCAAAGTCTACACCGGCCTCCTCGCGCGGCCCGGCATGCCGATGGATTGCAAACAAAACGCTTACAGGCTCACGATCCCGATCCGCACGAATGGCGCCGCCGGCGGTCGAATTCCGATAACCGCGAACTGACCGAGGCGACTATTTCATGAGCGAGCTTGCGAATCTGGTACTTGTGCTGCACGCGTTACTCGTGCTCTTCATCGTTGGCGGCCTCGCCGCGATCTGGGCAGGCGCCGCCATGAGGCAGAACTGGGCGCGCAATCGCACGTTTCGCACCACGCACGTCGTCGCGATCGGTATCGTCGCAACGCTTGCGGTGCTCGATGTGCCGTGCCCGCTCACCGTGCTTGAGGATTACCTGCGCAATGGAACGGCCGGAGCCGCCGGGCAGCCAGGTTTCATACAGCGCTGGGTCAGTGCCTGGATGTACTACGATTTTCCGGGCTGGGTGTTTACGCTCGCCTACGTTGCGTTCCTGTTAGCCGTCGTGCTCACATGGCGCCTGATCCCGCCCAGGCGGTGAACTAAAGTTTCGGACAGGAAAGCACCTGCAGCGGTCCGGTTGCCGTGCCCGGCTTGCCGTCGCGCTGCGGTGCGCCTTGCGGCGGCGTGGAAACGAGGCGCACGCTATTCGTACCCGCGTTGGCGAGCGCGTATTTCTCCTCGCCGCCTTGCGCTTGCCAGTACGCGCGAAACCATGCGCCGTCATGGAACATGAGCAGCCTGCCGTGGGCCGTCCGGCCGCCCGAAATGAAATCGACGGCTTCGCCGTCTCGCAGCACGAAGCCCTCGTCCGCGTTTCCGGAAACATTCGCCCCGACCAGCTTGCCGCAAGGCATGGTGCTAGATGCCGCTTCGTCGGCGTGCGCGGGATGCGCCAGGACGAGCGCCGCCGCAATGCAGCATGACGGCCAGGCCTGCGTAACGGTCGCTTTCACGTGAAGCCTCGTGGCATCGATATCGATGGGCAGCGGCGCGCAAACAGCGTTCCCGTGCCCGCGCTTCGGTTTCCACAGTTCGTCCCCACTTAGTAGAACTCCCAACTGTTGGATCTCCAATCATTTGCTTTAATGCAGTCGTTCACCCATTTCATGCGGGTCGATCCTCCATGAGCCAGGACAAGTCGAATGCCGCCCGCAAGGCGAAGGTGCTGGAAGATCAGCCCGAACCGCGCTACTCGCCGCCGGAGATTGCGTTTGGCGAGCTCGAACAAACCATTGGTTTCCATTTGCGCCTTGCCCAGCAGGCTTCGTTTCAGGCATTCGCGCGCCGTGTGGGCGCGAGCGATCTGCGCCCCGGCTTCTATGCCACGCTGGAACTGATTCACGAGAATCCCGGTATTTCCCAGACCGCGCTGAGCCAGGCCAACGGTCGCGACAAGTCCACGCTGACGCCCGTGCTCGACGCACTCGAAAAGCGCGGGCTGGTCATACGCGAACGTCTTGCCACGGACCGCCGCAGCTACGCCCTGCGGCTGACGACCGAAGGCGTGAAGGCGTTGAAAACGCTGCGCATGCACGCACGCGAGCACGACAAGATGCTGGACGAATTGATCGGGCCTGCCTCCAAAGAGGAGTTCTTGCGTTCGCTGCGCAAGATCATCGCGCACCTCGCGTGAGGCCACCGGTCGAGGCCGCGCCGCCAACCGATGGCGGCACCACCAGGCGGTCCTTCATTGAACGGAGGGGTACATCATGGAAAGGTCGGACGGACGTTCGAAACTTGTGCTGCTTTTGCTGTTCCTGACGTGGGGAACGGTCTTTCTGGACCGGATGTCGCAGCTCTACCTCGCGCCCTACATGATCGGCGACCTCCACCTCGATAGTACGAAGGTGGGCAATCTGGCCGCGATCACCGGCATCTGCTGGGCAATCTCCACCTTGCTGCTCGGCGCACTGTCCGATCGCATAGGACGCCGTAAGGTCTTGCTGCCCTCGATCTTTGCGTTCTCGCTGCTTTCCTGGCTATCCGGCGTGGTCCAGAGCTACGAGCAGATGCTGCTGGTGCGCGGGCTGCTAGGCATTGCCGAAGGGCCTTGCTTCTCGGTCATCATGGCGCTCACGGAGGAAACGGCCGAACCGCAACACCGGGGGCGCAATGTCGGGATCGTAGTCAGCGCAGCGTCGCTGATCGGTCTCGCCGTCGCCCCGGTGCTGACCACCCAGGTCGCCGCGCACGCGGGCTGGCGAACCGCATTCTTCGTCGCCGGCGTCCCGGGCATCATGCTTGGCCTCCTGATCTGGAAGTTCGTTCCGGAACCCGAGCGCAAAACCCGGATCGAGAAGGAACACCTCACGCTCGGCGACTATCTTTCGATCCTCACGTACCGCAACATGTGGCTTTGCTGCTTCGGCGCGATTGGCGTGATCTGCTGGCTCTTCGAGGTCAACGTCTTCGCGCCGCTCTATATCACGCAGGTGGCGGGCCAAAGCGGCACCACGGCGGGATTCCTGCTCGGCGCCGCCGGCCTTGGGGCGTTCCTCCTCGGAATCCTTTTCCCGACCCTCTCGGACCGCATCGGGCGCAAGGCAGCACTCCTCATCATGTCCGTGCTGATTGCCCTGCTGGTTCTCGCCATGCTGACGCAGTCGCTGTACGCCAATCTGTGGCTGCTGGCGGGAATCTTCTTCCTGACGAACGCGCAGCAAGGCATCGTCGCGCTGCTGATGGTGCTGGTGCCCACGGAGACCGTTCCTGCGCGGCTGGGTGCAACGGCGATCGGCATGGCGACCATGGCGGCCGAAATCGTCGGCGCGACGGCGGCGCCCGCAATCGGCGGCGCGCTGGCCCAGCAATTCGGTCTTTCGGTGCCGCTTTACATGGCGCTGGGCGGCGCGGCCGTCGTCTTTCTCGTCGGGCTGCTGATGAAGGAAACCGCGCGCCGCACGAGCGGCGCGCACGAGGCGGGTTCGTCGATGGCTTGAGGCTCAGGCCACCTTTCCCGCTTTCACGGAAACAGGAATGCAAGGACGATGAGCTTACTGAGCGGCAAAACCTGTCTGATCACGGGCGGCGCGGGCAGCATTGGAACCGCAACGGCGCACCGCTTTCTCGAAGAGGGCGCGCGCGTGATGCTGGTCGATCTGGATTCCTCACAGATCGATGCGGCGCTCGCCTTGCTGGCGCATGCCGACGCCGCGGGTTGCGCCGCCGACGTCGGTGACGCCGGCGACACCCAGCGCTTCGTGGCGGCAACGCTCGCGCGCTTCGGCAAGATCGACGTGGTGTTCGCCAACGCCGGCGTGTTCGGCCAGGTCGCGCCGTTGACGGACTACCCCGAGGACGTCTTCGATCAGGTGCTGCGCGTGGCCGTTCGCGGCAGCTTCCTCACCTGCAAGTACGCGATTCCCCAGATGAACGACGGCGGCTCGATCATCATGATGTCGAGCGTCATGGGCTTGACGGCGGATCCAGGCGTTGCGGCTTATGCCACGTCGAAGCATGCCGTGGTCGGTCTCATGCGTGTTCTCGCGAAAGAACTCGCGCCGCGCAGGATACGTGTGAATACGATCCACCCAGGGCCGGTAGCGAACGAATTTCAGAACACCATCGAACGCTCGCTCGATCACGTGCTGAACACCGACGCCACCGCATTTCTCAACGGAGTCATTCCGCTGCGCCGCCATGCCGATCCGGTAGAAATTGCCAATGGGGTGACGTACCTCGCATCGCCGCTCAGCAGCTTCGTCACGGGCGCGACGCTGCCCGTGGATGGCGGCATGAGCATCTGAACGCAGTGTCATACGCACTGCCGGGCGTGTCGCCCTGATCGTCCAGCCCGATTAGGAGTTAACGGCAGGAAAACGGTTTAATTTAGGCCGTTCGATGCAATAACGCATTTCATCGCGCACGGCGGATTTATGCGGATTGAGTCACCCTGCCGTCATACTCGCCCGGAATAATTGCGGCGCTCGCCCCAATCGGGATGCTGACCGATCGACCTTCCCCATTGAGAAATTAATTAGGGTTACATAACGTACCTCACGATGATTGCGGGGGATACGCTGCCGACCCAACCAGGTACGTTCACATGACCGACGCGAAAGTCCCGATCAGCAAGCTGCTGGTTCTCGACGACAACCCCGATCACGCTCCCGCGCTCAAGCAGTTCTGCGACGAGCGCAGTCTCGTCGCGCTCAAGGCGCGCCACGACCGTCTCATGTCCGTGCTGCGCTCGAACATCGATCTGGGCGGCGTGCTGCTGGGGGACGACTACGGCGGCTCCATCGAGGAAGCAACCAGCGCGGCCCTGCGCATCGAGGCGCTGCGCCCCGAATTGCCGATCATCCTGCGTCTCTCGCCGGAAACCTCGCCCGACGCCCTGCCCGCGGCGCTGCGCAAGGCCGTTTGCGCCACCTTCACGACGCGCGAAATGGCCGCGCTCTCGGCGGCCGTCGACGAGTACATTTTCAGCCTCGAATTTCCCAATGCCCTCGTGCGGGGCATCTCCGAAATCACCGAAGTGCGTCTCGCGAGTCTCTTCCGCGGCGTTTCCGTCACGTGGGACACGCCGAGCATCGTTCGCGACCGCATTATCTTCGGCGAAGTGTTCAGCCTGATTCCGCTGGACGGAGCGTGGTGCCGCGGCTACATGCTGATGCAGGTCGAAGAGGATCCCATGCTCGCCCTCCTCGCGAGGGAAAGCCAGGGCGACGGGCCGGGCGACTTCCGCGATATCAACGGCCTGCTGGGCGAGCTGACCAATCTGATCTGGGGCGCTTTCAAGGACCGTTTCCTGAATCAGGAAGCCATGACGTCGCGCAACCAGGTTCAGGTGCCGCTGCTGGTCAATCACAAGAACCGCTACATTTCGTTCGGCTCGAGCAACCCGCAGCTGTGCTTTCACTACCGGCTCACGGACCCGCAGACCGGCAACTCGGTCACGATCGATCAGCGCTTCGTCTTCAGCCTGAGCTGGTCTCCCGAGGACTTTTCCGAAAACATCGTCGACGTCGACACGCTCGTGGAAGCGGGCGAACTCGACCTCTTCTGAATCTTGCACGCGAAGGAGGCGAGCATGGCAAAAATTCTGGTGGTGGATGATTCGAGCACGGTGCGCGACGAAGTCGCGGGCTTTCTGAAGAACAACGGGCTCGATGTCGCCACGGCGATCGACGGCAAGGACGGACTCGCCAGGCTGAAGGCCGACCCCGGCATCCGCCTGATCGTCAGCGACGTCAACATGCCCAACATGGACGGCCTGACCATGGTCGAAAAGATTCGCGGCGAGCTGGCCAACACCGCCGTCAACGTCGTCATGCTCACGACCGAAAGCAGTCCGGCGATGAAGGAGCGCGGCAAGGCGGCGGGCGTAAAGGGCTGGATCGTCAAGCCGTTCAAGGGCGACGCCGTGCTCGAGACATTCAGGAAGCTGGCCGGCTGAGCCGAACCGTGACGCGCTTGCCCAATATCGAAACCGTGCCGTCCGCAGCCGACTGTCTTCTTCGCGTAGCGCAGTTCGCCTGCTCGATTCAATCCGGTTTCGCGGCGCACAGCTTTTCCCGTCGCGAACGTGCGGCCGAGTTTCTCGCGTCGCTGGCCGACAGGCTCGACGCGGTCGCGGTGAAACTGGAGACCGGCGAAGCGCCTGTTTCCGAGCGCGCCCGGCTCGGGACGGTCCTCGACCAGGTTCCGGCATTCATACGGACCTTCGACAAGAGCGAACCGGCGCGGCGTCTCGCCCATGCCGTTGAGGTCGACCACGACAGATTGGCAGTGGGCGAAGCGACGCTGCAGGACGGCGAGCTTCGGAAACTGAGGCAAGCCTCGGATACGTTCCGGACGGTATGCGCTACCGTGCTGGGAGGGCTCTGAGCAGGCGCAGCCCGGACAACGGCTGCGCCGCCTGACACTACAGCTACTACAGCTGAACGAGGTTCGGTATCGCCACGTCGGGATTCACGTCGGCCTCATAGTCCACGCCGTCGATGCCGAATCCGAACAAACGCAGAAACTCCGTCTTGTAGCCCGCAAAATCGGTGAGCTGATAAAGGTTCTCGCTGCCGACCTGATCCCATAGCTGCCCCACGCGCGCCTGCACCTCGGGATCGAGCTCCTTGTAGTCGGCGCGCAAACGCCCTTCTTCGTCCACGTGCGGCACACCGCCGTAGAGACTGTCCTTGAAGAGCCCGTAGACCTGCTCGATGCAGCCTTCGTGCGTGCCCTTCTCCTTCATGACCCGGAATAGCAGCGAGAGATAGAGCGGCATCATCGGAATCGCCGAACTCGCCTGCGTGACGACCGCTTTCAATACGGAAACGCGTGCGTCGCCGCCAAGGGCCGCCAATCTTTCCCGAATCTTCAGAACCGTCCGGTCGAGGTCTTTCTTGGCGGCGCCAATCGAGCCGTTCCAGTAGATATCCTGCGTAACCCGTTCGCCCAGGTAAGTAAAGGCGGTGGTCTTTGCGCCCCTGGCCAGAACGCCCGCGTCGTCCAGTGCGTCGATCCACATCTGCCAGTCTTCGCCGCCCATTACGGCAACGGTCGCATCGATCTCGTCCTGCGTCGCGGGTTCGAACGTGCTTTCCCTGACAACTTCCTTGTCCGTGTCGACGCCGCGCAGCGTGACGGACTTGCCAACGGGCTTTAACGTCGACGTGAAGATCTCCCCCGTCACGGGATGCTTGCGCCGCGGCGCGGCCACGCTGTACACCACCAGATCGACCTGACCGAGATCGCGCTTGATGATGTCGATGGTTTGCTGCTTGACCTCGGTGGAGAAGGCGTCGCCGTTGAGGCTCCGCGCGTAGAGGCCCTTGGCGTTTGCGGCCTGTTCGAAGGCGGCGGTGTTGTACCAGCCCGCCGTGCCCGGCTTGTCGGCGCTGCCGCCGCGCTCGAAAAACACGCCCAGCGTATCGGCACCGCAACCGAACGCGGCCGTAATGCGAGCCGCGAGGCCGTAGCCGGTCGATGCCCCGATCACGAGCACCTTGCGGGGGCCTTCCGCCACGGGCCCCGCCGCGACAACGTGCTCGATCTGTTCGCGCACGTTGGCCCCGCATCCCGCAGGGTGCGTCGTCACGCAGATGAAGCCACGCACACGGGGTTTGATAATCATGAAGTCTCCTGGATAAGTCCGCACATGCGCGCATTGTAAAGGACGCAACGCCGGCCCTCTTCCGGCGCCGGACCCGAACGACGTTCGGCGTCGCTGTCGAAATTAGCGATCCCGGCCGGGCGGTCTATCTCCTTTCCGAACGATGAAAATAAAGGCAAGGATAATGCTATCGGGTTTATCGTTTGAATCGGATAGCCTCAAAACCGGGATTCAGAAAAATCGGATTCGATTTATCGGAAAAACCCGTTTTCAAATTATCGGCTCACCGGCAGACAGCGCGCAAAGGCGAGTCGGTCCCAACAAACCGCTCCAAAATTAAATCTTACATATTCATTTCAGTCACCGACATTTTTACCGCCGTCCGTGCCCCTAAAAATCCCGCAAACGTTAGCGCACAAGCCGCCAACCGGAACGATCCCACCATCGTCCCATTTCCATCGCCCTTGTAACGAAACTGACATAAATAGCCTTTAGCGTGCTGGTTTTCCTCATCGACAGGAGCGGATCGCCATGCATCCCGCGCTTGCGCAATTTCGTCGTCCGGGATTTTCCGCTGGCCCGCGAAGCGCCGGTGATCTGGTTCAGGAAGTGCCGTCCATTGATGTCACGGATTCAAATTCTCAGGTCATGGAGATTTTTTATTCGCGGCCCGATATGGTCAGCCTCGCTGTCGTTGAAAACAGCCGCCCTATCGGTTTGATCAATCGGGATATATTCCTCTCGAAAATGAGCAAGCCGTTTCATCGCGAGCTTTACGACAAAAAGAGCTGTATTGCATTCATGGACAAGGAGCCGCTGATCGTCGACGCCGACATGAGCATCGAGGCGCTCACGTTCAAGACGGTCGAGGTGGGCGAGAAGGCGCTGGTGGACGGCTTCATCGTGACCCGCGAAGGCCGGTTCGCGGGCGTCGGCAACGGCCTGCGGCTCCTCGGCAGCGTGGCGGAAATGCAGGCGGCCAAGAACCGCCAGATCATGCAGAGCATCGAATATGCGAGCGTGATCCAGCAGGCCATGCTGCGCGCCTCGCGCGACACGCTCTCGACCATGCTGCCCGACGCGGCGCTCGTCTGGGAGCCGCGCGACGTGGTGGGCGGCGACTTCTACCACTTCGCGTCGTTTCCCGACGGCTGGTTCGGCGCCGTTGCCGACTGCACCGGCCACGGCGTGCCCGGCGCGTTCATGACGCTGCTCGCTTCGGCCTCGCTTTCGCAGGCGCTGGAGCGGCTCGGGCCGCGCGACCCGTCGGGACTGCTTGGCGCCGTCAACCGCAATGTCAAGGGGCTGCTTGGGCAAATCAACGGCAGCGGCGACGCCCCCCAGTCCAACGACGGGCTCGACGCCGCCTTCTTCTGGTTCGACACCGCCCGCCAGCAAGTGTCGTTTGCCGGCGCGCGCGTGGCGCTGCATGTGCTTCGGCCGGATGCGGCCGAGTTCGAAACGATTGCCGGCGAACGCATGGGCGTGGGCTATGTCGACAGCCTCGCGAACTACGCATGGACGCTGCACACCGTCGAGGTTCCCCGCGGGAGCCTGCTGTTCGTTTCGACGGATGGGCTGACCGACCAGATTGGCGGTCCGCGCAAGATTGCCTTCGGCAAGCGCCGCGCAATCGAATTGATTCTGGGTCGCCGCGAAGAAGCGCCGTCTGCGATTTGCGCAGGCCTGCTCGAAGCGCTCGCCCAGTGGCAGGAAACGCAGTCCCGGCGTGACGACGTCACGCTCTTCTTTGCACGAGTTTGAGGTATTTGACCACCATGTCTGTCACTATGGATCAGCATAGCTGCTTCTTTGAAATTGCCCAGCAGCGCAATCTGATTTTCTATCACAAGGGCTATTTCTCGCACAGCATCGTGGCGGCGATGAGCGAGGTCGTGAAACTGCAACTGGAAGTCGCCGGCGTGAGCACGTCCACGCGCCGAAGGATCTTTTCGTCCTTCATCGAACTCTCGCAGAACATCGTCCATTACTCGTCCGACTCGCTGCCCGAAGGCACGGTCCAGGGCGGCGCGATCCGCGAAGGGGCGATGTGCATTTCCGCCGACGGCGACCGCCACCTGATGGTCTGCATCAACCCCATCGCCACGCAAGCCGTGGACGATCTGCGCGAGAAGCTCGAGCCGCTGCAGAACATGTCGATCGACGAGATCAAGCAGGCTTACAAGACGTCGCTGCGCGCCGAAACGCCTGCCGACAGCAAGGGCGCGGGACTCGGCTTTCTGACGATGGCGCGCGACGCCAGCGCGCCGATCGAGTTCGCCTTTTATCCGCGTGAGGACGATCCGGGCACCACGCTCTTTTGCCTCAAGACCATCATCTGACCAGGGTCCGTGTACAGAATGGAAAATCTTTTCATCGCCGCCACGGCCACGTCGCCGGAAATCGACTTTCGCTTCGACCAGAACGTGCTTGCGCTTCGTGGCGAGTCCTATCCCGAGAACGCCGCCGCATTCTATGCGCCCATCATGGAACAGCTGAACGCCTGGCTCGCGGGTTGCGCGGATGCCGCGATCACGGTCGACGTGACGCTCACCTACTTCAACAGCTCCAGCACGAAGATGCTGTTCGGCATGTTCGACGCCCTGGACCGGGCCGCGTCGTCCGGCAACCGGGTGGAGGTGAACTGGTACCGCGACGAGGAGGACGAAACGATCCTCGAGTTCGGCGAGGAACTGCAAACCGACTTCACGGCAATCAAGTTCAACGATTGCCCGGTTGCAACTTGAGAGCCGCTGCCGTGAAACCGGCCGACTCCCGGAGCGCGTCGCACGGCGACGCGCCGGACCTGTTCCGCAGCGAAAGCGAAGCCCTGGAAAGAGCCCGGGCCATGTGCGACGATCCGCACGCGGAAGCCGGGAGCTATCGCGAGGCGCTAGGCGAGCTCATCGGCCATTACGAGCGCCTGATGCGCGAAACGCGCCGCCTGATCGGGCGCAGCGATCGGGCCGAGCGCGAAATGCAGGCGCTGACCCAGCAGCTGCAGTATCGCGCGACTCACGACGCGCTCACCGGCGTGCTCAATCGCAGCGCCGTGATCGAGCGAACCGTCAAGGCGCTGCGCGTGAACCGCGCCGTGATGATCCTGCTCGACATCGACGACTTCAAGAAGGTCAACGACGATTACGGCCACCCCGCCGGCGACGCCGTGATTCTCGGCATCGTCAACTGCCTTCGCCAGATCCTCGGCAGCACGGGCATCATCGGGCGCGTGGGCGGCGAGGAGTTCACCGTCGTCATGCCGGGCGCCGATATCGCGGATGCATTGCCGCTCGCCGAGGACATGCGCGCGGCCATCGCCAGCCATGTGTTCCCGGCCCCCGTGAGCCGCAGCATCACGGCCAGCTTCGGCGTGAGCGACAACCCCGCGGGCACCGACTTCGATACCGCCTACGGCATCGCGGACGCCGCCCTCTACGCAGCAAAACGCGGCGGCAGAAACCGCATCGAATTCGACGCGCAACAGCAAGTGAGCGCATCGAAGCCCGCGCCGCGGCAAGACTAGCGCGGCACCTGCATCGCAGGTCCGTGCGCCCCGGCGCATGCGGCGCCGCATCTCCCCGCCTTCCTTCGCAACCGGCCTCGCCCGGAGGCCCTTCCCGCCAAAATTGGCATAGGTCAGAATAATCGGCGTTGATGTTACACTGCAACACGCCGGAGGCACTCCGGCCAAGGGTTTGGGTGTTTCCCGTGCAACGCCGGTTTGAAGCATGTCCACGGCATCGTATGCGATGCCGAACATGCAGCCGCCATTCACTGGACCGCGTCCGACACCCAGCTGCGTTTTCCGGATTCCTCAGGTTCTTATACCGTGTACTCTCAAACGCAAATCGACCCGGTAGTCAGCTTCCGCAACTCGCAGCGCGAGCAGGTGCGTGGAACCATCATCAACCTCCAGAGAAAGTCGCTGGTGATGGAGGTCTATAACCCATACTCGATCGTGCAGGTCAGTGAAGTCCTGAGCGACCTGAGCGTGCGTATGGGGGCGAGAAACGCCTATCTGGGCAAGGCGGTGGTCGTCAGCCTCGTGAACACCGGCCTTACGGCGGTGGTTTCGCTGGCGCTGATCGACGAGTGGCGCGAGCTTAGCGTGCTGTCCAACGAGCCCAGGTCGGTCGGGCGGGAAGCCGAGCTCTTCATCACCGACTGGGACACGCGCTTCAATATCCGGCGCGACTATCAGATCGTGGTCAACGAAATGCGCGCGTTCCTCTCGGAGGTGTCGCGCTGGGTCGAGCAGGTCGACCTGACCGAAAGCCTGCCGAAGAACGAAGGCCGGCTGCGCGAGGATCTCTTCTACGAGCTCGCCACGCCCATCATGGTCAAGGTCAAGACCTACCTCAACTGGCTGGAGGAAGAAGCCGAGCGCGTCGATCCGGAGCTTGCGCCCGTGCATCGCGCCTATGCGCAATCGGCGCTGCATCCGCTGCTGCTGCGCGCGCCCTTCGTCTACCGGACGTTTACCAAGCCGCTGGGGTACGCCGGCGACTACGAGATGGTCAACCAGATCCTGAGCGATCCTCAGCAGGGGCCGACCACCTACTTCCAGATCGTCAATACGGCGTTCCTCAAGGCCGCCGTGGCCACCGCGCACCGCAACCGGATCACGCTGCTGATCGACTTCCTGACGCGCCAGGCCGATGCAGCGCGCATGGCCGGCAGGCCCTTTCGCATCCTCAACGTCGGCTGCGGACCGGCATTCGAGATCCAGCGCTTCGTGCGCGAATATGCGCAGCCCGAGCTGCTGTCGTTTCAGCTGGTCGATTTCAGCGAGGAAACGCTGGCCTTCACGGAGGCCTCGATCAAACAGGCGGCGGCCGAAGCCGGGCACACGGTCGCGGTGGAAATGGTGCATCAGTCGGTGCACGACCTGCTCAAACGCAAGATCTCGCCCGACGAGTCCGCGCGGGATTTCGACGCCGTCTATTGCGCCGGCCTCTTCGACTACCTCTCGGACAAGGTCTGCGCGCGTCTCCTGAGTTATTTCGCGGCACGCACGCGGCCCGGCGGCCATCTGCTCGTCACCAACGTGCACTCGGCGAACCCGGAGAAGTACGGCATGGAGCATCTGCTCGAGTGGTATCTGATCTATCGGAACGAGAGCGGCATGAGTTCGCTGCTGCCCGCACAATCCGCCGACCACAAGCTCTATGTCGATGAGACCGGGGTGAATGTGTTCGCGGAAGCCACGATCCTCTGAAACGCCGGCGGACACCCCATCCATGAGCACTGCTCAACTGCACACAGGCTATCAAACCGAGCTGGCCGACTTCCGCGTGACTTTCAGCCGCGGCGGCGCCTGTACCGCCATCGTGCTCGTCCTGCTAGGCGTGGGGCTGGACTACGCGCAGTATCCCCAACAGCTGATCTCGTTCTCGGCCGCGCGCGTGGTCGTCTCGGTACTGATCGGCGGCATCGCGATCCTGCTCGGCAGCGTGGTGGGGCGGCGTCTCTCCCCGTGGCTGACGCTGTCCTGGCTGCTGCTGCCGCAGATCATGATTTCGTGGATGATCTGGAAGACCGACGGCGTGCTGTCGCCCTACTACATGGGCCTGAACCTGGCCATCTTCGCTTCGGGCATCGCCCTGCCGTTCGGCCTATGGCAGAACATGGTCTTCGGCGTGCTGTCCTGCGTGCTTTATCTGCTTGCCTGCCTGATGCATCCCGGCGGCAGCGTGCCGATCGGCACGCTGACCGTCAACGTGCTGCTCCTTCTGTTCGCCGCCGCGGCCAGCGGCGTCTATACCTTCTTCAACGAGCGGGTGCGCTTCATGTTGTTCCGCCTGAAGGCGGAAGTCTCCCAGAAGAACGACGAGCTCGAATCGATCAACCGCAAGCTGGTCGACATCAAGGGGCAACTGCTGCAGCAGGAAAAGATGGCGGCTATCGGTACGCTGGCCGCGGGTCTGCTGCATGAAGTCAATAACCCCGTGAACTTTTGCCTGATGGCGATCGAAGTCGCGATGGAGGAGCCCGTGGCCAAGGCGGAGCCGACGCTGCAGGAGTGCCTCGTCGACGCCAAGCAGGGCATGCAGCGGATCCAGCACATCGTCTCGGACCTCAAGACCTTCGCCTACCGCAAGCCCGGCGCCGAGGCGGAGGTGGGCACGCCCTTCCTGTTCGAAAAGGCGCTCGATTCGGCCACGCGGCTCGTCGCCCACGAACTGCGCGGCGTGACCGTGACGCGCGAGCTTCCGACCGATACGCTCGTGCAGGGCGACGAAGCGGCCATCATCGGCGTGCTGATCAACCTGCTCTCCAACGCGGTTCTGGCCATGCGCAACGTGGGCACCGTCGGGCCGGCGATTCACATTTCGGCGACGTGGAAAGAGCAGCGCCTCGCCGTGACGGTCAAGGACAACGGGCCGGGCATCAAGGACGAGAATCTCGCCCGCGTGTTCGAGCCGTTCTTCACGACCCGCGAAGTGGGACAGGGCCTCGGCCTGGGGCTGTCGATCAGCTATGCCGTCATCGAGCGCCACGGCGGCCTGCTGTTCGCCGAAAGCGAGCTGGGAAGCTGGGCGGCGTTCAGCTTCGATCTGTCGCGCGCGCCGTGAGAACGCCATGAATGAAATCCGGCAAGACATCCGGCAAACGCAGCCCACGGTGCTCTACGTCGACGACGAAGAGCTGGCGGGGAAGTATTTTTCGCGCATGGTCGGCACGGATTACGAAGTTCTGCTGGCCACGAGCAGCGACGAGGCCGTCGCCATCCTGGCGCGGGACAGCGCCCGCATTGCCGTGCTGGTCACGGACTTCCGCATGCCGGGCCGCGATGGCGGCGACCTGCTGCGGCAGGTGGCGCACGACTACCCGCATATCGTCCGCATTCTGGTGACGGCTTACGCGGACATCGACGTGCTGCTGCAGACGGTCAATACCGGCGAGGTGTTCCGCATCCTCGAAAAGCCGCTCAGGCAGGCTTCCGTGCGCGAGACGCTGCAACTGGCCTTCGAGCGCCACCAGGAACGCGCCATCCAGAATCATCGGCTGATCGCAATCGACGAGACCCTGGCATTTCTGGCGCATGAACTGAACACGCCGCTCGCCGCCATTGCCTTGAACGCGAGCAACATCGAAAATCGCGCCGACGCGCAGCACGAGTCGCAGTGGGATATCGACGGCGCCGCCCGATCCATGCGCGAAAGCGCGCAGTACTGCCTGGCGGTGGTTTCGTCCTTCTGGCGCTCGGTCCAGAACGGGCGCCGCAAACCCGCTGGGGAAGAGGCCCGCAGCGAGGTCACGGCGCATGGGCTGATTTCCGCCCTGCTCGATACCTATCCGTTTGCGGCCGGGCAGCGGTCGTGGGTGCAGGTGGAGGTCGACGGCGACTTTGCCGTGCTCACGCAACCGAACTGCGTGGCGCTCGTGCTCTCTTCGCTCCTGTCGAACGCGCTGCGCGCGCTCGCGGACGTGCCCGCGCCGGCGGTGCGCTTTACTGTCACGGCGGAACCCAGTCCGGGCATCGGCATTTCCGACAACGGCCCGGGCATTCCGCCCGAGATCAAGGCCCGCCTGTTGACGGACCCGATCACAACGCACGCGCAATCCGGCGGGCACGGTTTGGGCCTGATTCTCTGCAACCGTGTCATGCAGTCTTGTGGCGGCGGACTTCGGATTGAGTCCGCCTCGGGGGTTGGCACCAACGTAGTGCTGGATTTCCCCCCTATCAAAGGTCAAACACTCAGGAGTTGTTGATGAACGAAGCGAAAGCCAACCAGGAGTCGTCACCGGCGATCCTCTTCGTCGATGACGAGGCCACGGCCGTGAAGTACTTCCAGCGTGCCATTGGAAGCCTGGCGCCGGTCCTGACTGGCGGCTCGGTTGAGGAAGGCAAGGCGCTGCTGGACGCGCACGGTGACAGGGTGGGGGTCCTTGTCTCCGACCAGCGCATGCCGGGCGAGTACGGCAACGAGTTGCTCCGTTACGCGAGCGAGCGCTATCCGCATATCGTGCGGATCTTGACCACCGCGTATTCGGAGATCGACCAGACCGTTGCGGCGGTGAACCTCGGCCAGATCCACCGCTATATCAAGAAGCCGTGGGACATTACCGCGTTGCGCATGGAGCTGAAGCAGGCGCTCGAACTGGCCGAGCTGCGCAAGGAGCGCGACCAGCTGGTGCGCGAAAAGCTGGGCGTGCTGCAAAAGCAGACGCTCTCCACGCGGATCGGCCTGATCCGCACGCTCTCCGCCGCGCTGATCGGGCCCGAACGGTTCCAACCGGTCGAGACCTACCTGGCCGCCGCTGTTCTCGCCGAGGTGCCCAGCCCCGAGCCGGACTGGCTGCTGATGGACTACTCCGATCTGATCGCCGCCGAAAGCGGCCGAAGCGGAACGTTTGGCCACATGGTGGCGGCGAACCTCGCGGCGCTGCGCAACCGCCACGTCGGCGCGACCGCCGGCAACGCGGTGTCGGCGATGGCCGAAACGCTGGAGCACGCCGGCATCGCGGTCCGGCGCGAAGGCGATGGCCTGATCCTGGACGACCTCACCGCCCTTGCCGAGTTTCTGGGCGAGCCGGCCAGCAAGGCCGTGTCGATCGGGCACGCCGTCTGGCTGGCAAGCCTGCTTTGGCTGGACGGCAACGACTTCGCGCTCGAGCCGGTCCGCAAGGGCGACGGCATGGCGTTCCTGCCCACGCAGCACAGAACCGAATTTCCTGCCGATCGCCTCGCGGCATGGATCGAGCAGTTCTGAGCGCAGCACGGGCAGCGGCTGCGCTGGCGCAAGGTTGACACCGCAACGTAAGGGCGATTACGCTTTTGCGCTGATGGTTCCCGGCAACGGGATCAAAAGGGAACGCAGTAGAGGCTCGCCGTGCAGACGGCCGGGTTTCGAGTCTGCGGCTGCCCCCGCAACTGTAAGCGGCGAGTTCATGCCACCCCGCGCCACTGGGAAACCGGGAAGGCCGGCATCGAACACCGACCCGCGAGCCAGGAGACCTGCCATCAACCGAGGTCCATGCAGCCGCAACGGGCGGGGTGTCCCAATGCGCCGGCGCCGCTTTACGCGGCCGCTCGTTGCAGGGACAGTCCCGACCTCAGGATCTGTCACATGTCCACCACTCTGGAAACGGTTGCCGCTCCGGCATCCCTCCGCCGCCGCGTCATCGGCATCTATGTCGTCCTTGCCGCCTTCAACATCGGCGCCTGGATCTGGGCATTCATCGCCTTTCACGCTCACCCGCTGCTCCTGAGCACAGGCCTCCTCGCCTATGGCTTCGGCTTGCGCCATGCCGTCGATGCCGACCATATCGCCGCGATCGACAACGTCACGCGCAAGCTGATGCAGGACGGCAAGCGTCCCGTGACCGTGGGCTTTTTCTTCGCGCTCGGCCACTCGGCCGTGGTGCTGCTGGTTGCGGCGGCTGTCGCCGCGACGGCCGCCGCCCTCGAAAGCCGCGTCGAAGCCTGGAAAGACCTGGGCGGCATCATCTCCACCAGCGTCTCCGCGCTGTTCCTGTTTCTCATTGCCGCGATGAATGTCGTCATCCTGCGCGGCGTGTGGCGCGCTTTCAACAAAGTCCGCCGCGGCGAGCCCTACAACAACGACGATCTCGACCTGCTGCTGAACAGCCGCGGCCTCCTCGCCCGGCTCTTCCGTCCGCTCTTCCGCTTCGTTTCGGGACCGCTGTGGATGCTGCCGCTCGGCTTCCTGTTCGGCCTCGGCTTCGACACCGCGACGGAAGTGAGCCTGCTCGGGATTTCCGCGAGCCAGGCCGCGCAAGGCCTCTCGATGAGCGTCGTGCTCGTGTTTCCCGTGCTGTTCGCGGCCGGCATGTCGCTCGTCGACACGACCGACGGCGTGCTCATGCTCGGCGCCTATGACTGGGCCTTCGTGCGCCCCATCCGCAAGCTCTACTACAACCTCACGATCACGCTCGTTTCCGTGCTGGTGGCGGTGCTGATCGGCGGTATCGAAACGCTCGGGCTGATCGCCGACCAGTTCAATCTGAAGGGCGGTTTCTGGGATCTGATCGGCACCCTCAACGACAACTTCAACAACCTCGGCTTCGTCATCATCGGCGTGTTCATCCTCGCCTGGCTGGTGTCGTTCGCCATCTACCGGCTGAAACGCTACGACGAACTGCCGGTCTACCCGTCGGGCCAGTAATTCGCCGCGCGCGTTGCTGCATGCTGCCGATGTCGCGCAAGGTTGCGGGCATCGGCACCAGGACAGGCGTTGCCATCAGGCGGCTTTGCGCGCGTCGGCGATCCGCTGCGGCGCCTCGGGCCGCGCATACAGGCGTTCGAGGTACGCCTGCAGGCGCGGGAATCCATCGATCAACTGGACTTCATTGGCCCAATCGATCAGATAGACCGTCACGCAGTCGGCAACCGTCAGCGTGTCGCCGACGATGAACCGACGCCCTTCGAGATGCGTTTCGAGGATCGCGGCCATCGACCGGAAATCCTCCCGCGCCAGTTCGATATCGGCTGGAAGGCGCTTGTCCGGCGGATAAAGAAAGGCGTGCCGCGTCATTCTCCAGAGCGGCTGTTCGAGCTCGGTCACCGCGAACAGGGTCCAGCGATACGCCTGCGCCCGCTCTTCGAGATCGACGGGCAGCAGCGCCTTCTCCGGATATTTTTCGGCGAGATACAGCACGATCGCGGCCGATTCCGGAATCACAAGGTCGCCGTCCATCAGCACCGGAACCTTGCCCGCCGGATTGACGCGCAGGAATTCGGGTCGCTTGTGCTCGCCTTCGAGCAGATTCACCGACACGTATTCGAAATCGGCGTCGACCTCGTGTAGCCCCCAGAGCGCACGTTGCGCACGGGTGCCTGGAAATCCATAGAGCTTCATGACGACTCCCTGGAAGTCAGCCGCGAGGGATCGGAAGAACGGGCATCACTTCAACCGACTCGCCCGGAAAGATCGCGAAATGCGGGTGGCCTTCAAACATCTTCGCGGCCTCTTCATGCGAGGCGCTGCGCACGACCGTAAAGCCGGACAGCGCGTTGACCGTTTCCTTCACGCCATGTTCGCCGATGGCCAACGTCTTGCCGAGCGGACCGCCCATGTCGACAATCGCCGCCTGATGCCGGTCGACCCAGGCATGCCACGCCGCAATGCCCTCCTGCTGCCTGGCGAGCCGTTCTTTTTCCGGCAATGCCATCCACGCCTGCATGCGGGGGTTGTCCTTGCTGCCGAGAAACACCGCGAGAAACAATTTCTGATCGCTCATAAATCCTCCGTCCGATGAGGAGAGCAACGGAATGTCGCCCTTCGAGCCTTGACAGGATAAGTTGATATCAACATAATTGCAACATGGCACCGGCAAAAAAAATCCCCTTCGAAACGACCGCGATGGTTCGCGACTGCTGCCTGTGCCTGCATATGCAGCGCGCGGCGCGCAACCTCGCGCGCATTTTCGACGATGCCTTGCGCCCGCTGGAGCTCACGAACGGGCAGTTTTCGCTGCTGATGTCGCTTAACCGGCCCCATCCGCCGGCGATGAAAGACGTCTCCTCGCTACTGGCGATGGATCGCACCACGCTAACGGCCGCGCTCAAGCCGCTCGAGCGGCGCGAGCTTGTCGTCATTACGCAGGATCCGGACGACAAGCGCAGCCGTCTGCTCAGCCTGACGCCCGCGGGCCAGCAATTGCTCGCCAAGGCGTTCCCTTTGTGGCAGCAGATGCATGCCGAAATCGAAAGGCCATTCGCTCCGGGCGAGGTCGATCGGCTGCGCCAACATCTGCGCGCGCTTTCGTAGCTGGACGCGTCGAAGTCGACTTAGCCCCTCCTCTGCTTGCCTTTTTGTTATGCCGCGATCCTGCTGTTTATGGTGGGGTGCGCGCTGGACCGTTAGTTGCGCTTTTAACCGGGTCCCGAGCACTCGCCGCAGTCCCCGCTTCGGGCTGCCGCCGCTCGGCGTATGCGGCAGCGACCCGGCAACCGTCAATCTCGCGGACGCGCTCGACTTCACCGATGCGCCGCGCGCCAGCGCACCGACGATCACGGTCGCTCAAGGACCGTTCGGAGAACCATGTAGTGGCTCGACGGCGCCCTCGTCGTCCAGTTCGGTGTCCAGCGTGGATAACGCGCGGCTTGCGGTGAACCCGACGGCCGACCGCTTCGCGGAACTACGCGCCAAGGCGAGCGCGCTGGGGTTCAGGACGGTATCGTAGCGACGCGCGCCGTCAGCGCCTCGCGCACCGCGGCGAGCACGCTGCCCCAGTCTCCAAGCGCGGGCTGGCGGAACAGCCGGGCGCCGGGATACCAGGGCGTGTCGCTGCGTTCGAGCATCCAGCGCCAGCACGTATCGAAGCGGTTCAGAATCCAGACCGGCTTGCCCATTGCGCCCGCGAGGTGCGCGGTCGACGTATCGACCGAGATCACGAGATCGAGGTTCGACACGAGGGCGGCCGTGTCGGCGAAGTCGGCAAGCTCGCCGGTGAAATCGACGATATCGTCGATTTCGGCGCCAGGCCGGTTCCCTTCGCGACGTTCCCGCAACGCGGCAAGCTGCTGCGCGGGTGCGCCTTTCTGCAGGCTGAAGAACCGGATACCTGGCACATCGAACAGCGGAAGCATCTGCTCCAGTGCGATCGAGCGACGCCTGTCGTTCTTTCTGAGCTCGGGAACGTGAGACCGATCGCCGCCCGCCCAGACGAGCCCGACTTTCAGCGCGGGCGAACCCGCTGCCTGGCTGACTTTTGCCTCCCAATGCCTGACCGCCTGCGAATCCGCAAACAGATACGGCGTTGCGCCGGGAATGCTCGCGACATCGGTCTCGAACGCAAGCGGCAGGCTCAGCAGCGGGCAGTGCAAGTCGAACGGCGGCAGCGGCTCGCCTTGCGCCACGATGCGCGCGACACCTTCCAGCGGCGCGAGCAGCCGAACCAGTTCGGGCTGGACCTCCAGCACCACCTGTGCCCCGCGCCGCGCCAACATCGACGCATAGCGGCAAAACTGCAAGGTATCGCCCAGGCCTTGCTCGGCGTGCAGCAGAATCACCTTGCCGTCGAGCGGAGCGTCGCCCAGCCACAGCGGGGCTTCGAACGAGCGCGCCTCCGCCGCGTTGCGCCTGCGCTTCCAGCGCCATTCGTACTCGTGCCAGCCCTCCTCCAGCCGCCCCATCTGCAGGAGGCACAACGCGCGGTTCCAATGCCCCTCCACATGGTCGGGCTGCAGCGCGAGGGCCTGATCGTAGCTGGCCAGCGCGTCGGCGTGGCGATTCATGTCGATGAGCGCGAGCCCGAGATTGCTCCAGGCATCGGCGAGACCTGGCGCGGCCGCAATGGCTTTCCTGTAGCTTTCTTCGGCTTCCGCGGGGCGGTTCAGATCGCTCAGGGCGTTGCCGCGGTTGCTCCATGCCTCGGCATAATCGGGCCGCAGCGCGAGCGCCCGGTCGCAGTTCGTCACCGCCTCTTCGGGCCTGCCCAGATCGCGCAGCACGCAGCTGCGGTTGTTCCAGGCCTCGGGCATTTCGGGCTTGAGCGCAAGCGCGCGGTCGAGGCTTTCTAACGCTTCGGCGGGCATGTCGAGCGCGCCCAGCGCCATGCCGCGATTGGTCAGCGCGTCGACGAAATTCGGCATCAGCGCGAGCGCCTGGTTGGCGCGCCCGAGCGCCTCCCTGTGCCGCGATCTGGCATTCAGTGCGAACGCGAGGTTGGAATGAATCGCCGCCTGCTTCCCGTTGATCGAGAGGGCGGTTTGCAGCAGCGCGATGCCTTCGTCGAGATGGCCTGTCTGCAAGGCGAGCGTGCCCAGCAACTGCAGTGCGTCGAAATGCTGCGGCCGAACCGCAAGGATCTCCCGATAAATCTCGGCCGCTTCGGTCCACGCGCCATTTTGCTGAAGCGCGAGCGCCTGCTGAAGCAAGGCGTCGAGTTGCCGCTGACTGAGTGGTTTCCTCATGATTGCGTTTCGCTCAGGGCGCGCTGCCCTGTGGGTCCGGACAAAGTGATGGGCGAGATTATGGCCGAAATGGCGCAGCGCCTTCGGCTCCGGCATTTTACAAATACGCAAGGCACGAAAAAGGCCCGCCTGAATCGCTCCAGGCGGGCCTCGCTATTTCATGGCGGCGCACTCGCCGCCAAAGAAGGGATCAGTGCGCGCCAATGCCCTCGAGCACCTCGTCCTCTTCGTCCCG
>NZ_BAXZ01000026.1 GCF_000684975.1 Paraburkholderia acidipaludis NBRC 101816 | reverse complement strand
GATCATGCTGTCCACGAGCTTCGCGTCGCCCATGCGGAAGCCGTCGCGCGAGCCCGGCAGCACGTGCGGCGCCGCGCTCATGTTCTCCTGGCCACCCGCCACCACGATCTCGGCGTCGCCCGCGACGATCGCGTTCGCCGCGAGCATCACCGCCTTCAGGCCCGAGCCGCACACCTTGTTGATCGTCATGGCCGGCACCGAGGCGGGCAGCCCCGCCTTGATCGATGCCTGGCGCGCGACGTTCTGGCCCGAACCGGCCGTCAGCACCTGACCCATGATCACTTCGCTCACCTGCTCGGGCTTGATGCCGGCGCGCGCCAGCGCTTCCTTGATCACCACCGCGCCCAGCTCGGGCGCCGCAATCTTCGCCAGCGAGCCGCCGAATTTGCCCACCGCCGTCCGGGCGGCCGATACGATCACAATGTCAGTCATTTCCAGTTCCTCCGGTCAGCACAACGTCGCGAACGACGCTGACCCGTCAAGTTAAAAACCATTGCCGCAGCATGACGCATTGACCCGCGTCACTCGCGCTGCTGCACGTAACGCCCTGGTGCCGGCTCGATCTCCGGAAACTCCGCCGATCCTGCCTGCGCGCGCGGCTTCACCTTCTTGCCGCCATACTGATCAAGCCATTCTGCCCACGTCGGCCACCAGCTGCCAGGCTTTTCCTGCGCCGTGTCGAACCACTCGTCGGCGCCTTCGGGCAGGTGCTTCGCGTCGCCCTCGATGCTCCAGAAGCTGCGCTTGTTCTTGGAAGCCGGATTGATCACGCCCGCGATGTGGCCCGACGCCCCTAGCACGAAGCGCAGCGGTCCCGAAAGCAGCGGCACCGACGCGTACGCCGTGCGCCACGGTACGATGTGATCCTCGCGCGAACCATAGATGAACGTGGGGACGTCGATGCGCGAGAGGTCCACCGCCTCGCCGCAAACCGTGAGCGCGCCCGGCTCGCGCAGCTTGTTCTCGAGGTACGTATTGCGCAGATACCACGTGTAGGCCGGGCCGGGGAAGCTCGTCGAATCGCTGTTCCAGAACAGCAGGTCGAACGGGGCCGGCGTGCGGCCCTTGAGGTAGTTGTCGACGACGTAATTCCAGACCAGGTCGTTCGGGCGCAGGAACGAGAACGTGTTGGCGAACTCGACGCCGCGCATGAGCCCGGGTTTCGTACCGTTCTTGCCGCCGATGGTCTGCTCGCGCATCTGCACGTGCGCCTCGTCGACGAACACGTCGAGCACGCCCGTGTCCGAGAAGTCGAGCATCGCCGTCAGCAAGGTCAGCGACGAAGACGGATGTTCGCCGCGCGCGGCTGCGACGGCGAGCGCGGTGGCCAGCATCGTGCCGCCGATGCAGAAGCCGAGCGTGTTGATCTGCTCGCGGCCGCTGATGCTGCGCACGGTGTCGATGGCCTTGAGCACGCCGTCTTCGATATAGTCGTCCCAGGTTTTATCGACAATCGACGCGTCGCCGTTGTGCCAGGACACGAGGAACACCTGCTGGCCCTGCTCGAGCGCGTAAGCAACGAGCGAATTCTCGGGCTGCAGGTCGAGAATGTAGAACTTGTTGATGCAGGGCGGCACGACGAGCAGCGGCCGCTCGTGCACGGTGGCCGTGCGCGGCTTGTACTGGATCAGCTGGAACAGTTCGTTCTCGAACACGACCGAACCTTCGGTCGTCGCGAGATTGCGCCCCACCACGAAACGCGACTCGTCGGTTTGCGAGATCTTGCCGCGCGTGAGGTCGGCGAGCAGGTTCATCACGCCCTGGCGCAGGCTCTCGCCATGCGTCTCGAGCAGCGTGCTCTGCGCGTCCGGATTGAGCGCGAGGAAGTTGCTGGGCGATGCCGCCGCCGTCCATTGCTGCACCGCGAAGCGAATGCGCTCGCGCGTCTTCGCATCGGTATCGATGGCGTCGACGAGTTCGTGCAGGTAGCGCGCGTTCAGCAGATACCACGCCGCCGTGAACGCATAAGCCGGCGTGGTCTTCCATGCCTCGGAGCTGAAACGACGATCCTTCAGTTCGGGCGCTTTGGGTGTGGTGTCCGACGCCTGACGCAGCAGATCGATCGCGTCGCGCGAGTATTCGGCCTGGAGCTGCTGAAGGCGTGCGGGTTCGACCACGACACCCGGCAACCGGAACGCGTCGAACGGCGTACCCATGCCGGCACCGCTCATACCGCTTGTGCCGCTTGCACCGTTGGCGACCGGAGGCCACCAGCCGGTGCCGAACGGCATCTGCCGGGTCGCCGCCTCCTGAGCCTGCTGCGCGGCATTCATGGCATTGCGCCACGCCACCGTCCACGCGTCGAGTATCTGCTGCATTCCGGCGGCATCCGGAGTGAATTGCTGCGCACCGCTAGTTGAAGCGCCCGTGCCCGGGGAATTCGTGGAACGTTCAGATGCCGTCATGCCTGCTTTTGACCGGTGTGCCCCGAAGGACTGGTTGAGAGGCAGGTGGTACGCCGACGAAGCGCGCGTTGCGCCCTGTCGCGTCCTGTCCCGTAGGTGAAGGACATTCTTGCTCCCCACTGCGAAGCGTGTCAATGCTTGTGCCCGATTTTGCCGCACTGCGATATTTTTTTTATTATCGTTTTCCCGATGTAAGCAATGCTTAAAACGCGGCAAGTCATGCGCAATAAGGCCTGCCCATAAAAAACCGCCATGGGGCCAAGCGCTTGCAATGCGAGGCAACTCGCGTTCACGCAATCGGTATCGAATTACGTGCTGCAATTCGCCGCGTTTCGCCGCTTTCGATGCAGCGCAGCAAAACGCGGGCAAAAGCCGTGGCAATAGAGTGAAATACGGAGCTGGATGCGTCCGCTAGTCAGGCAGCCAGCCAGACGAGCGCCGCCATGCGGCCCGTGACCCGATCCCGCCGATACGAGTAGAAAGCGTCGCGCTCCGTGTAGGTGCACCGGTCGCCGCCGCCCACGCGCGCGATGCCGAGTGCCGCGAGCCGCAGGCGCGCGAGCGCGTTGAGATCGGCCAGATACTTGCCGCTCGCCGCGGGCCTCGCCGCAAACGCGGCCGCCGTTGCGTCACGTTGTGCGCCGCCGACATCGGTTGCATGGGTCATGAACGCGTCACGCACGTCTGCGCCCACCTCGAAGGCCGTCGGACCGATGGCCGGGCCGAGCCAGGCATGCAGTTCGTGGATGGCGCAACCGGCGAGGGCGGCCACGCGAGCGGCCGTCCGCTCGATCACGCCCGCCGCCAGTCCGCGCCAGCCTGCGTGCGCGGCACCGACCGCGCGGCCCGCGTCGTCGCACAGCAGCACCGGCATGCAGTCGGCGACCATGACCGTGCAGGCGATGCCCGGCCGGTCCGTCACGCTCGCGTCGGCGGCGAGCGGCTCGCCCGCGCGCGCGGCGGCGAGCGCGTCGGCAGCGTCGGCCACGTCGGCGCCGTGCACCTGCCTGAGCCACGCCGCCGGCACGCCCGCGTAGGCGAGAAGGCGCACCCGGTTCGCCTCCACATGATCGGGCTCGTCGCCCGACAGCCTGCCGAGGTTCAGACCGCCCGGCAGGTCACGCCCCTCCCCGCCCGCGGCATCGGCCTGCCAGCGGCCGAACGGCGGCGCGCTCACGCCGCCGTTGCGGGTCGTCACCAGCGCCCGCACGTTCGAAGGCGCGCTCCAGTCGGGCAGCAGCAAGTCGGCGGAATTCAGTTCATGGGGCATGCTCATGCGCGGCGGTCCTTGCTGTCGTCGTGCTCGTCGTGCTCGTCGTGCTCGTCGTGCTCGTCGTGCTCGTCGTGCTCGTCGTCTTCGTTGTCTTCTTCGTCGCTGCCGATCACGAAACCTTCATCCGTATAGGCACTGTCGAACATCTCTTCGTCGAAGCCGTATTCCTCTTCCTCCGAGCCGAAGCCCAGCGCGGCGATCAGCTCATCCATGTCGTCGGGCACGTCGGCGCGCCACTGCATCGCGCGGTGTGTGACCGGATGGATGAGGCCGAGCCGCCACGCATGCAGCGCCTGGCGTGCGAAGCCGCCCGGCAATGCCGCGACCGAGCGCCGCCCGCGCGCGTGCCCGTACACGGGATCGCCCAGCAGCGGATGACGAATGTGCGCGCAATGCACGCGGATCTGGTGCGTGCGCCCCGTTTCCAGATCGCAGTGAATCGCGCTCACCGGCTGGCCGTGCCACAGGGTCGAATCGACGCGCCGGAAATGCGTGCGCGCAGGCTTGCCCGAAGCGCCCGCGACGACCGCCATGCGCGTGCGTTCGCGCGGATCGCGGCCGATCGGCGCGTCGATGGTGCCCTCGTCCGGCATGTTGCCCCATACGAGCGCCAGGTAGCGGCGCTTGACCGTGCGTGCCTGCAACTGGCGCACGAGGTCGGTCTGCGCCTCCAGCGTGCGCGCGACGACCATCAGCCCCGAGGTCTCCTTGTCGAGCCGGTGGACGATGCCCGCGCGCGGCAAGCCAGCGGCCGCCTCGCCGTAGCGATGCAGGAGGCCGTTGAGAATCGTCCCGCTCCAGTTGCCCGCGGCCGGATGGACGACGAGCCCCGCGGGCTTGTTGATGACGACGATGGCGTCGTCCTCGTAGATCACTTCGAGCGGAACCGGTTCGGGCGTGAATGCGAGCTGCTCGGGCAGCAGGTCGGGCACGAGCTCGATCGTCGCGCCGAGCGGCACCGCCTGACGCACCTTGGCGGGCGCGCCATCCACGCGCACGCGTTGCGCTTCGATCCAGCCCTGCAGACGGCTGCGCGAAAATTCGGGAAAGACCTTCGCGAGCACCTTGTCGAGCCGCTCGCCGGCAAGCTCGTCGGGCACCTGGACGCGCCGCGGCGCTTCACTGCCGCGGCCGCCGCTTTGCCCGGCACTTTGGCCAGCGCTTGCGCCTGATAAGCCGGCCGCAAGCGCCTCTCCGCCAAGATCGTCGTCGAGCGACTCACCGGACGCTGCGTCATCGGGCACTGCGCCTAGGCTATAATGGTCGATGCTGTTTTGGGCGCCGGGGGCGCCGCCTCCCGGAAGAACTGAACGGGTCATTGAGTCTGGGTCACCTGGGACCTGAAGCTGAACTGGAAAATGCGAGCCTTGAACACGATTACGAAACTGGCCCAACATGCTATTGCCCGGAACGCGGCTCTGAACACGGCGACCGGATCGACGATCCGCAAGGTCGGTAACGTCGTTCGCCTCGCCGCGTGCGGCGCCGCGCTCGCCGTCGTGGCGGCCTGCCACGGCCTGCCGGAGAAGACCGACGAAACGGCGACGTGGAACAACAACAAATTATATACGGAGGCCCAGGACGCGCTCTCCAGCGGCGACTGGAGCAAGTGCGCGAAGTACTTCGAGTCGCTCGAAGGCCGCGATCCGTTCGGCCACTTCGCCCAGCAGGCGCAGATCAACGTGGCCTACTGCAGCTGGAAGGACGGCGAGAACGACGCCGCCGACGAAGCCATCGACCGCTTCATCCGCCTGCACCCGGATCACCCGGACATCGCGTATGCCTATTATCTCAAGGGCATGATCCACTTCAACGACGACCTCGGCCTCTTCGGCCGCTTCTCGGGCCAGGACATGAGCGAGCGCGATCCGAAATCGCTGCGCGAAGCTTATGACGCGTTCAAGCAGGTGGTGGACAAGTATCCGCAAAGCAAGTACGCGCCGGACGCGGCGCAGCGCATGCGCTACATCGTCAACGCGCTCGCTTCGCACGAAGTGCACGTCGCCGACTATTACTACCGCCGCGGCGCCTACGTGGCCGCGATCAACCGCGCGCAGCTCACGATCACGCAATACAAGAGCGCGCCGGCTATCGAGGACGCGCTGCACATCATGATCCTCTCGTACCAGAAGCTGGATCAGCCGCAGCTCGCCGACGACACCCGCCGGGTGCTGGCGTCGACGTTCCCGGACAGCCCGTACATCACCGGCCATGCGCGCGCGAGCAGCGGCAGCAGCAACAGCAAGCCGTGGTGGCAACTCTGGTAAGACCGCTGCGCCGGGCCTCTGCCTGGCTGACGCCGGAAGAAAAAAACCCGCCTCGGCGGGTTTTTTCATTCGTGCGTCGGGCGGGCGCCCGGCACCAGCCTTCAGCGCTCAGTCGCGCTCGAACAGAGCGATCGATTCGACATGCGACGTATGCGGAAACATGTTCACGACGCCCGCGCCCTTGAGCCGGTAGCCGGCCTCGTGCACGAGCAGGCCCGCGTCGCGCGCCAGCGTCGCCGGGTTGCACGACACGTAGACGATGCGCTTCGGCAGCGGGCCCTCGCCGCTTTGCGCGATGTCCGCAAGCGCTTTGGATACCGCGAGCGCCCCTTCGCGCGGCGGATCGACGAGGAACTTGTCGAATGCGCCCAGGGCGCGCATGTCGTCCGCGGTCACTTCGAACAGGTTGCGGCACGCAAAGGACGTATGGCCGTCCACGCCGTTCGCGCGCGCGTTCTCGAGCGCGCGCGCCGTCAGCGTGTCGCTGCCCTCGATGCCCACCACCTCGCGCGCCAGCCGCGCAAGCGGCAGCGTGAAATTGCCGATGCCGCAGAACAGATCGAGCACGCGATCGCCCGGCTCGGGTGCGAGCAGCCGCAGCGCGCGGCCGACCAGCACGCGATTGATCTGATGATTGACCTGCGTGAAGTCGGTCGGCTTGAACGGCATCCGGATGTCGAATTCGGGCAGCGTGTAGTCCAGCTGCGCATCGAGCGGATAGAACGGAAACACCGTGTCCGGGCCCTTCGGCTGCAGCCAGAACTGCACGTTGTGCTCGTCGGCGAAGGCGCGCAGGAGCGCTTCGTCGGCGGCCGTGAGCGGCTCCAGGATACGCAGCACGAGCGCCGTCACGCTCGAGCCCACGGCGAGTTCGATCTGCGGCATGCGATCGCGAATCGACAGCCCTTCCACAAGCGCACGCAGCGGCACGAGCATCGCCGAAACATGCGGCGGCAGCACTTCGCAACTCGTCATATCGGCCACGTAGCTGCTCTTCCTTTCGTGGAAGCCGACCAGCACCCCGCCCTTCTTCGGCACATTGCGCACGGTCAGGCGCGCGCGGTAGCGATAGCCCCACGACGGCCCGTGTATTGGCCGGAACAGCGTTTCGGCGCGCACTTTCGAAAGATGCGCGAGGTTGTCTTCCAGCACGCGCTGCTTGACGGCAATCTGCGCGCGCACGTCCAGATGCTGCATCGAGCATCCGCCGCAGGTGCCGAAGAACGTGCATTGCGGCTTCGTGCGGATTACGCTTTCGCGCAGCACGTCCACCACCTGCGCCTGCTCGAAACTCGGCTTTCTGCGGTAGCTGGAGTAAGTCACGCGTTCGCCGGGCAGCGCGCCTTCGACGAAGATCACCTTGCCGGGCTCCCCGGTTTCGGTCACGGTGCGACCGACGCCGCGCGCTTCCATATCGAGCGATTCGATCTCGAGAATCGGGGCATGAAGCACCGACGCGTCGGCGGCGGCGCGCCGCTCGGCCCGGCGCTCGCGCTTGCTGCGCTTCGCAGGGGCGGTCTGCGCATCCTGAGCGGACGCGGCTGCTACAGGTTCGGCTTGAGGATCGGGGACGGCTTGAGACACCAGCGGATTCCTGACAAACAGTAATTAAAAACGGGTGATCGAAAAACGGGCAAAGGCGAGATTGTAGACGAAGTCGGCGCCGCCGCCCCACGCGGCAGAAGCCGCTCCGATTGTCGTTGACGGCGTCATTGCGACGATCGCGCCCACGATCGAGTCGTTCGCACCGCCAGAAGTGGTTCACGGGCAACGAATCATGCTAATGTTCGGCGGCCTTGCTGCACCCATCATGCCGATGGGGTTGTTGCTGGCCGTCCACATGTTGCCCGACCGACAACATGCGCGCCCGTACGGACCGGATGCGCAGCCTTTGCGGGCTGCCGTTTCGGCCTGATCCGATGGATCATACGTGCCTGGCGTATGGATCACTCACCTTAAACACCAGGAATCGACTTGAGCAAACTAATCTACCGCACCTTCGGCCCCATCGCTGCGGCAGCACTCCTGAGCCTCGCCGCATGCGCTTCGTCCGTCAAGCCCGAACAGATCATGACCAAGGTCACGCCCGGCATGTCGCAGACGGAGGTTGTCCAACGCATCGGCCCGCCGGACAGCCAAACCACGAACGCCGGCAACGACTGCTTCCAGTATTCGCTGGGCGACACCGGCACGCCTTTTGCGGTGTATTTCGACGGCCAGCATCGTGTCTCGGGAACGGCGCGCAGCGTGTGCTCCGGCATGCCGCACTAAGTGCATCCCAGAGGGCGACACTCCGGCTTGAGACGAAGGCGAGGGACGAAGATCTCCCCTTCGCCTACATTAGGATCATGCCGATCCCCCTCTGCGGATAGCCATGAAACTGCTTAGCTGGAACGTACAGTGGGGCCGCGACGCGGCGGGCGTAGTCGATCTGGCGCGCACCGTCCGCGAGGCACGGCGGCTCGCGGATTTCGACGTGCTCTGTATGCAAGAGCTCACGCGCGGCTTCGCGGGCCTGCCGGGCGGCCCTGGCGACGATCAGTTCACCGAACTGGCGGCGCTTTTGCCCGGCTACACGGTGTTCGAGGCCATCGGCGCCGATCTCCCGGCCGCGGCCGGCGCCGCCGGTACGCGGCGGCGCCAGTTCGGCAACGCGATCGCCACGCGCCTGCCCGTTGCGCAGGTATTCCGCCACACGCTGCCCTGGCCCGCCGATCCCGCCGCGCCGTCGATGCAACGCGTCGCCCTCGAAGCCGTGCTGGAGGCGCCAGGCGCCGCATTGCGCGTGCTCGTCACGCATCTGGAGTTCTATTCCGTGCGCCAGCGGCTCGCGCAGGTGAACGAGCTGCGGCGACTCCAGCAGGAAGCGGCAGAGCATGCCGCCTCGCCCGCGCCGGCCGAAAACGCGACCGGCCCGTTCGCCCCCACGGGCCGCCCCGTGAGCGCAATCCTCTGCGGCGATTTCAACAGTGCGTGGGGCAGCGAGGCGTACGTGCGCATGCTCGAACCGATCGCCGGCAGTCCCGCGTTCGTCGACGCATGGACGACGCTGCACCCTGGCGCGACCCCGCCTCCGACTGCGGGTGTCTACGACACCGGGCAGTGGTCGTCGGGACCGATCGCGTGCGACTTCGTGTTTGTCACGGAGGATCTGCGCGGGCGTCTGAAGCGCTGCGAAATCGAGGGTGCGACGCAGGCGTCGGACCACCAGCCGATCGTGCTGGAGTTGGCCTGACGCCCCCCGGCAGGCGAAACTCAGGGCAACTCAGCTGCCAAACGCCGCGAGATATTCGGCCCAGTGCGGCGCCGGTTCCGCGGCCAGCGCGTTCTTCACGTGCGCGATTTCGTCTTCGTATTCACGCTCGGTAAAACCGCCGCGCATCATCTGAAAGCGGCAGTAAAGCAGATACGTGTTGACCACGTCGGTTTCGCAATAGTTGCGAATCTCCTCGATACGTCCCTCCTGGAACGCCGTCCACACCTGGCTGCCGTCCATGCCGAGCTTGCCCGGAAACCCGCAGAGCTTCGCCAGCGCGTCGAGCGGCGCGTTGGCGCGCGCCTGATACATCGCCAGCACGTCCATCAGGTCGGTGTGACGCGAGTGATAGCGGCTGATGTAGTTGTTCCACTTGAAGTCGCGGTCCTCTTCGCCGAGATCCCAGTAGCGCGACGCGCGTATGCCATGCACGAGCGCCCGGTAGTGCAGCACCGGCAGGTCGAAGCCGCCGCCATTCCACGAGACGAGCTGCGGCGTGTACTTCTCGATCGTGCGGTAGAACGACTGGACCAGCGCGGCCTCACCGTCCGCAGGCGTGCCGAGCGAGCGCACGCGAAAACCCTGGCCGTCGCGGAACACGCACGAAATCGCCGCGACGCGCTGCAGGTGGTGCGGCAGGAAATCGCTGCCGGTCTTCTCACGCCGCGCGGCAAACGCATGTTCGGCCACTTCGGCGTCGGTGAGCGAAGCGGGGAGATTTTCGAGACGGCGAATGCCGTCGACATCGGGAATCGTCTCGATGTCGAATACGAGTACAGGTGTCATTCAGTCGAACATCGAGTCGAACTGCCGGATTGGCAAAACAAAAGGCGCGAAATGCGGAATTTACAGAACGGCGTCTTTGCGCACGCCGTTGGACGCGAAAAAGCGCTTGAGCCGCACGAGCGCTTCCTGCTGGATCTGACGGACGCGCTCGCGCGTCAGGCCCATTTCGTCGGCCAGCTCTTCGAGCGTCGCGGGCTCGATATGGTTCAGCCCGAAGCGCCGTTCGATGACGTGGCGGTGCTTGTCTGACAGGCGACCCAGCCAGGCGCGCGTGAGCGTCTCCAGCTCGCGATGCTGCACCTCGGCATCGGGCGACTGGCTCTGGTCGTCGGAGAGCAGATCGAGCAGACTGCTCGCGGGGTCGAGGTCGAGCGGCGCGTCGAGCGACGCCGTGTGCTCGTTGAGCGCGAGGATGTCGGTGACTTCTTCGCTCGTCTTGCCGGTGAGATAGGCGATGTCGTCGATGCTCGCGTCGCGCCGTTCGGATGCCGAATCAGCATTCAGCGAATTCTTCTCCAGATGGCGCTTCGCGCGCAGCACCTGATTGAGCTCGCGGATCACGTGCACCGGCAGCCGTACGGTACGCGCCTGGTTCATGATCGCGCGCTCGATACTCTGACGGATCCACCACGTCGCATAGGTCGAGAAACGGAAACCGCGAGCAGGATCGAATTTCTCGATGGCGTGCATGAGGCCGAGATTGCCCTCTTCGATCAGGTCGAGCAGCGGCACGCCGCGATTCAGATAGCCTTTCGCAATGCTGACCACGAGCCGCAGATTGCGCTCGATCATGACCTGGCGTGCTTCGAACTCGCCCGCCTTCGCGAGGCGCGAATAGCGCTGCTCTTCCTCGACCGTGAGCAGCGGCTTCACGCTGATGCGGTTCAGGTAGTGCTGGATGGTGTCGGCCGTCAACTCGGCCTGCAGCATCGCACGGAAGTCGTCCTCCGGCGCCGGCTCGGCGGCCTCGCGGCTGCCCTCTTCTTCCGTGGCAGCCTCGCGCTCGTCGAACTCGCGGCCGTTGTCGAGCTCGGACAGCGCTTCGTCCTCGCCAGACGCAGCGCCGTCTTCGACCGAAACCGGCGCGGCCTGACTGTCAGACTCGGTTTGCTGCGGACGACGCTTCGATTTCGGCATGGTCGGCTCGCTATTATTGCGGCGGCAAGTACTTCAGTGGGTCGACGGGTTTGCCCTGACGGCGGACTTCGAAATGCAGCATCACACGGTCGGAATCGGTGTTGCCCATTTCGGCGATCTTCTGACCTTTCGTAACGGCATCCCCTTCTTTTACCATCAAAGTGCGGTTGTGTGCATACGCCGTCAAATACGTGGCGTCATGCTTGATGATAATGAGATTGCCGTATCCGCGCAGCCCGTTTCCGGCATAAACCACGCGGCCGTCGCCGGCAGCCTTGACGGGGTCGCCTGCCGCCCCGCCAATGTCGATGCCCTTGTTCTTCGTGTCGTCGAAGCCGTTGAGCACCGGGCCGCGCACCGGCCATGCCAGCGCAATGCTGCCGGCAGGCGCAGCCATGTCGCCGGCGCTTGCCTGCGGCGGCGGCACAGCCGCGGCGCCGGCACCCGAGCCGACAATCGGCGGCACGGACGCCGACGGCACGCTCGTCACGTTGCCGCCCGGCACCGGTGCGGTAACGACGCCCGGCGTCGACGCCGCCGGATTCGCGCCCGGCGGCACGACGCGCAGCAACTGATCCACCTCGATCTGATTCGGATTGGCGAGATTGTTCCACGTCGCGATGTCGCGATAGCTCTGGCCGTTTTCGAGCGCAATCCTATAGAGTGTGTCGCCCGGTTTCACCCGGTAGTATCCCGGAGGCGGCGGCCCGAGCGGCACGGCCGGCTGCGCGGCGGCGGTGCCGAGCGGCGCGGTGCGGTCGACGACAGGCGCCTGGTCGAGCCTCGTCGCGCAGGCGGTCAGCAGGCAGAGCGCGATGACGGAAGCGCCGCGCCGGGCTGCGGTGAGATCGACATTCAAGCGGTTTCTTTGCATCGCGCGCAACATACTCATCGGTTTCAGATCACTCCGGATTTTAAGGGGACAAAGAAAACGCGATCAAGCCGCGACTCTCGCCACTGCGCCGGCCCCGTGCGCTCGACCACGATCAGCACCTGGGTTGCCTGGGCCGCATCGCCGTCAGGGGCGCCAGTCGACGCGACCGGCGCCACGAGCCGTCCGCCTATGGCGAGTTGCTCGAGCAGCGCCTGCGGCACATCAAGCCCTGCGGCCGCGATCACGATCGCGTTGAACGGCGCCACCGACGGCAATCCGAGCCTGCCGTCACCGTAATGCAGCCGGATATTCGGGATGCGCAGCGGACGAAGATTCGTCTTCGCCCGCTCGTACAGCGGCTTGATGCGCTCGATCGAATAAACGTCGCGTGCGATGTGGCTCAACACGGCGGCCTGATAGCCGCAGCCGGTGCCGATCTCGAGCACCCGGTCGAGCGCGCGGCCCGCGCCCGCGAGTTCGAGCATGCGGGCCACCACCGAAGGCTTCGAGATGGTCTGCTGATGGCCGATCGGCAGCGCCGCATCTTCGTAGGCCTGAGTCGCGAGACCGGGATCGACGAACATGTGGCGCGGCACGGCCGCAAGCGCCTGCAGCACCCGCGGATCGGCAATGCCGTTCGCACGCAGGCGTTCGACCATGCGTTCGCGAACCCGTTCCGAAGTCAATGCAAACGCGCTGTTCAACGGCACGCCGGGCGCACCGGAAGCCGGCACCGCGCCCGGACGCGGGACAGAAGTGCGCAGCGCGCTCGAACGGTTGGCCGACGTGACGGGTTGCGCGATCCGCGGCGCATCGCTGCGGCGCGCTTCGCCCGCGCGCGCGGTGGCCGACGACTTGACCGGCGACTTGATCGAGGGCTTCGCCGACGCTTCGCCGGGGCGCGCCGTGCGCGTTGCTCCGGGCTTGCCCGACCCGATAGCGCCAGGCGCAGCGCCCGCGCCGCCGGCGCGCGGCGCCTGCGCGGCCCCGCCCTTCACCGCGACGGGCTTCGCGCCGCTCGCGAGCGGCGCACGGGCTTCGCCAAGGCGCGCGTCACGCTGGCGCGGCTCGCGCACGAGATCCGCAAGTCCGAGCGGAAAACGCCGGGTGCGCTCGCCGGTCATGAAGCGCTGCCGCCTTGGCGCACCCATGCGTGCGTCTCAGGCAACATCTGCGTGTGGGTCAGATCGAGTTGCAGCGGCGTGATCGACACATGGCCGTGCGACACCGCATGAAAATCCGTGCCTTCGCTCGCATCTCGCGCGCTGCCCGCCGGGCCGATCCAGTAGATCGGCTCGCCGCGCGGGTTGGTCTGGGCGATCACGGGCTGCGAGGGGTGGCGCTTGCCAAGGCGCGTCACGCGCCACTCGCCGAGTTCGTCGTAAGGCAGGTTCGGAATATTGACGTTCAGCAATGGGTGTCCCGGCAACGGTTGGGCCAGGTAATGCGCCACGATTTCGGCGGCGACGCGCGCAGCCGTGTCGAGGTGCACCCAGTCCTTGTCGACCAGCGAGAACGCAATGGCCGGCACGCCGAACATGATGCCTTCCGTGGCGGCGGCCACGGTGCCCGAATAGAGCGTGTCTTCGCCCATGTTCTGGCCGTTGTTGATGCCGGAAACGACGAGGTCGGGCTTGTGCTCCAGCATGCCGGTGAGCGCGATGTGAACGGAGTCGGTGGGCGTGCCGTTCACGTAGTAGAAGCCCGTGGTCGCCGAGCGCAGTACCGACAGCGGACGCCACAGCGTCAGCGAGTTCGATGCGCCGCTGCAGTTCTGCTCCGGCGCCATCACGATGACCTCGCCGAGCGGCTGGAGCGCCTCGTAGAGCGCTGCGAGGCCGGGGGCGAGATAACCGTCGTCGTTGCTGAGTAGTATTCGCATCAGTCGATTGTAACCGAGGAAAGAAGGCAGGCGAACGACAGCCCGGCGCATCGCCCCCGGCGCCACGGGCCGCGCTTTCCACGCTCGCCGGCCTTGCCGCGCGCACATTCCTGTGCCCTTCGGCGTGGCTTCTCGGCACCGCGCGACACCGGTCATTAGCGCCAGACCGAATCGCACGGTCGTTCGCATTTTATCGATTTGCCGTACACTGTCCGCTGGTGCCGATTTCACGAACGACGCGACAGAACAGGAGACACGATGCGCGCCATCCGCTGCAACCAGTACGGTCCGCCCGATACGCTCACGCTCGAAGCACTGCCCGACCTCACGCCCGGACCGGGCCAGGTCATGATCGACGTGAAGGCCGCCGCCGTCAATTTTCCCGACGTGCTGATCATCGAAAACAAG
This sequence comes from Paraburkholderia acidipaludis NBRC 101816, assembly GCF_000684975.1. Taxonomy (GTDB): domain Bacteria; phylum Pseudomonadota; class Gammaproteobacteria; order Burkholderiales; family Burkholderiaceae; genus Paraburkholderia; species Paraburkholderia acidipaludis. The sequence goes on along the minus strand of NZ_BAXZ01000026.1, from coordinate 84,802 downwards.
TATCAAATGAAGCCGCCGCTGCCCTTCACGCCGGGCGCCGAAGTCGCAGGCGTCGTGCGGGCGGCAGGCGACGGCGTAAAACTCGCACCGGGCACGCGCGTCGTCGCCTACGTGGGCCAGGGCGGCTTCGCCGAACAGGCAATCGCCAGCGCCGACGCCTGCGTGCTGCTGCCCGAAGGCGCCGACTTCGCTTCGGCCGCCGCCTTCACCCTCGCCTACGGCACCTCGCATCACGCCGTGGTCGACCGTGCTGCGCTGCGTGCGGGCGAAACCATGCTCGTGCTGGGCGCCGCGGGCGGCGTCGGTCTCGCCGCCGTGGAGATCGGCAAGGTGCTGGGCGCGCGCGTGATTGCCGCGGCGTCGAGCGAAGAGAAGCTGGAGATCTGCCGCCGCTACGGCGCCGATGCCACGATCAACTACAGCACCGAAGACCTGCGCGAGCGCATCAAGGCGCTCACCGACGGCAAGGGCCCCGATGTGATCTACGATCCGGTCGGCGGCCAGTACGCCGAACCGGCGTTTCGCAGCATCGGCTGGCGCGGCCGCTACCTCGTGGTGGGCTTCGCCAACGGCGAGATTCCGAAGCTGCCGCTCAATCTCGCGCTGCTCAAGGGCGCGAGTCTCGTCGGCGTGTTCTGGGGTGATTTCGCGCGACGCGAGCCGCAGCGCAACGCGGCGGCATTCGCCGAAATGGTCAAGTGGATCGGCGAAGGCAAGCTCAAGCCGTACGTCTCGAAGCGCTACCCGCTCGCCGATGCCGCGCAGGCCCTCAAGGATATGGCGTCGCGCAAGGTGACCGGCAAGATCGTGATCGAGCCCTGAGCGCCTTCGCTCAGTTTCCGGCTAGTTTCCGCTCACAACGGCGCGCGCCATGCGCGCCGTTTTTCGTGCCGGGATTTTCGCGGCGTCTCAGACGATCTGTTGCGCGTGCAACCGTGCGATATCCTCGGCGCCGTAGCCCAGCGCCCGCAGGACTTCGTCCGTATGCTCGCCCAGTTCGGGGCCGAGCCAGCGGGTTTCGCCGGGTGTCGTCGAGAGTTTCGGCGTCACGGCGGGCAGCGCCACGTCCACCTTCCCCTGCCAGCGGAACTGCTGGATCATCTGGCGCGCCATGAACTGCGGATCGGTGAACATGTCGGCGACGCTATAGATGCGCCCCGCCGGCACGTCGGCCGCGTTGAGCACGTCGAGCGCTTCGTCGATCGTGCGCGTGGAGAGCCAGGCGGCAATGGCACCGTCGATCTCCGCGGTACGCGGCACGCGGCCATCGTTGTGCGCGAGGCCCGGGTCGCTTGCGAGATCTTCGCGGTCGATCGCCGTCATGAGGCGCTTGAAGATAGGGTCGCTGTTACCGCCGATCACGATGCTGCCGTCGCGGCACGGATAGGTGTTGGAGGGCACGATGCCCGGCAGCGACGCGCCGGTACGCTCGCGCACCATGCCGTAAACGCCGTATTCGGGCACGACGCTCTCCATCATGTTGAAGACGGCCTCGTAGAGCGCGACGTCGACGATCTGGCCGCTGCCGCCGTTCACGTTGCGATGATGCAGCGCCATCAGCGCGCCGATCACGCCGTGCAGCGCGGCGATGGAATCGCCGATCGAAATGCCGATGCGCGGCGGCGGTAGATCGGGATAGCCGGTGATGTGGCGCAAGCCGCCCATCGATTCGGCGATCGCGCCAAAACCGGGACGATCGCGATACGGGCCGCTCTGACCATAGCCCGAAAGCCGCACCATCACGAGGCCGGGATTGTCCTTCGAAAGCACGTCGTAGCCAAGCCCGAGCTTTTCGAGCAGACCGGGCCGAAAATTCTCGACGACGATATCGGCTTCCCTTGCGAGGCGGCGAACGATCTCCTTGCCCTCCTCGGCTTTCAGGTTCACCGTCACCGACTTCTTGTTGCGCGCCTGAACGGCCCACCAGAGCGAGGTGCCGCCCGCCTCGGGATACAGCTTGCGCCATTTGCGCAGCGGATCGCCGCCCTTGGGATCTTCGATCTTGATGACCTCGGCGCCGAATTCGCCGAGAAAACGCGCCGCGAACGGACCGGCGATCAGCGTGCCGAGTTCGAGCACCTTCACGCCGGCCAGCGGGCCCGCGGGGCGCTCGCCGGATGCGGATTCGTGAGTAGTGGCTGCGCTCATGAGTCTCCTTTCGTCTCTTCGATGCGCGCCGCGCGGTGCGCCCCGGCAAGGCGCGCGCGGCCCATGCGCATGCTACATCGAGCGCCGGTCGAGCATCGCGCGGGCAATCGTGCCCGCATCGACGTATTCGAGCTCGCCGCCCACCGGCACGCCCCGCGCGAGGCGCGTGACCGCGAGACCGCGCGCCTTCAGCGCCTGGCCGAGGTAGTGCGCCGTGGCCTCGCCTTCGTTCGTGAAATTGGTCGCGAGCACGACTTCCTTCACGATGCCGTCCGAGGCGCGCTTCACGAGCCGGTCGAAATGAATTTCCTTGGGGCCGATGCCGTCGAGCGGGCTCAGATGCCCCATCAGCACGAAATACAGGCCGCGCCAGGTCATGGTCTGCTCGAGCATGATCTGGTCGGCGGGCGTTTCGACCACGCACAGCAGCGTGGGGTCACGCTCCTCGTCGAGACATGTTTCGCAGACCTGAGCTTCGGTGAACGTGTTGCACTTTTCGCAGTGCTTCAGGTTTTCGGTGGCGAAAAGAAGCGCGCCGCCGAGCTTCTCCGCACCTTCGCGATCGTGCTGCATCAGGTGGTAAGCCATACGCTGCGCCGACTTCGGCCCGACGCCGGGCAACGCGCGCAGCGCCTCGACAAGCGCGGCCAGGGCGGAAGGTTGTTTCATGCGGATTCAGCGTGGCAAATCGGTAGGTCTTGCGCGAGACATCTTGCACGAGGTCTCGCGCAATCTCGTGCTGCAGGCTTTGCGTGCGAAGCACGCCCGGCGGGCCCGCGCGCGGCGGCCCGCCGGCACGGCATCAGAACGGCAGCTTGAATCCCGGCGGCAGCGGCAGACCCGAGGTCATGCCGCCCATCTTCTCCTGCGACGTGGCTTCGGCCTTGCGCACGGCGTCGTTGAACGCCGCGGCGACGAGGTCTTCCAGCATGTCCTTGTCGTCGGCGAGCAGGCTCGGGTCGATCGAGACGCGACGCACGTCGTTGCGGCACGTCATCGTCACCTTGACGAGACCGGCGCCCGCCTGTCCTTCGACTTCGATCTGGGCAAGCTGCTCCTGCATCTTCTTCATGTTTTCCTGCATCTGCTGAGCTTGCTTCATCAGCCCGGCGAGTTGGCCCTTCATCATGATCGTGACTCCTTCTGAATCGTCTGTATTCGTGGAAAGCGCGCGGCGCCGCGCAGACCCTGGCGCCGCACGCCGCAAATCAATGGGCGGCCTGGCTGCCGCCCGCGGCGGCTTCGGGCGCGAGTGGCCGGATCGAGCCCGGCACGATGCTCGCGCCGAACTCGCGTATCAGTTGCTGGACGAACGGATCGGCGCCGATCTCGCGTTCGGCGTCGCGCTGGCGTTCGGCGCGCGCGGCAGCGTCGAGCGCGGCTGCCGTGCGGCGTGCCGGGCCCACTTCCACCGCCACGTCCACCGTCTTGCCAAGACATTCGGCCAGCGCCGCCTTCAGCTTCGCGACCTGCGAAGCCTCCGCGTACTGCGGCACCGGCACGCTCAGCTTGAGCTGCATGCCGTCGAGCGCCGTCAGCTCGCTGTTGAACGCGAGCTGATACGAAATGCCCTTGAGAGGCAGTGTCGCGGCAAGCGCGGGCCAGTCGCCCGCAAAACCGATCGCATCGAGCGCGATGCCCGGGGGCAGCTTGCTCACGTCCACGACGACGGCCGCAGGCGCGGCCCTACGCGAGGCGGCCGGTTCGCCGTCGAAAGCCGGCACGAAACCGTCGTCGGGCTGCGCGAAGTACGCGTCGTCGGCGCCGAGCGGCACGTAGTCGTCCGGCGGGGTATCGCCCCACGGCGCGTCCCACGGCGGCGCGGCCGAGGCGTCCTGCGCCGGCTGGCTGCGCTCCGGACGGCGCGCTTCGGCTTCCTGCGCCGCCGCGGCGCGGCGCGCGGGATCGGGCGTCGGCACCTTCACTTCGGCGCGCGGCGCGGCAGGCTTCGGTGCGGCGGCGGGTGCTCCAGCAGGCGCGCCAGCGGCACGGGCGCCGCGGTCGGTCGCGACGCGCATGCCCTTGCTGCGCAGCACGTCGAGCGCTGCGCTCGCTCCGCTGCGCGCACCGGACGCCGCGAACGGATCAGCAGCCTCGTCGGCCGCCGCTGCGCGCGGCGTTTCGGGCTGCGCCACGGCCTGTGCGCGGGGTTCGGCGGGGGCGGCAGGCGCCGCTGCGGGCTCGTCGGCCGACTCCCACGGCGGCACGACGCCGGGTGCGGCGGCGGCAATGCCTGCTGCCCTCTCCGGCGCCGGATCCGCGGCCTTGACCGGCTCCGCCGCGCGAACCTCGGGGCTCGGCAGTGCAACGGCTGGTGCCGCCGCCGCGACGGGCTTCGGTGCAGCAACCGCTCGCGGCGCGTCCGCCGCGCTGCTCGCAGCCGCCGATGCGACCGCCGGCGCACCGGCCTGGGCACCGGCGCGCGCCGCCGGCTTCGAGGCCGGCGCACTGCCTACGCTGCCGGCGCCGGCCGCCGCCGGCTCGAACGCCAGCATGCGCAGCAGCGTCATCGTGAAGCCCGCGTATTCGTCCGGCGCGAGTCCTAGCTCGCTACGGCCAAGCGTCGCGATCTGATAGAACAATTGCACCTGCTCCGCGGCGAGTTCGGCGGCGAACCGGCGCAGATCGGCGGCTTCCGGCCATTCGTCGAGCACCGAGCCCGGCGCGAACTGCGCCCACGCGATCCGGTGGAAAAGCCCGGCCAGATCCTGGAGCGCGGTCGAGAACGACAGGCTGCGCAACGCCATCTCGTCGGCGATCGAGAGCACAGCCGAACCCTCGCCCGCGACGAGCGCGTCGATCAGGCGGATCAGATAGCTTTGATCCAGCGCGCCGAGCATGCCGCGCACGGCCTCCTCGGTCACCTGGTTGGCCGAATACGCGATGGCCTGGTCGGTGAGCGAGAGCGCGTCGCGCATCGAGCCGTCGGCCGCGCGCGCGAGCAGACGCAGCGCCTGCGGCTCGAACTCGACCTTCTCCTCGCCGAGAATGTGCGTGAGATGCTCGACGATATTCGCCGCCGGCATCTGCTTCAAGTTGAACTGGAGGCAGCGCGAAAGCACCGTCACCGGAATCTTCTGCGGGTCGGTGGTCGCGAGAATGAACTTGACGTGCGGGGGCGGCTCCTCCAGCGTCTTCAGCATGGCGTTGAAGGCGTGGTTCGTGAGCATGTGCACTTCGTCGATCATGTAGACCTTGAAGCGCGCATCGACCGGCGCGTAGACGGCGCGCTCGAGCAGCGCCGCCATTTCGTCGACGCCGCGATTGCTCGCCGCGTCCATTTCGACATAGTCGACGAAGCGGCCCTCATCGATCTCGCGGCACGCCCGGCAGACGCCGCACGGCTTCGACGTCACGCCGGTCTCGCAGTTGAGCGCCTTGGCGAAGATACGCGAGAGCGTCGTCTTGCCCACGCCGCGCGTGCCCGTGAAGAGATACGCGTGATGCAGGCGACCGCCGTCGAGTGCATGCGTGAGCGCGCGCACCACGTGCTCTTGTCCGACGAGCGAAGCAAAGTCCTTCGGTCGCCACTTGCGTGCGAGAACTTGATAGGTCATCCGGAAATTGTATCAGTAACGCCCGGGCGCACCGATGAATCGCGGGACCTCGAAACGCACGGCCCGGGAAGCCCCGGCGCGGTGCAAGGCGGAGCGCGAAACGCCCTTTCGCCGGTGAGGTCGCGACAGGAAACGGCTACCTGGTTCGCGCTCGTTTCGACGACACGCAGCGGCCCGGCTCGACGGCCAGAGAGGAAAAATCCAGAGGAAGTATTACGGAATGTTGCGGAGAATACCGCGGGGTAAAACCGGAAGAGATGGAAGGTGACGAGCCCGACCCTCGGCACTGGCGGAAAACGGCTGTGGCTGCTTCGTTCCCGACCTGACCAGGTTGACCGCCCCTCCATGCGAGGAGGCCCGTCACGTCGCATTCTAACATTGGTTGCGCTGCAATGCGACACCGGCGCCGGGAAAGTTAGCCGGGAGTCCTGCCCCGCGGTCGCCCGAGCCGGCTCTTGCAATGACGCGCGGCGCCTCAATATCGTCGACATGAGGCGCTGAAGCGAGCGCAAAAGCAAACGCGAGACGGACGCGCAAGCACCCGCCCAGTGCGGTCCACATGACTGAAACCCTGCTCGCGGTATGAGTACTATCACCGTCGGCAGCGCATAGGGATTTAGGCTACACTGGCGTCGCCATCGGGCTTGCGCCTGCGCGGGCCGCCCGGCATGGGGCTTGCGCAAATCACGAGGCGCCTTGGCAGCCCCGACCGGGTTTTCAGTTTTGGTGTATCGTGGCGAGCAATTCAATCAGCCTCGATTCGAAAGAGGTATTTATACAATGAGCGAACAAATCAAGCACATCAGCGACGCATCGTTCGAACAGGACGTCGTGAAATCCGACAAGCCGGTTCTGCTGGACTTCTGGGCCGAATGGTGCGGTCCGTGCAAGATGATCGCGCCGATTCTCGATGAAGTCGCGAAAGACTACGGCGACCGTCTGCAGATTGCGAAGATCAATGTGGACGAGCATCAGTCGACGCCGGTCAAGTTCGGCGTGCGCGGCATCCCTACGCTGATCCTTTTCAAGAACGGCGCGGTTGCCGCACAAAAGGTCGGCGCGCTCTCCAAGTCGCAGCTCACCGCGTTCCTGGACAGCCACCTGTAATTTGCGCTCGCCGTCGCACTGCCCTTCGCGGAGGGCAAACTGCGGACATTCCGCAGTGGCGCGGCCAGCAGAAGTGCGTGTTGTCCTCGGACAACACGCACGCTAAAAACATGCCGATCGACCGCACTGGCGGTTTTTGGCGTGTGCTATGCTAGAATCCATAAAGCGTCTATCCGACGCCCTATAAAGTCCTAGAGCGGTTCCGCTCGCTTCTTCCCCCAGACTTCTTTTCGTCGCACTCCTCCCCGACGGGTTCTCCGTATGCATCTTTCCGAGCTTAAGTCTCTGCATGTCTCCGAATTGATCGAGATGGCCAACGGCCTCGAGATCGAAAGTGCGAACCGCCTGCGCAAGCAGGAATTGATGTTCGCGATTCTTAAAAAGCGCGCCAAGACGGGCGAAACGATCTTCGGTGACGGCACGCTCGAAGTGCTGCCGGACGGCTTCGGCTTTCTGCGCTCGCCGGAAACCTCGTATCTCGCGAGCACGGACGATATCTATATCAGCCCGTCGCAGATCCGCCGTTTCAACCTGCACACCGGCGACACGATCGAAGGCGAAGTGCGCACGCCGAAGGACGGCGAGCGCTATTTCGCGCTGGTGAAGGTGGACAAGGTCAACGGCCAGCCGCCCGAGGCCTCGAAGCACAAGATCATGTTCGAGAATCTCACGCCGCTGCACCCGAACAAGGTGCTGCTGCTCGAGCGTGAAATGCGCGGCGAAGAGAACGTCACGGGCCGCATCATCGACATGATCGCGCCCATCGGCAAGGGCCAGCGCGGCCTGCTGGTCGCCTCGCCGAAGTCGGGCAAGACCGTGATGCTCCAGCACATCGCGCACGCCATCAAGCAGAATCACCCCGACGTGATCCTGTTCGTGCTGCTGATCGACGAGCGTCCGGAAGAAGTGACGGAAATGCAGCGCTCGGTGGCGGGCGAAGTGATTGCCTCGACCTTCGACGAACCGGCCGCCCGTCACGTGCAGGTCGCCGAAATGGTGATCGAGAAGGCCAAGCGCCTCGTGGAAATGAAGCACGACGTCGTGATCCTGCTCGACTCGATCACGCGTCTCGCGCGCGCCTACAACACGGTTGTGCCCGCATCGGGCAAGGTGCTGACGGGCGGTGTGGACGCCAACGCGCTGCAGCGTCCGAAGCGCTTCTTCGGCGCGGCGCGCAACATCGAAGAAGGCGGTTCGCTCACCATCATCGGCACGGCGCTGATCGAAACCGGCAGCCGCATGGACGACGTGATCTACGAAGAGTTCAAGGGCACCGGCAACATGGAAGTGCACCTCGAGCGCCGTCTCGCGGAAAAGCGCGTCTATCCGTCGATCAACCTGAACAAGTCGGGCACGCGCCGCGAAGAGCTGCTGATCAAGCCGGACATCCTCCAGAAGATCTGGGTGCTGCGCAAGTTCATCCACGACATGGACGAAGTCGAGGCCATGGAATTCCTGCTCGACAAGATCCGCCAGACGAAGAACAACTCCGAGTTCTTCGACATGATGCGCCGCGGCGGCTAACGCCCACCGTTTCCGCATCCACACGAACGCCCGCGCAAGCGGGCGTTGTCGTTTCTGCGGACGCCCCGCCCCGTCTTGCCGGATCGGCCAGGCAAGGCCACAACCTGTACGTGAACGTACAGGTTGTACTATAATGCGCGGCAGATTCAACAGCCGCCGCTCGGCCGGCCGCCGATGCCAAAAGATTTCCCCGCGGATTCTCCCCCGGATACCCCCGCGCCACTCACCGTGCGCGACGCGGCAGAGCGTCTCAATGTCACTCCGCGCACGCTCAAGTATTACGAGGAGCGCGGGCTCGTCACGCCCACGCGCAGCGAGGGCAGATATCGCCTCTACGATGAGCAGGATCTCGAGCAGTTCGCGCGGATCCTGCGTTTGCGCTCGCTGGGGTTTTCGCTGCACGGCATCGCCGAAATGCTCAAGCGCCCGCTCGAATCCGCGGGCGACGGGCGCAGACGCTATTCGCAGGAGTCCTTGCAGCACATCGCCGACGCGCTGAACCGGCAAATCGAAACGCTCGACGCGCGCATCGCCGCAGTGCGCCGCGAATTGAAGGAAGCGCAGACCGTGCGCGCCGAGCTTGCCGACGACCTCGACTATCTGAACAAGCGCCTCGCGGGCGTTCCCTCCGAAACGCTGATCGACGAACGGCTTGCGGCCAGAAAAAAGCGCCGCACGTCTCCGGCCACGCAGGACGACCACGGGGCGAGCAAAGACGGCGACACTCGATCATGAGCACCGCGCCGACCGGTCAGCCGCTCTTCAGCGCGGAACGCCTGCGCGGCGATTTCTTCCCGTGGGTCCTCGCGCTCGCCACCGGGCTCGATTACTTCGACAACGCCATCTTCTCGTTCTTCACGAGCCATATAGCAGGCGGCATCAACGCTTCGCCGGACGAGCTCGTCTGGTCGTCGAGCGCCTATGCCGTGGCCGCCGTGCTCGGCATCCTGCAGCAACAGTGGTGGGTCGAGCGGCTGGGCTACCGGCGCTACGTGGGCGGCTGCCTGCTGCTCTATGCCGCCGGCTCGGTGACGGCCGCCCTGTGCGAATCGTCGATCGAGCTCGCTTTCGCACGCGGCTTCCAGGGCTATTTCATCGGTCCGATGATGGGCACTTGCCGCATCCTCATCCAGAGCTGCTTCACGCCGCAGCAGCGCCCTGTGGCAACGCGCGCGTTCCTGATCCTGATCGTGCTCTCGAGCGCGCTCGCGCCGCTGGTGGGCGGCCTGCTGGTCTCGCATTTCGATTGGCGTGCGCTATTCGCCTGCACGGCGCCGGCCGGCGTGCTGTTCGCCGTGCTGGCGCTCGTCGCCCTGCCCGACTCGGGCCATGTGCTGCCCGAGGAACGCGGCGAATCGCATTTCTGGCCCTACATCATCTTCGCCTTCGCCCAAGGCGCGCTGCAGATCGCCATGCAGCAGGTGCGCTACGAGCTCTTCAGCACCTCGCCCGGGCTGATCGTGCTCACCGTCGCCGGGATCGGCGGGCTCGCCTGGTTCGTCTGGCAACAGTGGCATCATCCGAAGCCGCTCATGCGCCTGCACGCGCTGCGCGAAAAAACCTTCCAGGTCGGCATCCTGCTCTACATGGTCTATTACTACCAGAGCACGGCGCTCAGCTATCTCGTCTCGCGCTTCCTCGAAGGCGGACTCAACTATCCGGTCGAAAACGCCGGCCGCCTCACGGGCATCACGTCGCTGATCTCGGCCTCGGCATTGTTTCTCTATTTCCGCTACGCGAAGTTCGTCACGCGCAAGAAGTGGATCATCGTGCCCGGCTTCGTGCTCTCCGCGTTCGTCTCGTTCTGGATGACGCAGATGCCGCCCAACGTCAGCGAATCGTGGCTCATCGTGCCCCTGCTGCTGCGCGGCCTGCTGCTGCTCTTCATCGTGCTGCCGGTCGCCAACGTGACCTTCAGCATCTTCGCGATCGAGGAGTTCACGCACGGCTACCGGCTCAAGAACATCGTGCGCCAGTTGACGATCTCGTTCGCCACAGCCAGTGTCATCATCATCCAGCAGCATCGGCGGGCGCTGCACGAATCGCGTCTCGCCGAGTTCGTGAATCCGTTCAATCCCGTCTTTCAGAACCTGTTCGCGACGCTCACACGCGGCTTCGAGGCGCTCGGCAGCACGCCCGGCGAAGCGCACGGACTCGCCATCGGGCAGATGAGCCGGCTGGTGGCCCAGCAAGCCAGCTTCCTGAGTTCGCTCGACGGCTTCTATTTCCTCATCGGCGTGGCGCTCTGCGGTGGTATCTTTGCGGCCTGGCAGAAGCAGATCAACTGACGACGAAACTCCTTTCACGAAACGATCCGGCGATGCTATCGAAACTGTCCCAGTGGTTCGGCGCGCGCCGCCGCGAGAAGGCACTGCGCACCCACGCGATCGACGACGCGCTCTGGCAGGCGACGCTCGACGGCCTGCCCTTCCTCACCCATCTCGACGCCGCCGATCTTGTGCGCCTGCGCGAACTCACGAGCCTCTTCATCGCGCAGAAAGAATTCTCGACGGCCCACGACCTCGAACTGACCGACCGGATGGTGGTCGCGATCGCCGTCCAGGCGTCGCTGCCGGTGCTGAACCTCTCGCTCGACCTGTACCGCGGCTGGGTGGGCGTGATCGTCTATCCGGGCGAATTCGTGATCCGCAAGACCGTGGAAGACGAGGACGGCGTGGTGCACGAAGTCGAGCACGACGCGAGCGGCGAGGCCTGGGAAGGCGGCCCCGTGATTCTCTCCTGGGAAGACGCGCAGATGACCGACGGCAGCGATGCCTATAACGTCGTGATTCACGAGTTCGCGCACAAGATCGACATGGTGAACGGCGAGACGGACGGTCATCCGCCCCTTTATCGCCGCTGGCACGCGCCGCTCGACGCGCAAACCTGGTCGGACGTGTTCGACAACGCCTACGACCAGTTCTGCGCCAGGGTCGATGCCGTCCCCGAGCGCCGTTGGGCGCGCTTCGAGCGCGAATCGCTGATCGATCCCTATGCTTCCGATCACCCGTCCGAATTCTTCGCGGTATGCAGCGAGGCGCTGTTCGTGAAGCCGCTCGAGTTCGAGGCCGAGTATCCCGAACTCTACCGGTTGCTCGCACGCTACTACCGGCAGGATCCGGCGAAAACCGGCATTCTCGCCGGCCACGGCGAGTGAGCCCGCAAAAATTCGCCAACCAGCTGATTTTCTGGCATAATCGCCGTTTTTCGACCTTGGGCAAGTGGCTCGCGCCTGACCGTAAGTAAATAAACGCGGGTAAATAAACGCGGGTAAAAGCGCCTGGCAGCATGACGCAGCCCGGCACGCGAGTTGGCTACCGCCAGATTTAAGGAAAAACCATGAAAGAAGGCATTCACCCCGATTACCGCGAAGTCCTGTTCGTCGACGTTTCGAACGACTTCAAGTTCGTGACCCGCTCGACCATCCAGACGCGCGAAACCGCCGAGTTCAACGGCAAGACCTACCCGCTCGCCAAGATCGAAGTGTCGTCGGAATCGCACCCGTTCTACACGGGCACGCAAAAGATCATGGACACGGCCGGCCGTGTCGAGAAGTTCAACAGGAAGTTCGGCGCACGCGCCTCGGGCAAGGCAGCGAAGTAATGTCTGCACCGGCCCCTGCGCCGGTTCCGAACCCGCAAGAAGGGCAGCGATCGCTGCCCTTTTTTGTTGCCCGTGCATTGCCTGTGCGTTATCCGCGCCATCGGGCCGGCCGGCACCGCCCTGTTTCCGTGGTTATCCCGTGTTTTCGGCCCGCTGTTCGCCGTGACGCGCACTCTCCGGCCCGGCTAGAATGCCGGATTCGGGGCCGCCGAGCATGTGCCGGTCCGGTTACCCGCTTACCTAGTACTGAATGAAGCCAGCCATCCGACTGACCGCCTCTGCCACCAGCGCGCTGCCGCGCTGGCTGCTGCTGACCATGTGTATCGTCTTCGCCTCGTTCGGCCTGTTCGGCCGCGATCCGTGGAAGAACGAGGACGCGGCGGGCTTCGGCGTGATGTGGACGATGGCCGGCGGCACCGCGCACGACTGGCTGCTGCCCAACCTCGTCGGCAAGTACATCACCGAAAACGGTCCGCTCGGCTACTGGCTCGGCGCGCTGTGCATCCGCGTTTTCGCCCCGTGGGTCGACGCGAGCAACGCCTCGCGCGTGGCCACCGGCGTGCTGTTCTGCCTCGCCTGCGCGTTCGTCTGGTACAGCGCCTATCTGCTCGGCCGGCGCCCCGAGGTCCAGCCCTTCAAGTACGCGTTCGGCGGCGAACCCGAGCCGCGCGACTACGGCCGCACCCTTGCCGACGGCGCACTGCTGATCCTGCTCGCCTGCTTCGGTCTGGCGGAACGCGGCCATGAGACCACACCGCAGCTCATGCAGTTCGTGGGCATCGCGATGCTGCTGTACGGCATCGTGCGCGCCATCGACAAGCCGATCCAGGGTGCGCTCTGGTGGGGCTTCGCGCTCGGCGTCGTGATGCTCTCCAGCGGACCGGTGCAGGTGGGCGCCCTGCTCGTGGGTACGCTCGCGATGCTCGCCATCGCGCCGGAGACGCGCTCGCGCTGGCTGCTCGTTGCGGGGCTGCCGCTGGCGCTCGTGATTTCGGCGTCCTGGCCGTTCCTTGCGCTCCACCTCTATCCCGACGACGCCGTGTGGTTCCTCAACCAGTGGGCCAGTTCGAGCGTCAATGCCTATGCCGGGCCGCCGGGGTCGGTGCTGCGCTACGCGGCGAAGAACCTGCCGCTCTTCACATGGCCCGCCTGGCCGCTCGCGATATGGGCCTGGTTCAGTTGGGCCGGCCTGCGCCGCGCGCCGCATATCGCCATTCCGCTTTCGGTCATCGTGCCGCTGCTGATCCTCGTGGTCGTGCAAAGCCACGAGACCAACCGCCTCTTCATGCTCGTGCTGCCGGCGCTCTCGGTGCTTGCCGCGTTCGCGCTGCCCACGCTCAAGCGCGGCGCGATCAACGCCATCGACTGGTTCGCCGTCCTGAGCTTCACCATACTCGGCACCTTCGTCTGGCTCGTGTGGCTCGCCGGCATGACCGGCTTTCCCGCGCCGCTCGCACGCAATCTCGCACGCCTCGCCCCGGGATTCACGCCGCAGTTCAAGATTCTGTCGTTTGCCTGCGCCGTGGCTGTGACGGTGTGCTGGATCGTCCTCGCGCAGTGGCGCATCGCGCGGCATCCGAAAGTGCTGTGGCGCAGCGTCGTGCTTTCGAGCGGCGGCACCACGCTCATGTGGGTGCTGCTCATGACGCTGTGGCTGCCCGTCGTCAACTACAGCCGGACCTACAAGGACGTCGCGCAGCAGATCGCGGCGCACCTGCCCGCCGATTATTCGTGCATTTCGCCGGTGCGCCTTGGCGACGCGCAGATCGCGACCTTCGCCTACTTCGGCAAGATGCACTTCTCGTTCGACGAAGACTGCGACGTCATCCTGCGCCAGGATACCCAGGACTACGGCGAGCCGAGCTCGATGTCCAACTTTGCCTGGAAGCTGGTGTGGGAAGGCCGCCGCGCCGCCGACCGCGACGAGCGCTTCCGCCTGTACGTGCGCATCGACCGTCCGCAGCCGCCCGTGAAGCGCCACATCTGGCGCCAGCGTCCGAACTGAGGCCGCGGTGAGCGGCACCGTGCTCGGCGACGTTCGCCGCATCGCCAGCCTTGCATGGCCGGTGCTGGTCGGCCAGCTCGCCATCATCGCGTTCGGCGTGATCGACACGGCGATGGTCGGACGCTACTCCGCGCTCGACCTCGCCGCGCTCGGCCTCGGCTCCTCGATCTACGTCTCCGTCTACATCAGCCTCACCGGCGTGCTGAGCGCGCTGCAGCCGCTCGCGGCCCAGCTCTACGGCGCCCGGCGCGACGCCGAGATCGGCGAGGAAGTGCGCCAGGCGCTCTGGCTCGCGCTCGTGCTGATGGTGATCGGCGGGGCGATCCTCTATTTCCCGGGCCCGCTGCTCGACCTCGCCCGCGCGCCCGAAGCGCTGCGCGAGCGTACCGTCGACTACCTGCGGCTGCTTGCGTTCGGCCTGCCCGCGGGACTCGCCTTTCGCATTTACAGCTCGCTCGCGAATGCCGTGGGCCGGCCGCGCCTCGTGATGTTTCTCCAGCTGGCCGCGCTCGTGCTGAAGGTGCTGCTCAATCGCTGGTTCATCTTCGGCGGACTCGGCGTGCCGGAGCTCGGCGGCCCCGGCTGCGCGCTCGCCAGCACCGCGATCAACTGGGCGCTCGCCGTTTTCGCGGTGCTCGCCCTCACCCGCATCGACGTGTTCGCGCCGTTCGGCATCTTCCGGCACTTCTGCCGGCCGCACTGGAAACGCCAGGCAGAACTGCTCAAGCTCGGCATCCCGATGGGCCTCTCGTATCTGATCGAGGTGACCTCGTACACGTTCATGGCGATCTTCATCGCCAGGCTCGGCACGACGACGCTTGCCGGCCACCAGATCGCGGGCAACATCGGCGCCGTGCTGTACATGACGCCGCTCTCCATCGGCGTGGCGACCTCGACGCTCGTGGCTCAGGCGCTAGGCGGCAACCGTCCCGCCGAGGCGCGCACGCTCGCGCGGCACGGCATCGCGACGGCGGTAAGTCTTGCCTGCTGCTTCGCGCTCGCCGTGTTCGTGCTGCGGCCGCTGATCATTGGCGGCTACACGCCCGACCCGGCTGTGCTGACGCGGGCAATGCCGCTCGTCGCCATCGTCGCGCTGTATCACGTTTTCGACGCACTGCAGGTCACTACGGCGTTTGCCTTGCGCGCCTATAAAGTCGCCGTCGTGCCGACCGTGATCTATGCCATCGCGCTCTGGGGCGTGGGACTTGGCGGCGGCTACGCGCTCGGCTTCGACGTGACGGGCACGCTGCCCATATGGGCCACGGGCGCACGCGGCTTCTGGCTCGCCAACATGGCAAGCCTCGCGATTGCGGGCGCCGGCCTCACGCTTTATCTTTCGCGCATCAGCACGCGATATCTGCGCGAGCCGGCGTAATCCGCGTTGTTAGCTTGGCACCTGCGTTGCCACCTGCATTGCCACCTGCGCTGCTTCGGCGGTCTGCGCCGCGTGATACGACGAACGCACGAGCGGCCCGGCCACCACCTCCCTGAAGCCCATCGCGAGTCCCGCCTCGCGTAGCGCGGTGAATGCTTCCGGGCTCACGTAGCGTCGCACCGGCAAATGGAACCGCGACGGCGCGAGATACTGCCCGATCGTCAGGACTTCTACGCCATGTGCGCGCAGATCGCGCATGGTCGCAAGCAATTCGGCATCGGTCTCGCCGAGGCCCACCATCAACCCCGACTTCGTGACGAGCGAAGCGCAAGCCGCCTTCGCCCGCGCCAGCAAATCGAGCGAGCCGCGATAGTCCGCACCCGGACGCGCCGCGCGATAGAGCAACGGCACGGTCTCGACGTTATGATTGAAGACGTCGGGCCATGCGGCCGAAAGCGCGTCGAGCGCACGTGTGATGCGACCGCGAAAGTCCGGGGTCAGCAGTTCGACGCCGATGCCCGGCACCCGCTCGCGCACGGCCGCCACGCAGCGCGCGAAATGCTCGGCGCCGCCGTCGCGCAGATCGTCGCGGTCGACCGAGGTGATCACGACGTGCCGCAGGCCGAGCGCCGCGACCGCCGCTGCGAGACGGGCCGGCTCCTCGGCGTCGAGCGGGTCCGGACGGCCGTGCGCGACGTCGCAGAACGGACAGCGGCGCGTGCAGAGTCCTCCCATGATCATGAAAGTCGCCGTGCGCTGCGCGAAGCACTCGCCGATGTTCGGGCACATCGCCTCTTCGCACACCGAATGAAGCCGATGCTCGCGCAGCACCGCCGCCACGTCCGCGACCGTCGCGCTCATCAGCGGCCGCGCGCGCAGCCAGGGCGGCTTGGGCAACACCGCTTCGGCTTGAACGATCTTCACGGGAATGCGCGCGAGTTTCTCGCGGCTGCGCAGGCCATGCTGACCGAGCGCGGTCGTGCCCTCGCGCGCCGTTTCGAACGTGGCGGCGCTCATGCTCAGGCCTCTTCGTCGAAAAAGGCCCTGAGCAGGCGATTGACTTCGGCGGCGGCTTCCATCTGCACCATGTGGCCCCGGCCCTCGATCACCTCCACGTGGACGCCCGACGGCAGACCTTCTGCGTGACGCACGGGAATGATCTGATCGGTCGCCCCCCAGATC
This sequence comes from Paraburkholderia acidipaludis NBRC 101816, assembly GCF_000684975.1. Classification (GTDB taxonomy): domain Bacteria; phylum Pseudomonadota; class Gammaproteobacteria; order Burkholderiales; family Burkholderiaceae; genus Paraburkholderia; species Paraburkholderia acidipaludis. Next base: position 68,301 of record NZ_BAXZ01000026.1, on the reverse strand, counting down.
ACGAGCACGCGAGGCGCAAGCGTGCCCAGCCGCTCGCGCAGGACATGGCGCTGCGCGCCGCCCTCGAACGCCTGCGAAGCGATCTTCCTGAGCGCGTCCTGCACGCCTTCGAGCCGTTTGTACTTCACGAGATCCTCCACGAGCTGCCGGGTGACGAGGGCAGGATCGGCAAAGAGCTTCGTGACCGGCGCCTTCAAGGTGTTGCGGTTCGTGGCCGCGACGAAGCCCTCGATATAGGCCCCGTCGATCTCCTCGCCCAGGCCTGCGCTGGAGATCAGCGCAAGCGAGGCGACCCGCGAAGGCGCGCGCTGCGCAACCGTCATCGCGACGGCGCCGCCGAGCGAGTGGCCGACCAGATGCACGCGCTCGAGCTTTTGCGCATCGAGAAAATCGATCACGCTCTGCACGAGCTCCTCGAGGCTACCGGACTCGACGGCCTTGCCCGATTCGCCGTGCCCCGGCAGATCGAACGCCCAAACCGCACGCCCGGCGGCGAGATCGGCGTGATTGAAGAGCCAGTTGTTCAGATCGCCGCCGAAGCCGTGGATCAGCACGACCGGCACGCCGCCACCCTCGCCGAGCTTCAGATAGCGTATCGTGCGCCCGCCAATCTGCGCCTTCTCCGGCTGTGGCCCGGCATCGCCGTCGGCGGCAGCGGCCGGCACGAAATCACGCTGGAATTCGGCCACCGCGGTGTCAATGTCGGCGTCGGCCGCCTCGGCGTCCGCCACCACACCCAGCAGCGCGCCAACCGGCAATGTTTCGCCCTCCTGCGCGATCTGCCGGCGCAGCACGCCCTCGAACGCGCATTCGACACCCGAGGCAATCTTGTCGGTCTCGACATCGAGCAGTTCCTCGCCCTTCGCCACCTTCTCGCCCACCGACTTCAGCCAGCCGTTCACCTGGCCCTGCTCCATCGAAAGCCCCCATTTGGGCATCGTGATCATGTGAATCGGCATGACTTCAGCTCCTGGCTTGGCGTGCGGCTTCGGCGATTTTCTCCGCCGACGGAATGTACCGATCTTCTAGCACGCCCGCGAACGGCACCGGCGTATGCGGCGCGGTGACCATGCCAACGGGCGACTTGAGGTCGTGGAACGCGCGCTGCGCGACGAGCGCCGCGATATCGGTGGCGATCGAGCAGCGCGGGTTCGCCTCGTCCACGACCACGACGCGGCCCGTGCGTCGGGCGCTTTCGAGGATCGTCTCTTCGTCGAGCGGCGAAGTGGTGCGCAGGTCGATCACATCGGCTTCGATGCCTTCCTTCGCGAGCTTCTGCGCCGCGTCGAGTGCGTAATGGACCATACGGCCATACGTGACGATCGTGACATCGTCGCCGTCGCGCGCGATGTTCGCCTCGCCAAACGGAATCGAATAGGACTCCTCGGGTACGTCGCCTTCCATGCCGTAGAGCAGCTTGTGCTCGCAGAAGATGACCGGGTCGTTGTCGCGTATCGCTTCGATCAGCAAGCCTTTCGCGTCATACGGCGTGGCCGGGCACACCACTTTGAGGCCGGGAATGTGGGTGAAAAGCGAGGTCAGCATCTGCGAGTGCTGCGCCGCCGCGCGCAGACCCGCGCCGCACATCGTGCGGATCACCACCGGCGTCACGGCCTTCCCGCCGAACATGTAGCGGAATTTCGCCGCCTGGTTGAAGATCTGGTCGAAGCACACGCCCATGAAGTCGATGAACATCAACTCCGCCACCGGCCGCAGCCCGCAGGCCGCGGCGCCCACCGCCGTGCCGATGAAACCGCCTTCCGATAGCGGTGTATCGAGCACGCGCCCCGGAAACTTGCCGTACAGCCCTTTCGTCACGCCGAGCACGCCGCCCCATGCGTCCTGCTCGCCGGGCGAACCCGCGCCGCCCGCGTTGTCCTCGCCCATCACGATCACGGTCTCGTCGCGCGCCATTTCCTGCGCCAAAGCCTCGTTGATCGCTTGCGAATAGGTGATTTTCCGTGCCATTTTCGTCTCCTTGATCTGGAATCCTGATGAGATTAAGCGTCTGGGGTTCAGGGATACGACACGTACACGTCGGTGAGCAGCTCTTCGTCGGCGGGCAACGGAGCGGCCTTGGCTTTCGTCACCGCGTCGTCGATCAACTGCTTCACCTCCTCATCCACCTTGCGCAGGTCGGCCGCGCTCACCAGCTCGGCACGCACCGCGCGCTCCTCGAAACGCTTGAGGCAATCCTTTTCCTCGCGCAGCTTCTGCACCTCGCCCGGCGCGCGATAGGTCTGCGCGTCGCCTTCGAAGTGGCCAAAATAACGCGACAGCTTCATCTCCACGAGCGTCGGGCCGCCGCCGTTGCGCGCCCGGGCGATCGCTTCGCCCATCGCCTCGTGCACGGCGAAGAAGTCGAAGCCGTCCACGATCACACCGGGCATGCCGAAGCCGTTCGCGCGATCGGCGATGTTGTCGGCGGCAACCGACCACGTCGACGAGGTCGCTTCCGCGTAGCCGTTGTTCTCCGCCACGAAGATCACCGGCAGGCGCCACACCGACGCGAGGTTCATCGACTCGAAGATCACGCCCTGATTCGAGGCGCCGTCGCCGAAAAAGCACACGCCCACACCGCCGGTCTTTTTCTGCTTCGCCGCGAGCGCCGCACCGCAGGTAAGCGGTCCGCCCGCCCCGACGATGCCGTTCGCGCCGAGCATGCCCTTCGAGAGATCAGCAATATGCATCGAGCCGCCCTTGCCGCGACACGAGCCCGTAGCGCGGCCGTAGATCTCGGCCATCATCTCGCGCACGTCGACGCCCTTGGCAATGCAGTGGCCATGGCCGCGGTGCGTGGTCGCGACGTAGTCGGCATCGTTCAGATGGCTCATCGTGCCGACTGCCGACGCCTCCTCGCCGGCATACAGGTGAACGAAGCCCGGGATCTCGCCGGTGGCGAACTCCACGTGCAGCCGCTCTTCGAATTCGCGGATCGTGCGCATCGAGCGATATGCGCTTAGCAACTGCTCTCGGTTCAACTGGGACGTAACAGACATGGTTGTCTCCTGGGTTGTCTGTCGGGTTGGGAAGCGGGTTGAAAAGCGGGTTGAAAAGCGGGTTAGAGGGTTCTCGCCGCCACGTCGCGCAGCAATTGATGCGAGGCGGCATAACGCAACGTGCGTGCAACGTCGACCGTAAGCGGGCCGCCCCAGTCGAGCGACACCTCGTAGCGGTCGCCGCGCGCGGGCTCGATTTCCCGCTCGCCGTCGAAGGCGAGCGTGCCGTGGCCCGCGTCGAGCGGCAGCGCCACGCCCGCTTCGAGCCGCTGGCAGGTGCGCAGCGTGAGCCGTTCGATGCGGCCGGGCGCAATCGGGGCGATGAGCGGCACGCCGTCCTGCTCGCCTTCGGGCGCGAAGGTCATGTGCAGGCCATGCGCGGCATCGCGTCCGACCGGCGCAAAGGCGCCGCCGATAGCGGAAAGTCCGATGCCGTCCGGCATGGCGAAAGCGAGGAATATCGATTCGATATCCGAACTTTCTGAAATGGCGCGTGCGCCGATGAACGGTTGCCGCGCCACGCAGATATCGACGAGGGCAATCTCCTCGCGCCCCCGGCTCGGCCCCTCGATACAGCGCGCCACGAGCCGCTTGTTCCGCGCGAACGCGACGTCCGCCGGCACGGCGCCGGTCGCGACCAGCGCCCCCGCGAGTCCGGCGACCGTCGCCTCGCGCAACTCGGGAAACGCGTTGTTGGTGCCTGTGGAGAGGGCGAGCAACGGCGTGTCGCCGCAATGCGCGGCGACCGCGCGATGGGTGCCGTCACCGCCCAGCACCGCGATCAGCGACACTTCCTCGCGCACCATGTGCGCGACGCCGGCGTGGGTGTCGGCCGCGCTCTCGGTAATCGGCAGCGGAATGAACTCGACTTCGGGCCAGGACTCGTGCGCGGCGACGGCAAGGTGCGTTTCGATCGCGCGCAGCAGCAGCGCCGCAACACCGGTCTTGTCGCGCAGAGTCAGCACGCGCGCGACGCCTAGCGCGCCCAGCCCTGCAAGAAGGCGCACGGCCATGTTGGCTTTCTCCGCCGTGGGAAAGACGGAGGCATGCGTGGTGAGACGGCGGATGTCGCGCCCCGATGCGGGGTTGACGATCACGCCAACGGTTGCGGGCGTCGGCACGGGCTATGTCTCCGGTTCGCGCCGATGAGGCGCAAACGCTTTATCGATATTCCGGCGCATTCAGACGCATTCGGGCGCCGGCTCTGCCCGCCAGTTCTGCAAGCGCTGTGCCAGATAACTGCGATCTGCGGCAATCGCCCGCAAACCGGCTTGCGACGGCCTGTACCGCGTTTCGTCCGGCTTGGCGGCGCGCGCGAAACGGGCGCATCTCACGTCTCATTCACGACGTCACGCGACGCCAACGCGAGACGCCCCGGCACCCGCGCGCGGCCGCATCCCGCTCGCAGGCCCGTCCCGCAAGGGCGTGCGCCTGTCTCTCGCGCAGCCGGCCGGACTGGCGACGCCCTGAGACAACCGTCTCAGGCGTCTCGCATGCTGCAATGCGGTGTGATTGCGCGGCGCAGATGTGCTACAAGAAAATCCGCGAGGCATGCTTCGCCATGCCCGACGCCAGAGCCAGGATCCGCCCATGCCCTACGCCGTTGCGTCCAGCCGGCACGCCGAGCGCGTGCGCGGCGCCGTCGAAGGCCGCCTCCCCGCACCGGCCGATTCGCCGCGGCTCGTCTCGTCGTGGCAGCGCTCGTTCGAGCGCTACCAGCTCGACCCCGGATCGGTGATCGGTCCGCGCGTGCTGAGCGCCGGGGAGCTGCGCGAGATCCGCGAGCGCGAGGAGGCTTTCCTGCGCGCCTCGGGCCAGTGCCTCTCGCGCCTGCACGAGACGATTCGCGACGCCGATTACTGCGTCATGCTCACCGATGCGCACGGCGTCACCATCGACTACCGCATCGACCGCGAGCGGCGCAACGACTTCAAGCACGCGGGGCTCTATATCGGCTCGTGCTGGTCCGAAAGCGAGGAAGGCACCTGCGGGATCGCGAGCGTGCTGACCGACCTCGCGCCCATCACGGTCCACAAGACCGACCACTTCCGCGCCGCCTTCACCACGCTCACCTGCAGCGCCGCGCCGATCTTCGCGCCGGGCGGCGAGCTGATCGGCGTGCTCGACGCCTCCGCCGTGCAGTCGCCCGACAATCGCGACAGCCAGCGCATCGTCAATCAGCTGGTGCGCCAGAGCGCGACGCTCATCGAAGACGGCTACTTTCTTCACCGCACGTCCTCGTGCTGGATCCTCTTCGGGCATCAGAGCCGCAATTACGTCGAGGCCCAGCCCGAAGTGCTGATCGCCTTCGACGAGAACGGCAACGTCGTCGCCGCGAACCGGCGTGCGCGCGAATGCATCGCGGGACTCGACGGACCGCGCCACATCGACGAAATCTTCGATTCGTCTCACGTCCAGCTGCGCGATCTCGGCCGCATCGAGGCCATCGCCACGCTGCGGCTGCGCGCGACGGGCATGACGCTCCATGCGCGCATCCGCGCGCCGCTGGGGCGAACTGCGGCACCTGCCGCCGCCGTCATGCACGGCGCCGTGCCGCTGCGCCAAGAGCGCGCCGACGCACGCTTCGACTGCAGCGCGCTCGGGCCTTTTCTGCGCAGCGCGGACGCGCGCGTCGCCGCAAACGCCCGCATCGCCCAGCGCATTGCGGGCAAGCGCCTGCCGATCCTGCTGCTCGGCGAGACCGGTGCGGGCAAGGAAGTGTTCGCGCGCGCGATCCACGACGCGGGCCCGCGCCGCAACCGTCCCTTCGTCGCCGTGAATTGCGGCGCGCTGCCGGAGTCGCTGATCGAGAGCGAACTCTTCGGCTATGCGCCGGGCGCCTTCACGGGCGCGCGGCGCCACGGCGCGCGCGGCAAAATCGCCATGGCCGACGGCGGCACGCTCTTCCTCGACGAAATCGGCGACATGCCGCTCGCCTTGCAGACGCGCCTGCTGCGCGTGCTGGCCGAAGGCGAGCTCGTGCCGCTCGGCAGCGAGGCGCCGGTGCGCGTCGACCTCGAAGTGATCTGCGCGACCCATCGCGATCTCGCGCACATGGCGGCCGAAGGCGATTTTCGCGAGGATCTCTACTACCGGCTCTGCGGCGCCGTGCTCACGCTGCCGCCGCTGCGCGAGCGGCGCGATATCGGCACGCTGATCGAAACGGTCTTCGCCGAGGAAGCCCAGGCCGCCGGCCGCCCGCTCGTGCTCGACGGCGCCCTCGCCGCGCGGCTGGCGTCCTGCGCCTGGCCCGGCAATCTGCGGCAATTGCGCAATGCCCTGCGCTACGCCTGCGCCGTCTGCGACACGGTGCGCGTCGAGGCGCGCCATCTGCCCGGCGATCTGGCCGCACGATTGCCGGGCGCCGCCCTCGGGCCGGAGAACGAGACCGGCGACGATGCCGTCGCCCGCGAGCGCGAGCGCATCGTCGCCGCGCTGCGTGCCCACCACTGGCGGCCCAACGCCGCCGCGCTGGCACTGGGCATCTCGCGCGCGACGCTATACCGGCGCATCGCGAAGCTCGGGATCGTCGCCCCGCACCGGGTCTGAGCCGGCCTGGCGAGACCCGGGAGCCAGGTGTTTTCGTTGCGCCCGCCTCCACTGGCCGCGTTGCCAGCGCACAGAAGTATTAAAGATTGTGCGACGCGATTTACTTGCCACAATTCGATCGGTATAAATCGAGCGCTTCCCGTTCACGGATACACCAACTGGCCTATTCTTGTAGCGCAGCACTAACGACTACTGGATGCGTCGTCCGTTCCCGGCTAACTGGATTTGCCCTCAATGGAGTGATTGCCATGCTGAAAAAGCTGCTGATGCTGTTCGTTGCGCTCGGATTGTCCCTTTCCACGCTGATGGCCGCCGCCGTCGAAGTGAACACCGCCGACGAAACGGCGCTGGAAACCGTCAAGGGCATTGGCCCGGCCCACGCGAAGGCGATCATCGACGAGCGGACGAAAAACGGCCCGTTCAAGGACGCCGACGATCTCGTGAGCCGCGTCAAGGGCATCGGCCCGAAGTCGGTGCAGAACCTTGAAGCTGCGGGGCTGACGATCAACGGCTCGTCGGCGCCGCCGGCGGGCAACGGCAAGACTGCAGCGTCGAAGAGCAGCAAGACGGCAGCCGCGACTCCGGCCGCTGCGACCACTGCAGCAGCTTCCAGCCCTGCAACGGCAGCGGCTCCGGCCGCCAACGCGGCATCGGCAGCGACGGCGACCAGGTCGAAGCACAAGAGCAAGAAGGACAAGGCAGCCGAGGCCGCCAGCGCTGCGGAAGCCGGCTCGGCGGCTTCCGCGCCGGCAGGTGCCTCGAACACCACGGCGAAGAAGAGCAAGAAGTCGAAGAAAGCCAAGGCCGCTTCGGCCGCGGCGGCTTCCGGCGCCTGATTCCCGGCGCGCGGTGCAGCACAGCGCCGCGCATGACGACAACAGACCGTGCAACACGGCGCGCGAACCGGCATCCCGCTGACGCGCCGCCCGTTTTTCCGGCCGCACACGCTCCGTGGCGGCCAACTACCAGAGAGATCGACATGAGCCTGCTAGACACCCTCGGTTCCCTGCTCGGCGGATCGTCGCAAGAAGGCGGCGGCCAACAGCAACTCATCGCCACGGCGATGGAATTCGTCAACAACCAGCCCGGTGGCCTGAACGGGCTGATCGAGAAGTTCCAGCAAGGGGGCTTGGGCGACGTGGTGCAGTCCTGGGTCGGCAACGGCGAAAATCAGGCGATTTCCGGCGACCAGTTGCAGAACGTCCTGGGCTCGGATGCCGTTGCGGGCCTCGCGCAGAAGGTCGGCCTGCAGCCCGACCAGGTGAGCGGCCTGCTCGCCCAGGTGTTGCCGCACGTCGTGAACGCCGGCACGCCCAACGGCGAAGTCCCGAGCGGCGGCCAGATCAACGGCGAGAGCGTGCTCGGCACGCTCGGCAGCCTTGCTTCGTTGTTCGGCGGAAACAAGCAGGCGTAAGCGTCGCTGGGCTGGCGCGGGAAATTTCCCTCGCCCATGAAAAAAGGGCAACGGATCACTCCGTTGCCCTTTGTGCTCATAAAGCCGCCGCTCAGTGCACGACGCGTTCGAACACCAGCTTCCCGTCGTGCACACCAACCGGTATCACGTCCTTCGGACCGAACTTGCCCGCGAGAATCAGCTTCGCGACCGGATTCTCGATATCCTGCTGGATCGCGCGCTTGAGCGGCCGCGCGCCGAACAACGGGTCGTAGCCAACCTCGGCGATCTTCGCGAGCGCCTCGTCCGACACCACGAGTTCCATCTCGAGCTTCTCCAGACGCTCACGCAGGCGCTGCAGCTGGATCTTCGCGATCGACTCGATGTTTGCCTTGCCGAGCGCATGGAACACGACCACCTCGTCGATCCGGTTCAGGAACTCAGGGCGGAACTGCTGCTTCACTTCGTTCCAGACTGCGTCCTTCACCGCTTCCTGCGGCTCGCCCGCCATCGCCTGGATCAGATGCGAGCCGAGGTTCGACGTCATCACGATCACCGTGTTCTTGAAGTCGACGGTGCGGCCCTGGCCATCGGTCATGCGGCCGTCGTCGAGCACCTGCAGCAGCACGTTGAACACGTCCGGGTGCGCCTTCTCGACTTCGTCGAGCAGGATCACGCTATACGGCTTGCGGCGCACCGCCTCGGTCAGATAACCGCCCTCTTCGTAGCCCACGTAGCCCGGCGGCGCGCCGATTAAACGCGCGACGCTGTGCTTCTCCATGAACTCGCTCATGTCGATGCGGATGAGATGCTCCTCCGAATCGAACAGGAAACCTGCCAGGGCCTTGCACAGCTCGGTCTTGCCCACGCCGGTCGGCCCGAGGAACAGGAACGAGCCATAAGGCCGGTTCGGATCCGCGAGGCCCGCGCGCGAACGGCGGATCGCGTCGGCCACCGCGGTGATCGCCTCGTCCTGGCCCACCACGCGCTCGTGCAGATTGTCTTCGATGAGCAGCAGCTTTTCGCGCTCGCCCTGCATCATGCGCGACACCGGAATACCGGTCGAGCGCGAGACGACTTCCGCGATTTCCTCCGCGCCTACCTGCGTGCGCAGCAAACGATGACGCGTCGGGTTGTTCTGCTCGTCGGCCTCGGCCTGGGTGACCTGTTTCAGTTGCGCTTCGAGTTGCGGCAGCTTGCCGTACTGCAGCTCGGCGACCTTTTCGAGCTTGCCTTCGCGCTGGAGCTTCGTGATCTCGGCGCGCACGCGTTCGATCTCTTCCTTGAGCTGCGCGCTGCCCTGCACGGCCGCCTTCTCGGCGGTCCAGATTTCTTCGAGATCCTTATATTCGAGGCTCAGGCGATCGATCTCCTCTTCGATCAGCTGCAAACGCTTCTGCGAGGCTTCGTCCTTTTCCTTCTTGACGGCTTCGCGCTCGATCTTCAGCTGGATGAGGCGACGGTCGAGCTTGTCCATCTCTTCGGGCTTCGAATCGATTTCCATCTTGATCTTCGAAGCGGCTTCGTCGATCAGGTCGATGGCCTTGTCGGGCAGGAAGCGGTCGGTGATGTAGCGGTGCGAGAGTTCCGCCGCCGCAACGATCGCCGGATCGGTGATCTCCACGCCATGATGCAGCTCGTACTTCTCCTGCAGGCCGCGCAGGATCGCGATGGTCGCCTCGACCGACGGCTCGTTGACGAGCACCTTCTGGAAGCGGCGCTCGAGCGCGGCATCCTTTTCGATGTACTTGCGATATTCGTCGAGCGTGGTCGCGCCGATGCAATGCAGCTCGCCGCGCGAGAGCGCCGGCTTCAGCATGTTGCCCGCGTCCATGGCGCCTTCGGCCTTGCCCGCGCCCACCATCGTGTGAATTTCGTCGATGAAGACGATGGTCTGGCCTTCGTCCTTGGCGATGTCGTTCAGCACGGCCTTCAGGCGCTCCTCGAACTCGCCGCGATACTTCGCGCCCGCCAGCAGCGCCGCCATGTCGAGCGACAGCACGCGCTTGCCCTTGAGCGTTTCCGGCACTTCGCCGTTGACGATGCGCTGCGCAAGCCCTTCGACAATCGCCGTCTTGCCCACGCCCGGCTCGCCGATCAGCACCGGATTGTTCTTGGTGCGGCGCTGCAGGATCTGGATCGAGCGACGGATTTCGTCGTCGCGGCCGATAACCGGATCGAGCTTGCCGGCACGGGCGCGCTCGGTCAGGTCGACGGTGTACTTCTTGAGCGCCTCGCGCTGGCTTTCGGCGTCCTGGCTGTTGACCTGCGCGCCGCCGCGCACGGAGACGATCGCCGCCTCCAGCGCCTTGCGCGTAAGGCCGTGCCGGCGCGCGATCTGGCCCGCGTCGCCCTTGTCCTCGGAGACGGCGAGCAGGAACATTTCGCTCGCGATATAGCTGTCGCCGAGCTTCTGCGCTTCCTTGTCGGCCTGATTGAGCAGCCCCGCCAGTTCGCGGCCGATCTGCACGTTGCCGTCGGTGCCCTGCACCTGCGGCAGACGATTGATCACGTCGTTGAGCGCGTTCTGCAACGCTTGCACCTGTACACCGGCGCGCGACATCAGCGAGCGTGCCGAGCCGTCCTGCTGCGCAACCAGTGCGGCAAGCAGGTGAACCGGTTCGATGTACTGGTTATCGTGCCCGACCGCCAGGCTCTGCGCGTCGGAAATGGCTTCCTGAAACTTGGTGGTGAGCTTGTCGATTCTCATTGGAACGAGACCTCCAGATTTTTAACTGTCACCAAATTTGAGGGAGATTGCGCCAGTTTCAACAGGGGTTATGTCAAATTTTCCGATCCGGCGGCTCGGATGTGCGCAGAAGCCCGGCGCAAGACCCATGCGACCGATTGCCATTCTGGCCAGCAGAGAAGTCGAGTCAATGTCCGCGCGACGGCGAACGCGCTGCCGCTTTTTTCGCGGGCGGCACGAAGACAACCGGCGCAAGGCCAAGCAGGCCCGCCAGCTCCGCCCTGGGCCTTGCGAGTTCGCCTATCGTATGACGATCGAGTTCGGCGAGAAACGCGTCGCGCGCGGCCGCCAGGGCGTGCTTGAGGCGGCAATGGGGCTCGATCGCGCAGGCGCGGCGCTCGCCATGCTCGTCGGGAAAACAGCCGACCAGCGCAAAGTCGCTCTCGGTCTGCCGCACCACCTCGCCAACCGAAAGCGCGAGCGAATCGGCCGCCAGCCGCAGGCCGCCGTTCCGCCCGCGGATCGTGTCCACCCAGCCGAGTTCGCCGAGACGCTGGACGACTTTCATCAGATGGTTTTTCGAAATGCCGTAGGCGTCCGAAATCTCCTGGATGGTCGTCAGACCGTCGCGGCGCAGCGCGAGGTAGAGCATCACCCGCAGCGAGTAGTCGGTGTAGTCGGTCAATTTCATGATTCTGGCGGCGCGCGAGATAACGTCGAAGTCTGCACAATAACATGCAGACACAGTGCACATTTTAGCGCGGTTGGGTATCATCCCAAGGTGGGTTCGAGCCGAACCCGACTCCCCGATCCGCCTGCAGCAAGATGACCGCCTACGCCCCAGCCTGCGCCGCCGACACGCGGCACGCCGAACCGACCGAAGACAACATTCGCGAACTCGTCTACGCGTTCTACGAGCGCGTGCGAGACGACACACTGCTCGGTCCGGTGTTCGACAACGTGCTCGCGGGGCGCTGGGACGATCATCTGCCGAAAATGTGCCGCTTCTGGACGAGTCTCGTCCTCTCCACCAAAAGCTATCGCGGCAACGTGCAGCAGGTGCATCAACCGCTGCCGGGCATCGAGCCCCAGCATTTCAGCCGCTGGCTCTATCTGTTCCTGGATACCGTCGAATCGCGCTATCGGCCCGCCGCCGCCGTGCAATTCATGGAACCGGCGCTGCGGATCGCGCAGAGCCTGCAATTGAGCCGCTTCGGCTGGGATTACACGATTCCGGCCGAGCAACAGGCGCTGCTCGAGCGCGTCGCGCCGCGACGCCGTCCGGCAGGTGTTGGGGATGATCACGACTTGCCGGCCCGTCCTGCTGGCGAGCCGTTTCCGGCGAAAATCGTCGGCCAGGCGATGGATTGATTCGAAGCGCTCGCGCGGATTCTCCGCGCGTCGGTGCCCGGTGGCATCGGATGGCTGTTAGTTGCGTTTCTGGGGGGGGGCAGTCAAAGATATCGCTTCTGCACTTCGAGCATCGAGGCCACGCCCTACTGCTTCGTCCCCGCCCCGTTCCCCGAAGCCACGCCCCAGCGCGCGAGGGCCACATCGTCGCTCACGCGGGCATCCACCCAACGGGCGCCCTGCCCGGTCTCTTCCTTCTTCCAGAACGGCGCCTCGGTCTTGAGGTAGTCCATCACGAACTCGCACGACGCGAACGCGTCACCGCGATGCATCGAGGTCGTCGCCACCAGCACGATCTGGTCGAGCGGCGCGAGCTTGCCCACCCGATGCACGATCAGCACCTCGATACCGGGCCAGCGCCGCTGCGCCTCGGCCACGATATTTTCGAGCGCTTTCTCGGTCATGCCGGGGTAGTGCTCCAGTTCCATCGTCGCGACGGTGCTGCCGTCGTTCAGATCGCGCACGGTGCCGACGAAGCACGCTACGGCGCCAATCGCCGGATTGCGCGCGCGCAGTTGCGCGACCTCCGTCGTCAGGTCGAAATCTTCGGTTTGCACGCGCACCGGCATGGCCGCTCTCCTCCTCGCGCCTCAGCCGCCCGTCACGGGCGGAAAGAACGCCACCTCGCAGCCTTCGGTGATGCGCGTGCCCGGCTCGGTCATGACGTGATTGCAGGCCATGCGCAGCGCGCGGCCTTCCGCCAGCGTCTCGGCCCAGACGCCCCCGCGCGCGCGCAGCCAGCCGCGCACGTCGCCGACCGTCGCGATGCCGTCGGGCACCGTCGCCGATTCCTGCGCCACGCCCAGTGCCTCGCGCACGCTCGCAAAAAATCTCAACTCGATCTTCATGAAGTCCGGCTCAACTCAATACAGCAATTCAGTGAAAGGAATGAAGCGCACCGTCTCGCCCGCGCTGATCGCGTGATTGGGCGGGTTGTCGATCAGACCGTCGCCCCAGACCGTGGACGTCAACACCGCCGAACTCTGGTTCGGAAACAGCTCCAGCCCGCCCGCCCCGTTCACGCGAGCGCGCAGGAATTCGTTGCGGCGGTCGGCCTTCGCCTGGGTGAAATCGGCGCGCAGCGACAGCGCGCGCGGACTCACCTGCGCCGCGCCCGCAAGACGCAGCAGGAACGGCCGCACGAACAGCAGGAAGGTCACGAAGCTCGATACCGGATTGCCGGGCAGGCCGATGAAGAACGCCTCGTCTTCCGACACATCCGCCGTCTCGCCGCGCCGCACCGCACCGAACGCGAGCGGCTTGCCCGGCTTCATGGCGATCTGCCACATCGAGAGCCGCCCTTCGGCTTCCACGGCCGGCTTGACGTGATCCTCCTCGCCCACCGATACGCCGCCGCAGGTCAGGATCAGGTCGTGACCGGCGGCCGCCTCGCGCAGGGTCGCACGCGTGGCGTCCAGCCGGTCCGGCACGATGCCGTAGTCCGTTACCTCGCAGCCGAGGTTGCGCAGCAGCCCGTTGAGCGTGTAGCGATTCGAGTTGTAGATCGCGCCGGGACGCAGCGGCTCGCCGGGCATCGTCAGTTCGTCGCCCGTGAAGAACACCGCGACCTTGACGCGGCGCACGACGGCGAGCGTCGCGCAGCCCACCGATGCCGCGAGGCCGAGCGCCTGCGGCGTAAGCCGCGTGCCCGCGGGCAAGATGACCGAGCCCTTGCGGATATCCGCGCCCTGCGCCGTGATCCATTCGCCGGCCTTGGGCGTGTGCAGAAAGGTCGCCTCGCCTTCCGCGACTTCCGTCTGCTCCTGCATGACCACCGCGTCCGCGCCGGGCGGCACGGTCGCCCCCGTGAAGATGCGCGCGGCCGTGCCCGCCGCCAGCGGCTGCGGCGCGTGGCCCGCCGGAATGCGCTGCGACACCGGCATGCGGCGGTTGCCCTGCACGAGATCGGCCACGCGCACCGCGTAGCCGTCCATTGCGCTCGTGTGCATCGGCGGCACGTCGAGCGGCGAAACGACGTCGGCCGCCAGCACGCGGTTCAGCGCGTCGAGCGTCGGCAGTGTTTCGGTTGCGTTAGCGGTGCCGGCAATCGACTGGGCCGCGCCGAGCAGCGTTGCCAGAGCGTCGGCGGTGGAAAGCATCGGGGCGCGCGGCGCCGGTGCGGAAGTGAAGGAAGTGGACATCGGAGCGGCTGGAAGGCGGCCGCAGGCCGCCTTCAACGGTTGGTCTGCCGTTATTGTAGCGGTGCGGACGCGGCGTTGCGCCGCGTCCTTCGTATGCCGCGGATTCGGGCCAACCGCAGGACAGCGGCCCGGATCAGTCCGCCGTGTGGGCGGCGATGTAGTCCTTCACGCGCCGGGCGTCGGCGGGCACCACTTCGAAACGCTGCGGCAGCGACTCGAGCCCTTCGAACGCGGCCGGACGTTCGGCCTCGCGGTCGAGCGCCTCGCGAATCGTCTCGCCGAACTTGATCGGCTGCGCCGTTTCCAGCACGACCATCGGCACGCCGGGCTGCAGATGCTCGCGCGCTACCTTCACGCCGTCCGCGGTATGGGTGTCGATCATCGTGTTGTAGCGCGCAAAGACGTCGCGGATCGTCGCGATGCGGTCCGCGTGGCTGCTACGGCCCGAAACGAAGCCGAACTGCTGCACGCGCACGAAATCGCCGCTCGCTGCCAGATCGAAGCCGCCCTTCTCCTCCACGTCGCGGAACAGTTGCGTGACGCGCGCCGGATCGCGGCCGAGCAGGTCATAGACGAAGCGCTCGAAATTCGAAGCCTTCGAGATATCCATGCTCGGGCTGCTCGTATGCCACGTTTCGGCCGCGCCGCGCACGCGGTAGATGCCGGTGCGGAAGAATTCGTCGAGCACGTCGTTCTCGTTGGTCGCCACGACGAGCTTTTCGATGGGCAGGCCCATCATGCGCGCGATGTGGCCCGCGCAGACGTTGCCGAAATTGCCCGAAGGCACCGTGAACGCAACACGCTCGTCGTTGTTCTTCGTGGCCGCGAAATAGCCCGCGAAGTAATAGACGACCTGCGCCACCACGCGCGCCCAGTTGATCGAGTTGACCGTGCCGATCTTCTGCTGCGCCTTGAATGCGTGATCGTTCGAGACGGCCTTGACGATGTCCTGGCAGTCGTCGAACACGCCTTCCACCGCGAGGTTGAAGATGTTCGGGTCCTGCAGGCTGAACATCTGCGCCGTCTGGAACGCGCTCATTTTCTTGTGCGGCGAGAGCATGAACACGCGCACGCCCTTCTTGCCGCGCATCGCGTATTCGGCGGCGCTGCCGGTGTCGCCCGAAGTCGCGCCGAGAATGTTCAGCTGCTGGCCGGCCTTCGCGAGCGCGTACTCGAACAGGTTGCCGAGCAGCTGCATCGCCATGTCCTTGAACGCGAGCGTCGGGCCGTTCGAGAGTTCGAGCAGCGAAAGCTGCGCGCCGTTTTCCTCGCCGAGCGGCGTGAGCGGCGTGATCCGGTTTGCGTCCTCGCCGTGACGCACGTTGCAATACGTCGCGGCCGTGTAGGTACGGCGCGTGATGTCGCGCAGGTCCTCGGCGGGGATGTCGTCGCAGAACTTCGAGAGGATCTCGAACGCGAGATCCGCGTAGGAGAGACCGCGCCAGCGCGCGAGCTCATCCGCCGTGACCTGCGGATACTGCGCAGGCAGATACAGGCCGCCGTCGCGCGCGAGGCCGCCCAGCAGGATGTCCGAAAACGAGTGATGCTCGCCGGCGCCCGCGCCGCGCGTAGATACGTAATTCATCGTCTTGCCCTTAATTCAGTCCTTCCATGCGCAGCTTCGTCACCGACGACTTCACCGTCGCCAGCTTCTCGATCTGCGCGATCGCCGCGTTCACGTTCTTTTCGAGCGTGACGTGCGTGATCAGAATGATGTCGGTTTCCGACTTGCCCTGCGCGTCGACCTGCTCCGATTCCTTCTGCAGCAGCGCGTCGATCGAGATGCCGCTGTCGGCCAGGATGCGCGTGATGTCGGCCATCACGCCCGTCTGGTCGGCCACGCGCAGGCGCAGGTAGTAACCGCTCGTCACTTCCTCGATCGGCAGGATCGGCGTGTTCGAGAGGCTGTCCGGCTGGAACGCGAGATGCGGTACGCGGTGTTCGGGGTCGGCCGTGTGCAGGCGCGTGACGTCCACGAGATCGGCGACCACGGCCGAGGCCGTCGGCTCCGCGCCCGCGCCCTTGCCGTAGTAGAGCGTCGTGCCCACGGCGTCGCCGTGCACGACCACCGCGTTCATCGCCCCTTCCACGTTCGCGAGCAGCCGTTTGGCGGGAATCAGCGTGGGGTGCGTGCGCAGTTCGATACCGTGATCGGTACGGCGCGCGATGCCGAGCAGCTTGATGCGATAGCCCAGTTCCTCGGCGTACTTGATGTCGATGGCGTCGAGCTTGCTGATGCCTTCCACGTAGGCACGGTCGAACTGCACCGGCACGCCGAACGCGATCGCGCTCATGATCGTGGCCTTGTGCGCCGCATCCACGCCTTCGATGTCGAAGGTCGGATCCGCCTCGGCGTAGCCCAGCTCCTGCGCGGCCTTCAGGGCGGTCGCGAAGTCGAGACCGCGCTCGCGCATCTCGGAGAGGATGTAGTTCGTCGTGCCGTTGATGATGCCGGCGATGTACTGGATACGGTTCGCCGTGAGGCCTTCGCGCAGCGCCTTGATGATGGGAATGCCGCCCGCCACCGCCGCTTCGAACGCCACCATCACGCCCTTCGCGCGCGCCGCCTGGAAAATCTCGGTGCCATGGACCGCCAGCAGCGCCTTGTTCGCGGTGACGACGTGCTTGCCGTTCGCGATGGCGCGCAGCACGAGGTCCTTCGCGAGCGTCGTGCCGCCGATCATTTCGGCGACGATCGCAATCGACGGATCGTCGGCCACCGCGTTGA
Source organism: Paraburkholderia acidipaludis NBRC 101816 (assembly GCF_000684975.1). Taxonomy (GTDB): domain Bacteria; phylum Pseudomonadota; class Gammaproteobacteria; order Burkholderiales; family Burkholderiaceae; genus Paraburkholderia; species Paraburkholderia acidipaludis. Next base: position 51,392 of record NZ_BAXZ01000026.1, on the reverse strand, counting down.
AGTCGGTCGTCAATTCGACCGTGCCGGCCTCGCTGCCGAGCGCCGCCGTCGCCTTGGCCGGATTGCGCACGGCAATGCGCGCGATCTCGATGCCGCGGCCCGCGCGGCGTTTGATTTCTTCCTGGTTGCGGCGCAGTACCGTGAAGGTGCCGCTGCCCACCGTGCCGAAGCCCAAGAGACCTACTTTGATCGGTTCCATGCAGCGTGTGTTCGTCTAAGAGTTTGAAAGGGAATCGGGATTCAGTTGCCGTGCTGCTTGCGATAGCCGTCAAGGAAGCGCGCGATGCGGTTGATCGAATCGGTCAGGTCGTCCACGTTCGGCAGGAACACCACCCGGAAGTGGTCCGGCTGCTTCCAGTTGAAACCCGTGCCCTGCACGAGCAACACGCGCTCCTGCAGCAGCAGGTCGAGAATGAACTGCTGGTCGTTCTGGATCGGATAAAGCTTCGGGTCGAGGCGCGGGAACATGTAAAGCGCCGCCTCGGGCTTCACGCAGCTCACGCCGGGAATCGCCGTGAGCATCTCATAGGCGAGCTCGCGCTGGCGATAGAGGCGCCCGCCGGGCTGGATCAGTTCGTTGATGCTCTGGTAGCCGCCGAGCGCCGTCTGGATCGCGTACTGGCCCGGCACGTTCGCGCACAGGCGCATCGACGCCAGAATGCCGAGGCCTTCCGTGTAGTCCTTCGCGTGGCGGCGGTTCTCGCCCGTCATGCCGGAAAGGAACATCCAGCCCGCGCGGTAGCCGCACGCGCGATAGCTTTTTGACAAGCTGTTGAACGTGACCGTGATCACGTCTTCGGAAAGCGAGCCGAGCGCCGTATGCGTCTTGCCGTCGTAGACGATCTTGTCGTAGACCTCGTCGGCGAACAGGATCAGGCCGTGCTCGCGTGCGATGGCGACGAGGCCGCGCAACAGGTCGTCCGAATAGAGCGCGCCGGTCGGGTTGTTCGGGTTGATGACGACGAGCGCTCGCGTGTTCGGCGTGATCTTCGCGCGAATGTCGTCCAGGTCGGGCATCCACGCGTTCGATTCGTCGCAGATGTAATGAACCGGCGTGCCGCCCGAGAGGCTCACGGCGGCCGTCCACAGCGGATAGTCGGGCGCCGGCAGCAGCACTTCGTCGCCGTCGTTCAGGAGCGCCTGCATGGCCATCACGATCAACTCGGAAGCGCCGTTGCCGATGTAGATATCGTCGAGCTCGACACCCTTGATGCCCTTCTGCTGCGCGTAATGCATGATTGCCTTGCGCGCGGCGAACACCCCCTTCGAATCCGAATAACCCGACGAGCCCGGCAGGTTCAGGATCATGTCCTGAATGACCTCGTCCGGCGCGTCGAAGCCGAACGGGGCGAGATTACCGATATTCAGCTTGATGATGCGGTGGCCTTCTTCTTCGAGGCGCTTCGCATGTTCGAGCACCGGTCCGCGAATGTCGTAGCAGACATTCTGGAGTTTGTTGGATTTCAGGATCGGTTTCAAAGCGGGCAATCCGGTTAATAAAGTGGGCTAGATCGGGCCAGACACCCGTGGGCACCCGCGCGCCACCGGCCAGGCCGGGACATCGACAGGGTTGATCGATGGGGTCAAAACGCGGGCCGCAGCGAAGGACGGTGGCCACGGCTGACGCCGGGCGCACGTCTTGTCCCGTCCTGGGTGGTGTCCCCGGGGTTGCCTCGTGGTGTATTGCCTCTTGTTGACGGCAGGCCGAACAGCGGCCGAACAGCTCGTGGCGACGGCGCGCGAAGCGTGGAACGCCGCAGCAGCGGCTAAAAAGTTATAATTTAGCGGATATTGGTCAACTTCCGCAATGCGCAAGACGCCACGGCGTCACCCGAACCGCGACAATCCGGAAACCCGTTTTGAAACTACACCAGGACTCGAGCGGCGCCCTCAACACCGTCACCGGCTACGGCACCGACTACGTCGAAATCAATCTCGAACGCCACGAAAGCAGCATCATCGTGCTGCCCGACGTGCCGGTCGTCCCCTGGCCAGTGAACGCGTTCGATGCCTTGACTCCCGAACTCTTTGAAATGCTGCTGGCGAACGCGCCCGAAGTCGTGCTGTTCGGCAGCGGCTCCCGCCTGCGCTTCCCGCATCCGCGCCTCACGGCCGCGCTCGCGGCGAAGCGGATTGGCGTGGAGGCGATGGACATCCAGGCGGCCTGCCGCACCTACAACATCCTGATGGCCGAGGGCCGCCGGGTCGCCGCCGCGCTCTTGATCGAACGCTGATCCCGTTCGAGCCTGGATCGCGCCTTAAGCCCGCATTAAGCCCGCGGGCCGCGCGATGACGTACACTTGCGCGCCGCGCCTGCACGCGGCCGGCGCCGCGAGTCGACAGCGCGCCGCCGTGCCTCACGAACCCCGAACGCCATAACAGTCTGGAACCATGAACGAAACGCTTTCGAGGCCCCCGCTCAACCGCGCCGCGATCCTGCTCCTCATCGTGGCGCTCGCCGTGATCTGGTTCGTGCCACTCGGCTGGCGACACCTGCTGCCCAGCGACGAAGGCCGCTACGCCGAAATGGCCCGCGAAATGCTCGCCACCGGCGACTGGATCACGCCGCGCTACAACGGCTACAAGTACTTCGAGAAGCCGCCGCTGCAGACCTGGGCGAACGCGCTCACGTTCGCGTGGTTCGGCCTCGGCGAATGGCAGGCGCGCCTCTACACGGCGCTCGCGGGCTTCGCGGGCGTCCTGCTGATCGGCTTCACCGGGGCGCGCGTGTTCAACGCGGCGACGGGCTTCTTCGCGGCGCTCGTGCTGGCCACGGGACCGTACTGGAACCTGATGGGCCACTTCAACACGCTCGACATGGGCCTGTCGTTCTGGATGGAGCTCACGCTCTGCGCCCTGCTGCTCGCCCAGCGCCCCGGCCTGCCAAAGGGCCAGGTGCGGCTGTGGATGTGGGTGTGCTGGGCCGCAATGGCCCTCGCCGTGCTCTCGAAAGGCCTGATCGGCCTGATCCTGCCCGGCGCGGTGCTGGTGCTCTACACCCTGGCCACGCGCGACTGGGCGCTCTGGAAGCGGCTCTACCTCGTAAGCGGGCTGATCGTGTTCTTTGCGGTCGCCTCGCCTTGGTTCGTCCTCGTGCAGCAGCGCAACCCCGAATTCTTCAACTTCTTCTTCATCGTCCAGCAGTTCCGCCGCTACCTGACGCCCGAGCAGAACCGCCCCGGCGCATTCTGGTACTTCGTGCCGGTGCTGTTGGTGGGTTTTCTGCCGTGGCTTTCCGTGAGCGTGCAGAGCCTGCGCCACGCGCTCGCCACGCCGCGCCAGCCCAACGGCTTCGCCCCCGTCACGCTGATGCTGATCTGGAGCGCCTTCATCTTCCTCTTCTTCAGCGCCTCGCACTCGAAGCTGATCTCGTACACGCTGCCGATCGCCCCGCCGCTCGCGCTCGTGATCGGCCTCTACCTGCCGCTGATGAAGCGTGAACAGTGGCGCCGCCACCTGGCCGGCTACCTGTTCCTGTGCCTCGCGCTCGCCTTCGGCTCGTTCTACCTGACGCGCCTTGGCGACGCGCGCAACCCGAATACGCTCTACCGCGAGTTCCAGGTCTGGGTGTTCGCGGCGGCCGCGGTCGCCTTCGTGGCGACGGCCGTCGGCTTGTGGCTGAACCGTGCGAAGCGCACGCCGGGCACCGGCGCCGCCGCGCCGGCCATTGCCCAGGGCGCCGCCTGGCTCCTGCTCGCCACGATTGCGGGCACGGGCCACGATGTCTTCGGCACGCTCAGTTCGGGCGCGCCGCTCGCGCCCGCCGTGCGCGCCGCCATCGCGAAACTGCCGCCCGATACGCCGTTCTACTCGGTGGGCGTGCTCGACCACACGCTGCCGTTCTACGTGCGCCACACCATGACGATGGTCGAAGTCACCGACGAACTCGCGTTCGGCATCTCCGAGGAGCCCAACAAATGGATTCCGACCATCGCCGACTGGGAACACCGCTGGAAGGCGGACCGCTACGCGCTGGCACTGATCCCGGCGCAGCGCTACAGCGAACTGGCCGCGCAAGGGCTGCCGATGGAAGTGATCGCACGTGATACGCGCCGCGTCGTCGTCGAAAAGCCTGACTCACCCTGACACCGCGGCGGACGAGCGCCGCGCTTGAGCGATAATCGCGCCCGGGCGCGACCAGGAAACCGACGCCGCGCAGACACCCGCATTCGACCCCATATATAGCCGAACCCGCCCGATGATGAATCCGATTTCCCTCTTCTGCATCCTTGCCGGCGTCGCCCTGAATGCGTGCGCGCAACTGTTGCTCAAGGCCGGTGTCAATGCTGTTGGACACTTCGAATTCAGCCGTGCGAACATCCTGCCCATCGGCCTGAAGCTCGCCACCCAGCTGCCGATCATCGGCGGGCTGGGCTGCTACGTGGTGAGCGTGGCCGTCTGGATCGTCGGGCTGTCGCGCGTGGACGTCTCGATCGCCTATCCGATGCTCTCGCTCGGCTACGTGGTCAACGCATTCGCGGCGTGGTACCTGTTCGGCGAGCCGCTCACCGTCCAGCGGCTCATCGGCATCGGCATCATTCTGATTGGCGTGGTCGTGCTCGCGCGCAGCTGACGGGTGCCCTCGCACGCCACGAGCTTGCAGCCGGCGCATTGCGCCCCAACATTACAATTCGGCAAGATAGGCCATCCGCCTTGCGTTTCGCCCCATTTTTCACGAGCCCTGCACCCATGACCCAGTCCAGCGTTGCGTTCCTGCCGTTCGTCAGGCCCGAGATCGACGAAGAAACCATTCAGGGCGTCGTCGACGTGCTGCGCTCCGGCTGGATCACGACCGGACCGCAGAACCAGGCGTTCGAGGCCGCCCTCTCGGCATTCTGCGGCGGCCGGCCGGTGCGCACCTTCAATTCGGGCACGGCCACGCTCGAGATCGGCCTGCGCATCGCGGGCGTGGGCGCCGGCGACGAGGTCATCACCACGCCGGCCTCGTGGGTCGCGACGAGCAACGTGATCTACGAGGTGGGCGCCACACCCGTCTTCGCCGACATCGACCCCGTCACGCGCAACATCGACCTCGACAAGCTCGAGGCCGCCATCACGCCGCGCACCAAGGCCATCATCCCGGTGTTCCTCGCGGGCCTGCCCGTCGACATGGACCGGCTCTACGCCATCGCCCGCCAGCACAAGCTGCGCGTGGTCGAGGACGCCGCCCAGGCATTCGGCGCCACGTGGAACGGCAAGCGCATCGGCGCGCTCGGCGACATCGTCTCGTTCAGCTTCCACGCGAACAAGAACCTCACGTCGATCGAAGGCGGCGCGCTCGTCCTCAATGACGAAGCGGAGGCCGTGCTCGCCCAGAAGTACCGCCTGCAGGGCGTCACGCGCACCGGCTTCGACGGCATGGACTGCGACGTGCTCGGCGGCAAGTACAATCTCACGGATGTCGCGGCCCGCGTCGGCCTCGGCCAGCTCCGGCATCTCGAGCGTTTCATCGAGCAGCGGCGCAAGCTTGCGCGGGCCTATTTCGCGGGCTTCGCGGGCGGCGCGGCGGTAAAGCTCGGCGTCGGCCTGCCGGTTGTGGACTTCGCGAACAGCAACTGGCACATGTTCCAGATCACGCTGCCGCTCGAGCGCCTCGCCTTGAGCCGCGCGGGATTCATGGAGCAGTTGAAGGAACGCGGCATCGGCTCGGGCGTGCACTACCCGGCGATCCATCTCTTCACGCTCTATCGCGAGCGGGGCTTCAAGGCAGGGATGTTCCCGCACGCGGAGCGGTTCGGCGCGACCACGGTCACGCTGCCGCTCTTCACGCAGATGACGGAAGACGACGTGGCGCGCGTGTGCCGCGCCGTGAACGAGATTTGCGAGCAGTACAGCCTGGGCTGAAAGCCCGACTTGCCGGCCATGGCAGCACGCGCGTACGGCGCAGGCCGAAGCCTTGACAGGGAAAGGCCCGTACACATGACCGCAACACCACGCGCAAGCGCTACGAATACATACGGAAAAGACGCACTCATGAGTCAAACGGAACAACGCACCTTGACGAGGCTAGAGCCGGAAGTCTCGGTCATCATTCCGGTCTACAACGAGGAAGCCGGGCTCGCGGCGCTGTTCGCGCGCCTGTATCCGGCGCTCGACAAGCTCGGCGCGGCGTATGAAATCATCTTCATCAACGACGGCAGCCGCGACCGCTCGGCGGCGATGCTCGCGGAGCAGTTCCGCGCGCGCCCCGACACTACGCGCGTGATCCTGCTCAATGGCAACTACGGCCAGCACATGGCGATCCTCGCCGGCTTCGAGCAGGCGCGCGGCGAGATCGTCATCACGCTCGATGCGGACCTGCAGAACCCGCCGGAAGAAATCGGCAAGCTCGTCGAGAAGATGCGTGAAGGCTACGACTACGTCGGCACGATCCGCATGCAGCGCCAGGACAGCCTGTGGCGCCGCAAGGCTTCGCAGATGATGAACCGTCTGCGCGAGCGCATCACGCGCATCAAGATGACCGACCAGGGCTGCATGCTGCGCGCCTACAGCCGCCACATCATCGACACCATCAACCGCTGCGGCGAGATCAATACGTTCATCCCGGCGCTTGCCTACACGTTCGCGCAGAACCCGGTCGAGGTCGAGGTCGCGCACGAAGAGCGCTTCGCGGGCGAATCGAAGTACTCGCTCTACAGCCTCATCCGCCTGAACTTCGACCTCGTCACCGGCTTCTCGGTCGTGCCGCTGCAGTGGCTGTCGTTCATCGGCGTGATCCTCTCGCTCGGCTCGGCCGGCCTCTTCGTCCTCCTGCTGATCCGGCGCTTCATCATCGGCGCGGAAGTGCAAGGCGTGTTCACGCTGTTCGCCATCACGTTCTTCCTGCTCGGCGTGATCATCTTCGCGCTCGGCCTGCTCGGCGAGTACATCGGCCGCATCTACCAGCAGGTGCGGGCGCGTCCGCGCTATCTCGTGCAGACCATCCTCGAAGAGCGCAACGGCGAGGCCGTCGCTGCTGCGCCGCGTCAGGACGTGGTCCAGCCCGTGCAGCCAGCCGCGCAAGGCGTGGGGATGCAGAAATGAAACCGCGCGCCGTCGTTTTCGCCTATCACAACGTCGGCGTACGCTGCCTGCAGGTGCTGCTCGCGGGCGGTGTGGACGTCGCGCTCGTGGTCACCCACGAAGACAGCCCGACCGAAAACATCTGGTTCGGCAGCGTGAAATCGGTGGTCGAAGAGCACGGCATCGACGTCGTCACGCCCGCCGACCCGAAAGGCGCCGAGTTGCGCTCGGCCGTTTCCGCGGCGCGCCCGGACTTCATTTTCTCGTTCTACTACCGGCACATGCTGCCGACCGACGTGCTCGCGCTCGCCGCGCGCGGCGCGTACAACATGCACGGCTCGCTCCTGCCGAAATATCGCGGCCGCGTGCCGACCAACTGGGCGGTGCTCAACGGCGAAACGGAAACCGGCGCGACGCTGCACGAAATGGCGGCGAAGCCCGACGCGGGCGCGATCGTGGCGCAAACGCCGGTGCCGATCCTGCCCGACGATACGGCTGCCCAGGTCTTCGACAAGGTCACGGTGGCCGCCGAGCAGACGCTCTGGCGCGTGCTGCCGGCGCTCGTCGCCGGCGAAGCGCCGCACCTGCCCAACGATCTCTCGCAGGGCAGCTATTTCGGCGGCCGCAAACCGGAAGACGGCCGCATCGACTTCGGCCAGAGCGCCCAGCAGGTCTACAACCTGATCCGCGCCGTCGCGCCGCCCTATCCCGGCGCGTTCACGGATATCGGCGGCGAACGCTTCGTGATCGCCCGCGCGCGCCTTGCCCGACCGGGCGCGATGCCGGCGGCGCTTTCGGGCGCGCTGTCGGGCCGATTGCCCCCCGGTATCCACGTAAGCGATAATGCGCTTTTCGCCCTCTGCGGCGATGGCCGCGCCATCGCGATCCACGAACTGCGCCGCGAGCGCGACGGCGTACAAACCGTCGTCAGCCCCGCCGCATTCGCCGAACTCACTTCATCCGCTTCCCGTCAATGAAAAAAGTCCTGATCCTGGGTGTGAACGGCTTCATCGGCCACCACCTCTCCAAGCGCATTCTCGAAACCACGAACTGGGAAGTGTTCGGCATGGACATGCAGACGGACCGCCTCGGCGACCTCGTCAAGCATGAGCGGATGCACTTCTTCGAAGGCGACATCACGATCAACAAGGAGTGGGTCGAGTACCACGTCAAGAAGTGCGACGTGATCCTGCCGCTCGTCGCGATCGCCACGCCCGCTACTTATGTGCAGCAGCCGCTGCGCGTGTTCGAGCTCGACTTCGAGGCGAACCTGCCCATCGTGCGTTCGGCCGTGAAGTACCGCAAGCATCTCGTGTTTCCGTCGACCTCGGAAGTCTACGGCATGTGCTCGGACGAACAGTTCGACCCGGACGCCTCCGCGCTGACCTACGGTCCGATCAACAAGCCGCGCTGGATCTACGCGTGCTCGAAGCAGCTCATGGACCGCGTGATCTGGGGCTACGGCATGGAAGGCCTGAACTTCACGCTGTTCCGTCCGTTCAACTGGATCGGCCCGGGCCTCGACTCGATCTACACGCCGAAGGAAGGTTCGTCGCGCGTCGTGACGCAGTTCCTCGGCCATATCGTGCGCGGCGAGAACATCAGCCTCGTCGACGGCGGCGCGCAAAAGCGCGCGTTCACCGACATCGACGACGGCATCGAAGCGCTCATGAAGATCATCGAGAACAAGGGCGGCGTGGCCTCGGGCAAGATCTACAACATCGGCAACCCGACCAATAACTTCTCGGTGCGCGAACTCGCGCACAAGATGCTCGCGCTCGCCGCCGAGTTCCCCGAGTACGCGGAAACGGCGAAGAAGGTGCAGCTCGTCGAAACGTCGTCCGGCGCGTACTACGGCGCGGGCTACCAGGACGTGCAGAACCGCGTGCCGAAGATCGACAACACGATGCAGGAACTCGCCTGGGCGCCGAAGTCGAGCTTCGACGACGCGCTGCGCAAGATCTTCGAAGCGTACCGCGGCCACGTGGCCGAGGCGCGCGCCCTCGTCGAGCAGCAATAACGCCTCGCGCGAAGGACCCTGGCACTTGGCCCGCATCGTCCTCAAGATCGACGTCGACACGCTGCGCGGCACGCGCGAAGGCGTGCCGAATCTCGCCCGCATCTTCGACTGCTACAAGGCGCGCGCAACCTTCCTCTTCAGCCTCGGCCCGGACCACACGGGCTGGGCGCTGCGCCGCGTGTTCCGCCCGGGCTTTCTGAAGAAGGTGTCGCGCACGTCCGTGGTCGAGCACTACGGCGTGAAGCAGCTGATGTACGGCGTGCTACTGCCCGGTCCCGACATCGGCGTGCGCGCCGCGGCCGAGATGCGCGCGATCCACGAGGCCGGCTTCGAATGCGGCATCCACACGTGGGATCACGTCTACTGGCAGGACAACGTGCGCGTTCGCGAGCGCGACTGGACCGTGCGCGAGATGCAGAAGAGCCACGAGCGCTTCGCGCAGATCTTCGGCGCGCCGCCCGTCACGCATGGCGCGGCCGGCTGGCAGATGAACGAAGCGGCGTTCGAGCAGATCGACGCGTGGGGCATGCGCTACGCCTCGGACGGGCGCGGGCACTCGCCCTATCTGCCGGTCGTGGAAGGCCGCACGCTGAACCACGTGCAGATGCCGACCACGCTGCCCACGCTCGACGAAGTGCTCGGCGTGGATGGCGTCGACACCGGCAGCGTTGCCGCCTGGATGCTCAAGCTCACGGAAAACAACCCGCACGACCAGGTGTTCACGCTGCATGCGGAGCTGGAAGGCCAGAAACTCGCACCGGTGTTCGAGCAGCTGCTCGCGGGCTGGCGCGCGCAGGGCCACACGTTTGCCACGATGGGTGACTACCATGCAACGCTGGACCGCGATTCGCTGCCATCGTACCCTGTTACCTGGGGCGAGATCACCGGCCGCTCCGGCCAGTTGATCGTCCAGCCCGACTGAATTCGCCGTCCGCACGCGTTTTTCGAGTCTCTCTCGCGTCCCGGACGGCGTCGTCCCGGCAATGCGCCGCGCCGCCCTCGCGCTACGCCCGACAATAACAACCGGAGGACCTCGTGCCCATCGCAGTCGACCAACCCGTTCCCGACTTCACCGCACCCGCTACCGGCGGCGACTTCACGCTTTCCAGCCTCAAAGGCAGCAAGATCGTGCTGTACTTCTATCCGAAGGACAACACCCCGGGCTGCACGACCGAGGGCTTGCAATTCCGCGACCTCAATCCGAAGTTCAAGAAGGCGGGCGCGCAGATCGTCGGCGTGTCGCGCGACAGCGTGCGCTCGCACGATAACTTCAAGGCCAGGCTCGAATTGCCGTTTACCTTGGTATCGGATGGCGATGAAGCGCTGTGCACGCTCTTCAGCGTCATCAAAATGAAGAAAATGTATGGCAAAGAAGTACGTGGCATCGAACGCTCCACCTTCCTCATCGACGCCGCTGGCGTGTTGCGCCGAGAGTGGCGCGGCATCAAGGTTCCGGGCCATGTCGACGAGGTCCTGGAGGCTGTACAAGCGCTTTGAGGCGCGTTATATTGGGCTGCAATGAGTGCCTGTCCACCCCATTTTTATTCGCATTGCCGCGGTTTCGCCAACGGTCACAGGATGACCGCTCAAGCCCTACCGCGCCGCGAAGCAGTCAAGCCGCTTGCCTCGTCAGTCGGGGCGGCGGCTTTTTTGTTTGTTCTCACTCCCTCTACGCCGCACCGGCCTAGCGACCCGGCGCGCGTCTACGTCAAGGAGCCGATCGAAAACCAGGCGAACCGGCATTTCCAGACCTGAGCGCGCACCCAGCGCGACAGCGGCGGGCGCCCACCCGGCATCCGAGCGCGTCGCCCGAAAGCGCACCGCACGGTTAACACCGCGCCCACTCGACCCGATTTTTTCGAGGGACACCATGCCTTTGCCTACCCCCCCCAGCAAGCTCGGCAATCTGCTGCCGCCCGAGGAATACAAGGCGCGCGCGCGGACCACGCGCAGCACGCGCAAAACGGCGAGCGACAATGACGCGCTCGACGTTGCCGAATACGGCGCCGCGAGTGTCGCCGAGCCGATGACGCCGGCCGCCAACGCCGCCACGACGTTGCGCACGGTGCCGCTGCCCGTCGGCGGCGCGGAGCTGGCTGCGCTCGAACCCGTGGCGCCCGCACCCGCCCGCAAGCGCAAGCAGACCGCGGCGCTCCTGCAGCCCATGGAAGCGGATGTCGAAACCGAAGCGCCGATTGCCCGCAGCGGCAAACCGGGCGCGGGCAAGACCGCCGGCGCGACGCCCGCACCGGGCACGCGCGGCACCGCGAAAAAACGCCTGCATCCGGAAGAAGGCACCGAAGTGCGCAAGCTCTTCGTGCTCGACACGAACGTGCTGATGCACGACCCGACCTGTCTCTTCCGCTTCGAGGAACACGACGTCTATCTGCCGATGATGACGTTGGAGGAACTCGACAATCACAAAAAGGGCATGTCGGAAGTGGCGCGCAACGCGCGCCAGGTGAGCCGCACGCTCGACCAGCTCGTTGCCAACGCGGGCCCGATCTCCGAAGGCATTTCGCTGGCGCGCCTCGGCAGCCGCGAGGCGCTCGGACGCCTGTATTTCCAGACCACGCTCACGCACATCGATCCGGTGGACGGCCTGCCCGAAGGCAAGGCCGACAACCAGATCCTCGGCGTCGTGCGCGCGCTGCAGCGCGACCGGCCGGACCGCCTTGTCGTGCTGGTGTCGAAAGACATCAATATGCGCATCAAGGCGCATGCGCTCGGCCTGCCCGCCGAAGATTACTTCAACGACCAGGTTCTCGAAGACAAGGACCTGCTCTACTCGGGCATCCGCGCGCTGTCGCAGGACTTCTGGGCGAAGCACGCCAAGGGCATGGAATCGTGGCAGGACACCAAGTCCGGCACGACCTACTACCGCGTGACGGGTCCCGAGTGCGCGTCAATGCTCGTGAACGAGTTCGTCTATCTGGAGCCGCAGAACGGCGAACCCGCGTTCCACGCGATCGTGCGCGAGCTCAACGGCAAAACGGCGCTCCTGCAGACGCTACGCGACTACGGCCACCACAAGAACAACGTATGGGGCATCACGGCGCGCAACCGCGAGCAGAACTTCGCGCTGAACCTGCTGATGAATCCCGACATCGACTTCGTGACGCTGCTCGGCCAGGCGGGCACGGGCAAGACGCTCGTGGCGCTCGCGGCCGGCCTTGCGCAGGTGCTCGACGACAAGCGCTACAACGAGATCATCGTGACGCGCGCGACGGTGCCCGTCGGCGAGGACATCGGCTTCCTGCCGGGCACGGAAGAGGAAAAAATGCAGCCCTGGATGGGCGCCTTCGACGATAACCTCGAAGTGCTCCAGAAAACCGACGACGCCGCCGGCGAATGGGGCCGCGCCGCCACGCAGGAACTGATCCGCTCGCGCCTGAAGGTCAAGAGCATGAACTTCATGCGCGGCCGCACGTTCGTCGACAAGTATCTGATCATCGACGAGGCGCAGAACCTGACGCCGAAGCAGATGAAGACGCTCGTCACGCGCGCGGGCCCGGGCACGAAGATCGTCTGCCTCGGCAATATTGCGCAGATCGACACGCCGTATCTGACCGAAGGCAGCTCGGGCCTCACCTACGTCGTCGACCGCTTCAAGGGCTGGGCGCACAGCGGCCACGTCACGCTCGCGCGCGGCGAGCGCTCGCGCCTCGCGGACTACGCGTCGGACATCCTGTAAGCGCGTTCCACACCCTCTGAGCAACCCCCGAAGGACCGTTCCGGATCGCCGGATACGGTCCTTTTTTTATAACGTGGCGTGCCCGGGAAGCAACATCTTTTGTACGAAGTTTAAGTAAATTATCAAGAATTCTTGCGACAGCCCCGCCAGCCGGGCTACTATCGGCGCATTACCGGCTATCCCCCGGGTGGATGTCGTCGCCCGAGCGTTGTTTCATGCGCCGACTCTGGCTTCCGTTACTGATCGTGATTTTTCTGGCTGCCTGCTCCAGCGCGCCGGAGCGGGTTTCGCGCAGCAGCGGTTCGTCCACGACCGCCGATGCCTGGCGCACCCGGCCGCCGGGCTTCCCGGATTTCGTCGACCACAGCATCGGCCGCGAGGAAATCTCCATCGAGGCCATGGGGCTCGTGGGCATACCCTACCGCTGGGGCGGCAATACGCCCGACAGCGGCTTCGATTGCAGCGGTCTCGTCAAGTACGTGCTGGCGCGGGCCGCCTCCGTGGACCTGCCGCGCACCACCGCGGAAATGAGCGAGCGCGGGCAGAGCATCGACCCCGACGAAATCGCGGCCGGCGACCTCGTGTTCTTCAACACGACCGGACGACCGCATTCACACGTGGGCATCTATGTGGGCAAGCTGCGCTTCGTGAACGCGCCTTCGACCGGCGGGACCGTGCGGCTCGACTATCTGACCAATCCCTACTGGGCGAAGCACTTCGACGGCATTCGCCGGATGGCGCCGCCAAAACAGACGCCGGCGCCGTTTGAGACGCCGACCTGGGAAGCGTCCGCGCCGGCGCAGGGTCCCGGCGCCGCGACCGCGGTCATGCCGGCACCCGCGCCGGTGGTAGCGACGGCTGTCACGGCGCCTCCTGCTGCGCGAACCGCTCCCGCCGATCAGAACCGGCTGACGGCTGCCGTAGCGCCAGTTGCCGTCGCACCTGCCTATACCCCGGCTACGACCCCGGCGCCGGCCACGCCCACAGCCGCGCAGGCCGATGCGTTCGAGCCGCCGCCCGCAACGCTCGGCGCGGCTCAAATGCAGGCGCGTCAAGCCGGCGCAGTTGCGCCAGGCGTGGCTGCGCCGGTTGCCGGCGTGGCCGCCAATGGCGGCAGCGCGCCAGCGACTTCAACAGCCCCGCCCGCCCCAACCGCAACTGCCGCGCAACCCGACCCGATCGACGCTGCGGCGGATGCCTTCGAACCACCGCCGCCGGCCGCCGCCACGGCCGAACGCCAGGCTGCGCGGGCCGGCTCGGCGGCCGTCCAGCCCGCCGCCGAACCGGTGCAGATCATGCGCGCTTCGACAGCAGGCACCGCACAGCGCGCCCCCACGCAATCGAGCGACGACCCTATCGCCCGCTTCGCCAACGGCGGCTACTGACGCCCCGCACCTCGCAACACCGCATGGCGCAGAGCCCCCTGGCCGGACGGCCAACGCGGTTTGCGCTGCCCGCTGCGTCTGCTATCGTCTTTGATACCCCTTCCGTAGCAAGGCAAGCGAGGCAGCGATGGATCTTGGACTCAACAACAAGGTGGTTCTGATCACCGGCGGCAGCAAAGGTATCGGCCTCGCCTGCGCCCGGGCGTTTGCGAGAGAAGGTGCGCGGGTGGCCATCGTTTCGCGCGACCCCGCCAATCTGGCTCGCGCGCGCGAACAACTGGCCAGCGAGGGACTGCACGTGCACCTCACGCGCGCCGACCTGCACGAACCGCACAGCGCCGCCGACGTGGTCGAAGACGTCTCGACGAGCGTCGGCCCCATCGACGTCCTCGTCAACAGCGCGGGCGCCGCGCGCCGCTACGATCCCGAAACGCTCGACGCCGAAGCCTTCAGGGCGACCATGGAAGCCAAGTACTTCCCGTACATCTACCCGCAGCAGGAGGTGCTGCGGCGCATGGTGGAACGCGTGAAAGCCGGCGACGTTGCGGAGCCCGGCACGATCGTGAACATCATCGGCATGGGCGGCAAGTACGCGAGCGACATCCATATCGCGGGAGGCGCCGCCAATGCCGCGCTGATGCTCGCGACCGTGGGGCTCGCGCACTATCACGCGCGCTACGGCATCCGCATCAACGCGATCAATCCAGGCTCGACGCTCACGGAGCGGATACAGGAAGCGCTGGAACTGGAAGCTGGGAGGGAAGGCACCGACAAGAAAACGGTGCTTGAGCGCAGCGAGGCCAAGGTGCCGCTCGGGCGCTATGCGAAGCCGGAAGAAGTCGCCGATGTCGCGCTCTTTCTGGCAAGCCGCCGCGCCAGTTACGTCACGGGCGCGTTGATCCCCATGGACGGCGGCTCGGCGCCGATCATCTGAGCCCTATCCGCAAAAAACGGCCCGGCGCGGCCTGCGGCGGCGCCGGGCACTGCATCACATCAGACGGTGCCCCAGCCACCAGCCCGCAGCGGCGAGCGCGGCGGAAGCCGGAATCGTGAGCACCCATGCCCAAACGATGTTTCCAGCCACGCCCCAGCGCACGGCGGAGAGCTTTTGCGTCGCCCCCACGCCGACGATGGCGCCGGTGATGGTATGTGTGGTCGAAACGGGGATGCCGAGCCAGGAGGCAGTGAAGAGCGTGATCGCCCCGCCTGTCTCGGCGCAGAAACCGCCCACCGGCTTGAGCTTGGTGATCTTCTGCCCCATCGTCCGCACGATCCGCCAGCCGCCGAACAGCGTGCCGATCCCCATCGACAGATAGCAGCCGCCCACCACCCAGATCGGCGGCGCAGCGGCCGTGGCCGAAGCGTAGCCCGTGGCGATCAGCAGCATCCAGATGATGCCGATGGTCTTTTGTGCGTCGTTGCCGCCGTGGCCAAGGCTATAGAAGCTCGCGGAAATCAGCTGCAGCCGGCGGAAGCGCCGGTCCACCTTGCTCGGCGGCGTGCGGAAATACAGCCACGACACGAGCAGCATGAAGAACGAGCCGAGGATGAAACCGAGCAGCGGCGAGATGAAGATGAACGCGACGGTCTTCATGAGGCCGTCGAAGTTCAGCGAATGCCAGCCCGACTTGGCGAGCGCCGCGCCCACGAGTCCGCCAATCAGCGCGTGCGACGAACTCGACGGAATGCCGTAATACCAGGTCAGCACGTTCCAGCCGATCGCGCCCACGAGCGCGCCGAACACGACATAGTGGTCGACGATATCGGGATCGATGGTGCCCTTGCCTACCGTTTGCGCCACCTTCAGGTGGAACACGAAATAGGCGATGACGTTGAACATGGCCGCGAACGCCACCGCCTGCTGCGGCTTGAGGACGCCCGTCGACACGACCGTGGCGATCGAGTTCGCCGCGTCGTGAAAGCCGTTCATGAAGTCGAAGATCAGCGAGATGGCGACGAGCGACGCGACCACCCAGATGGCGAGTTGTATCGATTGCATCGCGGCGAGCTCAGGCGTTTTCCAGCACGATGCCTTCGATGATGTTCGCCACATCCTCGCATTTGTCGGTGATCGCCTCGAGCAACTCGTAGATGGCCTTCAGCTTGATCAGCGTCTTGACGTTGTCTTCCTCGCGGAAGAGCTTCGAGATTGCGGAGCGCAGCAGGCGGTCCGCGTCCGACTCCAGGCGGTCGATGTCCTCGCACGCCTTCAGGATCTCGCGCGCCTGCTTCATGTCCGAGAGCAGCCCCACGGCGGTCTGAACACGCTGGGTCGTGGTAGTGCAGATGTGCGCGAGCTGGCTCGCTTCCGCGGTCACCGCCTGCACGTCGTACAGCGAAATGGCCGTGGCGACGTCTTCCATCAGGTCGAGCGCGTCGTCCATCGTCGAAATCAGCTTGTGGATCTCGTCGCGGTCCAGCGGCGTAATGAAGGTCTTGTGCAGCAGGTCGATCGCTTCGTGCGTGAGCTTGTCGGCGGCCTTCTCGGCGGTCTGGACGTTCTGCTTGTGCATTTCCGCGTCGGCCAGGTTGTCGATCAGAAGCTCCAGCTCCTGGCTCGCGGAAACCATGCACTTTGCATGCGCGTTGAAAATCTCGAAGAACTTGCCCTCGGTGGGCATGAATCGACCGAACATTGGAATCCTGGAAATGGGTCTCGGTTTGCCGTCACAAAACGGCAAAATTGCCGTCAAATGGCCGTCATAAAGCGGCAACATTGTAACGTCAGGCGCAATGAGGCGCACTTGTCGCCGGACACGGGAGCGGCATTTGCGCCACGCCGGCGCCCCGTCTCGCTCCGCGCGGCTTGACAGGCGGGACGACGGCGTCAGTCGCCGCCGTAGAAGGTCTGCGCTCCGGCAAAGTTGTCGAACTTCGTGTATTGCCCATGGAACGTGAGGCGAACCGGTCCGATCGGACCGTTACGCTGTTTGCCGATGATGATCTCGGCCGTGCCCTTGTCGGGGCTGTCGGGGTTGTAAACCTCGTCGCGGTAGATGAACAGGATCACGTCCGCGTCCTGTTCGATAGCGCCCGATTCGCGCAGGTCCGACATCACCGGACGCTTGTTCGGACGCTGCTCGAGCCCCCGATTCAGCTGCGAAAGCGCGATCACCGGCACGTCCAGCTCCTTGGCGAGACTCTTGAGCGAACGTGAAATTTCGGAAATTTCCGTGGCGCGGTTCTCACCGCTCGAAGAGCCGCTCATCAGCTGCAGGTAGTCGACGATGATGAGGCCCAGCTTGCCGCACTGCCGCGAGAGGCGCCGCGCACGCGAGCGCAGCTCCATCGGGTTCAGGCCGCCCGTCTCGTCGATGAAGATTTGCGCCTCGCTCATTTTCTGCACGGCGTGCGTGAGCTTCGGCCAATCCTCGTCGGTGAGCCGGCCCGTGCGCATGCGGTGCTGGTCGAGACGGCCAACGGAACCGAGCATACGCATGATGAGCTGCGTACCCGGCATTTCCATCGAGAACACCGCCACCGGCAGGCCGTATTCCACGGCCACGTACTCGCCGATATTCATCGAGAACGCCGTCTTACCCATCGACGGACGCCCCGCCACGATGATCAACTCCCCGCCATGCATGCCCGAGGTCATGCGGTCGAGATCCATGAAGCCCGTGGGCGTGCCTGTCACGTCGCTCGGGTTGGCCGTGTGGTAGAGCGTGTCGATGCGCTCCACGACCTGCGTGAGCAGCGGGCCGATCTCCAGGAAACCCTGGGTGCCGCGCGCGCCGTCTTCGGCGATCGAGAACACCTTCGCCTCGGCCTCGTCGAGAAGCTGCCGCACCTCCTTGCCCTGCGGATTGAACGCGTCCGCCGAAATTTCGTCGGCGACCGAGACGAGACGGCGCAGCACGGCGCGGTCGCGCACGATCTCGGCGTAGCGGCGGATGTTCGCCGCGCTCGGCGTGTTCTGCGCGAGCGCGTTCAGGTACGCGAGGCCGCCCACCTCCTCGGCCTTGCCCGAAGTGCCGAGCGACTCGTACACCGTCACCACGTCGGCGGGCCGCGCGGACGAGATCAGCCGGCCGATATGCTCGAAAATGATGCGGTGATCGTACCGGTAGAAGTCGCCTTGCGAGAGGAAATCGGCAATCCGGTCCCAGGCGCCGTTGTCGAGCAACAGGCCGCCGAGCACCGACTGCTCGGCCTCGATCGAATGCGGAGGGACTTTCAGCGATTCGAGTTGGGGATCTTTGGGCGCGTTCATGGAGGGCAATTATCGGACAAGCCGGCTACCTGGAACAAGCCGGAAAGCGCGAAACGCCACAAGGCGCCCGCGCAACAAAAAAGGCAGAAGCCGCGGGGCTCCTGCCTCTTTCGAACAACCAGGGTCGAGCGGCCCTGACGGGTCGCCCGTGTGCCTTAGGCGTGCTCGCCCAGCACCGACACCGTGACGTCGACGAGGACGTCGGTGTGCAGCGAAACTTGCACCGGGTGGTCGCCCACCATCTTCAGCGGGCCTTCCGGCAGACGCACTTGCATCTTTTCCACTGCAAAGCCAGCCTTCGTGAGGGCTTCGGCGATGTCGGCGTTCGTGACCGAGCCGAACAAACGGCCGTCCACACCAGCCTTCTGGCCGATCTGAACGGTCAGGCCGTTCAGCTTTTCGCCTTCGGCTTGAGCAGTTGCCAGCTTTTCAGCGGCGGCCTTTTCGAGTTCGGCGCGGCGAACTTCGAATTCGGCAATTGCGTCCTTCGTGGCGCGGCGTGCCTTCTTGTTCGGGATCAGGAAGTTACGTGCGTAACCGTCCTTCACCTTCACGATGTCGCCGAGGTTGCCCAGGTTGACGACTTTTTCCAGAAGAATGATCTGCATTCTATTGCTCCTTATCGCGTCGTCTTGTTAGGCCTTGTGCTGGTCGGTGTACGGCATCAGCGCGAGGAAACGCGCGCGCTTGATAGCCGTGTCCAGCTGACGCTGATAGTGGGCCTTCGTACCCGTCAGGCGTGCCGGCGTGATCTTGCCGTTTTCGCCGATGAAGTCCTTCAGCGTGTCGAGATCCTTGTAGTCGATCTGTTCGACGTTGGCTGCCGTGAAGCGGCAGAACTTCTTGCGCTTGAAGAGCGGATTTTGTTGCTGACGACGCTTGTCGAATTTCTTACCAGTCGGGCGGGGCATGATTAGTCCTTTCCTGTACCTTGCATTTCGGTGATGTGAAACACCAGGGTTCGCGCGTTGCGGTGCTTTTTAGCCAGGAAGCCGGTGAAGAGCGTTTCGACGCCCATCTCGCAGCTTTCCAGCTTGCCGCACGCCTCGCCGGCAGCTACCGCGTCCATCGTCAGTTCCACGAGGCGGGCAATGCCGGCCTCGACGACTTCGGTGCGGTGATGCAACGTGCAGCTTGCGATCGGAACGCCAGCGGGGGTATACCGCACCGGTTCGCGTTCGACGACGCTGGCTGTAAGTTGCAGCCTGTTCACGTGGCTGATTTACGCAACTACGTTCAAAAAACCCTGATGGCTTGTGTCATTAAGCCTGCGCGTCGGCCGGCTGGGCAGCCGCCTTCTTGGCTTCTTCGCGCTGCACTTCCTTCATCATCGGCGACGGGCCGGTTTCGGCCTTCTTCATCTTGACGATGAGGTGACGCAGAACGGCGTCGTTGAACTTGAACGCGTGTTCCAGCTCGTCGAGCGTGGCCTGGTCGCATTCGATGTTCATGCAGACGTAGTGAGCCTTCGCGAGTTTCTCGATCATGTAGGCCAGTTGGCGACGGCCCCAGTCTTCGATACGGTGGATCTGGCCACCGTGCGACGTGATCGTGCCCTTGTAACGCTCGATCATGGCGGGCACTTGCTCGCTTTGATCGGGGTGCACGATGAAGACGATTTCGTAATGACGCATGTATCACTCCTTGTGCTTACTTGTGGATATAAGCCACCCGGGCGTCGGAACCGGTGCGGCAAGTGAGAAGCCGAACATTGTAGCGCGAGTGTGGATGGCACGCAACCAGAATCGTGATCGGGCACGCTGATTCGGGCGTATTTTCAATGACTTGCGCGGCCTGCCGGCCCTCGAACGCACCCGGCCCCGTATCTGCCCCCCCATCGGGCGCGCCAGTCAGCCCGCCTCGCCGCTCCAGTACCCCGGCCGCGCATAGACTTCCTTCAGGTAGTCGATGAAGTAGCGCACCTTGGCCGGCACGTAGCGCTGCTGCGGATACACCGCGAGGATGTCGTAGTCGGGCAACGCATACTCGTCGAGCACCGTCTCGAGTTCGCCGCGCGCCAGTTGCGCATCGATCTCCCAGGTGGACCGCCAGCCCAGCCCCAGGCTCTCGGTCGCCCAGCGGTGCAGCAGTTCGCCGTCGTTGCAGTCGAGCGTGCCGCCCACGCGCACCGTCACGATTTTTCCATTGCGCCGGAAGTACCAGCCGCGGTTCTGGCCGCCCTGCAGGTTGAACGCGAGGCAGTTGTGGTTCGGCAGGTCTTCGAGCGTCTTCGGCTTGCCGTGCTTGCGGAAGTATTCGGGCGTGCCGCACACCACGCGCCGGTTCGAGGCGAGCTTCACGGCGACGAAGTTCGGATCGACCGAACCGCCGATGCGAATCGACAGGTCGTAGCCCTCGCGCACGAGATCGACCACGCGGTCGGTCAGGTTGAAGGAGACCTGGAGTTCGGGCTTGTCGGCGAGAAACGCCGGTGCGAGCGGCGCAACGTGCTTGCGCCCGAAAGCCGCCGGCGCCGAGACGATCAGATGGCCGTTCACGACGCGCCGCCCCGCGGAAAGCTCGTTCTCCGCCTGCTCCCACTCGGCGAGCAGGCCCCGGCAGCGTTCGAGAAAGGCGCCGCCTTCCTCGCTCACCACGAGCCGCCGCGTGGAGCGGTACATCAGCTTCACGCCCAGGCGCTTTTCCAGCGCGTCGATGCGCCGCCCGAGGATCACGGGCGAAACACCCTCCTCCAGCGCCGCCGCCGCAAGGCTGCCCGCGTCGGCCACGCGCACGAAGGTTTCGATCTGCTTGAAGCGGTCCATGGCGTCTCCCTCTCCTGCCGCCGAGGCCCATCCCGGCGGCATTCCATACTTTTAGTTTCGAAATAAGCGACCCGGACTGATCTTATCAAACCTTTCGTATGTCCTTAAAGTGCGCTTCAGGAACCTTGTCATTTGCGCATATCGCGATACTCAGGAGACATTCATGGCCAAGATGAGAGCCGTCGACGCAGCCGTGCTGGTGCTCGAAAAAGAAGGGATCGACACCGCGTTCGGCGTGCCGGGCGCCGCCATCAACCCGTTCTATTCGGCGATGAAGAAGGCCGGCGGCATCACGCACGTGCTGGCGCGCCACGTCGAGGGCGCCTCGCACATGGCCGAAGGCTACACGCGTGCCGCGCCGGGCAACATCGGCGTGTGCATCGGCACGTCGGGCCCCGCCGGCACCGACATGATCACGGGCCTCTACTCCGCTTCCGCCGACTCGATTCCGATCCTCGCGATCACGGGCCAGGCGCCGCGCGCCCGCCTCTACAAGGAAGACTTCCAGGCCGTCGACATCGAATCGATCGCCAAGCCCGTCACGAAGTGGGCCGTCACGGTGCGCGAACCGGCGCTCGTGCCGCGCGTGTTCCAGCAGGCGTTCCATCTGATGCGCTCGGGCCGTCCGGGTCCGGTGCTGGTCGACCTGCCGATCGACGTGCAGCTCGCCGAAATCGAATTCGACATCGACACCTACGAACCGCTGCCGGTCTACAAGCCGAAGGCGACGCGCAAGCAGATCGAAGCGGCGCTCGAATTCCTCAACGCCAGCGAGAAGCCGCTGATCGTTTCGGGCGGCGGCGTGCTGAACGCCGCGGCGGAAGACCTGCTCGTCCAGTTCGCCGAAACGGTGGGCGTGCCGGTGATCCCGACGCTCATGTCGTGGGGCGCCATTCCCGACGACCATCCGCTGATGGCCGGCATGGTCGGCCTGCAAACGTCGCACCGCTACGGCAACGCGACGATGCTCGCTTCGGACTTCGTGCTCGGCATCGGCAACCGCTGGGCCAACCGCCACACGGGCAGCGTCGAGGTCTACACGAAGGGCCGCAAGTTCGTGCACGTCGACATCGAACCGACGCAGATCGGCCGCGTGTTCGGCCCGGATCTCGGCATCGTGTCGGACGCCAGGGCCGCGCTGGAGCTCTTCAACGAAGTCGCGCAGGAATGGAAGGCCGCCGGCAAGCTGAAGGATCGCAGCGCCTGGGTGGCCGAGTGCCAGGAGCGCAAGCGCACGATGCTGCGCAAGACCCACTTCGACAACGCGCCGATCAAGCCGCAGCGCGTGTATGAAGAGATGAACAAGGTGTTCGGCCGCGACACGTGCTACGTGAGCACGATCGGCCTCTCGCAGATCGCGGGCGCCCAGTTCCTGCACGTCTACAAGGCGCGCAACTGGATCAACTGCGGTCAGGCGGGCCCGCTCGGCTGGACGATTCCGGCGGCGCTCGGCGTGCGTGCCGCCGATCCGGCCCGTCCGATCGTCGCGCTCTCGGGCGACTACGACTTCCAGTTCATGGTCGAAGAACTGGCCGTGGGCGCGCAGTTCAAGCTGCCGTATGTCCACGTGGTCGTGAACAACTCGTATCTGGGCCTGATCCGCCAGGCACAGCGCGCGTTCGACATGGACTTCTGCGTGCAGCTCGCGTTCGAGAACATCAACGCGCCGGAAGTGAACGGCTATGGCGTGGATCACGTGACGGTAGCCGAAGGCCTCGGCTGCAAGGCGCTGCGCGTGTTCAAGCCGGAAGAGATCGAGCCCGCGCTGAAGCAGGCCCAGGCACTGGCCGCCGAGCATAGCGTGCCGGTGGTGGTTGAAGTGATTCTCGAGCGCGTGACCAACATCTCGATGGGCGCCGAAATCGACGCGGTCAACGAGTTCGAGGAACTGGCCGACAAGCCGGAGCACGCGCCCACCGCGATCAGCGCACTGCAGGCACTCGACTGAGCCTCACCCATGCGGGCAGCGCGCACGATACCGGCGCGCCGCCTGCCCCGACTTCCTTCTTTGACCGACCAGCGAGACCCAAGCATCATGCCGAAATTCGCAGCGAACCTGACCATGCTGTTCAACGAAGTCCCGTTCCTCGACCGCTTCGCCGCGGCCGCGAGCGCGGGCTTCGACGCCGTGGAATTCCTCTTCCCGTACCCGTACCAGACCAACGAGCTGGCTGAGCGCCTCGAGGCGAACAAGCTCAAGCTCGTGCTGCACAACCTGCCCGCCGGCAACTGGGAAGCGGGTGAGCGCGGCATTGCCTGCCTGCCCGATCGCAAGAGCGAGTTCCAGGAAGGCGTGGGCCGCGCGATCGAATACGCGAAGGCGCTGAAGGTGCCGCAATTGAACTGCCTCGTCGGCATTCCGACGGCCGGCGTGTCGCGCGACACGGCGCTCGCGACGATCGTGGAGAACCTCACGTTCGCCGCCGCCGCGCTCAAGCAGGAAGGCATTCGCCTCCTCGTCGAGCCGTGCAACGCATACGACATTCCGGGCTTCGCGCTGAACCGTTCGGCCGAGGCGCTGGACGTGATCGAGAAAACCGGCTCGGACAACGTCTTCCTGCAGTACGACATCTATCACATGCAGCGCATGGAAGGCGAACTCGCGGCGACCATCAAGAAGCACTTCGCGAAGATCGCCCACATCCAGCTCGCCGACAACCCGGGCCGCAACGAGCCGGGCACGGGCGAGATCCACTACCCGTTCCTGTTCGACCTGCTCGACTCGCTCGGCTACGAAGGCTACATCGGCTGCGAGTACAAGCCGAAGACGACGACCGTGGAAGGACTTGGCTGGCTGCGCGCCGCGCAGCAGCGTTCGGCCGCGCTCGTCTAAGCGCGCAGCAACCGCATTCGATCCGACTGCACAGTTTTAACGGAGACACACAAGATGGCAAAGATTGGTTTTATCGGCCTCGGCATCATGGGCGCGCACATGGCGCGCAACCTTCTGAAGGGCGGCCACACGCTCACCGTGAACGGCAAGTACCCGGTGCCGGACGACCTGCGCGCAGCGACTAACGTCGTGGCCGACTCGACGGCGGTGGCAAAGGACGCCGACATCGTCATCCTGATGGTGCCGGACACGCCTGACGTCGCGAACGTCCTCTTTGCCGACGACGGCGTCGCGAAGGGCCTCACGGCGGGCAAGCTCGTGATCGACATGAGCTCGATCTCGCCGCTGGAAACGCAGGAGTTCGCGAAGAAGATCAACGCGCTCGGCTGCGACTATCTCGACGCGCCGGTCTCGGGCGGCGAAGTCGGCGCGCGCGAAGCGACGCTCTCGATCATGGTGGGCGGCCCGCAAAAGTCGTTCGACCTCGCGAAGCCCCTGTTCGAACTGATGGGCAAGAACATCTCGCTCGTCGGCGACAACGGCGCCGGTCAAACCACCAAGGTGGCGAACCAGATCATCGTCGCGCTGAACATCGAGGCCGTGGCGGAAGCCCTGCTCTTCGCGGCACGTTCGGGCGCCGATCCGGAGCGCGTGCGCAAGGCACTGATGGGCGGCTTCGCATCGTCGCGCATTCTCGAAGTGCACGGCGAGCGCATGACGAAGCGCACGTTCAACCCGGGCTTCCGCATCGAACTGCACCAGAAGGACCTGAACCTCGCCCTCGACGGCGCGCGCAAGCTGGGCATCGCGCTGCCGCATACGGCGAGCGCGCAGCAACTCTTCAGCGTGTGCGCGGCGAACGGCGGCAAGGCATGGGATCACTCGGCGCTGATTCGCGCGCTGGAAATCATGGCGAACTTCGAGATCGCCGAAGGCGAAGGCTCCAAGGCGAAGGCTGCCTGAAGCAGGCGGCTTGTCGTGTAGCGAACCGGGCGGCGTTGCGCCGTCCGGCGAGCGGGGCGTGACGAGGAAGGCGCGCCCCCGCTCGCAAACAGCATCTGGCGCAAAGCGCCTTAGCGCAACGCAAGAACAGCAACACGCTGCAACACACGCATTCAGGCCGGCGCGCGAGTCGCGACGGCCATTGGTGGGGCGCTCCGCGGCGGCGGCAACCGTCGCGGGGCAAATCGGGGCCGCTCTGGGCTGAGGGCGGCCAGTGGGGTCCGCAGCGGCGCCCGGTGACGACGGGGAAGCCTTGGTCGGTCAGACGTCGTCATCGGGTGTCCGCCTGTCGGATTGCCTTCTTCCGCTGCTTCAGCTCTCACACCTCCTCACGCGACAAAGCGCGGTCCGGCTCGGTATTTTCCGGATCTGCCGCATTCCTGCCCGGTCCCCGCAAACATCAACACGTCCTCATCTGTGTAGCGCCCGGCGAAGGCATGGGCACAGGAAACGCACCGGGTCTGCGCGAGACCTATACTGGTGGCGCGCCAGTCGCGCTTCGCCGATCGCATTGCCGACGAGAAGACGCCCGGCGTGCGCGCAAAACTCGCCGGGGTCCGCGCCTTTTCAGGATGACCGACCACGGACGCGCGGCATACTCACGTTCGAGGGATTGGGGACGTGCGCCCTGTGCGCACGGCGTCGGTCCCTTTGTCATCTACACAGGAGTAGCGTTTATGAGCATTTTTGGCGATATCGTGAACAAGTTGTTTCACAAGGCGAAGCCCGATGAAGCGCCGCCGGCAGCGGAGCCGACCCCGAATCCCGCCGCAGCGCAGGCTGCCGCACCCGATGCTGCGCCCGCGCCCGCGCCGCTGGCAGACGTCGACGTCGAAGCCGTGATGGACCAGCTTGTCTCGGAGAGCGGCGAGACGCTGAACTGGCGCGTGTCAATCGTCGACACCATGAAGGCGCTCGGCGTCGACAGCAGCCTCGACCACCGCAAGCAGCTCGCACAGGAACTCAAGTATTCAGGTGACCTGAACGACTCCGCAAGCATGAATGTCTGGCTGCACAAGCAGGTGATGGCGGCACTCGCCGCCAATGGCGGGAAACTGCCGGCTAATCTGGCGGGCTGATACACCGGCCTGCCATTCGGCCTGCAATTCGCGACGGTTGTGATGTCGCGGTTGCGCGATCGCCGACGATAGCTTTCCGTACGGCAGATCCTGCGAAATCAGGCCGGACGAACTGGTTGTGGCAATCCTGGGCCACCAGTTCTTCCGGTCTTCGACCTGATCTTCAATCTAGTCAATAAGTATCGAACACGCGCTGCAACGCGGTCCGCTCGGCCACGCCCTGTGCGAGCGCAAGCGCGAGCAGCACGCGCGCCTTATAGGGATTGAGCGAGCCCGCCGAGACGAAACCGAGCGCGTCGTCGCTCGCGGCGCCGTTGTGCATCACGTGCCCCGAGCCCACGCGCGAGGCGCGCACCACGGCCACGCCCTTCGCGGCGGCCTCCGACAGTGCCTGCTGCAGCGTGGCATGAATCGAGCCGTTGCCCGTGCCGGCCACGACGATGCCGCGCACGCCCGCCGCCACGAGCGCATCGACCGCAATGCGCGAGACGCCCGCGTAGCTCGTCACGACCTCGACATGCGGCCACGCCTCGACGGCCGAAAACGGCGCGGCGACGGTGTGCGGGCGCAGCGCGCCGCGCTGGAACTCCACGCGCCCGTCCTGCACCCAGCCCAGCGCGCCGATCTCGGGCGACTGGAACGCATCCACGGCATAGGTGCTGGTCTTGACGACATCGCGCGCGCAATGAATGCGGTTGTTGAACGCAACGAGCACGCCCTGCCCCGCCGCCGCGCCGCTTGCCGCGAGCGTGACCGCGTTGAGCAGGTTGAGCGGACCGTCGGCCGAAAGCGCCGAAGCCGGGCGCATGGCCGCCGTCAACACGACAGGCTTCGCGCTTTTCACGACGAGATGCAGCAGGTAAGCCGTTTCTTCGAGCGTGTCGGTGCCGTGCGTGATGACGACGCCATCCACGTCGTCGGCCGCGAGCAGCGTATTCACGCGCTGCGCAAGCGTGGTCCAGAGCGCGAGCGGCATGTCCTTGCTGTCGATGCTCGCGACCTGCCCGGCCGCGATCTGCGCGACGGCATCGAGGCCCGGCACGGCGGCCAGCAGTTGCGCGACGCCGATCACGCCGGCCTGGTAGCCGGATGTGTTGGCCGCATCGGGCGCGGCGCCCGCAATGGTGCCGCCGGTGGCGAGCACGGCAATACGCGGCAGCGGCTTCGCAGCCGCTGCCGGGGAGGAGGAGGGAGTCAGTGGAGTAGTCATGGCGGCGATTTTAAGCGATTCGCCGCCCGCGCAACCGCCGTTATGTCGTCTCGCGCAACTGGGCCGCGATCTGCTGCTCGTTCAGATGCGGCGCGAACATTTCGATCAGCCGGTATGCGTACTGGCGCAGGAACGCCCCCTTGCGCAGGCCCACGCGCGTCGTGCTCGCCTCGAAGAGGTTTTGCGTATCGAGCGCCACGAGCTCCGAATCGCGTTTCGGGTCGTAGGCCATCGCCGCCACCACGCCCACACCCATGCCCAGCTCGACGTAGGTCTTGATCACGTCCGCGTCGATCGCGGTCAGCACGACGTCGGGCACCACGCCCACCTTCGCGAACGCCTGGTCGATGTGCGAGCGGCCCGTGAAGTCCTGGTCGTAGGTGATGATCGGATACTCGGCGATCTCTTCGAGCGTCAGGTTCTCGCACCCCACGAGCGGGTGGTCCTTCGGCACGACGACCACGTGATGCCACGAATAGCACGGGAACGTCACGATATCCGGGTAGCGGTCGAGCGCCTCGGTCGAGATGCCGATGTCGGCCTCGCCGTTGATGATCGACTGCGCGATCTGCTGCGGATTGCCCTGGCGCAGCGCGAGGTGCACCTTCGGAAACACCTCGCGGAACCGGTGCACGACCTTCGGCAGTGCGTAGCGCGCCTGCGTATGCGTCGTCGCGACGACGAGGTGGCCGCTGTCCTGGTCGGCGAACTGGCGCGCGACGCGGCGCAGGTTCTCGGCATCGAGCAGCATGCGCTCGATGAGCTGGTGCACGGCCTTGCCCGGCTCGGTCAGGCCCGTCAGGCGCTTGCCGCGGCGAATGAAGATATCGACGCCGAGTTCGTCCTCGAGGTCCTTGATCTGCTTCGACACGCCCGACTGCGACGTGTACAGCACGCTCGCCACTTCGGTCAGGTTCATGTTCTGGCGCACCGCTTCGCGCACGAATCGCAACTGCTGGAAGTTCATCTTTCGTCTCCGGAAACGCCGAAGTCATCAGGTTGATTTTATGTAAGTATCATGCCGCCTGCGCCGCGAACACGCGCAGCCCGCGCGGCACCGCCGTGGCGTTGTCGCCCACCGAAAGGCAGAGCGCGCGCCATGCCTCGCGGTCGAGCTCGGCTTCGAGCGCACTGCCCGCGCCGCTTTCGAGCTCCACGCGCACCGAGCCGCCTACCGGCACCACGCGGCGCACGCCGACGGCGATGCCCTCGTGATGATCCGCCTGCCGCGGATACAGCGTGAGATCGTGCGGCCGCACGTAGGCCAGCGCACGGCCCTCGAAGCCGGCCTCCACGGCGATCGGCTGCGCCGCGCCATCGGCCACGAAGCCGCGCGGGTCGACATAACCCGCAAGCCGGTTCGCCGCACCGAGGAACTCGTAGACGAACGCCGTCTGCGGGTGGTCGTAGACGTCCTGCGGGCTGCCCGCCTGCTCGACGCGGCCGCGATTGAGCACGACAATGCGGTCGGCCACTTCGAGCGCTTCTTCCTGGTCGTGCGTGACGAAGATCGTGGAGATGTGCAGGTCGTCGTGCAGGCGCCGCAGCCAGCCGCGCAGCTCCTTGCGGACCTTGGCGTCGAGCGCGCCGAACGGCTCGTCGAGCAGCAGCACCTTCGGCTCGACAGCAAGCGCCCGCGCGAGCGCGATGCGCTGACGCTGGCCGCCCGAAAGCTCGGACGGGTAACGCTGCGCGAGCCAGTCGAGCTGCACGAGGCTCAGCAGCGCGTGCACCTTCTCGCGAATCGCGGCCTCGGACGGACGCTCGCCGCGCGGCTTCACGCGCAGCCCGAACGCCACGTTCTCGAACACCGTCATGTGCCGGAACAGCGCGTAGTGCTGGAACACGAAACCCACCTGGCGCTCGCGCGCGCCCACCGCGCCCACGTCCTGGCCCTGCAGCACGACCTGCCCCGCATCGGCGTATTCGAGGCCGGCGATCACGCGCAACAACGTAGTCTTGCCGCAGCCTGACGGCCCGAGCAGCGCGACGAACTCGCCCGGAGGAAAGTCGAGCGAGACGTCGTCGAGCGCGGCGAAGTCGCCGAACCGTTTTTGCAGATTGCGAACCGTGATGCCCATGTCTTACAGATCTCCTTGTTCGAGCACATGCCGGACAACGCCCGGGTGTACGGCGCGTTGCGTGCCGGGTTGCAGCGGGACGCCGACGGCCTGCGCCGTCACATCGGTCTCATCCCTGAGTTCGGCCGAAAGATGACGCTCCGCGAGCAGCTTCAGTCCCAGCGTCACCAGCGCGAGCAGCGCCAGCAAGGACGCCACCGCGAACGCCGCGGCGAAGTTGTATTCGTTGTAGAGGATCTCGACGTGCAGCGGCATCGTGTCGGTCTGCCCGCGAATGTGGCCCGAGACCACCGACACCGCGCCGAACTCGCCCATCGCGCGCGCATTGCAGAGGATCACACCATAGAGCAGGCCCCACCGGATGTTGGGCAGCGTCACGCGCCGGAACATCTGCCAGCCCGAGGCGCCGAGCACGCGCGCGGCCTCTTCCTCGTCGTCGCCCTGCGCTTGCATCAGCGGGATCAGTTCGCGCGCGACGAACGGGAATGTCACGAAGATCGTTGCGAGCACAATGCCTGGCACTGCGAAGATGATCTGCGCGTCGTGGTCTTCGAGCCAGGGGCCGAGCCAGCCCTGCGCGCCGAACAGCAGCACGTAAATAAGGCCCGAGATCACGGGCGAAACCGAGAACGGCAGATCGATCAGCGTCGTGAGGAGTGCCTTGCCGCGAAACTCGAACTTCGCGATCGCCCACGAGGCCGCAAGGCCGAACGCGAGATTCAGCGGCACGGCGATCGCGGCGGTGAGGAGCGTGAGCTTGATCGCCGAGACCGCGTCCGGATCGGCAAGCGCCTCGAAGTAGAAGCCGATGCCCTTCGACAAGGCCTGGCAAAAAACCGCGACGAGCGGCACCACGAGAAAGAGCGTGAGAAAGGCGAGCGCGATGCCGGTGAGGAGCCAGCGCACCCAGGGCGCCTCCGTCACCGGATCGGGCCGGCGCGGCGCACGCGTTGAGGATGCCGGCGTGCTCATTGCACACCTCCCGCGACGGCGGCGGCACGCGGAAGCTCATCGATCGCGGGACCCGCCGACGCACTGCGGCTCGTGCGCCGCTGCAGATACCACTGCAGCGTGTTGACCAGAAGCAGCATGACGAACGAGACGCACAGCATCACCACGGCGAGCGCGGTAGCGCCCGCGTAATCGTACTGCTCGAGCTTCGTGATGATGAGCAGCGACGTGATCTCGGACTTCATCGGGACATTGCCCGCGATGAAGATGACCGAGCCGTACTCTCCCAACGCGCGTGCGAACGCCAGCGCGAATCCCGTCAGCAGCGCGGGGAGCGCCGCGGGCAGCACGACGCGGCGAAACGTGAGCCAGCGCGACGCGCCGAGGCAGGCGGCGGCCTCTTCCTGCTCGCGCTCGAAATCTTCCAGCACGGGCTGCACGGTGCGCACGACGAACGGCAGGCCGATGAACGTCAACGCCACGAGCACGCCGAGCGGCGTGAATGCGACCTTCAGGCCGAGCGGCTCGAGAAATTGCCCGATCCAGCCATTGCCCGCATAGACGGCCGCGAGCGAAATGCCCGCAACCGACGTGGGCAGCGCGAACGGCAGATCGACCAGCGCGTCGACGATGCGCTTGAACGGAAACGTATAGCGCACGAGCACCCACGCGAGCAGAAAGCCGAACACGGCGTTGATCAGCGCCCCGCCCAGCGCCGAGAGGAACGTGAGCCGGTAGGATGCGATCACGCGCGGCGACGCCACCGCATGCACGAACTGCCCCCAGTCGAGCGTCGCCGTCTTGAGGAAGGTGGACGCAAGCGGGATCAGCACCACGAGACTCAGATAAGCCACCGTGATGCCGAGCGTCAGGCCGAATCCCGGCAGCGCGCTCGGCTTGCGTAATCGAAACGTGGTCATGCTCATGGCTCTTTCAGATTGCTGCGGCGCCATGCGCCAAAAAGCGCGCCTGCGAGGCGCGCTCGTCGATGACCTGAAACGCGGTCGCGGCGTTTTACGTCACTGCGGCGCATAGATCGAATCGAACACGCCGCCGTCCGCGAAATGGGTTTTCTGCGCCTTCGCCCAGCCGCCGAAGGTGTCGTCGACCGTGTACAGCCTCAGCTTCGGAAACTTCGCCGTGAGATCCGCCGGAACCTTGTCCGAGCGCGGGCGGTAGAAGTTCTTCGCCGCGATCTCCTGGCCCTCCTCCGAATAGAGGAACAGCAGATAGGCCTCGGCCACCTTGCGCGTGCCGCGCTTGTCCGCCACCTTGTCGACCACGGCGACGGGCGGCTCGGCCAGAATGCTCGCCGACGGCACCACGATCTCGAACTTGTCGGGTCCGAACTCCTTCAGCGAGAGAAACGCTTCGTTCTCCCATGCAATCAGCACGTCGCCAATGCCGCGCTGCACGAAGCTCGTCGTCGCGCCGCGCGCGCCCGAATCGAGCACACCCGCATTCTTGTAAAGCTTCGTGACGAAGGCCTTCGCCGTAGCGTCATTACCGCCCGGCTGATGCAGCGCGTACGCCCAGGCTGCGAGATAGTTCCAGCGCGCGCCGCCCGAGGTCTTCGGATTCGGCGTGACGATCGAGACACCGGGTTTCACGAGATCGTCCCAGTCCTTGATGTGCTTTGGATTGCCCTTGCGCACGAGGAACACGATGGTGGAGGTATACGGCGAGGCATTGTCGGGCAGGCGCTTTTGCCAGTCGGCGGCGACGAGACCCTTCTTCGCGAGCGCGTCGATGTCGTACGCGAGCGCGAGCGTGACGACGTCGGCCTGCAGCCCGTCGAGCACCGAGCGCGCCTGCGCGCCCGAGCCGCCATGCGACTGCTTGATCGTGACCGTCTCTCCGGTCTTCGCCTTCCATTCCTTGATGAACGCGTTATTGATGTCCTGATAGAGCTCGCGTGTCGGGTCGTAGGAAACGTTCAGGAGCGAGGTATCCGCGTGGGCAACCGGCATCAGAACGGCCATGCCGGCGAGCGACGCCGCGCCGATCAGCAGTCTTGCGGCCAGCGTCCTGAGCCGGCCATTTTTTCCCGCTTTCCTCGCTTTCCCACTACGCATCCGCTTTCTCCGTGTTGTCGTGCGTGATTGCAGCTAACGATGTAGCGGAGTCTAACAATCAGCTTAAATGAGTAAAAATAATGTTTCCTTATTTTTTAATATGAAATCGTGCTAAAGAGACGCGACCCAGGTCGATGCGCGTGCTGCCGCCCTGCCGATGCGCAATTCGCACATCCTGGCGCCGGCCAAACGGAGAACTTCAAGTAACACTTGAAAAGTGCCGAATACTGTATAAAAATACAGTCACCTGTCTATCCATACAGTGGCGCCATGACCAAACTCACCGCACGACAGCAGCAGGTTTTCGATCTGATCCGGCGCGCGATCGAGCGCACCGGCTTCCCGCCCACCCGCGCCGAGATCGCGGCCGAGCTCGGCTTTTCGTCCGCGAACTCCGCCGAGGAGCATCTGCGCGCGCTGGCGCGCAAGGGCGTGATCGAACTGGCGGCCGGCGCGTCGCGCGGTATCCGTCTCATGCCGGGTCCGGACGACCTCCCGCACCAGTTCACGCTGCCGCACGCCAGCATCATGCAGCTCTCGCTGCCGCTCGTGGGCCGCGTGGCGGCGGGCAGCCCGATCCTCGCGCAGGAGCACATCGCGCAGCATTACGCCTGCGACCCGGCGCTCTTCTCGAGCAAGCCCGACTACCTCCTGAAGGTGCGCGGCCTCTCGATGCGCGACGCCGGCATCCTCGACGGCGACCTGCTCGCGGTGCAAAAGAAAAGCGAGGCGAAAGACGGCCAGATCATCATTGCGCGCCTTGGCGACGACGTCACCGTCAAGCGCCTGAAGCGCCGGCCGAACGGCCTCGAATTGATTGCCGAAAACCCCGACTACGAAAACATCTTCGTCGAGGCCAACAGCGCCGAATTCGCGCTGGAAGGCATCGCCGTCGGGCTGATCCGCCCTACCGAATTCTGATAATCCGAACACTGTCTGGAGGGAGTCATGGAACGTCTTGCCCGTCTGCTGCCCTTTCGTCAATTTGGCCGCCTGCGCCATCTGCGCGGCCTTGCCGACTGCGCCGCGCGCAATGCGCGCGCAACGGCTGCCGCCTTGTCCGGCTCGCTCTTCGAGGCGGCGGATTATGAGTCCGCCGGTGCTGCCGCGGCTCCGGTTGACCTGCCGCCGTTGCCTTCCGCACAGCCCGCATTTGCGCGTGTCTCGCTCAACAGCGGTCTCAATCACGCCGAGCCGGATCGCCGCGCGCCGGTGCGCGTGTATCACGGCCCCTCGCGCCTGATCATGGTGGGAACCATGGATGCGGTATGCCGCATGATCGATCGCTGCATCGCTGAACAGGCCGACCCGGCGGCGCTCGCCCGGTAACACGGGCCGCATGAAAGCTGCGCGTGAAGGCAGCCCGGAAACGCGTAACCAGAAACTTCGGGATCGTTTCGGCACCGGCACGGTCAACAGGACGTGTCCCACTACTCCCGACCTGAACGATGACCGAGTCCGTTTCGAACCAACGCTGGATCAAACCCGTTGCTGTCGTGCTCATTGCGGCGGCGCTCGTCGCCGCGCTAGGTTACGGCTATGCGTCGCCCTATGTGGCGCTGAATCGACTGAAGGCCGCCGCCGACGCGCGCGACGCGGCCACGCTCAGCGAGTATGTCGACTACCCGGCTTTACGCGTGAGTTTGAAGCAGCAGGTTGGCGAACTGCTTCAGCGGCGCATCGCGGCGCAGCACAGCAGTAACCCGTTGCTGCTGTTCGGCGCCGTGATTGGCGCGGCGCTCATCGGCCCGCTCGTGGACGCGTATGCAACGCCGGATGGCGTCGCCGCGCTGCTCAATGGCATGCCGCCCACCGGCAAGCCGGGCGAGCAGCCGCCGCAAGCGGGTAATCCGACAGCAGCGCCTGCGCCCTCCAATCCACCCGCGCAAACGCCTTCGGCCGCCTCGTCCGAAAGCGCGCAGCCGGCGCCTCGGCCTCAGACCACGGCCGGCTATCGCAGCCTCAACGAGTTCGTCGTGACCTGGCAGCGCAGCGCGAACGGCGAGCGTTACGCCGCCGTCTTGCAACGCCATGGGCTGTTTTCGTGGAAGCTCGCGGCGGTCGAATTGAACGACCCGGCTGATACAAACAGCGCGAGCAGCACGAACAGCGGCCAATAGCGGTGAATCCTGCCGCTCGCAGCGGCGCTCCTCAGGTTGGCGCTCCGGTAGCGCTCAGGCCGCCTCCTGAGCCTGCTGCTTTTGCTCCGCAGCCGAAGAACACGCCACCAGAATGCTGCACGACACACGATCGAGCAGCAGCGTGTTGCCCGCCCCCATCCACCACCGCGAAAGGCCGGTGCGGCAGCGATGCCCCACCACCACCAGATCGACGTGCAGTTCGTTGGCCAGATTCGCGATCTCGTCGATCGGATGGCCGAAGGCGAAGTGACCCTGCGCATGCACGCCGCGCTCGGTCAGCCAGTCCACGCCCTCCTGAAGAATCTCGCGCGCCGTCTCTTCGAAACGGCCGCAAGCCACATCGGTCAAGAGGCCGGCGCTCTGCGCGATCGTCGAACGCATGTCGACCACCGAAAGCAGATGCGTTTCCGCCCGCAGGTCCAGCGCAAGATCCGCGCCGCAACGCAGCGCCTTGCGGCCTTCGCGCGAGCCGTCGTAACAAAGCAGAATCTTCTTGTAGCTCGCCATGATGTTTCTCCCCGCCCACGCGAATCGCAGGCTGTGCCATTTCATGATGGTGCGCCGCAATTCCACATGCAAGGGCTGGAAAACGCCAGGTCCGACCCCGTTGCGCCTGATCCGGAGTCCTGCGTAGCAAGCCAGGGTCGTTGCTGCGTCAAAGCTTGTCGTGGCAGGTTTCTCCCTCAACCGGACGCGCAGGATTGCTCTAGAATAGGCCCCCTCATGGTGCATCGCGCGTGCACCGCTTCCGCCGAACTCATCGTTCATTACGGCCTATGCCCGCACCCGCCATCGAATTCGAGCAGGTCATCAAACACTATGGAGACAGGGCGGTCGTCAATGGCCTGTCCTTCGAGGTTCGGCCCGGCGAATGCTTCGGGCTTCTCGGGCCCAACGGCGCGGGCAAGACCACGACGCTGCGCATGCTGCTTGGCATCGTCGCACCCGATGCGGGCCGCATCAGCCTTTGCGGCGAGCCGGTGCCCGCGCGGGCGCGCCATGCCCGCACGCGCGTAGGCGTCGTGCCGCAGTTCGACAATCTCGATCCGGACTTCACGGTCCGCGAGAACCTGCTCGTATTCGGCCGCTATTTCGGCCTGTCCGCCAGCGAGGCGCGTGCGCTCGTCGCGCCTTTGCTCGAATTCGCGCGGCTCGAAAGCAAGGCCGATGCGCGCGTGAGCGAGCTCTCGGGCGGCATGCGCCGGCGCCTCACGCTCGCACGCGCGCTCGTCAACGATCCCGATGTGCTCGTGCTCGACGAACCGACCACCGGCCTCGATCCGCAGGCGCGCCATCTCATCTGGGAACGGCTGCGCTCGCTGCTCGCGCGCGGCAAGACCATCCTGCTCACCACGCATTTCATGGAGGAAGC
Source organism: Paraburkholderia acidipaludis NBRC 101816 (assembly GCF_000684975.1). Lineage (GTDB taxonomy): Bacteria > Pseudomonadota > Gammaproteobacteria > Burkholderiales > Burkholderiaceae > Paraburkholderia > Paraburkholderia acidipaludis. The sequence goes on along the minus strand of NZ_BAXZ01000026.1, from coordinate 15,569 downwards.
CGAACGACTCTGCAAACGCGTATGCGTGATCGAGGAAGGCCGCAAGATCGCGGAGGGTGCGCCGAGCGCGTTGATCGAATCCGAGATCGGCTACGACGTGATCGAAGTGTACGGCCCCGACCCCGCCGCGCTGCGCGATGAGCTGGCGCCTTTCGCGATCCGCACGGAAATCAGCGGCGAAACGCTCTTCTGCTATGTCGACGATCCGCAGCCCGTGCACCAGCGCCTGCGCCAGCGCGCCGACCTGCGCTATCTGCACCGGCCCGCGAATCTCGAAGACGTGTTCCTGCGGCTCACGGGCCGCGAGATGCAGGATTAAACCCGGCAGGATTCAACCTGGCAGAACCGAAAGCGCATGACCCGGCACGACAACACCCGCGAGGCCTCATCCCACTCCCCTATGCAAGCACGCTCCGAAGACCGCGCGCCAGCGCGCCCCGCCCGCCACCCGCAGCGCGAGCCGCGCGCCGCGCTGCCCTCCAGCGCGACGCACTGGGTCGCCGTCTGGCGCCGCAACTATCTGGTGTGGCGCAAGCTCGCGCTCGCCTCGATGTTCGGCAATCTCGCCGATCCGATGATTTACCTGTTCGGCCTCGGCTTCGGGCTCGGGCTGATGGTCGGCCACGTGGACGGCGTCTCCTATATCGCCTTCCTGGCGGCGGGCACGGTGTCGTCGTCGGTCATGATGTCGGCGAGCTTCGAGTCGATGTACTCGGGCTTCTCGCGCATGCACGTGCAGCGCACGTGGGAGGCCATCATGCACACGCCGCTCTCGCTCGGCGATATCGTGCTGGGCGAGATCGTCTGGGCCGCGAGCAAGTCGATGCTCTCGGGCGCCGCCATCATGCTCGTGGCAGGCGTGCTCGGCTACGCGAGCTTTCCGTCCATGCTGCTCGCGCTGCCCGTGATCGCCCTCGCCGGACTCGCGTTCGCAAGCTGCGCGATGATCGTGACGGCGCTCGCACCGTCGTACGATTTCTTCATGTTTTACCAGACGCTCGCGCTTACGCCGATGCTGCTGCTTTCGGGCGTGTTCTTTCCGATCACGCAATTGCCGCCGGCCGCGCAACACATCACGCTGATGCTGCCGCTCGCGCATGCCGTCGAGTTGATCCGCCCGGCCATGCTGGGGCGGCCCGTAGAGAATGCGGCAACGCACGTGTTCGTGCTGGCCCTGTACGTGCTGGTGCCGTTCGCCATCGCGACGGTTTTGTTCCGCAGGCGGATGATGCGCTGAAAGCGCAGGCGGCAGCGATGTGCGCCGCCTCGCGCAGCGGCGAGACATGACGACGGATCAGTCCTCGTCGTCGCCCCAGGGAATATCGACGTCCGAAATAAAGGCGACCGTCGCGAACGGGCCGCCTTCCTCGCGGCCGAGCTTGCCGTCGGCGCGATGCCATTCAACGCGGAACGTGGTTGCCGGCGTTTGCGCGAGTAGCCGCACCATGCGGATCTCCTCGGGGTCGGAGTCCTCCACCGGACCGTCGAGCGAGACCAGCAACTGCTGCGGCCACACGCCGTCGGCGGGATCGTAGATACGGTCGCCGTCGGGGATCGCGACGTGCGCCTCGACGCCGATCGTTGCCGAAGCCTCCACGACCATCTTGCCGAGCGCGCGCAGCACGGCCGTCGCGCGCGCCGAATTGGCCTGGCGAATGGCGAGGTCGCCGCGCGTGAGCGCCTGTTCGAGTTTCGGATTCGTTTTCTGCTGTGCCATGCTCATTCCTGGGCCGAAGGCCCTCTCTCTTGTCAAACGGCCTAAACGGCCCAAACGGCCGCCGGTAATCGCTGCTCGCCGTTGTTGCCCGATTCGCTGCCCGATTCCGTTCGCACTCCATCGTAGCATCGCGAATGCGGGCCACACCAAAGCACCGTGCGAGCATGCCACACGCCGCTAGAAGCCGAACGCCACCACGGCGAGGCCCGAGACCACGCCGAACAGCACGACCACCGCGGCCACGAGCGCCAGCGTACGCGCACGGAACGAGCCCGCCAGCATCGCGAGCGAAGGCACACTCACGGGCGGCAGCGTCATGAGGAGCGCGCCTGCCGGACCCACGCCCATGCCGAGTGCAAGCATCGCCTGGATGATCGGCACTTCGCCGGCCGTCGGGATCACGAACAGCATGCCCGCCACCGCGAACGCGACGATCCAGCCGAGACTGCTCGTCACTTCGGGCCCGATATGCGGAAAGAGCCACGCGCGCGCCGCGCCGAGCAGCAGCACGAGCACGATGTACTCGGGAATGAGGCGCACGGCCATGCGCACGAAGAGCGTCAGCCAGCGCACGAACATGTTTCCGCCGTCCGCCTGCTGCTGCGCAAGATGGGCGAGGCGGTCGTCGGCGGCGTGCGCCTCCTGCGGCGTGACGAGCCGGTTCGCGAGCCAGCCGAGGCCGAAGACCATCAGCACGCCCAAGACCAGACGCAGCGCGCTCCACTGCCAACCGAGCACGAAACCCATGAAGACGAGCGTGGCGGGATTGAGCACGGAATTGCCGAGCCAGAACGCAATCGCGCCGCCCGCCGAGGCGTTGCGCGCGCGCAGCCCGGCCACCACGGGCGCCGCGCAGCAGGTGCACATCATGCCCGGCACGGCGAGCAGGCCGCCTGCCGCAACGCTGCCGAAGCCGTGCCGCCCGAGCACGCGCGCGACCCATTGGACCGGCAGCAGCGCCTGGACCGCCGACCCCAGCAGCAGCCCGAGAACCATTGCCTGCCAGATCGCCTTGCCGTAAGCCCACGCGTAATCGAGCGCGGCGGACGCCGACGGAGCCGGCGCGCTGGCGTCGGCGCCCATCAGAATGGACTTGCCGATCGAATGGGTGGCCTCGGCCGTAAAGGCGCGGTGGTAATACGGGAACCACTTCACGTAGAAAAGACCGGCCACGGCCAGCAGAAGAAAAATGGGCCAGCCATACGAGGGCGTCGGTTGCGCGTCGCGGGCGCTCGTCATCGTGAACGTTCTCCGGGAAATGATGTGAGCTATCGGGGCCGCATCCGGCGATACGGCCCCGACAGCGCAAGCTGGATCGTAGTGTATGGCGCACGAATCGCCAAACGGCTTTCGCGGCACGGCGAACACTGCCGGCGCTACGCTGCCGCTGGCGCCGGTACTGCACTGCCGCTGGCGCGGCGTGCGCAAGGATACACGCACCGCACGGGCAGCGGTGCATGGCACGGGTCGTGCAAGTCGCGCAACGACCCGGACCAGCCGGGCGCGAGGGGTCCCGGCGGCTTCCGGCTGGCGGTCAGGGTGCGGGGTTGGGCTGCAGCTCGTGGAGTGCGTCGATCTGCGCGAGCACTTCGGGCGAGAGCTTTACGTCGACGCTGGCGATGTTCTCCTGCAGCTGCGCCATCGACGTCGCGCCGATCAGATTGCTCGTGACGAACGGCCGGCTGTTGACGAAGGCGAGCGCGAACTGCGCGTGCGTGAGGCCGTGCTCCTTCGCGAGCGCGACGTACCGCGACGTGGCCGCCACGGCCTGCGGCTTGCTGTAACGCTGAAAGCGCTCGAATTTCGTGATGCGCGCGCCTGCGGGCCGCGCGCCGCCCCCGTACTTGCCGGAGAGCCAGCCGAACGCCATCGGCGAATACGCGAGCAGACCGATGCCCTCACGATGCGTGAATTCGGAAAGCCCGCTTTCGAACGTGCGGTTCACGAGGCTATAGGGATTCTGGATGCTGACGATGCGCGGCAGGCCCAGCTTTTCGGATGCGCGCAGGAATTGCGCGACGCCCCACGGCGTTTCGTTCGACACGCCGATGTGGCGCACCTTGCCCGCCTTCACGAACTCGGCCAGCACCGACAATGTCTCCTCGATGGGCACCGTATAAGCGTCGTCGACCCACGGATACGCGTTGCGGCCGAACGTCATCGTGCTGCGGTCGGGCCAGTGCAGCTGATAGAGATCGACGTAATCGGTCTGCAGACGCTTGAGACTGCCTTCCAGCGCCTCGGTGAGATTCTTGCGGTCGAACTGGTTGCCCTCGCCGCGGATATGGCGCGGATTGTGCGGCTGGCGCGCCGGCCCGGCGATCTTGCTGGCGAGCACGATGCGGTCGCGTGCGCCGCGATGCTGCGCGAGCCACGTGCCGATATAGCGCTCCGTGAGGCCCTGGGTCTCGGGCCGCGGCGGCACCGGATACATCTCGGCGGCGTCGATCAGCGTAACGCCGTGATCGAGCGCGTAGTCGATCTGTTCGTGCGCATCGCGCTCGGTGTTCTGCTCACCCCAGGTCATCGTGCCGAGACCGATCAGGCTCACCTTTACGTCCGTGTCGCCGAGTGTGCGGTAGTCCATCGCAGCGTATTCCATCGTCAGTTGGTCAGACCCCGAAGCTAACACGCCTGGGCGGATTTTTCAGAGGATCGTCCAGCCGACGCGAGGTTTGCGCCGTGCGCAACGCAAGATGGCGTCTGGGTTAAAATGCAAGGTTGATTCCCGCATGCTGCGTTTTCGCGCCTTTTCCCATGTCCGCCAATTCTGCCTCCAGCCCCCGCCGCGTCTCCGTGGCGCCGATGATGGACTGGACCGATCGTCACTGTCGCTCGCTGCACCGGTTCATCTCCCGGCACACGTGGCTTTATACGGAGATGGTGACAACGGGCGCCCTGCTCCACGGCGACGTGCCGCGTCATCTGGCGTTCGCGCCGCATGAGGCGCCCGTGGCGCTGCAACTGGGCGGCAGCGAACCCGACGACCTCGCGCGCTCGGCGAAACTCGGCGAACAATGGGGCTACGACGAAATCAACCTGAACTGCGGCTGCCCGTCCGAACGCGTGCAGCGCGGGGCGTTCGGCGCCTGCCTCATGAACGAACCGCAACTCGTGGCCGACTGCGTGAAGGCCATGCGCGACGTCGTTTCGGTGCCGGTAACGGTCAAGCACCGCATTGGCGTGGATGCGGTCGAGACGTATGCGTTCGTGCGCGATTTCGTCGGCACCGTCGCCGACGCGGGCTGTGACGTGTTTATCGTCCACGCGCGCAACGCGATTCTCAAGGGGCTCAGCCCGAAGGAAAACCGCGAGATTCCGCCGCTGAAATACGAGTACGCCTATCAGTTGAAGCGCGACTTCCCGCACCTCGAAATCATCATCAACGGCGGCATCAAGACGCTCGACGAGGTTGAAACGCATCTCGAGCATGTGGACGGCGTAATGCTCGGCCGCGAGGCCTACCACAACCCCTATGTGCTGGCCGACGTGGATGCGCGCTTCTATGGCTCGCAGGCGTGCGCGCCCACGCGCGAGGCGGTGGAGGCGAAGCTCATCGAGTACTGTGCGCAAGAAATTGCACGCGGCACGCATCTGAGCGCGATCACGCGCCACGCGCTGGGACTCTATCGCGGGGTGGCCGGTGCGCGCGGCTGGCGCCGCGTGCTCTCGGACAACCGCAAGCTCGCGAAAGCCGACCTCGCCCTCTTCGAGGAGGCGCGCGAGCATCTGCCCGCGGCGGCGTTCTCCGAGGATGTGCCGGAAACGTCTGCGGAAATATTTCAATGAAAGGCTAGGCAAGCGCAATAGGGTGTGTATATAATCTTGCTTCTCGATTGATGACGCTGCCATGTTGCAGCATGGTCGAGCAAAGTTGTGCAGTGGTGGCTGTAGCTCAGTTGGTAGAGTCCAGGATTGTGATTCCTGTCGTCGTGGGTTCGAGTCCCATCAGCCACCCCAAGAGAATTCAAGCAAAAAGCCCATCTCGTCGAGCTGGGCTTTTTACTTTCTGTCGTCTACGTCGACAACCTGCCCTTGCAGCAAGCAGCTCTCAAGCGTCTCGAATCCCAAGAACAGCAAGCGCGGCCGCACGGCACATGCCTGGCGCGATAACGCCGGCTCATGGCTTACTGCGAACCGCAAAGTCAGTTCGCGCGCGTAGCCGGCGTTGCACCGCTACCCTTGCCCGTCCACCCATCCCCGCGCCGCCTCGAACCCGGCCTCGGCGGCGGCATGCTCGGTCGACCACAGCCGGTCGATATGGACCAGTTGCCAGTCCTTCACCACCGCATTGCCGCGCAGCACGCGAAAATGAGCCTTCACCCCCGTTAGCATCTGTTCGACCGCCACTTCGATGTCGAAGTCCTTGTAGTGCTCCTGATAGTCGCCCATGTCGAGGCCCTTCGGCTCCATGATCGCTTCTCCGTCGTGGCAGACCGGACCATCGTAGCACTTCCGCGCGCGTCAAAGCCTCGCGATGGAGACCTCCGTCGACTTCACGAGCGCCACCACCTCCGATCCCACCTTGAGGTCGAGCTCGTCGATCGAACGCGTCGTGATCACCGACGTCACCACGCCGAACGGTGTGTCCACATCGACCTCGGAGACCACCGGACCGCGGATGATCTCCTTGACCTTGCCACGAAACTGGTTGCGCACGTTGATAGCGGAAATACCCATAAAATCAGCCTCGAAAATTGGAATGGAATGGACAAAAAGGCAGCGAGAACGCACTACACCTGGCACGCCGCGCAGGCTTCACGCCGCGAAGGCAGGCTGTCGGGTGCGCGGCTCAACACGCGATCGAGCACGCGCGCTTCGAGCGCCGCAAAGCGCGCGTCGGCGCGCTGGCGCGGGCGTCCCAGCGGCACCGGTTCGTCGAGCGCGATGTTCCCCGCCTCCACGAGCAGAACGCGTTCGCCCAGTGCCACCGCCTCCTGCACGTCGTGCGTGACGAGCAGCGCCGTGAAGCGGTGTTCGCGCTAGAGGCGTTCGATCAGCGCGTGCATTTCGATGCGCGTCAGGGCGTCGAGCGCGCCAAGCGGTTCGTCGAGCAGCAGAAGATTCGGCCGGTGCACGAGCGCACGCGCCAGCGCCACGCGTTGGCGCTGGCCTCCGGAAAGGCGCGCGGGCCATTCGTCCGCGCGTCCCAAGAGCCCCACTTCGTCGAGCACGGCGCGCGCATCTTCGCGCGCGCCGCGGCCAAGGCCCAGCATCACGTTCTGCAGCACCGTTTTCCAGGGCAGAAGGCGCGCGTCCTGGAACATGATGCGCGTCTCGGGCGGCGCACCCGCCTCGCCGTGCCGGATCAGCTCACCGGCGTCCGGCGTCTCGAGCCCCGCAATGAGGCGCAGCAGCGTAGACTTGCCGCAGCCGCTACGGCCGACGATCGAAACGAAGCTGCCGCGCTCGATCGACAAATCGAAACCGTCGAGCACCACGCGTGGCCCATAGCGCTTGCCCACGGCACGCAATTCCACCGCCGGCGTGCCGCCGCGCAATAGCCCCGGCGCGCCTTCCGCGTCCCGCCCACTTGACCTCGACGTGTCGCCTTTCGCCCGACGGGGCGGCTCGACTGTGCCGCGCTCGCGCTGCCGCTGCGCCTCGATTTCGGCCTGCAGATCGTGGCCCGCAATGCCGGCATAGCCCGGCGCCAAAATCGTCGCGCTCATGTATCGCTCCCGGTTTGATACGCGGGGTGCCAGCGCAGCACGGCACGCTCGAGCGATCTGGCCAGCACGTCCGCCAGCTTGCCGAGCAATGCGTAGAGCAGAATGCCGACCACCACCACATCGGTTTGCAGGAATTCGCGCGCGTTCATCGTCATGTAGCCGATGCCCGACTGCGCGGAGATCGTTTCGGCGACGATCAGCGTCACCCACATCAACCCCAGCGCGAAGCGCACGCCGACGAGTATCGACGGCAACGCCCCCGGCAGGATCACGTCGCGATAGAGCGCGAAACCCTTGAGGCCGTAGCTGCGCGCCATCTCCACGAGGTTGGCGTCCACGCAGCGAATGCCGTGGAAGGTGTTCACGTACATGGGGAAAAACACGCCCAGCGCGACGAGAAAAAGCTTGGCCTCCTCCTCGATGCCGAACCACAGGATCACGAGCGGAATCATCGCGAGCGCCGGGATATTGCGGATCATCTGGATGGTCGAGTCGAGCGCGGTTTCGACGGGCTTGAAGAGCCCCGTCGCGAGGCCGAGCGCGAGCCCGAAGCCTCCGCCGATCGCAAAGCCCGCCAGCGCGCGCCAGGTGCTCACGCGCACGTCCTGCCACATTTCTCCTGACTCGATCAGCGCCCAGGCGGCCCTGAGCACGGCAAGCGGCTCGGGCAGCACACGCGAGGACAGCACGCCGCCGCGCGCAGCCAGCTCCCACGCCGCGAGCATCGCGAGCGGCACGATCCATGGCGCCACGCGGGCGAACGCCGCACGCAGCAGGAGTCCGAACGAATGCCGGTCACGCGGCCCAACCATCGAAGCAACAGCCGTTTGACTCATGAAAAACCTCTCCGAACCGGTTGACGATGTTCCGCCGGCGTTCAGCTCTGGCTGGCGCGCGGCAAATACTGGTTGCCCACCACCTCGCCGAACGGCCCCGACAGCGGGCCGTCCGCACGCTTCGCCTGACGCCCCGGCAACAGCGGAAACACGAGTTCGGCAAACCGGTAGGATTCCTCAAGGTGCGGATAGCCGGAAAGAATGAACGTCCCGATGCCGAGGTCCGCATACTCCTTCATGCGCGCCGCCACCTGTTCCGGATTGCCGACCAGCGCCGTGCCGGCGCCCCCGCGCACGAGCCCCACGCCGGCCCAGAGGTTCGGATAGACCTCGAGTTCCTTGCGCGTGCCGCGCTTGCCGCCGTGCAGCGCGGCCATGCGGCGCTGCCCTTCCGAATCCATCTTGCCGAACGCGGCCTGCGCACGGGCGACGGTCTCGTCGTCGAGGCGGCTGATGAGACGCTCGGCGTCGGCCCAGGCCTCTTCCTCGGTCTCGCGGACGATCACATGCAGACGGATGCCGAAGCGGATCGTGCGGCCGTGCTCGGCCGCGCGCTTGCGGATGTCGGCGATCTTCTTCGCGACGGCCTCGGGCGGTTCGCCCCACGTGAGGTAGGTGTCGATGTGTTCGCCCGCAATGGTGTGCGCCGCCGGCGACGAACCCCCGAACCAGAGCGGCGGATGCGGATGCTGCACCGGCGGATAGAGCGCCTTGCCGCCCCTCGAGACCAGATGCTTGCCGATAAAATCGACCGCTTCGTTGGTGTGCGACGCGGCCAGCAGCCGGCGCCAGATATGGAGGAATTCGTCGGTGATTTCGTAGCGCGTGTCGTGATCGGCGAAGAAGCCGTCGCCTTCGAGTTCGACCTGGTCGCCGCCCGTCACCACGTTGATGAGCAGGCGCCCGTTCGAGAGCCGGTCGAAGGTCGCCGCCATGCGCGCCGAGAGCCCCGGCGAAGACAATCCGGGGCGGATCGCCACGAGGAATTTCAGGCGCCGCGTGGCCGCGATCAGGCTCGATGCGACGACCCAGGCGTCTTCGCACGAACGGCCCGTCGGCAACAGCACGCCTTCGTAGCCGAGCGTATCGGCAGCGGTGGCCACTTGCTGGAAGTACGCGAGGTCAGCGGCGCGCGCGCCCTCGGACGTGCCCAGATAACGGCTGTCGCCATGGGTCGGGATGAACCAGAACACATTCATGCATTGCTCCTGCGGGGTGCTAAACGAAAAATGCGGGACGAAAAGCGGCTGACTGGCGTGCGCCATACAAGTACAAGGCGATCCGCCGACGGCGGGGCCGTCGTAGTCATGGGGAATCAGTCTAGGGAGGGGGGCCGGGCTTTTGAACGATTTTTTAAAGCTTAGGTTTTCCGCTTTCGTGCTTTGGCGCGCCGCGCCGATATAATGGCGCACGCCAACAAAAAGCCCGGCAGGCCGCGCTCCGCGCCGCCCTACGCGCCCCGCCGCCGGTGCTTCGCACTCTCGCCGTTCACATGCAAAAACTGATTCTGCCGTTCCTGTCCGGCTTTCTCGCCTCGCTCTTCTTTCGCGAGGCCACGCTCGCGCTGTTGCACGCCGCCCAGGTCATCGACGCAGCCGGCTTTTCCACCGCGCCGTTCGTGCCGTTCGGCCTGCCCGAGTTTCTCGTGAACGCGATCTGGAGCGCGGTGTGGGCGGTGCCCATGGCGTGGCTGCTGCGCGTCTCGCCTTCGCGGCCCGCGCCCTGGGTGCAGGCGTTCGTGTTCGGCGGGCTCGTGCTCACGGCCGCCATGGTGTTCGTGGTCGATCCGCTGCACGGCATCTGGCCGAGCGGCAACATGCTGCCGCGTCTCGCGCAGGGCTTCGCTTCGAATGCGGTATGGGGATGGGGCGCGCTCGTGTTCATGCGCGCGTTCATGAGCGAAACCGTCGAGGATTGACGCCGCGCCGCGCGCCGCCGGTTCAGCCCTTCAGGCCGCGCAACGGATGGCCCGCCTCGGACCACGGGCTTTCGAACATGCGCTCGAGCTGCGCGCGCGGCACGTCCTCGATGCGCCCGAAACGCCAGTTCGGACGATTGTCCTTGTCGATGATGCGGGCCCGGATGCCTTCCATCACGTCGCCCTCGGCAAAGGTCGAGCGCGTGAGATCGAGGTCGCGCCGCAACACGTCCGCCATCGAGCCCTCGGCACGCGACACCACTTCCAGCGAGACCGCCATCGATAGCGGCGAACGCTCGCGCAGCACGCCCGCCATCTGCTCGGCCCAGCCGGACTCGGGCCCCTGCGTCTCCCGTTGCGCCGCGTCGAGCGAGGCCGCGATGGCCGGCACGTCGGGCAGCCCGAAATGCCGGTCGATCCACGCGCGCGCCTCGGCAAGCGCGCTGGTGCCGGCGGCGCGTCGAAGATCCTCGCCCACGGACGCTTCGCGCCGGATCCGCGCGACGATCTCCTCGCCCGTCGCGAACGGTTCCGTTTCGAGCGCATCGATCAGCGCGGGCCATGCCGCCTCGTCGATGTAGGCGTCGGCGAGGCCTGCATAGAGCGCCGCGGGCGCATCGATCGTTTCGCCGCTTACCGCCAGATAACGGCCGAGCGCGCCCGGCGTGCGCGCGAGAAACCAGCCCATGCCCACGTCCGGGAAGAGGCCGATGCGCGTCTCGGGCATGGCAAGACGCGTGGACGGCCCCACCACGCGCAGGCCGCCCGTGCGATGCGCGCCCTGCGAGATCCCCATGCCGCCGCCCATCACCACGCCGTTCATGAAGGCGATATAGGGCTTCAGATAAGTGAAGATCGCATGATTGAGCCGATATTCCTCCGTGAAGAAAGTATCCAGCGCGGCCTGATCGCCGGCCCGATACGACTCGTAGAGAAAGCGGATATCGCCGCCCGCGCAGAACGCGCGCGCGTGGCGCGTGCGCACCACGACGGCAAGCACGCCGGCATCGTCGCGCCAGCGGTCGAGCGCGGCCTGCATGGCGCGGACCATGCCGGTCGAGAGCGCGTTCAGCGCCTCGGGACGTTCGAGTTCGATGAAACCGATGTGGTTCGCCACGCGGGTGACGACCTGTTGGCCGGCGCCGCTCGCGGACGAGGCGGTGGGATCCTGTGACATGGCAATCGACGTGGTCGGAGATTGAGGGGCAAGTACGATGAAAGCGCACCGCCCGATGCCCGAGCAACAGACTGAAAGGCGGTGGCGATTGCCGAGCCTATCACGCCGCCGTTGTCTTCGTCGCCTTCACGGCATGCCGCCGTTCGATCCCCGCGGACGCGCGCAGCCAGACGTCCAGCACGGCTTCCACCAGTTGGTCGAGCGGCGTGCGCGAAAACGCGGGGCGCGCTGCCGCGAGCGTCGCGATGCCGTGCAGCGTCGCCCAGAACGCCTTGGCAAGCCGCATCTCGTCCGGGTGCCCGAGTGCGGCCAGCGCATCGGCAAACACGCGCACCACGGGCTCGGCCTCCTGCTCGTGCGTGCCCGGCAGATCGACGAAGACAAGGCGATAGGTCTGAGGATGCGCGTGAGCGAAGGCGATATACGCCTGCGCGAGCGCGCGCAGGCGTATCACCGGCTCTGCGGCTGACTGGGATGAATCCGCAGGCAGTTCCAGCGCGGCGAGCAACATGGCGTAGCCCTCGTCGCCGAGGGCCTGCGCAATCGCGTCGCGGTTTTCGAAATACAGGTAGAGAGAGGCCGGGGAATAGCCGATCGCATCGGCTATCTTGCGCATGGAGAGCGCCGTCAGACCATCGCGCGCCACGATGCGTCGCGCCGCCTCGAGTATGCGCGCGCGCAGCGCCTGCCGCGCGGTGTCGGGAGCGCGGCTTGCCCGGTCGCTCGTTTGTTCGCTTGTTCGTTCGTTACGTCCCATTCCGGCGATTGTCGGCGCCGTCACACGAAAAGTCGAGATGCCGGCCACGGCGTCGAGACGCGCCGGGACCACGGGACACTACGAGCAAAGCCGTCCGGGCGGGAAATGCCCGCTTTTCAGCAGAACAGGCGTGCCGTTGCTGAGTTCCAGGTGCGCGCGAGCCACTGCCTCGATACGCGGGCGGCCCGCGTCGAAGGCCTGCATGGAAGCGTCGCGGCTGAATGAGCGCGCACCGAAGTGATCCTCAAGGGCCTCCACGGAAATCGCGCACGGCACGCGGGCGCCATCGACAAGCGCCGCGAATACGACCGTCAGATTCGAATCGCGGTACACCGGCGCATCGGAAGGAAAGCGAATATTCATCTCCAGCCTCGCAGGGCAATTCGTCGGAACAATCGGAGTAGCAGGATCAAGCGGTGGATCAAGCGGCGAATCAAGCGAACACCGGCAGACGGCGTGTTGACCGATACATGTTACGCTGCGCACTACCATGCCGTCGCGAACGCATGTGCGTGTGTAGCACCCGCAGCCCCCCGGCTGCACCCGGGCCGCCCGAGGTCCTTTCCCCGGTATTCCCGCTCTCCACTTCGGCGCACACGATGGACTCGAAACTCACCGGCCGCTACTTCGTCAACGAAGAGGAAATTCCCGAACCGCAAGCCGCGAACCGCTGGTTCGACTACGCACGGGAACACGACATCGACATCGCACGGGCGATCAGCCTGTGGGAAGACGCGGCCTCGCTGGAAGGCGAGCAGAGCCGCGCCACGATTGAGGCGGCAGGCATCCGCATCGAACCGCCCGCGGTGCGCTGACACCGGCCGCGCACGTTGCCGGACACGCGGCCCAGTGCCGGCCTCGGTGCGTATCAGTGCGCCTGCATCTTCGAGAACAGATTGAGCACGACCACGCCGGCCACGATCAAGCCGAGGCCCAGCATGGCGGGCAGATCGGGCACCTGGCGGTAGAGCGCCATGGCGACGAGCGTGATGAGCACGATGCCCACGCCCGACCACACGGCATAGACGATGCCGACGGGAATGTTGCGCAGCGTAAGCGAGAGCCCGTAAAACGCGAGCCCGTAGCCCGCGACGACGATGACCGAAGGCACGAGCCGCGTAAAGCCGTTCGAGGCGCGCAACGCCGAGGTCGCAATCACTTCCGCAATGATGGCGATGACAAGCCAGGTCCAGGGGCCGAAACGCATGGCTTCAGGCCTTCGCCAGCGCAAGCTGGCCGTAATCGGCGCCGAGCAGCGCACACAGGGCCTCGACGACGAGTTCGTGATCGGCGCGCTGCGGCAGCCCCGACACCGTCACCGAACCGATCACGCCCGCGCCGGCCACCGCGAGCGGAAATGCGCCGCCGTGCGTCGCGTAATCGGCAACGGGCAGACCGTGCTTCTCGGCGAGCGTCGTGCCCGCCTGCTGCATGCGCAGACCGATCGCGTACGAGCTGCGGCGGAAATGCTCGACTACGCGCGATTTGCGGCGCACCCAGTCGACGTTGTCGGGCGTGGTGCCCTCGAGCGCGCTGAAGAAGAGCGGCTGGCCGAAGGTGCGCACGTCGATCACGACGGCAAGCGAGCGGGCCCGCGCGAATTCGTGCAGGCAGGCGCCGAGTTCCCACGCGCGGGCCGCGTCGAAACGGGGAAAGACCAGCGCCGCTTCCTGTGCGGCAATCGACTGCAGATCGTGTGCAATATCCATGGATGCGAACGGGAATGGGTCTTTCGACAGGTTCCCGATTCTAGCCTGGGGCCGCTGGCAAGCGTCCTGCAAACGACTCGAAGGGAATTCGTTAATCTCTGTTGCAATGCGGCAGCGGTCGCGCTATAATCTTTTCTTCGACGGACGCGGGGTGGAGCAGTCTGGCAGCTCGTCGGGCTCATAACCCGAAGGTCGTAGGTTCAAATCCTACCCCCGCAACCAAGCAAATCAAAGGGTTACAGCGTTTTTACGCGTAACCCTTTTGTCTTTTCCGGCTTCCTGTAACCGCCATGTAACCCGCTGGCGGCAATCTGTCTCAACAGATACCAACGTGCTGATGGCCCGGCCAGCGAAAAGATTGCGCCCGCAACCTTGCCGAGCGGGCGCTCGCGCATACCGTGGCGAACAAGGTTGAGGCAGCCTATCACCGCACAGACCTTCTGGAACAGCGCCGCCCGATGATGGAAGCGTGGGCGGCGCATGTGAGCGACAACGCCGGATGATCTCTGTCCCGGCCACGCTAAGCAACGTCGCGGCCCGGAATGAAGTCATTTGGCACTCGCCTTGTACTTTTGACCATTGAAAAAGTACCGTTTACGAACACCTTCCTCGGCGGTTCCAGATGCGACGACAATACCGACGAAACTGCTGCGTGATTTTCCGGAAACCGTCACGCTATACCCGCCGGTTGCAAGTATGAGCGATGGCTCGCCTGTTGATGGGCTTTCCACTAGCCATATTGGGCCCAACGCCGCCCCCCATCCGCAAGCTTCGCTAGTGGTAACAAACCATGTAGAGACAAGATTATTTGACGAGAGAGGAATTTTTTTTCCTTGGATCTTGCAATTCAGTGACTCAAACGGCTTAAAGGAAACGTCCGATTCAATGGTTGAGCGGATAATTTGTGGAACCGGTCCGAGGTCTGAACTCTCGACGGACGCAAGTGGCTCAGATGCTTGCGCAAAACAAGTTACGCACGCTGCCATCAAAAATACCAATATTGATTTCATACCTACTCTCAGTCTGCCACGTTAGAGCATATGTTATTCAAAATAAGATCAAACACCGGCATCACCTTAGATTCCGATATCTCCTTCCCACCATATGCCAAGCTCGGTCCGTCATGGTGATACGCATACGTCATTACAAAAATATTTCTACCGGTTGCTCCGCCTGCAATTGCAAGTCGCTTATTTTCCAAATAATGTCTCACCATCGCATCGGCACCTTGCTCGGCATCGAATCGCTGGCTGCCTGTATTAATTCCATATGATGATGCTGTTTGATCAACAAACTGCCCTAACCCTGAGGCAGAAGTAGTTCCCGCCGCTGCGTCAGGGTTAAATCCGGATTCGTGACGTGTCATCGCCAAAACCATCGCAATATCCTCTCTATTCAGATGATATTGACGCCCTTTCTGAACCAAGAAATCAATAACCTTCATTTGCGCATCTTTCGATGCATCACCACCTCTTCTACTATTCCCTGAAACCCGGCCAGGTGATGTATCAATGGGGAGCCGATAATGACTCCAGTTCACAATTTGACTCTCTCTGTAGGCGGGGGCTGCGTGAGGCACCCAAATCGCATCATAATTGATGCAGTTACACGATTGCGCATACGCAAAATTACCCACCAGCCCAATCGGGTGCATGTGCCACACGTCCGGATCAGCCGGAAAACCCTTGACAGCCTTCACCTTGTCCCACCATTGCAGCTTCTTGATCCGTTCCATCTCGGTCTTCCAGATGGGTCCGCCAAGCGTCCCCATCAGCGGCAGAAA
>NZ_BAXZ01000027.1 GCF_000684975.1 Paraburkholderia acidipaludis NBRC 101816 | reverse complement strand
TTGTGTTGTTGCGCTCCATCGCGTAGATCATGCGCGAGGTCGTCGCCATGTAGGTCGTGCCGGTGCCGCTCGGGCTCACGAACGCGTCCACGTACAGCAGGATCGCCAGCCAGTTCAGGTTCAGCGCGATTGCGAGTTCCGCGAACGGCGACTTGAAGGCGAACGTGTTCCAGCCCTTGAGCACGTCGGCGGGGTTGACCGCGCCGATATAGGCGATCTGCAGCAGCACGTAGATCACGAGCGCGCAGACGATCGAGCCGATCACCGCGAACGGAATGCTCTTCGACGGATTGCGCGCTTCGCCCGCGAGGTTGATCGGGCTCTGGAAGCCGTTGAACGCGAACACGATGCCGCTCGTCGCGACCGCCGTGAACACCGCCGACCAGCCATAGGGCGCGAAGTCGGTGGACTGGCCGAAGTTCTCGTGGTGAAAGCCCGTGGTCATCAGGCCGATGATGGTCAGGCCCGGGATGATGAACTTGAAGATCGTGATGGCGCTGTTGGCGCGCGCGAAGAGCGTCACGCCCCAGTAGTTGAGCATGAAGTACACGATCACGAGCAGCGCCGAGAGTCCTAATCCCGAGTGGGTTAATGACCCGTCGACGAAGAGCGCGTGGGCCCAGTCGTAGGGCCAGGTGCTCATGTACTGGATGGAGGCTTCGGCTTCGATGGGGATCACCGAGACGATGGCGATCCAGTTGGCCCAGGCGCTGATGAAGCCCACCAGCGCGCCGTGCGAGTAGCGCGCGTAGCGCACCATGCCGCCCGACTCCGGGAACATCGCGCCGAGTTCGGCGTAGGTGAGCGCGATGGCCAGAATGACCACGGCGCCGATCACCCAGGCACAGATGGCCGCCGGACCTGCAATCTTCGCCGCCTTCCACGCGCCGAACAGCCAGCCCGAACCGATGATCGAGCCGAGGCCCGTAAACATCAGCGCAAACGGGCCGATGTTCCGTTGAATAGAACTTTTCACGTCTTCTCCTGTTTCAAGAGCAGTTCGACACCGGGAGCCCCGTCTGTTGTGCGGGCGGGTTTTTACAGATATCGCAACTGCGCGCCATGCATCGATTGCACCCAAAGGCGCAACCCCCGCGCGGCGCGTAGTTTAACGGTTGCACTGCCAAAGCGCGTCAAAAATCTGCAGACTCCCTACAAAAAAAACGGTGATCGATCAAGATTTGTAAGCTCTTGTTTCGACCCTAACGTAAAAAAACATTGAGAATCTGGACTTCCTGTTGACCTTCCGGGCAATTAGCCGTATAAAGTTGGGGCAGGATTTCAAGCGGCGAGTGTGAATAGGTCTTTCGTAGTTCGCCCATCAACGGTACTCCGGCTGGTCCCATACCCCTTCCTTGATTTTCGTGCACCTCTCTGGCTTCGGCCTCAATTCATCTTTAGGAAAGTAATATGGAAACCGGTACCGTCAAGTGGTTCAACGACGCTAAGGGCTTTGGCTTCATCACGCCGGACGGCGGCGGCGAAGATCTCTTCGCGCACTTCTCGGAAATCAAAGTCGACGGCTTCAAGACGCTGCAAGAAAACCAAAAGGTGCAGTTCGAAGTTCGCACGGGCCCGAAGGGCAAGCAAGCTGCGAACATCAAGCCGGTCTAAGCACGCTGCCTTCAGCGTCCATCGGATCCCGCCAGCGGGATCCTGATGGCAAGCTTACCGAAAAACCCCACGCTTCTTCCGGAAGGTGGGGTTTTTCTTATCCGCGCTTCAGCCGAACAGGCGTTGCGCGTGAATGCCAAGGCCCGTCGCCACGCTTGCGAGGCGGTCGCCGAACACCGGGCGGGCCTGCGGGAACGCCTCCGAAAGCGCCTCGGTCAGGAACAGCAGGCCCGTGGAGCCGCCCGTGAAATAGAGCGCGCCCACGTCGGCGGTTTTCACGCCCGCCGCTTGCACCGTCTCGCGCGCGGCCTCCACGATGCGGCGCGTTTCTTCGCGACCCGCCTCGATCAGCTCGGCGTTGTCGAAAGCAAGCCGCAGATCGGACTCCACCGCCTCCAGATCGATCAGGGTCTCGCCGCCCGCCGACACACCGATCTTCGCCTCCTCGCCGCGCGCCGCCAGCGCGTGACCCAGACGCTGCTCGACCACGCGCATCAGGCGATCGTGGTGCCGCACTTCGCGATACAGGTGGCGCATCAGCTTGAGGTCGGCCGCCCGCTTCGGCGTATAGATCGTGTTGATGAGGTGCCAGGTCGCGAGGTCGAAATAGACGCGATTCGGTATTTCACGGCCTTCCGGGTCGAGCGATTGATAACCCAGTTCGCGCAGGATCGTCGCCAGTTCGACGCGGCGGTCGAAATCGGTGCCCGCAACATGGACACCGTGGTGCGCGAGGACGTCGTCCTTGCGTTCGAGCCGCTGCACGCGCGCCGGCCCCACGCGCACGAGCGAGAAGTCCGACGTGCCGCCGCCGATATCCGCCACCAGCACGAGTCCTTCTTCCGTCAGCCGCGATTCGTAGTCGAACGCGGCCGCAATCGGTTCGTACTGGAACTGGATCTCGCGAAAGCCCACCGCGCGCGCGGCAGCCTCTAACTGGTCCTGCGCGAGCTTGTCGGCCCGCGGATCCTCGTCGACGAAGAACACCGGCCGGCCCAGCACAGCCCGCGCGATCGGCTCGCCGGCGCAAGCCTCGGCGCTGCGTTTGAGGTGATCGACGAAGATCGCGATGATGTCCGTATAGCGCATGGCACTGCCGTCGCCGAGATCCGTCGTGCTCTCCGCCAGCGGCGAGCCGAGGATGCTCTTCATGGAGCGCATCAAGCGCCCGTCGAAGCCGTCGATATAGGCGCTCAGCGCCGCCCGGCCGAACTCGCGGGTGTGTTCGTCGGTATTGAAGAACACGGCGGTGGGCAGCGTGACGTGCGCCCCTTCCACGGGCGCGAGCCGCATGGCGCCGCCGGACGCGGCCGATGAGCCGGATGAAGGCAGCGCCACCGCCGAATTGGAGGTTCCGAAGTCAATCGCGCAGAACGTGGTCATGGCAGGGAAGCGTGCCGCGCAGATCGCTCGCGCACGTCAGGAAGGGCTGGGAGGGACGGGCTTTTTATCACGAAAGCCAGCTGACGGGCAACCGCGGCGCCGTGCTTCAGCGCCGCAGCGGCGGCAAAAAAAACGCGCGGGGAAGCCGCGCGTTTTCTGTCCGACTTATGGTTCAGCGGCGCGCCAGGACGGCGCGCAGGTACGTTCGAATCAGCCCTTGAACGGGTGCTTCCACGCATTCGCGTAGGCGATTTCCCCCACCGCCGCACGCGTGCGCTCGGCCTTTTCGCGGTCGCGCAGCACGGGCTCGAGCTTCTCGGCGTCGCCATAGTGGCCGATCGAGATGAACGCGAGCGGCTCCACGTCGTTCGGCAGTGCAAATTCAGTGCGGAAAGCCTGGACGTCGAAGCCGCTCATCTGGTGCGCCGCGAGCCCGAGCGCATGCGCCTGCAGCACGAGCGACATCGCCGCCGCACCCGCGTCGTACTGCGCCGTGCGATTCACTTCGCCCTTTGTATTGAGCGTCTGCGCCGTCACCGCGATCAGCACCGGCGCCGGGGTATTCCACTGCTGGTTGAACGGCACGAGCGTCGCGAAAGCGCGCTTGAACGCGGTTTCGTCGGCCGTGCGGTCGAACACGATGAAACGCCACGGCTGCATGTTGTAGCCCGAGGGCGCCCAGCGCGCCGCCTCGAGCACAGCATGCAGCGCCTCGCGGCTCACCGGCTCGTTCGAATACGCGCGCGGGCTCCAGCGGCCGGCGATCAGTTCATGGATGGGCACGGCTGTCGGTGCGGGTTTGTGCTTCGTCATGCCTTGTCTGTCCTTCAGTGAGGGCGCTCGCCCGGGGGCCACCAGCATAACCGGAGCGCGCATTTCGCGCTCGTGTGCCCCCGAAGGCCAGGGCGCCCCGCCGCTCAGACTGCCGGCACGCCCACCGCGCGCGAGCCGCGGTTGATCCGCAGCACGAGGAACGAGGCGACGAGGCACAAGCCGCCCGAAATCATCGACGCGACGGTGTACGTGCCGAGGCTCGAGCGCAGCAGTCCCGCGCCGAAGGCGGCAAAGGCCGCGCCAAGCTGATGGCCGGCCACGACCCAGCCGAACACCACGGGCGCGCGTTCCTTGCCGAAAACGTCGGTGGCAAGGCGCACCGTGGGCGGCACGGTGGCGATCCAGTCGAGGCCGTAGAACACGGCGAAGATAGGCAGACCGAAGAAGTCGATGCCGAACGCGTGCGGCAGGTAGATCAGCGAGAGCCCGCGCAGACCGTAATACCAGAAGAGCAGCACGCGGCTGTTGAAGCGGTCCGAGAGCCAGCCCGAGAGTGTCGTGCCGAACAGGTCGAAGATACCCATCGTCGCCAGCAGCGACGCGCCCTGCACTTCGCTCAGGCCGTAGTCGCCGCACATCGCGATCAGGTGGGTGCCGACATAGCCGTTCGTGCTCGCGCCGCAAATGAAGAAGCTGAAAAACAGAAGCCAGAAGTCGCGGGTGCGGCTGGCCGACGTCAGCGCGCCGAACGCGATCTTCAGCGGATTCTGTTGCTGCGGCGGCGGCGCAATGGGCGTGTCGTGATCTTCGCCGTAGGGGCGCAGCGCCATGTCGGCGGGCCGCTCCGGCAGCAGGAGCGCGACCAGCGGAATCACCGCGGCGGCCGCTATCGCCACCACCAGCACGACGGGCTGCCAGCCGTACTTCTGCGCGATTGCCGCGAGAAAGGGCAGGAACACGAGCTGGCCGGTGGCCGAACTGGCCGTGAGTATGCCCATGGCAAGGCCGCGATGTGTCGTGAACCAGCGCGTGACCACCGTTGCCGAAAGCGAGAGCGCGGCCACGCCCGTCGCGCCGCCCACCATCACGCCCCAGATCAGCACCATCTGCCACGGATGCGTCATCAGCGCCGAAAGCGCCACGCCGGCGGCCATCGCGCCGAGAGCGGCGAGCAGCGTCGGCCGCACGCCGAAGCGCTGCATCGCCGCCGCAGCGAAAGGCCCCATCAGGCCGTAGAGCGCAATGTTCACGGAGATCGCGAGCGAGATCGTCGCGCGGCTCCAGCCGAACTGATGCTCGAGCGGCACCATCATCACGCTAGGCGTCGCACGCGTGCCCGCCGCCGAGAGCAGCACCAGAAACACCACCGCCACGACGAGCCACCCGTAGTGGAAACGCCCGCCGACCATTTTTGCCGCCCAGTTCATCCTCACTCCTGTTGCTCCGTGCGGAGCCGTGTCCGTCCTGTCATTTCCCGGCATGGACGTCGCGGCAACAGTTTGTTACCGATCAGTCACAAGTGTGTTGCGATAGTAGTGACCAGTCGGTAACATGTCAAGCCGATCCCTCGGCGAGACACCCATGACCGAACATGCCCCCACTTCCCGCGCCCGAACCAAGGGCAAGCCGCGCACGCAGGTGGCGGGGCCGCGCGCGCAGGAGCATCTGCTGCTCGCGGCGGACGAACTGTTCTATCGGGAAGGCGTGCGGGCGGTGGGCGTCGAGGCTGTCGTCGAGCGCGCCGGCGTCAACAAGATGAGCCTGTACCGGCAATTTTCGTCGAAAGACGATCTGGTCGTCGCGTACCTGAAACGCTGCGACGACCGCTGCTTCGAGCGCCTCGAAGCGAGCGTCGCGAAACATCCGGGCGAGCCCGTCAAGCAACTGCTCCAGTATTTCGACGATCTGTCGCAGCGTGCTTCCGATCCCGAGTACCGCGGCTGCCCGTTCGTGAACGTCGCCGCCGAATTTCCGGACGCATCGCATCCGGCGCGTCGTTCCGTGGCCGACAACAAGGCGAAGCTGATCGCGCGATTTACCGAACTGGCTGAGGCGGCGCGCGCGGCCGATCCCGCGGCGCTCGCCAACGAACTGGCCCTGCTGACCGAGGGGATTTACGCGGCGAGCCAGACCTACGGCCCGGGTGGCGGCCCGATTCTCGCAGCGCCGCGCATGGCGAAGCTGTTGATCGAAGCGGCCTGCCGGACTCCTATGGACACAACACCCGCGAACGCCCGCTGAGACGCAAGACCTCGCCGGACCCGCCCGGCTACGCCGGTAAAATAATGCGATGACCGACACTGCCGCCCCCCGCCCCGACCACGCCGAAATTCTCGCTGCCACGCGCCACTGGCTCACGCGCGCGGTGATCGGCCTGAATCTTTGCCCGTTCGCGAAGAGCGTGCACGTGAAGCGGCAGGTTCGCTATGCAATCAGCGAGGCGACCGATCTGGCGGGCGTCCTCACCGATCTCGAAACCGAGCTGAAGGCGCTCGATGCCGCCGATCCCGAACAGATCGACACGACGCTATTGATCCTGCCCCACGCGCTCGCCGACTTTCTCGATTTCAACGACGCCCTGTACTTCGCCGATCGGCTGCTCGCGCAATTGCGCCTTGAAGGCACGCTGCAGATCGCGAGCTTTCACCCGCACTACCAGTTCGAAGGCACCGAGCCCGACGATATCGAGAACTACACGAATCGCGCCCCCTGGCCGATCCTTCATCTGCTGCGCGAGGCGAGCATCGAACGCGCGGTCGCGGCCTTCCCGGACGCCGCCGATATCTACGAACGCAATCAGGCGACACTGCGCCGCCTTGGCCTGCAAGGCTGGCGCGACTGGATGAATCGCCCCGGCGACAAAGCCGGCGATTAAGAAGGAACCGTCTCGCCGACCGGCCCGGGCGCGGGGCCCGCGCCGCTGTCGTCGGTAAAGAAGCGCTCGTTGAGCTCGGCAAGACCGAATGTGTCGAGAATCTCGGCGAGCCGCTCCGCGGGCCGGCGCCGCGGCAGATTCTTGTACTGCGCAACGATGAGCTCGTTTTTCATCGAGTGCTCCCACCCCACCAGCTCCGTCACGCTCACCTGGTAGCCGTGCGCCTCGAGCTGCAGGCAGCGCAGCACATTGGTGATCTGGCTGCCGAACTCGCGCGTGTGCAACGGATGGCGCCAGATTTCCGTCAACGCCTGGCCGAGCGACTTGCCCTTATTGCGCCGCAGCACGCCCGCTACCTCGGCCTGGCAGCACGGCACCACCACGATATGGCGGGCGCGCTTCTTGAGCGCGAAGCGTAGCGCGTCGTCGGTGGCCGTGTCGCACGCGTGCAGCGCGGTCACGACATCGACCTCGGGCGGCAGCTCGCTCGACGTGATCGAGTCCGCGACGGACAGATTCAGAAACGACATGCCCTCGAAGCCCAGCCGCTGCGCGAGTTCGCGCGAGCGCTGCACGAGTTCGTCGCGAGTTTCGATGCCGATGATGCGCGACTTGTCGTGCTGCTCCTTGAAAAACAGGTCGTAGAGGATAAAACCAAGGTAGGACTTGCCCGCGCCGTGATCGACGAGTGTGACGTCGCGGCCGTCCTGCTTCACGTCCTTGAGCAGGGGCTCGATGAACTGGAACAGGTGATAGACCTGCTTGAGCTTGCGGCGGCTATCCTGGTTCATCTTGCCGTCCCGCGTCAGGATATGAAGCTCCTTGAGGAGTTCGATGGACTGATTCGGACGGATTTCGTAAGTCTTGCTGGACATCGGTCGGGGACGGAAGAGGTATCTTTTGCCGCGCTACGTGCGACAGATGACGGAACGAAGAAGATTTACCTGCCATTTTACGGAAAAAGCACGACGAGGCCGCCATGCAAATCGAGCGGCCCGAAGCGTCCGGAACGCTGCCCCCCACGTCCGGACGGCAGGGAGGGGGTTGATTAGAAAAGACACGGAGGACATTCGTCCCCGATGTCCAGAAGGGACCAATGGGAGCGCAACCATCCGGCCATGCACCGGACGAAAGCGCATGGGAGGTCGCACCGGTCGTTCCGGCGGCGACGGATCAGGCACGTCGCAGTCTGTCGATGCGTAGCGGGCGCACGACGCTGCACGTCCTTGCACGAGGCTCGCAATGAATACGAAACCGGACGGAGATGCCGAGCAGAAATTCCAGGAACTGCTCGCGAAGCTGCTCGTCGTCCCCGAGTGGACGGAAAAGCAGCAACTGGAGCTCGAGATGGCGCGCGATATCTCGGTGGAAATGCTGCGGATTGCCGAAGAAATGCGCGACGGCGCCGGCGATCTCGAGACCTGCCTGATTCTGCTGAAGTACGCCAAGGTTCTCGACTTCGTGATGTCGGCGCTGGCCGCGCGCCGGGACATCAAGCCCCAGACGTTGCGCGTGATCTTCAAGCTTGCGGGACTGAAAGTCGACGAGGCCTATCCAGGCTAAGCACGCTTTCTCGCGCGCAAGCCCCGAAGCGCAGGCGCTGCGTCCTGCGCTTCGGCGGACGGGCTTTTGCCCGCGCTCACGCCGGCCGAACTTTCAGGCGCCATAGCGAGGTCACTTCCTTCGCGCGCGCCTCATATAGCGGGTCGGTGCGGTCTGCGGCCTTCGGGTGACGCGCGCGGATATCCTCGCGCCCCGCCACCATGAGGCCGGCGCTCGCAATCATCTCCGAGAGCGCTTCGCGTGTGCGCAGGCCGAGATGCTCGGCGAAATCGGAGAGGATCAGCCAGCCCTCGCCGCCCGGCTCCAGATGGTCCTTCAGGCCGTCCAGGAAACCGCGCAGCATGCGGCTATCCGGATCGAAGACGGCATATTCGATGGGCGAAGCGGGCCGCGCAGGCACCCACGGCGGATTGCAGACCACCAGCGGCGCGCGGCCCGGCGGGAACAGATCCGCTTCGACGACTTCGACGCGGTCCCCATGGCCGAGGCGCCCGAGATTCTCGCGAGCGCAGGCCAGGGCGCGCGGATCCTGATCGGTGGCGACGATCGTCTTCACGCCGCGCGCGGCAAGCACGGCAGCGAGCACGCCGGTGCCCGTCCCGATGTCGAACGCCTTTTCGAGCGACGGCAGCGGCGTGCGCGCGACGAGATCGACATACTCCCCACGCACAGGCGAGAACACGCCGTAGCAGGGATGAATGCACGCGTTACCCAGCGCCGGAATTTCCACGCCCTTCTTGCGCCATTCGTGCGCGCCGATCAGACCCAGCAGCTCGCGCAGCGAAACCGCCGACGCCTCCCCCGTCGCCGCGCCCCACGCCTCCTCGCAAGCGAGCCGCACGTCGGGCGCGCGGCGCAGGGAAATCGTGTAATCGCCTTCCAGCGGGATCAGCACCATGCCCAACGTGCGCGCCCGTTGCGACTGCGCCTGCCGGTGCAGATTGAATGCGTCGAGCGGCGAAGCGGGTGCCTTGCGCGGCTTGCGGTCGGCGCGGCGCGCCATCGCCTGCAGCAACTGGCGCGCGTTCTGGTAGTCGCCTCGCCAAAGCAGCGCCGTGCCCTCGCAGGCGAGACGGTAGGCGGCATCCGCCGTCGTGCGGTCGTCGGCGAGCACCACGCGCCTGGGCGGCGGCACGCCCGCCTCGGAGCGCCAGCGGACGGTGCGCGGGCCGTCGGTATCGGGCCAGCTGAGGGTGGGGATGTCGGTCATGGTATTCGTAGGCAGAACGGCGCAGCCGCGGCGGCGCCATCATATAGCAGAGCACGGTGACGTGCGGCACGGGCTCTCGTCACCCGCCACGATCATCGCCTCTTCGCGCGCGAGCGTCGACCCGTGCGAGGAGCCCGCGCTTAAAATGAGCGGCGCCCGGCGCTTTACGCGCATCGCGCAGACGACACCGAAGAAAAATCATGCCCGAGACCGACAGGAAAAGACGCGGACGCGCGCGCCGCACGGCGCTAGACGAACGTTTCTACGCGGAACTGCTGCATATCGCGGGCCTGTGCGAGACCGTCGAGAAGGGCAAGCCGGCCATCGCGCGGCAGCCCGTGCACGCGAGGACACCCGGATCGCTCGTCGAAAATGCGCTGGCCCGCATCGAGGCGCGCGACGGAGAAGCCGGTTCGGAGAGCGCGCAAGAAGAACGATTCGGCATGGTGATGCGGCTGTGCATCGCGTGGCTCAGCCGTCTTGTGTTCCTCAAGCTGCTCGAAACGCGGCTCCTCGCGCTACACGACAACGATCCCGCTTATGCGTTTCTGCGCGCGAGCCGCATTCGCTCCTTCGGAGAACTCGACGCATTGTGTCGCGATGTGCTCACCGACGCGCGCACCGGAGCCTGCGCGCGGATTCCGCCGCTTTCGGCTATTCCGCGCTTCGACGGTTCGCTCTTTGCGCCGCACGATCTGGAAGGTGTCGCGATCCCGCTCGGCACGCTCGCCGACGCGCCACCGTTACCTGTCTTCGCCGAAACGGTCCTCCGGTACGCGGATGGCGCGCTCCATCCCGTCGCCTATCTGCTCGATTTTCTCGATGCGTACGATTTCGCAAGCGAAGCACCGCTACCGGGCAATGCGGGCAAACCGAAGATCGATACCGCGACGCTCGGTCTGATCTTCGAAAAATTCAACGGCTACCGTGACGGCGCGTGGTTCACGCCGGGGCGCGTCGCCATGCACCTGTGCCAGGCGGCGATCGAATCGGCCACGATTCGCCGGTTCAACGAACGCAAGGGTTGGCACTGCGAAACCATCGATCAGCTATGCCAGGCAATCACGGATCGCGACGAGGCGCGTGAAATCGTGGACGGCCTGCTCGTCTGCGATCCAGCGGTGGGTTCCGGCCATCTGCTTGTTTCGGCGCTCAACGCCCGGATTGCGCTGAAATCGCGGCTTGGACTGCTAACCGATGCGGCAGGCCGTCCGCTCGCGGGTTATCGATTCGAGGTCGAGTCGGACCAGCTGATCGTGAAGCGCGCCAACGGCGAACCGCTGCACGGCACGGATGGGAAAAACGCGCGCCGCCGGCTCGATGCGGCGTTGTTCGGGGAAAAACGGGCGATCGTCGAGAACGGCCTCTTCGGCGTGGACATCAATCCCGATGCGGTGAGAATGGCGCAGTTGCGGCTCTGGATGGAACTGCTGCAACACGCGACCTATGACGCGAACGGCCAGTTCTCGACGCTGCCGAACCTGGACGGCAATATTCGCGTCGGCAACGCGATAATCAGCCGGCTCGGCCTCGATGCACCGATGCGTGGCACGCTGCCGGAGAAGCGCCAGGTTGTCCGAAATTATCGCGAGGCAATTTCATGCTACCGCGCCGTTGCCTGCACGCATGGTGCGCAACGGGAAAGCGCCAGCAACAGGATTGCGCAGGCACGCTCTGCCCTGCTGGCGAGGCTGCGCCCGGACACATCGCAAACAACGTCGTGCGCGCCGTCGCAAATCCACGAAGGCGCCTTCGAATGGCGCACCGAATTCCCTGAAGCGCTCGATGACGACGGCGCATTCCGCGGCTTCGACGCGGTTGTCGCCAATCCGCCGTACATCGACTCCGAACGCATGGCCAACGACGGCCTGCAGGAAATGCGCGAACACCTCGCGCAACGCTGGCCGGCGGCGAAGGGCAACTGGGACCTCTACGTCGTGTTCATGGAACTCGGCCTCGCCCTGCTCGCGCCCGCAGGCGCGATGGCGTGCCTCACGCCGGACAAGTGGCTCTCGAAGCCGTTCGGCGACGCGTTCCGCGCGCGCCACCTCGGCAAGATCGAGCGCATCGTCGCACTGGGTCGCAACGTGTTCGACCGGGCGCTGGTCGATTCGATCGTCACGGTCTACGCGCAGGAAGGCACCGCTATCGTTTCGACCGCTCAGCTTGAAGGTGACGCAGTCACGCCGCTCGCGCAAACACCGAAGGCTGAACTCGACGCGCCGTGGCGACTCGATCCCCTGCTCTCGCCGCATTACGCGTTCGTGCGGCAAATCGAGCGCTCGCACCCCGCGCTCGGTTCGCTGCTGCGTTGCGAGAATGCGTGCGCGACATCGGACGCATACCGGCTCAAGCCCCTTATCGAAGAGGCAAATGGCGGGTTCTGCGCGCGGCGCCAGTTCCGGGTGGTGAATACCGGAACGCTGGGCCGGTTCATATCGCGCTGGGGCATCAAGCCGATGACCTACCTTGGCGAGCGATACGGAGAGCCCGTGGTCGAGCGGACGCGCTTCGCGGCAGCATTCGCCAACGCGTACCGGAACC
Organism: Paraburkholderia acidipaludis NBRC 101816; assembly: GCF_000684975.1. Taxonomy (GTDB): domain Bacteria; phylum Pseudomonadota; class Gammaproteobacteria; order Burkholderiales; family Burkholderiaceae; genus Paraburkholderia; species Paraburkholderia acidipaludis. Next base: position 86,140 of record NZ_BAXZ01000027.1, on the reverse strand, counting down.
GGGCCGACGCGAAAAAGGTGATCGTGAAGGGACTCACGCGACTCGACGCCGCGCTGGACCTCGACGGCGACACGATCCCGGGAAAGACGACGCTGATCCTGTGCTCCCACGACGACGGTCTGCTGAAGTTCGCGGCAGCGGTGCTGAACTGCCCGCTTTCCGCCTTCTTTTTGCGAGCGCGGTATCCGTCGGCCAGCTATAACGGCGGCATTGCGTACACCAAAGCAATGATCGATTCGGTTCCGGTGCCGGCAGAACCCGAGGTTCGGAACGCGGTGGTCAGGCTGGTCGATGAATTGCTGGCGCTAGATCGTGCGGGGCGCGCAACCGAAGCCGTGGCCCGGGAAATCGACCTGGTGCTGTATGGGGCTTTTGGGTTGTCGGCGGAGGATATCGAGCGGGTGCTGGCCGGTTTGCCGATAACAACGACCGGCAGGCTTTCGTCCCCGGCTTTTCAACGCCCAGAAAGCACAAGGGGTTACGTGAACCTCACGTAACCCCTTGCTGTGTTTGGTGCGGCTAACTGTGCAGCGCTGGCGAATCTGTCAATAGGTCCGGCGGATAGGCTGCCGAACATAGATCCAGCACCTGGCCGCGAAACCAGCGATGAGCCGGATCGTGATCGAGGCGCGGATGCCAGATCGCCGAGATGTTGAAAGCGGGTGTGGATAGTGGAAGCTCGAAGCACTGCAAACCGTTGGCGCTCGCGTAATCCGGAATAAATGCATTGCCGAGACAGGAACGCGGAACGACAGCTAGCAAGTCGGAACGACGCGCTAACTGCATGGCGTTGGTATAGGACGGCACCACCACCAATAGCTTTCGTTGCATGCCTTGCAGTTCCAGGGCCGTGTCGACGGAGTTTTCTGCTTCACCGGTACGCGAGATCATCACATGGCCGTATTCAGTCCATTGCTCTACGCTGATCCTTTCATCGCCCAGCAGCGGATGTTTGAGGCGGCATACGCCGACATAGCGATCGCGGAATAACAAACGCGTTCGTACCTCGGGGGCGGATGCCCTGACGATACCGATCTCCAGATCTATCGTGCCTTCCCTCAGCGCTTGCGCGCTCCAGTCCTGCTTGAGCGCAAAGCGAATCTGCACACCGGGTGCCGCGCGGTGGACCCGGTCCATCAAGGCCGCACCAAGCAGGTCAATGAAACCTTCGCCGGCTCGCAGCGTAAAACGTTGTTCAAGGGTGGAAATGTCGAACCGATGTTCGGCGCGACTCAGCGTGCCTTCCGCTTCCCGGACCAGAGTGGAAACACGCAGGCTCAGTTGCTCGGCATAAGGCGTTAGCACCAGCGTGCGTCCGGCCTGAAGCAGCAAGCGATCACCGGTCGCCGAGCGCAGACGTGTCAGCGTGCGGCTCATGGCAGAGACGCTGAGGTTCAGGCGCCGGGCGGCCCCGGTAACGCTACGTTCGCTCAGCAATGCATCCAGTGCAGTCAGCAGGTTCAGGTCGACGCGTGTCATCCGCCCAGAATAATCGAAAACCCACCTCGTATGGCGTTTGGTGCAATCGAGGATTGCGGGCCGGGCGTCTGGTGCAAATCCGGGATTCTCTCGACAATTCATGGAATTCGTCGCCGAGAAAGGAGAACACCATGCACCGCACATCTGCCCACATATCCACTGTCCTGCTCATCGGTGCTTCGCGCGGTCTCGGCCACGCCATGGCGGCGGAGTTTCTGAAGAAGGGCTGGCACGTCGTCGGGACCGTGCGCGCCGGTGGCGGACGAACGCTTCTGCACGAGCTGGCCGACGCGCATCCAGGTCGGGTCGACATCGAAACGCTCGACATCACCCGGCCGGATCAGCTCCGGGCATTACGCCAGCGTTTGTCCGGCCGAACATTCGACGTACTGTTCGTCAATGCTGGCACGACCAATCCTGATCCGACGCAGACCATCGGCGAGGTGTCGACGGAAGATTTCGTGGATCTAATGATTACCAACGCACTCAGCCCGATGCGTGTAGTCGAAAGCCTGTCCGATCTGGTTCGGCCGGATGGTCTGATCGGGATCATGTCGTCCGGGCAAGGCAGTGTCGCTGACAACGAATCCGGCCAGCGCGAGCTTTACCGTGGCAGCAAGGCGGCACTGAACCAGTTCATGCGCAGCTTTGCCGCGCGCCAGGCGCACACGTCGCGGGCCATGCTACTGATGGCGCCCGGCTGGGTGCGTACCGACTTGGGCGGCCCCGAAGGGCGATTGTCGATCGAGGAAAGCGTTCCAGGCGCCGTGGATGTGCTTTTGGCCAAGCTGGGGCGTCCTGGCCTTGAGTATCTGGATTATCGCGGCCGGACCGTTCGATGGTGACGGTTGCAGTTTTCGCTATCCTCCTCGCTCGCCGAGAATGACGGCAGCTACTTTCTGACCGGCCAATCGAGAAGCTGGCGTTGACTAACCGCTTCTGGCCGAATTCGGAAACAGCCCGCAGCAACCTGTAACTGCACGGCCCACCGTGTCCTATGCCGCAGTCTCAATGTTCGGCTCGCGGAGCACCGCGAGCCGAACATTGCCCCCACGGCCCCTACCGCTCGTGGTCGTCAGTGATCAAAGCCACCCTGATCTGTGATCGCACCCAGATCACGGGCACCATGCAAAACGCGGATAACCATGACAGCCTGATCGTCCGAACGGTAATAAACGGCATAGGCACCGTAAAACAGCACACGCAGGCTAGATCGAGCTCAGCGCGGTCGGTTATCTGGAGCGTTCGGCTAATAGCTGTCTCCCTCGCGCAATAATGTTTTCAGGGTCGAATTTCTTTACTCGACCAGCGGCTACATCAGCCAGGCCTTGGTCGATTTCCGCCTTAAGTTCGGCCAGTTCGCTGAGCATCAGTTGACGCCGGGTTTTCCACTCCCGCAGGGCTTCGCGCACGACCTCGCTGGTCGAGGCATATTCGCCGTCTTCAACGGCCTGCCTGATGGCGCCCGCCATTTCGGGCGGCATGGTAACCGTCAGGCGTTCCAGGGTCGCAGACATGGGAAGCTCCCGTTCAGATCAGACGATCATACTGCCACCAGAACGAAATCCAAGACGCCTGGTTTGCGCGTCCTCGCACTCAGAACCGCTTGCCGCGCGGCAAGGACTACATCGCATATGCTGCGCGTCTCCATTGCACACGCATTGCACTTACTGCGCATCGCCATCGCACACGAGTTAGTTTTTTCTGCACATGGCTTATACATCGTTCGAACGAGATTAACTCTCGGCCGCAAAAACGACATGAAAAACAAGAACACGCAGGATAGGCTTGCGCCGGTTTTGGGCACCCATACAATCAATGTCGGCGTACCAGCATCTAGCCTGTGCGTCGCCGCGCCTTGAGCTCATCCAGATAGTCAGCCCAGCGCTGCATCATCACCCGCCGCTCCTTGAGAAATTTCGTACGGTTGTACGCGCTCCCGAGCGTATCGAGAACCGCATGAGCAAGTTGATGCTCGATCACCTCGGGCTTCTGCTCAAGCTCCTCATGCAGAATCGTGCGAGCCATCGCCCTGAACCCGTGCCCCGTAATTTCCGTCCGCGTCCGATCATGTTGCCGGGGCTCGACATAGGGCCGACGCTCTTCGAACCAAGCAAGTGCGATCGCCTCCGAGGTATTGTTCGCGGCCACACGCGCCGCCCGCTTATCCGCTTTCTTCGTCTCGCCCGGATCCGCCCCTAACGTTAGCTGCTCGCGCACCTCGGCACGGCGCTGACGCGCAAGGGCCAGACCAACGTCCGGATACACGCCCAAGGCTAGAGTTTTCTGCTTGCCGAGATAGGGGTACGCAAGCCGCCAATACTTGCCGCCGTTAGGCTGAACCGGCAAAAACATCCCATCGCCGTCGGTCAGCTTGTACGGCGTTTCCTTCGGCTTAGCGTTGCGCACACCCGATCTGTAAGGTTCATGTCGTAGGTACCAACACGCCATAAGCACGATGCCAACGAATATACCAACAAGCCTGCCGGATGCGATTGGATTCCCGCGGACAAAAACCGCCCCAGGAAAACAAAAAACCCCGCAGAATCAAGGACTCTAACGGGGGTTTTCGGACGACTTCGGAATAGCAAATGGTGCCGGCTGCAGGACTCGAACCCGCCACCTGATGATTACAAATCAACTGCTCTACCAGATGAGCTAAGCCGGCGTAGCCCACAATTCTACTTCATTTCACGATCTTGAGGTGGCCCTTGCCGGCTTTCGCGCCGTCGTCGCCGCCCTTTTCGGGTGTGCCGGTTTCCGGAGCATCAACAGGCTCTGCAGCCGACTCGGCCACAGCCTCTTCTTCGTGCTCGTCCCGCTCGGAGGGCAACACGTCGTCGGCATCCCCCGCCGCCGCTTCGACCGGGAACGCCATGCCCTGTCCGTTCTCGCGCGCGTAGATCGCGAGAACGTTCGCCACGGGTACCTCGATCTTGTGCGACTTGCCGGAAAACCGGGCATTGAACTCAATCGCCTCGTTGCCCATCTGCAACTGGCTTGTGGCCTCGAAGCTGATGTTCAGCACGATCTCGCCGTCGCGCACAAACTGGCGCGGCACCCGTGTCCGGTTGTCGACCCGCACCGCGATATGCGGCGTAAAACCGTTATCGGTGCACCATTCGTACAGCGCGCGAAGCAGGTACGGCTTCGTGGAAATCTCTTGCATCAACGATCCTTTGCCGGGGCCGCACGCCGCGCCGAAAACGCCGCGCACCGCGTGCCGCCCCTGATTGCCTGCAGGAATGCCCGCAGGAACTTAGCGGCGCATCACCTTTTCCGACGGCGTCAGCGCTTCGATATAGGCCGGGCGGCTGAAAATGCGCTCGGCGTACTTCATCAAAGGCGCCGCGTTCTTCGACAGTTCGATGCCGTAGTGATCGAGGCGCCACAGCAGCGGCGCGATCGCGACGTCGAGCATCGAGAACTCTTCGCCCAGCATGTACTTGTTCTTCAGGAAGATCGGCGCGAGTTGCGTGAGGCGGTCGCGGATCGCGAGGCGCGCTTTCTCGTGGTTCTTCTCGGCCGCCTTGCCCTTCTCGTTTTCGAGCGTGCTCACGTGCACGAACAGTTCCTTCTCGAAGTTGAGCAGGAAGAGGCGCGCGCGGGCGCGCTGCACCGGGTCGGCCGGCATCAGCTGCGGATGCGGGAAGCGTTCGTCGATGTACTCGTTGATGATGTTCGACTCGTACAGGATCAGGTCGCGCTCGACCAGAATCGGCACCTGACCGTAAGGATTCATCACGGCGATGTCTTCCGGTTTGTTGAACAGGTCGACGTCGCGGATTTCGAAGTCCATGCCCTTTTCGAACAACACCAGCCGGCAACGCTGGGAGAACGGGCAGGTAGTGCCGGAGTACAGAACCATCATGATTTACATTTCCTCAATAAACCCAAAAGGCCAGCGGGCGATCAATCCGTCAGACGGCTTCCAGACGGTTTGCTCGCGGCGCCGGCCCCACGTCGGTCAGGACGTGACTATTTGATATCTTTCCAGTACGCGGCGTTCAGCCGCCAGGCAAAAAAGCTCAGGACGGCGAGGAACAGCAGCACCCATACGCCTAGCTGCTTGCGGGTCTTCTGCTCCGGTTCCGACATCCAGTCCAGGTACGCCACCAGATCGCCCACGGCGGCATCATAATCCACCGGCGAAAGCTTCCCGGGCGTCACCTGATCGTACCCCGCAAAGCGGTGGGTCTTTTCCCCGCTTTCCAGGTCCGTCACGTCCTCGAACTTCGCGTTGCGTATGCCCTGCAGTTGCCAGAGCACATTCGGCATGCTCACGTTCGGATACACGAGGTTGTTCCAGCCCGTCGGCCGCGTGTCGTCGCGGTAAAAGCTGCGCAGGTACGTGTACAGCCAGTCCCGTCCGCGCGCGCGCGCTTCCACGGAGAGGTCCGGCGGCGTCACGCCGAACCACGATTTCGCGTCGTCCGGCCGCATGGCGATCGACATCGTGTTGCCGACCTTGTCGGTCGTGAACAGGAGATTGTCCTCGATCTGCTTCTGCGGAATGCCGATTTCCTCCAATGCGCTATAGCGCATCAGGTTCGCGCTGTGGCAATTCAGGCAATAGTTTACAAACAATTGCGCGCCATGTTGCAGCGAGGCAAGATTTTCGCCGTTATCGGGCGCGCGGTCGAGCGGAATGTTTTCCTGGGCTCGCACCGGCCCCGCGGCAAGCGCGCAGACCAGCGCCAGCGCGGCCACGCCAAATCTGGCGCCCGCACGCGTGAGCGCCGCATAGAGGGATTTTGTCGTCATGTTTTCCTCGCTCACGGATTAATGGGGCTTGAACCGCACGCGCTCAGGCGGCTGCTTGAACGTGCCAAGCGGCGTCCAGACCGGCATGCCGAGGAAAAACGCGAAATAGACGAGCGCGCAAACCTGCGCGATCAGCGTCGCCGCGGGCGATGGTGGTTTTGTCCCCAAAAATGCCAGCGTCAGGAATGCAATGACGAAAATCCCGAGGAAAACCTTGTGGAACGTCGGCCGGTAGCGGATCGATTTCACCGGTGCCCGGTCGAGCCACGGCAGGAAGAAGAGCGAAATCACCGCCGATCCCATCACCACCACGCCCCAGAACTTCGACTCGGTGAAGGCCATCGCGAGGATCACGAGGACGGCCAGTACGGGCAGCCCCACGCGCCATTTGCCGCGCGCCCGCACGAGCGAAAGCAGCCCGAGCAGCGCGATCACGATCATCAGCACGATCTTGAACGGGTCAGTGGTGGCGCGCAGCATCGCGTAGAACGCCGTGAAGTACCACACCGGCGCGATTTCGGGGGGCGTCTGCAACGGGTTGGCCGGGATGAAGTTGTTCGCTTCGAGGAAGTAGCCACCCATTTCCGGGGCGAAGAACACGATCGCCGCGAAGATCATCAGGAAGATGCACACGCCCATGAAGTCGTGCACCGAGTAGTACGGATGGAACGGAATGCCGTCGAGCGGAATGCCGTCCGCGTCCTTTTTCTCCTTGATCTCGATGCCGTCGGGATTGTTCGACCCCACCTCGTGCAGCGCGACGATATGCGCGATCACGAGGCCGATCAGCACGAGCGGAATCGCAATCACGTGGAACGCGAAGAAGCGGTTGAGCGTGATGTCCGACACGACATAGTCGCCGCGGATCCACAGCGAGAGGTCCGGGCCGACGAACGGAATCGCCGAAAACAGGTTCACGATCACCTGCGCGCCCCAGAACGACATCTGGCCCCAGGGAAGCAGATAACCGAAGAAGGCCTCGGCCATCAGGCACAGGAAGATCGCGCAGCCGAAGATCCAGACGAGTTCGCGCGGCTTGCGGTAAGAACCGTACAGAAGCCCGCGGAACATATGCAGATAGACGACCACGAAGAACATCGAGGCGCCTGTGGAGTGCATGTAGCGGATCAGCCAGCCCCACGGCACCTCGCGCATGATGTACTCGACCGACGCGAACGCGAGCGTCGAATCGGGCTTGTAGTTCATGGTGAGGAAGATGCCGGTGACGATCTGGTTCACCAGCACGAGCAGGGCCAGCGAGCCGAAGAAGTACCAGAAGTTGAAGTTCTTCGGCGCGTAGTACTCGGACACATGCGCGCGCCACGTCGCGGTGAGCGGAAAGCGCCTGTCGATCCAGCCGAGGAGGCCCGTCGTCTCCACCTTGTTGTCGGTTCCCGTCGCCATCACGCTTCTCCTTGTTCGTCCTTGCCGATCACGATCTGCGTCGGGGACGTGAACATGTACCGGGGGATGTCGAGGTTCTGCGGCGCGGGCTTGTTCTTGAACACGCGCCCGGCCAGGTCGTAGGTGGAGCCGTGGCACGGGCACAGGAAGCCGCCGGGCCAGTCGTCGGGCAGGTTGGGCTGCGGGCCCTCCTGGAAGCGCGGAGTCGGCGTGCAGCCCAGGTGGGTGCAGACGGCGACCGCCACGAGAATGTTCTTGTGCTCGGGACGCGAGCGGTATTCGTTCTTGCAGTATTCCGGCATCGGCATGGAGAACGGATGCTCGGAGTTCGGGTCCGCCAGTTCGGGATCGGCCTTCACGACATCGGCCATCATGCGGTCGGTGCGGTTCAGGATCCAGACCGGCTTGCCGCGCCAGGCCACCGTCATCATGCTGCCGGGCTCGAGGCCGGTGATGTCGACTTCGACGGGCGCGCCGGCGGCGCGGGCCTTTTCGGATGGTGCAAACGAAGCTACGAACGGTACGACGGTGGCAACGCCTCCTATGCCACCTGCTACGGACGTCGCAATCAGCCAGGTTCGGCGGCTGCCATCGACGCGGTCATTTTCATTGTCTCGCATCACATCGCCCCACTTCTGAGTTGGATTTATCCGTCACGCCGTGCTTACCCGCGTACTGCCGAACGCTAGTTTGCGCGAATGGAGTCGGCATTTACAAGGGGCGACCTCCAAAAAGCGCGCGAAGTCCTTGATATGTCGGGGTTTTCCCGCACGAAAAAGGCGACTTCCAGCTTGCCGTTGTAAATGCTTTCTGAATAAATCCGGCGCGGGGACGCCCCGTGCAGGACACCGTCAATCCGCTCAGACCGGATTGTGGATATCGATGAAGAGATGCTCGATGCCGAAGGTGTCGGCCAGATGCGAGCCCACGGCCTGCACGCCGAAACGCTCGGTCGCGTGATGGCCTGCTGCGAGAAACGCCACGCCGCTTTCGGCCGAAATATGGAAGGTCGGCTCTGAAATCTCGCCGGTGAGGTAGACGTCGGCACCGGCATCGATCGCAGCCTCAAAGAGCCCCTGTGCCGCGCCCGTGCACCACGCCACGCGGCGCAGCTCCCAGTCGGGATCGCCGATCACGAGCGGAGCGCGGCCGAGCGTTTGCTCGACCTGCGCCGTAAAGTGCGCAAGCGTGATCGGCATGGGCAGCGTCGCCATCCAGCCGAGGTCCTGCTCGCCGAAGCGCTGCTCGCCGATCCAGCCAAGGCGGGCGCCCAGTTGGGCATTGTTGCCCAGTTCCGGGTGGCTATCGAGCGGCAGGTGGTAGGCAAAGAGGCTCAGGTCGTTCTGGAGCAGCGTCTTGAGGCGCCGGTACTTGCGGCCGGTGATTTGCGGCGCCTCGTTCTTCCAGAAGTAGCCGTGATGGACCAGCACGGCGTCCGCGCCCCACTCCAGCGCGGCTTCGAGGAACGCGAGCGAGGCGGTCACACCCGTCGCGATCTTCTCCACCCGGCGGCGCCCTTCCACCTGCAAGCCATTGGGGCAATAGTCCTTGAAGCGCGCGGCTTCGAGAAGATTGTTCAGATACAATTCCAGTTCGATCCGATCCATATAATCCTCTAATCTTCAGATGCTTAGACGCTTTTGGCTGTTCTTCGCCCAGGCGGTGACGGTCCTGCTCGCGTTGATGTTCATCGTCGCAACGCTCAAGCCGCAGTGGCTGCAGCATCAGGGGCAATTCGGCAAGCAGCTCGCCGAACCGATCGTGGCGCTGCGGGAGGTGGCGCCCGGCATTGGCATCGGCGGCGGCCCGGCGCAGGGCTCCTATGCGGACGCCGCCCAGAAAGCGATGCCCGCGGTCGTCAACGTGTTCTCGAGCAAGGACGGATCGCTTCCGCCCGACCCGCGCCAGAACGACCCGCTGTTTCGCTACTTTTTCGGCAATCCCAACAACAATCACAAGCAGCAGGATCAGCCTGCCGCGAATCTCGGCTCGGGTGTCATTGTCAGTCCGGACGGTTACATTCTAACGAACCAGCACGTCATCGACGGCGCCGATCAAATCGAAATCGCGCTCTCGGACGGCCGCACCACGACCGCGAAGGTCGTCGGCGCCGACCCGGAGACCGATCTGGCGGTGCTCAAGATCACTCTGCCGAACCTGCCCACCATCACGCTCGGGCGCATGGATCAGGCGCGCGTGGGCGACGTGGTGCTCGCCATCGGCAATCCGTTCGGCGTGGGCCAGACGGTCACGATGGGCATCATCAGCGCGCTGGGACGCAATCATCTCGGCATCAATACGTTCGAAAACTTCATCCAGACCGACGCGCCGATCAATCCCGGCAACTCCGGCGGCGCGCTCGTGGACGTGCACGGCAATCTGCTCGGCATCAATACGGCCATTTACTCGCGCTCGGGCGGCTCGCTCGGGATCGGCTTCGCGATTCCCGTTTCCACGGCGCGCAGCGTGCTGGAGAGCATCATCACGACGGGCTCGGTCACGCGCGGCTGGATCGGCGTCGAGCCGCAGGACGTGACGCCCGAGATCGCCGAATCGTTCGGGCTGAACCAGAAGTCGGGGGCGATCGTCGCGGGCGTGCTGCAAGGCGGCCCGGCCGACAAGGCCGGCATCAAGCCCGGCGACATCCTGATTTCGGTGAACGGCGAGGAAATCACCGATACGACGCGCCTTCTGAACGTGATCGCGCAGATCAAGCCCGGCACCGACGCGAAGATCCATCTCGTGCGCAAGAACAAGGACATGGATCTCGACGTGCTGATCGGCAAGCGCCCGCCGCCGCCGAAGCAGCCGGAACAGGAAGACGGCGAGGACGACGACAACGGCGGCTGACCCTCACCCAAGATCGCCAGATACTGGAAAAGCAAAAAGGCCGCGAATTCGCCGTTCGCGGCCTTTTTTGTCCCTGCGGCACGCTGCGCGCGGGGGCGACACGGGTAAGCCTAGCTGCTGGCCGCCTGCTCCTCGTCAGCGGGCTTCTTCTCGCCGCTGCCGACGAACACGCGCGCGGCGATGATCCCGGCCTCGTAGAGCACGATCAGCGGCAGCGCGAGGATGAGCTGCGAGAACACGTCCGGCGGCGTGACGACGGCCGCGACGATGAACGCGCCGACAATCACGTACGGACGAATCTCCTTGAGCTTCTTCACCGTAAGAAGGTTCATGCGCACGAGCAGCACCACGACGATGGGCACCTCGAAAGTCACGCCGAAGGCGATGAACATGGTGAGCACGAAGCTCAGGTAATTGTCGATATCGGTCGTCATCTCCGCGCCAAGCGGCGCGTTGTAGTGCGCCATCACGCGGAAAATGGTCGGGAACACGACGAAGTAGGCGAACGCCATCCCGCACAGGAACAGCGTGTAGCTGCTCGCCACCAGCGGCGCGACGAGCTTCTTCTCGTGCTGGTAGAGGCCGGGCGCGACGAACGCCCAGATCTGGTAGAGCACGACCGGGAGCGCGATCACGAACGCGACCAGCATCGTGACCTTCATCGGCACGAAGAACGAGCCGGTGACGTCGGTGACGATCATCTTGCCGTCGCGCGGCAGGTTCTGCATAAGCGGGCGCGCGAGCAGCCGGAAAATATCTGGCGCCCAGTACACGAGCCCGACGAATACGACGATGACCGCAATGCCCGCGCGGATGATGCGGTCGCGCAGTTCGACGAGATGGGAGATGAAGGTCTCTTCGCTGCCTTCATCCTGTTTTAGCTGGGGGTCGCTCACACCGGCCCTCGATTGGAGATGGACGTACGCAAGATCGGCATCAGAAGAAGCGCACCGGCCGGCGCAGGCTGGCCGGCGTGTGCTGCGCGACACGCGCTGCGCCCGACTGCACCCGCGTGCGCCGCAACGTGGCGCGCTTGTACCAGACGGGGGTGGTGGCCTGCTTCACGCGCCAGTTCTTGCGCCTCGCCGGCACGGCGCCGGCGCTGCGCCAGGTCGATGCGTCCGCGGTGACGGCGGCAACGCCCTCTGCCGTAACGGCCGCGGCATCGGCACCGCCCGCGATGCTCGGCGACACCGAAGTCCCGGCGCTCCACGCGTCGTTCAGTTCGGCTTCCTGCTTGCGCAGGTTGTCGTGGACGGTCTTTTCGACGTTGGTCGCCGCCTGCTCGAACTCGGTCTTCATGCGACGCAGTTCGTCGAGTTCGATCTCGCGCGTGACCTCCGCCTTGACGTCGTTGATGTAGCGCTGCGCGCGGCCGAACAGGGCGCCGGCCGTGCGCGCGACGCGTGGCAACCGTTCCGGTCCGAGCACGACCAGCGCGACAACGCCGATCAGCGCCATCTTGGTAAGACCCAGATCGAGCATGAATGGAAGTTTCCGTCAGCCTGAGATGGGACGAACGACCGCTTTAGCGGTAGTCCGTACGTTCGCTCTTGTCCTTGGCCTCGACATCGACCGTGCCGCCGTTGGACGGCAGCTCGCGCTTCTGCGCGTCGGCGCCGGCGGCCTCGCTGTCACGCATGCCTTCCTTGAAACCCTTCACGGCCCCCCCCAGGTCGCTGCCGATATTGCGCAGCTTTTTCGTGCCGAAGACGAGCGCCACGATCAGCAAGACGATCAGCCAGTGCCAGATGCTCAACGAACCCATGATCCCAATTCTCCTTGACCCCGCCGCGCTTCGTGCCTGCGGCGGGAAAATCGCAGTGTGCCGTCGGCGCGCCTGCGTATTGACGCCGCCCACCGAAGCAGGAGCGGCATAACCTGAAAATAGTGCCGGTGCAGTGTGGCCGCAGTATGGCGTTAGCGTGGCAGCTTCAGCCCATGCGATGCCACGGCCGCGGACCGGCAAGCAGATGGGCGTGCAGGTGATAGACCTCCTGCCCGCCGCCAGGCCCCGTATTCACGACAGTGCGAAAACCGGTTTCGCCGCCGGTGTACGACACGCCAAGCTCCTTCGCAAGACGCGCGACCAGTACAAACATTCTACCAAGCAGCGGAGCATCGTTTTCGCCGCAATCCGAAAGGGTAGGAATATGCTGGCGCGGAATGACGAGCACGTGCGTTTGCGCTGCGGGGCGAATATCGCGAAAAGCCACGAATTCGTCGTCCTCGTAGACCCGGGTGCTCGGAATCAGCCCGTCGGCAATCTTGCAGAAGAGGCAGGTACTGCGATCGTGACTCATGATGCTCCAGGTCAGTGACACGCGATGGATGCCCGGATGCCGGGATGCTCAAACCCACCCGCGCGGGTCGGCCAGCGGCTTGTTGTCGTACAGATACAACCAGCCTTTGATGATACGGTACAACGTCCAGATTGCGACAGCCCACAGGACCGGAACGCCAACCAGCACGATGATGAGGGCAACGCCGATGAGGTGGCCGGCCAGCGCGAGCCAGAAGGTGCGGATCTGCCAGGTGAAATGCTGCTCGTAGGGCGTGCCGAGCGCCTCGTCGCGTTTGAGGTAATTCAGAATGATCGCGACGAGTATCGAGATGCCGCCGGTGAGCCAGTACACGGCGTAAAGCGCGTAAAGCACGTGCGTCAAGGTGCGCAGGCTGCGCAGACGATCCGCTTCGATCGGATCGCGAACGGTGGGAGGCGGATATCCGCCGGGCATGGACATGCTGCTCGTCTCCTGTCGATCCGGAGTTAGTGCTTTAGCACTTACTTCGGCCCCATGCGAAGCTCTTACTTTGGCCCCATGCAACGCTGTCGGCCGACCCGCCCGCCTTGCCGGCCCTGCGGCTCAGTCGCCGTTCTGCTCGCGCTCGCGGCTCTTGCGCAGCGCCTTTTCCTCAAGACCCGAAAGGCCCTCGCGGCGTTCCAGTTCCGCCAGCACGTCGGCGGGGCTCAGCTCGAAATGCGAGAGCGCCACGAGACAATGAAACCACAGATCGGCCATTTCGCCGACGAGCGCCGTCGGCGCACCGCCCTGGCGCAGATCCTTCGCCGCGAGCACGACTTCCGTCGCCTCTTCGCCGACCTTCTTGAGCACCGCGTCGTCGCCCTTATGGAAGAGGCGCGCAACGTAGGAAGCATCCGGATCGCCGCCCTTGCGGCTGTCGATCACCGCCGCGAGGCGCAGCAATGTGTCGTTGGTGGTGAGTTGCGTCATTTGTAGATATGTTCGGGGTCTTTCAGCACGGGATCGACAGTGACCCAGCGGCCCTCGTCGACGGTGCCTTCGAATTGCTGGAAGAAGCACGAATGGCGGCCCGTATGGCACGCAATGCCCGAAACCTGCTCGACCTTGAGCAGCACGACGTCCTCGTCGCAGTCGAGGCGGACGTCACGCACGTGCTGCACGTGGCCCGATTCCTCGCCCTTGAACCACAGGCGCTGGCGCGAGCGCGAGAAGTACACGGCGCGGCCCGTTTCGACCGTCTTCGCGAGGGCCTCGCGGTTCATCCACGCGAACATCAGCACGTCGCCCGTCGCCGCTTCCTGCGCGATCACGGGCACGAGGCCGTTGGCGTCCCAGTTGACCTTGTCGAGCCAGGCCGATTTTTCGATAGCGTTCGTCGTCACGTCACAACCTCACCGAGATGCCCTGATCGGCCATGAAGCGCTTCGCCTCGCCAACCGTGTGCTCGCCATAGTGGAAGATGCTTGCCGCCAGCACCGCGTCGGCGTGGCCTTTCACGATGCCGTCCGCGAGATCCGCGAGGCCGCCCACGCCGCCCGAGGCGATCACGGGAATCGGCACGGCGTCGGAGACGGCGCGCGTGAGATCGAGGTCGAAGCCGCTCTTCGTGCCGTCGCGGTCCATGCTCGTGAGCAGAATCTCGCCCGCGCCGAGCTCGGCCATCTTGCGCGCCCACTCCACCGCGTCGATGCCGGTAGCCTTGCGGCCGCCGTGCGTGAACACTTCCCAGCGCGAGGGCTCGCCCGGCGCGGAGGTCCGCTTCGCGTCGATGGCGACGACAATGCACTGCGAGCCGTACTTGTCGGCGGCGTCGCGCACGAGCTGCGGATTCGCCACCGCCGAGGAGTTCATGCTGATCTTGTCCGCGCCCGCGTTGAGCAGGCGCCGCACGTCCTCGACGGCGCGCACGCCGCCGCCGACCGTCAGCGGGATGAACACCTGCGAGGCCACCGCTTCGATGATCGGCAGGATCAGGTCGCGCTGGTCGGAGGTGGCGGTGATGTCGAGAAACGTGAGTTCGTCGGCGCCCTGCTCGTCGTAGCGGCGCGCGATTTCGACGGGATCGCCGGCATCGCGCAGCTCGACGAAATTGACGCCCTTGACGACCCGCCCGGCGGTCACGTCGAGACAGGGGATGATGCGTTTGGGTAGAGCCATGATCTTGCCGATGTTGCCAGTCGATTGAGCCGCGCGGCGCTTGACGTTATCAGGCGTCGTCCGATTCGCGCAGGCTGTCTGCGTGGGTCTGAGCCTGGGTGAAGTCCAGATCGCCCGAATAGATGGCGCGGCC
This sequence comes from Paraburkholderia acidipaludis NBRC 101816, assembly GCF_000684975.1. Taxonomy (GTDB): domain Bacteria; phylum Pseudomonadota; class Gammaproteobacteria; order Burkholderiales; family Burkholderiaceae; genus Paraburkholderia; species Paraburkholderia acidipaludis. Next base: position 71,086 of record NZ_BAXZ01000027.1, on the reverse strand, counting down.
GCAGATCACGCCTTCAATGCCTTCGTCTTCCACTTCGCAGAGCGCGTCGATGTCGGCCATGTTCGAGAGGCCGCCGCTCGCGATGATGGGGATCTTCACCGAGCGCGCAAGGCGCACCGTCGCCTCGATGTTGATGCCCTGAAGCATGCCGTCGCGGCCGATGTCGGTGTAGATGATCGATTCGACACCGTAGTCTTCGAACTTGCGCGCGAGATCCACGACTTCGTGGCCCGTGAGCTTGCTCCAGCCGTCGGTGGCGACCTTGCCGTCCTTCGCGTCGAGGCCGACGATGATATGGCCCCCGAATGCCGTGCACGCTTCCTGCAGGAAGCCCGGATTCTTGACCGCGGCCGTGCCGATGATCACGTACGAGAGGCCGTCGTCCAGATAGCGCTCGATCGTGTCGAGGTCGCGAATGCCGCCGCCGAGCTGCACGGGAATCCGGTCGCCCACTTCCGCAATGATCTCGCGGATCGCGTCTTCGTTCTTCGGCTTGCCTGCGAACGCGCCGTTCAGGTCGACGAGGTGCAGGCGCCGCGCGCCGCGCTCGAGCCAGTGTCGGGCCATGGCCCCCGGCTCTTCGGAGAAAATCGTCGCCTGGTCCATATCGCCTTGCTTGAGGCGTACGCAGTGACCGTCTTTGAGATCGATGGCCGGAATCAGCAGCATAGCTATCGCGTGTTATCTGGGAAGAGGGTTGAATACAGCCGGCGCCGGTCGAGAAAAAGGCCGATCCGACGCCGTTTCGCTAGTTTAGTACAAGTCTTTCGGCCGTCTTGCTGACGCAAATCGGGTTGGCGGCTGCTTTGGCCGAACGGCCGATGCCCACGCCACGCAAGCCCGCGCGAGCCATCACGGGTTCCAGTGGACGAAGTTGCGATAGACGCGCAAACCCGTTGCCGCGCTCTTTTCCGGGTGGAATTGGGTGGCGAAGATGTTATCCCGCGCCACCGCCGAGGTAAAGGCGGCGCCATAGGGCGTCTCGCCCACCGTATGAGCCGGATCGTCGGGCACGACGTAATAGCTATGCACGAAGTAGAAGTGGCTGCCGTCGGGCACGCCTTCCCACAGTGCATGAGCGCGCGTCTGGCGCACCACGTTCCAGCCCATCTGCGGCACCTTGAAGCGCGAGCCGTCGTCCTGCAGCTGCCCTGCCAGCTCGAAGCGCACGACCTTGCCGGGCAGCAGCCCGAGGCCCTTCGTGTCGCCTTCGGCGCTCCAGTCGAACAGCATCTGCTCGCCCACGCACACGCCCATCAACGGCTTCGCGCGCGACGCCTCGATCACGGCCTCCTGCAGGCCCGATTCGGCGAGCGAGCGCATGCAGTCGGGCATCGCGCCCTGGCCCGGCAGCACGACGCGGTCGGCCGCACGAATCGCCTCCGGGCGATCGACGATGGCCACGTCGGCTTCGGGCGCCGCCTGTTTCAGCGCCTGGGCGACCGAACGCAGGTTGCCCATTCCATAATCCACAATCGCAATTGAAGTCTTCATTTCGAATCAGGCCGCGTGGGCCCTGGCTCCTGGCTTGTTCTGGCGGAAGAAACGCCTACGCGCCCTTCGCATGCCATCCAATCCTCATACCCTTACGACAGGGGCAGCCCGATATCGCCGGCGCGATGCGGCGGATCGCCGGTGCCGCAAGCCGCGCGCGGGCCTCGCCGCGCTGCGCAACCGGCACGCTCGCGCCGCCACGCATAGGGCGCGGCGCGCTGACCGGAATGCGTCGGGCTTGCGCGTCGTCGAGGGTGTACGGTCGTTAAAGGCTGCCCTTCGTGGACGGAATCCGGCCCGCCGCGCGCTCATCCAGCTCGGAAGCCTGGCGCAGCGCACGGCCGAAGGCCTTGAACACGGTTTCCATCTGATGGTGGGCATTCAGCCCGCGCAGATTGTCGATGTGCAGGGTCACGCCAGCGTGGTTGACGAAGCCGCGGAAAAACTCGATCGACAGATCGACGTCGAACGTGCCGATGCGCGCGCGCGTGAACGGCACGTGGAACTCGAGCCCCGGACGGCCGGAGAAGTCGATCACGACGCGCGAAAGCGCCTCGTCGAGCGGCACGTAGGCGTGGCCGTAGCGGCGAATGCCCTTCTTGTCGCCAATGGCCTGCGCCACCGCCTGGCCGAGCGTGATGCCGACGTCCTCGACCGTATGGTGATCGTCGATATGCGTATCGCCATGCGCCTCGATTTCCAGGTCGATCAGACCGTGTCGTGCGATCTGGTCGAGCATGTGATCGAGAAACGGCACGCCGGTCGCGAGCTTCTGCTCGCCGGTGCCGTCCAGATTGATCTTGACGCGGATTTGCGTTTCGCTGGTGTTGCGAACGACTTGCGCGACGCGCATGGCAATTTCCTTCAAACAACCCGTAACAGGAGAGTTAGAGAACGAAGCTCACTTCAGCACGAGCTTCAGCGCGGCGAGGAGCTGCGCGTTTTCGTCGGGTGTCCCGACGGTGAGGCGAACACAATTCGCCAGCAATGGGTGCATTTTACTCACGTTTTTGATCAAAACTCGCGCCGTGAGCAGCGTATCGAACACCGCGGCGGCGTCCGGCACGCGCACCAGCAGGAAATTGCCGGCGCTCTCGAACACCTCGGCGCCCGGCAATTCCGCCACTTCGGCCGCGAGCACCGCGCGCCCGGTGCGCAGCTGTGCGGCCTGCGCGTCCAGCACATCCACGTGATCGAGCAGGAAATTCGCGGCGGCCTGAGTCAGCACATTGACGTTGTACGGCGGCCTCACCTTGTCGAATTCGTTGAGCCAGGAGGGGCGGCCCGCCAGGTAGCCGAGGCGGATACCCGCCAGCCCGAGCTTCGACATCGTGCGCATCACCACGACATTGTCGAACTCGCCCGCGCGCGGCATCCAGCTTTTCTGCGCGAACGGCTGGTAAGCCTCGTCGATCACGACGAGACCCTGCGCGGCCTGGGCAGCCGCGATGATGCGCTCGATATCGGCGTCGTCGAACAGCGTGCCGGTCGGATTGTTCGGGTACGCAAGCCAGATCACAGAGGGACGATGTTCGGCGATCGCGGCGAGCATGGCATCCGTGTCGAGCGTGAAATCCGCATTGAGCGGCACGCCCACGAACTCCACCTGCGCGAACTTCGCCGACATGGCGTACATCACGAAGCCCGGCACCGGCGCAAGCACCTTCGCGCCCGCTTTCGCACACGCCATCGTGATCATGCTGATGATTTCGTCCGAGCCGTTGCCGAGCAGCACGTCGCACTCGGCCGGCACGTGCATGGCGGCCTTGAGCTTCGCGATCAGCGCCTCGGGACGCGGCGCCGGATAGCGGTTCAGCGCGACCTCCGCCAGATGCTCGCCCAGTCGCGCCGCAAGATCGCCGGGCAGCGTGAACGGGTTTTCCATGGCGTCCAGCTTCACGAAGCCGGTCGCGTCGGGCACCGGATAGCTCGTCATCGCGAGCACATCGGGGCGGAGAATGTCTTGAGGTGTCGTCATGTTGGGCGGGCGGACGCGCACGATGGCGGCCAGCCCTCTATCGGACGGCTTCGGAGCCGCCCTGGTTATCGTAAGGTTCTCGCAAACGGGTCTTGCCGTTCAATGCGCCTGCAGAACGTTGCACTACCGGGCCAGCCCGCCATGGATCGCACGGCAGGGTAGTCCGGCACCGGGCCGCCGGGTTCGATCAGCCCTGCTTCATCCGGTATTCGGCGCTGCGGGCATGAGCCTGCAGGCCCTCGCCATAGGCCAGTTCGGCGGCAATCTCGCCGAGCGTCTGCGCGCCTTCCGCGCTGACCTCGATGAGGCTCGAGCGCTTGAGGAAATCATAAACGCCGAGCGGCGACGAGAAACGTGCGGTACGCGACGTAGGCAGCACGTGGTTCGGCCCCGCGCAGTAATCGCCGAGGCTCTCGCTCGTGTAGCGGCCGAGGAAGATCGCGCCGGCATGGCGGATTTCGGCGCCCCACTTCTGCGGGTCCAGCGCGGAGATCTCGAGGTGCTCGGGCGCGATCTCGTTGGCGATGGCGCAGGCTTCGGCCATGTCGCGCACCTTCACGAGCGCACCGCGATTCGTGAGCGACGTGGCAATGACCTCCGCACGCGGCATGCTGGGCAGCAGCTCGCCGATCGCCTCTTCCACGCGCGCGATGAACGCCGCGTCCGGGCACAGCAGGATCGACTGCGCGAGCTCGTCGTGCTCGGCCTGCGAGAACAGGTCCATCGCGACCCAGCGCGGGTCCGTGGTGCCGTCGCAGAGCACGAGGATTTCCGAGGGGCCCGCGATCATGTCGATGCCGACCGTGCCGAACACGCGGCGCTTGGCCGACGCCACATAGGCATTGCCGGGGCCGCAGATCTTGTCGACGGGCGGAATCGTGGCCGTGCCGTAAGCGAGCGCCGCCACCGCCTGCGCCCCGCCGATCGTGAACACGCGGTCCACGCCGCCGAGCAGCGCTGCGGCGAGCACGAGCGGATTCTTCACGCCGTCGGGCGTGGGCACGACCATGATGATCTCGCGCACGCCCGCAACGCGCGCGGGAATCGCGTTCATCAGCACCGACGACGGATACGCGGCCTTGCCGCCCGGCACGTAAAGGCCCACGCGGTCGAGCGGCGTGACCTTCTGGCCGAGCACGGTGCCGTCCGCTTCGGTGTACTGCCAGCTATGCGAGCCGCACTCGATGCGCTGCTTCTCGTGGTAGCCGCGCACGCGCGCCGCCGCCGCTTCGAGCGCCGCGCGCTGCTTGGGCTCGAGGCTCTCCAGCGCCGCTTCGAGCTCGCTCATGGGCAGCTCCAGTGCCGCGACGCTGTTGGCCGAAAGGCGATCGAAGCGGTTCGTGTAGTCGAGCACGGCGGCGTCGCCGCGCGCTTTCACGTCGGCGAGGATCTGAGCCACCGAGCGCTCGATCGCCTCGTCTTCGCTCGCCTCGAACGCGAGCACCGCGTGCAGCGCCTTCTTGAAGCCTTCGGCGCTGGAATCGAGTTTGCGAATCGTGATAGCCATGCTGATACCCATCCGTAACGGTTTGTGCGCGAGGGCGCCCTGTGCAGGCCCCTTGCGCGAACGACGCCTGCCCTGGCTGGCCTTAGCCTGCCTCGGCCGGACTCGCTTGCGCGCCGCGTAGCGACGCGCGTTCGAACGCGTCGATGAAAGGCCGCAGCGCGGCGCGCTTCAGCTTGAGCGCCGCCTGATTCACGACGAGGCGCGAGGAGATCGGCATGATCTCCTCGACCTCGACCAGATTGTTCGCGCGCAGCGTGCCGCCCGAGCTGACGAGGTCGACGATCGCGTCGGCAAGGCCGACGAGCGGCGCCAGCTCCATCGAGCCGTACAGCTTGATGAGGTCGACGTGCACGCCCTTCGCCGCGAAGTGCTGGCGCGCGGTTTCCGTGTATTTCGTCGCGACGCGCAGGCGCGCGCCCTGGCGCACCGCGTTCGCGTAATCAAAGCCCGCCGCCACAGCCACCGACATGCGGCAGCGCGCGATGTCGAGGTCGATCGGCTGATAGAGGCCGCTGCCGCCATGCTCCAGCAGCACGTCCTTGCCGGCCACGCCGAAGTCCGCGGCGCCGTATTCCACATAGGTCGGCACATCGGTTGCGCGCACGATGATCACGCGCAGGTTCGCATCGGTCGTGGGCAGGATCAGCTTGCGCGAGGTCTCGGGGTCTTCCGCCACCTGCACGCCCGCGGCGGCGAGGAGCGGCATCGTCTCTTCGAAAATGCGGCCCTTCGAGAGCGCGAGCGTAAGCGGGGCGCCTGCCGCCGCAGCCGGCGTCTGGACGGTGCTCATGCCGCGTTCCCCTTGATGCGCTTCACGTTCGCGCCGATCTTCGTCAGCTTCTCTTCCATGCGGTCGTAGCCGCGGTCGAGGTGATAGATACGGTCGATCAGCGTCTCGCCGTCGGCGCACAGGCCCGCGATCACGAGGCTCGCCGAGGCGCGCAGGTCGGTTGCCATGACCTTCGCGCCCGAGAGTTTCTCGACACCCGCCACGAGCGCCGTGTTGCCGTCGATGGTGATGCTCGCGCCCAGGCGGTTCAGTTCCTGCACGTGCATGAAGCGGTTCTCGAAGATCGTCTCCACGACCTGCGAGGTGCCGTCCGCCAGCGCGTTGAGCGCCATGAACTGCGCCTGCATGTCGGTCGGGAAGGCCGGGTATTCGGAGGTCCGCACGTTGACGGCGCGCGCGCGGCCGCTCATGCGCACGCGCATCCAGTCGTCGCCCTCTTCGATCGTCACGCCGGCTTCGCGCAGCTTTTCGGTGACGGCGTCGAGAATGCCCGGGCGCACGTGGCGCAGCGTGACGTCGCCGCCGGCGGCCGCCACCGCGCACAGGAACGTGCCGGCCTCGATGCGGTCGGGAATGACCGTGTGCTTCGCGCCGTGCAGCGCGTCGACGCCCTGGATCGTGATGCGGTCCGTGCCGATACCCTCGATTTTCGCGCCCATCGCGACGAGCAGGTTCGCGAGATCGCCCACTTCGGGCTCGCGCGCGGCGTTCTCGATCACCGTTTCGCCCTCGGCCAGCACGGCGGCCATCAGCAGGTTTTCCGTGCCGGTCACCGTGATCATGTCGGTGACGATGCGCGCGCCCTTCAGGCGCTTCGCGCGCGCTTCGATGAAGCCGTGCTCGATCGTAATCTCGGCGCCCATCGCCTGCAGGCCCTTGATGTGCTGGTCCACGGGGCGCGCGCCGATCGCGCAGCCGCCCGGCAGCGACACCTTCGCCTCGCCGAAGCGCGCGACGAGCGGCCCCAGCACGAGGATCGAGGCGCGCATGGTCTTCACGAGCTCGTAGGGCGCGACGAGATTGGTTAGCTTCGAAGCGTCGAGCTGCACGCGGCTGCCCGACTGCTCGGTGCGCACGCCCATCTGGCCGAGCAGCTTGAGCGTGGTGCGCACGTCCTGCAGGTCGGGCACGTTCTCCAGATGGACCGGCTCCGCCGTCAGAAGGCCCGCGCACAGAATGGGCAGCGCGGCATTCTTCGCGCCGGAAACGGCCACTTCCCCCGCGAGCTTCCGCCCGCCGACGATGACGAGTTTGTCCATGCCTGAGGTTTCCTGATCCGTGCGGCCTGCCTGCTGGGCCGCGTCTTTCGCTTGGGGCGAGGCGCCGCTGACGGCGCCGTCTTTATCCTGGGTGATTCGCACTGATATTCCAGATTATGCGTTCTGCCATTCGGCGGGCGTAAGCGTCTTCATGCTGAGCGCGTGGATTTCCTCGCGCATGCGATCGCCAAGTGCGGCGTAGACCAGCTGATGGCGCTGGATCAGGCGCTTGCCTTCGAAGGCCGGCGAGACGATGGTTGCGAAGAAGTGCTGGCCGTCGCCCTCCACTTCGAGGTGCTCGCATGCGAGCCCTGCCGAGATGTACTGCTTGACCTGTTCCGGTGTCGGCAACATGGTGAGAAGCTCCTGTCCTGCTTAGTGGCGCAGCTTGTAGCCGCTCGCAAGCAAACGCATCGCGAGCGCGGCGAGCGCCACGAAAAACACGAAAACAATCGAGAAGCTCCAGAACGGGCTTACGTCGGACAAGCCGAAGAACCCGTAGCGAAAGCCGTCGATCATGTAGAAAAACGGGTTGAGCCTCGACACTTCGCGCCACACGGGCGGCAACGTATGCGTGGAGTAGAACACGCCCGAGAGAAACGTGAGCGGCATGATGAGGAAGTTCTGGAACGCCGCGAGCTGGTCGAACTTCTCGGCCCAGATGCCGGCGATGAGGCCGAGCGTGCCGAGAATGGCCGAGCCGAGCACGGCGAACGCCACGATATAGAGCGGCGCGGCGAAGCTCACCGGAATGAACCAGATCGTCACCACGAACACGCCCGCGCCGACCGCCAACCCGCGCACGATCGACGCGAGCACGTAAGCTCCAAACATCTCCCAGGCGGCGAGCGGCGGCAAGAGGACAAATACGAGATTGCCCGTGATCTTCGACTGGATCAACGACGACGAGCTGTTCGCGAACGCGTTCTGCAGCACGCTCATCATCACGAGACCGGGAATCAGGAAGCTCGTGTACTCGACGCCCGGATACACCTGCACGTGACCGCGCAGCGCGTGGCCGAAAATCGTCAGATAGAGCAGTGCGGTGATGACGGGCGCGAGCACGGTCTGGAAGGCAACCTTCCAGAAACGCAGCACTTCCTTGTAGAACAGCGTTTGGAAACCGCTCATGCCAGCCCCTCGATCACTTCCGGACCGCTCATCACCTGCACGAAAACATCCTCCAGATCGGCCTTGCGGACCTCCATCTCCTCGAGCTTGCAGCCGTTCGCGCGGCACAGCGCGAGGATACGCTCGACCTCGTCGTAGTTGGCAAGACGCAGCAGGTGCTGGCGCGTGTTGACGTTCGACGGATCGACTTCGAGCGTGCGCAGCTCGGCGGGCAGCACGCCCTCCGAGAAACGCAGGAATAGCTGCGTGCCCGCGAAGCGCTGCAGGAGCGTGCTAGTGCGCTCGAGCGCCACGACTTCGCCGCGGCGCAGCATCGCGATGCGGTCGCACAGCTCCTCGGCTTCCTCCAGGTAGTGCGTGGTGAGCACGATCGTGTGGCCTTCGCGGTTCAGGCGCGCGATGAATTTCCAGAGCGTCTGGCGCAGTTCGACGTCCACGCCGGCGGTCGGCTCGTCGAGCACGATCACGGGCGGACGGTGCACGAGCGCCTGCGCCACCAGCACGCGGCGCTTCATGCCACCCGAGAGCGCGCGCATGTTGACGTCGGCTTTTTCGGTGAGGTCGAGGTTCGCCATGACCTCGTCGATCCACGCGTCGTTGTTGCGCAGGCCGAAGTAGCCGGACTGGATGCGCAGCGTCTCGCGCACCGTGAAGAACGGATCGAACACCAGCTCCTGCGGCACGACACCAAGGCTGCGGCGCGCGTTGCGGTAGTCATTCACGACGTCGTGGCCGCGCACGGCAATCGAGCCTTCGTCGGCGCGCGCGAGGCCCGCAAGAATGCTGATGAGCGTGGTCTTGCCCGCACCATTCGGGCCGAGCAGCCCGAAGAACTCGCCCTCTTCGACCGTAAAGCTGACGCCTTTGAGCGCCTGGAGCTCCTTGTAGCGCTTCTTGACGTTACGAATTTCTATGGCTGGCATGACTCGAACGCCGCCCGTCTCGTGGCGGTGCGGCTATAAAGTGCATCAATGCTGCGGGGGAAGACCGGGAAATGGGGGACAGCCCGTAGCGCCATCCGTGCCGCCGAAAATCCGGCGGCAACGCCCAAAAAACGGTTGATTATAGGGCAAAGTCGTAAGAGCCGACCTGGCCCGAAGAGACGCAGAGGAGGGAATCGCGGCGAACCCGCCCAGTCCGCCGGCAGAACCGGGGACCGGGGAGCCGCCGCGCGTCAATGTCGCTCGTGCAGGAGCGAATCGACGCCGTAGGCGTGCGCGAGGCTCGCGAGCTTGGAAGGCAGATTGAGGACGTCGAGCGTCGTGCCGCGCTCGCGCGCGGCGCGCTGCCAGGCGATCAGCACGGCCAGCGCCGACGAATCGAATTGCGTGAGGGGTGCGCAGTCGACGGCGGTCGCGCCCTGCGCGATGCGCGCCAGCCCCGCCGCGAGCGCGGCTTTCGCGCTCTCGTGGGTCAGCGCCGCACCGGTATCGAAGCGCGTGCTCACGAAGTCTTGCCCGCGGCGAGCTGCTGGTTGCGCTGCGTGAGGAACTGGATCAGGCCGTCCACGCCGCCTTGCTGGATCTTTTCCTGGAACTGTTGCTGGTAGGCCTGGATCAGCCACGCGCCGAGCACGTTGATGTCATACACGCGCCAGCCTTGCGGCGTCTTGTACAGACGGTAGTCGAGCTCGATCTGCTGGCCGTTGTTCATGACCATCGAACGCACGACGACGTCGGTGTCGTCCGGGTTCGCGCGGAACGGCCTGTACTGGATCTGCTGATCGCGCACCTGGGCGAGCGCGCCCGAGTACGTGCGGATCAGGAGCGTCTTGAACTGCTCGATGACCTGCGCCTGCTGATCCGGCGTGGCCGTGCGCCAGTTGCGGCCCATCGCCAGTTGCGTCGTGCGGCGGAAATCCATGTACGGGAGGATCTTCTCGTTGACGAGCTGCGTGATCTTGTTGATGTCGCCCGCCTGGATCGACTTGTCGCCGCGGATCTGGTCGATCACCTGCTGGGTGACCTGCTGAACCATCGTATCGGGGTTGCTGGTGTCCACCGTTTGTGCGGACGCCACACCCGTCATCGCAAAAAACATGGCGAAAAGCGGCAACAGAAAGAATTTTTTCATATCAAGTCCTGCGTGATGGGGAGAAGCGCCCCGTTGGAGCCAACAATATCACGCGAGTTCTGTCGGGCTCCATCGTTAAACTGCGAAGATTCTGCGACAACCGTTTCTTCATGTTACGCAGCAGCTTATGTCTGACAAATCGCGCGCGGCCTGCGCGTCAGCGCAGACGCAGCATCGACGGATAGCCGATACGCGCGGGCGGCACCATCTGGTCGGCCGGCACGGTCGTGTCCGACGCGCCGGTGGCCGCCGCCGCTCCGTTCGGGCCCACCAGCGGCGCCGGGCCGCCAGCCGGCAGCGCAGGCGCCGTGCCGCTCTCCTGCGCACCGGAAGCGGCAACCGCCGGCGCGGCCGTCGTTGCTCCCGACGCCGCCGTGGCACCGGCGGCCGGGGCCGCCCCTTGGTCGACGTCTTCGTACTTCGGCGGCGGCGCACCTTCGCCGTAGTCGGGCAGATTCGACGACGAACCGCCCTTGCCGTCGGACAGCTGATAGGCGCGGCGCTGCAGGTAGCCGTTGCGCACGAACGAGTACTTGTCGATGGCGGCGCCCTCGAGCAGGTCGCTCGCGCCGAGCAGGTTGGCCCGGGTGCTGACGATGTTCAGGCCGTACAGCCCCCAGCTCAGCGCCGCCGGATTGACGTAGGTCAGCGGGTTAATGAAATAGTTGCCGGCCGAGCCCACGGCGTCGCGCACCGTGCTCGGGCCAAGGAACGGCAGCACGAGGTACGGTCCGGCCGGCACGCCGTAATGCCCGAGCGTGAGACCCAGATCCTGGTCGTGCTTGGGCAGCTTCGCGAGCGTCGCCACGTCGAACAGACCGCCGACACCGAAGACCGTGTTGATCACGATCCGCATGATGTCTTCCACGCCGTCGGTGATCTTCAACTGCAGGAGGTTGTTCGCCGCGTTGTAGACGTCGCCGATATTCGAGAAGAAGTTCGTGACACTGTCACGCACCGGCTGCGGCGTCGCCCACACGTAGCCCTTGGCTACGGGCTTGAGCGCGTATTGGTCCACCTTGTCGTTGAAGGTGAAGATCGAGCGGTTGAAACCCTCCCACGGGTCGTCTTTCGACGGCGTCTGCACCGTCGCGCACCCCGAGATCGCCAGCACCGCGACACCCATCGCGGCTGCGCGCATGCGCATCGTGAACATTGTTGTTCTCCTTCTCACTTGCCTGCCGCGCCCGAGCCGGCCTCGGCCGGCGCCGGAGCCGGCGCCGAGGCGCCCGGTTTCGCCGCCCCCGAATCGGCGGCTTTGCTGTAGAGGAACTGGCCGATCAGGTTCTCCAGAACGATCGCCGACTGCGTCATGGCAATGGTGTCGCCGGCCTTGAGCATTTCGCTGTCACCACCCGGCTCCAGGCCGATGTACTGCTCGCCCAGCAGGCCCGAGGTCAGGATTTTCGCCGACGTATCCTTCGGGAACTGGTATTGCTGGTCCATGTTGATCGTCACGAGCGCCTGGTAGGTGTTCGTGTCGAAGCCGATCGACGCCACCCGGCCGACGGTCACGCCCGCGCTCTTCACGGGCGCGCGCGGCTTGAGTCCGCCGATATTGTCGAACTTGAGCTTGAGCGGATAGGTCGGCTGGAACGACAGCGAACTCATGTTGCCGGCCTTCAGCGCGAGAAACAGCAGCGCGATGAAGCCCAGCACCACGAACAGGCCGACCCAGAAGTCGAGAGCATTCTTTTTCATCGTCATCCCAATCAGAATCCGTTGCGGCGGCGCCAGCGCCCGCCGTCTTCAGGTGGAGCCGCCGAGGCGAGCCCGCGCGGCCCGCCCTCTCGCAGCCTGCGACCTTAGCTGAACATCAGTGCGGTGAGCAGGAAGTCGAGGCCCAGCACCGCGAGCGACGCGTAGACGACCGTCTTCGTGGTCGCGCGCGACACGCCCTCGGGCGTCGGCTTGGCCTCGTAGCCCTGGTAAAGCGCGGTGAACGTCACGGCGAAACCGAACACGATGCTCTTGATCACGCCGTTGCCCACGTCGGTCCAGACGTCCACGCCGCCTTGCATCTGCGACCAGAAAGCGCCCGCGTCGACGCCGATCAGCAGCACGCCCACCACGTAGCCGCCGAGTATGCCGACCGCGCTGAAGATCGCCGCGAGGATCGGCATGGCGATCACGCCCGCCCACATGCGCGGCGCGACCACGATACGCACGGGGTCGACCGCCATCATCTCCATCGCCGTCAGTTGCTCGCCGGCCTTCATGAGGCCGATTTCGGCCGTGAGCGAGGTGCCCGCGCGGCCCGCGAACAGGAGCGCCGTGACGACGGGCCCGAGCTCGCGCACGAGCGAAAGCGCCACCAGCAGGCCGAGCGCCTGTTCGGAACCGTAGCGGTTGAGCGTGTAATAGCCCTGCAGACCCAGCACGAAGCCGACGAAGAGCCCCGAGACGGCAATGATCAACAGCGAATAATTACCGACGAAGTGGATCTGCTTCGTGACAAGGCGCGGCCGCCGCAGGAGCGGGAAGAATTCGAGCACGAGACGCACGAAGAAGCGGGCCGCGTGACCGGCGCGCGTGATCTGTTCGATCACCGAGCGCCCGAGCGAACTGATGGCGCCGATCATGAGCGGCCTCCGCCGATGCCGAAATCCGCGGCGAGCGGCACGTCCGCCGGGTAATGAAAACGGAACGGGCCGTCCGGGGCGCCGTCGATGAACTGGCGCACGGTCGGGTCGGTGGAGGCACGCAGCTCGGCGGGCGTACCTTGCGCGTGCACGCCGCCGTTGGCAAGAAAGTACACATAGTCGGCGATCGCGAACGACTCCGGCACGTCGTGCGTGACGAGGATCGAGGTCGCGCCGAGCGCTTCGTTGAGCGTGCGGATCAGGTTTGCCGTGATGCCGAGCGAGATCGGGTCGAGGCCCGCGAACGGCTCGTCGTACATCATGAGTTCGGGGTCGAGCGCGATGGCGCGCGCCAGCGCGACGCGCCGGGCCATGCCGCCCGAGATCTCCGACGGCGCGAGGTCGCGGGCGCCGCGCAAGCCCACGGCGTTGAGCTTCATCAACACGAGGTCGCGGATCAGCTCTTCGGGAAGATCGGTGTGTTCGCGCAAGGCGAAGGCGACATTTTCGAACACCGACATGTCGGTGAAGAGCGCGCCGAACTGGAACAGCATGCCCATCCTGCGCCGCAGGGCATAGAGGCCCGCGCGCGACTGGGCGCCCACGTCTTCGCCATGAAACAGCACCTGGCCGCGCCGGGCGCGCACGAGACCGCCGATCAGACGCAGCACCGTCGTCTTGCCGCCGCCGGAGCCGCCCATGACCGCCACGACCTGACCGCGCCCAAAGCGCATGTTCAGGCCGGACAGGACGAGCCGGTCGCCATAGCCGAAATCGACGTCGCGCAGCTCCAGCAGGGATTCAGATGAGGATGGCACGTAAGCTGACAGTCCATTTACACGAAGGCGGGATTATAGGGCCATCATGAAAAAGCTGCCGTGACACGCCCCGTCGCCGATTCAGCCGGTAAAGGACGTCAACCCGACGTCGACCGGCCCCCCGACGGCATGGCCGGACAAACGTTCGGCCTTCCGTCAGCGGGCCATTATTGCGTAAACGCGTTCTGCAACGCAGCAACCGCTACAGCCGGGTCGGCGGCCTCGGTCACCGCCCGCACGACGGCCGCACAGCCGACGCCCGTGGCGAGCACTTGCGGCAGCACGGCGCCGTCGATGCCGCCAATCGCCACGAGCGGGACCACGCCCTCGAGAAGCTGCACGTAGCGCACGAGACGCTTGAGCCCCTGCGGCGCGGTCGGCATCGCCTTGGTGGTGGTGGGGAACACGGCGCCGAGCGCGAGATAGCTCGGGCGGAAGTGCAGCGCCGTGAGCATCTCGAAGTAGCCGTGCGTCGAGAGGCCGAGGCGCACGCCCGCCGCCGCGAGAGCGCCGAGATCCGCGTCGCGCAGGTCCTCCTGGCCGAGGTGCACGCCGTAAGCGCCCGCCGCCAGCGCCTCCTGCCAGTGGTCGTTGATGAACACGCGGGCGTCGTGCCGGCGTCCCGCCGCAACACAGCGTTCTATTTCCGCCACCAATTGCGGCGACTTCGGCTGCTTGCTGCGCAGCTGCACCGTCTTCGCGCCGTAGTCGAGCACGCGCTCGACCCAGTCGGCCGTCGGCAGCACGGGGTACAGGCCGAGCTTCGCCGGGCACGGCGCGAATGGCTGGGCCGGCGCGGCGGGCAGGCCCAGCACGCGCGGAAAGCGCGTGAAGTCGACCGGCCACGCGTACTCGCGGGTCTCGTCAACCTCATCGCCGTCGCGCCAGGCCAGCGCCAGCACGAGCGCGTCGTGCGGATCGAAGCCGCAGTCGAGGAATGCCGCCAGCGCCGGCACCCAGTCCTCGGCCAGCCCGCCTTCCAGCGCGTAGCGCACGCCGCCCAGATGCAGCGTCACGCGGCCCGCCTTGGGATCGTCGCTGGCCGCTTCGATCACGCCTGCGCCTGCGGTCATCCAGCGTGCGATGTTCGCGAGGTGCGGCGCGGCGTCGGTCACCATGATCAGGTCGCCGCCGTTCGGCGCATCCGGCGGCGTGAGGCAGATGCGCCAGGGCGCCTGCGTGGGCGGCCAGTCGCCAAGGCGTGCGCGGATGCGCTCCGCGGTGGTGGTCAACTCGTCGGCCGGCGGCCAGAACAGTTCGCGGTCCTGCAGTCGCAGCGTCTCGGTCATTGCTTGACTCCATCCTGATGCCAGAACGGCATGCCCACGACAGGCGTGCTCGCCACGGCCGCCTCGCGCTCGGCCATCGGCCCGGCGAGATACGCGGCGCGGCCCGCCTCCACGCCCAGCGCGAACGCGCGCGCCATCGCGTCCGGGTGCGTCGCCTGCGAGACTGCCGTGTTGAGCAGCACGCCGTCGAAACCCCACTCCATCACCTGTGCCGCGTGCGAGGGCACGCCAAGGCCCGCGTCGACGATCAGCGGCACGTCCGGCAGCCGTTCGCGCAGCACGCGCAGGCCGTAGGGATTGATCACCCCCTTGCCGGTGCCGATCGGCGCGCCCCACGGCATCAGCGCCTCGCAGCCCGCGTCGAGCAGACGCCGGCCGATCACGAGGTCTTCGGTGCAGTAGGGCAGCACCTTGAAGCCGTCCCTCGCGAGGCGCGACGCGGCCTCGATCAGGCCGACCGGATCGGGCTGCAGCGTGTAGTCGTCGCCGATCAGCTCGAGCTTGATCCAGTCGGTTTCGAAGACTTCACGCGCCATGTGGGCCGTCGTCACGGCCTCGTCGACGGTGAGGCAGCCCGCCGTGTTCGGCAGGAGCGGCACGCCGTGGCGCTTGAGCAGGTCGAAGAAGCCCGCTTCGGCGGTGCCGTCGTTCATCTGGCGGCGCAGCGCCACGGTGATCATGCCGGGACGCGCCGCGTCGATCGAATCGGACAGCGACTGCAGCGACGGATAGCGCGACGAGCCGAGCAGCACGCGGCTCGCGAAGGTTTCGCCGTAGAGCGTGAGCGCGTCGGCGGTGGAGGTGGTGGTCATGGCGGAGGAATCCTTGCGCGGTGGCATCGGGTCGAGGCGTCAAAGAGACGACGCGCAAAAGCACGCGAACGGGCGAGGCGGCTCAGCCGCCCGCCACCGGGCTCACGACGTCGAGGCGGTCGCCCGCCTGGAGCGCGCGCGCGCCGTGCTGGCCGCGCGCGACGAAATCGCCGTTCAGTGCGACCGCATAAGGCGGCCGCGCGCCGAACGCGGCGAGCGCGTCGGCAACGGTCGCCCCTTCGGGCAGCGTGAGCGGCTTCTGGTTGATCTGTATGTCCATGTCGATTCTGTTCACTGCAAGTCTTGTTACGGGAAACGCTCCTCGTGCAAGCCATACCGCCGCACGTCAGGCCGGCTCCTGCGCGCCCTGCGCATGCAGCATCGCGCTCCAGCGCGAGTCGCGGCGCAGCGTTTCGAAGGTGTCCTGATCGGTCACGCGCTGATCGAGCAGCGCCTCGCCGCAGCGGACCGCTTCGTCGGCCACGGCCGGCGCGATCATGAAGCCGTGCCGATAGAGGCCATTCACGCGCAAGGTTTGTGCGCCGTCCCAGATCAGCGCCGGACGATGATCGGGCAGCGTTGGACGGCACTGCGAATTGAGTTCGAGGATGCGCGCCTCGCCGAAGGCCGGATGCACGGCGAACGCGGCGCTCAGCAATTCGAGCGCCGAACGCACGCTCACCGGCGACATGTCCTCGCCTTCGATCTCGGTGGCGCCGATCACGTAGAGGTCGTTCTGCTTCGGCGCGATATAGAGCGGGTAGCGCGGATGCAGGAGACGCACGGGCCGCATGAGCCCGATGCCCGGCGCGTGCACGCGCGCGACTTCGCCGCGAATCCCGCGCAGCGAAGGCACGGCGGGCTTGGCGCCCAGGCCCCGGCAATCGATGGTCACGCGGGCGCGCGGCAGATCGGCGTCGTTCACGCTCGTGTGCCAGTGCGTTTCGACGCCCCGTTGCACGAGCCCCGCCGCCAGCGCCTTGAGCACCTGGCGGTTGTCGAGCTGCCCTTCGCCGGGCAGCAGCCAGCCGCGCGCGAAGCGCCCGGCAAGCGCGGGCTCGGCTGCGTCGAGCTCTTTGCCCGCCAGTGCGACGAAGCCTTCATCGGCGAGCCAGTGCGGCGCGTTTGCACGCACGCGGCGCTCGAAAAGCGGCGCCTCCGTACGGTCGGCGTGATGCCAGACCACGAGCGTGCCGTTGTGCTGGAAGAACACCGGCTCCGGCAGCTCCGCGAGAATCTGCGGCCACGTCTCGAGCGACGCGACGCCGAGCTCGGTGATGAGCAGCTCGGCGACGGCGGCCTCGGCCAGCGGCGCGAGCATCGCGGCCGCGACCCACGCGGCCGCGTCGGCGCCTTCGGGACCGCCGCGCTCGTAGAGCGCGACGCGGTGGCCCGCGCCGGCGAGCCGCCAGGCGACAAGGCGCCCCGAAAGCCCTCCGCCGAGAACGGCGAAGTCCGGCATGGCTGCGGCAGAGCGGGCGTTCATGACGCGACTCCGCCGCGCGCGAACCCACGCATGCCGGAACAGGCCGAAATGCTGACCGGCGCGCGGGCCAAATGAACTGAATGAACTGAGGAATAGGCGGTCATCGTATCCTTTCCGTACGGCAGCAGCAGACGTACCCAAGGACGAAACCGGCTGGCAAGGCCGGCCGGACAGGCGTATGGGGCGATGGGGCACGGGTCCCATGCACGCTTGCCCGGCGGGAAACTGGAACGGACTCCAGCAAGACTTTCCGGAAACTTCCCGCGCCGGTATTACCCGGATCGGGTGCGAAGGGTCTCTCTCAGCCTCACAGCGACATGCCCGGCATGCCGGCGAAGCACCCCTGTTTCGTCAACGGACATTAGACCACAAAAGGCGCGGAGCCCGCAAACCGCGCCGGCGCGGGCGCCGCGGCCCGCCACCGCGCATGCCGCCTTGCTCGCGCCCGACCGGCCCCGAGCATTTGCCGGGAGGTTTCCGTGCTCTGGCACAATGCCCGCAACGCCCGGATCCGCCCGCCGGCGGCCGCCGGTGAGACAATGAGCCGCGCGCGCTTACACGGCGATTGAACACGTCGATCGAACGGCGATTGAACGACGGTTAAGCCCGGCTTAAGCGGCTGGCGACAGAATCCCTGCACCGCCGTCGCCGCGCGCTCGCCTTCTCCGGCCTCGGGCCGGGTCAACATCAGGACGCACATGACCAACCTTTCTTCCCGCGCCACGCCGGATCAGCCCGAAAAGATCACGGCCTGGAGCCTGATCAAACCCTACTGGGTGTCCGAGGAGCGATGGATCGCCTGGGGGCTGCTCATCGCGATCGTCGTCATCAACCTGCTGGTCGTGTGGATCAACGTGCGGCTCAACAGCTGGAACGCCGACTTCTACAACGCGCTGCAGGGCAAGGACGTCAAGCAGTTCCCGCACCTTCTGATGATCTTCACGGTGCTCGCGTTCGCCTTCATCATCCTCGCGGTGTACGGACGCTATCTGCGCCAGATGCTCGGCTTCCGCTGGCGCCAGTGGCTCACCACGCGCTTTCTCGACGAGTGGCTCGGCAAGGGCGCGTTCTACCGTATCGAACGCGACCGGCTGGCCGACAACCCCGACCAGCGGATCAGCGACGACCTCCAGTCGTTCGCGACCAGTACGCTCTCGCTCACGCTGGACCTGCTCTCCACGGTCGTCACGCTGATCTCCTTCGTGACGATTCTCTGGACGCTCGCGGGCGCGCTTTCGATCACGCTGGGCGGCCACCCGATCGCGATTCCGGGTTACATGGTATGGGCCGCCGCGCTCTACGCCGTGCTCGGCTCCGTCGTGATCCAGAAGGTGGGCCACCCGCTCGTGTCGATCAACTACCAGCAACAGAAAGTCGAGGCGGACTTCCGCTTCGGCCTCATCCGCCTGCGCGAAAACGCCGAGCAGATCGCCTTCTACGACGGCATGAACACCGAGCTCGGCAGTGCGCAAGGCCTCTTCCAGCACATTCGCGACAACTGGTGGCGCGTGATGAAGTACACGAAGCGCCTCACCTTCGTGCTGAGCTTCTACGGGCAGATCGCCATCATCTTCCCGCTCGTCGTCGCCGCGCCGCGCTATTTCGCGGGCGCGTTCACGTTCGGCGTGCTGATGCAGATCTCGCAGGCGTTCGGCACCGTGAGCGATTCGTTCTCGTGGTTCATCAACAGTTACTCGACGCTGGTCGACTGGCGCGCCACCGTCAACCGTCTGCGCGAATTCGTGCGCGTGGTCCACTCGCCGCGCCTGAAGGAAACCGTCTCGCCCGCCACCGAGCACGGCGGCATCAACCTGCACTTCGTCGACGCGAATGCGCTCTCCACCGACCGCCTGAAGCTCGCCCTGCCTAACGGCACGCCGCTTTCGGAAGTGCGCGACGTCGCCATCAAGCCGGGCTCGCGCTGGCTCGTGCGCGGCCCCTCGGGCGCGGGCAAGAGCACGCTGATGCGCGCGCTCGCGGGCCTCTGGCCGTTCGGCGAAGGCTCGATCGACGCGCCCGTGGACGCGCGCATGATGTTCATCCCGCAGCAAAGCTATCTGCCGATCGGCACGCTCAAGGCGGCGCTCACCTACCCGTCGCCGGCCGACGACTACAGCGACGAGGACTGCCGCGAGGCGCTGCGCGCCTGCCGCCTCGAAGACTACGCGGACCGCCTCGCCGAGTCGGCGCACTGGACGCGCGTGCTCTCGCCTGGCGAGCAGCAGCGGCTGGCCGGCGCGCGCGTGCTGCTGCACAAGCCCGACTACCTGTTCCTCGACGAAGCGACGAGCGCCCTCGATTCCGACAACGAAGGCCGTCTCTACAAGCTCCTCAACGAACGCCTGCCGAAGGCGGCAATCGTGAGCGTCGCGCATCGCGAATCGCTTGCTGCCTTCCACGACGAAACGCTCGACATCGAGCGCATGCCCGAAGAGCGGATCGCCGCATAAAGGGTACCAGCGGGTGCCGGCGCAAGCGTGCCGGCGCGCGTGTCGCGCCGCTCGCCGACACCCCTGCGTCAAGCCCGTATCGAGCCCTTCATTCGCTTCCTGGCGCTTCCTCGCGCTGCCTGGCTAAGGGAAATGTAATCGAACGCTCGCCTGCGCGTTCCCTCGCGCCGTAAAATAGCCCCCGCTCCAGCATTCATGCCGCATACGGCATGACAGATGGTGGCGCACACAACAATTGGGGGAAGGCACGCGATGGGATCGTTCCAGTGGTTCACGGAACTGAACGGACGCGAGCGTCGAACGCTCTACGCCGGCTTCGGTGGCTACGCCGTCGACGCGTTCGATTTCATGATCTACTCGTTCCTGATCCCCACGCTGATCGCCTCCTGGGGTATGAGCAAGAGCGAGGCCGGGATGATCGCGACGAGCTCGCTGATCTCATCGGCGCTCGGCGGCTGGCTCGCGGGCGTGCTGGCCGACCGCTACGGCCGCGTGCGCGTGCTGCAGTGGACCATCGCGACATTCGCGGTCTTCACCTGCCTCTCCGGATTCACGAACTCGTTCTGGCAACTGCTCGCCACGCGCACGCTGCAGGGTTTCGGCTTCGGCGGCGAATGGTCGGTGGTCACGATCATGATGGCGGAGACGATCCGCGCGCCGCAGCACCGCGCCAAGGCGGTGGGCACCCTGCAGAGCAGCTGGTCGTTCGGCTGGGCCGCGGCCGCGATCTTCTACTGGGCCTTCTTCGCCGTCCTGCCCGAGGCGCTCGCCTGGCGCGCCTGCTTCTGGATCGGCATCGTGCCCGCGCTCTGGATCTTCTACGTGCGCCGCAACGTGAGCGACCCCGACGTTTTCGTGGAAACGCGGCGCGAGCGTGACCGCGGCGCCCCGCATGCGCATTTCCTGCAGATCTTCTCGCGTGCGCATCTCGCCACCACGCTGCTCGGCAGCGCGCTCTGCACCGGCATGCTCGGCGGCTACTACGCGATCACCACCTGGCTGCCCACGTACCTGAAAACCGTGCGCCATCTCTCGGTGTTCGACACGAGCGGCTACCTGATCGTGCTGATCACCGGCTCGTTTGCGGGCTATATCGTCGGCGCGATTCTCTGCGACCGCATCGGCCGGCGCACCTCGTTCGTCCTGTTCGCGCTCGGCTCGTTCGCGCTCGGCATGGCCTACACCATGCTGCCCATCACGAATGGCGCCATGCTGCTGCTCGGCTTTCCGCTCGGCCTCGTGGTGCAGGGCATCTTCGCGGGCATCGGCGCGTATCTCTCCGAGCTTTATCCAAACTCGATCCGCGGCTCCGGCCAGGGCTTTTGCTACAACCTCGGGCGCGGTCTTGGCTCGCTGTTCCCGATTCTCGTCGGCACGCTCGCGCAGTCGACGTCGCTCGTGAAAGCGATCGGCGGCGTGGCCGGCGCCGGCTATCTGCTCGTGATCGTCTCCGCCCTCTGCCTGCCCGAAACGAAGGGCAAGGCGCTCATTGCGAAATCCGCTGCACGATGAGCTCGAACGTGCTGCAATACCTCCCGTCCCACCCGAGTCGACCGGCATGAAAACGATCGTCCTCGGCGCCGGTGTGATCGGCGTCGCTACTGCGTATTATCTGAGCGAACGGGGCTGCGACGTCACCGTCATCGAGCGCGAACCCGGCGTCGCGCTCGGCACGAGCTTCGGCAACGCGGGCGTGATCGCGCCCGGCTACGTCACGCCATGGGCTGCGCCCGGCATGCCCGCGAAGCTCCTCAAATATCTGCTCAAGCCCACTTCCCCGCTCATCTTCCGGCCCACGCTCGCCCCCTCGCAATGGCGCTGGATCGCGCGCTGGCTGCGCGAATGCAACCTCGAACGCTTTCGTGTGAACAAACAGCGGATGCAGCGCATTGCCTACTACAGCCGCACCTGCCTGCACGCGTTCCGCGAAACGCACGCGTTCGAATACGGGCGCAGCCAGGGCTACCTGCAGCTCTTTCGCAGCGACTACGACCGGGAACTCGCCCAACCGGCGCTCGACGTGCTGCGCGATGCGGGCATCGCCTGGCGCGAACTCGACGCCGCGGGGTGCATGCAGATCGAGCCAGGGCTCGCGTGGTCGCAGATCAAACCGGTTGCGGGCATCTATCTGCCCGACGACGAAGCGGGCGACTGCGCGCGCTTCACGCGCGAGCTGCGCGCCGTGTGCGAAGCCAACGGGGTGCGCTTTCTGTTCGACACCGAAGTGGAAGCCCTGCAAGCCGAAGGCGGCAAGGTGAGCGGCGTGCGCGTGCGCGCCGGCCGCGGCAAGCTCAACCGGCGCGAGCAGCGCCGCGCGCCGGCCGAGGTGCTGAGCCCGTCCGCGAGCGCGCCCGAAGCATCCGACACCGCGCCGCGGACACTCGCCGCCGACGCGGTAATTGTCGCGCTAGGCGTGGAGAGCGCGGCACTCGTGGCACCGCTCGGCGTGCGCGTGCCCCTCTATCCCGTGAAGGGCTACTCGGCCACGCTGCCCGTCGTCGACGAGCAAAAGGCCCCGCGCGCCGCGCTCATGGACGAATCGCTCAAGACGGCGATCACGCGTTTCGGCCCGTATCTGCGCGTCGCGGGCACGGCGGAGCTGGGCGACCATCGCGCGACGCTGCGCGAGCAGGCGCTGCAGACGCTCATGAAAGTGCTCGACGACTGGTTCCCGCATGCGGCCACGCCCTCGTCGGCGCAGTTCTGGGTCGGACGGCGGCCCATGGTGCCGGACGGCGCGCCGCTGCTTGGCGCTTCCGGTGTCGAAGGGCTTTGGCTCAACGTCGGGCACGGCTCGACGGGCTGGGCGATGTCGATGGGCTCCGGGCGCGTGGTGGCCGATCTCGTCACGCGGCGCACGCCCGAAATCGATCTCGACGGACTCACGCTGGCGCGCTACCGGCGCAACGGGCATTGAAGCGCGGCCTCCTGCCCCTGAATATCCTGCATGCGGCTCACGCCAGCGCCACGCTGGCCAGCGCGTCGTAGCGCGCGCCCTGCCGGGCGAGCGTGCTCGAATACAGCACAAGCGCCTCGAATCGCAATGGCGGCAGCGCTTCGCCGCTCAGGGCCGCGGGCCCCGCGGCGGCGTCGCGCGCGAACCGCGCGAGCGTCACGTGCGGGCGAAATGCGCGCGCATCGAGCGGCAATCCCACCTCGCCCATCAGGGAGCGCACGCGCCAGTCGAGCGCGGTCAACGCGTCCGACATCGCCAGCGCCGCCACGATCAGCCGCGGCTGCGCGCAGCCCGGCCAGCATTCGATTTTCGTCACCGGCGCAGGCGGAACCGGCAGCGCTTGTCCGGCCAGCCGCTGCGAGAGCACCTCGCCCTGGTCGAACGACATCGCGCCGATGAACGCCACGGTCAGATGCAGCTGCGCATACGGTACGCGCCGCGCGTTGGGCGGCACGTCGAGCGCGGCCAGCGCGTCGCGCGACGCGGCATCGGGCGCGAGCGCGACGAAGCAGCGCCGCCACTGATCGGTCTCGCGGGCTTCGGACATGATCGGCAGCCGTCAAGTGAGTCGGGCAATCGCGTCATGGTAACTCGCGTGCGTCAGAACGCAAAAAAGCCGGGCACGCCTTCGGGCGCCCGGCTTCGATGTCGGCCAGAGTGCGTGCCTTAGCGTGCCTTAGCGCGGCAGCTCCGTGCGCCCCATCAGATACGCGTCAACCGAGCGCGCGCATTGGCGCCCTTCGCGGATCGCCCAGACGACGAGCGACTGGCCGCGGCGCATGTCGCCGGCGGCGAAGACCTTGTCGACCGACGTGTAGTACGCCTTCTCGCCTTCGGTCGAGGCGCGCACGTTGCCGCGCGCGTCCTTGTCGACGCCGAATGCTTCGAGCACCGGCGAGACCGGCTGCGTAAAGCCCATGGCGAGCAGCACGAGATCGGCCTTCATTTCGAACTCCGAACCGGGCACTTCGACCATCTTGCCGTCCTTCCACTCGATGCGCGCGGCGACGAGCTTCTCGACCTTGCCGTTCTTGCCTTCGAGGCGCTTCGTGGCGACCGACCAGTCGCGCTGGCAGCCTTCCTCGTGCGACGACGAGGTGCGCAGCTTGATCGGCCAATACGGCCAGACGAGCGGCTTGTTCTCCTCTTCGGGCGGCTGCGGCAGCAGTTCGAACTGCGTGACGCTCTTCGCGCCGTGGCGGTTCGAGGTGCCCACGCAGTCGGAGCCCGTATCGCCGCCGCCGATCACGACAACGTGCTTGCCCTTCGCCACGAGCTGGTCGGCCAGTTTGTCGCCCGCGTTGACCTTGTTCTGCTGCGGCAGGAATTCCATCGCGTAGTAGATGCCTTCGAGCTCGCGGCCCGGCACCGGCAGGTCGCGCGGCGTTTCCGAACCGCCCGCGATCACCACGGCGTCGAACTGCTCCTTCAGCTGGTCCGGCGTGATGGTTTCCTTCGCCGTGCTGCCGATGAATGCCGGCAATTCGCCCTTGCCAATGAAGACATTGGTGCGGAACGTCACGCCTTCGGCTTCCATCTGGCGCATGCGGCGGTCGATCAGCCACTTCTCCAGCTTGAAGTCGGGGATGCCGTAACGCAGCAGGCCGCCGATGCGGTCGTTCTTTTCGAACACCGTCACGTCATGCCCGGCGCGCGCAAGCTGCTGCGCGGCGGCGAGGCCCGCGGGGCCCGAGCCCACCACGGCGACCTTCTTGCCGGTCTTGTGCTTCGCGATCTGCGGCGCGACCCAACCTTCGGCCCAGGCCTTGTCGATGATCGCGTGCTCGATCGACTTGATGCCCACGGGATCGTCGTTGATGCCGAGCGTACAGGCCGCTTCGCACGGCGCCGGGCAGATGCGGCCCGTGAACTCGGGAAAGTTGTTGGTCGAATGCAGCACCTCGATCGCCGACTTCCAGTCCTGGCGGAAGACCAGGTCGTTGAAGTCGGGGATGATGTTGTTCACCGGGCAGCCGTTGTTGCAGAACGGAATGCCGCAGTCCATGCAGCGCGCGCCCTGGAGCTTCGCGTCCGCGTCGGTGAGTGCCGAAACGAATTCCTTGTAATGCTTCACGCGCGTAAGCGGTGCTTCGTACGCCTCATGCTGGCGCTCGTACTCGAGAAAACCGGTTGCCTTACCCATTTGGCTCTCGTCCATCCATGTATTCGGTGAGGGGATCGGCGCCCGCTGCCGCGCACTTCACGCGCAGCGGCAGGCGCTCCTTCGTCTGTTCAGTCCGTATGCCCGGGCTTCAGGCGGCCAGCACTTCCTGGTTCGCCTTCTTCGCGCCAAGCTCGCCCAGCGCGCGCTTGTATTCCGTCGGGAACACCTTCACGAACTGGCGGCGCGAGGCGTCCCAGTTCTCGAGCAGCGCCTTCGCACGCGGCGAACCCGTGAACTGAAAGTGACGCTCGACGAGTCCCTTGAGCAGCGCTTCGTCGGTCTGGCCCGCGTGCCACAGCGCGCGGTCCACGGTGCGTTCCTGTTCGGCCTGCTGCAGCACCGGATCCAGCGCGACCATCGCGCGGTTGCACTTGCCGGCGAACGTGCCGTCCGGGTCGTAGACGTAGGCCACGCCGCCCGACATGCCGGCCGCGAAATTGCGACCCGTCTCGCCGAGCACGACCACCGTGCCGCCCGTCATGTATTCGCAGCCGTGGTCGCCCGTGCCTTCGACAACCGCCGTCGCGCCCGAGTTACGCACCGCGAAGCGCTCGCCCGCGACGCCGCGCAGGAAGGCTTCGCCTTCGAGCGCGCCGTACATCACCGTGTTGCCGCAGATGATGTTTTCTTCGGACTTGCCGCGGAAGTCGTTGGTCGGACGGATGATGATGCGGCCGCCCGAGAGGCCCTTGCCGACATAGTCGTTGCCGTCGCCCACGAGGTCGAGCGTGATGCCGCGTGCGAGGAACGCGCCGAAGCTCTGGCCCGCCGTGCCCTTCAGCTGGATATGGATCGCGTCGTCGTCCAGGCCGTCGTGGCCGTACTTCTTGGCGATCACGCCCGAGAGCATCGCGCCGACCGTGCGGTTCACGTTGCGCACCGGCTGGATGAACGAGACGTGCTCGCCCGTTTCGATCGCGGCCTTTGCCTTCTCGATCAGCGTGTGGTCGAGCGCGCGGTCGAGACCGTGGTCTTGCGTGTCGACGTGCTTCTTCGCGACTTCAGCGCCGACCGACGGCTGATAGAACACGCGCGAGAAGTCGAGCCCCTTCGCCTTCCAGTGCTCCACGCCACGGCGCGTATCGAGCAGATCCGCGCGGCCGACCAGGTCGTCGAACTTGCGAATGCCCAGTTGCGCCATGATTTCGCGCACTTCTTCGGCGATGAAGAAGAAGAAGTTGACGACGTGCTCGGGCTGGCCCGAGAACTTCGCGCGCAGCACCGGATCTTGCGTGGCGACACCGACCGGGCAGGTGTTCAGGTGGCACTTGCGCATCATGATGCAGCCCTGCACGACGAGCGGCGCCGTCGCGAAGCCGAATTCGTCCGCGCCGAGCAGCGCGCCGATCACCACGTCGCGGCCCGTCTTCATCTGGCCGTCGGCCTGCACGCGAATGCGGCCGCGCAGCTGGTTCAGCACGAGCGTTTGCTGGGTTTCGGCGAGGCCGAGTTCCCACGGCGTGCCCGCATGCTTGAGCGACGAGAGCGGCGAAGCCCCCGTGCCGCCGTCATGACCGGCGATCACCACGTGATCGGCCTTCGCCTTGGCAACGCCCGCAGCGACCGTGCCCACGCCCACTTCCGACACCAGCTTCACCGAGATCGACGACACCGGGTTCACGTTCTTCAGATCGTGAATCAGCTGCGCCAGATCTTCGATCGAGTAGATGTCGTGGTGCGGCGGCGGCGAGATGAGGCCCACGCCCGGCACCGAGTAACGCAGCTTGCCGATGTACTCCGAAACCTTGTGGCCCGGCAGTTGACCGCCTTCGCCCGGCTTCGCGCCCTGCGCCATCTTGATCTGGATCTGGTCCGCCGACGACAGATACTCCGCCGACACGCCGAAGCGGCCGGAAGCCACCTGCTTGATCTTCGAACGCAGCGAGTCGCCGTCCTTCAGCGGGATGTCCTTCACGACTTCCGGCCCGATGATCGACTGCATCGTGTCGCCGTTCTTGATCGGAATACCGCGCAACTCGTTCCGGTAGCGCTTCTCGTCTTCGCCGCCTTCGCCCGTGTTCGACTTGCCGCCGATGCGGTTCATCGCTACCGCCAGCGTGGCGTGCGCTTCCGTGCTGATCGAGCCGAGCGACATCGCACCCGTGGCGAAGCGCTTGACGATTTCCTTGGCCGGCTCGACGTCGTCGATCGAGATCGCGCGCGCCGGGTCGATGCGGAATTCGAAGAGGCCGCGGAACGTCATGTGGCGCTTCGTCTGATCGTTGATCAGGTGCGCGTATTCCTTGTACGTCTGGTATGAATTGCTGCGCGCCGAGTGCTGGAGCTTGGCGATCGCGTCCGGCGTCCACATGTGGTCTTCGCCGCGCACACGGTAGGCGTACTCGCCGCCCGCGTCGAGCATATTTGCGAGAACCGGGCTGTCGCCGAACGCATCGTGATGCAGACGGATCGCTTCTTCCGCCACTTCGAACAGGCCGATGCCGCCCACCTTCGAAGCCGTGCCCCTGAAGTACTTCTGTACGAGGTCGTCGGCCAGACCGACCGCTTCGAAAATCTGCGCGCCCGTGTACGACATGTACGTGGAGATGCCCATCTTCGACATCACCTTGAGCAGGCCCTTGCCCACCGCCTTGGTGAAGTTGTAGACGGCCTTCTCCGGCGACAGATCGCCCTTCAGGCCCTGCGCCATCTGCGCGAGCGTTTCCATCGCGAGGTACGGGTGCACGGCTTCCGCGCCGAAGCCCGCGAGCAGCGCGAAATGGTGCGTTTCACGCGCCGAGCCCGTTTCCACGACGAGACCCGTGCTCGTGCGCAAGCCGTGCTCGACCAGATGCGAGTGGATCGCCGAGGTGGCGAGCAGCGCCGGAATCGCGACGTTGTCGCGGTCCGCGCGGCGGTCCGAGACGATCAGGATGTTGTAGCCCGACTTGACCGCATCCACGGCTTCCGCGCACAGCGACGCGAGGCGCGCCTCGATGCCTTCCTTGCCCCAGGCCACCGGGTAACAGATGTTCAGCTCGTAGCTGCTGAACTTGCCGCCCGTGTACTGCTCGATCGCGCGGATCTTCGCGATGTCCTTGAAGTCGAGCACCGGCTGCGACACTTCGAGACGCATCGGCGGGTTGATGTTGTTGGTGTCGAGCAGGTTCGGCTTCGGGCCGATGAACGACACGAGCGACATCACCATGTTTTCGCGGATCGGGTCGATCGGCGGGTTCGTGACCTGCGCGAACAGCTGCTTGAAGTAGTGGTAGAGCGTCTTGTTCTTGTTGGACATGACCGCCAGCGGCGAGTCGTTGCCCATCGAACCGACAGCCTCTTCACCCGACATCGCCATGGGCGCCATCAGGAACTTGAGGTCCTCCTGCGTGTAGCCGAACGCCTGCTGACGGTCGAGCAGCGCGGCGGCTTCGGCGCGCGCGGTCGCGACGTCTTCCGCCTTCGGCTCGATCTCGTCGAGCTTGATGCGCACGGCGTCGATCCAGCTCTTGTACGGCTTGGCGTTGGCGAGGTTGTCCTTCAGTTCCTTGTCGTCGATGATGCGGCCGTGCTCCATGTCGATCAGGAACATCTTGCCCGGCTGCAGGCGCCACTTCTTGACGATCTTCGACTCGGGAATCGGCAGCGTGCCGGCTTCCGACGCCATGATGACGAGGTCGTCGTCCGTGACGATGTAGCGCGCCGGACGCAGACCGTTACGGTCGAGCGTCGCGCCGATCTGGCGGCCGTCCGTGAAGGCGATCGCGGCGGGGCCGTCCCACGGCTCCATCATCGCGGCATGGTATTCGTAGAATGCCTTGCGGTTCTCGTCCATCAGCGTGTGCTGTTCCCAGGCTTCCGGGATCATCATCATCATCGCGTGGACGAGCGGGTAGCCTGCCATTACCAGCAGTTCGAGACAGTTGTCGAACGAAGCGGTGTCCGACTGGCCCGGGTAGATCAGCGGCCAGAGCTTGGGCAAGTCGCCGCCGAGCACGTGCGAGGCGATCGCGCCGGTACGGGCGTTCAGCCAGTTCACGTTGCCCTTCACGGTGTTGATTTCACCGTTGTGGGCAATCATGCGGTACGGGTGAGCCAGTTCCCACGCCGGGAACGTGTTCGTCGAGAAGCGCTGGTGCACGAGCGCCAATGCCGAGACCACGCGCTCGTCCTGCAGGTCGCGGTAGTACACGCCCACCTGCCCCGCCAGCAGCAGCCCCTTGTAGACGACCGTGCGCGCCGAGCACGACGGCACGAAGTATTCCTTGCCGTGCTTGAGCTTGAGCGCCTGAATGCGGTGGCTCGCGGTCTTGCGGATCACGTACAGCTTGCGCTCCAGCGCGTCCGTGACCATCACGTCCTTGCCGCGGCCGATGAAGATCTGGCGGATCAGCGGCTCGCTCGCCTTCACGGTGGGCGAGATCGGCATGGCGTGGTCGACCGGCACGTCGCGCCAGCCCAGCACCACCTGGCCCTCGGCGCGCACCGTGCGCTCGAGCTCCTGCTCGCAGGCGAGGCGCGAGGCGTGTTCCTTCGGCAGGAAGATCATGCCGACGCCGTACTCGCCGTTCGGCGGCAGCGTCACGCCCTGCTTGGCCATTTCCTCGCGGTAGTACGCGTCCGGAATCTGGATCAGGATGCCCGCGCCGTCGCCCATCAACGGGTCGGCGCCCACGGCGCCCCGGTGGTCGAGGTTCTCGAGAATCTTCAGGCCTTGCTGAATGATTTCGTGGCTCTTCTTGCCCTTGATGTGGGCGACGAAGCCGACGCCGCACGCGTCGTGTTCGTTTTGCGGGTCATACAGACCTTGCGCGGCGGGCACCGCGGCGCGCTGCAGGTGATCGTTCATGGGGACCGTCCAAGAATGGCCAGGGCTGGCCGTTGATTCCGTACTTTTTTGTTCCCGCCGCTTGCGCGACCGCTGTACGGCGTTGCGCGGGCGATGCGGGCTTCCCGCGTTGTGCGCCAAGGAGAGCCGAAAGGCGAATATACGCGACGAATCAAGGGCATGCAAATAAAACTGCATGATATGGACCCAATTATAAAGATGGTGCATCCGCACATCTTTTTATTGGGGCCATATTAAATAAGTGCAAAAGAAAGCGGCATCCGATGATGCCGCCTTCCTGATTAAGCCATTGATTCAAAAAGAATCAATGCGTGCCGGTGCCGGGTTTGCGCTCCTCGTGACTCGATGGCGAACTGGCCGGCGCCGGGCCGCCCGCCGGGGACGGAGCGGGCGAATGCCCCCCCGAACCGGCGGTCTGACTATCCGGATGAGCTGCCGGATGTGTTGTCGGCTGACCACTGCCGTGCCCGCCAGGCGAGTTTGCGGAGGTGGACGGCACAGCGGCCGGTTGATTCGACCCCGATATATTGGCGGCCGCTGGCGCCGAGCCCGCCGGCGCCGACGCCGGAGCCTCGCGCACCTTGCGCGGCCGACCCCGCGGCAGCGGCGAGACGCGACGGTTCGCCGTGCGCGACGCCCAATCGCGCCACGTCTCGCTGCCGAGCACCCAGCCCTTGAGCGTGGCCTGCATCAGCTGCGAGGTCTCGCGTTCGTCCAGCGGCTGTTCGCACAGCTCGCGGTAGGCGCGCTGGCGCTCGAACGGCGTGTTGCCGAGCGCCCAATACAGCGGATGGTCGGTGATCAGGCTATCGACGGTAAGCCCGATGTGATGCCGGTAGCTCGACCACCGGTAGTCCTCGGGTACGGAGACGAGACGATTGCGCTCCGGCGCCAGTTCGACCACGCGGCTCGCCAGCAGGAAGAACCGCTCGGCCTCGATCACCGTGGCCCGGTAGCGGCCTTCCCAAAGCGTGCCGCGCCGCGCATAGCGGCGGTTGAAGTGCGCCACGTAGCGCCTGCCGACGGCCTGCATGGCCTTCGGCAGGCTCGCCTCGTCGGAAGGAGTGGCGAGCAGTTGCACCGCGCCGGGCATCAGCACCCATGCGTGAACCGCCAGATGATGATCGCGCGCCGCCGCCTTCAGGCAATCGATGAAAAGCTCGTAGTCCTGGTCGTCGACGAATGCGGGCTGCTGGTCGAGTCCGCGCAGGATCACGTGCTGCGGCTGATCGGGTACATAAAGACGTGCAAGCCGTGCCATGCTCGATTTTCCATTAGTCCGTTGGTGAATACCCGCAGACCCGCCAGGCCGCGCCGGCGCTTGGTGCGCAAGGCATACGGCTTGAAGCGGAAACGTCGCGGCGCTTAGGGAGAAGCCTCTAACCGTGGCGTATGGTTTGTTGCAAACGTTATGTTCATAATGAGCGGGCCTTTTATGGAGGAGCACATATATGAAATTAAAACAGGCGCTGGCAGGTATCGCCGCGCTCGCCAGTCTTTCGGCAGCACACGCTCAATCAGCCAACACGTTCTACGTTACGACAGGGTGGTTCCACTTCGCCCCTCAGGACGGCAGCGACCCCCTCAAAATCGACAGCGTGGGCGGAACTCCCGTCAACATGTCGTTCCCGGGGA
This sequence comes from Paraburkholderia acidipaludis NBRC 101816, assembly GCF_000684975.1. Taxonomy (GTDB): domain Bacteria; phylum Pseudomonadota; class Gammaproteobacteria; order Burkholderiales; family Burkholderiaceae; genus Paraburkholderia; species Paraburkholderia acidipaludis. Next base: position 39,873 of record NZ_BAXZ01000027.1, on the reverse strand, counting down.
CCGGTGCCGGAGTCGGTTCGGCCGATACGCTCGGCCTCAGCTTCGGCTACTTCATCACCGACCACATCTCCACGGAACTCGAACTGGGCGTCCCGCCGACCTTCGATCTGAACGGCGAGGGCGAACTGAGCCCGTACGGCAAGCTGGGTTCAGCGAAGCTCTGGAGCCCGGCGCTCCTCTTCAAGTACTACTTCAACAAGCCTGACGCCAAGTTCCGCCCGTATGCCGGTATCGGCGTGACCTACGCCTGGTTCACCGACGCCCACATCACCAATGGCGCCTTCGAACAAAGCGCGGCCCTTGGGGGTCCGACCAGCGTTTCGACAGATCGTTCCTGGGCGCCAGTGTTTAACGCAGGCTTCAACTACAACTTCACCAAGCACTGGTTCGCGGGCTTCTCGGTGTCGTACATTCCGATCAACGTGACGGCCACCCTCAACACGCAAAAGCAGACCCAGGTTGGTGTCCTGCCGCAACAAGCCGAAGCCAAGATCCACCTGAATCCGATCGTCACTTACCTGAAGGTCGGTTACAACTTCTAACTGCCGTGCCGGGCAACCGCCCGGTTCACCGCCCTCCGCCAGCCCTCTCGGCACCCGGCGGCGGGCGGCGGCGCCTCTCTCCCGCCCCCGGTCTTCACCACACACGAGCAGGCTTTCCCTGATTCTATGCCTCTGGGAAAAACCGTGCTGTCCCCGTAATCACCTAATATGACGTCCGGCCACAAAGCCCCGCCTGGCGGGCCGTCGCGGCAAGCTGCCCTGCACACCTTCGCGTGTCGGGTACCGAATTTGCGCAATACTGTGCCCATGCCGCCCGATTTTCCTGGGCGAGACAAACCGCCATCTTTGCTTTTCAAACACGGAGCCATTCATGAGCGCATTTCCCAATACGCGAGACGCCCTCGGGGAATCCTGGACGAGGACGGGTCACCGTGCGCGACGCATTGCGCGCCGCGGGCGCAGTGCCGCCGCCGACATCGCCGACGAACTGCGCGAACTGCTGGGCGAACTCGAAAAATCCCTGGGCGAAGGCACTCAGGCCGACGCCGCCGAGCTGCGTGCGGACTTGCGGAAGCGCCTCGATGTGGCGCGCGAACGCCTGGAAGCGGCGCGCGCGGCAACGCGCGAGCGCGCGGACGAGGCCATCGCCCATGCCGACGACTATGTCCGGGCCAATCCCTGGCAGGCAATCGCCATTGTGGGCGGCGTCGCGCTGATCGCCGGCGCGCTGATCGCACGCAGCCGCTGAGATGCCCCTCACCGGCGGTGCGACGAACGGCGCCGCCGCCGGCACGCCGGCTCAGCCGTCGAGGGCGTGCGGCCCGATCAGGTCGATGCGGTCGGTGCAGATCGTGTCGGCACCCCAGCGCACCAGCAGCCGCGCGCGCTCGAGATCGTTCACCGTATAGACGAGCAGGTGCAGCCCCGCCGACTTGATGCGCGCGACCAGCGCCTCGTCCAGATGGCGATGGCTTGCGTGCAGGGACACGCATTCGAGATCGGCGGTCTGCTCACGCCAGTTGGCCGGCACGCGCTCGAACAACAGCCCGCATGGCAGTTCAGGCGCGGCCTCGCGAGCCACCGCCAGCGCTTCGAATGAAAACGACGACAGAAGCGGCGCCGGCGTCGCGCCGCGCCACAGCCGCGCCGCCTCCTGCGCGACGAGGCGCCCCGTCTCCCCATCCCTGTCCGCGCACGGCTTGATTTCCACGTTGGCGGCGAGGCCCTCTTCGCGGCAGCACGCGGCGACCTGCGCGAGCGTCGGCATGCGCTCGCCGGCAAAACGCGCGTCGCGCCAACTGCCGGCGTCGAGCGCGGCCAGTTCGTCGTAGCGCAGCCGCGCCGCGGCGCCGTGGCCGTTCGACGTGCGCTCGACGGTATCGTCGTGGAGCAGGAAGACAACGTCGTCGGCGGACAGCTTCGCGTCGAACTCGACCATCGTGTGCCCGTAGCGGGCGCCCGTGCGCAGGCCCGCCAGCGTGTTCTCCGGCGCGAGCGTGCCGCCGCCGCGGTGTGCGCAGACGCGCGGATACGGCCAGGCTGTCATTCCGTGGACTCCCGGGTGCGTTGACGAGCCGCCATCAGGCATCGTCGTCGACGACGAAGAGGCGGCGGTATTCCTTCAGCGCGTAACGATCGGTCATGCCGGCGATATAGTGCGCGATCAGGCGCGGCTGCGCCGACGGATCGGGCGACTGGTACGCGGGCGGAAGGAGGCGCGAGTCCTCCGTGAACGCGGCGAACAGGCCAGTGACGACCCGCTGTGCCTTGTTCGCCATGCGCATCACGCGGTAATGCCGATACAGATTGCGGTAGAGGAACCGTTTGAGCGTCGCCGCCTGAACCGCCACGGGCGTGCTGTGCGCCACGAGCGGCGGCGCGCCGCGCACTTCGTCAATCGACTGCGGAGCATGCTTCGCCAGATTCCGGCTGGTTTCTTCGATCAGATCGACGATCAGCGTATTGATGATGCGCCGTACCGTCTCGTGTACCAGCCGGCGGCCCTCGATCCGGGGAAACTCGGCGCGGGCGGTCTCGTAGTGCGTCTGCCAGAGTTCGACTTCGGCCAGCTGCTCGATGCTGATCAGACCCGAGCGCAGGCCGTCGTCCACGTCGTGGTTGTTGTAGGCAATCTCGTCCGCGATATTCGCAATCTGCGCTTCGATCGACGGCTGACGCCCGAGCAGGAAACGTTCGCCGAGGTCGCCGAGCCGCCGCGCGTTCTCGCGCGAGCAATGCTTGAGGATGCCTTCGCGCGTCTCGAAGCAGAGATTGAGGCCGTCGAAGGCACCGTAGTGCTCCTCCAGCTCGTCCACCACGGCAAGGCTTTGCAGGTTGTGCTCGAAGCCGCCGTGCTCGCGCATGCAGTCATTGAGCGCGTCCTGGCCGGCATGACCGAAGGGGGTATGGCCAAGATCATGTGCGAGCGAGATCGCTTCGACGAGATCCTCGTTCACGCGCAGGTTGCGCGCGACCGAGCGTGCAATCTGCGCCACTTCGAGGCTGTGCGTGAGCCGCGTGCGAAAGAGATCGCCCTCGTGGTTCACGAATACCTGGGTCTTGTACTCAAGCCGCCTGAACGCCGTGGAGTGAACGATGCGGTCGCGGTCGCGCTGGAATTCGCTTCGTGCGGCAGGCGGCAGCTCCGGGTAGCGGCGCCCGCGCGTCCGGGACGCATGCGCCGCGTATGGCGCGAGCCCCGTCTCGGGCGAGGCCGCGAGGAGAGATGCGCCGGCGCCGGATCCGGGAACCCCGCCTGGCTGGTCTGCTGAAACTGCGTTGCGACTGTCGCTCACCGAGTTCTCCGCGAGGTATGGGGGCGGGCGGCGCTCAGTCCTTCGTCGCGGCGGCGAGCGTGGCCTGGACGGCTTCGTCCGGCGCGCCGGTGATCAGCGTATCGCCGAAACGCTTCAGCAGGATGAACTTGATCGCGCCGCCTTCGGCCTTCTTGTCGACCTGCATCAGGTCGACATAGCGATCGGCGCCAAGGGCCGGCGCGCGCACCGGCAGCTTCGCGGCCGCCACGACCTGCACGAGCCGTTCGCGCGAAGCCTCGTCCAGATGGCCGAGCCGCACCGAAAGATCGGCTGCCATCACCATGCCGCAACCGACCGCCTCGCCGTGCAGCCACTCGCCGTAGCCGAGTCCCGCCTCGATGGCATGGCCGAACGTGTGGCCGAAATTGAGGATCGCGCGCAGGCCGCCTTCACGCTCGTCGGCGGCCACCACGGATGCCTTGATCTCGCACGAACGCTTCACGGCATGCGCGAGCGCCTGCGGGTCGCAGCGGTTGAGCGCCTCGACGTTGGCTTCGATCCAGCTGAAAAACCCGGCGTCGGCGATGGCGCCGGTCTTGATCACCTCGGCAATCCCGGCCGCCAGCTCGCGCTCGGGCAGCGTGCGCAGCACGCCGATATCGGCGATCACGGCCTGCGGCTGGTAAAACGCGCCGATCATGTTCTTGCCGAGCGGGTGATTGATGCCCGTCTTGCCGCCCACCGACGAATCGACCTGCGACAGCAGCGTGGTCGGCACCTGGATGAACGGCACGCCGCGCATGTAGCAGGCCGCCGCAAAACCGGTCATGTCGCCGGTCACGCCGCCGCCGAGGGCGATCAGCGTGGTCTTGCGATCCGCGCGCGCCGTAAGGAGCGCATCGAAGATCTGGTTCAGCGTTTCCCAGTTCTTGCAGGCCTCGCCATCGGGCAGCACGACCGTATGGACGTCCTTGCCGAGCGGCGCGAGAGCCGCGCGCAGGGTTTCGCCGTAAAGCGGATCGACGACGGTGTTCGTGACGATCGTCACCGACTTGCCGGCGATATGCGGCGCAAACAGTTCGGTCTGGCCGAGGAGGCCCGTGCCGATGTGGATGGGGTAGGCGCGGTCGCCCAGTTCGACGTTGACGGTAATCATGCTGGCCATTATGACTGACGCGCCTTCAGCGCGCCGGGGTTCGCGCGACGCCGGCCATGTCGAGCTGCATCAGCACCATGTTGACGAGCCCGTTGACGGAAGGCCGGCCCGTTTCGATGACGAAGTCGGCGATCTCGCGGTAGAGCGGGTCGCGCACCTCGTAGAGCGCTTCCAGACGCGCCTTCGGGTCTTCGGTCTGCAGGAGCGGGCGATTCTTGTCGCGCCGCGTGCGCAGCCACAGATCGTGCGGATTGGCGCGCAGATAGACGACGAAGCCGCGCTCCTTGAGCGCGAGGCGGTTCTCGGGCCGCAGCACGGCGCCGCCGCCGGTCGCGAGGACGATGCCCTCGCGGCCGGTCAGCTCGTCGATCACGTGGGCCTCGCGCTCGCGAAAGCCCGACTCGCCTTCCAGCTCGAAGATCACGGGAATGCGGGCGCCCGTGCGGGCCTCGATCTCATGGTCGGAGTCGAAAAACTCACGCTCCAGCCGGCGCGCGACCGCCCGGCCCACGGTCGTCTTGCCGGCGCCCATGAGCCCTACGAAAAAAACATTGGCGTTTGCGTCCCGCACTTGCAGCGTTTCCTGTTTAGGTTGGTGCCGCAGCTTACTGGCAAAGCGGCGGGGTTGTCGAGCCTGCGGCCCGCGCAGCGGCGCAGGCTTGCTACCGAATCAGTGATTAGGGGTCAATTCGCTCCGACGACGCGCGGCGTAATGAACACCACCAGTTCGCTGCGCTGATCGCGGTGCGCCCGATGCGAAAAAAGCGCGCCCAAAAGGGGTATTTTGCCCAGGAGTGGCACACGCGTCACATCGTCGCGATCGTCGGACGCGTCGATACCCCCTATCGACACCGTTCCGCCGTCCTCGATCTCGACCCGCGTCTGCACGTGTTTGGTGTTGATCGCGGGCCCCGCGGCGGTCTGTTCGCCGACGCTATCCTTGGCGACGTCGAGGTCGAGGATCACGTGGCCGTCAGGCGTGATCTGCGGCTCGACCTCCAGTTTCAGACTGGCGCGACGAAACTGCACCCCCGATACGCCCTGCCCGACTTTCGCCTGGTAGGGCAGCTCGGTTCCCTGTTCGACGACGGCCCGCGTGCGGTCGGCCGTGACGACACGCGGACTCGACACCACACGCCCGCGCCCTTCGGCCTCGATGGCGCTCAACTGAACGTCGAGCAGGCGCGTGGCGTGGGCGGCGAGCAGCGAAATCCCGGCCTGCGCGGCATCGAAGCCCGAAAGCGGCCCTGCAGCCAGATCGAAGACCACGCCGTCCTTGCCGCCCTGCACGCCGCGCGCGGCGCCGTCGCTCTGGGCGGGCGTCACGCCGAGCCGCACGCCGAGTTCGTGCGACAGCCCTTCGTCGCCCTCGACGATGCGCGCCTCGATCAACACCTGCCGCGCCGGCGCATCGAGCAGGTCGATCAGATCGGCAATCTGGTCGAGGCGCGCCGGCAGATCGGTCACGAAGAGCAGATTCGTGCGCGCGTCGCCCACCGCCGCGCCGCGTTTGGACAACGCGCGCTGCGTGCCCGAGCCGCTCAGAAGGCGCCGGACGTCTTCGGCACGCGCATAGTGCAGCTCGAATGCGCGGCTCGCCAACGGTTCCAGCTCGGCGGCCCGCGCATGTGCTTCGAAGCGTTGCCGCTCACGCGCGGCCAGTTCGGCGGCAGGGGCGACCCAGATCACGTCGCCCGCACGCTCCATCGCGAGGCCATTCACCTCCAGCAGCAGGTCGAAGGCCACGCGCCATGGCACCTGTTCTAGCCGCAGCGTCACCTGGCCGCGCACGCGCTCGCTCGCGACGATATTGAGTTTCGTGAATGCCGCGAACGCATGGAGCACGGCGGCGAGTTCCGCGCGCTGGAAATTCAGCGTGATGGGGCGATCGGGCGGCAAGCCGTCGAACTTCGATGCCGGATCGCTCAGCCGTTGCGGTGCGCGCAGCGGGACGGGCGGGCCTTCGAGCGATTCGCCGGTGGGCGCGCCACTCGATCCCGGGCCGACGCGTGAATCGTCGGCCGCGCCGCTGGCCTGCTTTGCCGCCGGATTGGAGTCCTCGTTGTCTGCTGTTTTGCTGCCAGCATCATCTGCAAAGGGATTCGCGGCCCAACCCGTTATCTCGTCCGCACCCGCTCCTTCGGGCAGCGGCGGCACCGACTGTCGTAAGACGGGTTGTGCTTCGGCTCCCAGTTCGGGCAAGGGCGGCGGAATCGCAAAGGCCGCGCCAGGCACAGCGCCAAAACCGGCCAAGGCCACCAGGACCGCGCGAAGATGCCTCATTTCGCCTCCTCCGCCCAACTCAGTGTCCGGTTCGCTCCGTTGGAGGCAAGCACCACGTGCGAAGACGCAATTCGTTCGATACGACCTGTCCCAAGCGGCTGCCCTGCCCTCACGGCCTGGGTGCCCTCGGGCGTTTCGATCAGCGCGACGATAGCCGCGCGATCCTGCATGATGCCCGCCAGCCGCAGGCCTTCGCTCGTCGCTGCCGTGAAGCGGTCCGAGAATGGGTCGAACGTCGGGCCGTCGTTCCCGGCAACGCCTGCGGCTAACGGCAACGCGGGCAGGCGGTCGAAAACCTGCAGGGTCGCGGCAATCGAGAGGCCGTCTCCGTCGACTCGCCTGATCGCAATATCGACCGGCACGGCGAGCCCGGGTGCCGTGCCGAGTCCAGCGAGAAAGCCGTGCAACTGGGCAAAGCCGCCCCGCGCAACGAGCTTGAGCGTGCGGAACGTCGCAAGACCCGCTCCGCCAGCCGCGGCCGGTTCGAGTGATTGCAAGGAGAGCCCCGATCTCGACGCCAGCCCGGATAGGTTGCGGATGTCCTCGGCCGCCGTGTCCGCGTGCGCACGCTGCGCCTGCCCAGGCGCCGCCGCGGCCCTGAGCGCGGGCAGGCGCGCCACGGTCCGCTGCGCTTGCGCGAGTTCGCGCTGCGCGTCGTTCAATCGCACTTCGGACGCGCGCAGCCCGGCGAGATCGCCCACCGTGCAGGCAAGGCCCGCCAACGACGCAGCGAGCACCGCCGTTGCCACGAAAACGCCGAGCCTCTGCCGCCTGTTCCATGCGTGCAGAGCCGCCCAGTTGCGCCGCGCGGCGTCGTTCGCATCGGCGAGCGAATCTGCCCGGTCAACGAGTACGCTACTCATTTCGGATTCCTCAATCTGCCTTCACGGCTTTCGACCGCCTGCGTCGCCGGTTCCGAAGACGCGCCCTGCCAAACGACTCGCGCCATCACATGGATCGGTTCGTTACCGGCCGTCGTGTCTTTCGCCCCTGCCGCAGGCGGCGCCCGCTTCAGCTCGCGCACGCTCACTGCGCCCGCTTCGGGCAGAGTGCGCAGGTACCCTAGCCATTCGGCCACCGTGGACTCGTCAACCGCTGCGGCTTGCAGTTCCGCTTCGCCGCCGCGCTGCACGACCTGTTGCAGCGCGACGCCCACGATGCCCGCGCTGGTCAGCCCATCGAACAACGCCATCAGGCGCTTCAGCGGCTTCGCGTGCTGCTGCGCCAGTTCCGCCGCGGCATGCTGTGCGGCCGCCTCGCCTGCAAGCCGGCTCGCCTCCGCAAGCGGCAGTCGCAACCGTTGCACGGCTTGCTCGACGACCTCACGCTTTGCATCGGCACGACCGCGCGCCCACAGTTGCCAGCCGGCGAGCGGCGCGACACACGCGCATCCCAGAAGCGCCGCGGCACACCACTCGAACATCCGGCGCCACAGCAGCCGGCGCATCTCGCGCTGCCGCCACGGCAGCAAATTGAATCCGATACGCATTCCAACGCCTTGTGTGCCGCCACCGCTCCCGCGCCTCATTCACTCACTCCCCGCAGCGCAAGACCGAAGGCCACCGCGCACGACGGATCGTGCGACAGCTCCGCCGCAAGCGGCCGTTCAGGATCGGCGAGCGTCGCGCATTCGAACGGTAAGGCAGGACAGCCAAGCACTGCGCCGATATCGGCCAGCGTGAAGTGCACGCCACGCAGCAAGGCGAGGTCGCCGGCCACGACCGCGCAGCCCGGCGGCTCTTCCTGCACGAGATCGCGCAATGCTTCGACGAGGTCCGCGTACTCGAGCGCGGGAAAGCGCATCTCGCGCGCGATGGCATCGTCGGCCATGGCCCAGCCGCGCACGCCTTCGGCGCCGATCCATAGCGCCACATACGGTTCATGGGACGACAACTCGAACGCCGCCGCGTGGCGCAGCGCGCGCAGTGCGGCGTGAGCTTCGTCATCCACGGCGCACAGCGTGATGCCCGCCATGGCCGCGCACTCGATGCGTGCTTCCAGATGCGCGCGCGCCGTCGCGGCGATCGTCACCTGCGCCCCGCGAGGCGCCGTGCCGCTCCAGGGCGCCACCCGCCAGTCGACGGCGAGTTCGTGACGCTCGACGCCCGCCACGCGTTCCGCCTCCGCCAGCACGAACGGCTCCAGCTCGGCATAGATCTGCGACTCGTCCGCGTGACAGCCGGCCGGCGCGAGATGCGTGAGCGGCACGGTCGCGACAAGCGTGGCATGGGTGGGCAGCGCCATCGCGCAGCGCATCGAAGCCGCCGCGCACACGCGCGGCAACCGGCTGAACGCGCCGCGCAGCGCCTGCACGACCGCGGGGCGATCGACAATGTCCGCACCCGCCATCGCCTCCCGCGCGAGCGGCTCACTCGCCAGCCATTCAATGCGCACCGGGCCCGCGCCAAAGAGGCGCCGGCTCAGCACCGCCAGCGTGACTCCGCGCGCCGTAACGTCGACACCTGCGGCAAAACGGCGCGCGCCCAACAACATCGGCCTCCCGAACCCCATTGCAGTCCCTCACTGGCTTCGCACGCCGCGAACTATTCGGGCGTTTGCGTCAGAAAGGATTGTGCAAACGCGGCACCGCCCCGAATATTCGTCCGAACGGCCAATCCTGGCCCTGGCCGCTATTCAGGCATGAGGGGCGCGTCTACAGTAAAGGCACGCGTCTGCCGGCCTCCATGATCAACGTAAGCATCCCGAAAGCATTCGGTGTCGGACGGCTATAATCGCGGGACTGTTTTTTCGGTATCCGTATGCAAGAGATCTCGTCGCCGTCGCCCGTTCCGCCGCCCACACCACCCGTTCGGCCCAGGCGCCGGCGGCCGTGGTGGTTCAAGCTGCTCATCGGCTTCGTCGGCCTGATCGTGGCAAGCGCGGCCTGCGCGGCGCTCGTGCTCGGCTATGCGTTGATCGTTGCGACACCGAACCTGCCGTCGATCGACGCGCTCACGGACTACCGGCCCAAGGTCCCGCTGCGTATCTACACGCGCGACCACGTGCTGATCGGCGAATTCGGCGAAGAACGGCGCGACATCGTGCACATTCAGGACGTGCCGGACGATCTCAAGAAAGCCGTGCTCGCGATCGAGGACGCGCGCTTCTACGACCACGGCGGCGTGGATCTCACGGGCATCGCGCGGGCGGGCATCGTCGCGCTCACCAACGGCCACGCCACCCAGGGCGCGAGCACGATCACGATGCAGGTGGCGCGCAACTTCTTCCTCTCGAGCGAAAAGACCTACACGCGCAAGATCTACGAGATGCTGCTCGCCTATAAGATCGAATCGAAGCTCTCGAAGGACCAGATTCTCGAGGTCTACATGAACCAGATTTACCTCGGGCAGCGTGCGTACGGCTTCGCGAGCGCGGCGCGGGTGTATTTCGGCAAGGACCTGAAGAACCTCACGCTCGCCGAATGCGCGATGCTGGCTGGCCTGCCGAAGGCGCCGTCGGCCTACAACCCCGTGGTCAATCCGAAGCGGGCGAAGGTTCGTCAGGAATACATACTCGAGCGCATGCTGGAGCTGCGCTACATCACGCAGGACCAGTACGACGAGGCGGTGAAGCAGCCGCTCATCGTCAAGAGCGCGGCCAGGGAATACAGCGTCCACGCGGAGTATGTCGCCGAAATGGTTCGCCAGATGATGGTCGCGCAGTATCACGAAGAGGCCTACACCCGCGGGCTGAACGTCGTGACGACCCTCGATTCGGCCGACCAGGATGTGGCGTATCGCGCGTTGCGCAAGGGCCTGATGGACTACGAACGGCGTCACGGCTATCGCGGCCCCGAGGCATTCATCGAATTGCCGCAAGACGCCGATGACCGCGAGCAGGCCATCGACGATGCGCTCCTCGAACATCCGGACAACGGCGAACTCGTCGCGGCGGTCGTGACGTCCGCGAGCCCGAAAGAAGTCCAGGCCACCTTGATCGACGGCAACGTCGCGACCCTCCAGGGCGACGGCCTGCGCTTTGCGCAGTTCTCGCTCGGCCCGCGCGCGCAGCCCGCCCAGCGCATCCGGCCCGGCGCGATCATCCGCGTCGTGCGCGACGACTCGGGCAACTGGTCCATTACCCAGTTGCCGCAAATCGAAGGCGCGTTCATCTCCGTCGTGCCGCAGGACGGCGCGATCCGCGCACTCGTGGGCGGATTCGACTTCAACAAGAACAAGTTCAACCACGTCACGCAAGCCTGGCGCCAGCCCGGGTCCAGCTTCAAGCCGTTCATCTATTCGGCCTCGCTCGACAAAGGGCTCGGGCCCGCCACCATCATCAACGACGCGCCGCTCTTCTTCAGCGCCGCCGAAACGGGCGGCCAGGCGTGGGAGCCGAAAAACTACGGCGGCGGCTTCGATGGCCCGATGACCCTGCGCACCGCGCTCATGAAGTCGAAGAACCTCGTGTCGATCCGCATCCTCAGCCACATCGGCACGAAATACGCGCAGCAGTACATCACGCACTTCGGGTTCGACGCCGAGCGCCATCCGGCCTATCTGCCCATGGCGCTCGGCGCCGGCCTCGTCACACCGCTGCAGATGGCGGCAGGCTATGCGGTATTCGCCAACGGCGGCTACCGCATCAACCCCTATCTGATTGCCGAAGTCACGGACCAGCGCGGCATGGTGGTCGCGCAGGCGCAGCCGCTCGTGGCGCAGCAGAACGCGCCGCGCGCCATCGACCCGCGCAACGCGTACATCATGAACAGCCTCTTGCAGAGCGTCGCGCAGCGCGGCACGGGCGCGAAGTCGAACGTCCTCAAGCGCACCGACCTGGGCGGCAAGACGGGCACGACCAACGACTCGCGCGACGCGTGGTTCGCGGGCTATCAGCACACGCTCACCGCGATCGCATGGATCGGCTACGACAACCCGCACAGTCTCGGCGACAAGGAAACGGGCGGCGGCCTCGCGCTGCCCGTGTGGATCGACTACATGGCGCGCGCGCTCAACGGCGTGCCGGAGTACAGGATGCCGATGCCCGACGGTGTCGTCACATTAGGCGACGAGCTGTACTACGCCGACATGACACCCGGAAATGGTTTCGTCTCGACGGTGGGTATCAGCCAGGCGGCGCTCGATGCGGCGGGAAGCGGCGCATCGGATGCGGGCGGAGCGGCGGGAGCGGCAGGCTCTGGAGAGATGCCGGCGCCCGAGCAGGTAAACGCGAAGGAGAAGGAAGACATCATGAACCTGTTCCGTGGGCACTGAGCAGGGAGCGTAGGCGCAGCGAGGCGGTTCGAGCCTCGTCAGGGCGCAAAGCTGACCGGCTCGCCGGCCTGTTCTGTCGCGTAAGCCGACAGCGCGGAAAAGAACTCCGTGCCGCTGCGCGTATCGCGCCATTCACCGTCGACAAAGCGGTAGTGAAAACCGCCCGCCTTCGCGGCGATCCAGATCTCGCTCATCGGCGGCTGCAGGTTCACGATGATCTTGGTCCGGTTCTCGAATTCGAGTGTCAAAACATTGCCGTTGCGCTCGAGTTCGATATCGGCATCGGCCTCGTCCACGGCGCGCTCCACCGCTGCCAGCACGGCTTCCGCGCGGCTCAGGTAGTCACTGTCGGTCATGCTAAACTCCACCGGTTATTCATTCAGGGACAATTATGCGTGTCATTTCCAGGATGCGCGCAGTGGCGCCCGGCGCAATTTTAGCCATTTCAGCGGTCTTTGCACTCGTCGGCTGCGGCCAGCGCGGCGCGCTCTACATGCCCACCGTGCCGCCGCTTCCGCCCAAGCCCAATTTCGAAACGCAAGACACCGGAACGACGGCACCTGAGGCCGCGTCCGCAGCTTCGGGTGTCGAAGCGGGCTCGATTCCCGACACGTCCGGCACGCCGCTCTCACTGTCCCCGGACACCGAACTCAGCACGACCCCAACGGCGCCCGCCAGCCCGCAGCCGGCCTCCAGCGCCACGCCAACCCAATAAGACGCTCGCATGACCCAACCCGCTTTCCACCGCATCGACGGTACGTTCTACGTCGAAGGCGTCAGCGCCACCGATCTCGCCGCGCAGTTCGGCACGCCGCTCTACGTGTACTCGCGCGCGGCGCTCACCGCCGCGTGGCATGCCTACGCCGACGCGTGCGCCGGGCGCCGCGCGTCGATCCACGTCGCGGTCAAGGCGAACAGCAATCTCGCGGTGCTGAACCTGTTCGCGCGCCTCGGCGCCGGCTTCGACATCGTGTCGGGCGGCGAGCTCGCGCGCGTGCTGGCCGCGGGCGGGAAGGCGGAAAACGTCGTGTTCTCGGGCGTCGGCAAAACGGCCCACGACATGCGCACCGCGCTCGAAGCGAGCGTGAAGTGCTTCAACGTCGAGTCGATTCCCGAGCTCGACCGCCTGAATGCGGTGGCAGGCGCACTCGGCAAGAAGGCGCCGGTCTCGCTGCGCGTGAACCCGGACGTCGATCCGAAGACGCACCCCTACATCTCGACGGGCCTGAAGGCGAACAAGTTCGGCGTCGCGTTCGACGACGCGCGCGCCACCTATCGCGCGGCGGCCGCCATGCCGCACCTCGACGTCGTGGGTATCGACTGCCATATCGGCTCGCAGATCACCGAAATCGCGCCTTATCTCGACGCCATCGACAAGCTGCTCGAACTCGTCGACCAGATCGAGGCCGACGGCGTGAAGATCCACCACATCGACGTGGGTGGCGGCCTCGGCATCCGCTACAACGACGAGACCCCGCCCGAGATCGGCGCGTTCGTGCGCACGGTGCTCGACCGCATCGAGGCGCGCGGCGCGACGGACGGCACGGTGCGCGAAGTGTTCTTCGAGCCGGGCCGTTCGCTGGTCGGCAACGCGGGGGTGCTGCTCACGCGCGTGGAGTTCCTGAAGCCGGGCGCGGAGAAAAACTTCGCCATCGTCGATGCGGCGATGAACGACCTCGCCCGTCCGGCGATGTACGACGCGTACCATGCGATCGAGCCTGTCGTCGAGCGCGCCGCACCCGCCCAGACTTACGATGTGGTCGGCCCCGTCTGCGAAAGCGGCGACTGGCTCGGCCGCGCGCGCACGCTCGCAATCGAACCGGACGATCTGCTCGCGATCCGCTCGGCGGGTGCGTATGGCTTCGTGATGAGCTCGAACTACAACACGCGTCCGCGCGCCGCCGAGGTCATGGTGGACGGTACGCGCGTGCACGTCGCGCGCGAACGCGAGACGGTCGCGCAGTTGCTGGCCGGCGAACGGATCCTGCCGGATTGAGCCAGCAGCGGCGCAGCCTCGAATAAAAAAGCGACGCATCGAAAGAAACGTCGCTTTTTTGTTATGCAGAATGCGCGAGAGCGCGAGCGCCTACGTCGCCCGCACAGCGCTCCTCGACCGATACCGCGCGAGCAGCCAGGCGCCAATCCGCCAGCCGAGCAGCACGATCAGGATCGCCGCATAGAGCTTGGGCTGCGCGAGGTCATGCTTGCCCGCCTTCATCCACCAGAAGTGCAGGATCGCCAGTACGCCTATCGGATAGACAAGCCGATGCAGCGTCTGCCAGCGGCGTCCGAGCCGGCGCGCCATGCCGCGCGTCGAGGTCACGGCAAGCGGAATCAGCAGCACGAAAGCCGCAAAGCCGACCGTGATGAACGGGCGCTTGCCGACGTCCTTGAACATCGCCATCACGTCGAACCACTTGTCGAACCAGATGTACGTCGTGAAATGCAGCGCGGCGTAGAAGAACGCGTAAAGGCCAAGCATGCGGCGAAAGCGGATCAGCGCGTTCCATCCCGTGAGCCGGCGCAGCGGCGTGACGGCCAGCGTGATGCAGAGGAACACGAGCGTCCAGAGGCCCGTCGAGCGCGTGATGAACTCGATCGGATTGGCGCCGATCTGCCCGGTTATGCCAAAAAGAACGATGCGCGCGAGCGGGTACCACGCTGCCACGAATACGGCGACCTTCGCCCATGGCAGCCAGCGCGGACCGGCCGGCACTTTGACGGCAGCGCGTTTCACAGAGGCGTTCTTCGCGGCCGCGCGCGCCGCCGTTACGGGCGCGGAGCCGGCTGTCGTCGTCGATTCCATCGGTTGCTCCATTGCTGCCTCGAACCTCAGAAGGCTCAAAAGTTCTTGCGCAGATCCATGCCCTGATACATCGACGCCACCAGGTCGCCGTAGCCATTGAACATCAGCGTCTTGCGCTTGGGCGTGAAGAACCCGTCCTCGCCGATGCGCCGCTCCGTGGCCTGGCTCCAGCGCGGGTGATCGACGTTCGGGTTCACGTTCGAATAGAAACCGTACTCGTTCGGCGCGTAGGTGCTCCAGCTCGTTGGCGGCTGCGCCTCGACGAAGCGGATCTTGACGATCGATTTCGCGCTCTTGAAGCCGTACTTCCACGGCACGACGATGCGCACGGGCGCGCCGTTCTGGTTCGGCAGCACCTGGCCATACAGCCCCACCGTGAGCAGCGTCAGCGGATTCATGGCTTCATCCATGCGCAGCCCTTCGGAATACGGCCAGTTGATGATGGGATCGGAGATGCCCGGCATCTGCGAAGGGTCCGCCAGCGTGATGAACTGGACGTAGCGCGCATTGCCGGTGGGCTGGGCGCGGCGAATCAGTTCCGAGAGCGGCACACCAACCCACGGAATCACCATCGACCAGGCCTCCACGCAGCGGTGCCGGTACACGCGCTCTTCGAGCGGCGCGAGCTTGAGGATCTCGTCGATATCGTAGACCTTCGGATTCTTGACCTCGCCCTCCACGCTCACGCGCCACGGAAGCGGCCGCAACGTATGGGCGTTCTCGGCCGGGTCGCTCTTGTCGGTGCCGAACTCGTAGAAGTTGTTGTACGTGGTCACGTCCTTGTAGGGCGTCACCTTGTCGGGCACGACAAACTTCGTGTCGGTTTTCGCGGGAAGCTTCTGCGCCTTCGGATCGGGCGATGCGTACTCCGCATGGGCGCGCGTCGCGCCGAACGTTCCCGCGATACCGCCAAGCGCCAGCGCGCCCGCCGCCTGCAGCAAACGCCTGCGCTGTTCGAACACCTTTTGCGGCGTAATCTCGCTCGCCGGGATGTCGTCACCGTTGAGGAGGATCGTGCTGCTACGCCTGATCAACATGTTGCTGCTCCTATGTCGTCCACATCACCACTAACACGCGCATCGGGCGAATCTTCCGTCGGAACGAAAAAAAACCGCCGGTGCGAAGCATCCGACGGTTAGTTCGTCCTGCGGGTGGCGAAAGTTACAGCTTGCCGTAACTATGCAGACCCGAAAGGAACATGTTCACGCCCAGGAAGGCGAAGGTGGTCACGAGCAGGCCCGTGAGCGCCCACCAGGCGGCAATGCCGCCGCGCAGGCCCTTCATGAGCCGCATGTGCAGCCACGCCGCGTAGTTGAGCCAGACGATCAGGGCCCAGGTCTCCTTCGGGTCCCAGCTCCAATAACCGCCCCACGCCTGCGCGGCCCAGAGCGCGCCGAGGATCGTCGCGATCGTGAAGAACGCGAAGCCGACGGCGATCGACTTGTACATGACGTCGTCGAGCACCTCGAGCTCGGGCAGGCGGTCCGCCAGCACGCCGCGCTCCTTCAGCAGGTAGGAGACGCCCACCATGGCCGCCAGCGCGAAGCTGCCGTAGCCGATGAAATTGGCCGGGACGTGAATCTTCATCCACCAGCTCTGCAGCGCGGGCACGAGCGGCTGGATCTGCTGCGCGTCGCGCGAAATCGAGTACCACATCAGGAAGCCGACGGCCGCACTGATCACGAGCAGCACGAAGGCGCCGAGCGCACGCGTGTTGTAGTGCTTTTCGTAATACAGATAGAAAAGCGCCGTAATGAGACTGAACAGCACGAACACTTCGTAGAGATTCGAGATGGGAATGTGGCCGACGTCGGCGCCGATCAGGTACGACTCGTACCAGCGCACCATCATGCCGACGAAGCCCATCAGCACCGCCGCCCACGTGAGCCGGGTGCCGATCGCGCCGCCCGTCTCCGAACGCGAAAGGAGGCCGAGCCAGTAGAAGAACGTCGCGAGCACGAACAGCGCGCTCATCCAGAGGACGGCCGACTGGCTCGAGAGGAAGTACTTGAGGAAGAAGGCTGAATCGGCGCGCGAGAGGTCGCCCTGGTAGAGCTGGATCGCCCCGATCGAGATCACCGCGATCGCGGCCATCAGCAGGCGCGACGGCTTCCAGCGCCAGCCGAGCACGACAAGCGCCGGGGCCACGCCGCACAAAACCAGCTTGTCGTAGTAGTTCATGTGCGCGTGGTAGCGGTCCAGCGCGAAACCCGCGCCGGCCACTAGCGCCAGGGCGAACAGCCAGTCCACCACCGAAAGGCGGCGCAGGAAGGGGCGCTCGTCGAACAGCGCGTCATCGGGCAAGCCGTGCGCACCCTCGCGCGCGGCGCCCGCAGCCGCCGCGCGGTTGGCGCGGCGAGCATTGGCGGAAGAAGAAACCTGGGTCAAGTCCATGGGCTTACCGGTGTTGATCGTGAGAATCCGTGGATCGAGGCGCACGGTCCGAACCGCTTTCGCCCCCTTCGCCGCCGTCACTTTCCGGTGTGGCCCGGGGCGCTGCGCCCAGCGCGCGGCCAACCGCGTCGCGGGTGCGAGCGAACTCCTTTTCGAAGTCCAGGGTACGGCGTGCGGTCGACATCGCCATGATCACGTCCACGCCGTGATGGTCCTGATGGTTATTGTCGCTGCCTGCATCCTTCAGCCAGAACCACAGCCGCCGCTCGCGCACATAGAACATCGAGAAGATGCCAAGTACAAGGAGCAAGCTGCCAAGATACACGACTTTTTTTCCAGGTGCGCGCGTCAACTGAAATACCGAAGCTTGCACCTGCTTGAATGAATCGAGCTGTAGATAGACCGGCGCGCCGTACAGAAAGCTGTCCGAAACCGCGTTGATCGAATCCTGCACGAAGCGCGCGGAGTCCGGGTCGGGCGCGAGATCGGGCTCGCCGGCCTGCTCGCGTGCGAGCTGCCAGAGGTCCCACGTGGCCCCTTCCAGCATGCGCAGCAGGAGCCCTGCCGCCTTCTCCTGCTGATCCTTCGGCACCGACTTGTCGATAAACGCCGCCACCGCCTGAAAGCCGCCCGCGTCCTGCGGATCGGCAGGCTTCACGGCGGACTGGCCCGTGCCCGCGAAAAGAGTCAGCACGCGCAGGGCGCTGTCCTCCAGATGCTGCTGGAGCTCCTTGTTCGAATCGGGGACCGAGCGCAGTGCGAAACGATGCGCCGCCGCGGCACGCAACGCCGGATCCTCGTAGGCCGCGCGCAGCATCATCCACTCCTTCGGGGTGCCGCCGCTGTCGGCCGGAATGCGCAGGTAGCGGAACGGATCGTCGGGGTTCTCGCGCACGCCCGCGAGGAACAGGCGCGCGCCGCCCACGTCCACGGGCAGCATGTAGTTGTTGTACTCGCGCGCCTGGCCGTCCTTGTCGCGAATCTTGTACTGCACCGAAGGCCCGACGTTGTGCAGGTCGAGCGGCTTCGACGACTTCGCGCCCGAGCCAAGGCGCTCGTCGAACGCCTCCTTGAGCGATTGATGCGCCACGCCGCGCACGTCGTTCGCGCCGCTGCCGTTCGAAATGTTTTCGACGTTGATCGCGCGGAAATCGGCGAACTCGATGGTCTGGCCGTCCACGCCCGGCACCGTCTCGCCCGCCGGGAGCTTCAGCGGCGAGGCATTGCCGATCGTGCCGCCCACCGGGAAGCTCTTGGCGCTAGCGCCGGCCATGGGCCAGGCGGTCATCGACATCTGCGAGCCGCCGTCCTGGAAGCTCGACTGGTAGATCGACACGCCGTCGTATTCGAACGGCTCGTTCACCTCGACGCGGGCCGGAATGCGCTGGCCGGTCTTGTGGTCGATCACGACGATATCGCTCGCGAAGAGCTTCGGCATGCCGGTCGAGTAGTAGTCGACGATGAACTTGTTCAGCTGGATCGAGAACGGCAGGTCCTGGATCAGCGAGCCGTCGGGCTCATTCAGGATCGCCGTGGAGACGTATTGCCCCTCCGGCACCCAGGCATAGCCGCGGAACGTCGGGTTCGACGTGGAAAGCCGGTGCTCGGGCGGAATATCGTTGATGACGGCGTTGCTGCGGATCGGCGTCTTGTCGAAGAGCCACATCTGGAGCTTGATCGGCAGGTTGCTGTCGAGCAGGCCGCCGACGCAGATCACCACGATCGCGAGGTGGGCGAAGATGTAGCCGACTCTCGTGAGCGCCCCGCGCTTGGCTGCGATCAGCGTCGCGCCTTCGGATTCGCGCGTGACGAAGCGATAGCCGAGCCGCTGTGCCAGCTTGCCGAGCGCTGCGGCGGCCTCCTCGCGCGACGCGTCGGCAACCGCGAATTCGCCTTTGTGATGGAACGCGCGCAGGCTGCTTTCGCGGACCTTGTCCTTCCAGCTCTTCATGTCGGCGATCATCTTCGGGCCGTTGCGGATCACGCACAGCGAGATCGACGTGACGAGAAAGCCGAGGATCGTCATGAACCACCAGGCGCTATAGACCGTGTAGAGACTCAGCGACCGGAAGATATCGGCCCAAAACGGACCAAACTGGTTGACGTAATTGGGGTATGGGTCGTCCTGAGTAAGAACCGTGCCGATGATGCTCGCAATGGCAAGCACCACGAGCAACGCGATGGCGAAGCGCATGGAACTCAACAGCTCCACGCCACTCCTCACCGCCTTCTGGCGCACGTTCAACTGCAAACCCTGCGTGGTGACGCTCATTCAAACTCCGCTTCTAATGGCGATTCGACTCGCCAGACAGCAAAAAAGGGTGCAGGGCTGTCAGCGCCCTCACCCTTTTCTTGTTCTTCAGCCGGCACGCGCCGGCCTTTCAGTGCAGGCCGGCCGCGTAATCGGCAACGGCCTTGATCTCGTCGTCCGAAAGCCGGTGCGCGATCGTGTGCATCGCCTCGTTGTTGTTGCGCGTGCCCTGCTGGAAGGCGTCGAGCTGCGCGACGATGTACTCGGACCACTGCCCCGAGAGCCGCGGATACTGGATCGGAATGCCCTGCCCATTCGGGCCGTGACACCCGGCACAGGCCGGCACGCCCCGGTCGGCAATGCCCGCGCGCCAGATCTTCTGGCCGAGCGGCACCGTATTCGCATCGTGCGCATAGCCGGGCTTGGGTGTCTGCGAGGCGAACCAAGCGGCGGCGTTAATCATATCCTGATCCGAAAGCGCCGAGGCCATGCCGGCCATAATCGCGTTATTACGCGCAGGAGGCTTGCCACCCTGCGGTTTGAAGTCTTTGAGCTGTTTGACGAGATACTCGGCGTGCTGGCCCGCGAGCTTGGGATAGGCGCCGCCCGAGCTGTTGCCGTCCGCGCCGTGACACGCAGCGCACACCTGTGAAGCGATGGCCTGGCCACGGGCAAGATCCGGTTTGGCGGGCTCCGCCGCCGCGTGCGCCAACATCATCGAGGAACCTGCCGTAAGACCTGCCGCTATCGCAAATACGAGGCACTTCAAGGACTTGCACAGTCGATTCATTCGCGCACCTTGTTTCGTATTGTGGGAATCAGGTTCTGCAAAGTACGACGGCGACCGATCTACCTCGAAGGCCCGCGCCGGCCTCACGGGTATTCAGTAAACCATCGCATTGTACAATAGCGCGGTGGACGCAACCGCGCCAGTCGGGCCTCGCCCCGATGCCCCTTAATCGTTCCCGGCCGCTTTCCGGGCCTGCTGATCGACCAGCCTGCACCGGTCAGCTTGTCTCACCGTGTGGTTTCCCCAGATGGCCTTTCTGCTGCATCAAGCCCGCTTCTTCACGACCGTGAACCACCTGCGCGACCTGCCCGCCACGGCGCGGCCGGAAATCGCGTTCGCCGGACGTTCGAATGCCGGCAAGTCCACCGCGATCAATCTGCTGTGCAATCAGAAGCGGCTCGCCTTCGCCTCGAAGACGCCGGGACGCACCCAGCACATCAACTACTTCGGCGTGGGCCTGGCGGACGATCCCGCGGGATATCTGGTCGACTTGCCCGGCTACGGCTATGCCGAAGTGCCGGAGGCCTCGAAGGCGCACTGGGAAGCTCTGCTGTCCCAATATCTGAAGACGCGCGCACAGCTGTGCGGCCTGATTCTGATGATGGACGCACGCCGCCCGCTCACGGAACTCGACCGCCGCATGATCGAGTGGTTCGCGCCGACCGGCAAACCCATCCACGCGCTGCTGACCAAGTGTGACAAGTTGACGCGGCAGGAATGCACGCTCGCGCTGCGCACGACGAAGAAAGCCTTCGACGAATATCGTCAGCAGGGCTATGAAGGCGAACTGAGCGCGCAGTTGTTCTCGGCGCTCAAGCGCGTGGGACTCGACGAGGCGCACGCGTTGATCGAGAGCTGGCTCGTGCCGGCCGCCGACACCGCTACCTCAGACGAAACCCCGGCAAGCCCCGCCCCGTAACGATCTTCTACGCGTGCGCGGGCCGCGGTCGGCACCTGCGGGGGCGCGCTTCCTTTTTCGAGGCCCCGCGCGGCGCACGCCGTAGCGTCCGTTCGCATGCGTCTTGCACATTTGTGCCGCACATAAAAAAACCCGCCGTAAGTGCCGGCGGGCTAAACAGCCTTATCGAAAAACGACAGGCACCCGCTCAGGGAGGAGAAGCGGGGAGTTCGGCGCAGGGCGCCTCGCTCGATCGGTATGATATACCATTGTCCCGAAAAGTTTCCGGGGGCCCGGAAACGCCGTTCGATTCACGCGCAGTTCGAACCCTCCCATTGCCGTCATGAGCTTCTATCCTCATCATCGTCCGCGCCGCATGCGCCGTGACGACTTCTCGCGCCGCCTGATGCGCGAAAATCTTCTTACCACGAACGATCTGATCTATCCCGTGTTCGTCGTCGCGGGCAACAACGTGCGCGAAGCCGTGCCGTCGATGCCCGGTGTCGATCGCGTGTCGGTCGATCTCCTGATGGGTGTCGCCGAGCAGTGTGTCGAGCTTGGCGTGCCGGTGCTGTCGCTGTTCCCGGCTATCGATCCCGCACTCAAAACGCCCGACGGCATCGAAGCCACGAACCCGGACGGGCTGATTCCGCACGCCGTGCGCGAACTGAAGAAGCGCTTTCCCGACCTGGGCGTGCTGTGCGATGTCGCGCTCGATCCGTACACGAGCCACGGCCAGGACGGCGTGCTCGACGAGAACGGCTACGTCATCAATGACGAGACCGTCGAGATCCTCGTCGCGCAGGCTCGCACGCAGGCCGAAGCCGGCGTCGACATCGTCGCGCCGTCCGACATGATGGACGGCCGCATCGGCGCGGTTCGCGAGATGCTGGAGAGCGAGAACCACATCCATACGAAGATCATGGCGTATTCCGCCAAATATGCTTCGGCCTTCTACGGACCGTTCCGCGACGCGGTGGGTTCGGCGTCGAACCTGGGCAAGGGCAACAAAATGACCTACCAGATGGACCCGGCCAACACCGACGAGGCGCTGCGCGAAGTCCGCCTCGATATCGAGGAAGGCGCGGACATGGTGATGGTCAAGCCCGGCATGCCGTATCTCGACATCGTGCGCCGCGTGAAGGACGAATTCCGCTTTCCGACCTACGTGTACCAGGTGAGCGGCGAGTACGCGATGCTCAAGGCGGCGGCGCAGAACGGCTGGCTCGACCACGACAAGGTGATGATGGAGTCGCTGTTGGCGTTCAAGCGCGCGGGCGCGGACGGCATCCTCACGTACTTCGCGCTCGACGCCGCGCGGATTCTGCGCGCCCAGAAGTAAAGTCCTGTCACGCTCGGCTTAGTTTAGTTCACCCAGGTGATTGGCAATGAGAAAGGGCACGTCGATTTCGACGTGCCCTTTCTCTTTTGAGCGTGCGAGATTCGATCAGGACTGCGGAACGGGCGAGGCCATCAGCGCAGCCGGCTGATCGAGCCGATCGAGCCGCGCGAGGAAGCGGTCAGCAGGCTCGTAACCCACGACACGCAATACTTCGTGGCCCTTACCGTCGAAGAAGATGATGCCCGGCGGTCCGAACAAGCCAAATCGCTTGAGCAGCGCCTGGTCGCCGGCATTGTTCGCGGTGACGTCGGCGCGCAGCAGATCGAGCGCCTTGAGCCGCGCCTGCACGCGCGGGTCGCTGAACGTGAACTTCTCCATCTCCTTGCAGCTCACGCACCAGTCGGCGTAAAAGTCGAGCATCGCCGGCTTGCCCGAGGCGCCGAGCGCCGCGTCGAGCTGCGCCGGCGATGCGACCGCGGCAAACGCCAGATCGTTTGCCGCGGATGCGTTTGCGGGCGCTCCGGCCGTAACGGCCGTCGCGTTCGCGCCGTCCATGCGCGAAGCGAGCACGGCTAATGGGCGCAGCGGATCGGTCGAGCCCGCTGCAAGACCGACCAGCAGCGTTGCGGCCCAGATGGCGAATGCCGCTCCGAGACCGCGGCCGAGGCGTCGCCAGACGCTTGAGCCACCCGCGTTAGGCGAGAAGAGCCCCAAGGTGGCCGCGGCAAAGAGCAGCCACAGCGCCGCAAGCAGCATCTGCGCCGCCGCACCAAGCACCGGCCACACGATCCAGAGCGCGGCGGCCAGCAAAACGACGCCAAAAAACACCTTCACGCCGTCCATCCAGCTACCCGCGCGAGGCAACAGCGTGCCGGCGCCGAGCCCGATGATCATGAGCGGCACGCCAAGACCGAACCCCATCGCGAAGAGCGCGGCACCGCCGAGAACGGCGTTCCCGGTGTGCGCGATGAAAGCGAGCACGGCGAAGAGCGGCGCGGTCATACACGCGCCCACGACGAGCGCCGAGAGCGCGCCCATTACCGCGACGGCGGCGAACCTGCCGCCCGAGCGGCCCTGTGAAGCACGCGAGGCGCCGTCCTGCCAGCGTTGCGGCAAGGCGATGTCATAGCCGGCGATCAAGGTGAGCGCAAACGCGGCAAGCAGCAATGCGAACGCTCCGAGCACCCAGGGGTTCTGCAGCCACGCGCCGAGACTTTGTCCGACGAGCGCCGCCGCGATGCCGAGCACGGTGTAGACGAGCGCCATGCCGAGCACATAGACGAACGACAACGTGAAACCGCGCGCACGCGTTACGCGCGCCCCTTCGCCAACGATGATCGCCGAGAGAATCGGAATCATCGGATACGAGCACGGCAGGAGGCTCAGCACCATGCCCGCGACGAAATAGAGGCCCACCACGGCGAAGAAACCTCCGCCTTGCAGCAGCGACTGCGCATAGTCGGCGCTCGTGGCACGCTCGTACCAAGGCTCACCGATGCCGGCTGGCGCGGGTGCGGGAGTGCCCTGCGCGGCTGGTTCTGCCGCACCCGCTGTCACACCCGCCGCCGCGCTTGCCGCCGTACCCGGTCCCGCCGGCTGCAGTGCGGCCCCGCTCACGTGATAAACATGCTCCGCCGGCGGATAGCACACGCCGGCATCGGCGCAGCCCTGCGACGTTACGGCGAGATCGAACGGACCACTCGCTCTCTTCACCGGCACACGGATCGTCAGTTCGCCGCGATAGGTTTCGACGTTCTTCTGGAAGGTGGGATCAAACTTGACGTGACCCGGCGGAATATCCACCGTGCCCAACGTAGCCGTGCCGTTGCGCGTCGCGAAAGCGAAGCGCTCCCGGTACATGTAGTAGCCATCCGCGATCTTGAAATGTACGTCGACTTCGCCGGGCTGCTCCGCCGCGCTGAAGCCGAAGGCCTGATCGGGCGGCAGGAAATCGTCGTCCGCATGGGCGAGCGGCAGCGCCGCGAACATCGAAAGCGTGCAGCAAAGGAGCAACAGGAGGGACAACGCGGCGCGCAGGCACCGTTCGAAGCGGTTAAACATGGATAGGACGCTGAGTTT
The DNA here is from genome assembly GCF_000684975.1 of Paraburkholderia acidipaludis NBRC 101816. Taxonomy (GTDB): domain Bacteria; phylum Pseudomonadota; class Gammaproteobacteria; order Burkholderiales; family Burkholderiaceae; genus Paraburkholderia; species Paraburkholderia acidipaludis. The sequence goes on along the minus strand of NZ_BAXZ01000027.1, from coordinate 15,402 downwards.
CGGCATTGACCCACTTCCCGTAAGCGTTCGACGCCGTGACCTGCCACGAGAGGATCTCAGGCGTGTCGTAGGGATGCTGGGTCTGGATGAACTGTTCGAGGTCGGCCGCGCGGGCCATGCTCGTCTTGAAGAGCAGTTGAATCTCGTCGGCGGATTCGATCTGGCCTTGCCAGTGATACTGCGAATGAACCGCGCCCAGCCGCGTGACACACGCCGCCAACCGCTGCGCAAGCGCGCCCGCCGCCAACCGGTCGGCGGTCGCGGCGTCGGGCACCGTGGTCAGCATCAGGGTCACATTCAGGGTCACGGCGAACTCCGGCGCAAAACTTCAGACTGGACGTTATCGTACCACCGGCCGCCAAGGCTTTCCGGCCGCGGCCAGCCCGCTCGAAGGCGGGCGCCAACGCGAAAAGCACACGCGACTTCACGGAACAAACACCAGCGCACCGCATTTATTCCAGGGCCGAAAACAAAAAAGCCAGGCTAGGCCTGGCTTTTTTGCATAACGGCTGGAGCGCCGCAGGAAGCTTATTCCGCTTCTTGCACGTTCTCTTCCGCAACTTCCGGACGATCGAGCAGTTCGACCAGTGCCATCGGAGCGTTGTCGCCCACGCGGAAACCGAACTTCAAGATGCGCAGGTAGCCGCCCGGACGGTTCGCGAAGCGCGGACCAAGCACGTCGAACAGCTTCGTGACCGAGTCACGATCGCGCAGGCGGTTGAACGCCAGACGGCGGTTTGCCAGCGACGGCTTCTTGCCGAGCGTGATGAGAGGCTCGACAACCTTACGGAGTTCCTTCGCCTTCGGCAGCGTGGTCTTGATGACTTCGTGCTCGATCAGCGAGTTGGACATGTTACGGAGCATTGCCAGACGGTGGCTGCTCGTGCGGTTCAGTTTCCGCAGACCATGACGGTGACGCATTTCAGTTTCCTTGAAACAAAGTTTTGGTCCAGCTCTTCTATCGCCTCAGCGGGTTTGATACCCCACAACCAAAGCACGGGCCGGTACGTGAAAAAAGCAAGACGCGGATTTTAAAGGAAAATCCGCGTCCGTGCCAGACTTGCTTACTTGTCCAGACCAGCCGGCGGCCAGTTTTCGAGCTTCATGCCGAGCGTGAGACCGCGCGAAGCGAGCACTTCCTTGATCTCGTTGAGCGACTTGCGACCCAGGTTCGGGGTCTTGAGCAACTCGTTCTCGGTACGCTGGATCAGGTCGCCGATGTAGTAGATGTTCTCGGCCTTCAGACAGTTCGCCGAGCGAACCGTGAGTTCGAGATCGTCCACCGGACGCAGCAGGATCGGGTCGATCTGCGGTGCGCGCGACGGGGCTTCCGCCGCCGTTTCCGTGCCTTCCAGCGCTGCGAACACCGACAGTTGATCCACGAGGATGCGGGCCGACTGGCGGATCGCTTCCTCGGGCGAGATCACGCCGTTGGTTTCGATGTTCATCACGAGCTTGTCGAGGTCGGTACGCTGCTCGACACGCGCGCTTTCCACGGCGTAGCTCACACGGCGAACCGGCGAGAACGAAGCGTCCAGCACGATGCGGCCGATGATCTTGGCCGACTCGTCGCCGTAACGGCGCACGTTGCCCGGTACATAACCGCGGCCCTTTTCGACCTTGATCTGGACGTCGAGCTTGCCGCCCTTCGTCAGACGCGCGATCACGTGGTCGGGATTGATGACCTCGCAGTCGTGCGACAGTTCGATGTCGCCCGCCGTCACGACGCCTTCGGTTTCCTTGCGCAGTGTAACCGTCACTTCGTCACGGTTATGCAGCTTGAACACCACACCCTTCAGGTTCAGCAGCAGGTTGACCACGTCCTCTTGCACACCGTCGAGCGTCGAGTACTCATGCACGACGCCTGCGATCGTCACTTCGGTCGGCGCATAGCCGATCATCGACGACAGCAGCACGCGCCGAAGCGCGTTACCCAAGGTGTGGCCATAGCCGCGTTCGAACGGCTCCATGACTACTTTCGCGTGGTTGTCGCCGAGCGATTCCACAGCGATGATCTTGGGTTTCAACAAACTGGTTTGCATAGGTTTTCCTTTTCAATACCCTCGGCTCGTTACACCGATAAGGCTGAGATGGCAACAACCTGAAAAAAACAGCCGAGGCAGCCTCCTGCGCGAAGCACAGAGGTGACCCCGGCCGTCAATCCGATTAACGCGAATACAATTCGACGATCAGGCTTTCGTTGATGTCGCTAGCGATGTCGCTGCGCTCAGGCATGCCCTTGAACGTGCCTTCGAACTTCTTCGCATCGACAGCGACCCAGCTCGCCATGCCGCCTTGCTCGGCCAGCGACAGGGCTTCGACGATACGAGCCTGCTTCTTGGCCTTTTCGCGGATCGCGATGACGTCGCCTGCCTTGACTTGCATCGACGGGATGTTCGCGACGACGCCGTTCAGCGTGAGAGCCTTGTGGCCCACGAGCTGGCGCGCTTCAGCGCGGGTCGAAGCGAAGCCCATGCGGTACACGACATTGTCGAGGCGCGATTCGAGCAGTTGCAGCAGGTTTTCGCCGGTGTTGCCCTTGCGACGGTCCGCTTCCGCGAAGTAGCGGCGGAACTGGCGCTCGAGCACGCCGTAGATGCGCTTCACCTTTTGCTTTTCGCGCAGCTGGGTGCCGTAGTCCGACGTGCGGGCGCCCGACGTGCGGCCATGCTGACCCGGCTTGCTGTCGAGCTTGCACTTGTCGGCGAGCGAGCGTCGCGCGCTCTTCAGGAAGAGGTCGGTGCCTTCACGGCGGGACAGCTTGGCCTTCGGGCCGATATAACGTGCCACGTTGCTTTCCTTCGATAATTGATCACGCAAAACCTGCCGATTTCGCGCTAGTCCGGCTCTTTGAACCGAACGGTGGGCTTAGTCAATTCAATAACGCCGTCTGCCTGCGCGCGCCATTACCGGCGGCGCAGGCAGACGGCAAAAGCGGCGCCTTAGATACGACGGCGCTTCGGCGGACGGCAGCCGTTGTGCGGAACCGGCGTCACGTCGGAGATCGCGGTGATCTTGATGCCAAGACCATGCAGCGCGCGCACCGCCGACTCGCGGCCAGGACCGGGGCCCTTGATACGCACTTCGAGGTTCTTCACGCCGTATTCCATCGCCACGCGGCCAGCCGACTCGGCTGCGACCTGAGCTGCGAAGGGGGTCGATTTGCGCGAACCCTTGAAGCCCTGACCGCCCGAGGTTGCCCAGGCAAGCGCGTTGCCCTGACGGTCGGTGATCGTGATGATGGTGTTGTTGAACGACGCGTGAACGTGAACCACGCCCTCGGCGACGTTCTTCTTAACCTTCTTGCGAACGCGTTGCGCCGCGGTGTTGTTCGAAGCCTTAGCCATTACGTTTTCCTGTAACTGTCAGTTCCGCTTACTTCTTCAGCGACTGCGCTGCGCGGCGCGGACCCTTGCGCGTACGTGCGTTGGTACGCGTACGCTGGCCACGCAGGGGCAGGCCCTTGCGATGGCGCACGCCGCGGTAGCAGCCGAGGTCCATCAGGCGCTTGATGTTCATCGTCACTTCACGGCGCAGATCGCCTTCGACGACAAACTTGCCCACTTCCTCACGCAGCTTTTCGAGATCCGCGTCGTTCAGGTCTTTGACCTTCTTGTCAAACGGGACGCCAGCGGCAACGCAAATGTTGCGCGAGCGCGTGCGGCCAACACCGAAGATCGCCGTCAGGCCAATTTCAGTGTGCTGGTGGTTCGGGATGTTAACCCCTGCGATACGAGCCATTGTTTTTCCTCAAACAAAAAGCGCAAGCGCGCTATTCAGCCTTGACGCTGCTTGTGGCGCGGGTCCGTGCTGCAGATCACGCGAACGACGCCGTTGCGCTTGATGATTTTGCAGTTGCGGCACATGCGCTTTACCGATGCCATCACTTTCATGATATTACCCTTTTTCCTAAATCACTTCGCCCGGAACACGATCCGCGCACGCGACAGATCGTAAGGCGTCAACTCAACCGTCACCTTGTCGCCCGGGAGAATGCGGATGTAGTGCATCCGCATTTTTCCGGAAATATGTCCCAGCACGACATGGCCGTTCTCCAGCTTCACCCGGAAGGTAGCGTTGGGGAGGTTTTCGATAACCTCACCCTGCATCTGGATTACATCGTCTTTGGCCATAGGTCCTTTTAACGCATCGGGACGCCGCCGCCCTTGAAGTTAGCCTTCTTGAGCAACGACTCATATTGTTGCGACATCACGTACGACTGCACCTGCGCCATGAAGTCCATTGTGACGACGACAATGATCAGCAGCGACGTTCCACCAAAATAAAACGGCACATTCCAGCGCAGCACCAGAAATTCCGGCAGCAAGCACACGAACACGATATAAATCGCACCGGCCAGCGTCAGACGCGTGAGGATGCGGTCGATATAACGGGCCGTTTGATCGCCAGGGCGGATGCCAGGTACGAACGCGCCACTCTTTTTCAGGTTGTCAGCCGTTTCCCTGCTGTTGAACACCAGTGCGGTGTAGAAGAAGCAGAAGAACACGATCGCCAACGCGTACAGCAACACGTACACGGGCTGGCCGGGCTTGAGAGCTTCGGCCACGTTGTGCAGCGTGTCCGCGAACCAGCTGTTTCGCGAACCCGAACTGAACCAGTTCAGGATGGTTGCCGGGAACAGGATGATCGACGACGCGAAGATCGGCGGAATCACACCCGACATGTTCAACTTCAGCGGCAGGTGGGACGACTGCCCGCCGTAAATCTTGTTGCCGACCTGACGCTTCGCATAGTTCACGAGGATCTTGCGCTGGCCGCGTTCGATGAACACCACCAGGTACGTCACAGCCGCGATCAGCGCGACCACGATGATGGCTGAGAACGGACCCATCGAGCCGGTTTGCACCAGCGAGAAGAGACCGCTGATCGCATTCGGGAAGCCCGCCGCGATCCCGCCGAAGATGATGATCGAGATGCCGTTGCCAAGGCCGCGTTCCGTGATCTGCTCACCAAGCCACATCAGGAACATCGTGCCCGTCACGAGCGTCACAACCGTCGTCAGACGGAACACCATGCCCGGATCCACCACGAGGCCGGGCTGGTTTTCCAGCGCGACCGCAATGCCGAACGCCTGAAACGTCGCCAGCACCACCGTGAAGACCCGCGTGTACTGCGTGATCTTGCGTTGTCCTGCCTGCCCTTCCTTCTTCAGCGCTTCCAGCTGCGGCGAGACGATCGCCATCAGCTGCAGGATGATCGACGCCGAAATATACGGCATCACACCCAGCGCAAAGATCGTGAACCGGGACAGCGCGCCACCCGAGAACATGTTGAACATGCCCAGGATGCCGCCCGCCTGGCTCTGGAAGAGCTTCGCCAACTGGTCCGGATCAATGCCCGGAACCGGAATGTGCGCGCCGATGCGATAAACGACCAGCGCCAGCAGCAGGAACACTGCACGCCGGCGCAGGTCGCCGAACTTCGGAGCGCTCCGACCGGTTTTTGCGAGACTCGGGCTAGTAGCCAAGTAGCTTCTCCGATGCAGATGCTAGTGACGGCGGGCGAACCCGCGCGCACCACTCACAATCACTCGGCAAAAGAACCGCCTGCTGCTTCGATCGCAGCACGCGCGTTCTTCGTCGCACCCAGACCCTTGACGACGACCTTGCGCTTGATCTCGCCGGTGGCGATGATCTTCGCGCTCTTCGTCAGCTCACCAACGAGGCCTGCCTGCTTGAGGGCCAGCAGATCGATTTCGTCGACCGGCAGCTTCTCGATGTCGGCGAGGCGCACTTCACCGACGAATTCCTTCGTCAGCGAGGTGAAGCCGCGCTTCGGCAGACGACGCTGCAGGGGCATCTGACCGCCTTCGAAGCCGACCTTGTGGAAGCCGCCCGAACGCGATTTCTGACCCTTGTGACCACGGCCAGCGGTCTTGCCGAGGCCGGAGCCGATGCCGCGACCGACGCGACGCTTTGCGTGCTTCGCGCCTTCTGCCGGCTTCAGGTTATTCAATTCCATTTTCAACTCCTGGAGACTTTGGTCGACCGCTTAGCCGATGACCTTGACGAGGTACGAGACCTTGTTGATCATGCCGCGCACTGCCGGCGTGTCCTGCAGCTCGGAAACCGAGTTCAGGCGACGCAGGCCGAGGCCGCGCACGGTGGCGCGGTGCGATTCGCGGGTCCCAATCAGGCTCTTGACGAGCTGAACCTTGACAGTTTTTTCAGACATGGTGCCCACCCTTAGCCCAGAATGTCTTCGACGGACTTGCCGCGCTTCGCCGCGATGTCGGCCGGGGTCGACTGCTTGCGCAGGCCGTCCAGCGTCGCACGGACGAGGTTGTACGGGTTCGTCGAGCCGTGGCTCTTGGCCACCACGTTCTGCACGCCCATCACGTCGAACACGGCGCGCATCGGGCCGCCGGCGATCACGCCGGTACCTGCCTTCGCCGGAGCGAGGAGGACCACCGATGCGCCGTGCTTGCCGTGCACTTCGTGTTGCAGGGTGCCGTTCTTCAGCGGCACCTTGAACATGTTGCGGCGAGCCTGTTCCATCGCCTTCTGGACAGCGACCGGCACTTCCTTCGCCTTGCCCTTGCCCATACCGACGCGGCCATCACCGTCGCCAACCACGGTCAGTGCGGCGAAGCCGAGAATACGGCCACCCTTCACGACCTTGGTCACGCGGTTGACCGAAATCATTTTTTCGCGAAGGCCGTCGTCGCGTTCGTCAGCCTGAACTTTCGCTTGCATCTTTGCCATGACGAATTCCTTCCTTAGAACTTGAGCCCGGCTTCACGCGCGGCCTCAGCCAGCGCCTTGACGCGGCCGTGGTAGCGGAAACCCGAGCGGTCGAAGGCGACGGATTCGATGCCGGCAGCCTTGGCCTTTTCTGCGATACGCTTGCCGATCAGCATGGCAGCGGCGACGTTGCCGCCCTTGCCCGACTGGTCAGCCAGTTGCGCACGCACTTCGGCTTCGAGCGTCGACGCGCTGGCGAGCACCTTGGTGCCGCAGGGCGAGAACACTTGCGCATAGATGTGCGTGTTCGTGCGATGCACGGCCAGGCGCGCGACCTGCAGCTCAGCGATCTTGAGACGCGTCTGACGAGCGCGGCGCAGGCGAGATTGAGTCTTATCCATGATTGCGCACCCTTACTTCTTCTTCGTTTCTTTGAGGATCACAACCTCGTCGGCATAACGCACACCCTTGCCCTTGTAGGGCTCAGGCGGGCGATAACCGCGCACTTCGGCAGCGGTTTGGCCGACTTTCTGCTTGTCGATCCCCTTGATCACGATTTCCGTTTGCGACGGGGTTTCAGCCTTGACGCCTTCCGGCATCTGGTGCACCACCGGGTGCGAGAAACCCAGCGACAGGTTCAGCTTGTCGCCTTGCGCCTGAGCACGGTAACCGACGCCAACCAGCGTCAGCTTGCGCTCGAAGCCCTTCGTCACGCCTTGCACCATGTTCGCGACAATCGCGCGCATCGTGCCCGACATCGCATTCGCTTCGCGGCTTTCGTCAGCGGCTTCGAACTTCAGCGTGCCGTTGTCGTTCACCACCTTCACGAGGCGGTTCGCCGCCTGCGAAATCGTACCCAGCGGGCCCTTGACGGTAATCTTCTCGTCGCTGAGCGTCGCCTCTGCGCCTTGCAGCGCGATCGGGCTCTTACCTACTCGAGACATGTTTCTTCTCCTTCGGCGTTAAGCGACGTAGCAGATGACTTCGCCACCCACGCCATTGGCGCGAGCCTTGCGGTCCGTCATCACACCCTTGGGCGTCGAAACGATCGCAACGCCGAGGCCATTCATGACCGACGGGATGTCGTTGCGGCCGCGGTACACACGCAGACCCGGCTTCGAGACGCGCTCGAGGCGCTCGATAACGGGACGGCCAGCGTAGTACTTCAACGCGATGTTCAATTCCGACTTCGCACCTTCGGTCTTCACCGCGAAGTCGTCGATATAACCTTCGTCCTTCAGGACCTGCGCGATCGCAATCTTGACTTTCGACGAGGGCATTTGCACCGAAACCTTCTCGACCATCTGCGCATTGCGGATGCGAGTCAGCATATCGGCGATAGGATCACTCATGCTCATTTATGTTTCTCCTATTACCAGCTCGCCTTGGTGACGCCAGGGATCTCGCCACGGAACGCGATTTCACGAATCTTGTTACGTGCGAGACCGAACTTGCGGAACGTGCCGCGCGGACGACCCGTGATCGCGCAGCGGTTACGCTTGCGGGTCGGGTTCGAGTTGCGGGGCAGTTGTTGCAGTTCGAGACGAGCCGAGTAACGCTCTTCTTCCGACTTGCTTTGGTCGTCGATGATCGCCTTCAGCGCTGCACGCTTCGGTGCAAATTTCGCTGCCAGACGAGCGCGCTTCTTTTCACGTTCGATCAGTGCCAGTTTAGCCACGGTAACCTCAGTTTCTGAACGGGAACTTGAAGCCGGCGAGCAGTGCCTTTGCTTCTTCGTCGGTCTTCGCGGTCGTCGTGATGCTGATGTTCAGCCCACGCAGCGCGTCGATCTTGTCGTAGTCGATTTCGGGGAAAATGATCTGCTCTTTCACACCGATGTTGTAGTTACCACGGCCGTCGAACGCCTTGCCCGACACACCGCGGAAGTCGCGCACGCGGGGGAGCGCAACCGTCACGAAACGGTCCAGGAATTCGTACATTGCCTGGCCACGCAGCGTGACCATCGTGCCGATCGGATAACCTTCGCGGATCTTGAAGCCGGCGATTGCCTTGCGCGACTTCGTGACGACCGGCTTCTGGCCGGCGATCTTCGTGAGGTCGCCAACGGCGTGCTCGAGAACCTTCTTGTCAGCGACGGCTTCACCAACACCCATGTTCAGGGTGATCTTGGTGAGGCGCGGCACTTCCATGACCGACTTGTAACCGAACTTCTCGATCAGGCCCGGAACGACCTTCTCTTTATAAAATTCTTGCAAACGTGCCATTTTTTACTCCGCAGCGTCAGGCGCTCAGGACAGCACCGGTCGTCTTAAGGAAACGAACCTTCTTGTCCCCTTCGACCTTGATGCCTACACGCGACGGCTTGCCGTTCGCGTCGACCAGCGCGACGTTCGAAATCTGGATCGGCATCGCCTTGGCTTCCACACCGCCCGTCGTACCCTTCATCGGGTTCGGCTTCACATGCTTCTTCGCGATGTTGATGCCTTCGACAGTCACGCGCTCTTCACCAATGGCCAGCACGACGCCGCGCTTACCCTTGTCTTTGCCGGTGATGACGATGACTTCGTCACCCTTGCGAATCTTGTTCATCGCGACTCCTTACAGCACTTCCGGCGCGAGCGAAACGATCTTCATGAATCGTTCGCTACGCAGCTCACGCGTAACCGGCCCGAAAATGCGGGTGCCGATCGGCTCAAGCTTGGTATTCAAAAGCACGGCGGCGTTGCCATCGAACTTGATCAGCGAGCCGTCTTGACGGCGCACGCCCTTCGCGGTGCGAACCACAACAGCGTTGTAGATTTCGCCCTTCTTCACGCGCCCACGCGGCGTTGCCTCCTTGACGCTCACCTTGATGATGTCGCCAATGCTGGCATAACGACGCTTCGAGCCGCCGAGCACCTTGATGCACATGACTTCACGCGCACCCGTGTTGTCGGCTACTTCAAGCCGAGATTCGGTCTGGATCATGGTTTATCTTTCCCAACTTAATCCGGTCGCGCCACCATGGCACATCCGGTCAGTCTTGGTCCCGTCAGCCGCGCCGCCACTAGAACGACCGCTCAGCTGCTTGGGTTAGAACAGCAGCGACGGCAAACGAAACCGGCCATCGCATTCCGGTGAATCTTGCAGACCCGGACTGGCGCCCGGATTTTGCTTTCCCACCTGCTTCCGCCTGCCGCTTTGCCAACAGCAAGCCTCATAAAGAGGGAAGACCAAGACTATAACTCGATAATCTTGGTCTCGCAAGCGAAATCTTTAGCGATTTCAACAACTTCACTGCCCCGGGGTTTGACAGCTGCAGCCCCGGGGTAGTGTTACTGCCTTGCAGCTGCGTCTTCAGATGACGCGTGCCGCTTCGATCAGCTTCGACACGGTCCAGGCCTTCGTCTTCGAAATCGGACGGGTTTCCTGGATTTCCACGAGGTCGCCCTCGTTGTACGTGTTCGACTCGTCGTGCGCGTGGTACTTCTTCGACTGCACGACGTACTTGCCGTAGATCGGGTGCTTGACGCGGCGCTCGACCAGAACGGTGACCGTCTTGTCCATCTTGTTGCTGACGACTTTGCCGACCAGCGTCCGCTTAAGCGAGGTTTTCACGCTTTCGTTCATTTCTGGTTCGCCTTCTCAGTCAGGACGGTCCGCACACGTGCGATGTCGCGACGAACCTTCTTCAGCTGGCTCGTGTTCGTGAGCTGCTGGGTCGCGAGTTGCATGCGCAGGCCGAATTGCGCCTTAAGCAGGTCCGACAGCTCCTTGTTGAGCGCGGCCTGGTCTTTCTGGTGAAGTTCGGATGCCTTCATCATTCACTCCTTAGGCGCCGAGCTGGCGAACCATGAAGACCGTCTTGAGCGGCAGCTTGGCTGCAGCCAGACGGAAGGCTTCACGGGCCAGTTCTTCGGACACACCATCCATTTCGTACAGCATCTTGCCCGGCTGAATCTCGGCGACGTAGTACTCCGGGTTACCCTTACCGTTACCCATACGTACTTCCGCCGGCTTTTGCGAGATCGGCTTGTCCGGGAAGATACGGATCCAGATGCGGCCGCCACGCTTGATGTGACGCGTCATTGCACGACGCGCTGCTTCAATCTGACGCGCGGTCAGGCGACCACGACCGATAGCCTTCAGACCGTATTCACCGAACGAAACCGCGTTGCCGCGGGTTGCGACACCGGTGTTACGACCCTTCTGCTCTTTGCGATACTTCCTGCGTTTCGGTTGCAGCATCGTTATTCTCCACTCTTGCCGTCACCGCCGGCGCCACGGCGCGGTGCGCCACGACGGGCCCCCGGTGCGCCTTCGCCATCACGGCGCGGACGACGATCGCCCGGGCGCGCGTTGCGGCGCGGACGCTTTTCTTCGGCGACTTCTTCCACCACCGGTGCGTCGTTGCGGCCGAGCGTGTCGCCCTTGTAGACCCAAACCTTCACGCCGATGATGCCGTACGTCGTCTTCGCTTCCGAGGTTGCGTAGTCGATGTCGGCACGCAGCGTGTGAAGCGGCACTCGACCTTCGCGATACCACTCGGTACGTGCGATTTCGATACCGTTCAGACGGCCGGCGCTCATGATCTTGATGCCCTGGGCACCCAAGCGCATCGCGTTCTGCATCGCGCGCTTCATTGCGCGACGGAACATGATGCGGCGCTCGAGCTGTTGCGTGATCGAGTCGGCGATCAGCTGCGCATCGGTTTCCGGCTTGCGGATTTCTTCGATGTTCACGTGAACCGGAACGCCCATGCGCTTCTGGAGTTCGGCCTTGAGGAGTTCGATGTCCTCGCCCTTCTTGCCGATCACCACACCCGGGCGCGAGCTGTAAATCGTGATGCGAGCGTTCTTTGCCGGACGCTCGATCACAACACGGCCCACCGAAGCGTTCTTCAGCTTCTTCTTCAGGTATTCACGAACACCGATGTCTTCCTTCAACATCGCCGCGAAATTGTTGTTGTTCGCGTACCAGCGCGAAGCCCAATTGCGGCTGACGGCCAAACGGAAGCCAGTCGGATGAATTTTCTGTCCCATCGTATGGCTCCTTAATTCCCGACCGTCACAGTGATGTGACAGGATTGCTTCTCGATGCGGTTACCGCGACCCTTTGCGCGTGCGGTGAAACGCTTCAGCGAAGCAGCCTTGTCGACGTAGATGCTCTTGATCTTGAGCTCGTCGATGTCGGCGCCCTCGTTGTGTTCCGCATTGGCGATAGCCGAAAGCACAACCTTTTTCACGATGCCAGCCGCTTTCTTCGGCGAGAACGTCAGAACGTTCAGCGCCTTGTCGACCGGCAGACCGCGGATCTGGTCAGCCACAAGGCGCGTTTTCTGCGCCGAGATGCGGGCACCGCGATGAATTGCCTTCACTTCCATCTTGATTGCCCCTTATTTCTTGGCCTTCTTGTCGGCCGCGTGACCCTTGAACGTACGGGTCAGTGCGAACTCGCCAAGCTTGTGGCCGACCATGTTTTCCGTGACATACACCGGAACGTGTTGACGGCCGTTGTGAACGGCGATCGTCAGGCCGATGAAGTCCGGCAGGATCGTCGAACGACGCGACCAGGTCTTGATCGGTTTCTTGTCGCGCGTAGCTGCAGCCGCCTCAACCTTCTTCAGCAAATGGGCGTCGCAGAACGGACCTTTCTTGATAGAACGTGCCATTGCCTACTCCTTAACGCTTGTGACGGCGCTGGACGATCATGCTCGTCGTGCGCTTGTTGCTGCGGGTGCGGTAGCCCTTCGTCGGCGTGCCCCACGGGCTCACCGGATCGCGACCTGCAGCGGTCTTGCCCTCACCACCACCGTGCGGGTGATCGACCGGGTTCATTGCAACGCCGCGGACCGTCGGGCGGATACCGCGCCAGCGGTTCGCGCCAGCCTTGCCGATTTGACGGAGGCTGTGCTCTTCGTTGCCGACTTCACCGATCGTCGCGCGGCATTCGACGTGCACGCGGCGGATTTCGCCCGAACGCAGACGAACCTGCGCGTAGACGCCTTCACGTGCCAGCAGCATTGCCGACGTACCAGCCGAACGCGCCATTTGCGCGCCCTTGCCCGGCAGCATTTCGATGCAGTGGATCGTCGTACCGACCGGGATGTTGCGGATCGGCAGGGCGTTGCCCGCGCGGATCGGCGCTTCCGAACCCGACATCAGCTGTTGACCCACCGTCGCGCCCTTCGGAGCGATGATGTAGCGGCGCTCGCCGTCTGCGTACAGAACCAGCGCGATGTTCGCGCTACGGTTCGGGTCGTACTCGAGACGCTCGATCTTTGCCGGGATACCGTCCTTGTTGCGACGGAAATCGATCACACGGTAGTGCTGCTTGTGACCGCCACCCTGGTGACGCGTCGTGATGTGACCATTGTTGTTACGGCCGGCCTTCGAGGATTGCTTTTCGAGCAGCGGCGCATACGGCGCGCCCTTGTGCAGATCCTTGTTGACGACCTTCACCATCGCGCGGCGACCCGGCGAAGTCGGCTTAACTTTCACGATTGCCATGATTACTTGGCCTCCGCTTCAAAGTTGATTTCCTGGCCGGGCTTCAGGCAGACGTACGCCTTCTTCACGTCCTTGCGCTTACCCACGAAACGGCCAAAACGCTTGTTTTTGCCCTTCTGGACCAGCACGTTGACGGAATCGACTTCCACCTTGAACAGCAGCTCGACGGCAGCCTTGACTTCCTGCTTGGTCGCGTCCGGCGCGACTTCGAACACAACTTGTTCGTTCTTGTCCGCCACCAGCGTCGCCTTTTCGGAGATCACCGGCGCGAGCAGGACCTGCATCAAACGATGATCGTTCTTGCGAATCTCGCTCATGACAGCAACTCCTCGATCTGGGCGACCGCAGCCTTCGTGATCAGAATCTTCTTGAAGTAGATCAGCGAGAGCGGGTCGGCGAAACGCGGCTCAACGACTGCCACGTGGGGCAGGTTGCGCGACGCGAGATACAGGTTCTCGTCAACCGTGTCGGTAATGACCAGCACGGACTCGAGACCCATGGCCTTGAACTTGTCGGCCAGCAGCTTCGTCTTCGGCGCTTCGAGCGACAGCTCTTCGACGACCGAGATGCGGCCTTCGCGGGCCAACTGCGAGAAGATCGAGCAGAGACCTGCACGATGCATCTTCTTGTTGACCTTGTGCGAGAAGTTTTCTTCCGGCGAGTTCGGGAAAATGCGACCACCGCCGCGCCACAGCGGGCTCGACGACATACCGGCACGAGCACGGCCCGTACCCTTCTGGCGCCACGGCTTCTTGGTGGTGTGCTTGACCTGCTCGCGATCCTTCTGCGCGCGGTTGCCGCTACGTGCGTTCGCCTGATAGGCGACGACGATCTGGTGAATCAGGGCTTCGTTATAGTCACGGCCGAACACGACGTCCGACGCGTTAACGGCAGCACCTTCCTGACCATTGGCGTTCAGGAGCTTCAGTTCCATTATTCCGCTCCTTTCTTCACGCGAGCCTTGACCGCCGGCGTCACGAAAACCTTACCGCCCTTCGCGCCCGGAACAGCACCCTTCACGAGCAGCAGCTTGCGCTCTGCGTCGATACGTGCGATTTCGAGGTTTTGCACCGTCACGGTTTCGTCACCCATGTGACCGGTCATGCGCTTGCCCGGGAACACGCGGCCCGGATCCTGCGCCATACCGATCGAACCCGGCACGTTGTGCGAGCGCGAGTTACCGTGCGAAGCACGGCCGGATGCGAAGTTGTAACGCTTGATGGTACCGGCGTAGCCCTTACCGATCGAGGTGCCTTGCACGTCGACCTTCTGGCCTTCCGAGAAGAGATCCACACCGATCACCGCGCCATTCGACAGTTCGGCAGCCTTGGCGGCGTCGATCTGGAATTCCTTGAGGATTTCACCGGCTTGAACGCCAGCTTTGGCAAGATGACCTGCGAGCGGCTTCGTCACGCGCGATGCACGACGCGTACCGAACGCAACCTGAACGGCCGTGTAGCCGTCGGTTTCAACAGTCTTGATCTGCGTCACGCGGTTGTCGGACACGTCCAGCACGGTAACGGGAATCGAGTCCCCATCGGCCGTGAAGATACGGGTCATGCCAACCTTGCGACCTACGAGTCCAAGGCTCATCGTTTTCTCCATTCCCGACTGCGATTGGTCGGGGCTAATTTACAAAGTACCGGTGCTTTTCAGGGCGCTTTTGACAAGACAACCCCAAAGGGACGCACCGATTTTTTGCGCAAATGCGCGAAAAGACGTCAAGTATAACGTCCTTTCTCGTTTTCCGCAAGCAATCAAAGACTTAGCGCCGTCAGTCAGCCCGACAGCGCTGGAGGGTCTTACTGCAGCTTGATTTCGACGTCCACACCAGCCGGCAGATCCAGCTTCATCAGCGCGTCGACGGTCTTGTCCGTCGGGTCGACGATGTCCATCAGGCGCAGGTGGGTACGGATTTCGAGCTGATCGCGCGACGTCTTGTTGACGTGCGGCGAACGCAGGATGTCGAAACGCTGGATGCGCGTCGGCAGCGGCACCGGGCCACGCACGATTGCACCCGTCCGCTTCGCCGTGTCGACGATCTCGGCAGCCGACTGGTCGATCAGGCGATAGTCGAAAGCCTTCAGGCGAATACGGATTTTCTGGTTCTGCATGACGATTCCTTGAAAAGAGCGAGGCGGACTTGCTCCGCCAGACTAGATAAAGAGCGTAGGCCTTTCCCACGGCGGAGAGCCGCGGGAAAGGCCCGGATACTGCAACTTCTACAGCGAGCCGGATATTCTACCCGA
>NZ_BAXZ01000028.1 GCF_000684975.1 Paraburkholderia acidipaludis NBRC 101816 | reverse complement strand
TGGCAGACCACCACGAATACAAGTCCCACCACCCCTCAGAAATTAAAGTTATCAATATTCTGCGCATCGAAGGTAGTAGGCGGCCCGAGTATGACCTCGCCATTCTTGCCAATCGTCCGCTTGCCGAGCTTACCGGCATCAAACGACTCCCCCTCCTTGCCGCTAATATTCCCCGAGGCCAGATTCGCGGCAGCATAAGCCGCGAGATACCCCAGTGCACCCGGATCCCAAAGCTGGAACGCCTTCACGGTTCCGTTCTTCACGAACGCGCGCATCTGGTTAGGCGTGCCAAGTCCCGTCACGGCCACCTTCCCCTTGCTCGACGACGAAGAGATATAGCGCGCGGCAGCAGCAATCCCCACCGAGGTCGGCGCGACGATCGCCTTGAGGTTCGGATACGCCTGCAGCAAACCCTGCGTCTCGACGAAAGACTTCTGGTCGTCGTCGTTGCCGTAGGCGATCTTCACCAGCTTCATCTTCGCGTACTCGGGCTTCTTCAGCTCTTCCTGCATCCACTTGATCCAGGTGTTCTGATTGGTCGCATTCGGCGTGGCCGAAAGAATCGCGAACTCCCCTTCCCCGCCCATCAGCTTCGAGACCAGCTGGATCTGGCCGCGGCCGATGCTCTCGGCGTCCGCCTGGTTCACGAAAATCTGCCGGCCTTCGGGCGCCGTATCCGAATCGAACGTGACCACCTTGATACCCTGGGACATCGCCTTCTTCAGGTACGGCACGAGCGCGTTCGCGTCGTTGGCGGCAATGACGATCACGTCCTCGCGCTGCGTGATGAGCGTGTTGATATACGACACCTGCGACGATGCTCCGGCGTCCGAAGGACCGACCACCTTGCCGTCGCCCTTGAATTCCTTGATCGCCTCCATGCCGCCGTTGTCGGCGATCACTTCATAGGGGTTGTTGATCTGCTTGGGCACGAAGGCGATCTTCAGCCCGTCCTTGATGCCGGCGGCATGCGCCGCCATGCCTGCGCCCAACAGCGTCGCGCACAGCAGCGCTGTACACATGTGACGTACTGGCTTGAACATGAACGTGTCTCCTCAATGAATACCGGGCGTGTGCCCGGATGGTTGACTGCGTGTTGACGTTCTTCCGCATGCCTCCTTGCCGACTGACTGAACTTGCCGCATCCGCCCTTCGCTACCCCTCCTCTCGTCGCTACCCATCACGCCGCACGGGCCAGCGCGCGCCGGTCCCGCGCCGCGCGCCAGCGTGCGGCAAGGTTCGGAATCAGCACGGAAGCAAGCAGCAGCGCGCCGGTGACGATCGTGAGCGTTTCGCTGGAAACGTCCGCGAGCGTGAGCGCATTCTTGAGCACGCCCACGATCAGCAGCGAAAGCAGCACGCCGTACATCGAGCCGCGTCCGCCGAAGATGCTGACGCCGCCGAACAGCACCGCCGCGATCACCGAGAGCTCGAACCCCTCGCCGTTGTCGCCGCGCGCGCTCGTGAAGCGCAGCGTATAGACAATGCCCGCGAGCGCGCTCATCGCGCCGGACAGCACGAACAGACGCAGCTTGATCCTGGCCACGTCGATACCCGAGAAAGACGCCGCCGTGCTGTTCGCGCCGATCGCATAGAGGCTGCGGCCAAACGCGGTGGCCTGCAGCAGCACGACGAACACGACCGCGCACGCCGCCACGATGAGGAACGGCAGCGGAATGAACGTGTGGCCTAGCGCATTCATGCCGAATGCGGTCCACGCCGGCGGAAAGTCGGCGATCGCCTGGTCGCCCAGCAGCACATACGCGAGCCCGCGAAAGAGCGCGAGCGTGCCGATCGTCACGGCCAGCGAGGGCAGGTTCAGCTTGACGATGACGAGCCCGTTGAAGAGCCCCGCGAGCGCGCCTGCCACGATAACGAGAACGGCCACGAGCGGCATCGGCAGCCCCATGTGCCAGAGCACGCCCATCAGCGCGCTCGACGCGCCCAATACCGAGGCCACCGAAAGATCGATCTCGGCCGCCACGATGATGAGCGTCATGGGCAGGGCCATCAGCGACACTTCGCTTAAGTCGGCCAGGATGTTGCCCAGGTTGTCGCCGCTGAGAAACACGGGGGACAAGAGGCGCCCGGCCACCAGCGAGACGATCAGGATCACGACCAGCAGCGCTTCCCAACTGAGCGGCAGGCCGGGGCGGCGCGTGAGCAGAGCGGAATCGGGTTTAGCCATGGTCGCGCTTCCTCATCATGCGTTTGGCGACGGAGCGGGCCAGCAGCGTGTCGGCGGCGATCGCGGCCACGATCAGCGCGCCCTGAATGGCCTGCTCCCAGAACGGCGAAACATGCAGCACCACGAGCGCGATGCTGATGACGGCCAGCACGAGCGCGCCGAGCGTCGCGCCGAGTATCGTGCCCACGCCGCCCGTGATCGCCACGCTGCCCACCACGGCGGCGGCCACCACTTGCAGTTCGATGCCCTTGGCCGTGCTCGCGTCGACGGTGCCGAAACGCGCCAGCCACAGCGCGCCAGCCAGTCCCGCGATAGTGCCGCTGATCAAAAAGCCCGTGGCGACGCGCCGCTCCACGTTGATGCCGGCAAGGCGCGCGGCCTCGGGATTGGAGCCGATGGCGTAGTATTCGCGGCCCGGCCGGAACTGCTTCAGGTAAACCGACAATCCGGCCAGCAGCACGAGCGCGATGAGCGCGAGCACCGGCACGCCCAGCACGGTGCCGGTGGCGAGGCCCGAGAACGCGTCGGGCAGGCTCGTCGCGTTGATCTGGCCGCCGTGGACCCAGGCATAGTCTGCACCACGAAAGATATAGAGCGTGGAGAGCGTGGCAACGAGCGAAGGCACGCGGCCCGCCGCCACGAGCAGCGCGTTGATGCCCCCCGCGACAAAGCCGATTGCACAGCCGGCAAGCAGCGCCACGATCACCGGCATGTGGGGAAACGCGACATAGACACTGCCGACCGCATACGCGCTGATACCGACCGTCGAGCCCACGGAAAGATCGATGTGCCGCATGAGGATCACGATCGTCATGCCCGCCGTGAGCAAGGCGACGATCGAGACGTTGAGCAGCACGTCGCGCAGGTTCTGCAGGTTCAGGAATTGCGGCCGCGCGAGCGCCGTGCCGCCGACAATCAGCAGCAGCACGACGAAGAGCGTCGTTTCGCGGCTCTTCGCCAGTGTCTCGGCGAGCGCCGCCGCGCTGCGGCGCGCGGGCGGCGCGCCGTCATGCGGCCCGTGCGGCAGCGGCTGATGAGGGGTGGTGGTGTGGCGCATCATGCGGCGTGCCCCAAATGAACGTTGGCTTCGCCGAGCGCGGCGCTCATGATGCGCTCTTCGTTCGCATCAGCGCGCGCGATATCGGCCGTAATGCGGCCCTCGTGCATGACGAGCACGCGGTCGGCCATGCCGAGCACTTCGGGCAATTCGCTGGAAATCATCAGCACGGCCATGCCCTCGCGCACGAGATCGGCGAGCGCGCCATAGACCTCGGCTTTCGCGCCCACGTCGATGCCGCGCGTGGGTTCGTCGATGATGAGCACCTTCGGCCCCGTGGCCAGCCATTTGCCGAGCACCACCTTCTGCTGGTTGCCGCCCGAGAGCGTGGCCACCGGCGCGTTCAGATCGCCCGCCTTCAGCCGCAGGCGCGTGCCCCACTGTCCCGCGAGCTGCGTTTCGCGCGCGGCGGAGATGAGGCCGAAGCGCACGAGCCTGCCGAGCACCGTCATCGAGGCGTTGCGCGCAATGCTCAGCTCCAGCGCGAGCCCCTGCTGGCGCCGGTCTTCCGGCACGAGCGCGAGCCCTGCCCGCACGGCCGCCGCGGGCTTACCCATGGCGAGCGGCTTGCCCGCGATCTGCACCTGGCCCGAGTCGCAGGCGTCGATGCCGAAGATCGCCCGCGCCACTTCGCTGCGCCCCGCGCCCACGAGCCCCGCGAGCGCCACGATCTCGCCGCCGCGCACGTCGAACGAGATGTCCTTGAACACGCCGCGGCGCGTGAGCCCACGCACGCGCAGCATGACCTCGCCCGGCGTCACGTCGGCCTTCGGGTAGAAAGTGGCGAGGTCGCGCCCCACCATCTTCGCGACGATCTCCTGCGTGCTGAGCGTGGCGGTGGGCGCGTCGAACACCTTCGCGCCGTCGCGCATGATCGTCACGTGTTCCGTGAGCGCGAACACTTCCTCCAGCCGGTGCGTGATGAACAGGACCGCCACGCCGCGCTCGCGCAGCTTGCGGGCGATCGTGAAAAGCCGCTCCACCTCCGGCAGCGAGAGCGCCGCCGTGGGTTCGTCCATTACGAGCACGTTCGCGTTCAGCGAGAGCGCCTTCGCGATCTCGATCACCTGCTGGTCCGCAATCGACAGGCCGCGCACGAGACGCCCGGCCTTCAGATCCACGCCGAGCGAGGCAAGCAGCGCGGCCACGTCGCGATGCATCGCGTCGTAGTCGATGCGACCGAGCCGGTCGAGCGGCTGACGGCCCATATAGATGTTCTCGGCAATCGAGAGGTCGAAGAACAGTGTGGGCTCCTGATAGATCACGGCAATGCCCGCGTCGCGCGCCTCGGCCGGCGACGCGAACTGGCGCGCGACGCCGTCGATCAGCAAGGTGCCGCTGTCCGGGCGATACACGCCCGCGAGAATCTTCACGAGCGTCGACTTGCCCGCGCCGTTTTCGCCGAGGAGCGCATGCACCTCGCCCGGCCGCAGCGTCAGGCTGCCGTCGACCAGCGCGCGCACGCGCCCGAACGACTTGCTGGCCTGCCTCAGTTCGAGCCGGGGTACGGCGCCCGCCGTTGCCTGGATTTCCACACGCGTCTCCTGTCGTCCTGTCGGCTAGATCCGGTAAACACGCTGGGCGTTGTCGATAAAAAGCGCGTCCCGCTCGCCCGCGCTCGCCCCGCTCACGATCTGCGCATACGCGTGCCACAGGTCTTCGTAGCGGCCGAACTGCCGGTCCACCGGGAAGTTCGAGGCGAACATCGCCCGCTCGACGCCGAACGCGTCGATCGTTTCGAGCACATAGGGACGCAGGCTCTCCACGGTCCATTGGTGATCGAACATCGCGAGCCCGCTGATCTTCACCGTCACGTTCGGGCACGCGGCCAGCACGCGCAGCCCCTCGCGCCAGGCGCGATAGCCGGCCACGCTGTTGCGGTCCACGAACATGCCCGCATGGTTCACGATCAACGCGATGTCGGGGTGCGCCTGCGCGAGCGCGGCCGCCTCTTCCATCTGGGACGGATAGAGCTGCAGATCGAAAGAGAAGCCATAGCGGGCAAGCAGAGCGAAGTTCGCGCGCCACGCGGCATCGCGCAGGTAGTGACGGCCCACATAGTCGTAGAGCGGGTCAGCATGCACGTTGAGGATCTGGCGGATGCCGCGCGTGCGCGAAAACGCGGCATGGCCTTCCAGCACGGCCTGGGCGTTCGGCGCGCTCAGGTCTGCGGCGGCGACGATCGCCGCGAGCATCGCATGTTCCCGATCCGCGTCGGCGAGACCTTGCAGCCAGCGCGTCTCCTCGACCGGATCGGCCGGATCGTGATTCGCCTCCACGTGCACGACCTTCAGCACGTCGATGTCGCCGGCCTCGCGCAGCAGGTCGGCGGGCAGGTAGTTGAAGCGGAGCGCACGCGCATCGCCCACGAAGGACACGCCCGGATTCGCGAGCCACGGGTAATGATGCGTAGCGAGGTCCCAGAAGTGGACGTGCGGATCGACGACTTGCATGAGAGGCTCCCTCGCGTTCACGCCAGATGAAAAAGCGGCACGAGCGGCGCCTGCACCGGCACGTTGCCCTCGCCCGTCTGCATGATGTCGGCCATGAAATCCCACCATCTGCGCATGACGGGCAGGGTGGGCAGCGTGTCCATCGTGTGATCGTCGCGGCGCTTGAGCACCGCGAACAGATGATTCGTGGCTTCGTCGAGAAAGATCCAGTAGTCGCTCACGCCTGCCTTCGTGAGCTCCGCCGCCAGCCCGGGCCAGATTTCGCGGTGCCGGCGCGCGTACTCGTCGCGCTGTCCGGGGTTGAGCACCATGCGAAACGCGATAGTCTCCATGCTCGTGTCTCCATCTGCCCTCTGGTTTTCGTGGATTCCCAGGCAGTTTTCACCGACTATAATTCCCGCATCGATAGCCAACCAATCCGATGTTGGGATCGGGCGATACATAAACCGGATCGCTAATGAACCATCCGACCGCCGTTGTCGCACTCGTCAACCGGCTCCGATTCAAGCACCTCGCCCTGCTCGTCGCGCTCGACGACACGCGCAACGTCCATCAGGCCGCCGACGCCATCAACGTCGCCCAGCCTAGCGGCAGCCGCATGCTCAGCGACATCGAGGAGGCCTTCGGCTTTCGTCTCTTCGAGCGCAACGCGCGCGGCATGCAGCCCACGGCGCTCGGCGTGGTGACGCTCGCCTATGCGCGCCGCGCGCTCGCCGACCTCACGCGCTTCGCCGAAGACCTCGACGTGAAACGCCGCGGCGGCCACGGCCAGCTCACCGTGGGCGCGATCATGGGCGCCGCGCCCGACCTGCTCGCGCAGGCCGTCGCCACGCTCAAGACCGAACGGCCGCTGCTCAACGTGCGCATACTCGGCGAAACGAGCGATCAGGTCGTGCAACTGCTCCATCGCCGCGAAGTCGATCTCGCGCTCGGGCGCCTCACCACGCCGCTGCAGCACAACGACTTCGGCTTCGAGCCGCTCGCGCGCGAACCGCTCGTGCTCGTGGTGCGCTCGCCGCACCCGCTCGCGCGCCGCGAACGCGTCACGCTCGCGGAGCTGATGAACTGGCCGTGGGTCGTGCAGCCCATCACGAGCCCCGCCCGCGAATTGTTCGAGGGCGAGCTCGCGCGCGCCGGGCTGGCCACGCCCGTCAATCTCACGGAGTCGGCGTCGATCTTCGCCACGCTGCAACTGCTCGAAAGCTTCGACGCCGTGGCCATGCTGCCGGAATCCGTCGTGCGCGACCACGTGCGCGGGCGCCTGCTCACGGTGCTGCCCATCGAGATCGGCAAGAGCCTGCCCGGCTTCGGCGTGCTCACGCGCAAAGGCGAACCGCTCGCGGAGCCCGCGGAGCATTTCGTGGGCCTGCTGCGGCGTTTTTCCCAGCCTTTCAAGGCGGACGAAGTGACCGTTCATGATCGCGCGCGCGCGGAAACGCTCGCGTCTCACTGAAGGTTCACGAACAGGCCGCCATCCACGAGCAGCGCCGCGCCCGTGACGTAGCGCGCGCGCTCGGAGGCGAGAAACACCACGCACTCGGCCACGTCCTCGGGCGCGCCGAGCCGCCCGAGCGGAATGCGCTTTTCGAAGTACGCGCGCTTGGCTTCGTCGGCAAGATCCTCCGCATTCAGGTCGGTGGCGATCGTACCCGGCATGACCGAGTTGCAGCGGATGCCGTAGGGGCCGAGCGCGATGGCGCACGACTGCATCAGCGAATGCACGCCCGCCTTGGTGGGCGTGTAATGCGCCTGCATGCCGCCGCCCACGAGCGCGCTGATCGAGCTGGTCGCCACGATCGCGCCGCCCGTGCCCTGCTCCTTCATCTGCCGCGCCACCGCCTGCGTCACGTAGAACGCGCCGTTCAGGTTCACGCCTATCGTGCGTTCGAGCACGGCTGGCGGCATGTCGAGAAACGCATGGAACGGGCAAATGCCCGCGTTGCTCGCGAGCACGTCCACCCGGCCGAACTTCTCCACGGTCTCGCGCACGAGGTCCACGCCCGTCTGCGGCGCGGCCACGTTGCCCTCCACGGCAATCGCGCGCCGCCCCAGCCGCGCGATTTCGTCGAGCACCTCGGAAATGGCCGAGCGCCGTCCATACGACGCGTCGTTGTCCCCCCAGTAATTGATCGCGACATCGGCGCCCTCACGGGCGCTGGCAATGGCGATGGCGCGGCCGATGCCGCGCGACCCGCCGGTGACGATCACCACCTTGTCCTTGAGCAGCACGTCGTTCTCCTCTCGAATGCTGGCGCGCATTTAATGGGTATACGGCCGCGCGAGCGCACAGTCCGGGTTCAAACGCACGCCGAAACCCGGCGTGTCCGGCACCTTCATGCGGCCCTTCACCGGCACCGGCTCGTCCAGCAGGAGCGGCGTGAACATCGGCACGACCTGGTCGGCCTTCGGCGCCATCATCAGGAACTCGGCGAACGGCGAGCTATGACGCGTGACGACGAAGTGATAACTGTAGACCGACGAACCATGCGGCACGACGAGCACATTGTGCGCGTCCGCGAGCGCCGAAATCTTGACGAGCTCGGTCATGCCGCCGCACCAGTTCACGTCGGGCTGGATCAGGTCGCAGCAGCCCATCTCCAGCAGCATGCGAAAGCCCCAGCGCGTGGCCTCGTGCTCGCCGGTGGACACCATCATGCCGCGCGGCACGTTGCGGCGCAGTTCGGCATAGCCCCAGTAGTCGTCGGGCGGCAGGCATTCTTCCAGCCATTTCAATCCGTACTCCTGCGCGGCCTGCGCGAGCCGCGTGGCGTAGCGCACGTCGAGGCTCATCCAGCAGTCGTACATGAGCCAGAAGTCGTCGCCCACGCGCTCGCGCATCGTGGCGAGCTTCTCGATGTTCTGGCGCAGCCCCTCCTCGCCCTCGGCCGGGCCGTGCTGCAAGGGCAGCTTGCCGCCGATGAAGCCCATCTCCTTTGCGAGGTCGGGACGCGCGCCCGTGGCATAGAACACCAGTTCGTCGCGCACGGGGCCGCCCAGCAACTGGTACACCGGTTCTTCGCGCAGCTTGCCGAGCAGGTCCCACAGCGCCAGATCGACGCCCGAGATCGTGTTGAGCACCACGCCCTTGCGGCCGTAGTAGAGCGTTGCGTAGTACATCTGATCCCAGATCTTCTCGAGGTCGGTCACGCGCTGACCTTCGAGAAAGCGCGCGAGATGCCGCTCGACGATGAACGCGCCGATCTCGCCGCCCGTCGTCACCGCGAAGCCCACCGTGCCGTCGCTCGCCTCCACTTCCACGACGAGCGTGCCCAGCACGTCGATGCCGAACGAGCGGCGGCTCGCGCGGTACTCGGGGTAGCGCGCCATTGGCGTCGAGATGTGGTCGTCGATCCAGTGGCCGGCGGCCTGGTCGTGGTAGTCGGCGCCGCCGCCGCGCACGGTGAAGGCGCGCACGTGTTTGATGGTAGGCATGGCCATGAGGCGTTGCTCCTTGAAGTGGGTTACCGCACGCGCCCCACGGGCGGCTCGAACGATGAGGCCGCCCGCGCGCCGGCGCGGGGAACGACGATGAGAACCAGCAGCGCGGCCGCGAGACTCGCAAGGGCGAGCAGTTCGAGGCCGGCGCTATGCGAAGCGAAAGCGTGGTCGGCGCCCGCGCGCAGCATCGGCGCGACGAAGCCGCCGAGACTGCCGAGCGCGTTGATGAGCGCGATGCCGCTCGCCGAGGCGGCGCCCGCCAGATAACGCGCCGGGAAGGTCCAGAACAGCGGCTGCGCGGCAATGAAGCCGCTCGCGGCGCAGCACAGGCCGATCATCGCCACGAGCGGGCTGCTTGCCGCACCGGACACCGCAATGCCGAGCCCCGCCAGCACGAGCAGGCGCACGGCCCACGCGCGGTGGTTGCCGAGCCGGTCGGCGCGGCGCGGCACGACCCATGTGAGCACGACCGCGCACAGCCAGGGCAGCGCGGCGAGCAGGCCCACCTTGAGCCCCACCCGCGCCCCCACGAGCGACGCCACCTGCTGCGGCAGGAAGAAGATCACGCCGTAGACGCTCATCTGGATCAGCGCATAGATCGCCGACCAGGCCAGCACGCGGCGATCCACGAGCGCGGCCAGCGCATCGCGCGGGCCGTGTGCGGCGGCCTCGTGCGCATCGAGCCTGAGCGCGTCGCTCAAGGCGCGCTGTTCGTCGGCCGCGAGCCAGCGCGCGTCGGCGGGCCGGTCGGTCAGATACCAGAACGCCCATACGCCCACCACGGATGCGAGCCCGCCTTCGACGAGGAACAACCACTTCCAGCCCGCCACGCCGAAGGTGCCGTGCAGATCGATCAGGAATCCGGACAAAGGACTGCCGAAGATGAACGCGAGCGGCGCGCCGAAGTAGAACACGCCGATGGCGCGCGCACGGGCGGCCTGCGGGAACCACTGCATGAGGTAATAGATGATGCCGGGAAAGAAGCCGGCCTCGGCCACGCCCAGCAGGAAGCGCAGCGTGCAGAACGCAGCGGGCGTGTGCACGAGGGCCGTGGCCGCCGAAACGACGCCCCAGCTCACCATGATGCGGCACATCCAGATGCGCGCGCCCACGCGATGCAGCAGCAGGTTGGCCGGCACCTCGAAGAGCGCATAGCCCACGAAGAAGACGCCGGCGCCGAAGGCGAACGCCGTGTCGGAGAGCCCGGTGTCGTGCTGGAGCGCCTTTTGCGCGAAGCCGATGTTGGCGCGGTCGAGAAACGCCAGCACGTACATCAGCAGAAGGAACGGCAACAGGCGCCGCATGACCTTGCCGATAACGGCAGCGGGCAGCGGGCGGGCCTCGGCTTGCATGTCTGTCTCCTCCTCCGGCGGTGAGTCCGCCGTGATCCCCTACGTCCCTCGCGGGATGCTGCGCGGCCTGGCCGGTCAGTAGGTCGCGCGCCCGCCGGAGAGATCGAACACCGAGCCCGTGCTGAATGCGCAGTCCTCGGAGGTGAGCCAGACGATCAGCGAAGCCGCCTCGTCGGGCATCAGAAAGCGGTTCATCGGAATCTTCGCGAGCATGTAGTCGATATGCTGCTGCGACATCGAATCGAAGATCTCGGTCTTCGCCGCGGCCGGCGTCACCGCGTTGACGAGCACGTTCTTCGTCGCCAGCTCCTTGCCGAGCGACTTCGTGAGCCCGATCAGTCCGGCCTTCGATGCACTGTAGTGCGAAGCATTCGGATTGCCCTCCTTGCCCGCCACCGAAGCGATGTTGACGATGCGCCCATAACCCTGCGCGATCATGTGCGGCACGACGGCGCGACAGGTCAGATAGCAGCCGATCAGGTTCACTTCGATCACGCGGCGCCACATGTCCACGGGCAGCTCCCAGGTGAGGCCGTTGCCGCCGGTAATGCCCGCGCTGTTGACGAGCGCATGGATCGCGCCGTGCGTTTCGACGGTCTTGAGCGCGGCGGCTTCGACGGAAGCCTCGTCGGTCAGCTCGACCTTGACGACCGACACCGGGCCTAGCGCCGAAAGCTCGCTGCGCGAGCGTTCGAGCCGCTCGCCGTCGACGTCCCACAGCGCCACGGCGGCGCCCGAGCGCAGCGCGCGCTGCGCGACGGCGTAGCCGATGCCGCGCGCGCCGCCGGTGACCACCATCACGCGGTCCTTGAGATCGATCTGGTTCATTGCGCCTCCTCGGCCGTCTTCATGCGGCGTCTCGTGAAATGGGAATCGAACGTTGCCCAGTCAATATAGGTGCGCCGCGATACGGGAACAATCCGAAAGACGCATGGGGTGATAGCGAAAGCGGATCGCCTTCGTCGGCGGGCCGCCCTCGCACAAGAAAAAACGGCGGCCGCTCGCGCGGACCGCCGTTTCAATGGGGTAAAAAGCTGGGTAAAAAGCCGGGGCAAGCGCCCGGGGCGCCGCCCGATCAGTCGCGATTGGCCTGCAGCACGGTCAGCGCGGCCA
The DNA here is from genome assembly GCF_000684975.1 of Paraburkholderia acidipaludis NBRC 101816. Taxonomy (GTDB): domain Bacteria; phylum Pseudomonadota; class Gammaproteobacteria; order Burkholderiales; family Burkholderiaceae; genus Paraburkholderia; species Paraburkholderia acidipaludis. Next base: position 83,384 of record NZ_BAXZ01000028.1, on the reverse strand, counting down.
TGTTGACGATGCGGCGCACCGTCGAGCTGGAGGTCAGGACGTTGACCGGCGCGTTCACGCCCAGCAGGAACGGCCCCACGGCCACGTTGCTGCCCGCGCCCGTCTTCAGCAGGTTGTAGGCGATATTGCCGGAGTCCACGTTCGGGCACACGAGCAGGTTCGCCGAGCCCTTCAGGCGCGAATGCGGCAGGATGCGCTCGCGCAGCGATTCGTCGAGCGCGCAGTCGCCGTGCATTTCGCCGTCGATCTCCAGGTCCGGCGCCCGGGCGGTCACGAGCTTCAGCACTTCGCGCATCTTCGTGCCCGAAGCCGAGCTGCCCGAACCGAAGTTCGAGCGCGAGAGCAGCGCGACCTTCGGCGAGAGATTGAGCCAGGCCATCTGCTTCGCCGCGGCGATCGTGAATTCGGCGATCGTCTGCGCGTCCGGATTGTCGTTGACGTGCGTGTCCACGAGCGCCACCGTGCGCTTGTCGAGCAGCAGGATGTTCATCGCCGCATAGGTGTTCGCGCCGGGCGCCATGCCGATCGCTTCGTCGACGAAGCGCAGATGGTCGTGGTACGCGCCCACGGTGCCGCACACCATGCCGTCCGCGTCGCCCAGGCGCACCATCATCGCGCCGATCAGCGTGAGGCGGCGGCGCATTTCCACACGTGCCATTTCCTTCGAAATGCCGTCGCGGCAACGCAGTTCCCAGTAGGTGGTCCAGTACTGGTGGAAACGTTCGTCGTACTCGGGATTCGTCACTTCGACGTCCTCACCAAGGCGCAGGCGCAGGCCGAACTTCTCGATGCGCGCGAGCAGCACCTCGGGGCGGCCGATCAGGATGGGGCGCGCGAGCTTTTCGTCCACGATCACCTGCACCGCGCGCAGCACGCGCTCTTCCTCGCCCTCGGCGAACACGATGCGCGACTTGCCGCCTTCACGCACGATCTGCTTGGCCGTGGCGAACACCGGCTTCATGAACGCGCCCGAGTGATAGACGAACTGCTGGAGCTCGTTCGTGTAGGCCTCGAAGTCGTCGATGGCGCGCGTGGCCACGCCGTCTTCCATCGCGGCTTTCGCCACCGCCGGCGCGATGCGCAGGATCAGGCGCGAATCGAAGGGCTTCGGAATGAAGTACGTCGGGCCGAAACGCAGGTCGTAGGCGCCGTAGGCAGCGGCGACCGAGTCGTTCGGCTCTTCCTGGGCGAGCTGCGCAATCGCGCGCACCGCCGCGATTTCCATGTTGCGCGTGATCGTCGTTGCGCCCACATCCAGCGCGCCGCGGAAGATGTACGGGAAGCACAGGACATTGTTCACCTGGTTCGGGAAGTCCGAGCGGCCCGTGGCGATCACCGCGTCGCCGCGCGCTTCCAGCGCCGCTTCGGGGAATATCTCGGGCGTCGGGTTCGCGAGCGCGAGAATCAGCGGCTTCGCGGCCATCTTCTTGACCATCTCCGCCTTGAGCACGCCGCCCGCCGAGCAGCCGAGGAACACGTCGGCGCCCTCGATCACCTCCGAGAGCGAGCGCGCGGAAGTCTCCTGCGCGAAGCGCGCCTTGTCCGGGTCCATCAGTTCCACGCGGCCCTTGTAGACCACGCCCGCGAGGTCCGTCGCCCAGATGTTCTCGACCGGCAGGCCCAGATCGACCATCAGGTCCAGACACGCCAGCGCCGCCGCGCCGGCGCCCGAGGTCACGACCTTCACCTCGCGAATGTCCTTGCCCACCACCTTCAGGCCGTTGAGGAACGCCGCCGACACCGTGATGGCCGTGCCGTGCTGGTCGTCGTGGAAGACGGGGATCTTCATGCGCTCGCGCAGCTTGCGCTCGACGGTGAAGCAGTCCGGCGCCTTGATGTCTTCGAGGTTGATGCCGCCGAAGGTCGCTTCGAGGCTCGCGATGATCTCGACGAGCTTGTGCGGGTCGGACTCGGAGATTTCGATGTCGAAAACGTCGATGCCGGCGAACTTCTTGAACAGGACCGCCTTGCCCTCCATCACCGGCTTCGAGGCCAGCGCGCCGATGTTGCCGAGACCCAGCACGGCCGAGCCGTTCGAGATGACACCCACCAGGTTGCCGCGGCTCGTGTACTTGAACGAGTTCTGCGGGTCGGTCACGATCTCCTCGCAGGCCACGGCCACGCCCGGCGTGTAGGCCAGGGCCAGATCGCGCTGCGTGATGAGCGGCTTGCTTGCCGTTACCGAGATTTTCCCGGGGGTCGGGTACTGGTGATACTCCAGGGCTGCCTGGCGATCCGTCTCGTTCATGTTCCTCACTCGCTCTCTTTAGGGGCCGGACAGTCCCGGCTACGTTCGAATGAGGCCATTCTAGGCAGCCGCCATAATCTGCCAATTTTGATTTAGTATGACACCATCACTTTTTACTTATACCAATGGCCGAGATCGGCCTTTGATCCGTCCCTTTGGCTACCCTCAGTCCCGATGAAGTCACACGGCGCCTGACCACGCGCCTGAAGATGCGCCACCTCGTGCTGCTGCTGCAGATCCGCCAGTACGGGTCGCTCACGCGCGTGGCCGAGCACGTCGCCACCAGCCAGCCCGCCGTGACCAACGCGCTCGCCGAAATGGAAAGCATGTTCGGCGGACCGCTCTTCGAACGTTCGTCGCGCGGCATGACGCCCACGGCGCTCGGCAACGTGGTGCTCGCGCGCGCCCAGGCCATGCTGCACGACCTCGACCACCTCGCCCGCGACATCGAGGCCGTAGTCGCGGGCCACGCCACGCGGCTGCACGTGGGCGTGATTCCGTTCATCTCGGGGCGCACGCTCGCCTCGACGATCCAGCTCACGCAGGCGCGCCTGCCGCAGCGCGTGACGATGACGATCCACGAAGGCACGAGCGACACGCTCATGCCGCTCTTGCGCGACCACACGCTCGACATCGTGATCGGCCGGGCCTCGTCCACGGTCGATCTGGCGCAGTTGCGCTTCGAGGTCCTGTACCAGCAGAAGCCGCGCCTCATCGCGAGCCGTCGCCTCGCCGCGCGGCTCGCGCGCGCGCGCCTCAGCTGGGACAAGCTCGTGGAACTCGACTGGATCCTCGGCGCGCCGCATACGCCCATGCGCGAACAGATCGCCGATATCTTCCTGCAGGCCGGCGTCGCGCCGCCCGTGCCGATTGTCGAGAGCTACACGTCGCGGCTGATTGGGGAAATGATCGTGGCGAACGAGAACGCGGTGTCGATCGTGCCCGCCGACATCGCCGAGGAACTCGTGCATTTCGCGGGCGTGGCGATCGTGCCTTATACGCTCGACTGGACGCTGCCGCCTATCGCGATGTTCACGCGCGCAGGCGTCGCGCGCGAGCTGGACGCGGCCTTCGGGCAGTCGTTGCGCGAGCTTTATCAGGCCGCGGACAGCGGGCGGGGCGTGTGAAGGCGCCCCGAAGGGCACCTCGCCTTGCGGGCCTTCCAGGCATCGAGACCTAGTGCTTCGACGTGCCGCCGCTGCCGGCACCGCCCGCGAGACCGCCGAGCAGATTCGTGAGCGGGGACAGCGGCGACGAACTCCCGCCCGTTCCGCCGGCTGCGCCGGTGAGCGCGCCGAGGAGGTTGGTCAGCGGCGCGGCCGGGTTGGACGTGGAGCCGCTGCTGCCCTTCGTCGACGCCCCGTTCGCCGTGCTGCTCGTGGAGCCGCCGCTCTGGCCGCTGGTCTGTCCGCTGGTCTGTCCACCAAGCAGGTTGACGAGCGGCGCGAGCGGGTTGCTGCCGGACTGCGAACCCGCCCCCTTCGAGCCGCCGCTCACCGAGGCCAGGGACGTGCCGCCCAGCAGCGCGGTCACGGGCGCCAGCAGGCCGCCCGCGCCCTTGCCGCCCGATCCGTTCGTCGCACCCTTCGAGCCGCTGCTTGCGCCGTTGCCCACGCCGTTGCCATTGCCGCTGCCGCTGTTGTTGCCGAGGGTGATCGGCACGATCGGCACGCTGATGGCGCCCACGTTGAGGACGAGATTCGCGATCGGGCTGAGGAGACCGCTCGACGACTGGTTGCCATTGCCGGAGTTCGAGCCGGTGGTGCCGGTGTGGCCGCCGTTGCCGTTGCTGGAGCCGCCGCCGTTGCCGCCGCCCGAGCCGCCGGAGCCTCCTGAGCCACCCGAACCTCCCGATCCACCGGAGCCTCCCGATCCGCCGTGACCACCATTCCCGGAGCCGCCACCATCGCCTCCCGAGCCGCCGGAGCCGCCATGCCCGCCATTGCCGGAACCGCCTCCGCCGTAGCCGCCCGAACCTCCCTGCCCGCCGCCCCCGGAGCCGCCCCCGGAGCCGCCCCCGGAGCCGCCCCCGGAGCCGCCCGATCCCCCGTTGCCCGTACCGCCGCCATAACCGCTGCCGCCGCTCGACCCGCCGCCTCCGCCATAGGTCGAAACGCCGCCCCACGCCGAACCGTCGCCCCACGCGGAACTCGCGGTAGCACCCGCCCCGGCGCCGCTCCCGGCCCCGGCGCCCGACCCAGCCCCAACCGAACCGCCGGTTGTGCCGCCGTCCCCCGTACTTCCATAACCCGATCCCGGCATGCCCGGAATCGACCATCCGCCGCCTTGCGAGACCGAGGTGGGCGGCGTCGATGTGACGTCCTCGGCCTGTGACACCGTGGCCAGCGACAACCCCAGGATTGCGCTCGCCGATGCAACAAGGGTGTGTTTGAAGGGAGCCATGATTAGTCCTTTCGCGATGTCATCGCGTCCTGATTGGTCAAAGGTGTAATCAGTGCCCCCGGGAAACCCGCTGATCGTTTCTGCAGAAAACGGTTGCCTCGTGCCTGCCGTCGCAAACGCGCGCGTTGCCTGGATGATGTGTGTCGAAGCCGCGCACGGGTGCGCGAAGCTCGAATATGGCCCGGCCTGGCGATCAGACTCTGCAAATTGCGAGCCAACGCTCGCATGCGCGGCATGATGCAGCACACGCGCAATCGGGAAGGTTGATGGGACGGGGCGCGGCGGTAGACGAATGCCTCGCGCAGAGGCCTGCCGCACGATGGGTGTTACGTCTGCGACGTTACGTTTTCCGGCCCGGTCGAACGTAACGTCACCCTCTCAATGGCTCGCCCAGTCCGTATCCGGATCGAGCGGATAAACCGGCCGCGCCACGCACTCGTATTCGAAAAGGCCGTAGTCCGATCCCGTCACGCCGCGGCTGTCGCATTCCACGAGCCCCGCCGAGATCGGCACGAACACCGGCCGGCAGTACATGCGCGATTTGAGCAGCAGGAAACGCGCGCGCCGCGGATCGATGCCGACACTCTCGAACACGCCCAGGTCCCACGGCTCGTGCGTGCGCTCGGTCACGACGAGCGTTGCCGCGCCGATGTCGAGCACCGCCGCGCGTCCCATGTAGGCGCGCTGGCCTGTATAGGTCGGGCCCGTGATGACATATTCGCCGTCGGTGATCGCGCGCACGACCCCGGTCGCTTCGAACGGCGCGCGCGGCGCCGCCCCCTCGCGTTGCAGCTTGTTGCCGACGCCGAGCGTGACCGTCGCGCCCACGCCCGCCTCGATCAGCTGCGCGACGGCCTCCGGATCGCACAGCGGCCCGCTGACGAGACCGGTCAGGCCTTGCGCCAGCGCGGCTTCGAGCAGGTCCATCGTGTCGCAGGTGCCGCCGGACATGCAGTTGTCGCCGTGATCGAGCAACAGCACGGGCTTGTCGGCCCCAGGCGCCAGGCGTCCGGCCTGCGCGACCGACTCCGCGAGCGGCGGGCTGCGGTAGACGAAATCCTCGCGCTCGCGCCAGATCTGGCGCGCCACGCGTTCCGCGGCCGCCGCCGCAGCGGCCTCGTCCCCGTTGCCCACCACCACGACACTGATGCACGGCGCGGGAATATCGGCGAGCGAAAATCCCGCCAGCACCGAAACGGCGAGCATTCCCTGGGACTCCTCTCGACGCGCCGCCTCGATCGCGCGATGCATCGCGCCGCCCGCGCTCGCGCTCCGCAGCGTCGAGGTGAGCAGCGGCGGCTGGCGCCAGGCGAGCACCGGCCGCGCGCGGCCTTCCATGCGCTCGATCAGCACGCGCGCCGCATGTTCGCCCGTCTCGTACATATCGACGTGCGGGTAGGTCTTGAAGCTCACGATCACGTCGGCGTGATCGATCATCTTCTGCGTGACATTGCCGTGCAGATCCAGCGCCACCGCAATCGGCGCATCGGGCAGCGCCGCGCGCACGCGGGCGAGCAGATCGCCCTCGCCGTCCGCCGACTGCTGCGCGACCATCGCGCCGTGCAGGTCGAGCATCACGGCATCGCAGCCCGGCGCGGCGGCCACGATCGCGGCGCAGATCGCGTCGTAAGCCGTGGCCTCCACCGGCCCGCTCGGGTTGGCCGCGGCGGAAACCGGCGTCACGATGTCGGCGTTCAGGCGCTCGGCCGCGTCGATGAACGCCGACATCGCCGTGCGCATGCCTTTCTCGAGCCGGTACGCGTCCTCGCCCCATGCCGGGCCGTTGCGCCCGAACGCCGCGAGCGGCGTCGCAACCGGCGAAAACGTGTTGGTTTCGTGATTCATGCGTGCAATCAGGATCTTCATGCGGTGCATCGATGTGGTTCCCAGGATTGCGCAGGTGTGCCGATCAAACGACGCCCACGCCGAGATAACGGTCCTTCGCCGCGTGGTCGGCCGCGAACGCCGCGTTGTCGCCCTCATAGACGATCACGCCCTGCTCGATGATGTAATGCCGGTCGGCCAGTTGCGTGCACACTTCCAGATTCTGCTCGACGAGCAGAATCGCCACGCCCGCTGCCTTGATCTGCTTGAGCTGCGCGACGATCTCCTCGACGATCACGGGCGCGAGGCCCTCCACGGGTTCGTCGAGCATCAGGAGACGCGGGTGGTTCATGAGGGCGCGGCCAATGGCGAGCATCTGCTGCTCGCCGCCCGAAAGCTGCGCGCCGCCGTTCTTGCGGCGCTCCTTCAAGCGCGGGAAAATGCGGTAGATGTCGTCGAGCTGCCACGGCGAATCCTTGCGCGCACCGAGCCGCAGGTTCTCCTCCACGCTCAATAGCCGGAATACGCCGCGATGCTCGGGCACGAAGCACAGGCCCGCGGCGGCAATGCGATGCGGCGCCAGCCCGCCGATGCCCTTGCCGGCAAAGCTCACGCTCCCGCCGCGCGGCGCCACGACGCCCGCGATCGACTTGAGCGTCGTGGACTTGCCCGCGCCGTTGCGGCCCAGCAGCGTCACCGTCTCGCCCTCGTTCACGGCCAGCGACACGCCCTGCAGAATGTGGCTCTTGCCGTAGAACGCATGCACGTCCCGCACGTCGAGCATCATGCGCGGCCTCCCGTGATCATGTTGCCGAGGTAGGCGCTGCGCACGCGCTCGTCGCCGCGAATCTCGTCCGGTTTGCCCTCCACGAGCACGCGGCCCTGCTGCATCACGGTGATCGTGTCCGAGATGTCCATCACGATGCCCATGTTGTGCTCGATCAGCACGACGGTGTATTCGTCGCGCAGGCCGCGAATCAGCGCTTTCATGTCGTCGAGATCGTCGATGCCCATGCCCGAGGTGGGCTCGTCGAGGAAGATCGCGCGCGGCCGCGCCGCCAGCGCCATGCCCACTTCGAGGCGGCGCTGCTGGCCGTGCGAGAGCGCGCCCGCCAGGGTATCGGCATGACGCTGCAGCGCGAGGCGCTCCAGCACGCGCTCCACGATTTCGGCATGCGCCAGCACACCGAGCGGAGGCGTCCAGGCGTTGAGCGCGCGGCGCGCCTCGACGCCCTGCGCCGCCACGCGCAGGTTCTCGCGCACGCTCAGGTTCTGAAACAGGCTCGTCACCTGGAACGAACGTGCCATGCCGCGCCGCACGCGCTTGTGGTCGGGCTCGCGCGTCACGTCCTCGCCGTCGAACACGATCGAGCCCGACGTGATCGGCACCGTACCGGTCAGCACATGAAAGAGCGTGGTCTTGCCCGCACCGTTCGGGCCGATCACGGAATGCACGGTGCGCGGCGCGACGCGCAAATCCACGCCCGCGAGCGCCGTGAACTTGCCGTAGCGTTTGACCACGCCGCTCGCTTGCAGAAGCGCTTCGCTCATGGCTTTTCCTCGCCCGTGCCGGCCGCGCCGCGCGCCCCCATGAGCGCCGCCGCGATCCGCTCGCCGAGTCCCCACAGGCCGCGCTGCATGAAAAGACTCACGGCGATCAGCACGAGACCGAGCAGCAACAGCCAGCGCGGCCACAGCGTCGAGAGCCAGTCGGCGAACAGCACGTAGAACACCGCGCCGATCACGGAAGCGAAGAGATTGCCGCTGCCCCCTATCACGGTCATCAGCAGAATCATCTCGCTCGTGTGATAGTCGATGTTCGAAAGCGGCGCGATGCCCGTCATCAGTGCGTGCAGCCCGCCCGCGAGCCCCGTCGCCGCGCCCGAAATCACGAACGCGACCAGCTTGAAGCGGCGCACGTCGTAGCCAGCCGCGGCGGCGCGCGCCTCGTTGTCGCGGATCGCGAGCAGCGTGCGGCCGAACACCGACTGCGAGACGCGCACCAGCAAGGCGAACACGACGATGAAGACGACCGCGACGAAACCGTAGTACTGCCACGGCGTATCGAGCGCGACGAGCGCGTGCCCGAAAAACGAAAGCGCGGGACGCGGAATGTCGAGCAGGCCGTTGTCGCCGCCCGTGAGATCGGGCGTGCTGTACGCGAGGAAGTAGAAGAGCTGGCCGAATGCAAGCGTCAGCATGACGAAATAGGTGCCGCGCTGGCGTATCGAGAACCAGCCGACGAACGCCGCCGCCAGCGCACCGATCGCGCCCGCGATGACGAGCGCGGCGCAGACGGAAGGCAGGCCGCGCGTGAGCGCGATCCCGGCCGCATAGCTGCCGAGCCCGAAGAAGATGCCTTGCCCGAACGAAAGCAGCCCCGTGAAGCCCAGCAGCAGATTGCAGCCGAGCGCGGCGAGCGCATACACGAGCACTTCCGTGGCGAGCGATCCCGAGTGCAGCGCGAGCGGCAGCACGCCAACCACTACGACGGCGAGCAAAACGTAGCGATAACGTCGCGCCCAGCCCTCCCGATGCGCGACAGACACGCCGCCCCCTTCGGACTCCTGAGACATCGGCTTCGACGATTCGATCATACGGCCCTCCCCAGCAGGCCGTTCGGGCGCAGCAGCAGGACGGCAGCCATGGCCACGTAGATCATCAGTTGCGCCCCCTCGGGCCACAGCGTGCTCATCACGCTCTGCACGATGCCCACGAGCAGCCCGCCCACCAGCGCGCCGAGGAAATTGCCCATGCCGCCCACCACCACCACGACGAACGCCACGCTGAGCGCCTCGAGCCCCATGAACGGATCGACGCCGCGTATGGGCGCCGCAAGCACGCCCGCGAGCGCGGCAGTAGCGGCGCCCAGTGCGAACACGAGACTGAACACGCGCGAGACGTTGATGCCCAGCAGCGCCACCATCTCCGCCGACTCGCTGCCGGCGCGCACGGCGCTGCCGAGCCGCGTGCCGTCCAGCACCCACCAGAGCAGCACGGCGAGCACGGCGGTGAAGCCGATCACGAAGAGCCGGTACTTCGGATACACGAAGCTGCCCCAGATGACGACGCCGTTGAGCACGTCGGGCACCGGCACGTTGTCGCCCAGCGGGCCCCATACGAGAATGACGCACTCCTGCAGCACGAGCGCAAGACCGACGGTGGCGAGAATATGGAACTCGTGCTGCTGCTCGTAGACGTGCCGCAGCACGAGCTTTTCGACGACCCACGCGAATGCCCCGACCACGAGCGGCACGACGACGAGCGCGAGCCAGAAGCTTCCCGACCACTGCATGACCTGATAGCAGCAGTAAGCGCCGAGCAGGTAGAACGCGCCGTGCGCGAAGTTCACGAAACGCAACAGGCCGAAGACGATCGACAGGCCCACCGCAAGCAGGAAATACAGCATCCCGACGCCGATTCCATTGATGATCTGCAGCAGATAGACGTTCATGGCTTGCGTAGCATAGAAAATGCAACGGCGGACGAACGGAAAGGCGGCACACGCAGCCGCCCTCGCGTAGAACGAGTCGCGCGGGTCAGGCCAGCTTGCAGCCGGTCTGCTCCACCGGCAGGAACGACTGGCCGGAACTGACGATATCGACGTAGTCGTCCTTGTCCTTCATTTTGCTCTTCGGCTTGCCCTTGAGCAGATAGTAGTTCTTGAGCACCTGATGATCGCCCTTGCGGATGACTTCGGGTCCGGTGAGGCCGTCGTACTTCATGCCTTCCATCGCGGCGATCACCTTCTTCGGGTCGGCGCTGCCGGCCTTCACCATGCCGTCCAGCAGGATCTTCGCGCAGATGTACGAGCCGGCAAGACTATAGTTGGGATTGGCCTGGAAGGCCTCGTTCGTGCGCTTGACGAGATCGCGGTTCAGCGGCGAGTCGATGGCATGCCAGTACTGCGCGCCGAAATAGACCCCGTCGCACAGGTCCGCGCCCAGCGCCTCGAACTGTTCGAGGCCCGAAGCCCACGCAAGGAGGATCGTGCAGTTGTTCTTCAGGCCGAAGCTCACGGCCTGGCGCAGCGTGTCCGACGACTGCGAGCCGAAGTTGAGAATCAGCAGCACGTCCGGCTTCGCCGCGACGGCATTCGTCAGATAGCCGCTGAACTCCTTTTCGGTGAGCGAGTGGTAGCTGTTGCCCACATGCTCGATGCCCTTTTCCTTGAAGACGTCTTTCGCAGCCGAAAGCAGCCCTTCGCCAAAGACGTATTGCGGCGTGATCGTGTACCAGCGCTTCGCCTTCGGCATCATCTGGATAAGCGGCCGCACGGTCTCGTTGATCGCGCCGAAGGTCGGCACCGACCAGCGGAACGTCGAACTGTTGCAGTCCTTACCGGTGATCTCGTCGGCGCCCGCCGTGGTGATGAACACGCCGCCCGCCTTGTCCACTTCCTTGCCCATTGCCAGCGCCTCGGAAGACAGGATGCCGCCCGCGAAGTAGCGCACGCCCTTCTGCTGCTCGATCTCCTGCACGCGGCGCACGGCGGTGGCGGGCTTGCCTTCGGTGTCGAGCGTCGTGTAGCTCACCGGCATGCCGAGCACCTTGCCGTACTGCTTGACCACGAGCTGCATGCCGAGGTCGGCGTATTTGCCGTTGGCCGCAAACGGCCCCGACATCGGCACGGGGCACGCAAGCTGCACGAGCCCTCCCTGCGCAAACGCCCGGCTGGACGACAGCGCGCCCAGCGCCCCCGGCACGGCCGACAGTGCGGCCAGTTTCAACAGTTCCCGGCGATTCAAGTTCATGCTCCTTTCAGGAAAAAAGCACACACGAGGCGACCGACTGCTTGATTCTATTTATCATGATAAATAGAATGAAACCGATCCTAGGTTTAATTAATTCGAGTGTCAATCCGCCAAAATACGGGGCTACGTCCGTGGCACGGAAGCGCCGCGGCGCACCTGCAGGGAGTCTGAAAGATGGGCATGGACCGCGTCAGATCGGGCAGCGCCGTCGAAATCAAGCAGCCGAAGCGCGGCGACCTCGTTGCCGAGGAAATCAAGCGGCTCATCACCGAAAAGGACCTGAAGCCCGGTGACCGGCTGCCGCGCGAAGCCGAGCTGCAGCAGCTCTATTCGGTCAGCAAGAGCACCATACGCGAAGCGCTGAAGTCACTCGAGGTGCAGGGCCTCATCAAGGTGAGCACCGGGCCGAGCGGAGGCGGCATGGTGGTCGAGGTGCCGCTCGACCGCACGCTGCAACTTCTGCAGAACTATCTTTTCTTCAAAGACGTCACGATCGACGACATCTACACCGTGCGCCAGCAGCTCGAACCCGAACTGGCGGCGGGCGCGGTGCCGCATCTGAGCGAGGCGGACTTCGCGGCGCTGGAGGCGAACATCGCCTGCTGCGACGGCACGGCCGGTGCGCACGATCGCGGGCATCTGCTGCGCCAGCGCCAGGAGGACACCACCTTCCACGACATACTCGCGGCGGCGAACCCGAACCCGTTCCTGCGCTTCGTCTGCGAACTGATCAACGAAATGATCCGGCAGCTCATCGAATTCCGCAACGACACGCCGCTCACCGAGCACCGTCGTTTTGGCGCCGCCAACGTCAAGATCCACCGCGAAATTCTGCAGGCTGCCCGCGAACGCGACGCCGAACGCGTGCGCGCGCTAATGATCGAGCACATGACCGAGGCCCCGAAGTACGTGAAGCGCATGAAAGGCAAGCTGCGCGGCCGGCTGATCCTCGATTCGGAAATGCGCAAGCGAATGCGCGCCATCGTGCCGGCGGCCGGCAAGGACGAGTGAGCGGGCTAACTTCGCGCTCACTCTGCGCGCCTACGATGCTTCTTGTCGAAGGGGCCGGTAATCCGCGCGGCCCCACGCAAGGAGCCGATCATGTTCGCAACCCTGGCCAGCAAGCTGGAAGCCTTCCTCACCACCGCCGAAAACCGCCATCGGGACACCTGGCTCGATACCTCCACGGATCTCGCCGATCTCGAGCGCCGCATGCGCTATTACGATTCGAATCACAACCCCTTCGGATGGCACGCGTCGAGCGGCCCGGCCGACTGGTGGCCCTGACTGGCGGCCCTGACTGGCGGCCCCGACTGACGGCACTGGTTAGCAGACCTGAATTCCAGCCTCCGCGCGCGGCCTGAGCAGCGGCAAGGTCACGACCGCGCGCAGACCGCTCCTGCCGTCCTTGCGATTGGCGAGCGTCACGCTGCCGCCATAGCGCACGACGATCGCACGCACGATTGCAAGCCCGAGCCCGCTGCCCTCCACGCTCTGGCTCACGCGAAAGAAGCGGTCGAACACGCGCGGCAGCAGTTCCTCGGGAATGCCGGGCCCCGTATCCGTCACCTCGATGCGCGCCACGCCCTCAGCCGCATGAACGTGCAGATCGACCGCGCCGCCCTCGGGCGTATAGCGCAACGCATTGCCCACCAGATTCTTCACGACCGCGCGCAAGTCGGATTCCGTCGCGCAGACCCTCGCCGACATCAGCTCTTCGCCGCCAATGTCGATGCGCCTTTGCGTCGCGATCGGCAACAGTTCCGAAACGACCGAGGACACCACCTCGGTCACTTCAAGGGCCGAAGGCGCCGTGGTCGAAATCTGCGCGTCGGCGCGCGCAAGCTGCAGGAGCTGCGAAACCAGCGTGCTCGTCCGCTCGATACCATGCCGCAGCGCCTGAAAGCGTTCGCGATTCTGCGGTGCGATGTCTCCCTGCAGATTGTCGGCCTGCAGTTTGAGCGCGGTGAGCGGCGTGCGCAGCTCGTGCGCCGCGTCGGAAATGAAATCGCGTTCGAGCCGCATCGATTCGTTGAGGCGCTCGATCATGCGATTGATCGAGCTGACGAACGGCTCCAGCTCCACGGGCAGCCCGGCCTCCGGCAACGCTTCGAGATTCGACGAATCGATGGCCTGCACGCGGCGGCCCAGCCTGCCGAGCACGCCGAACGCGCGGCGCACGCAGAAGTACACGGCAATCCACACCGCCGGTATCAGCACGAAAATCGGCATCAGCGCGCGTGCCGCGCTGGCCTCCGCCATGCGCTCGCGCACGGCAACGCGCTGCGCCACCTGGATAACTTCGTTGTACGTCACGAGCGTATAGACCCGCCAGGCCTCCCGGTTGACGATCTGATCCGAGAATCCGGTCGGCGAATCGCGGTTGAGCACGACAGCGCTGTCCGTCGTGCGCGCGGGCGATTTATGCTGGGCGGTCCAGACCAGCACCACGATATCGTCGGCGTTGCCCGAGCCTGCCGATTGATGCGGGATCGCGGCCTCGAACACGTCGCGAATGCGGCCCGCAACGTTTGATAACCGGCCGTCGAGCAGCGCGTTCACGCCGACGAGCGCAAGATGATAGGAGCTGATGCCCTGAACCGTCCCGAAGATCGACAGGAGAACGCCGAGCGAGACGATGAGCTGAGTGCTGAGAGACCTGGCTTTCACGAACATGGTGATCCGCCCCGCGGTGGCCCGCCTGGAAACGATGCCCTCGCCAACAATAGCAGATCGCCCTTGAAACAGAGGCCATTCGACGTGGCCGGGCTTACGTTGTCCTATACTTCTTTGTCACGCTCGCGGGCAGCTAACCATGCGTATCCTCATCGTCGAAGACGACATCGACATCGGCCAGGGTCTGATGCGCGCGTTGAAGGACGCGGGCTACAGCGTGGACTGGATACGCGACGGCGCCAGCGCGAAGGAGGCCATGCTCGGCAACGCCTACTCGATCGTGCTGCTCGACCTCGGCCTGCCAAGCTCGGACGGCATCGACGTGCTCGCGGCCGCCCGCGGTCGCGGCTGCACGACGCCGGTGCTGATCGTGACCGCGCGCGACGACATCGACACGCGCATACGCGGGCTCGATATCGGCGCGGACGATTACCTGCTCAAGCCCTTCAACACGTCCGAACTGCTGGCGCGCATCCGCGCCGTGGTGCGCCGCCACGCGGGCGCCGCCGTTTCGGTGCTCGGCGACGAAACGTTGAGCCTCAACCTCGACAAGCGCGAACTGAGCTTTCGCGGGCATCGCGACGTGTTGTCCGCCCGGGAATTCGCGTTGATGGCGGCATTGCTCGAACGCCCCGGCGTGATTCTGTCACGCTCGCAGCTCGAAGACCGCCTGTACGGCTGGGGCGAGGAAGTAGAGAGCAACGCCGTGGCGGTGCTGATCCATGGCGTGCGCAAGAAGTTCGGCCACGAGGTGATCCGCAACATCCGCGGCTTCGGCTGGACCATCGACATGCCCACGCGCGAGAGCGGCAGCACGCCGCCGGTAGCCGAAGCCTGAGCCGCGCCGGCGCGCGTCATGTCGGCCTGAACCAGCGGTTCGCGACGCCGAAGAACAACTCGTCGATCTCCGACTCCGAATAACCCGCCACGAGTTGCGCATAGCGCCCGTAAAGCTCTGTGAAGCCCATCGCCAGCCTGCCGATCGGCATGTGGCTGCCGAACATGCAGCGCGAGACGCCAATCGTTTCGATGGCCGTGCCGATCCACGGCGAGGCCTGCTCCACCGACCAGACGCAGCCGAAAATACATTCGAGCGCCGAAATATCGACGCAAATGTTGTCGCAGGCGGCCAGATCCTCGAGACTGCTTTTCCAGCGCCTGAAGCCATCCGCGCTCAAGTCGACGGGCCAGCCCATCAGCGCGACGGTGAAGCCGATCTCGGGATACGCGCGAACCACGCGAACGAGGTCCGGCAACTGATGCACGAACACTTCGAGCCCGCAGCGATAGCCGTAGCGCTGCACGAGCCGCACGCGGCTGCGCCAGGCGGGGTCGCGCAGCAGGTCCGGGCGCTTCGCGAAGCGGCGCAGCGGGTTGGCGTGGTCCCAGACCATGTGCTCGCGCACCGCGGTCAGGCGCGGCAGTTGCGCATAGCGCTCCAGCGTTTCTTCGAGATCGGGCGCGAGGAAGTCGACCTGGGCCACGAGCGCGTGACACAGCCCGCTTGCCGCCGCGAGACGCTGTGCCCACTCGACCTCCTTGCGCGGGTCGGACGAGAGAAACTCGTGCCACACGACGCCCTCGACGTTGTAGTCGCGGATATCGTCGAGGTAGTCGCTCGGCAGGTAGCGCCGCGGCAGACGCTCGTACTTGCCGACAAAGGCTTCATATCCCGGATCGGGATGTTCGAGAAAGGCGTGGCGGTTTTGTGTGTAGTCGTAGAAATGCAGATGGGCATCCACGATGCGCGATGGGATCTTCATAACTGTCCTGTCCGGGAAACATTGGGCTTCGCGGAGTGACAAGTCATGGCTGCACACCGCAGAACGCATTCTCGGGGCGGAAAATTAGACGTTGATTAGGCAGGCCGGGGGCGCGACGAACCGCGTGCATGCGGCAACTTTTATGTAAGCGGCACACGCAGCCGCGCACTCGCCGCTTCGCCTACAATCTCGCATCGCAGCGGCCGGCGCCCGTCGGGTTGCCGGCGCTTTTCATCGACCTTGCTCTGGAGTCCGAACCCATGTACGTGGTGTCACTGACCTACCGGGCCTCGCTCGACGCCATCGACGAAGCCCTCGAAGCCCACCGCCAGTTTCTCGACCAACACTTCGCGGCCGGCGTCTTCGTCGCGGCGGGACCGAAAGTGCCGCGCGAAGGCGGCGTGATACTCGCAACCGACATCGAACGCGAACGGCTCGACGCCATCCTGGCGAGCGACCCCTTCGCGGTTCGCGGCCTCGCCAGCTACGCCGTGACGGAATTCAAGGCGACGCGTATGGGGCCCGGCGTCAATCTGCATCCGCAGCCGGCCTGAGCGCGGACGGCACGCGTCGCGGCCTCAGAAGACACCCAGCGCGAGACCGGCCGCGAGGCCCGCGCCCAGTTCCGCGCAGCGCGCGAGTTCGTCCGCGCCAATGATCTTGGGGGCAAGTATCCGCTCGGGCGTCTGGGCATGCGTGCAAACGATCACGCCCGGCGCCACGCTTTTGAGCCGCCAGCCCGTGGCGATGCGATCGAGCTGGCGCAGCGCGTTTTGCCCATCGCTGCCCGCGCAGATCATGGCCGCGTAGGGGCGGCCGTTCAGGCGATCGAGCACGCCGTAATAACTACGGTCGAAGAAGTCCTTCATGATCCCCGACATCGCGGCCAGGTTTTCGGGCGTCGCGAACAGGTAGCCGTCCGCCGCGAGCAGGTCCGCGGGGCCGCTGGCGTGAGCGCGCTGCAGCCTGACCGTCACGCCGGCTTGCTCGCGCGCCGCCTGCGCGGCCGCCTCGGCCATCTGCTGCGTGCCGCCGGTCATCGAGTGATAGACGATGAGCAGCGTCTTCATGTGCGCTCTTCCATGATCGGGGCCGCGGCCATCGGGAATATCATCGGAAAGAGCCGATGATACCGCGCGCCCCGATACGCTCAGGGCGCGGACCGCTCCGCGCGCCGGCAGATCCATGAGCGGGCGGGCGCCTTCACCACAGTCCCGGCCGCCTCGGCAACCGGACGCCACCAGCTTTCGCCGCGATGGGGAGCATCCAGCGCGAGTCGCTCGCCCATGCGCGGTGTCGCGAGCGCAATGCCGCGCGCCGCCGCAAGTTCCGCGACGCGCTCGAACGGCTCCTGCCAGCGATGCATCGCCAGATCGAACGTGCCGTTGTGCACCGGCATCAGCCAGCGCCCGCGCAGATCGACGTGCGCCTGCACGGTCTCCTCGGGCTGCATATGCACATAAGGCCATTGCGCGTCGTATGCGCCCGTCTCCAGCATCGCCACGTCGAACGGCCCGAAGCGTTCGCCGATCTCGCGGAAACCCTCGAAGTACCCCGTGTCGCCGCTGAAGAACACGCGCAGGTCGCGCTCGACGATGACCCACGAGGCCCACAGCGTGCTATTGCCGTCGAGCAGGCTGCGCCCCGAAAAATGCTGCGCGGGGGTAGCCGTGAACGTCACGCCGTCCACCTCGGCCCCCTCCCACCAGTCGAACTGGCGCACCTTCGCGGCATCGACGCCCCACTCGATCAGACGGTCGCCAACGCCGAGCGGCGTGAGAAAGACACCTGTCGTCGCAGCCAGCGCGCACACGGTTTCGCGGTCCAGATGATCGTAGTGGTCGTGCGAGAGAATCACGCCGCGCAACGGCGGCAGCGCGTCGAGCGCGATGGGCGGCGCGTGAAAGCGCTTCGGGCCGAAATGGCGGAACGGCGACGCGCGCTCCGCGAAGACCGGATCGGTCAGCCAGAATTGCCCGCGCAGCTTGAGCAACAACGTTGAATGGCCGAGCCGGTAAAGGCTGCGATCCGGCGCGGCGTCGAGCTGCTCGCGCGTCAGGCGCTCCACCGGCAACGCACCGGCCGGCACCGTGCCGCGCGGCTTGTTGAACAACAGGTTCCAGGCGATGCTCAGGCCCTTGCCGGCCGGCTCGACCGGGCGCGGCCTGACGTTGCGAAAACGTGTGCCGTCGTGCTGCGGGGAGGCGCCGAAGCGGGCGCGGGAGTGTTCGGCCGTGTCGAGGCCGAGGGTACGGCGAAGCAATGCGGTGAGCGAGGCCATGAGAGGAGACCGGCAGAAAAGGTACACCGCCCAGTGTAGTTTATTTTCGAGAAAAGTAAACTCCCCAGTGTAAAATACCCGCATGGAATCCAGCGCCAAACCTGAACGCCTGACCGACCGGAAACGCAACGCCATTGTCGGCGCGGCGATCGAGGAATTTCTCGCGGCCGGCTTCGAGGCGACCAGCATGGACCGCATCGCGGCCCGCGCCTGCGTTTCCAAGCGCACGGTCTACAACCACTTTCCGGGCAAGGAGGCGCTCTTCGAAGCCATCCTGCTGCAGCTCTGGAATGCGAGCGAATCCTCGGACGCGTCGGGCTGGCGCGCCGACGAACCGCTGCGCCCGCAGCTCGTCGCGCTGCTCATGCGCAAGCTGCGCCTCCTGAACGACGAGTCGTTTCTCGCGCTCGCGCGCGTGGCGATTGCAGCGGGCATGAACACGCCGGAGCGCGCGAGCGCGATGGTGGCCCGTCTTGGCGAGCGCGAGGAAGACCTGACGATATGGATCCGCACGGCGGCGGCGGCCGGCCGGCTGAATACCGCGGATCCGCTGTTCGCCTCGAAGCAGCTGCAAGGCCTCGTGAAGGCGTTCGCCTTCTGGCCGCAGGTGACGATGGGGCAGGCGCCGCTCGGCAAGAGCGAGCAGAAGAAAGTGGCGGAATCGGCCGCCGATATGTTTCTCGCGCATTACGCAACGTGACGCAGCACGAGGCGATGGGGCGAGATCGCCCCTTCGGCGACCGCCTCAGGCCCGGACCGCGCGCGCAGCGCATCGCGCATCGGCTGCGCTCAGGCGCGCTCGTCCGGTGTCGTCATCATGCGCCTTGTTCGCGCAGCGAAGCCGCCAGCATGGCATGGCTCGCATATGCGAGGCTGCCCAGCACCTGGCTGCCGTCGTCACGCGCCGCATCCTCCTTCGAAAAGGATCTGTCGCTGTACGCAATGACCTTGAATCCGCTCCCCAATGCGCGCGGAACGGTAATACCCCAATGCCAGCCGCCGTCCTGCTCGAATACGTGCAAAACCGGATCGGCGTGAAACTCCGCAATCTGTGCTGTCGTCATGGCGCATCCTCCCGTCATGGCACGACTGCGTTCGCATCGGCACGAACGCCTCTACCCAGTCTAGTCGAATCTCGCTGCATTGCAACATGACGGGCGTTGTAAATATGTCGAATCGACATTCGACATAATTTTGAAAAATAGCGGTGTCTGAACAAGATATGCGAGGATAAAAACAGGGCATCGGAACGGAATGCCGGGATTCGCGGGGGTTTCATGAATAACCAATCGCTCATCTGGGCGGCGGTACCGCACAACAGCGACGGTGTCGTATTTCAGGCCCGTATTCTCCACGGCCTGCAACGCTTCCATATGTCTCGGCGCGTATTGGAGGAAGTGTTCGGCCTCGAGCGCAAAGCGTCGGATGCGCGGCAGCTGGAAATCTTTTATGCGCGCCTTCCCGAGATTTTGTCCCAGGCACGTGACAAACGTGCGATTGCGGGGCCGGATACCGTTGCGCTTTTGTCCGCCGATTTTCCGACGTGCAGCAAAACATCTCGCAGCGCGCACCCCGACGCCTACACGCGCCGCCTGCAGTAGACCCAACCGCAGGTGACGCCGCATGTGACCCATGTCGAGCGCCGGTGATAGACTGGCGCGCAAACTTTCGATCTCCCGACATGTTCGTTCACGCCCGCAAGCACCTGATCGCATGGCCCGGCCTCGTCGCCATGTGGCTCATCGTGCTCGCGCCGCTCGTCAGTCATATCGTGGCGGTTCACCGCGACGGAGTGACGGAAGGCGTGCTGTGTTCGGCCGCGCAACCGCCCGCAAGCGGCGCGCGACACGATCATGGCGTGGGCTTCGCCGCGTGTGGATATTGCAGTCTGCTCGCCGATCACGCCGCCATGCCGCCCATGCAGGCGGCGCTCCCCGCGCTGTTCGTCACCGGCGCTCCCGCCGTCATGGCGCTCTCGTTGCGGCACATCCCGTTCGGGCCGTTCCCTTGCGCGCGGCCGCGCGCCCCTCCGCCGCAATCCTGACCCGGTCTGCCAGCAGCGCGCGGCCTTGTCGTCGCGGCGCTGCACATCGCACTTTCGGCATTGCGTTCGACGCTGCGCGTCGAATCGACTGCCGGCACCCCCTATTGGCTTTCAAACCAGAACAGGAGAATTCTCCATGCGCTGCACCCTTCGCCATATCGCCCTCGCCTTGCCGCTCGCCGTCGCCTCGCTGTCCGCGTTCGCGGCGTCGCCGGGTTCGATGATGGTGTCCGACTGCTGGATCCGTTCGATGCCGGGCGACACGCCTTCCGGCGGCTACTTCAAGCTCGTGAACATGAGCGGCAAGTCCGTCGATCTCGTGGGCGTCAGTACCGAGGCGTTCGGCATGGCCATGCTGCATCAGACGCAAAGCAGCGGCAGCACCTCGAAGATGGTCATGGTCGACAAGGCCACCGTGCCGGCCAACGGCACGCTCGCCTTCGCGCCGGGCGGCTACCACGTGATGTTCGAGCACGCGAAGAAGCCGCTCACGATCGGCTCGACGGTTCCCGTGACTTTCAAGTTCAGCGACGGCGAGAACGTGGAGTCGCAATGCGCCGTGAAGAACGCGGCAGGCCTGTAAGGCCGGCCGCCTGGTCCTCCGACGCCTGCGTGAGCGGCGTCGGGCGGGCGCCCTCGCGCTCGAGCCACGAGCAGAAATGCTGAACCAGTTCGTCCTCGGCCCTGCCTTCCGGAACATACATGAAGTAGCTCCGCGACGGCAGGCAAGGTCCCGCGAACGGCGTTACAAGCCTGCCTGTGGCCAGATCGTCCACGATGAGCGCCGTCGGGCCCATCGCAACGCCTACGCCGTCGATCGCGGCCTGCACGGTCAGATAGAAGTGGTCGAAGGTCAGGTTCGAGGCGGGCACAAGCGCGGGATGGTCCGCCTTCGCGAGCCACTCGGGCCATAACCGCGGCAGGCTCGCCGTATGCAGCAAGATATGGCGCTGCAGATCGTTCGTTCTACGAAGCGGCAGTCGCTTCAATAACGCCGGACTGCAGACCGGAATCCGTTCCTCGTGCAGGAAAGGCCGCGTGGAATAGCCGTAGAACGTGTCCGGCCCGCCGCGGATGATCACATCCCACGCATCGTTCAGGCTCTCCACCGATTCGCTCGAGGTCTGCACCCGCACATCCACGCCGGGATGGTCGGAGAGAAACATCGCGAGTCTCGGCACCAGCCAGCGCAACGCGAAAGTCGCGACCGCGTTCACCGTGAGCGTGCGGGTGACGGCCGCCGGAGTTCCGTATCTCGCCGTTGCCTCGGCAAGCTGCCCGAACAGCGGGCCGATTTCCTCGAGATACCCCCTGGCCGCGGGTGTGAGCGCCACACGCCGGTGATGCCGCTCGAACAACGGCGCACCGAGCCAGTCTTCGAGCAGGCGCACATGCTGGCTCACGGCGCCTTGCGTCACATGCAGTTCCGCCGCGGCTTCCTTGAAACTGCCAAGCCGGCCCGCTGCCTCGAAAGCGCGCAGCGCGTTCAGCGGCGGCAATACTCTCTTCATTCCCCACCTCAGTTGGACTTCGTTCACGATAGTTTATTTAATGCGAGCGCCCAATTTATCTGGTTTGCCGCACCGGCACAAGGCCGATATCCTGACTGCAACCGTTGGAGTCCATTCATGTCCACTGCCGTCATGGCAATCGTGCTGTTGGCCGCATTCCTTCATGCGGGCTGGAATGCCCTCGTGAAATCCAGTCCCGACACATTTCTCGACATCGTCTTCGTGACCGGCAGCGCGGCCGTCATCAGCGGTATCGTCCTGCCGTTTCTTCCGTTGCCGCACAGCGATAGCTGGCCGTACATCGCGGCCTCCGCCGCAATCCATGTCGTCTATTTCGTGCTGATCGGCGCGGCGTATCGCAGCGGCGACATGGCGCACGCCTACCCGCTCATGCGCGGCACGCCGCCGCTCTTCGTCGCGCTGGCCAGCGGCCCGATCATCGGCGAGCGGCTCACCGCCGGAGAATGGAGCGGCATCCTGCTGATATGCGGCGGCATACTCGGCCTTCTGCTGGCGAGCCCCTCCAGCGGCGTCAACACGCGAAGCACCCAGTTCGCACTGCTGAATGCTGTCGCGATCATGTCTTATACGCTCGTCGACGGCACCGGAGTACGCATCTCGGGCAGTCCGGCGGCTTACACGATGTGGGTATTCGCGATCACCGCCTTGCCGATACTCGGGTGGACTGCCATGCATCGGCGCGGCGCCATACGAAGTTATCTGTGCGCTCGCGGACACCTTGCCCTGGTGGGCGGCGCCTGCACCCTTGGTGCCTATACGCTGGTCCTCTGGGCAATGACTCGCGCGCCCATTGCCATGGTGGCGGCGCTGCGCGAGACGGCCATCCTGTTCGGCGCCGCGATTTCGGCCTTTGTCCTGAAGGAGCCGCGCAACCATGGGCGCTCCGCCGCCGCGCTCCTGATCCTTGTCGGCGTGATGACGCTCAGGCTGAGCTGAACACGTTGCCGCAACTCGTCCATCCAGACGCGCTTCGCACGGGGTTTTCAAAGCGTGAGCGGGCTGGATCGAGTGTCGCGCGCGAGGTATTCACAAAAGCTCGATGGGCCGCTACAATGGCGCCCCTCAAGCCCAGGTGGCGAAATTGGTAGACGCACTATCTTGAGGGGGTAGCGCCGCGAGGCGTGTGGGTTCAAATCCCGCCCTGGGCACCAAGACAATACAGAAAAATCAAAGGTCTGGACACACCTCGTTTGCCGTCGGATACCTGTGCGCGATTCGCGTTTTCTCCGCAATATCCTTCACATCGATCATGGAAACCCGCACACCGGCAAGTGCGCCGTTCGCTACCGGCAACACCTCGATTGATGCATCGGCATTGAACCGGCACTTCGAATGCGACGACGTACACGCCCATGCGCGATATATGGACGGCCAGGCTGTCCAGCTGGGCCAGCTCTCGCCTGGCCGGTTTCGCGGCACGACAACCGTGTGCGCGCTTTCGTTCAGTGTTCCGCTGGAGACCGCAGGCACGGGTTACTGCGGCGACAGGCAACTCGTAGAGAGGGCCGTCGTCCTCGGGCCAGGTCTCTTCCACGAACAGACTGCCGACTGCCGCGCATGTCAGCGGGTGAGAACCTGGTTCAGATACGCGCCTGCTTCCTCGATCGCCTCGACCGCAGCCGGCAGCACCCCCGCCATCTCGACGAAACCGTGCACCATGCCTGGCACTTCGATGTAATTCACCTGGACGCCCGCCGCCCGCAATGCCTCGCAATAGAGCCGGCCGTCGTCGCGCAGCACGTCGCATTCGGCCGTGATGATCAGCGCCGGCGGCAGATCGTGAAGATCCGGCTCCCGCAACGGCGACAGCCGGGTGTCATGGGTATCGAATCCGTCCGTGAACGGACTGGATAGCACGTGCATCAATTCCAGTGTCAGCGGCGGTATCGCCCCGTTCTCGTACCTCGACGGAAAATCCGCAGCAGCCGGCGACAGATCGGTGGACGGATAGAACAATACCTGCGCGCACAACGGCACCTCGCCACGCAAACGCCGGGTTGCCACCGCCGCCATGCTTGCGCCTGCACTGTCTCCGGCCACGGCAATCCGTGCGGGGTCGAGCCCAAGCGCCTGCGCATGGTTCGCCAGCCAGCGAATCGCCGCCAGCACGTCTTCCGGTCCGGCTGGCGCGGGGTGTTCCGGCGCGAGGCGATACCCTACGCCGACCACGGCACAGCCGGCAGCGCGCGCGAGGCGCCTGCAAATCTTGTCGTGGCTGTCCAGATCGCCGAGC
Source organism: Paraburkholderia acidipaludis NBRC 101816 (assembly GCF_000684975.1). GTDB lineage: Bacteria > Pseudomonadota > Gammaproteobacteria > Burkholderiales > Burkholderiaceae > Paraburkholderia > Paraburkholderia acidipaludis. Next base: position 59,626 of record NZ_BAXZ01000028.1, on the reverse strand, counting down.
GTCCAACCGCCGCCATGCAGATAAACGATGACGCCATGCGGGCCGGCCCCGATCTGATCCGGCAAGTACAAGCGCAGCGGGATCGGTCCCGCCGGCCCCTGCGCCTGCAGCTCGCGCACCTCCCGTAGCGGCATGGATTCGCCACCCAGCCGCGCGCCGATCTGCTTGTAGGCCAGGCGTCGTTGCGCGAGGGGCAACGATTCGAGGGGCGGTTCGCCGCTCGCGGCAATCGCCGTCAGCAACTCGCGCACGTCGGGCGCAAGGCGAAGCGGATTGAATGGTGCAGCTTGCATGTACTGTCTCCGATACTCGAATAGTGAACCCGCAAAAAGAAGGGAATGCCGGGCACGGAGCGCTCGCGAGGCAAGGCGACGCAAGCGCCCCTGAGACGTCGTTTAGAAACGCGTCTGCATGCCGATCCGGCCGACGAATTGCGACGGGCTGCTCGACGCCACCATGACGTCGTCGATCAATGCCGTCGCGCCCTCGTTCGTGCGCTGATAGACACCCGCCACATAAACGCTGGTTCGCTTCGAGAGCGTGTACGTCAGCATGGCGGTCAACTGATGCGCGTGATTGTTGTCGACGACGTCGTTGCCCTTCATGTACATATACGCGCCGCTCAACGCCCACTGCGGCGCCATCTGCCACAGGGCGCCCAGTTCGGTCTGCCAGACCTCGGCACCGTTCAGCTCGTTGCGCACGGCCGTGTAGAGCGCGGTCGCGGTCATGGGGCCCATGCGATAACGGGCGCCGACACCCCAGTTGCGCACGCTGTCCTGCACGCCGCCAACGTCGGTTTTCACTTGCGTATAGGCCGCATTGGCCCCAAACCCGCCGTTCAGGTAGTTGATGCCGGCGCTCACTGCGCTGTCCGAACCGAACGATCCCGGCACGCCACCCAAGCCGTACATCGCGCCGGCGGAAAAGCCGTAAAAGTTGGAGCTGACGTACTTCACCGAGTTGCTGACGGCTACGCCCGCCATACGGTCCCAGTCGAATGCGCCTGTGGGGTTGTCCGGCAGCGCAAGCTTCGCAAACGGTCCATTCGGAAAGTCGTAGATACCCAGCGCGTAGATGGAACCGTCGTCCAGGAACAGCGAGTCGAACATGAAATCGAACTGGTTGCCGAACGTCAGGCGGCCCCAGCGATCGTCGTCGAGACCGACAAGCGCGGTGCGGCTGAAGAGGCTCTCGTCCGGCATGAACGAGCCCGTGGCCATCTCGAACTGGTTCGTGAGCTCGAAGACCGCGTGCAGACCGCCGCCCAGGTCTTCCTTGCCGCTGAAGGTCAGCATGTTCGGTACGGCAACACCGTCGTCGAACTTGAAAACGCGACCACCGGCTTCATTGCTGACATAAGACACACCTGCGTCCAGCAGGCCGCTGATCGTGACACTGCTTTGCGCATAGGCGTGACACGTGAACAACAGACCCGCGGCAATACAAACGGCTCGACTTCTCATTGACTGTCTCCTGGTTTTGGTATGAATTGCTCTATATGGCGTCGTCGGCGGCGTACGGTCGGTGGATCGACACGAATGCACGAAGCGAGCGCCGCCCGCTGGCGTCATGGCCAGCCGGTGTGACAATGGATTCGGGTATCTGCGATCTACCTGCGTGACGAACCACGCAGGCTGAGGAAGCACAACAACAGGCAGGCAGGTTTCAGGCAATGTCCTCGGGTATGCCCATCGAGGCACGCGACTCGACGGAACCGCGCCTGCGCGGCGAAGTCTCGACGAGGAACAGCGACACGACACCGCCCACGACCAGGCCGCCAAGCGCGAGAGTCAGCGTGGAGGCAAGGCCGAAGTGCTGCGCAACGAAGCCGGCCACCGCGGGTGCAAGGCCGCCGCCGAAGATTTCGCCGGCGCCCGAGACGAAGCCGACGGAAGACGCTACCAGGCCTGCCGGTGCCGCCTCGGTCGCGATCGGACCGCTCAGGAGTCCGAGCAAACCCAGCGCGAACACCGAAACGCCGAAGAGGAGCGCGAACAGAAGTTGCGGATTCGGGCCGGTTCCGGAAAACAGATACAGCAGCACGGCTGCGCCGGCAAACGCGATCAGCGCGGCGTTGCGCCGGCCAATGAAATCCGACACGCCCGCCACCCCGAACGACCCCACGAACCCGCCGAAGCCGATTGCCGAAACGACGAAGCCCATCTCCTGGGTATCGAGATGCAGCACCTCGACGAGATAGGTCGGCACCATCGCACTGACCACAAAAATGCCGGCCATCGCGCACAGTATCGCCAACGTCGCGAGCCACACGTTGCGGCTGCCAAAGAGCGCGCTCCAGCGCGGCTGGCCGGCGACCGCTCGCGGCGTGGGCAGTTCGCTTTGCGGCTTGTCGCGCAGCGTACGGGCAATCAGCAGCGCCACGATCAGGCCCGGTACGGCCGACACGGTAAACACCCAATGCCACGACGGCAGGACGCGCAGCAGTTGCGTCGCCAGAATCGGCGCGAATCCGAGGCCCAGCAGCGAGAACATGCTCAACTGCAGGCCCTGGTTGAAGCCGCGCCGGGACGGCAGCGAAGCCTCGCCGGTCGCCGCGACGCTGGCCGGCGTAAATGCCCCTTCCGCCACGCCCATCACCGCCCGGATCAGCATCAGGCTCGCAAAGCCGGTGGCGAGACCGGAAAGGCTCGACAGCAGCGAAAACGCGACCATCGTGACCACCAGAATGCGCTTGCGGCCGATCCGGTCGGACACTGGCCCCATCGCTATCGCCCATACGCCCCAGGCGACGCTCAGGATGCCGATCAGGCTGCCGAGCTGCTGAAAATTCAGGTTCAGGTCGCGCATCATGTGCGGAAACAAGGGCGCCACAATCCAGCGGTCCAGCCCGACCAGACCGAAGCCCAGCCCGAGCAGGATCAGCGTTTTTATTTCGTATACCGAATCATGTTTCCCGCTAGTTCCCGAATCGTGAGGCGATGATGCATGCATGAGTTGTCTCCTGGCGCTGATGGTAATGAGTCTCGGAATTTTAATTATCGTGTATATTTGTTATAGATAATAAGTTGTTTACGCGAAAACGCAAGAATCCAGAATTAGGGGAAAACGCTGAATGTCCGACAGCGCCGGCACAACCCCGGCCCCTTGCCGTTCTGAGGACGGCTATCAATCGTCACGTGCTATGATTTCCTGCAACCGCCTTACCGCCTCGCTCCACGAACATGCCGACCAAGCCCGCCTCTCTTAACATCGACGATGAACTTTCCGCTCAGGTGGATCAGTCGGAACTGCTGGGTCTTCTCGGATACAACGTTCGGCGTGCCTACCTCGTAATCCAGACGCACTTCGACGCGCAGATGGAAAAGCTCGATCTGCGCCAGGCCGATTTCGCGGTGCTGTCCATGCTGCGAAGCAATCCGGGTATCAACCAGAAGGCACTGGCGGAGGCGCTGGCGATCGCACCGCCCAACCTGGCCACGCTGCTGGACCGCCTGGAGTCGAGCGGCTTGCTGGGACGACAGCGCAGCACCGACGACAAGCGCATCCAGTTGGTCTCGCTCACGCCGCAAGGCGTGAAGCTTCACACGCAAGCCCTGAAGGCCGCGCAGAAAGCCGACGAAGCCGCGCTTCACCAGCTCTCCGCGGGCGAGCGCGAACAGCTGAAGCGCCTTCTGTCGAAAATCTTTGCCGGCTGAGAGAACCGGGCGGTACGGCGGGGACGACGCGGCGTCCCCGCCGGATCAGGACAATCAGCCGGCCTTCTGCTGCGCCTCGATCAGCATCAGCGCATCGAGCGCCAGCACACCCTGCCCGCTCGGGTAGACGACAACCGGATTCAGGTCGATCTCGCGAATGCCCGGCTCCGATTGCAGCAGCGCGCCGAGGCGCACGACCACGTCCGCGAGCGCCTGCACATCCAGCGCAGGCGCACCGCGATAGCCGTGCAGCAGCGGCGCGCCCTTGAGGCGGCCGATCTCTCGCGCCACCGCATCTCTCGAGAGATCGTGAGGCAGCAGCCGGACGTCGCGCGTGACCTCCGCGGTCACGCCGCCGAAGCCGACCAGGATGACCGGCCCCCACTGCGGATCGTTGCGCGCCCCGACGATCATCTCGAGACCGCGCGCGCCCATGGCTTCGATCAGCACGCCGTCGAGCCTTGTTGCCGGCGCGTGCCGCCTGATGTTGCCGTCAAGCTGCGTCCACGCTGCCTGCAGCGACTCGGGCCCATCGACGCCGAGCACCACGCCGCCCACGTCGCTCTTGTGACTGAGCTCGGCCGCCTGAGCCTTGAGCGCAACCGGATAGCCAATGCGCTGCGCGATCGTCAACGCCGAATCGAAGCCGGTGGCCAGCTCGCCGCGTGCGAACGGAATGCCGAGCGGCGCAAGCAGGTGCTTCGCGCGGTACTCGGGCACGACGCCGCTTTGGCGCGGCACATCGGCCGCGACCGGCTCGAATGCAGCTTCGGAGAAGTCCCGCGCAGCGGTATCGCTGAGCCGCGCGATGGCCCGCAGGGCGCGTTCCGTGCTGGGGAAATACGGAATGCCCAGTTCGCGCATTTGCTCGAGATAACCAGGCGGCACCTCCGCACCTTCGTCGAGCCCCGCGCAGATCACCGGCTTTTGCGGCCGTAGCTCCTGGACCGCGCGCAATACCGGCGGCATCTTGATCGCGCAGGTGACCGGATCGGTCTGGATCAGGCCGACGACGACGGCCGAGAATCGCTCGTCGTCGAATAGCGCCGAGAGCGTGCGGTAATACAGCTCGGGATCGACGAGCCCCTGAGCGGTCAGATCGAGCGGATTGGACACGGGGACGAACGAAGGCATGGCGGCGCGTAGCGCGGGCGCATTGCCGTCGTCGATGGCCGGCAGTTCCAGACCGAGCTCCTCGCAGATATCGAGGCACAGCGCCTTGAACGCACCGGATTCCCCCAAGATTGCCGTTCCGCGTGCGGGCAGGCGTGCGCAGCGCAGGCCGATCTCGGCGATATCGCCCAGTTCTTCCAGGCTCTGCGCCATCACGACGCCTGCGCGCTCGACCTTGGTGCGCATCACCGCGTAATCGCCCGCCATCGCCCCGGTGTGCGTGGCCGCCGAAGCACGCGCCGCGGCACTCTTGCCGGGATGCAGCAGCACCAGCAGCTTGCCCGCGCGGCGCGCACGCCGTGCCGCATCCAGCAGCCGGCGCGGCTGCCGGAACTGCTCGGCAATCATGGCAACCACGCGCGTGCCTGGATCCTCCAGCAGAAACTCCAGGTAGTCCTCAAGATGGCTGGCCGCCTCGTTGCCTGTCGATACCGCGTACGAGAGGGGAAGATCGCGGCTCGCCAGCGTCGTGTTGAGCACGGCCATCATGGCCCCGCTCTGCGACAGGATGCCGATTGCAGGCTGGCTGCGGCTGCGCTGGGCCTGCATCGTGCTCACGCTCGTTTCGATGAACGTGAGCGGCACGCGGTCCCGATAGTTGATGCAGCCGAGGCAATTCGGCCCTTCGACGATCATGCCGGTTTCAGCGGCAATCCTCGCGATCTCGCGCTGCTGCGCGATGCCCTCCGGCCCCGCCTCGGCGAAACCGGCCGAAAAGATCACGACGGCCCCTACGTTGCGCGCCGCCAGTTGACGCACGGCATCGAGCACGGCCTGCTGCGGAATCGCCAGCACGGCGACGTCCACGCCCGACGGCAACTGCTCGATCGACTTCACGCAGGGGCGGCCATGAATCTCGTCGCGCTTCGGATTGACGAGGTAGATTTGCCCCCCGTACTGGTTGCGCTCGAGATTGGCCAGCACCGATGCGCCGAGCGCACCCGGTGTCGGCGAAGCGCCGACGATGGCGATCGACGCGGGCCGCAGCAGGCGCGCCACGGCCTCGCTGCTCACCCCTGGCCGCGCCACGGGCGGGTTTGCGGATTGGGTCCAGTCCATATTGGCGGGCTCCTGCATTCAGGCACGCTTGCGGGTCAGATCGTAAGCGCCCAACCCCGGCTTGTAAATCTTGTCGTCGAGGAACTGCCGCAGGCCTTCCTTGCGGCCGTCGTCGTCGAAGCTGTTGGCCGCTTCCTGGGCGCGCACGAGAAAGTCCTCGGCGTTATCGTAGGTCATCTCGCGCACGCGGCGAATGGCGTCCTTGGTGGCCTTCAGGGCAACCGGATTCTTCTTGAGCAGCGCCTGCGCCACTTCCACAACGCGCGCACGCAGTTGCCCGGCAGGCACCGCCTCGTTGACGAGTCCCCACTCCTCGGCTTTGCGGCCGTCGATGTTCTCGCCCAGCATCGCGTGATACATCGCGCGGCGGAACGACAAGAGTTCCGCGGCGACCTTCGACGCGCCGCCGCCCGGCAAAATGCCCCAGTTGATTTCCGAAAGGCCAAAGCGCGCTTCCTCGGCGCAGAACGCGAGATCGCAGGCAAACAGCGGACCATAACCGCCGCCGAAGCACCAGCCGTTGATCATCGCGATGGTGGGCTTCTGATACCAGCGCAGACGCCGCCACCAGCCGTAGCTCTCGCGCTGGGCCTTGCGCGTGCCCTGCAGGCCGTGCGCTTCGGTGTCGCGGAAATACTCCTGCAGGTCCATGCCGGCCGTCCACGCCGTGCCCTCGCCGGTCAGCACGAGCACGCCCACGTCGGGATGAAACTCCAGCTCGTCGAGCACCTCCATCATGCGCCGGTTCAGCGCCGGGCTCATCGCGTTACGCTTTTCCGGGCGGTTGAACCTGACCCATGCCACACCGTCCTCGATGCCGAACGCGACGGTTTGTTCTTCTGCCTGACTGCTCATTTCGTATACCTTATCGATAATTGAAGGCGTTGGTAGAAGCACCCTCGCATGGGCGCTTCTACCGCGACTTAAAACGGATACTGCGGCACGGCGTCCTTGACCGTGACCCACTGCCAGTGCGTGTACTGCTCCCAGTCGGCGGGGCCGCCGACGCTGGTGCCGTTGCCCGAAGCCCCGGTCCCGCCGAAGGGATTGGTGACCTCGTCGGCCACGGTCTGGTCGTTGATGTGCAGCAGGCCCGTGTGCAGCCGCTCGCCTATCGCCATGGCACGCCCGACCGACGCCGAGATCACGCCTGCCGAGAGACCGTATTCGGTGCGATTGGCGAGCTCGATTGCCTCCTCGTCGGTGTCGAACGGAATCACGCTGGCGACGGGCCCGAAAATTTCTTCGTCGAACGCGCGCATGCCCGGCTTCACGTTGGACAGCACGGTCGGCGCGTAGAACAGCCCTTCGTGCGTTCCGCCCGCCTCGACCACGGCGCCTGCCGTCACCGAAGCGCTCACGATATCGACCACATTCTGCAGTTGCCGCTGGTCGATGATGGGCCCGAGCGCGACCTGCGCCACGGCGGGATCGCCCACCGGCAGGTGGCGCGCCTTGTCGGCAAGACGGCGCGTGAGTTCGCCCGCAATGCTGCGATGGGCAAGCACGCGGCCCGTCGCCATGCAGATTTGCCCCTGATGGAACCAGGCGCCGAATGCAATGGCCGAGGCCGCCTTGTCGAGATCGGCATCCTCCAGCACGATCAGCGAATTCTTGCCGCCGAGCTCAAGCGACACCTTCTTCAGATGGCGCCCCGCCAGCTCGCCGATCTTGCGGCCAGCCGCAGTCGAGCCGGTAAACGCGATCATCGGCACGCCGGGAGCTTCGACCAGCGCCTGCCCGACATCCGCGCCGCCCGGCAGAACGTGCAGCAGCCCTTTGGGCAGGCCCGCGGCCGCCAGCACCTCCGCGATCACGAAGCCGCCCGCGTAAGGCGTGCGCGGATCCGGCTTGATCACCACGGCATTGCCCACCGCGAGCGCGGGCGCGACCGAGCGCAGCGAGAGCACGAGCGGGAAATTGAACGGCGAGATCACGCCGATCACGCCCAGCGGCAGCTGGCGCGCGATGCTCAGGCGCCCCGGCTGGCCCGGCAGCACCCGTCCGTTGGCTTCCAGCGGCATCGCCGCGGCACGCTGCAGCAACACGATCGCTTCGCGCACCTCGTGCTCGCCCTTCGCCAGAATGGCGCCGGTCTCGCGCGCGATCAGCGCCGCGGCAGCGCCGGCCTGTTCCTGCAACAGCGCCGCGGCGCGATGAAACACGGCGGCCCGCTCGCGCGGCGACGTGGCGGCCCACGCGCGCTGCGCCGCGCGTGCCGATTTCACGGCGACGGCGACGTCCTCCGGCGTGACCTTGCCGACCTGATGCAGCGGCCGGCCGGAGGCGGGTTCGACGACGTCCAGAACGCCGGGCGTACCAACCCAGTCGCCGTTAAAGATCTTGCCCTGCCACGTGTCGGCGTTGGCAAGCGAAATTCCTGACGAATTGCTCATGACGCATGTCTCCAGTAGGTATTGATCGGGTGTCCTTAGATTGCCGTGGCGGCCAGGCCGCCGTCGACGGGCAGATTGATGCCGTTGATCCAGCGGGCGGAACCGGAGGCCAGAAACACGATGGCTTCCGCCACTTCGTCTGCGTAGGCGGGGCGCTTCATCTTCGCGGCATCGGCTTCCACGCGCTCGGGGCCGAGCATCGTCACGAAGTCGCCGAGAATCGGCGTAAAGACGGGGCCCGGCGCGACGCTGTTGACGCGCACGGAATGCTTCGCGAACCAGTCCTGCGAACGGCGCGCGCTCCACACGATCAGGGCTTCCTTGAAGTACTGGTAGCAGGTGGCCTGCGGCACGGGACGCGCGCCGAGCCATCGAGCGCCGGCCTCGAAACCGGCGGTGTCGGCCAGCTCGCGGTGCAGTTCGAGCCGCTGCGGCCACTCCGCCCCGAGGATCGACGCGACGTTGATCACGCTGCCTCCCGCCACGATGCGCGGCAGCAGCGCCTCGCTGAGATGGCGCAGACCCAGATAGTTCACGCGCGCCACGAGATCCACCGGCGCCGTGCCTGGCACCCCGGCGATATTGGCCAGGGCGTCGATGCGCTCCGGCAGGTGCGCGACCAGCGCGTCGATCGCGGCCGGATCGCCCAGATCGGCCTGGTGAAACGCGTCGAGCGTCATGTTCACAGGCTGGCGATCCACGCCGATCACGCGAGCGCCGTGAAACCGCGCGAGGCGCGCCGTCTCTGCGCCGATGCCGGACGCCACGCCGGTGACGATCAGGGTCTTGCCGTTCAGATTCATTGCCGTTGTCTCCTTGGTTCCGGTCGAATGCCGTCTGATAGTTTTATACCATAATAGTTACATCACATAACTATTTTTTCGAGATGCACCGCAGCATGAAATGCGGGCAAAGAAGCAGGCGGGGGGAAAGCCATGACGGGCCGGCCAGGCCGCAAGATGCGCGGGAGCCCGGCCGGCCGGAGAGGATGAGCGTTAGAGATCGAGAATCAGGACGGGCGACCTGGCGCGGGAGCAGCACGGCATGAAATACTCGCCGGCCGCCTTCTCCTCGTCAGTCAGATAACTGTCGCGATGATCGGGCTGCCCTTCCAGCACGCGGGTCATGCAGGTTCCGCACACGCCCTGCTCGCACGACGTCAGCACCTCCACGCCGTGCCGCGCGAGCGCGGCGATGACCGTGCAGCCGGGCGGCACCTCGACGGATGCCCCACTGCTCGCGATCCGCACTTCGAACGCCGTATCCGTGCCCGCTTCCTGAACGAGGGCGGAGAAGAACTCGTAATGCAGCCGGTGTTCGGCCCAGCCTTGCGCGCGCGCTTCGGCCAGCACCGCCTCCATGAATCCGCGCGGCCCGCAAACGTAGAGATGCGTTTGCGCCGTTGCCGCCGCGAGTACCGCGGCAAGATCGAACGCCTGGTCGGCGCCTGCGTCGTCGAAATGGAACTGCACGCGCTCGCGAAAAGCCGGATCGGCCAGCCGCTCGACAAACGCAGTCCGTTCGCTGGAACGCGTGCAGTAATGCATCTCGAACGGCGTACCGGCGGCGGCGAGATGCTCCGCCATCGAGAGGATCGGCGTAACGCCAATACCGCCTGCCAGCAGCAGGTGCCGTTGTGCCTCGGCATCGAGGGGAAACAGGTTCCGCGGCGTGCCGATGCGGATCAGGTCGCCCTGGCGGACATCATCGTGAATCGCCATCGACCCGCCGCGCCCTTGCACGTCGCGCAGCACGGCGATTTCGTAGCGGTCCTGACATGAAGGACTCCCGCATAACGAATACTGGCGCACGAAGCCGCCGGGCAGATGCACGTCGATGTGGGCGCCGGCGCTGAACGCGGGCAACGGCCCGCGGTCCGGACGCCGCAATTCGAAACCGCAGATGCCGTGCGCCTCGTCCCATTTGCGCACGACCTCGACCGTCAACGTCATGTCGCTCACACCGCCCCCTTCGCCGGCACGATCGGCGCGACGGGCCGTCCGGGCGCCGGCGAACGCTCTTCGGCGAGCAGACGGTCGATGACCTTGCGGGACAGCACGCCGCCCGCGTCGATATTGAGCTTCAGCAGTTGACGCTCGGGCCATGCCAGCAGGTTTTGCTGCTGCCGCTCGAGCATCTCCAGATCTTCGCCGAAAATCTTCCCCTGCCCCTCGCGGATCTGGGTGGTCAATTCGGCATTGTCGGGCTGGAAATTGCGCGCCATGCCCCAGAAGTACCAGATCGACGTTTCGGTCTCCGGCGTGATGAAATCCACCACGATCGAGGCAGCTTTCCGGTCGGCGGGCGCGTCGTAGCCGCCATGACCCGCATGCGCGACGCCGACTTCGATCATGACGTGGCCAGGCGGCGTGAAATGGCAGACCTGCCAGCGGTCGACAGGCACGTCGTCGGCAAGGCCGTTGCCGCGCAGCGCCATCTTCCAGAACGGCGGCGCGCTGACGTTGTGCATGAAGCGGCTGGTGACGACTTCGTCGCCGCGGCTGACGGTCTTCGGCGCCGCTTCGTCGATTTCCTTCTGGCCGATGCTGCTCGCGTGCACATACGTTTCGTGCGTGAGGTCCATCAGGTTGTCGATCATGAGACGGTAGTCGCAGCGAATGTGATACAGCCCGCCGCCATACGCCCATTGCGGATCGTCCGCCCACGGCAGGTGGTGCAGCTTTGCCGGATCGGCCTGCGACGCGTCGCCGGGCCAGACCCAGAGGAACCCGTATCGCTCCAACGCCGCATAGCGCCTGACCGCCGGAAAACCGCCGACCCGCTGGCCAGGCATGCTCGACGCCTTGCCGTCGCAACCCATCTGCAGTCCGTGATAACCGCACACGAGTTCGCCATCGCGGACAAAACCCAGCGAAAGCGGTGCCCCGCGATGCGGACAGAAGTCCTCGAGCGCCACCACCTCGCCGCCCGCACCGCGATAGAACACGATCGACTCGCCGCAAATCTTGCGGCCGAGCGGCTTCGCGTCGATCTCGTCGGGGGTGCCTGCCACATACCACGCATTCTTCAAGAACATTCTTTTGCCTCCTTTTCAGGCGCCCTCGGTCGACCTTGCCGGGTCGGAGCGCGATCGGTATATTCAGTGTACTGAATGTAATTCAGTGTACTGAATGTCTGATCCGCCTACAAGCCGCGCGGTATACTGGTTTTCCCTCAACGGTTACGGTATCCGCATACCGGCCGATGAATCACGCCTGATCTCGCCATGAAAAAAAGCACTGCCGCCGACGCAGCCCGCCCGCCCCTGGACCTCTACGAAGAGCCCGGCCATCTGATCCGCCGCGCCAATCAGATCGCAGTCGCCATGTTTTACGAAAAACTGGGGCGTGACGTTACCCCTGTGCAATACGCCATCCTCCGCATGCTTGGCGAATGCCCCGGCCTGGATCAGGTCACGCTCGCGCAAAAAGTGGCGCTCGACACCTCGACGACGGCAGACATTGCCGCGCGCCTGGAGAGCAAAGGATGGATCGTGAGGGAGATGCTGCCCAGGCGACAGCGTCGTCTGCTTCTCACGCCGGAAGGCGAGGCGCTGCTGGCCGGCCTGATGCCGTCCGTGCGCGATCTGCGCGATACGCTTTTCGCCGGCATGTCCGAAGAGGACGCCGTCAATCTGATGCGCCTGCTGAGTCAATTCGTTCATCTGAACAACGAGCAGAGTCGGGCTCCGCTCAAGGTGTAGCGCACACATTTCGCCCCGGTGCCGGGCTTCTACCGCATAACTGCGCCTCTGGAGACGCGGTAAGTGCCCTTACCCGCCTGTTTGGCGCGGTACAGCGCATCGTCAGCACGACGAATGATCTGGTCCGGGGCTTCGTTCCCGGTAGCGAAGGCAATGCCGATGCTGGTGCCGATAGCGACCGTCTTGCCGGCGGACAGGCGATAGGGGCGCTCCAGTTCGCGAATGAGGCGTTGCGCGGTTGCCGTGGCGGAGGTCAGATCCGCGTACTGGCCGACGATGGCGAATTCGTCCCCGCCGAGGCGCGCCGCGAGTTCGTCATGCCGAAGCGCGCGCTTCAGGCGTGCCGCGACTTCTTTCAATACCTCGTCTCCGGCGCCATGACCGAGTTTGTCGTTGACCTGCTTGAATCCGTCGAGATCCAGATACATGACGGCGGGTGCGTTTTCGTGCGTGATCGTTGCATGGGCAAGGATCGTGTCGAGCTGGTCGCCGAATTCGCGATGGTTGGCAAGACCGGTGAGTGAATCGTGTCTCGCGAGGTAAAGAATATTCGCCTCGTTCTGGCGACGTTCCGTGACGTCTTCGATGATGATCACGGCGGTGCCGTCGGGCAGCGGGTTGCGGGTCATCTCGAGCTGCCGACCGTCGCGGAGTTCCAGGTTCAACGGACTGCGTCCTTCGCGCAGCCATGCCGCGCATCGCTCCGTGATCTGCGGGCGCAGCGTCTCGCCGAACTGCGCGAGCGCGACATGACCGATAAACTCGGGCAGCGGCGCGTTGAGTTTCAGCATTTCGGCCGTGGCGCCGAACAGCTCCGCCGTGCGGCGGTTGGCGATGATGACCCTTCCCGCGATGTCGGTGGTGCACAGGCCGTGCGGCATGTTGGCCAATGCCGCATCGAACCGGGCCGCAATTTCCGCATGTTTCTGTTCCGCGCTCATCAACGCGACGAGCCCCTCGTAGTGGCGGCGGACAACCGAGACCATGGCGGTGACGTAGGCCACGAGGGGCGGCACGAGAATCCAGAACCCGCTCCGTGCCGTGAGCAGCGCACCAAGGCCGATCGGCAGCGCGCCCAGGAGAATCTGCGTGATCGCGAGGTAAGGCAGCGCGGCGTTGCGTGACGCTATGCCGCCCAGAACCCCGGCTGTCACCATGATGGCGAGGGCGGCCACCTCGGTATCCGCCGACATCACGCACGCCATCGTGCCGGTACCCAGCAACAGGGACGAAGCGAGCGCGAGGGGCACATAGGAGATGGCCCATCGTTGCGGATGAACCCTGGCCGAGGGGCCGCGGGACGTGTAGAAGTACACCATGCCGAGCCGGGCCGAAGTCGTACCCAGATCGGCGGCGAACCATAACGCGGCCCACCATTGGTGCAGCCGCACGAACGCCGTCGCCGCGACGAACGCGCTGGCGATGCCCGCCATGAGCAGCGGACGAAAGTTGTCGAACAGCGTCGACAGCAGCGACGAGCGGCTGGACGCGCTAACCGTGTCCCGCTCCAGCGCCGGCGTCGAGAGAATCAGGTTGAAGGCGGAATATTTCGTGAACATGATGCGGCCGAGGTCAAGGCTCGGCATGCCCGAATTTCGCGGGCGGACGATGATGCCGTTTTAACGGCTGCGCAGGCGTTGTATTGATAGGTGTAAACACGTCCGGTCAAGACGGTGTCGGGTTCCTGAGCGGTGTTCCCGACGAGGCATGCAGGTTGATACGTTCTATCAGGAGTGCGTCGCTTTCGCGAGGCAGAGGGTGGCCGAAGAGATAGCCCTGGACCTCGGTGCACCCTTCTTCCGTGATGCGGGCGAACTGCTCCTGGGTTTCCACGCCTTCCGCCACGGTCGTGACGCCCAGGCGCTTGCCCAGGTCCGCAATGGCCCTGACCACGGCTGCGCAGTCAGGCCGCGTAACGGCGTCACGGACGAACGAACCGTCGATCTTGATCTTGTCGAACGGGAAGGCCCGCACGTGGACCAGCGACGAGAAGCCCGTTCCGAAATCGTCGAGCGCCACGCGCACGCCCATGTCGCGAAGCGCGCGCAAGTCGGCTACGACTTCGCCCTCGTCGTGCAGCAACGCCGTTTCCGTCACTTCGATTTCGAGCCGGTCGGGAGGCAGTCCCGAATCGGCGAGCACGGCCGCGATCGTGGGTCCGATCGTTCCGCGGCCGAGCTGCGCCGCGGAAACGTTCACGGCCACGCGTGCGCCGTCCCGCCAGTGCGCCGCATCGCGGCATGCGCGGTTCAGCACGAACCGCCCGAGCCGGTCGATCAAACCGCTGTCTTCGGCCACCGGGATGAACTCCGAGGGAGAAATCCAGCCCCGCTTCGGGCTGTGCCAACGCACCAACGCTTCTCTCGCCGTGACCCGGGTCGTCGCAACGTCGACGATCGGCTGATAAAACACGAAGAGGCCCTGATTCTCTTCGAGCGCGACGCGCAGCTTCGCTTCGAGCTGCAGCCGCTCCTGCGCGCGCGCCTCCATATCCGGCGAGAACATGCGGTAGGTTCCCTTGCCGGCCGCCTTGGCTGCGTAGAGCGCCATGTCCGCACGCGAGAGCAGCGCCTCCGCGCTCTCGTCGCGATGCGGGGCCAGCACGCAGCCAATGGAGGCGCCGATCCGCACCTGCCGGTCAGGCTCGAGGGCGTAAGGCGCGATGAGCACCTCGACCAGTCTCGCGGCGATCGAGGCGACCGCATCCGCACAGGCATCGCGTACGAGCACCGCAAACTCGTCGCCGCCAATGCGTCCGAGGTTCAGGTTCGGAGCGTGCAGACACTCGCCGCGCAGCCGGTTGGCGACCTGCCGCAGGAGTTCGTCGCCGGCGCGATGTCCGCGCGCATCGTTAATGATCTTGAACCCGTCCAGATCGATGTACAGCAGACCGATGGCCGTGTCCGGCCGGGCCAGGTTCGCCTCCAGCTCGTCCAGGAAAGTGGCCCGGTTCGGCAGGCCCGTGAGCGAGTCCTCGTGCGCGAGCCGGTAGATCCGTTCCTCGGCCTCTGCCTGCCGCGTCACGATGGACCAGGAGAGCATCGGGCCGATATAGTGGCCGTTCGCGTTGTTGACGGCCGACACCTGCAGGTCGAGCACTTCCGGCCCAAGCTGGATGCGGGTCCGGTGCGGCAGGTTGGCGGGATCGGACAGCAGCCGGCGCTGGCGTTCCGGATGCCGGTGAAACACGTCGATCGAGGTCCCCACGATGTCGGCCGCGCGGATCGGCAGCAGGTGTTCGATGGCGCGCAGCGTATGCTTCGACGTTTCGTTGACGTAGTTGATCCTGAACGTGTCGAGGTCGACGGTCATCACTGCCACCGGCATGTCGTCGATCATGTCCAGCAGGCGCTGCTGGGCCTGCTCCCGGTTGCGCGACTCGCTCCGGGCTTCGATCATGCGCGCGAAGGCCTCGTGATTGACGAAAACCATGGCAATCAGACCGCCCGAAACGAAAACCATGTTGATCGCGGTCGCGACCAAGGTTGGTTCTCCTGTCGAAACAAAGAAGAGCATGAACGGTACGTTCACGATCACCGTCACGATGAGCGCGGCAGAGCGCAGGAACATGAGGCTCAGGATGATCCCGATCACCGTAATCGCCATGTAGAAGGCCACCTGGGCCTTCTCGAACGCATTCCCATACGGAAACAGCAGGAGCGCCCACGTGGTGAACGCGACGGCGATGACCACGGCCAGGCGGTTCGTGCGCATGAGCGCTCGCGCCGCGGCTTGCGCGGTCGTGTCCACATGACGCGATTTCCACCAGTAGAGCACCCGGATCGCGCACGTCAGCGTAAGCAGGACCGGTATGGTGACGGCCAGCCAGCCGGGCGCGTGCCCCATGTGCGTGACGGCCACGCTCCAGGTGCTGGAAACGAGGATGATGTACATCACGGGAAGCTGCCGCGCGAAGGCCTGGTGTTGCGCCTTGAGCAGCTCCGGATTCTCCGGCGGCACGGCAATCAGCCGGATCACTCTCGCCAACAGTTCTTTCGGTGTCATGGTGCAGCACTCTGTGCGAGTCCACGTCGACATCGACGACGAAAAGGCGCGTGTACTCGTGACACTGCAGCCGCTTCAATCCTCCGCTTGCCGCCCGCTCAGCCCGCGAGCTTGCGGAACGTCTCCAGCACCGCTTCACCCTTGAACGGCTTGACGATCCAGCCCTTCACGCCGGCGGCCTTGCCGCGCTCCTTCATCGCCGGGCTGCTTTCCGTCGTCAGCATGATCACGTTGACACTCTGATTCGCAAGCTCCCCGCGAATCTTCTCGACCATGGTCAGCCCGTCCATGTTCGGCATGTTCACGTCGCTGATCACGAGCCGGGTGCCCGGGCTCGTGCGCAGCTTCGCGAGCCCGTCCTTGCCGTCGATCGCCGTGTCCACGTCGAGGCCGTTCTTTCTCAGGAAGCCCGCCACCTCGTCGCGCACGGTGCTCGAATCGTCCACCACCAGAATCTTCGCCATAACGCTTTCCTCTCCAGTCCTTATCAGGTAATCCGTCAAAACAAATGCGGGCTTTCTTGCCGGGTTGTCAAAAGAGTTCGAGCTCGCCGACGCTCTCGGCCACGTCGGCAACCTCGGCGACGTGCGCCACGAAATCGAGCGGCGCGTCGGCGCACACGCATACCGTCGCGCCGAGCCGCACGGTCCCGTTGACCGTCACGCAATACGAGGCGAGGAAATCGGGCTTCAGTTGAGTCAGATACGCCGCGCAGTGGCCGCTGAGCACGTAGGGCGTCGACATCCCGAGATCCGGGAAGTATTCGACGAGCTGATGATTCATCGCGCCGCAGCACAGGTTGCAGATTTCGAGCAGCCGTTCCTCCAGCGTCGCCTCCCCGCCGCCGAGGTAGTAAGCGCGGGTGGCGTCGTCGTTGTCGAAACGCAGGACCAGCAGCAGCCGGAAAGTGATCGACGAAATGGTCAGCACGATCAATTCGTCGTCCGACGTGCCTTCGTGCGGCGCGCCGTGCGCGACTTCGCACGAATCGCCCGCGCTGGCCGTCAGGCGCAGGCGCGCGGCCTGGCGAAAGATCCGCTCGAGGCTGTCCTTCGCTTGCTCGCTGATCACGTCGCCACCTGCTCGAGCCTGGATTGAAGCTGGTTCGCGCGCGACGCAACACCGCCCAGCGAGGCGGCGATCATCTTGCCGCCCGCCTGAATATCCTGGAAGGTCGCCGTCGTGATCAGGTCGTTGCGATGCAGGCTGTCCCGATAGCTCTTCGACAGTTCCTGCGAGCGCGACGCCAGCGTGCGCACCTCGCTCGCCACGACCGAGAATCCGCGTCCGGCGGCGCCTGCGCGCGCCGCCTCGATCGAGGCGTTCAAGGACACGATCAGCACGTGCGCGACGATCGACGACAGCTCCTGGTTCTTGCTGTGCATCTCCTGGTTCTGCGCCATCAGCGAAATCATCTGCTCATGCCAGCGCTCGAAGGTCACGGCAAGCGTCTTGAGCCGGGCCGCTTCGTCCGCGATGGACGCCGCCAGCCGCCCGCATTCCTCCTTGAACTCGAGCACGGCGGCACGCGCCGCATGGGCTTCGTCCTCGCCCGCCGAGCGCCGGGCCAGGTCGTCGCGCAGGCTCGCGACGAGCGACTCGAGCTCGCGCTTTTCCTGTTCCGCCTGCTCCCGATGCCGGGCATCGGCCTGCGCGAGCGCGGCGCCATGGCGCGCTTCGGCTTCGGCGCGCTGCTGCGCGAGCTCCCGTGTGCCGCGGCGCCGCTCGAACCACACCGCCGCGAACACGGCCAGCAAGCCGAGCATCAACGCAATAATCGGGATTCCATATCGTTCTGCCACTGCCCTTCTCCAGATGACTCAATCGGACAGCGCGTCGGCCTGCAACGGCATCTCTTCCTTCTCCTGCGGCGCACCGCCCACGCTGTGCACCGCGCACCGCTCCGGCAGGCAGACCACGATCTGGAACAGACGGTAGTCGGCGCCGCGCTGGTCGTCGGTGAAGCGCAACTGGATGCTGCCGTTCTCGCGCTTCAGGAAATCCCGCACCGCGTCCATGCCAACGCCGCGCCCGGACACTTCCGTGACCTTTTCGGCGGTCGAGAAGCCGGCGTGAAAGATGAAGTCGGCCACCAGTTCGTCGCTCAGTTGCGCGTCGTCGTCGAGCCAACCGCGCGCACTCGCGATACTGCGGATACGCCCGAGGGCGAGGCCGCGGCCGTCGTCGCTCAGGGTGATCTGCAGCGCGCCCCTGCCGAGGCTGGCCTGAATGGCGATCGTGCCGGCCGCCGGCTTGCCCTGCGCGACGCGCGTGGTCGCGGTCTCGATGCCATGATCGACCGAGTTGCGAATCAGGTGCATGAAGACATTCTTCAAGGTGCTGCTCACCTGCTTGTCCACGCGGTAGCCACCGTCATCGATGCGCACGACGGGCGGCTCCTTGCCCAACTCCCGCGCCAGCGACGGCAACGACCCGAGCACGCCCGACAAGGCGTCCTCGATCGTTTCGGTGCCGAGAATGCGCAAGTTCCGATGCAGCGAGTCGCGCATCGTCAGCAGGCTGCGGACGTCGACCGGGTCCGCTGCTTCCAGCATGCGCAGGCTCTCCTGGATATGCCCGCGGTCGACCATCAGATAGTGTTCGGCGCTGCCGTGGCTTCCGGCGTCCTTGCGGCCCAGGCTCACGTCGTTGATCGTCCTGTAGCGCTCGATCGCGGCCTTCACGCGTTCGAGGTCGGCAATCAGGACTTCCTGATTCCACTCCTCGCTGACATCGTTGCGGCGCAGGGCGTCGTAGCGCCGCTCGGTCTCGTGCACGATGCTCGTCAGATGCTGCAGGCTGTAGGTGCGCGCGTTGCCCTTGATGGTGTGCGCGTTGCGGAACAGCTCGGCAATCGCCGCGCTGTCGGCCTGCGCGTGCTGGCGAATGATCCGCTCGTTCTCGTTGACGAAGCCCGTTGCGCTGTCGACGAAATGGTGGAACTTCTCTTCGCTGACCGCGAGAATCTCGCCGATCATTTCGAGCCGGCTCTTCTGCTCGCCGGCCTCGGCCGCAAGCTGCCGCAACTCGGTCACGTCGCGCACGCAAAGCATGAGGCGCATGACCGTGTCGTTCTCGTCGGTGATCGCCGACCAGCTGAGGTCGAGCGTCTTCACGCGGCCGTCGGCCATCGTCTTGGCGATCTCGTTCACGAGCAGGTGCTGGTTGAACGTGAAGTTCATCGCGTCCTCGCCGATGCAGGCATGAATCGCGGCGTCGACCTGCGAGCGCAGGTCCGAGTTCAGATCCGTGTGATCGAACACGAGCTCCATGACCGGCTGCCCGGCGATCTCCTTCGTCTCGAAGATCGCTTCGAGGTAAGCCGAGTATTCGGCGTGCACGAGCGCGCCATCGACCACCGTCAGCATGCCCTGCTGAATGTTCTGCAGCATCGCCTGAATGTCGGCCGTCTTCTGCTTGAGCAGCGCGGAGCTTTGCTGGATCTTCTCGATCATCTCGTTGAACGCGACGATCGAGCGCCCGATTTCGTCCATCCGCCCCACCGGCACACGGCGCGTGAAATCCTGGCTCGACGCGATCTCGCTCATCATCGACTGCATGCGGGCAAGCGGCCGTCCGATCACCGCCGCCAGCGCGGCACGCGCACCGAGGCCAATGCCGAGCGCCGCCAGCGCGATCACGGCCGCCGCGATCATGAGCCGATGGAACTGCGCCTGCGCGCTATTGAAGCGCGCTTCCTGGTGATCCACCTGTAACGCTTCGAGCGCGCTCATCGCCCGCTCATATCGGGTGTTGAGCGAATCGGCCTCGCCCCGGGTATTGTGGAATTTGTAGTAGTCGTTCTGCGAGAGCTGCGCGAACTCCGGCTCAAGCGCCTGCTTGATGAGCGCCGCCCGGGCCACCTGCACCTCATTGGCCGCGCGCGACTCTTCGGCGTTGCGCGGCTTTGCCAGATACGCCGCCCAATTGTCGTCGCTCGCCTTGAGCACCGCGCGCGCCTTCGGCAGCAGGTCGTCGCTCGCGCGCCCCATGGAAAAAAGCGTCTCGTAGTTGCCGAGCGCCAGCTGCACTTGCAGCATCAGTTCGGAACTCGTCTTCAGATGAGTGAGCGCCACCGTATCGGTCGCGTAGGACTGCTTGAGTGCATCGTTGCTCTGCTTGAGACCCAGCACGGCGACGAGCATCGTGGCGATCAACGCGAGCGTATAGCCCGCAATCGTGAGCGTGAGCCCATTCTGTATCGTTAAGCGTTTGAACATATCGTCGCGCGCGAGTTCGCACTGATGCGAACAGCGCACGCTACCCTCCGTAGTGGTGTGGTGATACGCGCATGGACGATCCTCTGCCGGAATTCTTATGGTCCATTGCTACGATATCGGTCTGGTTTGATAAACCTTTAGCGGCTAACCGCGACCGTCATCCACGCTTTCGAGCGATATGATATGGCTTCCTACATATAAATCAGGGTTTCTACTAAAGACTTGCATGCGGGCAGCGATTTTAAGGAAATCCTGACATGTAAATCAGCAATTCTTTAGGGAACTATCGGCCGGTCCCGATGGAGGTGCCCGCGAGCGTCATCTACGATGGGTTCTACGGACGGCGGAGGCAGCAACGGCGGCGCGGCGGTCGTTCCCAATGACAGTCGGCAAGTGGTTCGGTGCGGCGCACAAACATACGCGCAAACACATAACAGACTGTTCAGGTGTTCGAGATATGTCGGCCCGGGTCGGGCCAGATCAAACCGGTTTGTGGCGGTTGTCGTTCAATCCTCTCAGGCTCTGGCACCTTCCCCGAGTGGCCAGGACCTTCGAACCGTCTCCCCTGGAGGCGGTTCTTTTTATGTGTGCGGGCATGGCTCTGCTCATGATCTGAGAGCAGGCGCGTCAGGTTTCACCGCAAAAAAGGCACCCCCATGCTTGCAAGAACCCCTGTGGGCAAGCTTCCGTCAGCTTCGCAATTCCGCAACGAGCGTCTGGACCAGTTGCGCGGCAGGCAATTCGCGCGCCAGCGGAGCCCCTTGGCCCGCCCATTGCGCTGCAAACTCGTGGTTGCCGAGCTTCGCGGCAGCCGCATTCAATTGCTTGGCAGCGTCGTAGGCAACGGGATAAGGTGCCGGCACCGGGCTTCCCGGCGACTCCCCGAAGGCGATCAGGCGATTAACCATGCCGCGTGCCGGACGCCCGGACAGCACCGAAGTCAACCGCGTCGCTGCGGCGCGTTCGCTTTTCAGGTTGGTGCGGTAGCTCGCGTTGGCCGCCGATTCCGGGCACAGGATAAAGGCCGTGCCGAGTTGCGCGGCAGCGGCACCCAGGTCCAGTGCGGCCTTGATCCCCTGGCCGTCCATGATGCCGCCTGCGGCAATCACGGGCAGTTTCGTCCGCTCCACCAGCAACCGTACCAGCACCGCCGTGCTCAGCCGTTCGTCGACGGCCTCCGGGTCGAACACGCCGCGGTGACCGCCCGCCTCGATCCCCTGCGCCACGATGGCGTCGACGCCAGCCTGCTCGATCAGCGCTGCCTCGCCCAGACTGGTCGCGCTAGCCAGGGTCGTGATGCCGGCTTCGCGCAGCGCGCGGATACGGTCTGCGGAAGGCAGCCCGAAGTGGAAGCTGACGACAGCCGGGCGCAGGTCGATCAGCAACCCGAATACCGCGTCGTCCTCAAGAAATGTCGTGTAGATCTCATTGAGCGCCGCCGGAGGCGCGATACCCGCCTCGGCAAACAGCGGCGCCAGATGCCGCAGCCACGCCGCTTCCCGCTCCGCGTGACGTTGGGCCGGCAGATGGCAAAACACGTTCACGTTGAAAGGCTCGCGCGTGAGACTACGCGCTTCTTCGATCATCTTGCGGGCCTGGTCCGGCGTGCTCGCGCCGATACCCAGGGAACCCAGTCCACCGGCGTTCGAGACGGCCGCCGCGAGCTGCGGCGTGGATACGCCCGCCATCGGCGCCTGGATGACGGGGAACTCGATGCCGAGTCTTTCGAGGAAGGGATGTAGCGAACTCATGGCGACTCCTGTTCTGCGGGGGTTGAACGGCGAAGATGACAAATTCCCTAACAGAGAATAAAATCATTCTATCATTCATTTTTTGAGAATTACATGGATCGGGACTCGCTCAATATCTTTTGCACGGTGGCAGCCGAATTGAGCATCACGCGCGCGGCAAGCCGTCTGGGCAGGGTTCAATCCAACGTCACCACGCGGATTCAGCAGCTGGAAGCGGATGTAGGTGTCGAACTGTTCGTGCGCACCGGCAAGCGGCTCAGCCTCTCGACTGCCGGCGAGCGCTTTCTCGACTACGCACAACGGATGCTGGCGCTGGAGGAAGAGGCCCGGCACGTCGTCACGGGCGGCCTGGACGGCGGCGTTCTGCGTATGGGCTGCATGGAAAGCACCGCGGCCAGCCGGCTCCCCACCGTGCTTGCCGCATACCATGGCCGCTACCCGAACACGCAGCTCGAAGTCAGCACGGGCCCGTCAAGGTCGCTGCTCGAGCAGGTTCGCACGGGCAGGCTGGACTGCGCCTTTCTCGCGTTACCGCCTGCTGCGGAGGACTCCTCACTAAACGATCTGGAATTGATCGCCGAGAAAGCATGGCATGAAGAATTGCTGTTGCTCGCGCCGTCCAGCGAAATTCACGCGCGCAGCGCCCGGACTATCGGCACACGTTCACTGGCGGCGTTCGCACAGGGATGCACGTATCGCGCCATTGCCGAAGAACTGCTCGGCATTCCGGATTCCCCGGACTGGAAAGTGCAGGAAATGGGCTCTTACCACGCCATGATTGCCTGCGTTGCAGCGGGCGCATGTGTCACCCTGCTACCCAAAAGTGTGCTGGCGCTGGCCAAGGTGCCGAAGGACCTCAAGACACTGCCTGCGGGGCACGTCGACACCTGCCTGATCTGGCGTGCGGGCTACGACGTTCCCGCCTTCCGGAACTTGCTGAACCAGATGAAAAGAGTGTGAGCATGAACGTCGTCGCCGCGCCCGCCTGTACCCTGACTGCTTCAGGCTTGACTGCCGGCCTGGGCGCGCAGCCACTTCGCCCTGTGCTCCAGCCGTTGCCGCCATTCCGGCGCAAGCCCGGGGACCATGGCCAGTTCGGCAAGATCGTCGATGGACGGACGGTGCGACATCTGGACCTGCCAAAACTGCTCGATGGAAAACCGCTGTGTCTGCCGTTCGAGGAGCAATATCTCGTCGCCCTCCCGCATTTCTCCCGGGTGCAGCACCCGGTAATACCAACCCGTAATCCTCGTCTGCGCAACAAACATCGACATCCGCTCCACGCCGAAACGGTGATTGATCTTCCAGCACGGGCTGCGCGGCTGCGACACCTGCAGGACCGCGGTGCCGAACCGAAATACATCGCCGACGTAGACGCTCCGTTCGGTCATGCGACGGGTGGAAATATTCTCCCCGAGGCTGCCCGGAACAAACGAGTCCGCGCATTGCGGAAACGCCTCCGCCAACCGCCTGTAGTTTTCGGCGGCGTACTGATGCACGGCCTTTTCGGGCCCACCGTGCACCCGGAGATCGCCATGCTCATCTCCCGCGATACCCAGCTTCCCGACCCGCACAAGCCCGGGAACGCGGCGTTTATAGATACCGGTGAGCTGGCCTTCCGGCTCCAGGTTTTCCAGACCGCAGGCGAAGAGGTGTTCGATGCTTGAAATCGTCAGCATAGCCAAATTATGTCCCGCTACGTGTTTGCGCTACTGTGCCGCGCCGCCTCGACGCAGTAAAGTGATTGTGAGCGATGTTGACCATCACTCTTGATGATGAAAGGGTGTAGCCATGGAATTGCGTCATTTGAAAATTTTCTGCGCGGTGGCCGAATATGGCAGTTTCACGGCCGCTGCCGACAAGGTACATACGGTCCAGTCGAACATCACCATGCGGGTGAAAGAACTCGAATCCGAGTTGGGCCAGCAACTTTTCATCCGGCAAAAGAGTGGCGTCGTTCTCACCTCGTCCGGACACACCTTTCTCGGCTACGCGCGGCGGATACTTCAACTCGCCGACGAGAGCCGCAATGCGCTGCTTGATACGGCAACGCCCGGCGGGCATCTACGCCTCGGCTCGATGGAGACGACTGCGGCAATCCGGCTGCCTCAGGTGCTCACCCGATACAGGGAAAAATACCCGCAGGTCCAGCTGTCCCTTCTGACGGGTACGACCGTGGAGTTGATCAAGGCTGTTGAAAACCACCGCCTTGATGGTGCCTTTGTCGGAGGGCTGCACCAGAATTCGGCGCTGTTGCAGGATGAGATTTTTCAGGAGGAACTGGTTCTGGTGAGCAGCAGCGAATTCGATTCCCTTGACGCGCTGATCCAGTCCATGCCGCAGCAGACCGTCCTCGTTTTTCGCACCGGCTGTTTCTACCGATCCACGCTTGAGCACTGGTTTTACGAGGTCGGTCTGGTGCCGGGTCAGATCATGGAGCTAGGCACGCTCGACGGCATCCTGTCGTGCGTATCCGCCGGAATGGGCGTCACCCTGTTGCCTGAATGCATCACCGAGAGTTACGGCACACGGCACGCGATACGCTTTCATCGGCTGCCGGAAGCGTTCTCCAACGTCAAGACCGTGTTCATTCGCCGTGCCGATACGCTGACCACACCGGCACTTGGCGCATTTATGGATGTGGTTCGTGATCAGCTTGGCCGGATCGGCAGCGAGATGACGGAGAAGCCAGTGCCACCGAAGTCCCCTTATGCAGAGGTGCGTCACTCGCTCGTAGCGTCGAATTACTGATTTATCGGGCTCCGCATGCAACATGCAGGAGCCTCTCCAGGTTACGCACGCGTTCGATTTCTCCGACTTCCCAGGCGGCCGCCCGCTCCGGAAGCCCGGCTGCCAGCTCAGCAACGCGTTCTGCCGCCGGTGTGACGCGGTCAATCTTGCCCACACCTTGACCGGCATACAGCGAGAGCTTTTGTGCCATGCGCGGCTTGTCGATGACGCGAGCTCCACCGCCAATGAACCGTAGCAGATTCCAGCGGTCGCGATTGGGGATCACGCGATGAGGTGTGCCGTATTTCCAGCCGAACGAGTAACCCGTTCTGTACTCCGTATCGTCCACCGTTGCGTCCACGATCTTCTGTTTGTACAGCGGATGCGCATTGGACTCGTCACTGGCAATGAAGGCCGTACCCACCAGCACACCCGACGCGCCCAGCTCCATCGCCATGCGCACATCGTCGCGAGTCGTGATGCCTCCGGCCGCCAGCACGGGCCGGCCCTGAGCAACGTCGCATAGCGCCGGAAGCAGCGACATCAGCCCGATGGTCCCGCGGTTGAGGTGCCCGCCACATTCACTGCCTTGTGCAACGATGATGTCCGCCCCTCGCTCCAGCGCGTGTCGCGCCAAGGCGACCGTGCCCACCTGGACCATGACGATCATGCCGGCATCCTTCGCGCGCGGAATCATATCGGCGCTGTAGTCCTCGGCGTAAAAGAGCGACAGCATCCTGGGCCTTTCCTGCAGGAGCACCTGGAACTGAGCCTCGAAGACCTCGGGACCGCCGAACGATGGAACCAGATTCACACCGAACGGCTGATCCGTGAGCGCGCGGGTCTCCCTGATCCACTGGCGCAACGTCAGCGGAGCCAGCCGCAACCCGCCAAGCGTACCCATCCCTCCCGCCTCGGCCACCGCGGCGACCAGCTTCGGACCGGAGATCGCCGCCATACCCGCGAGGAAGATTGGATAGCGCACACCACACAGCCGGGTGAGCGTGTTCCCGGGGAATCCCGTTTCGTAGTCTTTCATGGTGTCAAAGCTCCACGTGTTTGCCCAGCATCCGTTTGAGTGCGTCGTTCTTCAGGATGAGATGGCTTTTGAGTGCGCCGAAGATATGCAGCGCAAGGCCCGCGAGGAATGCCGTCGCGCCGGTTTTGAACAGGATTCCAAATAGATGATGTGCCTCTACGCTCGGACCGAACGGAGCAGGAATCGCCCAGCCGCCGGGCAGACCGACCGTCTCTCCGGCAGCGCACTTCGTCAGCCACGCGGCGAGCGGCAATAACACCATAGCCAGCGCAAGCGCCGCCGCGACTGACCGGCTCGCGATCACCTCAACGGGATTGGGTGTGCCAAGCGGCAACGGATGATACGAGGTAATACGCGCCCAAAACCGGTAGATCGAAATGCAAAAGAGAATGGTGCCTAGCAGGTTCTGCAGATGCGAATATTCCAGCTTTTGCGCATCATCGACAGACTGCGATAGCGCGATGCCCAGTCCAATGATCGAAAGCAGAAGGATCACCACGACCCAGTGCAGAACAATGGTGATCGGCGAAAACCTCAGGCCGTTGTCTCTCAGTTGCATACCTCGTTCCTTTGTGTAAATACCACGGCAGTCAGTGACCGATCGTTTTCGAAGCGCCCCATCCCGTCTGGGCACGAACGAACTGGTCGTCGAACTGATTGCGCTCGTGCGCGGCCTCTTCGCTGCTGTCCGTCACCGAACCCAACCAGGAGAAGACGAAGGCAATCGTCATCGAGACAATGGCGGGATAGTCGTAGGGATAAATGGCCTGAGCGTGGCCCAGAATTTTTACCCAAACCGCGGGCGACAGAATGACGAGGGCCACCGAACTCACCAGTCCCGCGACACCGCCAATGAGTGCCCCACGTGTGGTCAGCCCCCTCCAGTACATCGAAAGCGCCAGAATCGGGAAATTTACCGAGGCTGCCACTCCGAATGTGAGTGCCACGAGGAAAGCAATGTTTTGATCTTTGAACAGGATGCCCAGCGCGACCGCGACCACGCCAATACACACCGAGGCGATTCGGGACACCCGGCGTTCCTCCGCCGGATCGGCGTGAGCCTTCTTGAACACCATCACGTAAAGGTCATGCGAGATCGCCGACGTGCCCGCCATCGTCAGTCCCGATACGACGGCAAGAATCGTGGCGAAGGCAACCGCCGAGAGGAAGCCAAGCATAAGGTTGCCGCCAAGCGCGTTCGCCAGGTGCATGACCGCCATGTTGCCGCCGCCAATAAGCTTGCCACCGACTTTGCCCGCCTCGTAGAAAGCGGGGTTCTGGCCGACCACCACGATAGCCGCCATGCCCAGCACCATGACGATCAGGAAAAAGAAGCCGATAAATCCGGTGGCGACGAAAACGGAATTGCGCGCAGCCTTTGCGTCGGGGACGGTAAAAAACCGCATGAGAATATGCGGGAGCCCCGCGGTGCCAAACACCAGCCCGATCGACAGCGAGACCATCGCCAGGGGGTCCGAAACAAGATGGCTCGGCAGCAAAATCCGGGCGCCGCTCTCGTGAACCGCGACAGCCTGTGCAAACAGCGTGTCAAATGAAAAACCGAACCGGCTGAGCGCCAGGACTGCCAGGAAGGTTCCGCCGCACAGCATGAGCGCCGCCTTGATGATCTGCACCCAGGTCGTTGCGACCATGCCGCCAAAAGTGACATAGACGGCCATCAACACACCCACGACGACAACCGCATAGTTATAGGGCAAACCGAATAGCAATTCGATGAGCTGCCCTGCTCCGACCATCTGCACCACGAGGTAGAAGCAGACCACGATAAGCGATCCGAACGCCGTCAGTGTGCGAATGCGGTTCTGGTCCAGTCTGAAGGATGCGATGTCGGCAATAGTGACGCGCCCCAGATTGCGGATTCGTTCGGCAAAAAGAAACAACAACAACGGCCATGCCACGAAAAAACTGATCGCATAGATCATTCCGTCGTAGCCGTGGAAGAAGATCATGCTGGTCAAACCAAGCAATGCAGCAGCGGACATATAGTCGCCCGCCAGTGCAAGGCCGTTCTGGAATCCGGTTATGCCGCCGCCTGCGGTATAGAAGTCGCTCATCGAGCGGGTCCGGTTGGCTGCCCACCAGGTAATCACCAGCGTTGCAGCAACGAATATCAGAAACATCACTATGGCGGTGACGTTTAGCGGCTGTCGCTCGACTTTTCCCAGTACGTCCGGCGCCGCCGTGGCAGTGCCGCAGATACCCAGCAGGAAAAAGAGAAATACCCCTCGGCGGCAGCCGCTCATTGTTTTTCTCCGGCCAGAATCTTCGAGGTCAGCGTATCGAATTCGCCGTTCGCGCGATGAACGTACAGGCCGGTCAACAGCCATGTGCCAATAATCAGCGCCACGCCGACCGGCCAGCCGAGACTCACCACCTCGCAGCCCGGGAATCTCCCGGCCAGCAAATCAGGCGCAAACGCGGCGACGAGAATAAAGGCGTAGTAAGGAATCAGGGTTGCGGCCGTCAACCCGACCACGAATCGCCTGCGTCGCCGGACCAGCGACGCAAATAAAGGGGTGCCTCGAACCTCCGAAAGTTCGGTCGTGTCCATTGCTTTGTCTCCATCCACGAAAATCTTCTTGAGTTCCGTCCCCGTCGTGTCGACGACCAGGGCCGTGCTGTCTTCTTGTGATCTGGACGATAGGACGACCAATCGATCACATAAAGTGATGATTGATGATGGATACGATCGCTCTCAGTGAATTACGGACAGCACCGGGCAGAAAAAGACAGCGCTTTTGCCGCCGCCAGGGAAACTACCTGGCAAATCCCCCTCTCCGTTGACGCCCGTTTATTTCATTCTCAGTGAAACATCGCATCACTATTCATCATTTGAAGCGATTCACTGACGCGCTTATCCTCTTGGAAAAAATCTCCACTCGGGAGTTACCTCATGACCACACACGCCACTCCACCCGTTCGTGTGCCAACGACCTACATCACGGCCGAGGTCGGCGGTCTGCCAATCTTCTACCGCGATGCAGGACCTCGTGACGCGCCGGTCATCCTGCTGCTGCACGGCTTTCCCTCATCGTCGCGCATGTACGAACCGCTGATCCAGCGCCTGTCGGATCGATACCGGCTCATCGCGCCGGACCTGCCGGGGTTCGGACATTCCGGCGCGCCGGATCCAAGGCAGTTCCGCTACACGTTCGATCACCTCGCCGAAGTGATCGCGAGATTCATCGAACACCTGGGACTCCGACGCTATGCCTTGTTCGTCCAGGACTATGGGGGGCCGGTCGGATTCCGTGTTGCCGAGGCGCTCCCCGATCGGATCGGAGCGCTGATCGTTCAGAATGCGGTGGCGCACGAGGAAGGGCTTGGCCCGTTATGGGAGACGCGACGGGCGTTCTGGCGTGACCGCGCCGCTCATGAAGCCGCGCTGCGGGCGAATTTCTTTTCTCTCGATGCCACACGGTTGCGTCACGTGGGAAAGAGTCCGAATCCGGAACGCTACGACCCGGATCTATGGACCGACGAACTCGCGTTTCTGGCGAGGCCGGGTCAGCAAGAGATTCAGACGGATCTCTTCTACGACTATCAGAACAATGTGGCGTCCTATCCGAAGTGGCAGGCATGGCTTCGCCGGCACAAGCCCGCGACGCTGGTAGTCTGGGGACGCTATGACCCTTCCTTCGAGGTGGCCGCGGCTCACGCCTATGCGCGCGACGTGCCCGACGCGGAGGTCCATGAAGTGGACGGTGGCCATTTCGCGCTAGACGAAGCCGCAGATGAGATTGCACGGTTGACCCGCTCATTTATGGAGCGACGTGCCGGTTAGCGCATGCCCCGGTGCTACCGGCGCAGATTGGTGCAAACCGGCACCCCGGGCAAACCGACTGTACTCTATGAGGCCGCGCCGGGCAGCGAAGACCGTTCATCCAGTGCTTATCCCGTGTTTTTGCTCGGCCTTCTCGCCACACTTCGGCATCGACTTGATGACGCCCAGTTCGAGGATATCCTCACCGAAACGGGCCGCCGCCTCGCACGCGAAAATGGTCTGCCCGCGTCGTCCGACTTCACGTCCAACCTTGCCGACGCCATGGCGGTCGTCGATGCACTTGGTGCGCACACCGAAGCGGTCCCCGACGGCGATGCCGTCATGGTCCGCAATTACAGCTGCCCCGTAGCGGGTGCGGTACGCGAAAGTCCCTGTGTGTGCCGAGCACTCGCCGCGTATTTTTCCGAGGCGACAGGCCGACCGGTTACCGAACACTGCCTGCGAGAGGGCCGGCTCATCTGCCAATATCGCATCGCAAAAGCGTGACTCCCTATCACCATCACGAAAATATCTGGATAGGATTGCTTACGATTCTGCTTGTTAAAGAAAGGCACGCTCAGAGCGAGCGCCCAAGCCTGCTCGACGATAGGTGACGCGGCAGACCCTGTAAAGCAAGGATTAGTGATGGATCACTTCACCAATAGTGAATCGTCAACCGTTTCCCCTTCTTGCTCACGACGCGTCAACCGGCGGATATTCGGCGTCCCCCACATGAAAAAATCGCGGGGGAACGTTAACTAATCTTCATCATTCGCCGCGAACCGGAACCCATGTCGCCTCTTCTAAACGAAAAAGGAGAGTGCGCAATGTACAAATTCGTTTTCGTGGCAGGGATAGCCGCTTTACTGGCCGGGTGCGCGGTGGGCCCCGGCTACGGCTATGGTTACGGTTACGACCAGTCCTGGGGGGCCGATTACTACGGCTACGCCCCGGGTTATGCGCCCGTCTATGGCGACGTCGATCCTGGCTTCTGGGGCGGCGGCGGGTATGGCTACTACGGCGGCTGGCACGGCCACGGCGATTGGCACGGCGGCAATTGGCACGGCGGTGGTTGGCATGGTGGCCACGGCGGCCCATGGGGACAGGGGCCGGGAGGGCGTAGCGGAGGTCATGGCGGCGGCCACGGCGGCGGGGGGGGCCATGGCGGCGCACGTTAGCCGCGACCCGGCCGGGAGCCTGTGCGGTTCCGGCCAGCCCACCAGCCCGTGAGTGAACGTCTCGTGCGTCTAGCGGTTCAATGCACCGTGCCGAAGAATGCCTGCGCACCTTCGGCCGGCGTCAATCCGACGACGAAATAGCCCTCAAGACGCTCGGCTTTTGACGCGTCGAGCAGAAACGGAGGCTGTATAAACCCCTTCATCACGGAGTGGTCATACCACTGGCTCATCCATTCGCGCAGTTTGACTTCGTACTGCGGCAGTCCCGCCTCTATCGCCTTTTCATCCATGCGCGATCTCCCTAAGGCCCGCTCGGCTCGTCACGACAGGAACCCGCCTCAGGCGGCCAGCCGCGCCACGCTCAACGTGGGACGTGCGCCCTCCGGCGGAAACACCTGCCACCCGCGTTCCGGGTGGTAAAAGAAGAACAGCCCGCAAGAACGATTCTTCCCCTGCATTTCCACGCACACGCTGACGATCCGGCCGGAGCGGGAACGATGCACCGCCACCACGCGTACCGTCTGTTTGTGCGTTGCGCCGAGCCACTTGCCAACTGCCATTCGTAACGACTGCCGTGCCGCCATCGCCGCTCTCCCAGTGTCCGTCGAACCCATCGTAGAGGACTCCTGTGGGTGTCTCCATCGGCGCGAGCGGATAGTTCCTTAAGGAATGGCTGATTCAGCTGTCAGGATTTCCTGCTTCCCGCGCACATCGGCATCGCTCATTCGGTAATGAGGCCGTGCCGGATCGCGTAGCGGATCACTTCGGCGTTGTTCGACAACCCCAGTTTCTGCATCAGCCGCATCTTGTGAGTACTGATGGTTTTGGCGCTCAGCGCGCACACATCCGCGATTTCGTTGATGCTCTTGCCCGCGGCCATCATCTGCAGCACCTGAAACTCGCGGTCGGAGAGGATCTCATACGGCGGCACGTCGTCGGAGTGTTTCTCGAACACCATCGCGTCCACGAGCTTCGGGTCGATGAAGCGGCCGCCGTCCGCGAGCTTGCGGATGGCGGCGATCAGCACATCGGGGTCGCTGTCCTTCGTCAGGTAGCCGGTCGCCCCCGCCCTCAGCGCCCGCGACGCAACCTGCGCTTCGTTGTGAATGCTTAATACCAGCACGGGCAGCGCCGCCCTTTCGGACCGCACCCGGCGGATCAGGTCGATACCGCTGATGCCCGGCATCGTCATGTCGAGCAGCAACAGGTCGACCTCGCATTGGCGCAGCTTCTCGATCACTTCGGAGCCCTGCCCAGTCTCCCCCGCCACGACCATGTCGGTTGTCGTGGCGATGATCTGCTTGAGGCCCCCGCGCACGATAGCGTGGTCGTCGGCGATAAGTATCCGGATCATAAGTTATGGTCGCCCTGCAAGCGCAATGCCGATGGAAAGCCGTGGGTCGTCCCTCGCGGGCTGGCGCCTCGCCTCGCGGCGCGGATCGAAGCCGCCGCCGTCGCCACGAACGCGCATTTTAGCGCGGTGGACAGCAGGCCTCGCAGCTGGCATCCATCGTACTGCTTGCCAACGTTCGCCGCGCTCGCCCGAGCCCGGCTCACGCCGCCGGAGCGCCGGCCAGCCGCGACATGGCCGGCTCGCCGTCGACCAGCCGGCCGAGGCATTCGCATAGTTCGCCGAGCGTTGCCGATGTGTGAGCGTCGAGCCAGTCCGCATGGTAGTGCCGCAGGTCCGTTATTGTTTCGTATAGATGGCGCATCGCGCCCGCGCAGCAGTGCGGCATCGGCCAGCCGTGCATCAGGTAAGTCAGCGGCATCAGGCTGCGCGATTCGCACCAGGCATCGAACAGGCGCAGGCATAGTGTCTCTACCTCGTCGACCCGCTCCTTACGATCCAGCAGCCAGGAATCCATCTCGTCTCGCCTCAACCGATGCGTGGTTCGCCCGGCTCCATCATGAAGCAAGTGCGCTTTGCGGACAGTCGGGTGCCGCTGCAAAAAATCAAAGGATTTCCTGAATCGTTTATCAGGAAATCCTGAATTCGCCACCCGATCCGGGAACGCGTGCCCCGTTTCTCGCGGCACGCGTCTATTCTTCATATTTTTGCGAGACGCGCCATGTTCCCGGAAGGTGCGCCGAGGCAGATCGAAGTCGATTGAAGCCGATTGTCGGCGCCACTGTGGCGCGCTATGCTTCGCGCATGATCACCCCCGGCACCGGCGCCGCAGCGCTCCGGGCAGCGCCGCAGCAGGAAGCCGGCCGGCACGCACCCGCCTATCACGATGAACAGACGACAGATGCTTGCCCATTGCATGGGCTTCGGCGCGTGTCTCGCGATGCCTCCCGCGCTGAGGGCGATGCCCCGGCGCGCGCCGGCGAAAATCGTGTTTCTGAATCCGGGCGAAGCCGCCGAACGCGATACCGGCCCGCACTGGCAACTCGTGTCACGCTTCATGACCGCGACCGCCAAACGTCTCGGCATGCAGCTCGAAGTGCTGTATGCCGAACGCGATCATTTGCTCATGCAGCGCCTGGCCGAATCGGTCGCGGCCCGCGCCGAAGCGCCGGACTACGTCGTGATCGTCAACGAAAAGATGGCCGCCGGGCAGATGCTGCAGACGCTGTCGCGCTCGCCCGCCAGGGTCGTGCTCATCCACAACGACCTGACCGACGCCCAGCGCGCCGAGATCGGCAACGAGCGTGGCGCGATCCCGAACTGGATCGGCACGATCACCGCCGACGCGGAACACGGCAGCTTCCGTCTCATGGATTACCTGTGCCGGGTGAACGGCAACCAACCCGCACGCGTGATCGGCATCACCGGGGACCCTGCCACGCCCGTCTCCGAAGAGCGCGCGGCCGGCGTGCAGGCCGCGCTGGCACGCAGCCCCGCAGACCGCACCTGCCAGCTCGTGTACGGCGACTGGAGCTTCTCCGACGCCCGCGACAAGACACGCGTGCTGCTGTCGCGCTATCCCGATGCGAATATCATCTGGGCTGCTAACGATTCGATGACGCTGGGCGCATTCAGCGCCGTGCGCGAACGGCACGCCAGCGTAGTGGTCGGCGGCCTGGGCGCGCTGCCCGACGCGGTGTCATCCGTGCTGCGCGGCGAGCTGGCCGCGATCGTTGCGGGCGACCAGTTCATCGGCGCATGCGCGATGGTGATGATTTACGACTACCACCACGGCGCGGACTTCGCGCTGGCCGGGGGGCCCCGGCAGCGGCTCGACTATCTGAAAGTCCTGCACGGCGACTCGGCCGCGCGCTACTACGAAGTCGCATTCGACCGCCGCAACGCCCCGGATTTCAGCGTTTTCTCGCGCCTGCACCGCAGGCATCCGGGGGCATACGACTTCAATCTCGGCCCCTTGCTGAATCCGGCTTCCCGCTCCGCATGATGTGGCCAGCCCTCCTGCGTTCGTGCCTTCCTCGCAGCCTGCACGCCCAGCTGATGCTCTCGCTGCTGGTGCTCGTCACGCTCGTGGCCGGCGGTTCGGCGTTCGTGGAGCTGAGACAGGCGCAGGAACGCCGCCTCGTCGAGCTCGACGAACGTGCGAACCGCATTGCCCATCTCTTTAGCCAGTCGCTCGCGCAGCCGCTGTGGAACGTGGACCGGGACGCGATCGTGCGCCAGTTGAACACGCTGCGCCCTAGTCCCGAAGTGGTCCGCCTCACGGTAACCGCGACCAATTACGGCGTGCTCGCCGACGTGCGCAACGCGCCCACCCCGCGACCGGACGAACTGGTGGTGCGGATACGGCCCATCGAGTACACGCCGCCAGGCGACGCACCGCGCGAAACGGTCGGCGAGGTGCGCGTGGAACTCACGAGGGCGGTGGCGGCGCACGACCTGGCCGCTGCGCGCGGAGCCGCGCTGGCGACGCTCGCCCTCGTGCTCGGCGTCCTCTACATCGCCACTTTCCTGCTGATCCGGCAACTGGTGCGCGATCCCATACGGCGTCTCGAAGAGATGGTCGACCGGATTGCCGGCGGCGATCTCGACGCCCGCTGCACGATCGAGTCGCGCGCCGAGCTGGGTCGACTGGCGGCGCGCGTCAACGTGATGGCCGAGCGGCTGCGAACCTC
The DNA here is from genome assembly GCF_000684975.1 of Paraburkholderia acidipaludis NBRC 101816. Taxonomy (GTDB): domain Bacteria; phylum Pseudomonadota; class Gammaproteobacteria; order Burkholderiales; family Burkholderiaceae; genus Paraburkholderia; species Paraburkholderia acidipaludis. Next base: position 24,885 of record NZ_BAXZ01000028.1, on the reverse strand, counting down.
GACCGCCTCGCTCAGGGAGAGCGAGACCAAATACCGGAGCATCATCGAGAACTCGCTCGAAGGCATTTTCGTGCTCGACCGCAACGGCAGGCTGCACGACGCCAATCGCGCGATGGCCCGATTGCTGGGCTATGCCGATGTCGCGAGCCTGCTGGACACCTCCGCGGAAAACGCACAGCCCGTCGCCGCGCGGCCGTTGACCGCCGCACAGGTCGCGCGTCTGTTCGAGACGCTGGAGCGGACCGGGGAGATTGCCGGACTCGAAATACCGCTGACGCGTGCCGACGGCGCCGCGCTATGGTGTCAGCTCAATGCGCGCGGGACGGGACACGGCGAGGCGGGGCCGCTACGGCTCGAAGGACAGCTAACCGACATCAGCGCGCGCCGCCAGGCCATGGAGGATCTGACACGCCATCGCGACCAGCTCGAGCAGGAAGTGCGCGAGCGCGTGCGAACCGAGCTCGAACTGCGCGACTCCCGCGAGCAGTTGCGCCAGCTATCGGCCCACCAGGAATCGGTCCGCGAAGAAGAGCGACGGCAGATCGCGATGACCATCCACGACGAGCTGGGCCAGTTGCTGACCGCCATCAAGATGGACATCTCGCTGCTGAAGCGCATGCCGATCCACGGTCTGGAATGGAAAAACAAGGCCGCCCAGATGAGCGAGCTCGTGGAGCGCACCATCGATATCGTGCGCAACATTGCGAGCCACCTGCGCCCGGCTGCGCTGAACTTCGGCCTGCTTTCCGCGCTGGAGTGGCTGGTTCAGGATTTCGCGCGCCACAACGCCACGACCTGCTCGTTCCGGCTGGAAGGCGCCGAGCCCAGTTTGAGCGATGACCGGGCCACAGCGGTATTCCGTATCGCCCAGGAAGCCCTCACCAACGTCAGCCGGCACGCACAGGCATCCCGCGTGGAGGTCGTGCTATGCACCGTCGGCCAGTTCGTGCTGGAGATCCGCGACGACGGCATAGGCTTCGACGTGGCAGGCGCGGCGAAAGGCGGATCCTATGGACTGCAAGGCATGAAAGAGCGCGCGAGAATGATCGGCGCGCAATTGCGCATCGTCAGCGCGGACACGGCAGGATCGATCGTTCGCCTGCAATTCGGCGAGAGCCCGCAGCATTGCGCCCGAATCGAGGCGGCCGCCGACTGACACCGTGCCCGGCACACTCTGGCATCCTAAACGTCTGCGGCTTTCCGCCGGTCCAGTGCGCGAAGGAGCTCATTGGTCTTGTCGAGATAGGCCGCGTGATACTCGCGTGTCAACTGGGCGTCGTCCATCAGCGCCATCGTGTCTTCCAGCCTTTGTTGCAACTGCCGATGAATCCCGGCCGCCTGCGAAGCCGTCAACGCGGGCAGCGTCACGTCGACGAACGCCTGCATCACGAGCGCCCCCGCCGCGACACAGGAGAGCCGTGAGGTCACGGCCGCCGCATGCGACGAAAGCGTGGTCAGCGTCTTGCTGATTTTGTCCATATTCGGTCCTCTTCGGAAGCGCACCGCACCGCGCGCGCAGCCGTTACATGGCCGATATTACGGCACAGGCGCAAGGCGGCTGAATGGGAAAACGTCGGAAAAATCGCTAAGGCTTTGCTTCCCTGTCCATCAGGAAATCCCTATTCTCGCGGCGGGTCGTGAACGGATTGGTGTCGTGGCCGTTGTAGTAAACCGCCGCGAGATTCAGACCATAGTTCGAATACCTGAACACCGCGGACTCGCGCGTGCCGCCCTGGAGCTGACCCGCGACGCCGCCTGGCGCATACTCGAGCGCAAGCGACGCGCCCGCGCCGAATTTATCGGCATGCTGGGCGAAACACTTTATTTTCCCCGTCTGATGCAGATCGACCACACCATCTCCAGCGACGATGTCGAAAAAGTCATCGGCAGTGCGGTCTCCACGTTCCTGGTGCGCTATCGCGCACACTGGAGCGACGGAGGAATCCGATCTCGTTACGTACTAGTACATCCTGCTTATTGTATGATTCGAATCCAGGATGTCACCGTACGGGAGCGGCTCATGTTCACGCTGGCGCGAGAGGAAATTCAGGAAGGCAAGGCGGATTCCATCCGGCGTGCGATCGAGCGGGCCATACTCGAAGAGCGGCTCAAACCCGGCGACGCGCTTCCCACCGTCCGCTCGCTCGCCGAAGACCTCGGCATCAACAAGAATACGGTGGTCGGCGCCTACCGGCAGCTTCAGCAAGCCGGCCTCGTGACGGCCGACGGCAGGCGCGGCTCGATCGTCTCCGCGCAGGCTTCGTTGCGGCAAGACCGCGGCGCATCGGCTCGCGGCAGCCGGCAAACCCTGTCGGTGCGGGACGGCAATCCGGACATCGAATTTCTGCCGGACGAAGCGGAGATTCGCGATGCGCTCGGGCGGATGAGCGTCGCGCATCATCTGTACGGTGAGCGGCGCAACTACGGGCCGCTTCTCGACTGGGCCGCGCAGCGCTTTGCCGCTGACCATGTCGACGTGCCGCGCGGCGTGTTTGTCTCGGCGGGCGCGCTGGACCTGGTGGAGCGAGCGCTCATCGCCTTCGGTCTGGAACCGGGCGACAAGGTTGCGGTGGAAGACCCCGGCTACATGACCCTGCTTGCCCTCGTCCGCTCGATGGATTTCGAGCTTCTGCCGCTCGAACTCGATCAGAACGGTATCGTGCAGGCGAGCCTGCGCGCCGCGTTGAAGCGCGGTGCCAAAGCGGTACTGACCAGCAGCCGCGCGCAAAACCCCACCGGCATCGCCACGTCGAAGTCACGCGCCGCGGAACTGAAGCGCATGGCGGGGAGCGCCTGCAACGTGCTGTTCATCGACGACGACCACTCGAACCTGCTCGAACTCGCGCCCTACCATGCCTGGCATACCGGAGCATCACGCTGGCTGACGGTTCGGTCGCTATCGAAGCTGCTCGGGCCGGATTTCCGCATCGCGGTATCGAGCGGCGATGCCGATACGATCGGGCAACTCGAAAGCCGGCAGAGCGTGGGCATGGGCTGGGTCAGCACATTTCTGCAGCGGCTGGCATTCGAACTGCTGACGAGCAGGCCGGTCCAGAGAAAAATCGCCGCGGCCGGTGCGGCTTACCGCGACCGCTATCAGTCGCTTCAGGCCGCCTTGAAAAAGAAAGGCTTCAAGGTGACCGGCAGTGCCGGACTGAATCTGTGGGTTCCCCTCCAGAACGAAACGGAAGTGGCGGAACGGCTGTTCGACGCAGGCTGGCTCGTTAGCCCCGGCCGCGAATTCCGCGTCGCCGGGCAGCCCGGCATCCGCGTGACGTCGTCGCGCATGACGGCACAGCAGTCTCTCGCATTCACCGAAGCACTCCTGAGCATCCATCACGCCACGGCAACGACGCTGATCGCCTGACGCGCCCGTCGCTCAAGGCCGACCGCCTCGCGCGGACGGCTCGACCCACCCCCGCCTGTATGCCGGTGCTTACGCGCCCCCCATGCGCGACCGGTACGCACGGCCCGTGGCCATGCGCTTTTCCGTAATTCCCCTCGCCCGCTCCGTGACCGCCGCGAGAATCGACTCCGGTGCCGTTGCGGGAGAACCGGCGTTGAATGGCGGCTTCGGGTCATAGGCCATATAGAGCTGCAGTTCCTGCGCAACGGTCTCGCCGCGCAACAGCGATACGACGATCAACGAGCCGTCGATTCCCGACGTGACGCCGCCGGCACTGACGAAACGGCCATCGATCACCACACGCTCGTCGGTCGGAATGGCGCCGTACAGCGGCAGCACGTTCATCGCGGTCCAGTGCGTCGTGGCACGCTTGCCTTGCAGCAAGCCCGCCGCGCCGCAAAGCAATGCACCCGTGCAGACAGAATAGACATAGCGTGCTCCCGCTGCCTGCCCGCGAATGAACGACAGCACCGTCTCGTCGTTCATCAGCGCTTCCTGGCCATGGCCGCCCGGAACCAGCAGCACGTCCAGTCGCGGGGCTTCCTCGAATGTCGTGTCGGCGAGCAGTTGCATGCCGGCAAGATCCCGCACCGGGTTCTTGTCCTTCCAGATCGTCATGAACGATGAATTCGGCACGCGCGCCAGCGCTTCGAATGGGCCAGTGAAGTCGCACTGATCCATGTTCGGGAAGATCATGCCGCCGATCTTCAGATGAATGTCCAATGGGATAGCCATGATCTTTGCCTATTTTGGGTTAGTACAAATATTTATTTGTATTAGTCAAAAGCACTGTATACCCTTCTCCCGCCATGTCAACCCCGCCTTTGGGACAAAGACACTCGAAACCCGCCGGGTCCTGGCGGCGATTACATGCCAGGTCATTGCCCGGGACGGTCGCGCGTCGAAAAATTCCGCTATTCGGTCAAGCGCGAGCGCGCATCGACCGCAACGGATCGTTTGTCCTGGTACAGACAGGAGGAATCGTGAGCGCATTGGAACTCAACCAACGGGCGCAGAAAAAACTGGGTGGATTGCTCCGCTACTGGCGGGAAGTGCGAGGCGTCAGCCAGCTCGATCTCTCGCTCGACGCGGGCATCTCGCAGCGGCAGATCAGCTTTATCGAGAGCGGACGAAGCGTGCCGGGCCGGCAGACGCTGCTGAACATCGCGCAGTCGCTCGACGTGCCGCTGCGCGAGCGCAACGTTCTGCTGCTCTCGGCCGGATACGCACCGATCTATTCGGAAGCCGGGTGGAATGCCCAGGAGATGTCGCTCGTGACAGACGCGGCCAGGCGCGTGCTCCGGCAGCACGAGCCGTTTCCCGCGATCGTCATGGACCGGTACTGGAACGTGCTGATGACCAACCGTGCCGCACCAGCGTTCTTCAACGGTTTCGTCGACATGGCGGCACGCGCGGAGCCGCGCAACATCCTGCACCTGATCTTCGATCCCGAGGGCATGCAGCCGCATATGGCCAACTGGGAGGCCGTGGCGCGCAGTCTGATCCAGCGCGTGTATCGCGAATCGGTGGGGCAAGTCGTCGACCTCCAGACGCAGCAGCTTCTCGATGCGCTGCTCTCCTACCCTGGCGTGCGCCCCGAATGGCGATCGCAAGGCATGGCGGGTTCGGCGTCCACGCTGCCGCTGGTGCCGATGGGCTTCATCCACGACGGCACGGTGCTCAACTACTTCTCCATGATCACCACGGTCGGCACGCCGCTGGCTGTTGCCGCGCAGGAACTGCGGATCGAATGCATGTTTCCCGCCGACGACGCAACCGAAGCGCGGCACATCGCCTTGCTCGACCTGGCCCGCGAATAATTTGGCCTGCTGATTACCTGCCATGTAATTGGCAGGCCCAGAACCTCTCACTAACCTGTGCATATCGCTTGATCGATCTCGGCGATACCTTCAACTCTCAAGGAAATATCATGGCTCATTTCCCCATCTACACCCTCGACTCCGCACCGGAACAATCGAAGCCCGCGCTGAACGGCCTCGCCCAGGCTTTCGGCATGGTGCCCAATATCGCGGGCGCCATCGCCGGCTCGCCGAAACTGATCAATGGCCTCGTCGGCGTGTTCCAGCAGGTGCATGGCGGCAACTTCACCGAGGCACAGGTCCAGGTGCTGCTGCTCACCAACGCGGTGGCCAACGGCTCCGCCTGGCCGGTTGCATTCCACTCGTTCCTCGGACTCAAGGAAGGTCTGAGCGAGGCCGACGTGCAGGCGATCCGCGAACGCCGCTTGCCGCAGGACTCCAAGCTTGCGGCGCTGTCGCGTCTCGCGCGCACGCTGATCGAAAAGCGCGGCCGCGTCGACGAACACGATATTGCTTCGTTTACCGAAGCGGGCTTCGACCAGGCGCGGGTGCTCGACGTCATCCTCGTGATCGCCGCCTCCACGATGACGAACTACACCGCGAGCGTCGCCCAGTTGCCGCTCGAAGAGATGTTCCAACCCTACGCCTGGCAGGCCTGAGAGCGAGGAGCCGATGGTCCGGCCGCGGGAGAATTCGGGCGCAAAAACTTCGCAATGGAGCGCTCTTTCCTTCCCCGATAGCCGCGGCCGCGATCCATCTTTCCTCGCCGATTTCCCTTGACGGCACCGCCGCCGTTATTCAGTCATCCGAAGGAGGCGCGTGTTGCAAACCCTCGCAAACGCCGGCAACAATCCGGCCGCCTCCGGCGTCTCCTGAACGTGCCGGCCCAGCCGGAACGGATCCTGTCCTTCTTTTCGCAGCGTGTCCTGGTAGGTCTCGATGTAGAAGCGCATGGCCGCCATTGGGAACTCGGGATGGAACTGCACGCCCCACGCATTTTCCCCCACACGATAAGCCTGATGCGGATCGGCTTCCGAACCCGCCAACAGGACGGCCTGGTCGGGTAAGCGCGTGACGGACTGCCAATGCACCGACTGGGCAAAAAACTGCTGCGGCAGTCCCGCAAACAGCGGGTCGTTATCGGAAGTCGCGTGACGTGCCACGGATATCGTTCCGATCTCGGCTCCCTCGCGCCGGGCGGCCACGCTCCCACCCAGCGCGTCGGCCAGCAATTGATGTCCATAGCAGACACCCAGCACGGGAAGGCCGGCTTCCACAGCCCGCCGCAGCCATAGGCGCAGTCGTTCGCTCCACGGCAGTCGAGCCGTCACCATGCACGCGGAGCCGGTCAGAATCGCGCCGGCCAGCAAGGCCGGTTCGGGAAGAGCATGTTCGTCCCGCGCATCCCGGATCTGCACCGGCATTCCGTGGCCGACGGTTGCCCGCTGGAACCAGTCCTCGAAATCCCCAAGCGTTCCGGACAACTCAGGGAAAGTCGAATCGAGTTTGAAGATGGCCAGCGGTCTGGTTGGCGAAGCAGCGACGGACATAAAAAATCCCTACCCATGAGAAGAACAGGCGAGGCGTCCTGTACGTCATTTCGGTAGAGGCCCCCGCGAACAGGGAGCATCGCATTCTCCGCGCCGAAAGGCCATGGCAGTTCTTTGCGAATCCTTTTGCAGGGTTAACGCTTATGGTGTTCCGTAACATGGTATACCAAAATGAATTCCGTGATCAACGTACCAAAGGAACGTGCCATGAGCCTGATTCGCAAATCCGTCCTCCACGTCGAAACCGTCTACGTAGACGGCGAAAGAACCGCCGAAAAGCCACTGAAGCTGATTGGCGCGGCAGCGGTCATCAAGAACCCGTGGGCGGGTCGCGGCTACGTCGAAGACCTTTCGCCGGACATTCGCGCGCTCGCGCCGCAGCTCAGCGCACACCTCACGAAACTCATCCTGGACGAAGCCGGTTCGGGCGAAGCGGTCGAGGCATTTGGCAAGAGCGCCATCGTCGGCGTGGACGGCGAGCTGGAGCATGCCTCCGCGCTGATCCACACGCTGCACTTCGGCAACGCCTATCGCTCGGCCGTTGGCGCGAAGTCGTATCTGGCCTTCAACAACACGCGCGGCCCGGCGAACGCGCCCTTGCTCATCCCGATGATGGACAAGAACGACGAGGGCCGCCGCTCGCACTACCTGACGCTCCAGTTCGCCATTCCCGATGCGCCGGCGGCCGACGAACTCGTCATCGCCATTGGCGGCGCGACCGGCGGCCGTCCGCATCACCGCATCGGCGATCGCTACAAAGACCTTGCAGAGCTCGGAAATGATGTCAAGAACCCTGCAGCTGTCAACTAATCGCGTCGCGCACTATCTCGAACAGGGCAGCGGCGAGCCGCTGGTCCTGATTCACGGTGTCGGCATGCAGGCGCACGCGTGGTATCCGCAAATCGACGAGCTGTCCCGCGAATTCCGCGTGATTTCGGTCGATATGCCTGGGCATGGCAAGAGCGATGCGCTCGATGCGAATGCAGGGCTGACGCAGTTCGTGGCGTGGGCAATCGCGTTCATCGAGGCGCTGGATGCGGGCCCGGTCAATCTGGCCGGCCACTCGATGGGCTCGCTGATCGCTGCTGGCGTTGCCGTCACGCGGCCCGATCTGGTCAAACGTGTCGCTGTCCTGAACGGTGTGTATCGGCGCACGGAAGAGGCGCGCGAAGCGGTGCTTCAACGCGCCGCCGAACTGCGATCCGGAACCATTGACGTGGATACGCCGCTCAAGCGCTGGTTCAACGCGGAGGAAGCACAACGGGCCGCGGCGCAGAAGGTCGAGTCCTGGCTAAAATCCGTCGATCTCGCGGGCTATGCCACGGCCTATACGGCCTTTGCGAAGGGCGACGACATCTACGCCGACGGCTGGCACACGATTGCCTGCCCCGCTCTCGTTCTCACCGGCTCCGACGACCCGAACTCGACACCGGAGATGGCAAGGCAGATGGCCGCCACCGCCCGCAACGGGATGGCCGTCGTGATCGAAAACGAGCGGCACATGGCGAACCTGACCGCTCCCCAGGAAGTCAATCTCGCTCTGCGCGCCTGGTTGCAAACCGAGCCGCGGGTCGAAACCATGAAGTCGGAAGTGTGAAATGAGCCACGAGACCGCTAAACTCAACACCCGGGAACTTCGCGACGCATTCGGCGCGTTCATGACGGGCGTCACGATCGTGACCACCGCGCGCGACGACGGCAAGCCGCTGGGTTTCACCGCCAATTCGTTCACGTCGGTGTCGCTGGATCCGGCCTTGCTGCTGGTAAGCATTGCGAAAACATCGGGCAACTATCCGACGTTTTCCACGACGCGGCACTTCGCCATCAATGTCCTTGCGGAGGGTCAGAAGGATTTGTCCAATACCTTCGCGCGGCCCAGCGACGACCGCTTCGCCAATCTGGGCTGGCATCTGAGCGCGAACCACAACCCGCTCATCGAGGACGTCAGCGCCTGGTTCGACTGCACCACGCATGCGGTGATCGACGCGGGCGACCACGCCCTGATCGTCGGCAAAGTCGAGGCGTTCCATTCCGCGGGCTATGCGGGCCTCGGCTACTACCGCGGCGGCTATTTCACGCCGGCCAAGGTATCGGCCGAAGTGATCGCCGGACCGAAAGTCATCGTCAGCGCGATCATCGCGCGCGACGACAAGGTGCTGCTGACCCAAACGGCGGACAACAAATGGAGTCTGCCTTCGAAAGAGATCGGCAAGGAAGGCGCCGACAAGGCGCTGGCCGAGATTTTCAGCCGATACCAGCCGGACGCGTCGGCAAGCTTCATCTACGCGGCGTACAACAACACCGAGACCCATTACCAGTACATTTCGTTTCTCTGCAGTGCACCGGATGAGTCCGCCGCCACGGGCGAATTCGTCAGCCTCGACAGCATCGGGAAAGACGGGTTCCAGGACGGCGCAGTGGCCAGCATGCTCGAGCGCTACCGCAAGGAAAGCCAGTTGAAGAGCTACGGCATGTACTACGGCGACCACAGCAACGGCACGGTGCGCCCGCTTCTTTCCTGAAAGGTTACCCCATGCGTTTTTCGCTTTTCGTTCATATGGAGCGCGTCTCCGACCAGACCAGTCAAAAGCAGTTGTACGACGAAATGGTCGAGCTGTGCCAGATCGCGGATCGGGGCGGCATGCACGCCGTCTGGACCGGCGAGCATCACGGCATGAACTTCACGATCGCGCCCAATCCGTTCCTCAACCTCGCGGACCTCGCCAACAAGACGAAGCGCGTGAGACTCGGCACCGGCACGGTCATCGCGCCGTTCTGGCACCCCATCAAGCTTGCCGGCGAAGCCGCGATGACCGACATCATCACCAACGGCCGCCTGGAACTCGGCATCGCGCGAGGCGCCTACTCGTTCGAATATGAACGCCTGATGCCGGGCCTCGACGCGTGGGGCGCGGGCCAGAGAATGCGCGAGCTCATTCCCGCGGTGAAAAAGCTGTGGGAAGGCGACTACGCGCACGAAGGCGAGTTCTGGAAGTTCCCGTCCACGACGTCCTCGCCGATGCCGCTCCAGCAGCCGCATCCCCCTATCTGGGTGGCCGCGCGCGACCCCAACAGCCATGAATTTGCCGTGTCCAACGGCTGCAACGTCCAGGTCACGCCGCTGCACCTGGGCGACGAAGAGGTCGAAAAGCTCGTGGGCCACTTCAACGCGGCGTGCGAGAAATACGGCGAGATGCCGCGCCCGCAGATCATGCTGCTGCGCCACACCTACGTAGCAAGCAGCGAGGACGACGCACAAGTGGCGGCTAACGAAGTGAACGTCTTCTACAACTACTTCGGCGCGTGGTTCAAGAACGAGCGTCCGGTCAGCCGCGGTCTCATCAAGACATTGAGCCAGGAAGAGATCGCCGCGCATCCGTTCTACACGCCGGAAGCGATGCGCAAGAACAACGTCATCGGTACGCCTGAAGAAGTGATCGCCCGCCTGAAGGCCTATGAGGCGCTCGGATTCGACGAGTACTCCTTCTGGATCGACACCGGCATGAGCTTCGAGCGCAAGAAGGCGTCGCTCGAGCGCATGATCCACGACGTGATGCCGGCTTTTCAGTGAGGGCGTGATGCCATGAGCTTTCATTTTCAGCTGTATATCGACGGCCAGTTCGAGCCCGGCGCCGCCACCTTCGGCAGCCTGAACCCGGCCACGGGCGAGATCTGGGCGCAGATGCCCGAAGCCCGAACCGGCGAGGTCAACCGGGCCGTGGAGGCCGCCAGCCGAGCGTTGACCGATCCCGCGTGGGCGGGCCTTACCGCGTCGAGCCGGGGCAAGCTGCTCTCCAGGCTCGCCGATCTCGTCGAAAAGGCTGCGCCGCGGCTCGCTGAAATTGAAACCAACGATACCGGCAAGATCATTCGCGAAACGTCCAGCCAGATCGCGTATGTGGCGGAGTACTACCGCTACTACGCCGGCATCGCGGACAAGATCGAAGGCAGCCACATCCCCGTCGACAAGCCCGACATGCAGGTCTGGCTCGAACGGCAGCCGGTTGGCGTGGTGGCCGCGATCGTGCCGTGGAACAGCCAGTTGTTCCTCTCCGCCGTGAAGCTCGGGCCGGCGCTCGCCGCCGGTTGCACGGTAGTCCTGAAGGCTTCCGAGGAGGCGCCCGGCCCGCTGCTCGAGTTCGCGAGGCTCGTGCACGAGGCCGGTTTTCCCCGGGGTGTCGTCAACGTGATCACGGGCTTCGGCGCGGAGTGCGGCGCGGTGCTCTGCAGCCATCCGAACGTGGACAAAGTGGCTTTCACGGGTGGCCCGCAAACCGCGAAGCACATCGTCGCGAATACGGCGAACAATCTCGCCAGGGTCTCGCTGGAACTGGGCGGCAAGTCGCCGTTCATCGTCTTTGCCGATACCGATATCCAGAGCGCGGTGAATGCGCAAGTCGCGGCCATTTTCGCGGCAAGCGGTCAAAGCTGCGTCGCGGGCTCGCGTCTGCTGATCGAGGCATCCGTCAAGGACGAATTCCTTGCGTTGCTCGTGGAACGCGTGTCGCGCATTCGCGTCGGCTCGCCGAACGACATGGCGACGGAATACGGCCCGCTGTGTACCGAGAAGCAATTGCGCCATATCGAGTCCGTCGTCGCGCGTTCCGTGCAACAGGGCGCGAGCGTACTCGCCGGTGCAAAGAAACTCGATCGGCCCGGGTATTACTACGCGCCCACGATTCTGGACTGCAGCGGCGTTGCGAACGCGGACAGCATCACGACCGAACTGTTCGGGCCGGTGCTTTCCGTGGACACGTTCGCCTCCGAACAGGAAGCGATCGAAAAAGCCAACAGCACGGCCTACGGGCTTGCAGCGGGCATTTTCACCACCAATCTCACGCGCGCGCACCGCGTTTCGAAGCGGGTTCGCTCCGGCATCGTCTGGATCAACACCTATCGGGCCGTCTCGCCGCTCGTGCCGTTCGGCGGCTTCGGACTCTCCGGGCACGGCCGCGAAGGCGGATTCAGCGCCGCGCTGGAATATACGACGACGAAGTCGGTGTGGCTTCGCACGTCGGACGACCCGATCAGCGACCCGTTCGTGATGCGCTGAGCGCAATCCGTTCACCTGCCGCATCGATTCAAGGCCGTACAGGCTGCCTCGCCCGCCCTGCGCGCGGCGAGGCGCAGCCTGGCAATAAAGATGGAGACATGATGAAAGACCCGGCGAACGATAACAGCGTTCTGACCATCGAAAGCAATTCGATCGAGTATGTTGCCCCGGAGAATCGGCACGGCAAACCGGTCGACCTCTTCACCTTGTGGTTTTGCACGAACGTCGCGCCATTGGCCGTGATTTCCGGCGCCACCTCGGTGCTGATCTTCCACCTGGATCTGGTGAGCGCCATACTCGCCATTGCCGCCGGGCAGTTCTTCGGCGCGATCTTTCATGCTCTCACCTCCGCGCAGGGGCCGCTCGTCGGCGTGCCGCAGATGATTCAAAGCCGCGCGCAATTCGGCCGCTATGGGTCGCTGCTCGTGGTGGGCTTCACCACGCTCATCTATCTCGGGTTCTTCGTTTCGAACATCATTCTCGCGGGCAAAACGCTGCACGCCGCCGCGCCGCCGGTTCCCGTACCGTTGGCAACCGTGCTGGGCGCTATCCTCGCGACGCTGGTGGGCGTGATCGGCTATCACTTCATCCACCGCTTCAACAAGATCGGCGCGTGGTTCATGGGCAGCGCGCTCGTGATCGGCTTGCTGCTGATGGCGCCGCACCTCGACGCCCACGCCTTCCAGCAAGGCCATTTCGATCTTTCGAACTGGTTCGCCATGTTCGGGCTGTGCGCGATCTGGCAAATCAGCTTCGCACCTTATACGTCCGACTACTCGCGCTACCTGCCGGTGTCCACCGGGTTCGGCAAGACGTTCGCCTTCACCTACTTCGGCACTTCGCTGGGCACGATCTTCGCGTTCATCTTCGGCGTAATCGCCGTGAGCACGGGACATTCCACCGACGCGATGCAGGCTATCCGGACGCAGACGGGCCTGTTCGGCTATGTCCTGATCTTCCTTTTTCTCGTCAACATCATTGGCCATAACGGCATGAATCTGTATGGCGCGGTGCTGTCCTTCATCACCGCCGCACAAACGTTCCGCCCCGCGTGGGTGCCTCGCCGGCGGGTTCGCATCGTCGTATCCGCGGTCTTGCTGGTGGCGTCCACCATTACCGCGCTGTGGGCTTCCAGCAACTTCATCGCCTTGTTCCTGACCGCGATTTTCGCGTTGCGCATCGTGCTCGCGCCGTGGATCGCCATCAACCTGGTCGACTTCTATCTGATCAACAACCGGCGCTACTTCGTTGCCGAGATCGTCGGCAACAACGGCGGCGTGTACGGGGCGTTCAATGTGAAGGCTATCGCGATCTACGTCTTCGGCATTGCGATCCAGGTGCCGTTCATGGAAGAGAGCTTCTTTCACGGCCCCTGGGCCTCGCTGATGGGCGGCGCCGATGTCTCGTGGATGGTCGGCCTCGTCGCAACGGCGCTGGCCTACTACCTGCTCGCGCCGAACGACGGTTCGCGCGCCCCCAGCCGGGCGCCGGCGGGCGCCGCCGCTTCCGAGTAAGGACTGCGATCCATTGCCGGCGCGTGGTCAAACACGAGCCGGCTGGGCTTCATGCGTGCCAGTCGGTATGATCGGCGAGAACGAACACCGACACCGCATTCTTGAGATCCATCGCCTGATCTTCCAGAGACTGGGCCGCGGCGGCAGCCTGCTCGACGAGCGCCGCGTTTTGCTGCGTGACCTTGTCCATCAGGTTCACGGCCTGATTGACCTGCTCGATGCCGCGGCTCTGTTCGTCGGAGGCCGCGGCGATTTCCCCCACGATGTCCGCCACCTGTTTGATCGCGAGCTTCACTTCCGTCATCGTGCCGCCCGCGTCATGCGCCTGTCTGGCGCCGTTGCGGATCGTCTCCACCGACGAGCCGATGAGCTCCTTGATTTCCCGCGCGGCCGTTGCCGAGCGCTGCGCAAGCCCGCGCACCTCATTGGCGACGACTGCGAAACCGCGCCCCTGGTCCCCCGCCCGCGCAGCTTCCACCGCCGCGTTCAAGGCCAGAATGTTGGTCTGAAAGGCAATCCCTTCGATCACGCCCGTGATTTCCGAAATCTGGTCCGAGCTGCCGCTGATCCGTTCGATCGTTTCGACCATGCCATGCACCGCATCGTTGCCGGCATCCGCCATGCCGGATGCGCGCGTGGCGAGCAGGCTGGCCTCGCGGGCGTTGTCCGCGTTCTGGCGCACGGTTTCGGTCAATTGCGTCATGCTGGCTGCCGTTTCCTCCAGCGAGCTCGCCTGCTCTTCGGTGCGCGAGGAGAGATCGAGATTGCCGGCCGCAATCTCGCCGGAGGCCGAAGCAATCCGGTCGGCGCCGGAGCGCACCCCGGCCACGATCGTCCCGAGGCTCCGGTTCATCGCCTGCATCGCCTGCATCAACTGCCCGGTTTCGTCCGCCGAGGCCGCCTCGATGCGATTCGTCAGATCGCCTTCGGCGACGCACGTTGCCACGGAAACGGCCTCTTTCAGCGGCCGGGAGATCGTGCGCGAAAGCCATCGGCCCGCAAGGATGGACGCCAGCACGGCAATCAGCGAGGTAACGAGCACGCTCACGTAGATCGTCGTGCGCAGGGAATCCAGTGCCGCGCGGTTCGCCAATACCCGCTCTTGCTCGTAATGTTCAAGCTTGCCGATTGCCGCAATCAGCTTTTCGGTTCCCAGATACGATCCGAAACTTTCGGTCAGCGCGGACAAATCGCTCACGCTCACGGCGTAGCTATCCACCTTCTTTCGCATCTCCACGAGCGGGTCCACGACGATGCCTAGCCACGCGTCGTATTGCTGCTGGCATTCGCCGGCGAGCGCATCCCCTTCGGACGTTGGGTCCATCGTGCGCAGTCTCGCCATCTCGGCACCGAAGTCGCCGCGATGATCGGTGATCCACTGCCGGTGCGTTGCCTTGCCGTTGAGGTTGTTCGCGAGAACCGCCCAGACAATGTTGAGGTAATCGCTCGAACCGTCCTTCAACAATTGCAGTATCTGCTCCGATACTTCGATTTCCTTTTCCTTCTGGTCGATAGCGCGAACGCTGTATAGGCAAATGCCCGCGCTGACGATAAAAGCAAAAATCGCGCTCGAAAACGCGATTGAAATTTTTCTGGCAATGGGCAAGTCTCTAATGGTTTTCATTTTGGACTTCAAGATAATTGAATTGGTCTACCGCGCGCCGGTTGGGTCCCCTTGCACGGCGACCCTCCCCACGATCCCCGCTCACACCGCCATGCACAGGTATTTGATGACGACGTAGTCGTCGATGCCATAGTGCGAACCTTCGCGACCCATGCCCGACTGCTTCACGCCGCCAAACGGTGCGACTTCGTTCGAGATCAGCCCCGTGTTCACGCCCACCATCCCGTACTCGAGCGCTTCCGCGACTTTCCACACCCGGCCGATGTCGCGACTGTAGAAATACGCGGCGAGACCGAATTCGGTGTCGTTTGCGAACCGGATCACCTCGTCGTCGCGCGTGAACCTGAACAGCGGCGCGAGGGGTCCGAACGTCTCTTCCTTCGCAACCTTCATTGCCGGCGTGACGTCCCTGAGCACGGTCGGCTCGAAGAAGCCGTGGCCGAGCGCGTGACGTTTGCCGCCCGTCACGACGGATGCGCCCTGCGCGAGCGCATCCGCGATGTGCGCTTCGACTTTCCGCACGGCCGCCTCGTTGATGAGCGGGCCCTGTTCGACGCCGGGCTCGGTGCCGCGCCCCACCTTCAGCCGACCGACCGCCGAAGCAAGCTTTTCGGAGAACTGATCGTAGACGGCCTCGTGAACATAGAACCGGTTCGTGCAGACGCAGGTCTGCCCGCTGTTGCGATACTTCGATGCGATCGCGCCTTGCACGGCCGCATCGATATCGGCGTCGTCGAACACGATGAACGGCGCGTTGCCGCCCAGTTCGAGCGACACCTTCTTGACCGTCGAGGCGCACTGGCTCATCAGCAGGCGCCCCACCGGCGTCGAGCCGGTGAACGAGAGCTTGCGGACGATGGGGTTCGACGTGAGCTCGCCGCCGATCGCTTTCGGGTTGCCGGTCACGACGCTGAACACGCCCGCGGGCACGCCGGCCCGTTCGGCCAGCACGGCCATGGCCAGCGCCGAAAACGGCGTTGCCTCGGCTGGCTTGACGACGATCGTGCAGCCGGCCGCGAGCGCAGGGCCGACCTTACGGGTGATCATCGCCGCGGGGAAATTCCACGGCGTAATCGCCGCACACACGCCCACCGGCTCTTTCACCACGACGATGCGCTTGTCGCTTGCGGGCGCGGGAATCGTGTCGCCGTACACGCGCTTGCCTTCCTCGGCGAACCATTCGAGAAAGGACGCCGCATAGGCAATTTCGCCCTTCGCCTCGGCGAGCGATTTACCCTGCTCCGTAGACAGGATCAGCGCGAGGTCGTCGGCATGCTGGATCATCAGGTCGAACCATCGGCGCAGAATCGCCGCACGCTCTTTCGCAGTCTTCTTGCGCCACGCGGGCCAGGCGGCGTTCGCCGCTGCGATCGCCTCGCGGGTTTCCATCGCGCCCATCAAGGGAACGCTGCCGACAAGCGCACCCGTTGCGGGATCGCGAACCTCAAACGTTTCGGTGCTCGCCGCGCTGCGCCATTCGCCGCTTACGTACGCCATTTGCCGAAACAGCAGCGGATCTTTCAACTGGGTTGCCAATTCCATGGACTTTCCTGAAGAGGTTTGAAAATGATTCATTTGCCTGGTCCGGCACGGCCCGGCGTGCGGTCAAGTCAAGTCGGGTCGGGCCGCTGGGCGGAAAGCGCGCGCCTGGCGTCATCCCGTGCGATGCAGTAGCAGGTGCTCTTGCCCTTCCACCAGCAATTGCCGCGCGATTTCCGCCACGCGGCTGACGTGCGTGACGGCCGCGCTACGCGCGGCGTCCGCGTCCCCTGCGCGCAGTGCCGCCAGTATCTGGCGCATTTCCGGCACGGCCTGGCGACCGCGATCGTCGGATGCGATAGTCATGGCGCGCAAGCGGTTGATTCGCGCCGTCAACGACTGCACGATTTCCCAGGCCACATGCTTATGCCCCGCAGTGAACATGCGCTCGTAAAAGGCCGTCGTGAGCGACCGCACGGCGCCATGATCCTGGTCGTGGAAAGCGAGCTCGATCTGATCGATCAGCCTTTCGAGGTCCTCAATGATCTGCCGGTCGGCAAATCGGGCACAGGCAGCCGCCGCCTCGCCTTCCAGCAGGGCTCGAATCTCATAGATCTCGGTGGCACGCTCGAGATCGAGCACGGCGACGATCGGCCCCTGGTTGGCCTGGATCTCGACCAGCCCCTCCGTTTCCAGGTGGCGCAGAACCTCGCGCACGACCGTCCGGCTCACGCCCAGTTCTTCGCACAATGTGCGCTCGACCAGCCGGTCGCCCGGCTGGAAACGCGCGTCGAGAATGGCGCCGCGCATTTTCTCGAGCGCCAGCTCTCTCAGCGTGGTCGTTCGGCGCTCGACCTTCAGGGACAAAAACGATTCGCTCATCGCGTACCCGATCAAGCTTGCGCGAACAGCCGCGCGTCGCGCGCGTCCCAGTCGACCCATGCCTGGGTGCCGATGACGATGCCGCTGTCCCGATGGTCGCCGGCCGGCATCCTCACCGACATTTCCTGCTCCCAGGGTGTCCTCACCGAGTAATGCATGACGTCGCCAAGATAGGTGATGTCCCGAACCGTCACGGGCAGGCCGGCCGCACTCCTGGCGGCATCGAGCGCGCGAATGCGGATCTGTTCGGGGCGGACCATCAGCGCGCCGTCATGTCCCACGGAAAGCGTGGCGTCGCCGGCGGCCGCAATTTCATGGCCGCTCGGAAACACCGCGCTCGATTGCGCCGCGCTGCGCGCCGTGATGCGCACGGGCAGAAAGTTCGAATTGCCGATGAAGTTCGCGACGAAGCGCGAAGCCGGATTCGCGTAGAGCTCTTCGCCGGTTCCGCATTGTTCGATGCAGCCTTTGTTGAACACCGCGATGCGGTCGGACAAACGCAACGCCTCCTCCTGATCGTGCGTCACGTAGAGAATCGTCACGCCGGTCTCCTGATGAATGCGGCGCAGTTCGAGCTGGATTTCCTCGCGCAGCTTCTTGTCCAGTGCGGAAAGCGGTTCGTCCATCAACAGCACGGGCGGGTCATACGCAAGCGCTCGCGCGATGGCCACGCGCTGTTGCTGGCCGCCCGAGAGCTGGGCCGGCATGCGGTCGCGGAACTCCGAAAGATGGACGAGCGCCAGCATTTGCTCCACCTTCCTCTTGATTTCCGCATCGGGACGGCGGCGCACCCGCAACGGAAAAGCCACGTTCTGGCCGACGGTCAAATGCGGAAACAGCGTGTAGCGCTGGAACACCATGCCGATATTGCGTTTGTTCGGCGCGACCGCAAGCAGCGGCTTGCCGTCCAGCAGCACGCGGCCTTCGGTCGGCTCCTGGAAGCCCGCGACGATATAGAGCGTGGTGCTCTTGCCCGAGCCCGACGGCCCAAGGAAGGTCATGAACTCGCCCTTGCGCACGTCGAGCGAAACGTGGTCGATGGCAACGACGTCGTCGTAGGTCTTGCGCAGGCGCTGGATTTGCAGGAATGCGGAAGTCATGGCTAATTACCTCGGTTATCGCGCGCGGCGCAGCACGGCGCCCGCCAGCATCAAAACAGTCGTCAGTCCAACCAGCAGCGAAGACGCCGCCGCCACCACGGGAGTCAGGTCCTGCCGCAGCGTGGCCCAGATGCGCACGGGCAGCGTCTGCAAAGTCGGGCTCGACATGAAGATCGACACCACCACTTCGTCCCATGAAGCGAGGAACGCAAAGATCGCGGCGGCGAACAGGCCAAGCCGGATCGCGGGCAAGGTCACGCGCAGCTTCACTTCGAGCGGCGAGGCGCCGCAAATCAGCGCGGCGTCTTCCAGCGCCGTGTCGAAGCTCGACAGCGAATTGCTGATCGAGATGATCGAAAACGGCAAGGCGATGATCAGATGGCCGATGACGAAGCCCGTCATCGTTCCGTTCAACCCGATGCGCAGAAAGAACGCATAGAGCGCTACGGCCAGCACCACGACGGGCAGCACCATCGGCGTGAGAAAGAACGCCTTCACGACGTTGCGCCCGCGAAACCGGCCCCGCACCAGCGCGAGCGACGCAAGAAAGCCGATCAGCACGGACAGCGCCGTCACGATCACCGCCAGCTTTGCGCTCGTCAGGAGCGAATCCAGCCAGCCCGGGTCCGTGAACAGCTGGCGATACCACTCGAGAGTCCAGCCCGGCGGCGGAAAGATCAGCCATTGCGAATCGCCGAACGAGAGGGCGACGATGAATACGATGGGCAGCAGAAGAAATAGGGCGACCGCTGCGCCGATAGCAAGCAGCGCCCAGCGCAGCGCACCCAGGCGGTCGAAGTCGAGCAGCATGTCAGTGGCCTCCGGTGGTGGCGCGCGCTCCACCCATGAAACGCAGTTGAAGCGCGTAGAGCGAGAGCGTTACGGCGAGCAGCACGAAGGCGGCCGCGCCGGCCAGCCCCCAGTTCAACAGTTCCTGCACAAGCTGGGCGACCAGCTCGGCGAGCATCATGTATTGCGCGCCGCCGAGCAGCGCCGGCGTCACGAAATAACCCAGCGCCATCACGAATACCATGAGCGCGCCCGACGCGATGCCAGGCATTGCCAACGGAACGAGAATTTTCCAGAAGGCCTGCCAGCGGCTCGCACCGCACACTGCCGCCGCACGCAGCGTAGAGGGATCGATGCTGCGCAGCGTGGCGTGAAGCGGCATCACGAGGAAAGGCAGCATGATGTACGTCATGCCGATCGTCACGCCAATCAGGTTGTTCACGAGCGCCAGCGGCTCGTGAATGAGGCCGAGCGCCATCAGCACGCGATTGATGGGGCCCGTTGCCTGCAGCAGCACCATCCAGGCGAAGGTGCGCGCCAGCAGGTTCGTCCACATCGAAAGCAGCAGGATCGAAAACAGCAGGGAACTGAGCCTGCGCGGCGCGATCGCGAGCAGCCATGCTGTCGGAAAGCCGATCGCCACCGTCACCGCCGTAACGACGCCCGCAACCAGAAAGGTGTTGCCGAACACGCGCAGGTAGGTGGAGGAGCCGAGAAGCTGCGCATAGTTCTGCAGTCCCAGGGTTGGCTCCAGCACGCTGCGCAACAGCAGCGAAAGCACCGGCAGCATGAAAAAGATCACGAGGAGCACCATCCCCGGTATCAACAGGCGAATGTTGCGCCAGTCGCGGCGCCGGCGCGCGGGTGTCGCCGGCGGGTGGGCGACGGTACTCAGAACGTTGGGCATGGTGTCTCCTGCATTTCTCCAATTGCTGCTATGCGCCGTCTGCTTGACCGTCGCTACGGGGCACGCCTCTTTCTTCGATTACTACTTCGATTGCCACGCGTACCAGCGCTTCGCAATCGCATCGCGATTGTCTGCCCAGTACTTCATGTCCAGGTCGATCTGCGAGCTCTTGTACTGGTCCGGCAGCGTCTTCGCAACCGCCGGCGGCATCATCGCGGCCGACTTCACGTTGATCGGCGCGTAACCCGTATCCGTTGCGAATTTCGCCTGCGCCTCGGGGCTCGTGGCGACGGCGAGGAACTTCATCGCCTCGGCCTTGTGCTTCGCGCCCTTCGGGATCACGAGCATGTCCGCGGCAGTCAGGTTCTGGTTCCACGAAATGCCGACCGGCACGCCCGTTTGTTCGAGCGCATGCAGGCGGCCGTTCCAGAACATGCCGACAGGCGCTTCACCCGAAGCGAGCAACTGCTGCGACTGCGCCCCGCCGCTCCACCAGACGATGTCGCTCTTGATCGTGTCGAGCTTCTTGAACGCGCGGTCGAGGTCGAGCGGATAAAGCTTGTTGGGCGGCACGCCGTCGGCCAGCAGCGCGATTTCTAGCACGCCCGGCGCGGACCACTTGTAGAACGTGCGCTTGCCGGGGAATTTCTTCGTGTCGAACAGATCGGCCCACGTTTGCGGCTGCGCGCCCTTGAAGGCCGATTTGTTGTAGCCGAGCACGAACGAGTAATAGAAGCTGCCCACGGCATCGGTCGTCGAGAAGCGGGGATCGAGTTCGTCCTTTTTGACGACGGAATAGTCGATCGGCTCGATCAAGCCCGCCTTCTGCGCGGCATACGCAAAGTCGCCCTCGACGTCCACGACGTCCCAGTTCACGTTCCCGCTGTCCACCATCGCCTTGAGCTTGCCGTAGTCGGTCGGGCCGTCCATCAGCACGTTGACGCCGCTGGATTGCGTAAAGGGCTGCGCCCAGTCTTTCTGCTGCGAGGACTGCGTGGTGCCGCCCCAGCTCGTGAAAACGATGGGATCGGCGGCGAGCGCCGGCGCGGCGGCGAAGGTCGCCGCGCACAGGGCGATCAGCGGCGTCATCATCAGGAAGCGTGTACTGTTCATTTCGGTGTCCGTGGGAATCGGTTGGGTAGCGCTGCATTGAATGCGTGGGTCAGCCGTGATCTCGGCCCTCGTCTCTCAAGCCAGCGGCGAAAAGCGCGCCGGCTTCATGATCTTGTTTTCCATCTCTTCCATCAGCGCCTGAATCTTCGGCGCGAAAGCCTGCCACGCCGTGTCCGCGGCGAGTGCCGCCCGACGGCGCTCCCGCTCGTCGAGACTCGGATAGGCCCAGATATGCACGATCTGATTCTGCGGGCCGATCTCCGAAAAGAAATAGCCCACCAGTTCGCCCAGGTAGCGCTTTTGCAGCTCGATGCCCTCTTCTTCGACGAGCTTCAGATAGGCGGGCACAGCGCCCGTCTTGATGCGATACGTGCGGATTTCGTAATACATGCCTGGGTTTCCTGATTGAAATATCGAATGGGTGAACGTTACCGGTCAACGCGTGGCCGCAAGCGTCTGCACTTGCCCGGCTTCCGTATCGCCGACGTAAATGCCGAAGGCGTCTTCGCTGCGCTCGCGCACGTAGCGCTGCAACATCGAGCGCACGGCTTCGTCGTGCAATTCGTGCCACGGAATCCGGGACAGCGGAACGATGTGGATCGCGCTGTCCATCCACACCGCGCCGCTGTTGACCACGCGGCCGCGGTAATACACCTGGACGCTCGCCAAGGACCCGCTGCCCGCTTCGAAGACCGCGAAGAGGAAGTCGAGATGCGCCACGAGACCGAGCTTCGCCAGCACCCCGCGCAGGCTCGCCGCATCGCTTTCCGGTTCGAGCTTCACGCCCGTGGGCAACTGCAGGCCGTCTTTCGTTTCGAGCAGCACGAGGCCGTCGCGGTGCTCGAGGATCGCGCCCACTTGCGCGCGTGCGCCGGTCGCCGCGAGGGCATTCTGCGAGAGGCTGAAATTCACATACGCGCCCCGGCAATAGCCCAACGGCGACGAATTCGTATGCACGAAATCGACCACGCGTCCAATCAGGATGATGTGATCGCCCGCATCGACGACGTCGTGCGTCCTGCAATCGAAGGTGGCCGCCGCGCCGTCCATCACGGGCGCCCCCGTGGCACGGGAGCGCCATGCCACCTGCGCGAACTTGTCGGGCGACTTCGAGGCGAATACGCCCGAAACCGCCTTCTGGTCCTCCGCCAGCACGCTCACCGCAAAATGGCCGGTGGTGGAAAAGACCGCATGGCTCGACGCGGTTTTCGCGATGCAGACGAGGATCAGCGGCGGATCGAGGGAAACCGAGCTGAACGAGTTGGCCGTGAAGCCGCGCGGAGAACCGTCCGGCTGCAGCGTCGTGACGACCGTCACGCCGGTGACGAAAGCGCCCAGCGCGCGGCGAAATTCGAGGGTGTCGAAGCGCTGTTCAAGCGTGGGCTCAGGCATCGCGTTCTCCAACGTTCGGTGGGTTTGCCGCGCCGGGCTCTGCCGCGGCGGCCAAAAAAGCGAGCAGGCGCTCGTTCGTTTGCTCGGGATCGCTAACGGTCATCATATGGCGCGCATTCGCGATGACGTCGGCACGACCGAACGGCGCCGCCGCCGCCATCTTGCGCGACATCTCCGGGCTCGAGTTCGGATCGCAGGCGCCCGTCAGGAACAAGGCGGGCATGGCAAGGTTCGTCAGGCGGCCCACGTGCACGTCGTCCGAACAGGCAAAAAGACGGTACGTCCGCGCATAGCCCACGGGATTGACGGATAGCAGCAGATGGCGCACCGCCTGCGCCGCCCGGGTCAGGTGCGCCGGCACCGGGTCGCCGAACCAGCGTTCGAGCGTGGCGTCGACGCCCGTGTCGAGCGGCGCTTCGCCCAAGGTCCCGGCGCGCGACATCACCGCTTCGCGCTGGGCGGGCGTGCGGTCATAGACCGCATTCAGCGCGGCCACGCTCAGCGTGCGCGGCGCGCGCGTCAGGGCGAACTCGAGTGCGACGAGCGCGCCCATCGAATGGCCGACGACATGCGCGCGTCCAATACGCAGGTCGTCGAACAAACCGTCGAGCTGGGCGGCGTAGTCGCCCAGCGTGGGTTCGGCCGGCGGCAGCGCACTCTCGCCATGACCGAGCATGTCGTACACGACGACTTCATAGTTCGCCGCCGTCAACGGCGCGATCTGCGGCGCCCACACGCTCCGGTTCATGCCCACGCCGTGGATCAGGACGACCGTCGCGCGCGCCTCGTCCGACTTCGAGGCGTACACGCTGTAGCTCGTGCCCGCCGTTACGCCATGCCTCATTTGTGCTCCAGACCAGCCCGAAAGCTGCATCGACATAGAAGATTATGGTATGCCATACTATGGCCGATTCTGGTTCACGAATATTATGGAATACCATAATGTTGATGGCGCGGGCGGATGGCATGAATCTCGCCCGCGCAGCGGCGGACGCGACGAAAGAAAGAAGCGGGATGGCCGGAAATGGAAAACGCCGCTCACGAGCGGCGCTTTATGGAGGAATGGAATGCGAGCCGGGTTGCGCTCGATATGCGCTACGAGAGATCACCGGACGGCGCCTCCCGAAGCGCGGAGAAATGCGGACGTTCGGGTCAAGCCTTGGATGCACTCTCGCTTCTTTGCGCAAGCGCCATCTGGGCGAGCTCCGCGGTGCGCTGGATATGGGCAATCGAGGCGGCAAACGCCGCGTCGCCGTCGCGTCGCTCGATGGCATCGAGCATCTTGTTCATCTCGCGATTCGACTCCCCGCTGCGGCCCGGCATGGCTATGGTCAGCGCGCGCAGGCGATTGATACGCGCATTCAGCGTCTTGACGACGGCGAGGGAGACGGTCTTTTCCGCCCCCTCGAACAGCGCTTCGTAGAAGCGTTCGGTATAGGCAAGCACGGCCGGCAGGTCTTCCGCCTTGAATGCCGCTTCGATTTGCTTGCGGATCTCGCGCAGCGCTTTCACGAGCGCCGGCGTGGACTGCTCGGCGCACGCCCGCGCGGCATTCGCCTCCAGCAGCCCGCGCAATTCGTAAATCTCGCTGACCTGGGCGGGATTGAGCTGAGCCACGACCGGCCCCTGCCGCGCAATGACCTCCACCAGCCCTTCTGTTTCGAGGTGCCGCAACACCTCTCGCACAATCGTGCGGCTCACCCCCAGCTCGTCGCATAGCGTGCGTTCGACGAGACGCGCGCCCGGCTGGAAGTAACCCTGCACGATCGCGTCGCGCAATTTGTCCAGCGTTAATTCACGTAGCGTTTTGGTCTCGCGGACAACTTTAAGATCTGACATAGGGCACGAAAGGTGGACGGATAAAAAGACAGCCGCACGATGACTTCGTAGCCGGCGACTTGGGATGCCATATTATCCACCATTCGGAAATCCGGCTGCGCCTGAATGTCGGCCGCGGGCCTGGCATCCTCCGGAAAGCGCGCCGGGGCAGGCTGCCCGCGAACAGTCTGCCCCGGCAAAACGCCGACAAACACCGACTGCCGATCAGAACTTGTGAATCATCGCGATCCGGTAGACGAACTGATTGACGGTCGAGGACGGGCCTGCCGCAGCCAGGATCTGCGCATTGTCGAACTGCGTACCCGTGTTGGCGCTTTGCACGTGCTGATACGCGCCCTGCAGGTAAAGCGACGTGCGCACGCTCAGATCGTAGTCAAGCGTGAGCTGGGCCGTATGCCACTTCGGGCTGTAGTTTCC
>NZ_BAXZ01000029.1 GCF_000684975.1 Paraburkholderia acidipaludis NBRC 101816 | reverse complement strand
AGGCATACCACCACGAATACAAGAAAAAGCCACCCCCACCTTAACAAGCAGGCATACCCCCCAGAACAATTCCCCACCCCCGATCTACCCTAAAATACCGCATCCACCCACCACAACAAATTCAATGCAAGCGCCCAGCGCCACCGTCCCGATTTCCCTCGTCAACGGCTTTCTCGCGGCGGCCGGCGCGAAAGACGAAGTGACGAACCGCTATCTGAAGCAGGCGGGCGTCGCCCCGGAACTGCTGGGCGAACCAGGCGCGCGGGTAACCGAGGAACAATTCTCGACGCTCTATCAGGCGCTGGCGATCGAGCTCGACGACGAGATGCCCGGCGTCTTCAGCCGCCCCTTTCGCAGCGGCACGCTCAAATTCCTGTGCCTGAGCCTGCTCGACGCGCGCAACCTCGAAACGGCCTTGCATCGCTTCGGCCAGTTTTTCCACATCGTGCTGGACGACTTCCGCCTCGAGTCCCGCCGCATCGGGCCGGTAGCGCAGGTCGAGCTATGCCCGAACCCGGACTTCGGCCCCATCGGTCCGCTGGGCCAGGAGCTCATGCTCAAGCTCGCGCATGGCGTGGGTTCCTGGCTCATCGGGCAGAAGATCCCGTTGCTGCAGGTGGAATTCGCCTGCGAGCAGCCGCCCCACGCACTCGATCACCGCTACTTTTTCTCGGGACCGGTGCGTTTTGGCTGCCAGAGCACGCTGATGCGTTTCGGCACGGCCTATCTGGATCTGCCGATTCGCCAGAGCAAACGCAACCTGCGCAATTTTCTCGCGCGCTCGCCCGGCGACTGGATCTTCGAAACGTTCAGCGAGCAGCGCGTAGGCCACCGCGTGCGGCAATTCATGGCCGCCGCGCTGCCCGATCTGCCGACTATCGAAGCGGCCGCGCAGAACCTGAACTGCTCCGTGCGCACGCTGTGCCGGCGGCTCGCGGCCGAGGAGACTTCGTTTCAGCTGCTCAAGGACGAGCTGCGGCGCGACATCGCCATCCAGCGCCTCACGGAGACGCAGGACACGATTGCGGCCATCGGCGGCGACATCGGCTTCGACGATCCGAGCGCGTTCCACCGCGCCTTCCGCCACTGGACGGGCAGCACACCCGGCACCTATCGCGTGCGCGCCTGAGGGGGCCCGCCTACCCGCGTTGGGGGGGGCGGATCCCTCGCAGCGTTGCTGCATGATGCGCCTTGCGGCGTCATGCCTCGCCGTTGCGCGGGCGCCAGCCGGCACGGTGTGGCCAGATTTGTCACCAGGTGGGCCGGTTTGGACAGTCGGTCCAGGCCGCTTTGGCGCTACGATCTGCCCCAGATCCCGCCGTTCCCCCTCTTACCGCACCACTGGAAGGACCATCATGAGCTACACCGCCCCCGTCAAGGACATGCTGTTCGTGCTGAAAGAACTGGCCGGGATTGACAGCGTCGCCGCACTGCCAGGCTTCGAGGACGCGAATCTGGACACGGCGCAGGCGGTGCTCGACGAAGCCGCGAAGCTGTGCGGCGAAGTGCTCGCGCCGCTGAACGTGGAGGGCGATCGCGCGCCCAGCAGCTGGCATGACGGCGAAGTCACGGCGACACCGGGGTTCGCGGGCGCGTTCCGCCAGTTCGTCGAGGGTGGCTGGCAAGGTTTGCAGCACCCGTCCGAGTACGGCGGCCAGGCGCTCCCCAAGCTGATCGCGACGCCGTGCATCGAAATGCTCAACGCGGCGAACCTCTCGTTCGCGCTGTGCCCGCTCTTGACCGACGGCGCGATCGAGGCGCTGCTCACGGCCGGCACCGAAGCGCAAAAGGCGCGCTACGTGCCGAAGCTGATCTCGGGCGAGTGGACCGGCACGATGAACCTCACGGAGCCGCAGGCAGGTTCCGATCTCGCGCTCGTGCGCACGCGCGCCGAACCGCAGGGCGACGGCAGCTACAAGGTGTTCGGCACGAAGATCTTCATCACGTGGGGCGAGCACGACATGGCGGAGAACATCGTCCACCTGGTGCTCGCGCGCACGCCCAATGCGCCCGCCGGCGTGAAGGGCATTTCGCTCTTCATCGTGCCGAAGTTCCTCGTCAACGATGATGGTTCGCTCGGCGCGCGCAACGACGTGCATTGCGTGTCCATCGAGCACAAGCTGGGCATCAAGGCGAGCCCGACTGCCGTGCTGCAGTACGGCGATCACGGCGGCGCGGTGGGCTATCTGGTGGGCGAGGAGAACCGCGGCCTCGAATACATGTTCATCATGATGAACGCGGCGCGCTTCGGCGTGGGCATGCAGGGCATCGGCGTGGCCGACCGCGCGTACCAGAAGGCTGTGGCGTATGCGAAGGAGCGCGTGCAGAGCCGCCCGGTGGACGGATCGGCGAAGGACGCCGTAACCATCATTCATCACCCGGACGTGCGCCGCATGCTGGCGACGATGCGCGCCCTGACCGAAGGCGCCCGCTCGCTCGCATACGTGGCGGCGGCGCATAGTGATCACGCCCATCAGCATTCGGACGCCGCCGAGCGCGCGCAGCATCAGGCGGTCTACGAGTATCTCGTGCCTGTCGTGAAGGGCTGGAGCACGGAGATGGTCAACGAGGTGGCCAGCCTTGGCGTGCAGGTGCATGGCGGCATGGGCTTCATCGAGGAGACCGGTGCTGCGCAGTACTATCGCGACGCGCGCATTCTCGCGATTTATGAGGGCACAACGGCCATTCAGGCCAACGACCTCGTGGGCCGCAAGACCGTGCGCGACGGCGGCGCGGTGGCGAAGGCGCTGCTGGCCGAGGTCGCCGCCACGGTCGATGCCTTGGCGAAGGCGGATGGCCCGGCGGCGGCATCGATGCGCGCGCAACTGGAGAAGGGCGCAGCGGCGCTGGCGAATGTGGTGGAGTTCGTCGTGGCGAACACGAAGACCGATCCGAACGCGGTGTTCGCGGGCAGCGTGCCGTATCTGAAGCTGGCGGGCGTCGTGCTGTGCGGCTGGCAGATGGCGCGCGCGCTGCTGGCTGCGCAACGCAACCGCTCGAACGATCCGTCGTTCCATGACGCGAAGATCGCCATTGCGCAGTTCTACGCGGAGCATGTGCTGCCGCTCGCGAGCGGTTTCGAAACGTCCGCGCTCAGCGCGCGCGGCGCGCAAGGCGTGCTCGCGCTGGCGGAAGACCAGTTCTGAGCAGTTCTGCGCGGTTTTGCGCAGTTTTGATCAGCCGGCGGGTTGCCGGGCGGCATCCGTGCCGCCCGGCCCGCTCGCGAAAATTCCCGATCCGCTGTAACCCCACCGAACTCCCAGCCGAATTAACAGCAGGGTCCGGGCGATTCGTGCCGCTTTCCCAGACCCGCCGACCCGTGCGCTCGCGCGGGCGTGTCGCTGTGGAGGAACATCATGCGCCTCGTTGGTCTGCCCGGTGGTTTCCTGTTGATGCTCGCCTTGCTGGCGTCGAACGCGTTATACGCCTCGGATGCCTGCCACGCGACGAGCGGGCCCGGCACCGCCGCGGTGGTCGAACTCTATACGAGCGAAGGGTGTTCGAGTTGCCCGCCTGCCGATCGCGAGTTGAGCCTGCTCTCGCGCGAAGCCGGTCCGGGGTCGACCGTGATTCCGCTCGGCTTGCACGTGACGTACTGGGACAGCCTGGGCTGGCAGGACGTGATGGCGCAGAAGGTCTTCGACGCCCGCCAGAGCGAACTCGTGGCCGCCGGCCACGGCACCTTCGTCTATACGCCGGAGTTTTTCGCGAACGGCGAGGAGATCCGCTCGTGGCATGGCACGTTCCCCGACGCGATCCGCCAGATCAACAGCACGCCGGCACCTGTCGAGATGGCGCTCACTACGCGTTCCGATCCGGATAACACCGTCGAGCTAGAGGCGAGCGTCACGCCGCGCGATGCCCGCGCGCTGCCGGCGGACGGTGTGCAGCTTTACTTCGCCGTCACGGAAGACGGGCTCGTCTCGCACGTGCTGCGAGGCGAAAACGGCGGCACGACGCTTTCGCACGACGGTGTCGTGCGGCTGTGGGTGGGACCCGTTGCCGTGGGTGCGCAGGGCGGCGTCGTGCGGCGCGATATCACCGTGTCGCCTCAATGGGACCGTGCACATCTGCATTTTGTCGCGCTTGTGCAGAACGGGCGCGATCAGGTCTTGCAGGCGGTGAGGGCTGGAACCTGCGGGGCCTCGTGAGCGTTCGAACGCCCTGCGAGGCCGCGCGGCGGTCCGCTGTCATCAAAACATCAGGACATCAGAACGTATACGCGATCTTCCCGAACGCCGTCCGCCCGAGACTGTTGTACCCATACGCCGTCATGTACTGCCGGTTGAACAGATTCGCGAGCGACGCGGACAGGACGAGGTGCGGGTTGATCTGGTAAGCGGCGCGCAGGCTGACCGTCGTCCAGGATGGCAGATAAATCGTGTTCTCCTGATCGTCGAAGGTCGAGCCGTTGTACAGAATCGAAATGCCCGTGCTGAGCGCGTGGAGGTGGAACTCGTCCCACGTGTGATCGACGCTCAGGTTGACCGTCTGCCGCGGGCGGCGGTTCAGCCAGGCGTTGTCGGTGACGTCTTCGGGATTGAGGAGGCCGACGGTCAGGCTCACCGGCGTGGACTTGCCGAGCGTGCCCTTGTACGAGAGATCGATGCCCTGAATATGCGCACGGCCGACGTTGAACGGTATGAAGGTCTCCGAACTGTACGCGATCAGGTCGTGGTAGCGCGTGTCGTAGATGGCGGCCGTGAAGGTGCCGAACGATGTGTTGGCGTCGAGCGCGGCTTCGACGCTGTCGCTGCGTTCCGGCTGCAGGTCGGGGTTGCCGTACTGCGGGTAGTAGAGGTCGTTGAACGTCGGCAGGCGGAAAGCGTTGCCGTAAGACACGCGCGCCGTGTAGACCGGCGTGATCTCCCACGCCAGCGAAACGTTGCCCGTGTTCACGGTCTGGCCTTCCACGATCTCGTGGCGCCCCGCGAGGAACAGCGTCCAGGGGCCGAGCGTGGCGGACTGGTGCAGCGAGACGGCCGAATCGTCGCGGGTGGGCACGCCGGTCGGGATATCCACGGGCAGGAAGGCCTGCTCGCGCGTGAAATCGTAGGCGAGCTTGGTTTCGCCGGTGAGCGGCAGTCCGAACAGTCTGTGGCCCGTTTCCTGGTGGGTGAGCGACGTGGACGTGCTAAAGCGCGTGGAGTCGATTTCGTCGGTGGGGATCGTCGGATCATTCGCGTAGACGAACTGACGATCGGTCGCATAGCCCACCGACTGGTCGAACTGGGTGGTCGGCGTGATGTCCCAGTGGAACGCGACGCCCGTGGTCAGCTGATGATCGAGCTGCCGGTCGTCGCCGCCCGCGTTGTCGTAGGACAGGTCGGAGCGGTGATAGAGCATGAAGGTCGAGATCGACCAGTTGTCGCGCGCATAGCCGAGGCGCGCATCCACGTCCTGGGCGTGATACGGATTGCGCCCGTCTTCGTGGCCGTAGGCCCACGGCTGGGTCGCGTCGATGCCCGCGGTGTTGTAGTCGTGCAGCCCCAGCGAATACGTGAGCCCGCCCAGCGCGGCCAGCGGCCCGGTGGAGGGGACCGTGCCCGAGGTGCGGACCTGCGTGTCGAAGGTCTTGTTCGAGCCGCCGCCGAACGAAACCGTGGTCTGGTTCGGCAGGTTCGACGCGTGGCGCGTGAAGAGCTGCACGACGCCGCCCACCGCATCGGCGCCGAACGAGGCGGCGGCCGGCCCGGAAATCACTTCGACGCGATCGAACGCCTCGGTCGGCAGATCGGCCCATTCGGCCTCGCCCGTCGTGGCGGAGCCAATGCGTATGCCGTCGATGAAGACGGCCACCTGCTGGGCCGAGGAGCCGCGAATGCTGACCGAAGCCGCCGAGCCCGGGCCGCCGTTTTGCGACACCGTCACGCCGGGCAGCGTGGCAAGCGCCTGGGTGATGCTGGGATCCTGCGGGGCAAGACGATCGAGGTCTTCGCGCGTGAGGACCTGGGTGCTCGCGTAGCGCTGGTCGAACGATTGCGGCAAATGCTGCGTGTCGCCGACGACGAGAATGTTCGGCAGCGCGGTTTCGCCCTGCGCCTGCTCAGTCTGGTCGGTCGGGCCTGTCTGGTTCTGTTGTGCGAGCGTCGCGTCGTCGGCGGCATGGGCGTGCTGCCACGCGCAGGCCGTCACGGCCGACGTGAGAATGAATTGTTTTAGTTTCATGTGCGGGGCTGAGGTCAGGGCTGTCCCTGCAGCGGGCGGCCGCGCGTAGCGTCGCTGGCGCTTCGGGACACCCCGCCCGTTGCGGCTGCATGGACCTCGGTTGATGGCAGGTCTCCTGGCTCGCGGGTCGACGTCCGGTGCCGGCCTTCCCGGTTTCCCAGTGGCTCGCGTGGGCATGGACTCGCCGCTCACAGTTGCGGGGGCAGCCGCAGTCTCGAGGCGCGTGTGTTTTTGAGGCGCGCCTTTACTGCGTTCCCTTTTGATCCCGTCGCCGGGAACCATCAGCGCGCAAGGTTAATGCGCCGTGGTTTGCCGCGTCAATTGTCCGGGCCGCAACTGATGCGAAAAAGGCACGGAAAACAGGTGGCATGCGCGGCGTTTCGTGGTCAGCCACGCGGGCGGCGCCCGGGTGGCGATCGCAATAAAAATGAAAGAAATGCGCCTGCCGGGCGGCCCTGCCCACATGGCCGCCTGGGCCGCAGAGGCGCGTGGATCTTCGGTCTGCGCCATTCCACACATGATTCCAAACATAACCGCTACGCAGCGTTAGCCATGCGGACCTTTTGCTAGCATGGCCCTCCCTGAATTTCAGGCGTCGTCATTGATCCGGAAGCCAGGGGTGCATAGCGGGTGCACAAAGGGCGCGGCGCGTCCGCTCATCCGGACTGGATCTACAGAAGAAGGGGGAGACGTATGGACATGCTCGGCATGTACCCGACGTTCTACGTTCCGGGCATCGGTACGGCCTGGGTCATGGGGATCATCGGCGTGATACACGTCGTGGCGTCCCATACATCGGTCGGCGCTTCGTTCCTGTTCGCGCTGCTCGAAACGCGGGCCTACCGCGAGAACAAGCCGCAGCTGATGGAGTTCATCAAGCGCTACGGCATGTTCCTGCTCGTGTTCTCGTACATCATCGGCTCGATCACGGGCCCGGGGATCTGGTATGCGATCACCGTGGCGAGTCCGCGCGGCGTGAGCGGGCTGATCCACAACTTCGTCTGGGTCTGGGCGAGCGAGTGGGTCTACTTCACGGTCGAAGTCATCGGCGTCTACGCGCTCGTCTACCTGATCGGCAAGATCGATGCGCGCACCCACCTGAAGCTGACGTGGTCGTTTGCGCTTGCTTCATGGGCGACCATGCTGCTGATCGTCGGCGTGCTCTCGTTCATGATGTGGCCGGGCCACGACAGCTGGTATCAGACCGGCTCCACGAGCGAGGCGTTCTACAACGTCAACTTCTTCGCCCAGCTCGGCACCCGCACGGGCGGCATGATCGTGATGGCGGCGCTGGTCGGCCTGCTGGTGGCCAGCCGCGTGAGCGACCCCGCGCTGCGCCGCAGCGTCGTGCGCATGATCGCGCCGGTTGGACTCGTCGGCGGCGCCGTGGCTGTCGTGATGTTCTTCTACTACCTGCGCACGCTGCCGCACAACGCGCTCGTGATGCTCGACACGCATCTGCTGCCCGTCTACGCGAAGGGCATGGTCGCGGTGTTTGCCGTGGCGACGCTCTGGCTCGTGTTCGCCTGGGCGTTTCCGCAGCACGTCTACACCTCGCTCGCGATTTCGCTGTTCCTGTTCATCGCCGTGGTGGGGGTGTGGCCCGAAGAGCGCATGCGCGAGTCGATGCGCAAGCCCTACGTGGCGGGGCAGTACATCTACGGCAATCAGGTGATCGCGCGCGACGTGCCCGGCAAGGGCATCCACTCGGAGGTCGAGCGCATTGCCGAACACGGCCTGCTCCAACTGCATCCGTTCGTGCCGGATCGCCTGAGAACCGTCACCGACGCCAACGAGCTCGAAGTGGGCCGCCTGCTGACCAAGGTGGCTTGCGCGAACTGCCATTCGCTCGAACCGGGCGGCCCGCTGCGCAACTTGCCCGGCAAGCTGCACATGGCCACCGACGAGGACATGATCGCGGCCTTCCTGCGCGGCCCGCTGAAATACGGCACGCAGCCTTATATGCCGCGCATCGACCTGCCCGACGACGAGATTCGCGCCATTGCGCACTACCTCGCCGCCGTGGATAGCGGCAAGAACGTCGATCGGTTGATCGCGCAACAGCAGGCGGCGGAACAACGTGCCGTGGCTGCCGCGAATGACGGCAAAAGCGGCAGCACGAGCGCTCCCGCGCTGGTTGCGGAACAGGAACAACAGGCGGCGGGGCAAGCGACGCCGTCGAGGAACTAGCCATGGATATTGGTGCCGTGATGAACACGATGCGCGACCCCGCCGGGTTGCCCGCGCAGCCCGTGGTGTTTCAGATCCTGATGGTGCTCACGTGGGTGGCGCACATTGCCTTCGTGCACCTGGCCATGGGCGCTTCGGGGCTCGCGATCTTCGCGTTCCACCGGCGCGCCGCCGGTGAGGCCGGCGTGTACTGGGAACGCCTTTCGATGGCGATGACGAAGGTGGCCAAGGTCGCCGTGTCGCTGCTGATCGTGCTGGGCGTCGCGCCGCTGCTCTTCACCCAGGTCATTTACGACCCGCAGTGGTACACCTCGAATGTGCTGTCGGGGCGCTGGGCCATCGCCTTCATTTTCACGCTGATCGTGGCCTACTGCTGCTGGTTCGCCTTCTACCATGCCAATCACGAAGGCGCGAAGCGGCACATCGGCGTCTATGCGTGGATCGCGTTCGGGCTCTTCTGCCTGGACGGGCTGATCATGCACGCGCTTTCGTATCAGGCGCTGCTGCCCGGGCAATGGATGAACT
This sequence comes from Paraburkholderia acidipaludis NBRC 101816, assembly GCF_000684975.1. Lineage (GTDB taxonomy): Bacteria > Pseudomonadota > Gammaproteobacteria > Burkholderiales > Burkholderiaceae > Paraburkholderia > Paraburkholderia acidipaludis. The sequence continues at coordinate 83,044 of NZ_BAXZ01000029.1, read as the reverse complement.
GGTATGCGCCGGGCGGCATGGTCGACACGCGCGGCGCCGCGCTGCATGCGATCCAGTGGCCGCGCTACGTGTTCATCATGAGCCTCTCCGTGCCGGCCGTGGGCGTTTTCCTGCTCGCTTATGCGCACTATTTCTCCGGGCGCGAGGACCGCGAGCCTGCCTACCGCGCGTTCGTGAGTAATCTGGGCCAGCGCCTCGCGCAGTGGGGTTACGCGATCGCGCTCGTGCCCATGCTCGCCTGGCAGTTCGATTTCCCCAAGGGTTCCGGTCTTGCGCTGCATCCGGTCGGCTGGCTCATCGTCGGCGCGCTGGCCACCATGGCGCTCTGGATGCGGCAGCTTGGCAAAGATACGCACGGCTATCAGCCCGCGCTGTGCGGCTTCGCGCTGCTCGGCGTGCTCGCGGTGTGGCGCGAAGTCATTCGCGTGCACTACCTGAGGCCGCTCGGCTACACGATCCAGACCTACACGGTCCATGCCGACTGGCCCTCCACGGCGCTGTTCTTCGCGACGCTCGCCGGCATAGGCGGCCTCGTGGGCGGCTTCTATCTCACGCTGCTGTACCGCGCGGGGCGCACGCAGGGCGTGTATCGCGCGGACCGCACCGTGGCGCGCCTGGGCACCGGCGCGGTGTCGGTGCTCGGCGTCTGGATTGCCGTGTTTTTCGTGTACGGGATCGCGATCTCGATGCACGACAGCTTCAATTGATGCGGGGAGGCGTCGAAATCATGAGCAACATCATCCGGTTCGGATTGGTTCTGCTGTCGCTGTTCTGCGTGACGGCGCATGCGCAGACGTCGGGGGACGCGCCCGATGTCGCGGCGGGCAAGCGGCGCGCCGCCGTTTGCTTCGCATGCCATAACGTTGACGGCGTGGCGAAGATTCCGGGCGTGCCGAATCTTGCGGGGCAGCACCGCGGTTATCTCGAGGGGGCGCTGCAGGCGTACCGGGACGGCAAGACCCGGCAAAATCCCACCATGAACGCCATGGCCGCGCCGCTTTCGGATCGCGACATCGTCAATATCGCGGCGTATTTCAGTCTGTTGCGCGGGCAGGGCGGTGGCGTGGCGGTGGCCGACGCGGTGGATACGGGCGGCGGGGTGACGCCCATTCCCGCTGCGGCGGCGTCTGCGAAGACCGAAGCGGTTTCCGCCGCGCCGGTGCGCTCGGGTGAAGCGGTCTATGGTTCGGTCTGCTTTGCATGTCACGCCACCGGGGCGGCGGGGGCGCCGAAAGTCGGCGACAAGGCCGCATGGATGCCGCGCATTGCGCAAGGCGATGCCACGCTGCTGCAGCACGCGCTGATCGGCTTCAAGGCCATGCCGCCGCACGGCGGATGCGCGGCCTGCTCCGATGCCGAGATCAAGGCCGCGGTGGCGTATATGACCGCGAAATCGCGCTAACGCTGCGCACAACGGATCGAGGCGGATCGAAGTCCCGCGCGCGGCGGGCTTCGGTCAGGCGGTTGGGGGCGATGAGTCCGTCGAGGCCGACGATGCCCCGCTTGCATTCCGTAGGCTTGCCTGAAATTTGACTGTAAGTAGCCGTTGCTAGAGTGGGTCGAAGCGCTTCTCCGCCCGCGTCCGGACCGCGTCCGGGCGAGATTGGCGCCAAAAACAAGAGCGACCCCCTCATGAACAAGGCCCGCGCATTCCGGCTCGCACTCTGGCTCGTTTCCCCACTGCTAATCGCCAGTCACGCTTCTGCGTTCCAATCCAGCGTGGTCAGCATTCCCAGCGCCGCCATGCAGCAAACGCACGGCGCCACGATCGTGCTGCCGGACGACTACGCCCGGGATGGCGGTAAGCAACGTTATCCGGTGATCTACCTGCTGCACGGTTCGGGCGGCGATCATACGGACTGGGCAGCGAATTCCCGGGTGAGCGAGTTGGCAGACCGCTATCACGTGATTCTCGTGATGCCGGACGGCGGCCCCGAGAGCTGGTACATCGACAGCCCCTTCGATCCGCGCAGCCGCTACGAGACCTACGTGGGCCACGAGGTCGTTGCGTGGGTGGACGCGCATTTGCGCACCATCGCCGCGAAAGAGGGACGCGCGATCACGGGGCTCAGCATGGGCGGCTTTGGCGCCCTGCACATTGCGCTCGACCGGCGCGATACCTTCGGTGCGGCAGGCAGCATCAGCGGTGCGGTGGACCCGCGCGCCTGCGAAGACGAGCCCGGCATCGACCGCGTGTTCGGCGATCCCGCGCGGCATGCCGAATTCTGGAGCCGCAACGCGATCGTCGAGAACACGAACGAATTCCGGCGTGCCCACATCGACCTGACCATCGACTGCGGCGTGGACGATCATTTCGTCAACTCGAACCGCGTGCTGCACGAGCGGCTCGTCGCGCTCGGCGTGCCGCACGACTACGCGGAACGGCCCGGCGGTCACACCTGGGCCTACTGGTCCAACGCCATCCGCTATCAGGTGCTGTTCTTCGCCACCACGTTCCGGCGCAACGGCTGGAATCCGCCGCAGGCGTAAATACCGGCCCGACCGCAGGATCGGGCGGCAGGTTTCGTCTATTGCCTGGCAATGCTTATTGAATTTACGGTATGGGGTGCATCCATGCTTCGTGGCACATCGCTTGCGCGCCAGCAGGTGTACGCGCGGCGCGCCCAGCGGGCATACGCCGCTTTTCTCGAACCGTATGACGCGAAAAGGAGATCGACGATGAACCGATCGACGAAGCACGCAATGGCATGGGCACTGGTGATGGCGCTTTCGGGCACGGCATGGGCTGCGGGCGGTACGGGCGGCGCCGGCGGCGCGGGCGGCATGGGCGCGGGAGGTGGCTCTGCCGGCGGCTCCGCAGGGATGGGCAATGGCGGCGGCGGTGGTGGCGGCATGGCGCCGGGCAACAGCGCGCCGGGCTCGACCGGTGTGGCTCCGGGTACGGCCCCGGATAGCGGTTATGGTTCGCCGGGCGCGAACGGTACGGCCGGCGGAGCCGGCACGGTGATGGGCGTCCCCGCGAATACCGCTCCGGGCACGACGGCGCCCGGCTACAACGGCTCGGGCAACGGCAATTCGGGCGGCGGCAACAGCAACGCCATGCCGACCACGCCGCCTAATACGACGCAGTGACGTAACACGGTGACGTAGTACACCCCGCGTTCCGGGCACCGGGCTTGCTCCAGAAACTGCAACGTGCCGGACCCGGATGCGGCGAGCAGACGGGAATGATGCATGGCACGCAGATGCAGGCCGGGCAATGGCGCGGCCTGCGCCTACGCCGCGCCGTGGTCCGTTGCCGACGGCGCGGGGACTTTCCCCGGTGCGACCGGAAACTGGAGGACGTCATGCTTCAATATGCGATCATTTTTTTCATCATTGCGATCATCGCAGCCGTATTTGGCTTCGGCGGCATAGCAGCAGGCGCCGCGGCCATCGCGAAGATCCTGTTCTACATCTTCATCGTGATTTTCCTCGTTACCCTCATCATGGGCATTGTGCGGCGCGGCTGACCCACGATCTGCCCGACGAACTGGGATTGCGCGCGCGGCCGGGCCTGGGTGTTTCGGTGCCGATCGGCTGGGATGAACTCGACCGCACGACAGGCGGCACCCAATGGACCATCGTGGACCATCGGCAATCTGCGCGAGCGGCTCCATACGCTGCGGCTGCGCGAGGATCCCTGGGCCGGCTATGGCGAGGCGCAGCAGCGGCTCACGGCGGAGATGCGGCGGCGCCTGCGCGGCAAGTGAGGCAGTCCGTTATCAGAGCTTCACGCCGCCCGCTTCCGGCGGTTCTTCGCTCCTGCTGCTCTCGCCGGGCAGTGCCGTTTCGATGCTCCAGTAAGGGTCGCGGCCGTAGTACCCGTGCACGGCGGTGGCCCAGGCGCGGTCGGCCATCGCCGGCCAGTGGCGCTTGTCGAAGCCCGGTGCGTTCTTCACGTGCTCCGCCGGCAACGCAAGGACAAAGCACTTGCGCACGGCGTCGAGCGTAAGCGCGTCCCAGGGAATCGCCAGCAGCTTGTCGCCGATTCCGAGCCGGCCGCCGCTCGACATCACCGCATAGGCGATACGTCCGCTGTGCACGTCGAGCATGATGTCCTTGATCTTGCCGATTTCGTCGCCTTCCGCGCTCAGGACCCGATCGCCATCGAGCGTGCTTGCGCCCATGACATAGGGGCCAGGGCCGATCGACGACTCGTGCTCGCGTTTGACGATGCGCGCGCCATTGCCGTCAGGCGCAGGGGAGAGAACCGGGTTGGGCATGACGGACTCCTTCGGATGAGGCGGCACCGGGACCGCCGCGCGTGGACAAGCCCCTTTCGATGCGCATGTGCCATTCCCGCGAGAACCCCCTCGCAGGCGCCGCGATGCGCTGCATCGTCAGTCGATTTGCCGTCGATCTTGCGGTCAATCGGCCTTGCCGCCGCCGTCGAGGCCGGCGCCCCGGCGCCAGATTTCCTTGCCGCGCGGCGAGAGTTCGCCGCAGCTATGGTCGGGATCCGGCCCGGTGCCATAAACAGCCATCTGGCCGCCCGGCGGCTCCTGGGCGCGCTGGATCTCGTGCTTGCGCCGGGCAATGCGCTCGTCTTGCGAGCGGCCTGCATACGCGTTCATGATCGTGCTCCTCTTGAGGACTGCGTTACATCGGATCGATGTGCAGGGCGAGCAGCACGCCCGCCACGAGGGCACATTCGATCGCTACGAGGCTGGTCAGGGAAATTGCGCTCCTTAGCGCGGGATGAGTTCGGTGGAGGAGGTTCATATCGGCTTCCGTCAAAAGTTCTTGTCTTGTGGGAAGCATCCGGCGTGCCTCGCACGGTATTGAGGAACGCTATGGATCGGGCGTGGCCGATTGTGCGATGACGGGCGCCGGTCCGGCGCCGCTCAAGCCGTCTGGACGCGGCGCAGGATGTCGAGCAGCTGGGTGACGGCGAACGGCTTGCGCAGGAAGCCCGCCACGTCGGCATCGGCCGGCGGCGTGACCAGTGCGGAAACGAGCACGAGCGGGACATGCGCGAGCGCCCGATTGCGCCGCATCGCACGCATCAATGCGATGCCGTCCATGCGCGGCATCATGCAGTCGGAGATCACGACGTCGGGCGGATCGGCGAGCGCGCTCCGGAGCGCGTCGGTCCCATCCGCCGCGGTCGTGACACGGTAGCCTTCCTGGCCGACCAGTTCTTTTAGTGCGTCAAGCGCATTGGGGTCGTCGTCAACGAGCAATACAGTAGCCATGCATGTGTACCTGCCAGGCACGGTGCTGTCCGCGCCTGTTTTTTTGCGTTTCGTTCCCGGCGCGTACGCGCGCGCTTGCGCGCCGCGCCTGTCCTGGCGGGACTCAGCGCACGTTCCGTTCCCGGCTTGTCCGGGCGAGGCAATGGCCAGGGTTCACGGGCCGAATAGCCCGGGTGGCGGGCCTTTCGGCCCGCTACGGCATGGGGCGGCGCGTAGCGGGCGCGGTGTACGCCGCGAGCGAGATGTAAAAGTACGTTACCGGTCTTGCGCTCAGCGCCCGCAATTCTGGTCCAGATCGCCGGCTGGCTTGCGTGCCGCCTCGATAGAGGCGGCCACTTCGGAAAAGCTGCCGAAAGCCTCGTCGGGGAGTGTGCGCAAGGCGGCGACTACATCGCTTGCCGCGCCGCTCTGCTCGGCGGTCTCGATCAGGATGGGCGGGTGGGCGGGATAGTTCACTTGCGCAAGCGCGGCTTCGATGCGCTGTTTGAAGTCCTGGCGCGCCGCGGCTTCCGCCGCGATGGATGCGGAGGAGTGCATGGTGGTCTCCGGTGTCGGTACAGCGTGCCGAGCGCAGGCGCTGTACCCGGGCGGCGTCGGGCGCCGCCCCCCGTCACCAGCGCAGCAGCCGCGGCCCGAGCCAGGCGCCGATACCGGCCGGAATGGCCATGCCGAGCAGATACCAGACGGCCCAGAACGACACCTCCATTTCGGGGCAATGCAGGGAATAGGCGAGCGTCGCCGTGGCGCTCGCCAGCAGTCCGCCCGTGAAGCCGGCGACGCGCAGGCGCGTGGGCGCGAGGCCGCGCAAGGCCCAGAACACGCCGACGAACGACGGCACCGAAAGGAATGCGATGTTGAACGGGCACACGCGCCATGTCTGCCCCATGACGAGCGCGAGGCGCTCGTCAGGCGGCGCGAGCGAGACGAGCGCGATGGCGCCCAGCCACACGGCCACGACCGGCCAGGCCATGGCGGCCCAGGCCATGCGCGGCGCCCCGCCGGGCCGCGAGAGCCGCGTGGTGGCGGCGAGCGCCCCCAGCGCGAGGAAGAACGGCAGCGCGAGCTTGAGCCAGAAGGCTGGCGTGGCCGCGACGGTCGCGAGGTCGTGGCGCACGCCGAACACGAGCGCCATCAGGAGCGTCGAGCCGAGGCCGCCGGCGATCAGCGCCCTGGCGAAGCGCCGCGAGACCACATGGCGGTCGACTGGTGTTGCGCCCGTGGCGAGTAGGGAAATGAGGTCCTCTGTTTTCATGATGCGTTCTGAAACTTCAGCGCGAGCGCCTTGAGGCCGCGATGTACACCCACCTTAACCGCCGATTCCGAGAGGCCGGTCAGCTTCGCCGTTTCCGTGACCGACAGCCCCTGCAGCTTCACGTGCAGGATCGGCAGGCGCTGGCGGTCCGGCAACTGGTCGAGCATCTTGCCGAGGTCGCGGCGCGCGTCGGTGGCCTCGTCGTCGCAGGTCGCGAAGATTTCCAGCTCGTCGTCGAGCGGTGTCTGCAGCGCTTCGCGGCGCGAGCGCGCCCGGAAGAAGTCGGTCAGCTTGTAGCGCGCAATCGCGTGCACCCAGGCCGTGAGCGGTTCCTCGGGGCGATAGGTGGCGCGGCCGTTGTGCACGGCAAGCAGGATTTCCTGCACGAGATCCTCCACGTCGTCCTGCAACGCATAGAGCCGCTTGCGCAGAAAGCCGCGCAGATGCGAGCCGAGCTCCGAGAGAAAGGCGTGATAGGCCGTCGTGTCGCCGGCGAGGCCGCGCACGAACAACGCCTTGAGCCGCTCTTCGGTGCCGCGTGCCGGTTCGTTACCGGTAGTTCGGTTCATCGCGAACTCCGGTTACAGCACGGGTGAAATGTCGGCGCACGCAACGGGATTGCAGCGGATTGCGCGCGCATCAGGCGAATGGCACGTTGCGGGTCATGACAGGGCTCCGGTGACGGTGGGCGGGCTCTCCTTCAATAGTCGCGGGCCTTCCGGGCATTCGTCAAGCATGAGCTGCGGCATGGTTTTCTTTCTGATTGCTTTCAATGTGCGGCGCTATGGTCCAAGGCTTGTGGGAAGCGTATACGACCGGCGGGGCCAACAGGTTACAGCACGGCACAAAAAAATATTTTGCCGCGCTTGCGCGCCGGGCTGTAACCGGCACTCGCCCCGACACGTAATTACAGGCAGATCGCGTGTGCATCGCCCCGATGCCGCAGACGATCTGAATACCGTCCAAACATCATCCGATGGAGCCTATATCATGAGTACTCTTAAGTTTTCCGCCGCCGCGCTGATTCTTGCCTCGCTCGCTTCGGGCGCCACCGTTGCCCAGGCCCAGACCGGCAGCGTGGAAAAGTGCTACGGCGTCGCGATGGCCGGCCACAACGACTGCAAGGCGGGAGCGGGCACGACCTGTGCCGGTTCGCAGAAGATGGACTACGACGGCTCGCACTGGAAGAACGTCCCGGCCGGCACCTGCACGTCGATCAAGACGCCCGCGGGCCACGGCTCGCTCACGCCGATGGGCTCCTGACGCACACGGCCGCCCGGCGATCATGAACACGCCCACCGAATGCGGCGCGGGACTCGGTCTCAAGCCGCAGCATTATGACGAAGCGCGCAACTGCGAGGCGCACGGACTCTGGTTCGAAGTTCATCCGGAGAACTACATGGTTGCGGGCGGCCCGCGTCTCGCGTGGCTCGAGGCGGTGCGCGAGCGCCACGCGCTGTCGCTGCATGGCGTGTCGCTCTCGCTCGCGGCGGACCGCGTGCCGGATGCGGCGCATCTGGGCCGGCTGCGCACGCTGGCGGACCGGCTGCAGCCGGCGCTCGTCTCCGAGCATCTCGCCTGGTCCGCCTGGCGTGCTCATTATCATCCCGATCTGCTGCCGTTTCCGCGCGACACCGCCGCGCTTTCGCGCATCGCGGACAACATCGCGCGCACGCAGGAGGCGTTGGGCCGGCGGATCGCCATCGAGAACCCGTCGCACTACGTGCGCATCGAAGGGCACACGTGGAGCGAGCCGGAATTTCTCGCGGAGCTGGTGCGGCGCACGGGCTGCGGCTTGTTGCTCGACGTGAACAACGTCTATGTGAGCGCCTGCAACATGGGTTTCGATGCTGCCGGCTGGATCGATGCCTTTCCGGGCGAGGCCGTGATGGAGATCCATCTCGCGGGACACAGCGTAGATGAAGCAATGCAGCCGCCGCTCCTGATCGATTCGCACGACGCCCCCATTGCCGATGCCGTGTGGAAGCTCTATCGCCACACGATCGATCGCTTCGGTCCGCGGCCCACGCTGATCGAGCGCGACGATCATATTCCCGGTTTCGACGCGCTGCTTGCCGAACGCGATAGCGCCCAGGCCGTGCTCGACGGTGCGGAGGTTCTCGCATGAATCCGACCTTGACTGGCTTTCAGGACGACTTCGTCCGCGCGCTGCACGGCGCGTCCGCGGAGGATTCGCGCGTGGCCGGACTGGCCATGCAGCCGGGCTTCGCCGTCTACCGCAACACGGTGTTCAAGGGCTGTGTGGATGCCTTGCGGGCGAATTTCCCCACGGTGGAGCGCCTGGTCGGCGTGGACTGGTTTCGTTCGGCCGCGCTCATCTACGCGCAGGCGACACCGCCCGACGACGCGCGGCTTCTGCTTTACGGCGCGACGTTCCCGGCGTTCCTGGCCGGCTTCGAACCGGCGCGCGAGTTGCCATGGCTCGCGGACGCCGCCCGGCTCGACCGGTTCTGGGTGGAGGCGCATGTAGCGGCCGACGAACCCGTGCTTGCGGCTGCGCAGGTGGCCCGGTACGCGCCTGAAGATTTTGCACGGCGGGTGCTGAAGCCGCACGCGAGCGCACGCTGGGCCTGGTTCGGCGCGCATCCGGTCTACACGATCTGGCGCGCCAACCGCGAAGCGGTCGATCTGCCTGAAGAACTCGCGTGGCGCGGCGAAGGCGCCTTGTTGTTGCGCGCCGGCGCAAGCGTGACGTGGCGCGCGCTGAGCCAGGGCGCATGCGCGCTGCTGGACGTTTGCGCCGCGGGGCGCGAGCTGGGCGAGGCGACGCTGGCGGCGCTCGAAGCCGAGCCCGCGCTCGATCTTGCCGTCCTGTTCTCCGAACTGTTTGCCGATGGCGCGTTTAGCGCCGCCATTTCCTCCGGAGATGAGAAGCAATCCGAAATGAATGGAGCCTGAGATGAACACACCCCGGAATGCAACCCAGGACGCCGCTTCCGATGCGGGTTCGACGAACCGCAGCGGTCTGCCGGGCCGCCTGCGCGCCGGCTGGAATGCCGCTGCGGATCTGGCCGGCCGCCTCATCGGGCATTCGCTGCTCGCGCTCGTTTGCCGCTTCGCCATTGCGTCGATCTTTTTCATGTCCGGCCGCACGAAGGTCAGCGGTTTGCTAACGATCACGCCCGGCACCTATGAGCTCTTCCGGGACGAGTACAAAATTCCCGTGATTCCGCCCGAAATCGCCGCGCATATCGCGGCTTATTCCGAGCACTTCTTCCCGGTGCTGCTCGTGCTCGGTCTCTTCACGCGCGGCGCGGCGCTCGCGCTTCTTGGCATGACCACGGTGATCGAAGTGTTCGTCTATCCCGATGCGTGGCCGACGCATCTTTCGTGGGCGGGCCTGTTGCTCTATATGATCGCGCGCGGCGGAGGCGTTCTGTCGCTCGATCATCGGTTCGGCATCAAATAGCAACCAGCGGAAGAGCACACGGAGGAACCCGCACGGACAGCAGATTTCGTCAGATATTTACCCAGCGTATCGCACCGCACCGCACCGCAGCGCAGCCGCCGAAGAGGCGCCTGCGCTGTTGTTTTTTTGATGCAAGCTATGCACAGCGAATTATTTTGAGGTCGGATAGAAACGTCGATGCGCCAGTGGAAGAAATTGAAATGCACTGCGCATAGTTATGGCCGGTAAGCGATTTCCGCGGCAGTTTTTACTGGATAATTATCAAACATGCATTTTGCGTGTTGACCCGCGTTCCGTACCGAACGCCATGCCGCGCGCTACGCGATACCAGAGCGCGCTTTTCAGCACGCAGGCTTCTCTTCCTTCATAACCAGTAGCGATTACGCGAGGCGGGAATCGTGCGGATGTCGGGGCGTCCGTCCATGGGCGGCCAGCAGCTGCAAACGATATCGCCGCCGCGTTCGTGCGGCGAGGCAGCGCTGAGCTGGCCTCGCCGTTCCTGTATGCGCGGCTCGCGCGCGAACCCATTCTGGCGAAGCGGCCACGTTCCGCTTCGCGTCGCGATGGACCTGTGGGCGCACCATTGCGTCATCCGCTTTCGTAAGCCTCTTGCAGGCGCGCCGTGCGTGCCTGCCAAGGCAATTCACCGGCCAGTCTCCCGAAAGGATCCCTGACGCGAAAAAAAGCCTTGGGGGGCGGCCTTCAACCGCAAGGAGCCTGAGATGAAAGTTGGTAGCAACTGGCGTAACGCCCACCATCACGACGCGGCGTTGCCGCCCTTTCTCGCCGCGCGCGTGGACCGCTATTACCGGACACGCGTGCACGAGACCTGGGCGGGCGGCCATATCATGCATGGGCGCGCGCCGGGCGCCGACGCATTGCATCTGTCGAGCAACGATTACCTTTCGATTGCCCGCCACCCCGAAATTCTCGATGCGATGTGCCGCAGCATCCGCGACGAAGGCAACGGTCTCTTGATGTCGGGCATCTTCCTGCACGGCGACGACTGCCCGCAACTGCAGCTCGAGGACCGCTTCGCCTCGTGGATGGAAGCGGAGGCCAGCGTGCTGTGCCAGTCGGGTTTCGCGGCCAACACGGGGCTCATCCAGTCCATTGCGGACGCGCAGACGCCGGTGTACGTGGACATGATGGCGCACATGTCGCTCTGGGAGGGCGTTCGCAGCGCCGGCGCGCGCGCGGTCAGTTTCCTCCACAACGACGTCGATCACCTGGAGCAGCGCATCCTGCGCAACGGCCCGGGCGTCGTGATCGTCGATTCGGTGTACAGCACGAACGGCAGCGTGGCGCCGCTTGCGGCTATCGCGGAAGTGTGCGCGGAGCACGACTGCGTGCTGGTGGTGGACGAATCGCATTCGCTCGGCACCCATGGGCCGCGCGGCGCGGGGCTCGTCGTGGAGCTGGGCTTGACGGACGCCGTGCATTTCCGCACCGCGAGTCTCGCCAAGGCGTTCGCGGGGCGCGCGGGCATCGTCAGTTGCTCGCACCGCTTTCAGGAGTACTTCAAGTGTGAATCGCTGCCCGCCATCTTCAGCTCGACGTTGCTGCCGCACGAAGTGATGGGGCTCGCGGCCACGCTCGAAGTGATCGAGCGTGAAGACTGGCGCCGCACGCGGCTCGCGGCGAACGCGCGCTATTTGCGCGTGCGGCTCGCGGAGCTGGGCTACAACCTGAACGGCAGCGAAACGCAGATCGTCGCGCTCGAAGCCGGCCCCGAACAGCGCACCATCGTGCTGCGCGACGCGCTGGAAGCGCGCGGCATTTTCGGTTCGGTGTTTTGCGCGCCGGCGACGGCGCAAAACCGCTCGCTGATCCGGATTTCGGTGAATGCGGCGCTGGGCGACCAGGAACTGGAGCGGCTCGTCGACGTGTGCGACGAGATTCGTGACGAGCTGGACATGTGGAACTGGCCGTCGACACGCCGCCTCGTGCAGCGCGGCGCGAGCCGTTCCCGTGTGCATCAGGCGCCGCCGGCGGCGACGCTTGCGATGGCGGCCATGCCGGCCTGATTGCGCGCAGAGCGGAGAGAATCCGGATGCGGCGTGGAACTCAGTGCGGGTTCCACGCTGCCTGGAACTCGCTGTCGAGTTGTTGCAGGAACACGTCGTATGGTACGACGGTATCGAGCGCAAACCCCGCCGGCTCCTTGACGACCGCGTAAGTGTAGCGGCGCTCGCCATGGAACATCGATGCCGGATGCATATACGGCTGCCACTCCATGCATCGCGCGGGGTAGTAGCCTTCGCTGTGCCAGAAATAGGGCAGGCTGCGATGCGCGTCGAGCTCGGCAAGGAAGCCGGTGGGCGCGCCCTGTTCGATGGCGATTTCGCGCACGCCGCGCAGGGTTTCGTCGGTATGGATCACGAGCAGGTAGGCCGTGCCGGCGCCGTCGAACATGAGGATGCCGTGCGGCTGGTACGAGAGGTAATGTTCGACAATGCCGTGCGATTCGAAAATGCGCTTCACATGCGCCGCGAGTGCGCCGTCTTTGAGGAACGCGTATTCGGAGACCGACAGCGCATCGCGCACGGAGGCGCCGGCCTGGTCGAAATACGCGTCCTGCATATCGCGGATCGCGTGGTTCAGCGTTTCGACGGCATCGGCTTCGTGCTTGCGGATGAAGCGGTCGATCAGGCCTTCGTTGAAGCTGCGCACGGCCACGTGTTCGTCGGCCTTGCCGGTGAGCACGATCTTCTTGACCGACGAATCCGCAAGGCGGCGGCAGAACTCCATGCCGTTGATCTCGGGCATGTCGTAGTCCACTACGACGACCGAAACCGATTCGAAGCGCGCGGGCTGGTGCACGAGGCTGCGGATCGCGTCGACGCGCATGGAGATGACCTGGTGCGCATCGTTTTCTTCGGTGCGGTCCAGATAGGGGCTGAAAATCGGTTCGGCGGTCTGGCCAGAGGCTTCGCGGTGGTTCAGGAATCGCAGCGCGCGAGAAGGCGAGTTGAACATCCGGAACGCGAGTTGGGGATCGAGCTGCAGGCTCAGGTTCGACAGGAACGCGGCGCTATCGTCGACGAAGGCGACGGTGGTCGGGTAAGCGAACGGCGTGAGGGCTTTCGTCATGGCGCAGGGAATGTCAAAACGAACTCGGTGTACTCGCCTTTCACCGAAGAGCAGGTTATGGCTCCCCCTATCGCCTGCATGACGTCGCGGCAGAACGCTAGTCCGATACCGGCTCCCAGTGAGACGTCATCGGTGGTGGTTGCCGAAGTATAAAAGCGGGTAAAGATATGCGGCAAGGTTTCCGGAGAAATACCTGTGCCGGTATCGCTGAAAATCAAACGATTTGCACGCGAGCCGGTTTCGAGCCGGATCGAAATATATGCGGTTTCAATATTGCCCATGTGCCGGAAGGCATTTTTCAGCAAATTGAACAGCACGTGAACCGTGAGCATTTCCGAGCCGTTGAACGAAAAATCGGGCCGCAGATTGCAGTGCACGCGCCGCCGGTCGCCTTCGCGAAAAGGAAAGCGTGTGAGCGCCGTTTCGACGCACTGGGTGATCGAGCATGGCGTTGCGTTTTGCATGGTTCCGCCGGTGAAGCGCGCGGTGGCGAGCAGCATGTCGATGATCGCGTTCGAGTAGAGCGCTTCCTGTTCGATGCGGCCCACCACGCCCTGCAGCGAATGCAGGTGCGCGCCGCGAATGCGCGGCACGGGCAGGCGATGGCGCTGCGCGAGCAGATAGGTCTGCAGCAGGGCGGGCAGATAGCGCATGAGGCCGGCCGCGCCCACGCGAATCGCCACGAGCGGCGTGCGCAGTTCATGCGCCACGCTGCCTGCCGTGGCGAGCATGGCGCGTTCCTGTTCGATCTGGATGCGGTCCTGGTCGTAGTTCGCCACGGCGCCGATCGCCACCGCGAACGAAAAGATCGCGAGGTGCGTGAGGTAATTCGAGCCGATCACGATGGGGTGGGTGGTGAGGCAATAGGCGATCACCGCGAGGCCGATGCCCACCACGAACTGGAGCACGAGCATGAGCCAGTCGTGCAGCAGCACCATCACGAACGCGGCGATCAGCGCGCTTTCCACCCACACTTCGTTGCCGTTGTTCTTGAGCAGCATGAAGGTGAAGAAAAACGGCAGCGCGTAGAGCGTGATGCCGTACCAGTACCACGGCAGCAGCCGCTTCGCGGCATGCGGCCAGCGCTCGTATGCGATGACGGGCAAGAACAGCGCGGAGCCGACGAGGCGCAGCGTGAGATTTTCGTACGGCTGAGGAAACAGGTCCTTCCAGATGGAGTAGTAAAGCGGGAAACCGATACACGCCACCACGGCGCATGGCTGCATGCGGCGCTTCGCATACTGGAGGTTGCGCATGGCCGGCGCGAAGGCGCGTACGAGGAAGAGCGGCAGCGACGCCCAGGCGCGCCGCAGCTTCATCCGAAGCGTGGGTCTCGAAACGGTCATCGGGGTGAAATCGCTTGTTGTTGTTACCGGTCGCGCGGGCCGGCTTTGCTGTCTTCTTTGCTGCCTTGAGCGGGGCCGGCAACTCCAGACAATATCATCAATGTATCGTGCCGACCCAGCGTTAACAGCCCGCCGGCCGGACTGATCCGCCGCCAACGTTTGCATCCGATGCGGCACGCATAGAAGCGGCGTGTCACGCGATCTTCATATCGTTTAGGTCGGGACTTGCCGGCCTGGCGGGCACGCGGTCGGTCACACCCGATTCGTTCGGATACCATATCAATTATCGGCATGCCGGAATGCACCGATCCTGCGCGAGGAAGATGCTGCACAGATTTAAGAACGATCGTTCTAAAAGAGGTAGGATGCTGCTCACGGAAGGCGCGTTCCGCGCCCGCATTGCGCCGAAAACGCGCCATCTACGGAGGCTACGACCCCATGGACCTCGTTGCAGAATTGCCTGCCGGCCTGACCGGCATCGAACAGTTGCGCCACATGGTGCAGGCCGGCGGCCGCGCTCCGATCGGCAACGCGCTCGATTTTTACCTGGTGGAAGTGGAGGAAGGGCGCGTGGTGTTCGAAGGCGTGCCGGGGCTCGGCGTCTACAACCCCATCGGCACGGTGCACGGCGGCTATGCGGCCACGCTGCTCGATTCCGCGTGCGGCTGCGCGGCGCATTCGCGCCTCGGCGCCACCCAGGGCTACACGACGCTCGAACTGAAGGTGTCGTATCACCGCGCGATGACCGTCGATACCGGGCCGGTACGCGCGGAAGGCCGCGTGCTGACCATGGGCCGTCGCGCGGCCTTTACCGAAGCCACGCTCACGGACGCGGCCGGCAAGGTCTACGCCACGGCCACGTCCACGCTGCTCGTGTTCGAGCGGTGAAGGCGGCGGCGCCCGGGTGCGGAGCTTCAGACGGCGCCGGCTGCCTTGTCCTCGATGAGCCGCACGAGCGTATGCAGCAGCCGGTTCGCGGGCGTGGCGACGCCGAGGGCTTCGCCGCGCCTCACGACGAAGCCGTTCAGATAATCGATTTCGCTGCGCTTGCCGCGCGCCATGTCCTGCGCCGTGGACGAATACTGGCCAGGCATGGTTTCCGCAATGCGGCGCACCGCCAGCTCGACGTCGGGCGGCAGGGTCACGCTGTCGGCGTGAGCGACCGCGACGCATTCGGCCACGACGTCGCGCATGGTGTCGCGCACGCCCACGCCCTGCACGAGACGGCCATAGGGGAGTTGCGCGATCGCCGAAAGCGCGTTGTACGCGCAGTTCAGGATCAGCTTGGCCCATAGCGCGCCGCGCACGTTCGCGGAGATTTCGGTGGGCACGCCTGCCGCAGCGAGCGTCTGCGCCACGCTTTCGCTGTGCGAAGAAGGTTCGATCACGAGCTCGCCGCGGCCGTGATGGCGCACGTGGCCCGGTCCCGCCATTTCGGTGGCGACGTACACGACCGCTGCCGCGACTTCCTGCGTGATGGCGCCGCGCAGGCGCCCGGCGTTGTCCACGCCGTTTTGCAGCGTCAGCACGAGCGTGTCGGCAGCGAGATGCGGGCCGATGGCGGCGCCCGCGCTTTCGGTGTCGGTCGATTTCACGCAGAACAGCACGAGCCGTGCCCCCTCGACGGCGGCCGGATCCGCGCTGGCGACGAGATGCGGTCGGCCGATGCACTCGTCGAACTGCTGCGTTTCGAGGCGCAGGCCGTCGCGCCCGATGGCCTCGACGTGCTGCGCCCGGCCGATCAGCACGACCTCGTGCCCCGCGCGTGCGAGCATGCCGCCGTAGTAGCAGCCCACCGCGCCCGCGCCCATGACGGCGACTTTCATACGGATTCCTCCATTAGCCAAGGCAAGTTTGTGTTCAGCGCAATTCGAATCCGGGCGCGTTGAGCGCCTCGCGCAGCCGGTCGCGGCCATGCGGCGGCTTACGGCTGCTTCAGCGCGGAAGCGAGCGGCGGTCCGGCCGGCAGCGTGCGGGCCGCGCCGGGTCCGTGCCGAGCTCGTCAGGCGCAGTATGGTACACGCGCCGCCGGGTTAGCGCCGGGCTGCGGAGAGCGGCGCCGGCCGGCCCAGGCGTTTCGCGCTCCGGCCGGATCTGGGCAAGCCGCTTCCGGCTGTTCGACAGGCTTTGGCCGCGAACTCGCGCTCGCCGAACTCGCGCGCGGCTGGCATTGCGTCGCGACGGCACGCAACCAGGCTGTCCTCGAAGACCTCGCGCCCGAAGCCGGCGAATGTCTGCTGCGCGTGACGCTCGACGTCAACGACCCCGCGCGGGTCGATGCGGCCGCGAAGGCCGTGTACGCGCAATTTCAACTTCAAGGTGACGCCGTTCGCATACGCCCATGGGTCGAGCGCACGGCGTGATGCTTCGCCGGGAAGACTGGAGAGACAACCCGAAGAGGGTGGAACGCGTTTATCGCAATGCAGACCGCATTTCCCTGACTTTTGTTCGTCATGCGTAATTACTAAGCTCGGTCTTTCCTGGCCAATTTCCATGCGATTAATCCGTCGGCCGGAGGGTTTCGCGTCATCTGCTTTTGTCCGCCACTCGGGACCAGAACAGCGGCCATATTCTGTCAGGAAAATCCGATGCTCAGTGCTCTTGAATTTGCAACGCTCATGCTGGTCAGGGACGCCGCGGACCGGATCGCCAGCCGCGATGAGCTGGCACCCCTGCTCGAACGCCAGCTCATTGCGCGGGAGCAGCCTGGCGGCACGTCCGTCCTGCAACTCACGCCGGAAGGCGCATTGCTGCTCGGCCGGCTCGGGCCCATTCATTAACCGGATCACGGCTGACCCACGCCGTACCGGATCACCAGGCCCGGCGACCGGGGAGGGCGGGCCGCAAAGGAAAGCCGCGCGAGGCGCTGCAACTGCTCGTCGTAGCCGCGCAGGTCAGCAAATGACCTTGCCATAGCCGGACAGCCCGGCGGCGGTCTCCACCAGACATGATGTCGACCTTCGGGTGTGCGCCGCAGTAAGCCCTGCGCCACGCATACACTGAGCATATGCTGAACCGTTGCAAGACCCGCATCGAGCCGGACCATGATTTCGGCACGCGTGCACCGCTCACCTGGAGCCATGCACGCAAGCAGACGCTCGACGGTAACGATTCCAGCCGTGCCCATGATGCAGGTTTCCATTCGTGAAATGTTTTTTTCTGTGGCGCACGCAACGGCCTCCGGCGGCGACGACAGTCGCACGTCCGACGATCCGCCAAGGGTCATTTACGTAGTTCTTTCATCATAGTCATGGCGCGTCGTAATTTCTGGATGGAATGCGGCCGATCGCGATTATGCTTTGCGGGCAGTAGCCACAATTCGATTGGAGATACGGCCATGAAAAAAATTAGCATTACATATCTGTGCGCCACGCTTGGCGCAGCGTGGATGATTTCGCCTGCTCGGGCACAGCAGCCTGTGGTTTATCCGGCGCACGGCCAGAGCGCCCAGCAGCAGAGCACCGACGAGGGGGCGTGTTACGCGTGGGCAAAGCAGCACACCGGCATCGACCCCGCGGCAGCAGCGGCCCCACCGCCTCAGGCTCAGGCACAGAACGGCCAGCGGGTCAGGGGTGCGGCGGCCGGGGCCGCAATGGGCGCCACCGCGGGTGCCATCGGTGGCGATGCAGGCCATGGCGCGGCGGTCGGCGCGGTCGCCGGCACGGTGGCGGGCGGCATGGCACACCGGCAGCAGGCGCGGGCCGCCGCGGCACAAAATGCGCAGACGCAGTCGATGCAGCAGCAGGCGCTTTCTACGTATAACCAGTCCTGGGCGGCCTGCATGCAGGGCAGGGGATATTCGGTGCGCTGATCGCGCAACGCGGCGGTCAGGCCACCCGAGGGAGAAGATAATGAACCAGTTCACCGCGAAGATCCGGCACGAGTTCCTGGAAATGTTGCCGCCCACGATTTTCTTCCTCATCATCCTGCACATCGTGGCGCTGATCCGCTCGCTGATGACGCACGACACTGGGATCACGCTGCCCACCGCCGGATCGATCACGCTGGCCGCGCTCGTGCTCGG
Source organism: Paraburkholderia acidipaludis NBRC 101816 (assembly GCF_000684975.1). Classification (GTDB taxonomy): domain Bacteria; phylum Pseudomonadota; class Gammaproteobacteria; order Burkholderiales; family Burkholderiaceae; genus Paraburkholderia; species Paraburkholderia acidipaludis. The sequence continues at coordinate 64,701 of NZ_BAXZ01000029.1, read as the reverse complement.
CAAATCCGTCTTGCTGGCCAACATGCTTCCGTTCGTGAACCGCTTTCCCGAAAAGCCTCTGATCTGGAACGTGGGATGGAAGACGCTCATGTACACGCTGGTGGCGCTCGTCATCCACTTCCTCGAACGGCTTTTCGAGTACTGGAAGGTTGCGCACAACCTCGTCGAGGCCAACCGCAACCTGCTCGCCGAGCTGGACTGGGCACATTTCCTGGCAATCCAGATCCTGTTGGTCGTCCTGATCCTGAACTACTGCATCATGGCGGAGCTTTCACGCGTGATAGGCCGCCGCCGTTTCGTTGCCATGTTCTTCGGCCCGTTGCCTGCGGCGAACAGCTGAATGCGTGCACCCATACTGGAGCCGGGACCGTTCCGCACCGATTAGCGACTCGCGGTTGCTCCAGCGCGGGAGCGAGCGGGCGGTCCAGCCGGCTGTGCGCCAGCCGCTCCGGGTCCGTGCCGCGCTCCGGTCGGATTTGGGCAAGCCGCTTGCGCTGCCGCTATGATCGATTGATCGGTCGCGCCGCGCTCCTTCCTCACGGGCCGCTCCCTGGCCCCTCATCCCCCCTTTCTTACGAGGCGATTCATGTCTGCGAATACCCCCGCTACGAATACCCCGTCCCCGGTGTGGTTCATCACCGGCTGTTCGACAGGCTTTGGCCGCGAACTCGCGCTCGCCGTGCTCGCGCGCGGCTGGCGTTGCGTCGCGACGGCACGCAACCAGGCTGTCCTCGAAGATCTCGCGCCCGAAGCCGGCGAGCGTCTGCTGCGCGTGACGCTCGACGTCAACGACCCCGCGCAGGTCGATGCGGCCGTGAAGGCCGCGCACGCGCAATTCGGCGCTATCGACGTGCTGGTGAACAACGCCGGCTATGGCTACCAGAGCTCGATCGAAGAGGGCGACGAACGCGAGATTCGCGCACAGTTCGACACCAATGTATTCGGCCTCTTCGCGCTGACGCGCGCGGTGCTGCCCGGCATGCGCGAGCGCCGCAAGGGGCATGTGATCAGCATTACGTCGGTGGCGGGGCTCGTGGGCTTTCCAGGCTCGGGCTATTACGCGGCCACCAAGCATGCTGTCGAGGGCTTTTCCGATGCGCTGCTCGCCGAAGTCGGCCCGCTCGGCATCAAGGTGACCTGCGTGGAGCCGGGACCGTTCCGCACCGATTGGGCGGGGCGCTCGCTCGTGCAGACGCCGAATCGCATCGCCGATTACGAGCAGACCGCCGGCGCGCGCATGAAGCGCACCGCCGAGGGCAGCGGCCATCAGCCGGGCGACCCGGCGCGCGCGGCGCAGGCGATGATACGCGTGACCGAAGTGGAGCAAGCGCCGCGCCATCTCGTGCTGGGGGCGTTTGGCGTAGGCGCGGTGTCGGAGCGTTTGCGTGTGGCGCTGGCCGAGATCGAGGCATGGCGTGAAGTGAGCATCGGCGCCGATTTCCCCGCGAACGCGTGAGCGCCGCGCGGCGTGCGCGGTTCGTTTTGTTCGACCCGCCCGCTCAACCCGCCGCCATCACGAGCGTGCCGGTGGCGACCAGCGCGCCGCGCCAGAGCCAGTCGAAATTGATCCAGCCGCGCCGCAGCAGACCGAGCCCCACGTATTCATAGGCCGCGAGCGCGATGGCGGCCGTCGTGGCGAGCGTAGCAAGCGTATGCAGCGCCGTGAACTGCAGCGAGACCGTGAGCGTATGCGCGGCGCCGGCGGCGCCGGGCGCGCCTCCGCACAGCGGCAACAAGGCGGGCATCAGCATCAAGCCCGCGCCGTGCAGCGTCGCCATCAGCGCCGACCATGCGGCGAGTCCCGCAAAACCCGCCGTTATGCCCATGCGCACGCGATGCCGATGGCCATAGGCTTGCTGCCATGCGGCCCAGCCGATCAGCAGTGCGCCGAGCATCCAGTGCAGGCCGCCTTCCGGCAGCCATGCCCCGAGCGCCGCGGCGGAAGTCGTGAACAGCGGGATCGAGGCGGCATGGCCGAGCGCGATGGGCGGCAGGGCCATCAGCAAGGCCGTGCGGCTGCCGCGCTGCAGGCCGAGTGCCGTCGCGAAGAGCCACCCCATCGCCGGGTTCGCGCCGTGGAAAATGCCGCTGCCCACCACGGCGGCCCAGATCGGCCAATGCGCATCGAGAAGGCTGGTCATGCCGCGCCCCGAAATTATGGATAGCAGTACGAATCAGATGAGCAGTCGCCGCCTTCCAGCCGGACCTGATGCGGCCGGTGCGACTTCGGCCAGTCGATGAAGAAGCGCTCGTCGAAGGCGAGGCCGCCGCCGGGCGCGGCGTCGAGCTTCACCATCCAGCCGTCGATGTCATCGGGATAGAACTGCTCGTCGATCGCGCCGTAGAGCGAGTTCGTGAAGTAGACGCGCTGTCCGTCGCGGCTCACTTCCACCATTTGCGGGCCGCCGTTGAGCGCGCGTTCAGGCGCATGCGGATGGGCCGCGCGCGCCGCGATGCCGCCTATGCGCACGCTGCCGGTGAGGCGCGCGTGCTCCGGATCGGACACGTCGTATTGGCGCAGGTCGCCCGTGCCCCAGCAGGCAACATAGAGATAGCGGTCGTCGAGCGAGAGCGCGATGTCGGTGACGAGCGGCGGCACCGCGCAGAAGCCTTTGAGCATTGGCGGCAGCAGCTCGAGGTCCGCGGGCTCGGCGGGGATCTCGATGATCTTGCGCGCGGGCCGCAGTTCGAACACGAGCTGATTTTCCGCGCCGAAGTCGAGCGTCTGTTTGTGGCGGCGCGTGTGCAGGTCCCAGAAGTGTAGCCGGTGCCCGTACCGGCCGCCTGGCAGCACCTCGGGCACGAGGCCGTTCTCGAAGGTGGCCGGCAGGCCCCATTCGCTCGTGACCACGGTGTCGAAGCCCAGGTGCCACCAGCCGTCATAGGCGAGTTCTTGCGGGCCGCGCTCGATTTCCCACTGGCCGAGTATGTCGAAGCTTTCGTGGTCCATCAGGAAGATGCCGCCTGGCGCTTCGCCCTCGGCATTGGCGAGCGCTGTCGCATAAATGCCCTCGGGGCCGCAATGCACGGTATGCGGGCGCGTGTAGCCGGCGCGCCGCGCGACGGTTTCGGGTTCGTGCACGCGCACGATATGCGGCTTGCGCGGATCGGGCTTCGTATCGACGATATGGATGCGTGACGAACGCAGTCCCGGTACGACGAGATAGCGGCGCTCCGTATGCGCATGCGGAGCGTTGGGGCACAGGCACGAACTGCACGCGTTCCAGCCGAAATGATGCAGTTCGTCGCCGGTGTTGGGCATCGGCAGGCGGTGGACGATACGGCCATATTCTGCGGATGCCGGATCGAGGTCGACGACATCGAGCGTATCCGCTACCTGCCGGCTGGGGTCGAAACTCGCGACATATGCGAGTGTTTCCTTCGGTGCATCGCCCGCCATGCGCGCGGACGGATAAAACGTCGGATCGGGTTTCCAGGTCGCCATGGCACTCCCCCTCGTCGGGGAGCTTCTATGATGCGCCGGCTGTGCCGACAGCGTCGGGTTTGTGTCCCTTATTCCTCCCTGGCAGAAGCTTATGAGAGAAAGCGATAAAAACTACGGCCTGCCAGGCAGGCGATTATCTGTTCTGCGAAAACAGTGATTTCATTTTGCTGGCATTTATCTGGGCGCCATCCCTCTCTAGACTGTGCTCAACGGATGCAGAAAAGAACTGCACCGACAATCAAGTTCTCGGAGGTAGTGCCATGAAATCGCTCATCAAGGCTGTTGTGCTCGCAGCCGTTCTCGCAGTTCCTGCTGTTTCGTTCGCCCAATCGCAATCGGACAATGGTGCGGTCACGCGCGCTCAAGTGCGCAATGAACTCGCGCAGCTCGAGGCAGTCGGCTATCACCCGCAAGCCAACGACCACACGTATCCGGACCAGATCCAGGCAGCCGAAGCGCGTGTGCACGCAATGAACGGCGAGCAGACGAGCGGCTATGGCTCGGCTACCGGCGGTTCGTCGCAAAGCGGCGGTGCGGCCGATACGTCGGCCAGCAGCTACTCGGCGCCGGTGCGCGTGTACAACGGCCATTAATTGGGGCCAGCGGGGCCTGGCGCAACGTCGGGCTTCGGACAGGCTTTGGTGCGCCGCGCGAGCTTCAGGGTTCGCGCGGCGTTTGTGTTTATTGGCGCGCCGCGGCCCCTGGTGCGCAGGGTGGGATATCAGTGCGGATTGCCGACGCCGTGATCGGCAATCCAGGCCCGCGTTTCTTCGAGCACTTCGTCTGATAACGTTGGGTCGTCGATCAGGCGCGCGAGGATCACGGCACCCAACATTGCCGACCAGGCACCAATGACATTCCTGCGCGCCTTTGCGGCTTCCTTGCCCGTGTGGCCCGCGCTATAGCGCTCGATCTGCTTTTTCAGGCCCGCGGCCATGACGGCGCGCGCCTCCGGCGTTTGCCGCACCGTTTCGGCGCCGAGCGCCGCGGTGGGGCAGCCGGCGGCCACGTCGTCGCGGTGCGCGGGCGAGAGATAAGCCGCCGCGAAGCGCGCGAGATCGGCGTTGCCGGCTTCGCCCTGCGCGAAGACGTGAGCCAGCGTCTGCGCGATCAGTTCGTCCTTCGACTTGAAATAGCCATAAAAGCCGCCGTGCGTGAGCCCGGCGGCGTTCATGACGTCGGCCACCGTCACCGCGTCGTAGCCGCGCGCCCGGAACAGCATGCCCGCTGCCTCCAGAATCTTCGCGCGATTCAGCGCCACTTGCTCCCGGCTGACCCTCATCGTTCTCTCCACGTGTGCATCGACGAATGCTTGACATTATACATGATGTCCATCATCATAAATTTATACATGATGATTGTCATGTAAAATCATCTCACTCTTGAAGGAGATTCACGATGTCCGATCGTCCTGCAGTGCTGATTACGGGTGCGTCCACTGGTATTGGCGCCGTCTATGCCGACCGCTTTGCGCAGCGCGGCCATGACCTCGTGCTGGTCGCGCGCGACCTTGCGCGCATGGAAGAACTGGCGGCGCGGCTGCGCACGCGCGATGGGGTGAAGGTAGAGGTTGTCGGCGCCGATCTGACCGAGCGCGCCGACCTCGTGCGTGTCGAAAAACGCCTCGCTGAAGACGAACGCATCGGCATCCTTATCAATAACGCCGGTACGAGCCTGCCGGGCACCTTCGTTGAGCAGGGGCCGGAGGCCGTGGGCAAGCTCATCGACCTCAACGTAACCGCGCTGGCGCGCCTTGCCGCTGCCGTCGCGCCGCGCTTCGCGCGCGAGGGCAAGGGCGCGATCGTCAATATCGCTTCGGTGTTGGGGCTTCTGCCGGAGTACCGCACGAGCGTGTATGGCGCGACGAAGTCGTTCGTGCTGTTCCTTTCCCAGGGGCTGCACCTCGAGCTCGGCGAACACGGCGTGTACGTGCAGGCCGTGCTGCCCGCGGCAACGCGTACCGAAATCTGGGCGCATGCCGGCAAGGACGTCAATGCGCTTACGGGCGTGATGGAAGTGGGCGACCTCGTGGATGCCGCGCTGGTAGGCTACGACCGCCGCGAGACGGTCACGATTCCGCCGCTGCCGGACGCACGGCAATGGGCCGACTTCGATGCGGCCCGGCTCGCCATGGGAGCGAACTTCGCGCAGTCGCAGCCGGCCGAACGCTATCGCAGCGCCGCACGCTGAGTGAATGACCGGCTCGACCTGTCGAGCGGACTTATCGAGCGGCTCGTCAAGTGCGCGAGGCAGCGGGGCGGCGCTTCAGGGTGCGCTGGGCGGCGGCGGCCACTGCCGCGGCGGCCTCGTTGGCGCCGCGCAGCGTGAGCCGGTTGGCGAGCACTTCGAGAAACACGGCGAGATCGTTTTCGCCGTACTGAAGCACGAAGCCGTCGACGACTTCGGCAATCGCATGCACGCGGCTCTCGGCCGAGAGCGTGCTCGCGATGTGCGAAGCCCCGCGCGCCAGCTCCAGGCGGTACTGGTCCTCGCATGCGGTGGCGCTTATCGCACGCCGGTTTTTCTTTGCATAGTCCATGGTCTCGTCACTGGCAGACATCGCCCGCACCGGTTTGCCGCCCCGGCACCGGTTGAGAGTGGGGTCTTCGCGTGGCCTGCACGGCCATCAGGTCACGACGGTCTGTTCTTTTGTGATGGGATGATTGGAACCGCAGCGCGGGGGAGCGGCAATACCTGGAATCAGGTAGGGGCACGGGAAAAGGCAGCACGGCGGCTCGTTGAGCGCGCACAATGGTGCGAAGCCAACGCCGTCGCCCGCACCAGCGGGTTCCCACCACGCCATTCGCTTCCGCGTCTCGCCACGGAGCCATGAACCCAGCGCTGCCCGATCTGCCCGAATCCGTCCTGCCCGGACCGCTCCTGATCGTCGAAGACGAACTGCCGACCCAGCGGCGCCTGGCGGCCATACTCACCGGTCTCGGCTATCAGGCCGAAGCCCTGCAGTTCGCCGGCGATATCGCGGCCGCGCGGGCGCTGCTCGCCGAGCAGCCGTTCGCGATGGTGCTGGCCGACGTGGGCTTGCCCGACGGCAGCGGTATCGACCTGATTCGCGAGCTTTTCCGCCATGATCCGGCGCTGCCGATTCTGGTAATCTCGGCGTGGAGTACCGAGCAGATCATCGTCACGGCGCTGCAGGCCGGGGCGACGGGGTATCTGCTCAAGGAACGCGACGACATCGAGATTGCCCTGTCGATTCGCAGTGCGCTGCGCGGCGGCGCGCCGATCGACCCGTTCGTGGCAAGGCGCATTCTCGACCTGGCGGGAGCCGGGAGGGCGGCGGAAGGGGCCGGCAGCGGGGTGCCGGCCGCGCCGCCCGGGCCGTCGCTGAGTCCGCGCGAGATCGAGATTCTCGGGCTGGTGGGAAAGGGGCTCACCAACCGCGAGATTTCGGAGGTGCTGTCCTTGTCCAGGCTGACCGTCGAATGCCACATCAAGAACATCTACAAGAAGCTGGCTGTCAATTCGCGCACGCAGGCCGTTTTCGAGGCGCGCACGCAAGGCTGGCTGCCCTGATCTGCTTTTTATGCTGGCTGCATGCGGCGTTCGCCGCGCCGGCCGGTTCTGCTGCTTCCCCGCCTGCTTTTACCCCTGCTTTTACCCGTATCGAGGCTGCCCGCAGCGACTGGCACGCGCAGCAGCCGCCCGCCACGGGCTGGGTGAGCGTGGCACTGCCCGACTTATGGGCCTCGCGCTGGCCGGATTTCGACGGCGTGGTCTGGTATCGCCTCACCTGGCAGCAGCCGCCGAGCGCGCAGCCGCTGGCCGTGGCCATCGACTATCTGAGCATGGCGGGGGCGGTCTATCTGAACGGCACGCTGCTAGAACGCGACGCCTCGCTCGTCGAGCCGCTTACGCGCGCCTGGAACAGGCCGCGCTACGAGCTATTGCCTGCACCGCTCCTGCATCCCGGCGAGAACACGCTGCTCGTGCGCGTTTCGGGGCTCGCGCCGTATCAGCCGGGACTGGGCGGCGTCGCGCTGGGCGACCCCGCGGTGCTGGCCGCCGTGCACGCCCGCTCGCTGAACGTGCGTTACGACCTGCAGCTCTTCAGTCTTGCCGTGACGGCGACCCTGGGCTGCTTTTTCTTCTCCCTGTGGCTCATGCGGCGCGACGAGGCCGCCTACGGCTGGTTCAGCGTGCTGTCGTTCACCTGGTGGTGGGTGGCGCTCAACCAGGTGGTAGCCACGCCCTGGCCGTTCGCGAGCACGAGCGGCTGGGAGCGCGCCAATTCGTTGGCCTTGATCGTCTACAGCGCGGCGTTCACGATGTTTATCCTGCGCTACAGCGAGCGACGGTTGCCCCGGTTCGAACTCGCGTTGTGGGCCGCCGTGCTGGTGGGGGTGATTGCCATCGTCGCGGTGCCCGAGCGTCTCGTTGCCGCGACGCGTGATGTCCTCACGATCGGCCAAGCCTGCAACTTCTTCCTGACCTCCGGCGCTTTCCTGTGGTTCGCCTGGCGTCACGGCCGGCCCGACCAGCGCATCGTGGCGCCCAGCGTTGCGGTCTTCATCGCGGCGGGTCTGCACGACCTGCTCGCCTTCGTGGGCGTTCTCGACGACAACCTCTATTTCACCGCGCTGACCGCGCAACTGCTGATGGTGTCGATGGCATTGATGCTCGCCTGGCGCTTTGTCGCCACCTTGCGCCGCGTCGAGCGTTTCAACGACGAACTGAATCTCGGCATTGCCGCGGCGCGCACCGAGCTGGGACAGACACTCGCACGCCAGCACGAGCTCGAAGTGGCGAATGCGCGGCTTGCCGAGCGCGTGCGGCTCGCGCACGACCTGCACGACGGCCTGGGCGGCACGCTCGTGAGCGCCATCGCGGAGCACGAATATGCGCCCGGCGTGCTGCCCGAGGGCCGCTCGCTCGCGATCCTCAAGGAGCTGCGCGACGACCTGCGCATCATCATCGACGCGGCGTCGAGCCAGGAGCTCGGCGAATATGCGCTGGCGGGGCAGCTAGGATCGCTGCGGCACCGCCTCATGCGGCTCTTCGAACTCCAGCGCGTGGCGTGCCGCTGGACGCTCGAAGGGATCGAGGGCTGTCGCATGCCGGGCGCGCGCGGACTGGACCTGCTGCGCATCGTGCAGGAAGCGCTGACCAATGTGCTCAAGCATAGTCAGGCGTCCCAGGCGAGTGTGGAGCTGCGGCGTGTCGGCGAGACGCTGCAGCTCGCCGTGACCGACAACGGTGTGGGCTTCGACGCCGCCGACACCGCGCACGGCGGCGCCGGCATGCGCAGCATGCGCGCCCGCGCGACGCGGCTGGGCGGCGTGCTCGTGGTGGAGTCGGCGCCGGGCGCGACGCGCATCGCCCTCGACATGCCCCTTCACATTCCCGCGGACACCGCGGGCTGATCCGTCTTTTCGATATCGACTCCGCGATCTCGCGGGCAAGATGCGCGCACCGGACAGTTACGGCGCGTGGCGCCGTGCCGCGCGGTACGATGCAGCGCTCGCTCGACGGCGAGCCAGACGCCATGGACGTGAACAACGGGATCGGTCGATGCAAACCCATAACGCAAAGAAAATCGGGTGGTGGACGGCGGCGCTTGCCGCAATGCTGAGCGCAAGCGCGCTCTTCGCCTGGCGCGCCGACGCTGCGCGCACGCTGAGCGTGTCGCCGGTCGGCACGGTCGCGCAGGCGCGCCAGGTCGTGATCAAATTCGACGAGGCGATGGTCGCCTTCGGCGCCGCGAACGCGAAAGACCCCGCGCACGTGCAGTGCAGCGACGCGGCTGCGGGCGAGGGGCAGGGCCGCTGGATCGACGAAAAGACCTGGGCGTGGGACTTCAAAAGCGATCTGCCGCCCGACGTGCAGTGCAGCATCGCGCTCGACGACGCGCTCAAGTCGACGGCCGGCAATGCGGTGACGGGTGCGCGCCGCTATGCGTTTTCGACCGGCGGTCCGTTTCCGGTGGACGTGCGCCCCTGGGGCGGCACGATCGAGGAGAACCAGGCGTTCGTCCTGACGCTCAACGGGCCGGCCACCGACGCTTCGGTGCGCCAGCAAGTGTGGTGCGAGTCCGAGGGGCTCGGCAACCGCATTCCGGTTCGCAGCGTGGATGCACCGGCTCGCGCGGCACTCCTCAAGCATTTCCGGCTGGACAAGGACAGCGCGCGCGTGCTCACGCTCGTATGCCAGCAGACGCTGCCCTCGAGCGCGAAGATGCAGCTCGTCTACGGCAAGGGCGTGGCGGGCCCGCATGGCACGCCGAACGACACGGAGCGCCGCTACGACTACACGGTGCGCGAACCTTTTACGGCGAAGTTCAGTTGCGAGCGCGAGAATGCCAAGGCGCCTTGTACGCCGCTGCGCCCGGTGCGCGTCGAACTGAGCGCGCCTGTCTCGCATGCCGACGCGGAGCGCTTCCGGCTGCGCGGCCCGAACGGCGAGATCGCGCCGACCTTCGCGAAGGACGAGGCCGGCAACGACGTCACGACCATCGAATTCGCCGCGCCGCTGCCCGAGCGCGCGCAACTCACGGTGCTCGTGCCGGCCGCGCTCAAGGACGAAAGCGGCCGCCCGCTCTCGAACGCCGACCTGTTCCCGCTGCAGGCAGCCACCGCGCCCATGCCGCCGCTCGCGAAGTTTTCGTCGTCCACCTTCGGCATCATCGAACGCTATGCGGAGCCGGGCATGCCGCCGCTCGTGCCTGTCACGGTGCGTAACGTCGAGGCCGATCTGCACGTCGCGGGGCTCAATGCGGGCGAAGCGCGGTTTTCGAAGCTGGCGGTGGGCTCGGACGCGGACATGCGCCGCTGGATGCGCCTTGTCGAGACGTTCGACGCCTATGGCATGACCGAGTCGGCAATCGAAAAGCAGATGTCCGGTCTGCTGGCGCGCGCGAAGTCGCCGGTGGTGGTGCCGCCTTCGGCAGACGGAGATTCGGACCAAAGTGCGGACCAAAGCGCGGACAGCGGCGGCAAGAAAGAGCGTGTGATCGACGTGCGCTCGCTTTCGCTGCTGGCGGGCCAGCCGGGCGTGCAGACCCTCACGCTGCCCAAGGCCGATCCGAAGTCGTTGCGGCCGTTCGAGGTGGTGGGCATTCCGGTGCAAAAGCCCGGCTTCTACGTGATCGAGCTCGCCTCGCCTTCGCTCGGCGCGTCCCTGCTTGGCAAAGCGGTGCCGATGTACGTGCGCACGGCGGTCCTCATCACGAATCTGGGCGTGCATTTCAAGCAAGGCCGCGAGAACAGCGTGGTCTGGGTGACGACACTCGACAAGGGCGAGCCGGTGCCCGGCGCGGACGTGCGCGTATCCGACTGCAATGGCGAGCAGATCGCCCAAGGCCGGACCGATACGCACGGACTCCTGAACATCGAGGGCGCACTCGCGAACCGCCGCACCTGCGGCGAGGACAGCTATAGCGGTTTCTTCGTCTCGGCGCGCATCGACGATCCGAAGACCGGGCCCGACATGGCGTTCGTGCAGTCCGACTGGAATCGCGGAATCGAGTCGTGGCGTTTCAACGTGCCCACGGATACGAGTCTCGAGCCCACCGTGCGCGCTCATACGGTGTTCGACCGGCCGCTCTTTCGCGCGGGCGAGACCGTTTCGATGAAGCACTTCATCCGCGCGGAGACGATGCATGGCCTCGCATTTCCGGCGCAGTATCCGACCCGCGTGACGATTCGCCATGCGGGCAGCGGGCAGACGTATCATCTGCCGCTCACGTGGTCCGCGGACCATACCGCGGTGTCGACGTTCAGGATTCCCGCCGAAGCGAAGCTGGGCGAGTACGACGTCTCGCTCGACGACGGCGATGCGTCCGCGCAGAGCGGCGACGACACGGACGGCGACAACGGCGGCGATGACAGTGACAGCGCCGTCCACATGAATTACGACAGCGGCAGCTTCCGCGTGGAGGCATTCCGTCTTCCCGTGTTCAAGGGGACCCTGGGCGCGCGCAACGAAAAGACCTCGCCGCTCGTCGCGGCCAGGGAAGCGCCGATCTCGCTGCAGATCGACTACGTTTCGGGCGGTGCGGCCGCCAATCTGCCGGTGCAGGTCTCGGCGCTCGTTAAGGACCTGACGCCCGCCTTCACGGACGACTTCAGCGACTTCAGCTTCGCGCCCTGGACACCCGCGCAGGCAGGCGACGAGGCGACCGACGACGACGAAAGCCCCGCCCAGGAAGATACCGAAACGGCCAGGCTCGTCGCCGACAAGGAACCGCTCACGCTCGACCGCAACGGCGCGGGCACGCTGGTGCTGAAGAACCTGCCCACCGTCGACACGCCGAAGCGCCTCGCGCTCGAAGCGACCTTCGCCGACCCCAACGGCGAAGTGCAGACGATAGGCGGCAGCGCCACGCTGTGGCCAGCCGCCGTGGTGGCGGGCATCAAGGCGGGGAGCTGGGTGTCGGTGGGCGACACGGTGCCCGTCACCGCGCTTGCGCTGGATCTGCAGGGCAAGCCGCGCGCGGGCGTGAAGCTCGAAGTGCGCGGCGTGGCGCGCATCACGACCACGTCGCGCAAGCGCATGGTGGGCGGCTTCTACGCCTACGACAACCATACGCAGACGCATGACCTGGGCGTGCTGTGCAGCGGCAAAAGCGACGACCACGGGCTGCTGACGTGCAAGGCGAAGCTCGGGGAGGCTGGCAACATCGACCTGATCGCGACCGCCACGGACGGCGCCGGCCACGCGTCCACGGCTACCACCTCCGTGTGGGTCACGCGCGAGGACGAACTGTGGTTCGGCGGCGACAACACCGACCGCATCGACGTGCTGCCCGAAAAGACGAGCTACGAGCCCGGCGAGACCGCGCGCTTCCAGGTGCGCATGCCGTTCCGCTTTGCGACGGCGCTCGTCGCCGTGGAGCGCGAGGGCATCATGGAAACGCACGTCGTGCAGCTCGACGGCCGCGATCCCACCGTCGAGCTCAAGGTGGGCGACCAGTGGGGGCCGAACGTCTATGTTTCGGTGCTCGCCTTGCGCGGGCGCATCCACGAGGTGCCCTGGTACTCGTTCTTCACATGGGGCTGGAAGGCGCCGCTCGAATGGGCACGCGCGTTCTGGTACGAAGGCCGCCAGTACGAGGCGCCCACGCCGCTCGTCGATCTCTCGAAGCCCGCCTATCGCTACGGGCTCGCGCGGATCCGTGTGGGCACGGCGGCGCACCGGCTCGACGTGAGCGTGACGCCCGACGCGAAGCGCTATGCCGTGCGCGGCGTCTCGCATGTCGCGCTGCGCGTGCAGTTGCCGAACGGCCAGCCGGTGCCGGCCGGCACGCAGATCGCGGTAGCAGCCGTCGACGAGGCGCTGCTCGAGCTCATGCCGAACGAGAGCTGGGATCTGCTCGACGCAATGTTCCAGCGGCGTTCCTATGGCGTGGAGACCGCGACGGCACAGATGGAGATCGTGGGCCGGCGCCACTTCGGCCGCAAGGCGGTGCCCGCGGGCGGCGGGGGCGGGCACGCCGCGACGCGCGAGCTCTTCGACACGCTGCTCTACTGGAATCCGCGCGTGACGCTCGACGCGAAGGGCGAGGCGCGCGTGGACGTGCCGCTCAACGACTCGCTCACGCGCTTTCGCATCGTCGCGGTGGCGGCGAGCGGGACCGAGCGCTTCGGCACCGGCAGCGCAACGATCGAAAGTACTCAGGACCTCCAACTGATTTCGGGTCTGCCGCCGCTCGTGCGTGAAGGCGATGCGTTCCGCGCGCAGTTCACGCTGCGCAATACCACGGCGCGCGCGATGAAAGTCGTGGTCACGCCGAACGTGCCGCCGCTCGCGCTCGCGCCGCAGACGGTGGATCTCGCGCCCGATTCGTCGCGTGAGATCGCGTGGACGGCGACAGTGCCCGATGGACTGGCCGAGGCCGAACTGCCCGCGCTGGTCTGGAACGTGAGCGCGGCGGAGCAGGGCGGAGCGCATGCCGCCGACGCCGTGAAGCTCACGCAGCGCGTCACGGCCGCGCTGCCGGTGACGGTGCAGCAGGCCACGCTCGCGCAGGTGGACGGCACGCTCTCCCTGCCGGTGGCGCCGCCCGCGAACGCGAGCGTCACGCAGCAAGGCCGCGTGCGCGGCGGCATCGCGATATCGCTGCAAGCGAAGCTCGCGGACGGCCTGCCCGGCGTGACGCGCTGGTTCGACCGCTACCCGTACAGTTGTCTCGAACAGCAGACCTCGGTGGCGCTGGGGCTGCGCGATCCGGTCCGCTGGCAGGCGGTGCTCGCGCACCTGCCTGTCTATCTGGACGGCGACGGCCTCGCGAACTACTTCCCGCCCGCCGACGACAGCGCGAGCCACGGCAGCCCCACGCTGACCGCGTATCTGCTTGCCGTAACCAACGAGGCAGCGAAGCTCGACCCGCGCTTTGCGCTCCCCGACGCGCTGCGCGCGAAAATGGAAGACGGCCTCACGCGCTTCGTGGAAGGCCGCATCGAGCGCAACACATGGGCGCCGCGCCGCGATCTCGACCTGCGCAAGCTTGCGGCGATCGAGGCGCTCTCGCGCTACGGCGCGGCGAACGCGCAACTCTTCGGCTCGATCGAAATCGCGCCGAACCAGTGGCCGACCTCCGCCGTGATCGACTACTACGGGAGCCTCGCGCGCATGCGCGACGTGCCCGATCGCGAGGCCAGGCTCGCGCAGCTCGAACAGATCCTGCGCGCCCGGCTCACGTATCAGGGCACGCAGCTCACGTTCTCGACCGCGAGCGACGACGACCTCTGGTGGCTCATGACGGGCACCCAGGTGAATGCGGCGCGTCTTGCGCTGGCGATGGTCGACAATCCGGCGTGGAAGGACGAGATGCCGCGTCTCGTGGCCGGACTGCTCGCGATGCAGCGCAATGGGGCCTGGGAGACGACGACGGCCAACGTCTACGGCTCGCTCGCCGTGGAGCGCTTCTCGCGCGTTTTCGAAAGCGAGCCCGTTACCGGCACGACGAAGATCCAGTTGGGCGGCGCCGAACGCGACGTTTCGTGGAGCGCTACCCCGGCCGGCGCGGCCTCCGGCGCTGAAGTGGCCGCACACGCGGCCACGCGCGCGGCGGCGGTGCGCGGCACCTTGCTCGACTGGTCCGCGGCGCGTTCGAACGCCACCCTCTCGCTCACGCAGGCAGGCAGCGGCAAGCCGTGGGCGACGATCGAAAGCCTCGCCGCCGTGCCCTTGCGCGCGCCGTTTGCGGCGGGCTACCGCATCACGAAGACCGTCACGCCGCTCGAACCGGCGGTGAAGGGCGCCTACACGCGCGGCGACGTGCTGCGCGTGCATCTCGACATCGAGGCGCAGACCGACATGACCTGGGTCGTCGTCAACGATCCGGTTCCGGCCGGTGCGACGATCCTCGGTTCGGGCCTCGGGCGAGATTCGGCGGCGGCGACGCAGGGCGAAAAACAGGAGCAGGATGGTCCGTGGCCCGCGTTCGTGGAGCGCGATTTCGACGGCTATCGCGCGTACTACGACTATCTGCCGAAGGGGAAGGTGTCGATCGAGTACACGGTGCGGCTCAACAACGTGGGCAGGTTCGGGCTGCCGCCCACGCGTGTCGAGGCGCTGTACGCGCCCGCGACGTTCGGTGTCCTGCCGAATGCGCCGGTCGTCGTGAAGCCCGCGCCGCAAGCCCGATGAGCGGAGCGGCGATGGGTGCCCGATGCTTTGTATCCGCGGCGGTGCTGAGCATCGCACTGCTGCCGGTCCCGGCGCTCGCGCTGCCTTCGTACGACGACGTCCGCGCTCAATGGCGCAGCTCCGACTGGGTGCTGCTCGCCCGCGACGGCACGCCGCTGCAGCGCACGCGGGTCGAGCGCACGGCACGGCGCGGCGACTGGGTGGCGCTCGCCGACGTTTCGCCTGCGCTGCGCGACGCGATCGTCGTTTCGGAGGACAAACGGTTCTACGAACACAGCGGCGTCGACTGGCGCGGCGCGGCCGCCGCAGCCTGGGCGAACCTCTGGAATACGCGCACGCGCGGCGCCTCCACGGTCACGATGCAGCTCGCGGGCTTGCTCGACGACAGTCCGAAGCGCTCGGGGCAGCGCTCGCTCGGCGAGAAGGCCGTGCAGGCCGTCGACGCGCTGCGCCTCGAACACAGCTGGCGCAAGGACCAGATACTCGAAGCGTATCTGAACCTCGTGCCGTTTCGCGGCGAGACCGTGGGCCTCGCGGCCATTTCGCAGACGCTGTTCGGCAAGGCGCCCGCCGGCCTCGACGACCGCGAGGCCGCCGTGGCCGCCGCGCTGATCCGCGCGCCGAATGCGCCGTCCGCGAAGGTTGCCGCCCGCGCCTGCCGCATCCTGCGCGATCTGAACGACGCGAGTGGCTGTGCCAATCTCGACGGCTTCGTGCAGATGGCGTTCGCGCGTCCTGCGGCGGCGGACGACTACGCCGCATTCGACGGCGCCGACGCGCTCGCGCCGCACTTCGCGCGGCAGGTCGCGAGCGCCGTGCATCCGGCGGCGGGCCAGCGCGTGCGCTCGACGCTCGACGCCAACCTGCAGCGCTTCGCGCGCGACACGCTCACGCGCACGCTGATCGAGCTGAACCGGCCCGACCACCCGCGCAACGTGAAGGACGGCGCGGCCGTGGTGCTCGACAACGCGACAGGTGAAGTGCTGGCCTGGGTGGGCTCGTCGGGTGCGCTCTCGGCGGCGCGCGAGGTGGACGCGGCGCTGGCGCTGCGCCAGGCGGGCTCGACGCTGAAACCGTTCCTCTACGCCGAGGCCATCGAGGAGCGGCGCGTGACCACGGCGTCGCTCCTCGACGACGCGCCGCTCGACCTCGCCGCGGGCGGCGGCCTCTACATGCCGCAGAACTACGACAAGGGCTTCAAGGGCTGGGTGAGCGTGCGCACGGCGCTCGGGTCGTCGCTGAACGTGCCCGCCGTGCGCACGCTCGTGATGGTCACGCCGCACCGCTTCGCGAAGACGCTCAAGGCACTCGGACTGCCGCTGAACGAAAGCGGTGACTACTACGGTTACAGCCTCGCGCTGGGCAGTGCGGACGTCACGCTCGTTTCGCTGACGAACGCGTACCGGGCGCTGGCGAACGGCGGGGTGGCAAGCCCGCTCGTCGAACTGCCCGCCGCATCCGGTACGCGTGTGTTCAAGCGCGTATTCAGTCGAGATGCAGCGTTCATCGTCACCGACGTCCTCGCGGACAACAACGCGCGCACGCGCACGTTCGGCTTCGATAGTCCGCTCGCCACGCGCGTGTTTTCGGCGGTGAAGACGGGCACGAGCAAGGACATGCGCGACAACTGGACGGTGGGCTACACCTCGCGCTACACGGTGGGCGTATGGGTGGGCAACGCGGACGGCTCGCCGATGTGGGACGTTTCCGGCGTGAGCGGCGCGTCGCCGGTGTGGGCCGCGATCGTCGGCTATCTGCATCGCGGCGTGCCGAGCGTGGCGCCTGCCGCGCCGCCCGGCGTCGAGCGCGTGCGCGTCACGTTCGCCAACGCGCTGGAACCGGCGCGCAGCGAATGGTTTCTCGCGGGCACGGCTACGCCTTACGTCGGGCTCGCTGCGAATGCTTCGGATGCGGCGAATGCCGCAAGCGGAGGGCCGGCGCAGATCGGCAGTCCGGTGGACGGCACGATCTTCGCGCTCGACCCCGACATCCCCGCCGCACGCCAGCGCGTGTGGTTCGAGCGTGCGGCGGGATCGACGACACAGGTGACGTGGCGGCTAGACGGCAGGCCACTGGGTACGGCCGCGCGCGTGGCGTGGCTGCCGTGGCCAGGCAGGCATGTGCTGGAACTGGTGGATGCGCGCGGGCAGACTACAGATTCGGTGCGGTTCGAAGTGCGGGGGGCGATGGCGAAGGCGGGTGCGATGCCGCCGGTCCGAACGCCGGCCGGCGTGGCTACCCGCTAGTCCTGAGCGTTCATCCGTTTGCAAGGTGCGCCAGGCAGTTTTCGTAAGGGGCAGTGTCTATAACTGCCTAAAGATTTCCAGAACGATGCCGCAATACCTCGCAGGGTAGTAGGGCCCATAGGGGGCAGGCGTAGACGTTCATCCGGAGGTCGTCATGAAAACTGATAAGCAAACCATGCGCCGGCTGGCCGGCGCGGCTGGGCTGGTCGCGCTGGCAGGGATGTTTGCCGTACCGGCCTGTGCGCAAGGCGGAACCATTACGTTTACCGGCGCGATTTTGGCTCCGGCGTACGACATTGCGGTAACTGCGGGGCGAGCCGCTGTCGGAACAGCGAGCCTGGACTATGACGGCGGAGCGTCGGGTACGACGGTATCCTTCGTTGCACCGCCCGGCAGCGCCCCGGCCGCCGATGTCGCGCTGATGACGGCCAATCCGGTGCGCCAAGACAACCTGGCGGTTTCCCGGACGGTTGCAGTCAGTCTGGTGAACCGTGCCGGCAAGCAGCTCACCCCGGATGCGGATGGGCATTACAAGCTGGACGAGCACGGCGCCGTGATGGAGCTGAAGTCCGCGTCCGCCACGCCGGGCAGCACGCCACTGGTGGTCGTGGTCAGCTATAACTGATCGGGCCGGCAACCCGGGGCGCGCAAGCTCCGGGACTACATTGTTGTCCATCCATCTGCTATCGCGAGGCCGGGCTGCCCCGGCTTATCGCGCCCCCGTCCGGCTTCCGGGCGACGCCTCCGCCCACCTCCGCCGCAAATGACGATGCCTTGGGTCGTCTCTCGACGATCCGACCACTGACGAAGGATCAGATGCCGCCGCATTTCGGACTAATCCAGTAGTCAGACCAAGTCACGTTGGCCGACTATTACGTTTGTCATCCTTATCGGCGGGCCGGAGTTAGGGCGGTGGATCAGGAGGCGTGGTGCGGGCCGCACATCGATGCTCAGATCGCCGCTTCGCTTCCGGCGGGTCTTTTCTTACGGCTCTGTCAGTTCAATGTCAATTCTGGAATTCTTGAAATGAAAAAGGTCGCTATTGCGGCTCTGGTCGCTACGGTGGGTCTGGCTGCCGGCACGGCGCACGCGGACAGCACTTCGCTGAACTTTACCGGCCAGGTGACCGGTGCTACGTGCAATATCGACGGCAACGGCCAGGGCACCAACAACTTTTCGGTCCAGTTGCCGGCGCTGTCGGCTTCTGCATTGTCGGCGGCGGGTTCGACGGCCGGCTCTACCGGCTTTACCATTGCGCTGACCAACTGCACGCCGGCAACCGGCAATGTGCGCACGTTCTGGCAAGGCGCGAACACGCTGCCTGACGGCAATCTGGTGAACAACGGCACGGCGCCCAAAGTGGAAGTGCAGCTGGTGGACTACAACAGCGGCATGCATACCATCAACACCAGCCAGCCGGACGGTTCGCAGAATTCCTACGCTGTTGCGCTTTCCTCCGGCGGCAACGCCACGTTGAAGTACGCAGCGCAGTATGCTTCGCCCGCGGGCGGCGCCGGTCCGGGCAGTGTGTCGACGAACGTGACCTACTCGCTGGTCTATCAGTAATCGTGGCGCAGGTGGGCAGGGAATACGTTGCCTTGCCCCTTGTTTCGCTGTTGTTGTTCTGTTGCGTTGCTTTGCTGCGCTGCTTTGTTGTTATCGCGGGCCTATGCCGCTGGGTGGACGTCTGGTGGCCGGGCGGGCTCGCAACAAGTTGCACTGTGTGCGGGCCGAGTGACCCGCATTCCACGCGCATTCCATTGAGTGATCGACGTGATGGGCTTGCCACTGCAAGCCCCTGGAATCAATCACCGCGCCCCGGGAAGCGGCGTATCGCTTTGGCGTGGGTTTGGCCGATCTGCTGGAGCAACCGCTGGGCACGCCCAAGCTGAGCGTGGGCCCCCATGCGCTGTGCCTTTAGCCGGCCGATTTCCGTGTGTGCTTCCTGCCGCCTGTTGGCCACCTCCTGCTTCAGTTCCGCGTTACGCCGCACGTCGCTATGCACGCGCTCGAGCTGGGCTTCGGCTTCCGAAAGCGAACGTGTGATCTGTGCATTTTCGGCAGCGAGTTCGGCGCGCTGTGCTTCCTCTTCCGCCAGACGCGTCACCTGGTTCACCAGATATTGGAACTCCGCTTCGGCAGCGCCGCGGATAGCGGTTTTGCTTGCGCGCCAGAGCCGGTTGTCTACGTGCAGCGTGGTATAGAAGTTCCGTTCGTCGCTGTGGAAATACAGGGTAGCCGCGTAGTCAAAGGAGCAGTACTGGCGAAACGTCAGCAGGGCTGCCGCTGTCTCGAGTCGCTCGACCTCTTCAATACTCGCAGCCACGATGTTGGTGTAATCGGGGCGTGCCCGCGTGACGGGTACGGCATGCAGCCGACCTATGCGATCCCCGATTCCGATCACGGGCTGCAGGTGCGAGCCTTCCGGGCCGGCATTCTGCGTTTGATCCGCAGTGTCGGCTTCGGCCGGGACTCTGTGTAGCTTGACTAGATTGTCCATGGGTGCGTATCCCGCTGAAAAGCGGGACGGTAGAGTCAACGGGAGGGCGATGGCTTCGCCGGCTTTTTCGCGTCTGCGGAGCGAACGAAGTTGCGCAGAGGGATATTGGTCGCGGGTTCGAAGACGAATACCCGCTCGATCAGGGAATCCCGGGAATGAAAAGCCAGAGGATTCTCAATGCGCAAACGCGCGACGAGCGCGTCGATGGCTTCGATTCTGCAATCGCCCTCTTGTAGCTGGAGAGCGGTTTCTATCAGAGCAGTACGTTGTTCACGCGTCAGATACACGCTTGTTTCCTTCGGGTCTTTCCGTGCAGCAGATCAATCGGGACAGCGGGGCACGTGAGCGCGATGCCGGTTGGGCATCGCAGTTGCACCACCCCCTGGAGGGCGAGCGGTCCGCGTTATCGCGGACCTGCGATCAGTGCCACGCCGAGCCAGATACCGCCTAGTAGACCGAGTGCTCGTCCTGCCAACGTAGCGCGGCGGATTTTCTGGCGAAACCAGCGGTCGCGGCGGACCGCCTGCACGACGGTGGAAACGACCAGTTCGCCGAACAGGAGCGCTGCAGCGGCGGCGACCGCTGGAGCCGTGACCACCAGGATGTCCGGATCGACCGTCGCGGGAATGCCAAGACACTTGAAACCCACGACGACGATGGCGGTGATCGCCATGCTGACCAGAATCTCCTGAGCGCCCCGGCCGAACAAGTCGATAGGGTTCACGGCGATCTTCCTAGTCGAGCAGAAAGGTAAATGCCGAAAGCGCCAGGAATACGACGAATATGCCGAAGAAGGTCACGCCAAACAGGACAAACAGGCCGGGGTGATGACGCTTCAGATCGGAAAAAGGACCGTTCCAGCGCGTGCGGGACGTTCTATTCGTGTCTCGGCTATCGGACCTGACTGCCGAATGCGTTCCGAGTTTGAGTCGGGAACTATCAATTAAGGAAAATGGGCTCACAACGTATCTCTGCGTCTATCTCTTTCAGTAACGAGATGAGAATAGCAACGTTGTCTGGAGCGCTGTGTAGGACAAGTTCCAAACTGTGGCTACGCGTAGGCCGTTCACGCTGGGAGCACGCGCACAAAAAAGGGTCAATCATTTATATCGCAGAACGAAATTAAAACCAGGGAAATTGAGAATCGCCATTGTTGAGCAATCTCAACTTTTAACAATGGCTATCACTGTGGCGAATCAAACTCCTGTACGCTCCGGTCTCGCCATATTTCCTTGTTTAAAAGCGACCCAAAACGTGATCAACTCACGAACGCTCACGCCCGCCAGTGACACCCGCTACTACGTCCAGTCCACCCCGTCCTGGGGATCCGCTGCACGCCAATCCAATTCGCCTACCCGTGTGGAAGACTTCGAGGTCATCCACCGGCACACCGTCGAAGAAGTGGAAGGTCTCCGCAAGAAGATAGAACGTCTTGACACGGAGATCACGCAGGCACATCTCGACAGGCAGGCTGCCGAGATCAAGGTCCATCGTCTCGCGGCGCTGATCGAGGAACTGCGGGGGTTAAGCGCCGGGGTGCCGACAGTGAGCTCGCCCCACTTCAGCGCGGAGCCGGAAATCGTGGCGCCTCAACAACCGGGGGAATCGTCCCGGTTCCGTCCCGGCGTGTTGTTGATGGTTTTTCTCGTCGTGCTGATTGCTGTCGTACTGCTTGCCGCATTCGCTTACGACGGGAATGTATGGCATGGTCTGACAAGCTATTGCTCGGACCACGCCGATTCCGTATTCAAGGCACTGTGCTCGATGGCGGGCACGTCGCCTCATCGCTGATCTTGCCGGATGGGATCGAGCGTCTGCACTGCCGCTTCGAAGCGAGCAATGGCGGCTCGATCGGCAGCGGAGGTATCTTCAGGCCACCGGTTGCCTGATTTCACCGACGGCGAGACTTGATCGATCATGGGAACGCTGAAAGTCGTCGAAGACGTGTTCGTAGGGTTGACGGTCGCCATGCTGTTCGTGTTGGTCGAACTGAGCGCGACTAACAGTCTCACAAGCATGCGGCGTAACGAACTGCCGGATCGAGCTACCGGCTGCAATGGCGCGCGCGAGAAGGATCCCGCTGGAACATCCGACTCCCCTTGAAGCGCACCATTGCCATTGCCATGCACCCTTACTTCGAGTCGGGCGCCTGCCATCCTCCACCCAGCGCGAGAAAGAGCTTCACCTGATCGAGGGCCACCTGTCCCTCTGCCGCCGCCACTTGAGCGTGCGCGCTCGTGACCGTGCGCGTGGCGTCGAGGTCGGAGAGGAACGACTCGCGTCCGGCCACGTACAGTCGATGCGTTTCGTCTGCCGACTCCTGTGCCGAAGCGTAGGCCGCGACCAGGGCTTCGGTGCGCTGGTCGTCGGCGGCATAGGTCGCGAGGCTCGTCTGCGTTTCGCGTAGCGCGTTGAGCACCACGCCGTCGAAGTGGGCGAGCGCGCCGCTTGTCGCAGCTTGCGCTTCCTGCACGCGCGCGCGCTGGCCGTTGACGGGAAAGGTCCAGCTGATTAGCGGTCCGAACGACCAGCTGTTGGTCGCCGGCCCGAACAGGTCGCCCGTCACGCCTATCGTGCCCACACCCGCGCCGAAGCTGATCGACGGATAGAGCTCCGCTGTCGCCACGCCAATGCGCGCCGTGGCGGCCGCGAGCTGCCGCTCGGCCTCGCGCACGTCGGGACGCCGCTTGAGCAGGGCGGCGCCGTCGCCCACCGGAATCGGCTGCTTGAGCTTCGGCAACTGCGTGCACGAGAGCGCGGCGGGCGGCAGGTCGGATGGCGCGCGGGCCAGCAGCATGGCGAGCTGGTATTGCGCGATGCGGCGCTCACCTTCGAAGCGCGGGATGTCGGCCGCGACGGTTTCGGCCTGGGTCTGGCCGCGCGTCACGTCCGGCTGATTGCCGCGGCCCGCATCGCGCAGCCGTTTCGTGAGCGCCACGCGCTCCTGTTGCAGCTTCAGCGATTCCTTGGCGACGGCGAGTTCCTCCGCGGCCGAGCACGATTCGACGTAGGCCTGTACGACGTCCGCGACCACCGTGATGCGCGCGAGGTCGGCAGCGGCGAGAACCGCGTCGTCGTCGGCACGCGCGGCTTCCACGCCGCGGCGCAGCTTGCCGAACAGATCGAATTCGTAAGAGACATTCACGCCAAGGTCGCCCAGGGTGGCGACGGGCACTTTGCTGAACAGCAGATATTGCTCGCCCGACACCTGCGCGCGCTGGAACGCGGCACTCGCGCCGCCCGAGAAGCCGCCCTGTTCGTTGGCGACTTCGACGGCCGCGCGCGAGCGCGCGAGATTCGCCGCCGCCACGCGCAGGCTCGTATTCGACTTCAGCGCTTCCTCCACGAGATCGTCGAGCACGGGGTCGTCATAGAGTCGCCACCACTGTGCGGGCACGTCGCCCTGTGTGACGGGCGCGTTCTCCGCGCCTGCAATCGGCCCTTGCGCGAGCGGCGCGTTGATGGCCGCCTCCTGCGGCAGCTTGTAGTTCGGGCCGACGTTCATGCACGCGCCGAGCGCAAGCGCTATCGGCGTGAGCGCGAGCGCGCGCCACAGACCGCGGCGCGTCATTGCGAAGCTCCGGTAGCGCGCGCCGGGCCCGAGGCGCCCGATGCGGCTTGTGCTTCCACGGCGCCGCTCGAAGCGCTCGCGGCGCTTGCACCGGCAGCCTTCTTCTTGTCCTTTTCCGGCTCATGCACCGAAACCGTCGCCGTGCGCCCCGCGATCATGCGGAAGTCTTCGGGCACCTCGTCGAGCGCGACGCGCACGGGAATGCGCTGCGCGAGCCGCACCCAGCTGAAGGCGGGATTCACGTTCGGCAGCAGGTTCGTGCTCGGCTGGCGGTCGCGGTCCTCGATGGCGGCGACGATGCTCTGCACGTGGCCGCGCAGCGGATGCGGCTCGCCCATCACCAGAATATCCACGGGCTCGCCGATATGGATGCCGGAAAGCCTGGTTTCTTCGAAGTAGCCGTCCACGCGGAACGAATGCATGTCCACGACCGAGAGCTCCGCGTGGCCCGCCGAAACATATTCGCCCACGCGCGGCGCGCGGTCGTTCAGATAGCCGTCCACCGGGCTCACGATCGTCGTGCGCTGCAGGTTCAGGCGCGCGGTGTCGACCTGGACCTGCGCGTCGGCCACCGTGGCTTCGCCTTGCTCGACACGCGTGCGGCTCTCTTCGAGCGTTTCGCTCGCCACGAGGTTGCCGAGCTTGAGGTTGCGCGCGTACTCGCGCTTCGCCTGCGCAAGCGTTGCCTCTCGCTGCTCGAGTGCGGCCTGCGCGAGCCGCAGCGCGAGCGTATAGCGCGCCTGGTCGATCACGAACAGCACCTGGCCCTGCTTCACCTGCTGGTTGTCCACCACCTGCACGGAGGTGATGAGGCCGCCTACGTCGGGCGCGACCTGGATCACGTCGGCGCGCACGCGGCCGTCGCGTGTCCACGGCGAGAACATGTAGTAGTTGACGATGCGCCACAACACGAGCGCGGCGACCACGACGACGATGAGCGTCAGCAGGATCTGTCCTGCGGAGAACCAGGTTTTTTTCACGTTAGTAGGGCATGTAGCGATGCGAGACGATGACGACGGCGGCCAGCACGAACACGTAGATGCCGAGGTCGAAAATGGAACGGTGCCAGACGAGCCGGTAGAAGCCGATGCGCGTGAGCACCTTGCCGATCACGACGTTGATGAGGTACGCGATCAGCATGAGCACGAGGACGGCGGGCACGAACACGCCGAGAATGTCGATTTCGCCGATCATGATTCGGACTCCGGAAGGGATGCGATGGAACGCGCGCTCATGCCTTGGCCTCCACACAGGCCTCGGGGGGCTGCGCGGCATTGTGCGGGAAGAGCGACAGCCGCATGCCCACGAGCGCGTGCAGCGTGTCGCGCAGCCAGCGCTGCGAGGCGTTCGCGCGCCGCGCCTCGCCTGCGGGCGTGCTGCCCGGCGTCGGGGCGGCAGGCATGGACGGCGCGGCTTCGTGCGTGAGGACGCGGCCGAACGCTTCGTCGATGGTATCGCGCAGCGCCTGCGGCGCGGGCTCGCGCACGCTCTTTTCGGCACATCGCGCATAGTAGGCGCTGACGTCGGCCAGTACCCGGTCGATCGCCGCCGGCACGTCGCCGGTGAGCTTGTGGCGAGAGCGGCGCAGGTCGAGCGAGTTCAGCGCGATGCGCAGGTCGCGAAAGCTTTCGATCGACGGATGGCGGTGCTCGTCCGAGGCCGCGAGGCGCGGGAGCAGCTGCATCAGGCGATCGAGCATGCGCGAGGCGAGATTGCGCTGGTCGTCCAGAGGCGCCGACGAGGCGGCGAGCGCGACGTCGCTCCAGCTGGAGCGCAGGAGGCGCCGCGCGGCGAGCTCGGCTCCGAAGGGGCGTGTGGCGCGCGTCCAGAGAAAAGCAAAGAGCAGGCCGGCAACACCCGCGAGATTGCTGTTCAGGAATACCAGGAAATCGGCCTCGTAAGCGCTCTGAATGCTGATGAAGGTGGCCGTGTTCACGGCGACCAGCATCGTCACCATGTTGAACTGCGGGCGCGGGATCAGCGTGCCGACCAGGATGAAGGGGCCCGCGAACATGATCACGAGCATTTCGAAATCGTGCACGTTCGGCAGTACGACGAAGAGATAAAGCCCCGCGAAGACCACGCTGGCGCAGGTGGCGGCGAAGAACTTGAAGACCATCGGCGCCGGCTCGTCGAGCGCCGCGAAGAAGCTGCAGGCCACGGCCGCGAGCGAGACGGCGCCCGCGCCGTCGTGCCATCCCGAACTGATCCACAGCGCGCTCGCGACCACGATCGCGCTCACCGGCACGAGGCACGAAATGAGCATCATGCCGCGGTCGAAGAAGCGTTCGGTGCCGCCAAGGCGCCAGTGCCGGTAGCGCGGCAGCCAGGAACCCGCTTGATGCGCGATCAGCGCGCGCAGCGTGCGGCAGTCCTGCCACACGTCGATCACCTGGCCGAGGCGCCACAGCGCGTTCGAGAGCACCGCGCCCTCCCAGCTGGCAAGCGCCTCGCGTCCCGGCTGCAGCGCCTTGATGCGCGCGCGCAGTTCGTCGGCGACCGGGTCGTCCGCTTCGACCTGCATGTCGGCGGCGCGTTTGGGCAGGGGGGCGTCGAACCACTTCGCGGCGTCGGCGAGCAATGCGTCGAGGCCCTCGGGACGGGCCTTCAGTTCGAGCAGCAGCGCGACGAGCGGATCGGCCAGCGCCGACATCATCGGCAGGAATAGCTGCATGCGGCCGCGCAGCGATTCGGCGCGCTCGAGGATTTCCGGATGCGTGTGGTCGTAGCTCAGCTGGCTCAGCAGGAATTCGAGGCCGTTGACGGTGGACGCGAGCCGCTGGCGGCAGGCCGAGAGCGCGGTGCCCGCGAGATGGCCCGAGAGCGTTTCGCGGCCGTAGAACGCGGCGTCGCGGAACCAGGCGTCCGCGCGCTCGATGAGCGTGGGCGCAAGACGGCTCGGCAGGATGACGCTGCCCACCACGCTTGCGCAGACGATGCCGAGCGTGATTTCCTCTGTGCGCGTGATGGCCACGTTGAATATGGTGGCGGGATCGGTCACGGTAGGAAGCGCGACGAGCGGCATCGTGTAGCCCGCGAGCATGAAGACGTAGCTGCGCGCGGTGCGGTCGGAGATCGCGAGGAAGAGTAGCGTGCCGGTCCACAGCGCGACGATCACGCTGAAGAGGTACGGCGTCTCCACGAAGGGCGGCACGAGCAGGATCGCGGCGAAGGCGCCCAGGGCCGTGCCGAGCGCCCGGTAGAGCGCCTTCGAGCGCGTTGCGCCGACGAACGGATTCGAGACGATATAGACGGTTGCCATGGCCCAGTAGGGCCGCGGCAGCTGGAAGTAGAGCGCGAGGTACAACGCCAGCATCGCGGCGGCGAAAGTCTTGACGGAGAAGAGCCAGTCGCGCACGGTGGGGTAGGTCATGACGCCGTTCACTCCGCCTTTACGCGTCGCGTGCGGCGTCTGCCGCTTCGGATGCGTTGAACGCGTTCAGCACCCGCAGGGCGGCTTCGAGGTCGGCGCGCGTCACGCCCTTGAGGACGCGTCCGCGCAGCGAGCGCAGATCGTCTTCCATCTTTTCGGTGACGGCGCGGCCGGTGTCGGTGAGCGTGATCGTTTTGGCGCGGCGGTCGTCGGAATCCTCGTCGCGGCGCACGAGGCCTGCGGTGCAGAGCTGATCGAGCAGGCGCACGAGCGAAGGCCCTTCAATGCCTACGTGCTCGGCCAGCGTGACCTGGCGCACCGCTTCGCCAAGGCGCCCGGCCGTGAGGAGCGGCGCGGCGCAGGCTTCGGAGACGTTGTAGGCGGCAAGAACGCCATGGCTGGTGCGGCGCCATTTGCGCGCGGCCACTACGAGCGTGCTGCTGACGGCCAGACGTAAAGTATGAAGATTAGACATCGGCGGGATGATGGCGGAATGCGATTTGGTAGCAAACTATCTTTTCCGGCTGACGACGCCATCGTCGGATGGTAATCGAGTCGGCGCACGGATGGTTCGTAAGTGAGCGGCGCGTGGCAATGTGCAGGATTTGCGCGACGGTCATACGCACTACCTGCGCGCTCCACACGGGCTGCGGCCGTGCTTAGCCGGCGCGCCAGCGCGCGAGCAGCGCGGGGAGTTCCGCCATGTCCGTGAAGACGTGAGCGACGCCTGCCTCCAGCAGGGCGCGGGCGCTGTCGTGGCCTGGCGCCGGCGGGCTGTAGCCGAACACCGTGGCGCCGGCGGCGAGACCGGCGCGCGCGCCCGTCACCGTGTCCTCGATGACCGCGCAGCGCGCGGGCTCGACGCCGAGTCCGGCCGCGGCCGCAAGGTAGACGTCGGGGTGCGGCTTGCTGCGCTCCATCTCGTGGCCGCTGAAGATGCGGCCTGCGAAGCAGTCGAGGAGGCCTACCTTGCGCAACTGCAGCTCCACCTTGTGGCGGTCGGCGCCCGAGGCGAGCGCGATGCGCCCGCCGAAGGCCGCGTGCACGGCCCGCGCGGCGGCCGGTGCGCCCGGAATTTCGACGAGGTCGCGCGCGAGCGCCTCGTTGCGGCGCGCGCGAAAGCCCGCGAGCCAGGCTTCGTCGATGGTGACGCCCGTATGCGCCGCGATGCGCGCGGTCTCGTCCTTCACCATCTTGCCCACGAAGATCTGCATCGCTTCGTCGACGCTCAGCGTCCAGCCCAGCTCGCCCAGCATCGCAACGAGCACCTCATGCGTGATGCGTTCGGAATCGACCAGCACGCCGTCGCAGTCGAAGAGCACGGCGTCGAAAGGAAGGTGGGACATTGTAGGTTCGGGCAGGGTGTGTGAGGGTGGCAGGCCGAGCCGCGCGCGGCCCGGTGCAGTTTGGCGCAGTTCTGCGCAGTTCTGGATGGAGCGCGATGATAACCGGAGTCCGTACAACGTGCGAGGCGCGTGCGCAGGCCGCGCAGTGGGGACTGGAGCAAAACGCGGAAAACGCGGGACAATGGCGTTCTCCCTGAATTCCCGCGCCTTCCGATGCCTGCCGACCCGCCGCTGCCTCTTGCCGACCCGAACGAATTGCCGGGGCGCGCGAACTACACGCAGTTCGCCGACCGCTATGCGCAACGCGTGGCGGACAAGCCCCACAACGCGCTCTACGAGCGGCCCGCCACGGCGGCCCTGCTGGGCGAGGTCGCCGGGCTCGCCGTGCTCGACGCGGGCTGCGGGCCCGGCTTCCTCAGTGCGAAGCTGGCGCGCTCGGGCGCGCACGTGCACGCGTTCGACGTGACGCCGGCCATGATCGAACTGGCGAAGGCGCATTGCGAGGGCTTGCCGGTCGAGGTGACGCTGGGCGATCTTGGCCGGCCGCTCACCTGGCTCGCCGACGGCACGTTCGACCGCATCGTCTGCTCGCTCGCACTCGACTACGTGGAAACGCTCACGCCGGTGTTCGCCGAATTCCGCCGCGTGGCGAAGCCTGGCGCACAGCTGGTGTTTTCGATGGCGCACCCCATGCGCGACTGGATCGACACGCGCACGCGCGGCGCGCGCAGCTACTTCGAGACCACGCGCTTCGGCCTGCACTGGGGCGGCTTTGGCGAACCGAAGCCGTGGATCGAGGCGTTCCGGCGGCCGCTCGCGGACATCGTCAATAGCCTGGGCGCTGCCGGCTGGGTTCTCGAGCAGCTCGTGGAGCCGCGGCCGGCGCCCGAAATGCGGGCTGTCGCGCCGGCGTTGTACGCCGAGCTCGAACGCTCGCCCGCGTTCCTCTGCATGCGTGCACGGCGGGCTTAGCGCACGCTCGTGGACAGCGACGCTTCCAGCGCCGCTACGCCCGCGGGCAGGTCGACCTGGCCGCCCAGATCGCGGATCGTGCGGCCGAGCGCGTGCACGGTGCGAAAGAGATTGTGGTCGCGGCACTGCTCGCCCATCTGGCCGATGCGAACGATAGGCAATCCGAACGATCCCGCGATCTCCACCTGATGCTGGCGCGAGATGTGTTCGCAGACGGCGCGCGGCGCGAGCCCTTCGGGCAGCGCGATGCCCACGACCGAATTCAACCGGCAGTTCCCGGGCGCATAGAGCGCGAGGCCGAGCGCGCTCACGCCGCTCTGCAAGGCGAGCGACGAGCGTTGATGGCGCGCGAAACGCTTCTCCAGCGTTTCCGTGCAGACGAGCCGCAGCGCCTCGTGCAGCGCCAGCACGCCTGAGACGGGTGCCGTGTAGTGATAGCCCGCGTTGTGCCAGAAGTTCTCGGCGAGCGTGGCGTCGAGGCACCAGTGCGTGTTCGGCACGCTGCGCTCGCGCACGCGCGCCCAGGCCGCATCCGAGAATGCGATCAGCGAGACGCCGGGGATCGACGAGAGGCCTTTCTGGCCGCCCGTGATCACGACGTCGATGCCCCAGGCGTCCATGTCGAGCGGCATCGTGCTCAGCGTGCAGACGGCGTCCACCACGACGAGCGCGCCCGCCGCCCTCGCAAGCTGCACGATCTCTTTCAACTGGCGGTTGCAGACCGTATTCGACGTTTCGCCATGGACCACGGTGACGACGGCGGGCCGCGTGCGCGCAATGGCTTCGGCCACGGCGTCGAGCGAGGCGATTTCGCGGTCGGGCACATCGAGCGTCGTGACCTCGGCGCCCACGCGGCGCGCCATCTCCGCCATGCGGTGGCTGAAGAAGCCGTTCACGATGGAGAGCACGCGGGTGCCCGGCCAGGCGAGGTTCGAGACAGCCATCTCCATGGCGGCCGAGCCCGGACCCGCCACGCCCAGCACCCAGTTCGAGCGCGTCTGGAACACGTAGCGCGCCATCGCCTTCACCTGATGGATCACGCGCGCCATGGTGTCCCCGAGGTGATTGATCACGACCGAGTTCGCCTGGGCGACCGCGGCGGGAATGGGCACCGGGCCGGCGCCCATCATGAGCAGCGGCTCGTCGGGCAGGATGTCGTCGAGCGAGTCGACCGCGGGGCAGGGCACCGGCGCGGAGTGCGCGGGGGCGCCATGCGGGTTGGCGG
Source organism: Paraburkholderia acidipaludis NBRC 101816 (assembly GCF_000684975.1). Taxonomy (GTDB): domain Bacteria; phylum Pseudomonadota; class Gammaproteobacteria; order Burkholderiales; family Burkholderiaceae; genus Paraburkholderia; species Paraburkholderia acidipaludis. The sequence goes on along the minus strand of NZ_BAXZ01000029.1, from coordinate 34,416 downwards.
AGTCGGGATGAAGCGCGATTTCGGTCATGGGGAATGCTTGGTGGGGAGGTTCCAGCCCAATGCGCGGATGCGAGGCGGAAGGAGCAGTGTTGTCTTGCAAAGGCCGCATGGCCATGTACAGTTTGCGCGAATTCCGCTGAACAGTCACGCGGCCCGCGAGGCCCCGCGCGGGCGGCAGCCGGTCGGGCTGCGCGAAGCGCGGTCAGCCTGGCAGCAACGCGTCGCCGGCGAGCGCCTCATGATTATGGGTGCCGGGGCATGGGATTTTTAGATAAGGGGGTGGCGGAGACGAAAATTTTCCTGATTTCCGACAGGAAAAATGGGCTGGCAGGAATGAACGAGTTGGAGGGGTAAGTAAATAAAATCGAACTTTCCGTTTAAATGAATTTGTAATAATTCTCTTTAAAATCAAAGGGTTGCCGATATAATTATTTAGGGTTTTCCACTATTAATATTATATTGGCGCAGGGGTGTGTGCCAAGAATGGTTCGCCATATCAAAAATTACGGTTGCCGGCAGGGTATTTAATGTGAATTAAATTTTGCCCACACTTCCTGTAATTTCCGATTATCTATCCTCGCGAAGCCGCGCCAGCCGGCGCTCGGCGGTGCAGCACCCGTTTTCCCCAATATTTTCAACATGTTTCATCCATCCAGACTCTATTGGCCGTCGCCAATACTCGCCGGGATATCGGAATAAACCCTTGGTTGCGACCGCAATCGTTTATTGATAGCATCCGCGGGGTCGCTGATTGAGTCCGGACCACCTTTCCGGTACGAAATGCAGTGAACGGGGCAGGCAGATCGCTTGCGCAATAGAGGCGGTATCCATCCAGTCTCTCCGAACTCGGCCGCTACAAGGCGGTTGATACATGCCGGGCCCCGTTACGTCTTTTCTTTGGCCCGTCCTTGTTGTTCTCCTCGGCAAGTCCCCTGGAGTGCTGTTCGTTTGCGCAGGTCAATCTGCCTGACCGGTTGACCCGAAAACAATCGAGGAGCTCCAGATGACGCCGTTCTCTCGCCTTACCCGCCTTACCTCCGTTTCTCTCGCCGCCGCGCTGCTCGCTTTGGGTGCATCCGCCCATGCCGACACCGTGAAGATTGCCATTGCCGGTCCGTTCAGCGGCCCGGTCGCCCAGTACGGCGACATGGTCAAGGCGGGCGCGCTCACGGCCATCGACCAGATCAACGCCGCCGGCGGCGTGAACGGCCAGAAGCTCGAAGCAGTCCTGATGGACGACTCGTGCGAGCCGAAGCAGGCCGTCGCCATTGCGAACAAGATCGTCTCGCAGCACATCCAGTACGTGGTTGGCCACGTCTGCTCGGGCTCGACGATCCCGGCTTCCGACATCTACGAGAACGAAGGCGTGGTGATGGTCACGCCGTCGGCCACGGCGCCGCAGCTCACCGAAGGCAAGAAGCGCCAGTTCATCTTCCGCACGATCGGCCGCGACGACCAGCAAGGCCCGGCCGCCGCCGCGTACATCATCAACAAGGTCAAGCCGAAGAAGGTTGCGATCCTGCACGACAAGCAGTCCTACGGCCAGGGCATCGCCACCTCGGTGAAGGCCGCGCTCGACAAGGCGCACATTCCGGTCGTGGTCTTCGAAGGCATCAACGCGGGCGATTCGGACTACTCGGCAGTTGTCACGAAGCTCAAGTCGCAGGGCGTGGACTTCGTCTACTTCGGCGGCTATCACCCGGAAATGGGTCTCCTGCTGCGCCAGTCGCGCGAGCAGGGCGTGAAGGCCACCTTCATGGGGCCTGAGGGCGTGGGCAACAAGGACGTGACCGCCATTGCCGGCCCGGCTTCGGAAGGCATGCTCGTCACGCTGCCGGCCGACTTCGCCTCCGACCCGGCCAACGCGAAGCTCGTGAAGGCGTTCGCCGACGCGAAGCGCGACCCGAACGGCCCGTTCCAGATGCCGGCCTATGCTGCGGTCGAAGTGATCGCGGACGGCATTGCAGGTGCGAAGACCACCGATCCGACCAAGGTTGCGCAGTACCTCCACCAGCACGCGTTCGAGACGCCGATCGGCAAGGTCGAGTACGACGCGCAGGGCGATCTGAAGTCGTTCCGTTTCGTCGTCTACACGTGGCACAAGGACGCCACGAAGACTGTCGCCGCCAACTGATTCCGGCGCGTGGTCTCTACGCCCCGTTCCCCGTCGCGACGGGCGGGGCGTCTTTCGATCCGGGCCTGATCGGGCCGAATCTGGCCCAGCCGGTCCCGTCGGCCCTTAACGGCCTTGTTGCCGCGAGGCTTACGCATGAATGATTTTCTTCCGCAGTTCACCCAGCAGCTCGTCAACGGGCTCACGCTCGGTGCGATCTATGCGCTGATCGCCATTGGCTACACGATGGTCTACGGCATCATCGGCATGATCAATTTCGCTCACGGCGAGATCTACATGATCGGCGCCTACGTGGGCCTCGTCACGCTCACGGCGATCGGCACTTCGGCGGGCTATCCGCTGCCGCTCGTGCTGGGCGCGGCGCTCATCGTCGCGGTGGTCGTCACCGGACTCTATGGTTTCGCGGTCGAGCGCGTGGCGTATCGGCCGCTGCGCGGCGGCCCGCGCCTCGTGCCGCTCATCTCCGCGATCGGCATGTCGATCTTTCTGCAGAACTACGTGCAGATCGGGCAGGGCGCGCGCGACGTTTCGGTTCCCGAACTGATTTCGGGCGCGCTCGAATTCAACATGGGCGGCAACTTCGAGGTGACCATTCCTTATGCGCGCATGCTGATAGTCGGCGTGACGCTCGTGCTGATGGTCGTGCTCACGCTCTTCATCGGCCGCTCGCGCATGGGCCGTGCCTGCCGCGCCTGTGCCGAAGACATGAAGATGGCCAACCTGCTCGGCATCGACACGAACCGCGTGATCTCGTTCACGTTCGTGCTCGGCGCAATGCTGGCCGCCGTGGGCGGCGTGCTGATCGGCCTCACGATCGGCAAGCTCAACCCGTATATCGGTTTCGTCGCGGGCATCAAGGCCTTCACGGCGGCCGTGCTGGGCGGCATCGGCAGCATTCCGGGCGCGATGCTCGGCGGCGTGCTGCTCGGTCTTGCCGAAACCTTCGCTTCGGGCTACATGCCGGCCGAATACAAGGACGTGGTCGCATTCGGCCTGCTCGTGCTCGTGCTGCTGTTCCGTCCCACCGGCCTGCTCGGCAAGCCGGACGTCGAAAAGGTATGAGGTCGATATGAGCCAGACTGTTTCGGTTCGCGTGGCCGCGCAGGGCCCTTCTTCGTCGCAGACGGTGAAGGGCGCGTTCGCGGCGGCCCTCGCCACCCTCATCCTCACCGCGCCCATTCTCGGCCTGCAGCTCACGCTCGACGGCTACCAGGTGGTGCTGCAGCAGCATTGGCGGCCCGTCTGGGTCGCGGCGGCGGTCGTGTTCGTGTTCCAGCTCGTCAAGCCGCTGTTCCAGCGCGCCGCGAGCAACGTGCGCCTGCCCGCGTTGCCTGTGCTCGGCGCACGGCAGCAGCGCATGGCGATCTGGGTGCTGCTCGCGTTCGGCCTCGTGTTCGCGTTCGTCGGTTCGCGCGGCGCCGTGGACGTCGCCACGCTCGCGCTGATCTACGTGATTCTGGGCCTTGGCCTGAATATCGTGGTCGGCTTCGCGGGCCTGCTCGACCTCGGCTACGTGGGCTTCTACGCCGTGGGCGGCTACACCTACGCGCTGCTCAACCAGTACTTCGGCATGAGCTTCTGGGAGTGCCTGCCCCTCGCGGCGCTCGCTTCGGCCGCGTTCGGTTTTCTGCTGGGTTTTCCGGTGCTGCGCCTGCGCGGCGACTATCTCGCCATCGTCACGCTCGGCTTCGGCGAAATCATTCGCCTGCTGCTCAACAATCTCACGAGCATCACGGGCGGCCCGGACGGCATCTCGGGCATTCCGAAGCCCACGGTGTTCGGCTACGAGATGGCGCGCCACGCGAGCGTGGACGGCGCGAAGACGTTCCATGAGCTGATGGGCTGGGAGTACAACGGCGAGCACATGGTGATCTATCTGTATCTGCTCGCGCTCGTGCTGGTGGCGTTCACGCTGTTCGTTACGGGGCGTCTCCTGCGCATGCCGATGGGCCGCGCGTGGGAAGCGCTGCGCGAGGACGAGATCGCGTGCCGCTCGCTCGGCCTGAACCCCACGCGCGTGAAGCTTTCGGCGTTCACGCTGGGCGCTTCGTTCGCGGGCCTCGCCGGCGCGTTCTTCGCGGCGCGCCAGGGGCTCGTCACGCCCGAGTCGTTCACGTTCATCGAATCGGCGCTGATTCTCGCCGTGGTGGTGCTGGGCGGCATGGGCTCGCAACTGGGCGTGGTGCTCGCCGCCATCCTGTTGACGGTGCTACCCGAAGTGGCGCGCGGCTTCGCCGAGTACCGGATGCTGATGTTCGGTCTGGTGATGGTGCTGATGATGATGTGGCGTCCTCAGGGCCTGCTGCCCGCGAGCCGTCCGCATGTGGAGTTGCCGCGATGAGCGCAGAACAGTTGTTGAAAGTATCGGGCCTGCAGATGCGCTTTGGCGGCCTGCTCGCGGTGGACGGCATCGACTTCGACGTGCGTGCCGGCGAAGTGTTCGCGATCATCGGTCCGAACGGTGCGGGCAAGACCACGGTGTTCAATTGCGTGGGCGGCTTCTACAAGCCGACTGCGGGCGATATCCGCCTTGAAGGCCGGGCGATCACGGGCCTGCCGAGCCATCAGGTGGCGCGGCGCGGTCTCGTGCGCACCTTCCAGAACATCCGTCTCTTCAAGCAGTTGACGGTGCTGGAGAATCTGATGGTCGCGCAGCACCTCAAGGTGAACCGCAACATTCTGAGCGGCCTCTTCACGACGCCCGCGTACCGGCGCGCCGAGCGTGCCGCGCTCGAGCATGCGGCGCAGTGGCTCGAACGCGTGGGGCTCAAGCAGGTGGCGAACCGCGAAGCGGGCACGCTTTCGTACGGGCATCAGCGCCGCCTCGAAATCGCGCGCTGCATGATCACGGGCCCGCGTCTTCTGATGCTCGACGAACCGGCCGCGGGCCTCAACCCGCAGGAGAAGATCGAGCTGCAGCAGATGGTGGACGGATTGCGCAACGAGTTCGGTATTTCCGTACTCCTGATCGAACACGACATGAGCCTCGTGATGGGGGTTTCGGACCGCATTCTCGTGATGGAGCACGGCAAGCCGATCATGATCGGCCAGCCTGAAGCCGTGCGCAACGACCCGCGCGTGATCAAGGCATATCTCGGAGAGGACTGATGCTGAAGCTGGAACAGGTCCATACCCACTACGGCGCGGTAGAGGCGCTGGCGGGCGTGTCGATCGAAGTGAACAAGGGCGAGATCGTTACGCTGATCGGCAGCAACGGCGCCGGCAAGACCACGCTCATGATGACCGTGTGCGGCACGCCGCGCGCGTCCTCGGGCCGCGTGACGTTCGAAGGCGAGGACATCACGCGCAGGCCCACGCACGAGATCATGCGCCTTGGCATGGCGATCTCGCCCGAGGGGCGCCGCGTGTTTCCGAGCCTGACCGTGCTGGAAAACCTGCAGATGGGCGGCTTCTTCGCCTCGCTGCAGGAGATCGAGGCAGGCCTCGAGCACGTCTTCAAGCTCTTTCCGCGTCTCGAACAACGCGCGAAGCAGCGCGCGGGCACGATGTCGGGCGGCGAGCAGCAGATGCTCGCGATCGGCCGCGCGCTGATGAGCCGTCCGCGCCTCTTGCTGCTCGACGAGCCCACGCTCGGACTCGCGCCGCTCGTGATCGCGCAGATCTTCGACATCATCCGCACGATTCGCGACGAAGGCGTCACGGTGTTCCTCGTCGAGCAGAACGCGAACAAGGCGCTCAACGTGGCCGACCGCGGCTACGTGCTCGAAACGGGCCGCGTGGTGCTGGCCGATAGCGCCGACAATCTGCTCGCCAACGACAACATCAAGCGGGCCTATCTGGGCGGCTAGGTGGCCGGTCAAGGCACGTGCAAGCGGCCCGCGGAATCTCCGTTCGTCGAACGGCGGTTTCGCGGGCCGCTTCTTTTTGCGCGTCCGGCAAGGGGCCATGTTGGGCGCCGCGAATCCTTCGTTTCGCTTTCTGTTACATAAACCGCGCATTTTTTGTTACGACAACGCCTGGTGCGGACTGGACAAGTGCGCCGCGCTCACGATAATTGACGCTCCCGAAATGCATGAGCGCGCCCGGCCGGCGCGCGCCTGAGCGGGTTTTATCGGAGAGTGTCTGGATGTCTGATGAGTATGAAGTGCACGGGCCGCACGATCACGCGGTCGCGCACGCCGCCGGTCACGGCGCGCATGGGGAAGCAGACCCGTTTGCGAGCCGCATGGCGGTGATGACCGCGATCCTCGCGTCGATCGGCGCCATCTTCGCGTACCAGAGCGGGACGAGCGAAAATCTCGCGCTCTATTACAAGAACGAAGCGGCGATCCTCAAGACGGAGGCCGCGAACCAGTGGGCGTATTACCAGGCGAAGGGCGAGAAGCAGAATCTCGCGGAACTGGGCGAGGCGCTTTCGGGCAATGCCGGCGAGGCGCATAACCGCTTCGCCGCGGACGCCGAAAAATATCGCCAGCAAAAGGAGCCGATACGCGCGCAGGCCGAAGCGCTCGAGAAAGCCGTGGCGCAAAACGATGCGCGCAGCGAGGGGCTCATGCACGGCCATCATCGCTGGGCTCAGGCCACCATGGCCATCCAGATTTCCATCGCGCTCACGGCGATCACGCTGCTGACGCGGCGCCGCTGGCTGCAGTACACGTCGATCGGCATTGCAGTGGCGGGTGCGGTGCTCGGCACGATGGCTTACTTCGGCGCTTGATGGGCGAGGGCGGAGGGGTATTGGGCGCGATTGACGGGACCCGACCCTAGCCGCCGCAGACAATGGCCGTGAGCATGAACGGCACGACGGTTTGCACCGTCGCGACGCTGTTGGCCTCGCGCAGGCGCAGCCGCACCGAGTCTGCGGGGGCGGAGACCACCACGCCGTAGAGCGGCGAGTCGATCTCCTTGCCGGAGCCATGATGGAAGAGCGCATCGTCGCGCTCGTAGCCGACCACCACGTAAATAGGAAAGCCGAATGCGCTCAACTGCCCGCCGTGCGCCGGGCGGAACGCGTTGACGGAGTTCGCCTCGACCCGGCTTGGCCGAGGGTCGATCGACTTCTCGTCGATCAGCGACGAGATGAAGGCGTGCGGGTTCGAGCGGCAGTCGAATTGCTCGTCGAGGCCGTCGGCATGGGCGAATGCCGGCGCCAGTATGGCGGCGAGGCCTGCGAATAGTGCGAATGCGGGAGTCCGGCGTTTGCTCATGATCGTGACACGATTGCTGCACAACACCCCGAATGCCCCATTCGACACCCGAACACCGTTCATGTTCAACGACGCGGCACATAAATTGCGCCGCAGTGCGCGCGAACCCACATCCGGCACGCGCGCAGCACGCCGGTGGCGCCGAAACGGCAGGCGCCACGGCCGCCGCCGGCGGGGTTACAGCATCGATTTCCCCTGGGCGAGGATTTTGTCGCAGACCTGACGTGTGGCCGCTTCCTTGAGGCCGCCGCCCGAAAGATCGACCTGCGAGCCGCTGCCCGAGGTCAGGATGCCGTTGCTGCCCTGGGTGTAGCCGCTATCGGTCGTATTCGCGCCGCCCGGAAGCTTGCTGAGCAGCGAGTTCTTCACACCGCTCGCGCTGTCCGCACTGAGGTAATTGTTCTTGATGCAGTACTGGAGCAGGCCGGTGACGTTGCCGAGGCTGCCCGATGTGAGTGATGAGCCCCCGGCGAGCGAGCCGAGGCCGCCGGACCCGCCGCTGCCGCCAAGCGCGCCGAGCGCATTGCCGGCCGAGCCGCTGTTGCCGCCCTGGTTCAGCAGATTGCCGAGCTGGGCATGGGCCACGCCCACGGGTAGCGCGAGCGCGATTGCAAGTGTGGCAAGGGCGCGAGGTACAGACGTTTGCATACTCCTTCCTCCATTGTGTAACAGATGCCTCGTAATATAGACGGATTCGGTTTATGGAAACACGAACGTGCGCACGCATCGCAACACGCTGCTCCGCGGGGCGAGGTGCAACCGTGGCATGCACGGGTTTCATCATCGTGTCATTTGTTGCGGGCACAACATAATGCAGGAGAACCAGGCATTGGTCAGTCATTGCGCATGCACGTGAAGCAGGCCACTTGCATACCGCATGAAGAGGGCGATGCGAGCTGGATTAGCGGGAAACATCGTGCTTACAGGCGGTTTCAGCAATATTCACGCCGTACGATGAGGGACTTTGTTTCTAACCGTAACACTTATTACGGCCCTCCTCATCGGCTGGTTTCAGGTGGTATGCTTCCTGCACAAATTCTCCCCTGCACGAGTGAGACCACGTTCTTTGCGTCAATAACGTGAACACGCGCACTGCCCGAGTGCAGCGTAAGGCGCAAATGAATCCGGTAGATAAGCATATGGTGCAACCGGGCATTCCAACGCGGACAGCCACGATCCGCGCGTGAAGGTCCAGTCACAGCAGCCCCGGTCCGGCTGCGCGGAGAACAGCATGAATTTCGAAGAACTAAGCGACGACGAATGGATGATGGTGTCCTCGTTCATCGCCGATGAACCGCCTATACGGCTCAATCGTCGCGGCCGCCCCCGCGCCGAGCCGAGGGTGGTGGCCAATGCCGTGCTCTGGATTTTGACCACGGGTGAATCGTGGTCGCGCTTGCCCGCACGTTATCCGTCCGGGCCCACGTGCCGCCGTCGCTTCGACGAATGGCACGTGAGCGGCACGCTGGGCGAGATCGTTCAACGTCTCACCCAGGTCGGGCGTCAATTCGTTTATGTCCCGGAGCCCGCGCCTCCTGTTTCACAGGCTGCGGCGCTGCCTGCCGTCGAAGCCGAGCAAACTGCCGAGGACGATGGCCTGCCCGCCGTCTACTGGAAGAGCCCCGAGGCCTGGCAGGCGCCGGTTGCGGCGTCGGCTCCGGCTTTTGCCGATCCGATCGAGAGCATGACGCGCCAGCTCGCGTGTACGGATCCGGTCGAGCGGGCGAGGTCCGACCGCGCGGATCGCGCGCCGGCCGTGTGCGTGCGCGCCGACGAAGTTGCGGCGGCCCCCGCGGTTTTGCCGACCACGCAGGCGCTCAGCGCACCGCACGACGAAAGTCCCGCGGCCGCGCGTCGCGTATCGGGTGCGAGCAGTGCAAGTGCGCCGCAGCCCGTGCAGGTGGCCGAGTGGCGCGGCTACGTGATGAACCTCACCGTGCAGCCCGTGCGCAACCGCATGTATCGCGCAGCGGTGGAGATTCTCAAGGATGGCAGGCGTGTCGAGCGCTCGGGTCTGATCGGGCCGCCGTTCCAGGATCGCGAAACGGCCAAGCATTTCGCTTATGACTGGGCGCGCAAATGGATCGAACGGGAGTGCTGTGATGCGTCGCATACGGCGTCCGCGGCGCGGCGCAGTACGGTCGTGACGCGTTCCGCGCCGCCCGCGGGCGGCAACGTGCGCCTCGCGCCGCTGCAGCGCTATACCGCTTCCGGCACGCTGCTGCCCGGCGCCGAGGTTCGCGATGCGGACACGGCTGCATGCAGCAACGAACGCCGTACCGCCGAGCCGCATTTCAGGCCTCACGCCAGAACGCACGCAGGCTGACCGCTTGCATCTGTGCGAGCCGCCGGTACGAGCCACGGCGGGACAAGCGCCGCGCGCGGGGCGCGGCGCTTGCACTCGCGGTTGAGATCACTGCCGCCCATACTGATCGTCGAGGCGCACGATGTCGTCCTCGCCGAGATACGAGCCCGATTGCACTTCGATGATCTCGAGCGGCATCTTGCCCGGATTTTCCAGCCGGTGCGCCACACCCAGCGGGATATAGGCCGATTCGTTCTCCGACACGATGAAGCGCTCTTCGCCGCGCGTGACGAGCGCCGTGCCGCGCACGACGACCCAGTGCTCCGCGCGATGATGATGCATCTGCAGTGACAGCCGTGCACCCGGTTCGACGACGATACGCTTCACCTGGAAGCGTTCGCCCCCGTCGACGCAATCGTAGTAACCCCACGGGCGATGCACGAGGCGGTGCGTGTGCGCCTCGCTGCCGCGTTGTTCGCGAATGCGCTGCACGACTTTCTTGACGTCCTGCGCGCGCGAGCGGTCCGCCACGAGCACGGCGTCGGGCGTTTCCACGACCACGAGATCCCGGGTGCCGAGGCAGGCGACGAGACGCCCGTCCGAGTGCGCGAACGTATCGCTCGCCCCTTCGAACATCACGCGGCCTTGCGCCACGTTGCCTTCGTCGTCCTTGTTCGAGATCTGCCAGACCGTGTCCCAGGACCCGAGATCCGTCCAGCCCGCCGCGAGCGGCACGACCACGCCGTGCGCCACCGAGGGGTCGCTCGCGAGCGGCTCCATGACCGCATAGTCGATCGAGTTCGAAGGCGCGCGCTCGAAGGCCTCGCGCTCGACGCGAAAGAAGTCGCCGTCGTGCGTGCCGTGCTCGGTGGCTGCCGCGCACGCATCGTAGATCGCGGGCTGGAAGTGACGGATGGCGGCGAGCCATGTCGAGGCGCGCATGATGAAGATGCCGCTGTTCCACCAGTAGCGCTGCGAAGCAACGTACTGCTGAGCAAGTTCGAAGTAGGGCTTCTCGACGAAGCCGTTCAGGCGCCGCGCGCCGCCGGGCTCGGCCGCAGCCAGCGGCTCGCCCACGTGGATGTAGCCGTAGCCCACTTCCGCGCGCGTGGGCACGATGCCCATCGTCACGACATGACCCGCCGCCGCGTGACGCACGCCTTCGGCCACGGCGGCCTGGAACGCGTCGAGATCGGCGAGCGCATGATCCGCGGGCATCACCACGAGGATGCCGTCCTGCTGCTCGCTCACCACCGAGAGCGCGGCCAGCGTCAGTGCCGGCGCGGTGTCCCGCCCCGCGGGCTCGAGAATCAGACGGGCGCGCTTGCCCACGCTGCGAACCTGCTCGGCAGTCGTGAAGCGATGCTCTTCATTGCACACGATCAGCAGTTGATCGGTCAGCGCGACGCGCCCGGCCAGCGCGTCCAGACGCGAGGCTGTCTGGGCGAGCAGCGAATGCTCGCCCACGAGGTTGATCATCTGCTTGGGATGCTGCTCGCGCGACAGAGGCCACAGCCGCGAACCGGCGCCGCCTGCGAGCACCACAGGGCAGACCTGCAACGCGCTGCGCGAACCGGCACGGACTTCGGCCGCGCGCATCGATACCGTTGCGGAACCCGTATCCGTCATCTCGTTCTCCTGAAAGGGGTTTCGGTCCAGCGATTTGTAGCATGCTTAAATCGGTAATAAATCGGAATGCAAATAAGAAATCGGAAAATATTCTTTTCAAATAAAGTTGATGCCATTAAGGGCGCATTGATTCATAAAAAAACAATGGAAAATTGAGTCAATATTCATTATGAATGCGGGTGAAAACCCAACAACGCCACCCAGAACGAGGAAAAATATGCCGAAATCGGGCGGCGTAGATGACCGAGGCGGTGGCATTTCGCGCAAATTTTGCCGAAAAAAATCGGCAAATAATGGCATGTAAAGCCCGATACATTTCGAGATACTTTTGTGCCTTGCGGGATAAATTTTATCGCGGTTTATTAGGGTTTATTCGGATCCAATCCGGCGGCGCGAGAAGGGACCAGCGGGACCGGCGCCGCATTTCCAGGATTATCGAGACGCTGCCACAGCTCGTACCCGTGGCCGCGTTCCATTTATTTAACCGAGAGGCAGGACATGTTCAGCGTTCTAGCGAGAATTCTTGACGTTGTCGCCATTACCGCCGGCGCGCTGGCGGCAGCCGCCCTGCATCGCGGAAGCCTCGTGCCGCTCAGCGACGTGGAAAGTGTCGCGCTCGCGTTCAACTGCCTGCTCGCGATCTGGATGTTTCCCGCTTTCGGCGTCTACCAGTCGTGGCGCGGCAAGTCGCTATACGACCTGTTTGCCCGCGTTTGCGCGGCCTGGATCGCGGTGGAGGCAACCGGCATCCTGCTGAGCTTCAGTCTGCACCGCGCCGATTCGCTCTCGCGGCTCTGGCTCATGTGGTGGGCCGTGGCGACGGTGGCGTTACTGATTGTCGCGAAGGCGCTCGTGTACATGGTGCTCAAGGGCCTGCGCCGCGAAGGCTACAACCAGCGCGACGTGGCCGTGGCGGGCAGCGATCGCTACGGGCGCTTTCTGATCGAGCAGATGAAGAGCCGCCCGGAAGCCGGCTTTCATCCGGCGCTGCTGTTCGATGAGGACAGCGATGCGTATGGCGAGGCCACGGTGGACGGCGTGCCCGTGGAGCGCAATCTGCAGGCCATGGTGCAGCAGGTGCGCGAGCGCGGCATACGCGAGCTTTGGCTCGCCCTGCCCATCTCGAAGGAGCGCACGATTCACCGCATCGTCATGGAGCTGCGCAACGACTTCGTGAATATCCGTTTCATTCCGGACGTGCGTGCGCTCTCGCTCTTCAGCCAGCCCGTGGTGGATCTGCTGGGCGTGCCAGCCATCAATCTCGCGGCCTCGCCGATCACCGATCTGCGCGTGCTGCCCAAGCGGATCTTCGACTGTCTCTTCGCCGGCTGCGTGCTGGCCGCGCTCGCGCCGCTCTTCGCCGTCATCGCGATCGCCGTGAAATGCGATTCGCGCGGGCCGGTGCTGTTTCGCCAGCGCCGCAAGGGACTCGACGGTAACGAGTTCGAAATCTACAAATTCCGCTCGATGAGGGTGCACGCGGAAGGCTCGGGCCAGGTCACGCAGGCGCGCCGCAACGATCCGCGCGTGACGCGCGTGGGGGCTTTCCTGCGCCGCACGAGTCTCGACGAGCTGCCGCAATTCATCAACGTGCTCAAGGGCGAAATGTCGGTGGTCGGTCCGCGCCCGCACGCGCTCGAGCACGACGACATCTACAAGAACCTCGTGCGCGGCTATATGCAGCGCTATCGCATCAAGCCGGGCATCACCGGCTGGGCGCAGGTCAACGGCTTTCGCGGCGAGACCGACCGCGTGGAAAAAATGCGCGACCGTGTCCGCTTCGATTTGCACTACATGCAGAACTGGAGCTTCACGCTGGACCTGAAGATCGTTGCGATGACGATGTGGAAGGGCTTTGCAGGACAGAACGCCTATTGAGGCGCGGCGCAAACGGACAATCATTTAAGAGGTGGGCATGAATCTGACGATCATAGGCAGCGGTTATGTGGGTCTCGTGACGGGCGCGTGCCTGGCCGATATCGGCAACGACGTGTTCTGTCTCGACGTGGACGCACGCAAGATCGATCTGCTCAATCAGGGCGTCGTGCCGATTCACGAACCGGGCCTGAAGGAGATCATCGAACGCAACCGCCGCGCAGGACGCCTGACGTTTTCCACCGACGCGGCAGCGGCCGTCGCCCACGGCGACATCCAGTTCGTGGCGGTGGGTACCCCGCCCGACGAGGACGGTTCGGCCGACCTGCAGTACGTGCTCGCGGCCGCGCGCAACATAGGCCGGCACATGACCGGTTTTAAAGTGATCGTCGACAAGTCGACGGTGCCTGTCGGCACCGCCGCGCTCGTGCACGACGCGATCGCCAGCGAGCTGCGCCGGCGCGGCGAGTCGCACATGTTCTCGGTGGTGTCGAACCCCGAGTTCCTGAAGGAAGGGGCGGCCGTGGAGGATTTTGCGCGGCCCGACCGCATCGTGCTCGGCTGCGGCGACGACGTGCCCGGCGAGCGCGCGAAGGAACTGATGAAGCGCCTCTACGCGCCGTTCAACCGCAATCACGAGCGCACGCTGTACATGGACGTGCCGTCGGCCGAGTTTACGAAATATGCCGCGAACGCGATGCTGGCCACGCGTATTTCGTTCATGAACGAGCTGGCCAATCTGGCCGACCGCGTGGGCGCCGACATCGAGGCGGTGCGCCGCGGCGTGGGCTCGGACCCGCGCATCGGCTACGACTTCCTGTACGCGGGCTGCGGCTACGGCGGCTCGTGCTTCCCGAAGGACGTGAAGGCGCTCATGCGGACCGCCGAGGATTTCGGCGAGCCGCTGCAGATCCTGCGCGCGGTGGAAACGGTGAACGACGCGCAGAAGCTGGTGCTCGCGCAAAAGATCGTCACGCGCTTCGGCTCCGATCTCACGGGGCGCACGTTCGGCGTCTGGGGTCTCGCATTCAAGCCGAATACGGACGACATGCGCGAGGCGCCCAGCCGCACGTTGATCGCGGAGCTGCTCGCGCGCGGCGCCCAGGTGCGCGCCTACGATCCGGTGGCCACCGACGAGGCACGCCGCGTGCTGGCGCTCGATCTCGCGGCGCAGCCCGAACACCATGCGCGCCTTGCGTTCGCCGCCGACGCGATGGACGCGGCGAGCGACGCCGACGCCGTGGTCGTCGTGACCGAATGGAAGGTGTTCAAGGCGCCGGACTTCGACATGCTGAAGACACGCCTCAAGTCGCCGATCGTGTTCGACGGCCGCAATCTTTACGATCCGCCGGCCTTGCAGGAACTCGGAATCGAATATCACGCGGTGGGCCGCGCGAGCGCGGCGCAGGCAAGCCGTGCGCGAGCCGAAGATGCGGCGCGCGCGGGCGTGGCGGCCTGAGCGCGGCGGTTCGCAACACGACGGAGGTGCCATGTTCAACGACGTGCTGATCGTTTGTCATGCGAACGTTTGCCGCTCGCCGGCGGTAGAGCAGCTTTTCAGGGCAGTCGCGCCGCAGCCGGGCCGGTTTCACTCGGCCGGCCTGCGTGCGCGCGAGGGCGCTTACATGGACCCGATGATGCAGCACCTGCTCGCCGAGCGGGGCGTGAAGGTGGGCAAGCATCGCGCGCGGCGGCTCACGCGCCGGCTCGTGCGAGCCGCCGATCTCGTACTCGTGACGGAGCGCCGTCAGGTGTCCGAAGTGGAATGGCTGGATCCGACCGCGCGCGGCAAGGTGTATGCGCTCGGCAATTGGGAGAACTCGGACGTCGCGGATCCGCACGGCCTCCACGAAGAGGCCTATCGCGAGAGTCTGGAGTTGATGGATCGTCTGGTGAAGGGATGGCTGAGCCGAATATGCCAAGGATGAAACTAGCTTGTGTACTGGCGCTTAGCGCCTTCGTGTCGGCCTGCGCCACGGCGCCCGGCAATTATCTCGACACGTCGAGCCTGCAGGAGCAGCCGTCGACCCAGCCGCAGCAGCAGTACACGGTGCGGCTGATCGACTCGCAGCTCATCATGCAGCAGGCTCAGGCAGCCGCGTCCGCGCCGCCGCGGCCCCTGCCGCCGTCGCGCTACAGCAGCCCGGCCGACTACATCTATCACATCGCGCCGCAGGACATTCTGGGGGTGACGGTGTACGACCATCCGGAACTCTCGACGCCGCAGGGCTCGACGTTCTCGACGGGCGGCAACACCACGCAGACGCTGGGGCAGACGCTCACGCAGCCGTACACGAGCGCGCTGCCGGGCGAGGCCGACCCCTACGGCCAGACCGTTGCCGCGGACGGCACGATCTACTTTCCGTTCGTGGGCCGCGTGATGGCGGCGGGCAAGACGCCGGGCCAGCTGCGCGACCAGATCGCGTCCGGCCTCGGCCCGTACGTGAAGAATCCGCAGGTGGACGTGCGGGTGCTCGCCTACCGCAGCCAGAAGGTGCAGGTGACGGGCGACGTGAAGACGCCGGGGCCGCTTGCCATGAGCGACGTGCCGCTCACGTTGACGGACGCGATCACGCGCTCGGGCGGCGCGACCGACAACGCCGACATCAACCGCGTGCGCCTCACGCGCGACCACAAGCTCTACGTGCTCGACGCGAACCGCATGCTCGAGCAGGGCGATACGAGCCAGGACGTGATGCTGCAGAACGGCGACACGGTGTATGTGCCGGATCGTTCGGATAGCAGAGTGTTCGTGATGGGCGAAGTGAAGACGCCCACGCAGGCGGGCATGATACGCGGCAACTTCACGATCGCGGACGCGCTCACGGCCGCGGGCGGCATTCTCGACACCGACGCCAACCCGCGCCAGGTGTTCGTGATGCGGGGCATGAAAGACAACCCCAGCCATCCCGAGATCTATCGCCTCGACATGACGAAGCCGGACGCGATCATGTTGTCCTCGCATTTCGACCTCCAGCCGCTGGATGTCGTCTATGTCGGCACGGCGGCCTCGGCCACCTTCAACCGCTTGTTGCAGCAGGTGCTGCCCACCATCCAGTCCGTCTTCTACCTGAAGGAGATCGTGCAATGATGCGCGTGGCCACCCGGAAGCAGGACGTACTGGCGCAACACGAGACATGGGGATCGTAACGTGAGCATGCAATTCACCCAGCAGGCGGCCCCCGCGGCCCGCACCGAAGAAGAGGACGTGGTCCTCGGCCAGTTGCTGCGCGTCATTCTCGACGACATCGGCTGGCTCATCGCCATCGCGGCAGCCGTGATCGCCATCGCGGTGTTCTACTGCTATGTGGCGAAGCCCGTTTATTCGGCCGACACCCAGGTTCGCGTCGAGACCTCCGACTACACGTCGCAGGCGCTCACGCAAACGCAGACGGGCGCCGACATCAAGAGCGGCTCCTCGACCTCGCTGCCCACGGACGCCGAGATCGAGATGATCAAGAGCCGCAGCGTGATCGAGCCCGTGGTCAAGCAGTTCAAGCTGAACTTCTCGGTCTCGCCCGACACGATTCCGGTGCTGGGCAGTCTCGCGAGCCGGCTCGCCACGCCGGGCGTCCCTGCGAAACCATGGCTCGGACTGAACTCGTATGCATGGGGCGGCGAGGTGGCCGACGTGGACTCGGTGGAAGTGCCGCCCTCGCTCGAAGGGCAGAAGCTCACGATGACCGCGCTCGGCGACGGCCGCTACGCGCTGAGCGGCCCTGAAGGCGAGCGGCTGCTGGAGGGCGAGGCAGGGCAGGTCGCGCAGGGCAGCGGCATCACGCTCCTCGTGAGCAAGCTCGTGGCGCGCCCCGGCACGCGTTTCACCGTGGTGCGCATGAACGATCTCGACGCCGTGACGGCGTTCCAGAACGCCATCACGGTGCAGGAGCAGGGCAAGCAGACGGGCGTGATCGACATCTCGCTCGAAGACACCGACGCGCAGCGCGCCGCCGACATTGCCAACGCGGTGGGGCAGTCTTACGTGCACGAGCACATCGAGACCAAGCAGGCCGACGCGGGCAAGATGCTCGACTTCCTGCGCGGCGAGGAACCGCGCCTGAAGTCGGACCTGGAGCGCTCGGAAGCCGCGCTGACCGCGTATCAAAAGCAGTCCGGATCGATCGACGCGAGCGACGAAGCGAAGATCTATCTGGAAGGCAGCGTGCAGTACGAGCAGCAGGTTTCTGCGCTCAAGCTGCAGATCGCCTCGCTCGACCAGCGCTTCGGCGACCAGCATCCGGTGCTCATCGCGGCGCGCCAGCAGCTCGCGCAGCTCGAGGGCGAACAGCAGAAGTACGACACGCGTTTCCGCGACCTGCCCGCGACCGAGGTGAAGGCGGTGCAGCTGCAGCGCGATGCCAAGGTGGCGGAAGACATCTACGTCCTGCTGCTCAATCGTATCCAGGAGCTTTCGGTGCAGCGCGTGGGCACGGGCGGCAACGTGCATATCGTCGACACGGCGATGCGCCCGGGCAAGCCCTCGAAGCCGAAGAAGCTGCTGATCATTTCCGCGGCGACGCTGCTCGGCCTGATTCTCGGCACCGGCTTCGTGCTGATGCGCCGCAATCTCTTCAAGGGCATCGTCGACGCCGACGAGATCGAACGCACCTTTCATCTGCCCGTGTACGGTCTCGTGCCGCTTTCGGCGGAGCAGGTGGCGCTCGAGAAGCGCGCCCCGACGCGCGGCGGCACGCGCCTGCGCGAAGTGCTCGCCAACGCCTGCCCGAAGGATCTCACGGTGGAGAGCCTGCGCAGTCTGCGCACCTCGCTGCAGTTCAGCGTGATGGACGCGCGCAACCACGTCGTGATGTTCACGGGTTCGGTGCCCGGCGTGGGCAAGAGCTTCATGACCGCGAATCTCGCGGTGCTGCTCGCGCATTCGGGCAAGCGCGTGCTGATGATCGACGGCGACATGCGCCGCGGCGCGCTCGAACGGCATCTGGGCGTGCCCCAGGAAAACGGCTTTTCCGAGCTGCTGTCGGGCCAGATCTCGCTCGACGAGGCCATCCGCGCGACCGAAGTGGACAACCTGCACTTCATCTCGTGCGGCCGCCGCCCGCCCAATCCTTCCGAGCTGCTGATGTCGCCGCGACTCGGTCAGTACCTCGAAGGACTTTCGAAGCGCTACGACATTCTGCTCGTCGACACGCCGCCCGTGCTGGCCGTGACGGACGCCGCGATCATCGGCGGCCACGCGGGGTCGACGTTCCTCGTGCTGCGCTCGGGCATGCATTCGGAAGGCGAGATTGCCGACACGCTCAAGCGTCTGCGCACGGCAGGCGTGCGGGTGCAGGGCGGCATCTTCAACGCCGTGCCGCAGCGCGCACGCGGCAACTATGGCTACGGCTATGCGGGCGTGCAGGAATACCTGAGCGCCTGAGGCATGGGACGAAATCTGGACCGAACCCAACACGGAGAAATCGTGCGATGAAAGTGACCGTGCTCGTGCCCACCTACCGGCGCCCCGACGACCTCGCGCGCTGCCTCTCGGCACTGTTGCGCCAGGCGCGTACCCCCGAACAGATCGTCGTGGTGGCGCGCGCCGACGACGATGCGACCCATGCGTGCCTCGCCGAACATGTGACGCCGCGCGTGCTGAACGTGGACGTGGCGATCGTCGACGAGCCGGGCCAGGTGGCGGCGCTCAACCGCGGTCTGGAAGCCGCGACGGGCGACGTGATCGCCATCACCGACGACGACGCCGCGCCGCGCGTGGACTGGGTCGAACGCATCGCCGCGTGGTTCGAGGCCGACGCGCAGCTGGGCGCGCTGGGCGGGCGCGACTGGGTGCACGAAAACGGCCGCGTGCTCGACGGCGAGCGCGAACTCGTCGGCAAGCTGCAGCGCACGGGCCGCATCGTCGGCAATCATCACCTGGGCGTGGGCGCGGCGCGCGAAGTCGATCTGCTCAAGGGCGCCAACATGAGCTACCGGCGCGCCGCCATCGCCGGCCTGCGGTTCGACCGCCGCCTGCGCGGCTCGGGCGCGCAGACCCATAACGACATGGCGTTCAGCATGGGCGTGAAGCACGCCGGCTGGAAACTCGTCTACGACCCGCGCGTGGCTGTGGACCATTATCCGGCGCCGCGCCCCGGCGAGGATCCGCGCAATGCGCAGACGCTCGCTTCCCTGCGCAACGCGGCATTCAACCTGCACCTGATACTGCGCGCCCACCTTTCGCCGCTGCGGCGCGAGACGGCGTGGTGGTGGTACGCGCTCGTCGGCACGCGCGTCTACCCCGGCGTGCTGCATGCCGCCGTGGGTGCGCTGCGCGGACAGCAGGCGGGCGCGGCGCTCGCGCGCTGGCGCGCGGTGCGCGGCGGCGCACGCGAGGCTCGCCGCGCGCTCGCCTGAGGGGCGGCCCAAAGGGGCGGCGTAAAAGCAGATCGAAAGCAGGCCGAAGCAATACTACGGAGGACCCCGAATGAGCAGTACGCAAGTCCACGTCCATCTCTTCCACGGAGCGGATCCGCGCCGCTATCGCCAGGGCGAGAACATCGGCTGCCTGTATGGCTACCATTTCGCCGAATCGCCGGAGTTCGCGCTTGATTATTCGCGGGATGCGAACGAGCGCGCGCCCATGCGCTTTCTGCGCCGCGCGCTGAAGGCGGCGCTCGGCTTCGACTTCATCCATACGTGGCGCAATCGGCGCGCGATCCTGCAGTCGGACGTGATCTGGACGCACACGGAGCAGGAGCATCTGGCCGTGGCGCTGCTGCTCCTGATGCAGGCGCGCAAGGGCGGCGACCGGCCGCTCCTGCTCGCGCAAAGCGTCTGGCTGCTCGATCGCTGGGGCGGCTACGGTGCGCTGCGCCGCGCGCTCTATCGCCGGCTGCTCGGACGCGCCGACATGCTCACGACGCTCGCAAGCGAAAACGCCGCGCTGTGCGGCCGCTATTTCGGGCGCAATGCGCGCCGCGTGCTCTACGGCCTGAACACGAACGATTTTCCGTTATGCCCGCCTGCGCAATGGCAGCCGCACGCGCCGTTGCGCGTGGCCGCCATCGGCAACGACCGGGACCGCGACTGGGCCACGCTCGTCGAGGCGCTCGGCAACGACGCGCGCTTCGAGGTGCGGATCGCCACGCGGCGGCGCATTCCGTCGTCGGCGCGCGCATCGAACGTCGAAATCGCACGGGTTTCCGGCATCCAGCAGCAGCGCGCGCTCTACGACTGGGCCGACCTGATCGTCGTGCCGCTACGGCCCAATACGCACGCCTCCGGCATCACGGTGATGCTCGAAGCCGCCGCGCTCGGCAAGCCGATGGTCGCGACGAAGGTTGGCGCGCTCGACGACTACTTCGACGAGAAGGCTGTTTCGTGGGTCGCGCCGTTCGATGCGCAGCAGCTGCGCGAGGCCGTGAGCGCGCTCGCCGCGAATCCGGAGCGCGCCGAAGCCCTGGCGCGCGCGGCCGGCGAGCAGTTGCGCGAGCGCGACCTGACCACGCAGCACTACGCGTTTCAGCATGTGCAGCTCACGCGCGAGATGTTGCTGGAACGTGAGGCGCAACAGGCGCGCAGCGCGGCGGCGGACGCGGCGCCTGCGGTGCGCGGGCTGACGCGGGGTCTTTGACGATGCGCACGCCTTACGCCGCATCCGGCCCGCTGCCGGGCCACCCGTCGCCCCCCACGCCGGCCCCGCCCGCGCAAGGCCGGCAGCCATCGGGCCTGCGCCGCGTGCTGGGCCGCGATACGCTGCCGCCGGCGGCGCTGTGGGTCTTCACGGCGCTGCTCGTGGCGGCGCACCAGGGCACGGTGCTCACGCTCGCGTTCCCCGTGCTCGCCATCATGGTCGGTTTTTGGCTCTATTTCGTGAATCCGGTGCGCTATATCGGCTTCATGTGGTGGCTATGGTTCCTGAGTCCCGAGGTGCGGCGCCTTGCCGACTTCGGCAAGGGCGCCTTCACGCCCACGAGCCTGATTCAGGTCGCGCCGCTCGCGGTCACGATGATCAGCGGCATCTCGCTCGTGCGCTACTACCCGTTGCTCGCGCAGCGCCGCGGCCTGCCGCTGCTGCTGGCGCTCGCCGGCATCGGCTATGCGTTCGTGATCGGCCTCGCGGCGAACGGCCCGGCCGCTGCCGCGTACGACCTCGCGAACTGGATCTATCCGCTCCTGATCGGCTTTCACATCATGGTACTCACGCGCCGCTACCCCGAGTGCCGCGACACCATCGTCAACACCTTCATCTACGGGATGCTCGTGATGGGCGCCTACGGCATCGTGCAGTTCGTCGTGATGCCGCCGTGGGACGCCATGTGGATGATGGGCTCGGACATGGACTCGCAGGGCGATCCCGTGCCGTTCGGCGTGCGCGTGTTCAGCACGATGAATTCGTCGGGACCGTTCGCGTTCGCGATGATGGGCGCGATGGTGTTCGTGATGGCGGCGAAGCACCGCGTGCGCTGGATCGCGGCGGCGTTCGGCTTCTTCGCGTTCGCGCTCTCGCTCGTGCGCTCCACCTGGGGCGGCTGGGCGATCGCCATGCTGATCCAACTGATGAAGTCCAGCAATCGCGTGCGCATTCGCATCATCGTGAGCGCGCTCGTGCTCGTGGCTGCCTGCGTGCCGCTGCTCACCGTCGGGCCCGTTGCGGACCGCATGCAGCAGCGCCTGAACACGCTCAGCAATCTCAGCAACGACCAGAGCTACCAGGCGCGCAACCAGTTCTACGCCGACTTCGCGAAGACCGCGTTCACCGACGTCACCGGCGAAGGTTTGGGCGCCACGGGCGCCTCGACGAAGCTGTCGAGCAACAACGGCCAGCTCGGCAAGTACGGCAGCTTCGACAGCGGGGTGATGAACATTCCGTTCGTGCTCGGCTGGCCCGGCACGCTGCTGTACCTCTCGGGCGTGCTGTGGCTCATCGTGCGCGCCGTGCGCGAGGCGCTGCGCATGCCCGAGGACCGCTATGCCACGGCGTGCCTGAGCCTTGCAATCTCGATCTTCGCCATGCTCGTGTTCACGAACTCGCTGGTCGGCACCGGCGGTCTGCTGCTGTTTTCCAGCGTCTTTTCCCTGCTCGCCGCGGGCCACTGGCGCAAGCTCACGCGCCACCAGGCCCGCATCAAGGAGATCACCGATTGAGAGTTGCAATCGTCACGCACGTCGTGCGCCATAACGACGGCCAGGGGCGCGTCAATCACGAGATCGCGCGCGCCGCGCTCGAAGAGGGCTTCGAGGTGACGCTCGTGGCGTCGCACGTCGCGCCGGAGCTGCTCGCGCATCCGCGCGTGAAGTGGGTGCAGGTGCAGCCCTCGCGCGCGTGGCCCACCAATCTGCTGCGCCAGCAGGTGTTTGCGGCGAAGAGCGCGCTATGGCTGCGCCGTCACCGTCACGAGTACGACGTGCTGCACGTGAACGGCTTCATCACGTGGGCTCATGCGGACGTCAACACCGCGCACTTCGTGCACGGCGGCTGGGCGCGCAGCAAGTATTACCCGTTCGCGCTCACGGGCGGCGTCTGGTCGGCGTATCAGTTCGTCTATACGCGCGCGAACGCCATGCTCGAACGCTGGGCGTACCGGCGTTCGCGCGTGATCGCCGCCGTTTCGCGCAAGGTGGCCGACGAGATCAGCGCCTGCGGCGGCGAGCCCGTGGAGCGTCTCGACGTGATCTACAACGGCGTCGATACGCAGGCCTTCTCGTCGGCAAGCGCCAACCGCGCGAAGTTCGAGTTGCCGGCCGACGCGTTTTTGCTGCTCTTCGTGGGCGACCTGCGCACCCCGCGCAAGAATCTGGGCACCGTGCTGCATGCGCTGAAGGCGCTGCCCGAGCGCGTGCATCTGGCCGTGGCCGGCTATTTGCCTGGCAGTCCCTATCCTGCGCTCGCGCAGTCGCTGGGCATCGAGTCGCGCGTGCATTTTCTCGGCCTCGTGCGCGAGATGCCGATACTGATGCGCTCCGTGGATGCCTATGTCTTTCCTTCGCGCTACGAAGCGATGAGCCTTTCGCTGCTGGAGGCGATGGCGGCCGGCCTGCCGGTCGTCACCGCCCGCACGGCGGGCGGCGCCGAAATCATCACGCCGGACTGCGGCATCGTGCTCGACGACCCCGACGACGCGGCGGCGCTCGCCCGCGCGGTTCAGCAGCTTGCCGACGATACGCGGCGGCGCCTCGCGATGGGCGAAGCCGCTGCACAGCTTGCAACGTCGTTCGGCTGGGCGCGCATGGCCGCGCAATACATTGCGCTTTATCGGCAACTGGCCGGCGACGCGACCGAAGCAACGGGCGCCTGCGAGGGGCGCGTGCTGACGCCCGCCGTACTGCCGCGCGCCGAAACCCTTTGAGACACGAATAGAACGAGGACACACGCGATGACGACTCATTCCATCCATTCGCTGCAGATCGGCATGCACTGGTTTCCCGAACGTGCGGGCGGGCTCGACCGCATGTACTACTCGCTCGTGGGCGCGCTGCCCGGCGCGGGTGTTCATGTGCGCGGCGTCGTGGCCGGCTCGCCCAAGGTCGCGCAAGATAGCGGCGGGGCGATCAACGGCTTCGGTTCCGCCGCGCGCGCGCTGCCGCTGCGCCTCATGGCCGCGCGCCACGCGCTGCGCCGCGAGATCAGCCGACATCGGCCCGACGTGATTTCTTCGCATTTCGCCCTCTATACGTTCCCCGGGCTCGACGTGACGCGCGGCATTCCGCAGGTCTCGCATTTCCAGGGGCCATGGGCTGACGAAAGCTTCGTGGAAGGCGCGGCGTCGCTGAGCCAGCGCATCAAGCACTATCTGGAGCAGTCGGTGTACGAGCGCTCTTCGCGGCTCATCGTGCTGTCGCGCGCATTCGGCGACATCCTCACGAAGCGCTATGCGATTTCCCCCGAGCGTGTGCGCGTGGTGCCGGGCTGCGTGGATACATCGCAGTTCGATCCGCCCTGTACGCAGGCGGAAGCACGCCTGAAGCTGCAGCTGCCGCAGGGGAGGCCGATCGTGCTGGCCGTGCGGCGGCTCGTGCGCCGCATGGGCCTCGAAGATCTGATCGACGCGATCGCGCGGATCCGTGCGCGCCATCCGGACGTGCTGCTGCTGATCGCCGGGCGTGGACGACTTGAAGCGGAGCTGCAGCAGCGCATCGACGACGCGGGCCTCGCCGGCAACGTGAAGCTGCTCGGCTTCGTGCCCGATGCGCACCTGCCGTCGCTGTACCGCGCGGCGACGCTTTCCGTCGTGCCCACGGTGGCGCTGGAGGGCTTCGGCCTCATCACGGTGGAGTCGCTCGCGGCCGGTACGCCGGTGCTCGTGACGCCGGTGGGCGGACTGCCGGAAGCGGTGGCGGGGCTCTCGCAGGATCTCGTGCTGCCGGCCACGGGCGCGGGCGCGATTGCCGACGGCGTTGACGCTGCGCTAACGGGGCGTATCAAACTGCCCGACGCGCAGACGTGCCGCGACTACGCGCGCAATCACTTCGATAATACGGTGATTGCGAAACGCGTGGCCGCGGTGTATGCGGAGGCAATTGGCACAACGAACGGCGCGCATTGAAGCAACGGCGTCTTCGCCGCGCAGGCATCAGGCAGCGCGGCGGGCGTCTTCGTACATCCAGCGCAGCGTGTCTTCGAGCCTTACGCGCGTCATTGGGCCAATCGCGGCGTCGAGTTTCGCGTGCGAGCCCACGAGCTGCCGCACTTCGTTGGCGCGGACGAAGCGCGGATCGAGCGTGACGTCGATGGTATAGCCGGCGATTTTGGCGAGCGTGTCCAGCACGGCCTGCAGTGTCCAGCCGGTGCCCGAGCAGACATTGAAAGTTTCGCCGCGTGGCACGGCTTCGATGAGCCGTGCGTAGGCGTCGACCACGTCGCGAACGTCGGAGAATTCGCGGCTCACGTCGATGTTGCCGAGCGAGATCGAGCGTTTGCGGTGTGCATAGTGCGAGACGATCTTCGGCAGCAGGAAGTCGGGGCTCTGGCCCACGCCCGTGTAGTTGAACGGGCGCGCGATCACGAGCGGCAACTGCGCGTTCCATCGCTTCGCCACGTACTCCATCGCAAGCTTGCTCACGGCATAGTCGTTGGCGGGCTGCGGCGTCACGCTTTCGTCGATGACGCCTTGCGTCGCGTTGCCATAAACGTTCGCACTGCTGGCGATGAGAACGGCGCGCGGCGCATGGGGCTGACGGGCCAGCGCCTCGAGCAGATTGCGCGTGCCCACCACGTTCACGGCATAGGTGCGGGCAATGTCGCCATTGGCCACGTGGGACACGGCGGCGAGGTGCAGCACGACATCGGGCTGCACCGTTTCCACGGCGTCGGCGAGCGCTTGCTCGTCGAGCAGGTCGGCGGCAATGGGGATCGTCTCGCGCGGCACGGGCTCCTGGCTGCGTACCGTGCCCCACACGCGATAGCCGCCGGCCACGAGCCGCTCGGCCATGTAGCGGCCCGTGAAGCCGCCCATGCCGGTGATCAGCGCGCGCGGCGCATCAGAACGTGTCATGGCGCTCGTTGCGTGCGAGGTCGGCGGCCACCATCATCTGGCAGAGCTGCTCCAGCGTGGTCTGGGCTTGCCAGCCCAGTTCGTCGCGCGCCTTGCCCGCATCGCCGATCAGCAGGTCTACCTCGGCGGGGCGGTAGAAGCGCGGGTTCACGCGCACGAGCGTGCGCCCGTTCGAGATGTCGACGCCGGTTTCGCGTTCGTCGCGGCCCGACCATTCGAGCTGGATACCCGCCGCGGCGAAGGCCATCGTGACGAAGTCCCGCACGGTTTCGGTGCGGCCCGTGGCAAGCACGTAGGTGTCGGGGCGGTCGGCCTGAAGCATGCGCCACATGCCCTCCACGTATTCGGAGGCATAACCCCAGTCGCGTTTTGCATCGATATTGCCGAGTTCGAGCACGGGTTGCTTGCCGAGCTTGATCTTCGCGACGGCGTCGGTGATCTTGCGCGTCACGAACTCGCGGCCGCGCAGCGGCGACTCGTGATTGAACAGAATGCCGCTCGTGGCGAAGATGTCGTACGACTCGCGATAGTTGACTGCGGACCAGTGGGCGAACAGCTTCGCGATGCCGTAGGGGCTACGGGGATAGAACGGCGTGTCCTCGCACTGCGGCACGGCGCGCACCTTGCCGAACATTTCGGAGGTCGAAGCCTGATAGAAGCGGATGCGCGGATTCACGACGCGAATCGCTTCGAGCAGGTTCAGCGCGCCGATGCCGGTGACTTCGGCCGTCGTGACGGGCTGGTCGAACGAGACGCCGACGAAGCTCTGCGCCGCGAGGTTGTAGACCTCCTGGGCGCGGGCGCGCTCGACGAGACGCAGGGTGGAGCCCGCGTCGGTCAGATCGTGCTCGACGAGTTCGAGCGCGGGGTGGTCGAGAACGCCAAGCTCGTTCATGCGCCAGAAGTTCACGGAGCTCGTGCGCCGGTAGGTGCCGGTCACGTGATAGCCCTTGTCGAGCAGGAGCCGGGTGAGATAGGCCCCGTCCTGGCCGGATACGCCGGTGATGATGGCTTTGCGTTGTTCGTTCATGGAATCTGCCTTGTAGTCAATGACGAGAAGTCGGGAGGGTTCGAATTCAGCGCTGCGTTCAGGGCCGCATTCATGCCTGCGTGCGGGGAGCCGGTGCCGCGCGCGCCGTGGAGACGGCATTCGGCGCCGTGCCATGCCGCGCGCGGGGGCCGCGCGTGAGGCGCCGTTCGAAGAGGAACCAGCTCGCGCTCGCGTAGGCGAGCGTCAGGGCGAGCGCCAGCGCGGCGCTCGCATAGCGCCCGTGGCCGAGCGGCCACACCGCGTAGAGGAACGTGAGGTGGATGAGGTAGATCGTGTAGCTGATGGTGCCGATATACACGAGCACGGGATGGCTCAGCAGGCGTCGCACGAAGCCCTTTGCCTGCAGGGCGATGATGACGAGCGAGGTGCATAGCACGAGCGAAATGCTATAGAGCAGCGCATTCGAAAGCGGCGTGTTGGTGGCGCGAAAGCGCGGGTAGTGCAGATGCAGCCACGCCAGCGTGGCGAGCGCCGCGCAGAAGAAAACCACCGCGGGCGCCTTGAACGGTTCGAGTGCGTTGCGATCGCGCCGCACGAGCACGGCGAGCAGAGCGCCGGCGGCGAGCAGATCCATGCGAAACGGCGTGAGGTAATAGATCGGCCAGTAGGTGGCGAACCACGGCGTGGCGACGGCGCGCAGCACCGGCACGAGCACGATCAGCGCGGCGGCGACGAAGGCCAGCATGCGCTCGGGCAACAGCAGCACGACGAAAGGCCAGAAGATATAGAACTGCTCCTCCACGGCAAGCGACCAGAGGATGTTGAGGCTGTCGTGCCCGCTCTGGCCCAGCGCGTCGCCGATATTGGTCGCGAAGAATGCGTACCACGGCCAGTAGTGCGCCCAGCCGAAGCCGAACAAGAGCGAGGACACGACCAGCAGCAGGATGTACGGCGGCAGGATGCGCCGCGCGCGGCGCGCGTAGAAATAGCTGAAATACGACTGCCCGCGCGCTTTGCGTTCGAGCAGGATGCCGGTAATGAGGAAGCCGCTCAGCACGAAGAACAGGTCGACGCCCATCCATAGCGGCGCATGCAGTGCGTGCTGCGCGAACACGGCCATCACGGCAATCGCGCGCAGGCCGTCCAGCGGGACGATGCGATGGGAATGAGACGTGGGACTTGCCGGGGTCGTTACGGTCATCGGGTATCCGGTGAATTGAGGCGCAGAATGTCCGGCTCATTCTAAAAAGAATTAAATGCGCAAAAACGGCGAAATATATGGGTGCATTGAATGGAATATGACAATGATCGATAGAGGAATATGCGGCGCCATATCGAAAGAAAAATAAGGGGAAATGCGATATGGCTACGCATGCGGGGAAAGAAAGCGGAAAAAACGACGTGGATTGCGGTAAGGCAGGCACTTCTGACCGAAATCGTCGTACCCTGAGCGATGCGGAAATATTGACGCAGTGCTCAAAAAGCATTGAATTTTTTTGAATTATTTTCGCTTTTTGCAGGGTGATTTTTCTCGCGGGATGTACGGCATGATCCGGACAGATTGCCGTAAACCCCAACGGAGGATTGCTCTTGCCCTCATCGAGTTCCGGTCGCCGCATGCGCAGGCCGCTGGCGCTAGCCGCCCTGTGCGCGTTCGTCTGTACGTCATCGGTCCAGACGGTGGCTGCGCCGCAACTGAATGTGACCACGTCGTGGATCGGCAATACGTACGGCAATGGCCAGGGCACGTGGGTGCAAATCAATATCACGGCGATTGCAGTCACGCCCGACGGCAAGGTCTTCACGAATGCGCCGTGGGATGAGAGCGGTGCCGAAATCAGCGCGTATCAGGACGGCAAGGCGCTGGGCTTCGCGGGCGGCACGCACGGCTGGGGCGGCAGCGGCGGCAACGCCGTGGCCGTCAATCAACGCTATCTATATGCCGCCGTAGGTGTCGGCAACGAGAAGGGACACCTGGTCGGCAACGGCATCTGGCCGCCGAAGGGGCACCAGTGGATCGGCATTACGCGGCGGCCGCTCGACGAGCCCAGGCGCGCGGCCGCATTCCAGGCGTCGCCGGACCCGCTCAATCTGCACGCGCAGCTTGCCGGCGCGTTCCTGCGCATCAACGACGTCACGAGCGGCACGCATGCCGACGTAGGCGGCCTTGCCGCGACCGACTCGACACTCTATGTGAGCAACACGGCGATGGACTGCATCGAGGTGTACGACGCCAATACGATGCAGCGTCAGTCGCAATGGAGCGTGCACGAGCCGGGCCGCATCGCGATTGCGGGCGACGGCTCGCTCTGGGTGCTCACCGGCACGCTGAGCGACCGTGCGCCGCGCGTCGCGCACTACTCGGCGCAGGGCAAGCTGATCGCCGAAGCGGCACTCGCGCTGCCCGCCGATTCGGTTGCGGTCGATATCGCAGTCGATTCCGCGCAGCGCATCCTGATTGCCGACAACGGGCCGCGCCAGCAGGTGCTGATCTACACGCGCAATGGCGATACCTATGCGCCGGGCGGCGCGCTTGGCGAGCGCGGCGGCATCTTCTCGGGCGTGGCGGGACGGCCCGGCCCTGGCCGCTTCAACGGTCTGACCGGCGTGGCCGCGGATGCGCACGGCAACATCTATGTTTCGACGAACGGCATCGGGCCGCGCCACGACAGCATCGGCGCGGGACTCGGCGCGACGCTGGAGAGCTATACGCCGGACGGCAAGCGCAACTGGAATCTCGAGGGCCTCCTGTTCGTGGACGGCGCATGGATGGACCCGTCGCGCCCCAATAGCGTCTACACGGGCAACAAGCGCTTCGAACTGGATCTCTCGAAGCCGCCGGGACAAGACTGGAAGTATGTTGGATTCCTGAACAATCGCTTCCGCTATCCCGACGACCCGGTTTTTCACACGGACCAGTGGCCGGGCCTGCCCACCGCGCGCGAGCTGGACGGTCACACGTTCCTCTACCTCACGGACATGTACGCGGATCACCTGAAGATCTATCGCTTCGATCCGCAACATGAAGGCGAGACTGCGATTCCCTCGGGCTTTATCGCCGGCCGCGAGCGCCCCGTGCTGCACGTGCCGAACGCGCCGCCCGGCGGCGACTGGATCTGGCGCGACGCCAACGGCAACGGTGCGTTCGATCAGGACGAGTTCACACGCAACCCGGGCCGCGAGAAGCTGGGCGGCGGCTGGGGCTGGTGGATCGACACGCGCGGCGACATCTGGCGCGCGCGCGACGACAAGGGCATCTGGCGCTTCCGTTTTGGCGGCCTGGACGCGAAGGGCAACCCGATCTATGGCTACGACAAGCTCGACAAGTACGACATACCCGCGCCGTTTACGGAAGTGCATCGCGCGATCTACGAACCCGAAACGGATTCGCTCTATGTGACCGGCTATACGGCCGATTCGCCGCACGACCCGGGCTTCTGGAAAGAGGCGGGCCGGGTGCTCGTGCGCTACGACCACTGGTCGAGCGGGCATCCCGACCAGCGCTATCTGCTGCGCCTGCCGTGGGACCCGAAGGCGAAGCCGCCCGTCACGCCTGCCGGCCTCACGGTCGAGGGGCGCTACCTCTTCGTGGTGGAGCCCGCGGGCAACGTGCACGTGTACGACAAGGACAGCGCGAAGGAGATCGGCACCTTCGGCCCGGGGCCCGAAGTGGGCAACGCTTCGGGCTGGGTGGACGTGCCGTTCGGCATCAGCGCGCACCGGCAGCCCGACGGCGAGTACCTGATCTTCGTGGAGGAGGACGCGCGCGGCAAGGTGCTCATGTACCGCTGGAAGCCTGCATGAAGGCTGAATGAAGCCCGCATGAAGGCCACCCCGGCCGGCTGAAACCCCGCTACTGGAACGTCATGGACAAACGAATCCTGCGCAACATCGCGATCAATCTGTTCGGCCTCGTGCTGCCCACCTTCGTGTCGCTCGTCACGGTGCCCTCGTACATCCGCCTGCTCGGCGTCGAGCGCTATGGCGTGATCGCGCTCGTCTGGACGCTGATCGGCTATTTCAGCGTGCTCGACCTGGGCATGAGCATGGCGGCGCAGAACCACATTTCGAAGGCGCATGCTTCCGGCGACGCCGAGGCCTGCGAGCGCGTCTTCTGGAGCGCCTTCTGGCTCAACTTCACGACCGGCGTGATCGGCGGCCTGCTGATCTATACGGGCGGCGCGCTCTATACGGCGTACTTCACGCACGTCACCCCGGCCCTGCGCCACGAGGTCTATCTCGCGCTGCCGTGGCTCGCCGTGGCGATTCCGCTCGCCAATGTCTCGTGGGTGTTCGCGGGCGCGATCAACGGCGCCGAACGTTTCGGCATCTACAACACGAACCAGACCATCGGCACGTTCTTGTTCCAGTTGCTGCCGCTCGGCGCGGCCTGGGCCATCGCGCCCAATCTGCAGACCGTGCTGGCCGCCGCCGTGCTGGCGCGCCTGCTCGCCGCGGTGCTGCTCGGACATTCGGCGCTGCGCGTGCTGTCCATCCGCACGTTGCGCGGCCCGCGCCTCGACACCTCGAAGGCGCTCTTCAACTTCGGCGGCTGGATGCTGATTGCGAGCATCACGACGATGGTGGCCGATTCGCTCGACCGCATGACGCTGGGCGCGGGCCTCGGCGCCCGTTTCGTGACCTACTACACGGTGCCGCAAAACCTCGTCACGCGCTTGAACCTCGTGCCCAATGCGCTCGTGCGCACGCTCTTTCCGCGCCTTTCGGCGCTGCACCGCGAGCATGCCGACGAAATCGCCTCGCAGTCGCTGCAGTTTCTCAATGCTGTGTTCACACCCGTAGCCATTGGCGCCATTGTCGTGCTCGCGCCGTTCATGGGCGCCTGGGTGGGCCCCGATCTGGCCGCTCACGGCGCACCCGTGGGGCGCGTGCTGATCGTCGCCGTGTGGCTGGTCGGCCAGGCAAGCGTCACGCGCGTGCTGATCCAGGCGCAGAACAATCCGGCCGCAACCGCTCGCGTGGGCCTCATTGAGCTGCCGCTCTTCGCCGGGCTGCTGTGGTTCGCGATCTCGCGCTTCGGGCTGCCGGGCACGGCGGCGGCCGTGCTCGCGCGCGCGCTGTTCGACTACCTGGTTCTGCTGTACCTCTCGCGCATCCACGCCCGCCTGATTCTCGTGGACATGTTCGCACACCTGAGCTTCCTCGCCGCCGCGCTGGCCTGCGCATGGTGGCTGCCGGGCGCGGCGTTCGCGGTGGGCGCGGGCGTCGTGCTGGCGATCGCGAACGTCGTCTGGTCGGTGGCGACCACGCCGATGCTGCGCGGCTACGCCCGTTCCCTTCTCTTTCGCCTGAATTCACGGAAAAGCGCATGAGTCACGAACTGATCGACGAAGCGGTGCCGTCCGAAAGTGCCGCCGTGCCCGTCCTGCGGCGCGAACGTGTTGCGGCGCAGAGCGTCGCGACGCGTACTGCCCCTCTTGGCACGCCTGCCGCGCGCGCGCCGCGCGTGGCGATCGTGCACGACTGGCTCGTCACCTATGCGGGCGCCGAACGCGTGCTAGAGCAGATCATCGCCTGCTTTCCCGAGGCGGACCTGTTCGCCGTCGTCGATTTCGTCGACGAGAAGGAGCGTGCGTTCCTGCACGGCAAGCCCGTGACGACCTCGTTCATCCAGCGGCTGCCCCTTGCGCGCAAGAAGTACCGCGCGTGGCTGCCGTTCATGCCGCTCGCCATCGAGCAGCTCGACGTTTCGGCCTACGACGTGGTGATCTCGAGCAGTCACGCGGTGGCCAAGGGCGTGCTGACCGGACCCGACCAGTTCCACTTGAGCTACGTGCATTCGCCGATTCGTTATGCCTGGGATCTGCAGCACCAGTATCTGCAGGAGTCGCATCTCACGCGCGGCCCGAAGTCGATGCTGGCGCGGCTCATCCTGCACTACATCCGCAACTGGGACGTGCGCACGGCGAACTCGGTGGACCAGTTCGTCGCGAACTCGCAGTTCATCGCACGGCGCATCCACAAGGTGTATCAGCGCGAGGCGGCCGTGGTGTATCCGCCTGTCGATATCGAAGGCTTCGCGCTGCAGACCGGGAAGGACGACTTCTATCTGACCGCGTCGCGGCTCGTGCCGTACAAGAAAATCGACCTGATCGTCGAGGCGTTCGCGCGCACGCCGGAACGCAAGCTCGTCGTGATCGGCGACGGTCCCGACATGCACAAGGTGCGCGCCAGGGCCACGCCGAACGTCGAGGTCATGGGCTATCAACCGTTCGCAGTGCTGCACGATCGCATGCGGCGCGCGAAAGCCTTCGTGTTCGCGGCGGAAGAGGACTTCGGCATTTCCGTCGTCGAGGCGCAGGCATGCGGCACGCCCGTCATCGCCTATGGCAAGGGCGGTGCGCTCGAGACCGTGCTGGAAGGCGCGCGGCCCACGGGCCTTTTCTTCGACGAGCAAAGCGCCGAGGCGATCGTGGCGGCCGTGGATGCCTTCGAGCGCGAGCCGGGCCGCATACGCCCCGAGGACTGCCGCGCGAACGCCGAGCGCTTTTCGGCGGCGCGGTTTCGCGAGGAGTTGTTCGCGCGCGTGGCGCAGAGCGTGCCGGAAATCGCGCGCCGCGACGGCGCCCGCGCCCCGGGAGCATCGGCCAGCGCGCCCGCGCAGCACGCCGGCGATGGCGAAGGGGATGACGACAGGCCCGGAGCGCCGCGCGTGCTCGCCATCGACCAGAGCGGCGTGCTGGGCGGCGCGGAACTTTCGCTGCTCGAGGTCGTGAAAGGCCTGCGCTCGCGCATCGAGGTGCTGCTCTTCAACGACGGGCCGTTTCGCGAGGCGCTGGCTGCCGCGGGGGCGCGCGTGGACGTGCTCGATTCGGGCGCGCTGCGCCACGTGCGCCGCGATGGCGGCACGGCGCCGCGCTTGGGCGTGCTGGCGGGCATCGCCGGGCTCGTGGGCGCGACGCGCCGCCGCGCGCGCGATGCCGACGTGCTCTACGCCAATACGCAGCGCGCCATGGTGATCGGCGTGCTGGCGGGCCGGCTGGCGCGCAAGCCCGTGGTCTGGCATCTGCGCGACATCGTGAGCGCGGAGCACTTCGGCCGCGTGCAGCGGCTCGTCATCAAGGGCTGCGCGAAACTGGGCCTCGCGCATGTGATTGCGAATTCGCATGCGTCGGCGCGCGAATTCGAGCGGCTCACGAGTTTCGACTCGGGCCGGATCGATATCGTGCACAACGGCGTGGACGAAGCACCGTTCCGGGCGTTGAAAGGCGTGTCGCAACAACAGCTGCGCGCGCAGATCGGCTTGCCGGCCGACGCGTTCCTCGTGGGGGCGTTCAGCCGCCTCGCGCACTGGAAGGGGCAGCACGTGCTGCTCGAAGCGCTGCTGCACGATACGCGGCTGCACGCGGTGCTGGTGGGTGCGCCGCTTTTCGGCGAAGACGCTTATGCCGCGGAACTGCGGGCGTTTGTCGAGGCGCATGGGCTTGCCGAGCGCGTTCACTTCCTGGGCTTTCGTCACGACATCGCGGCCTGCATGCGGGCGATGGACGTGATCGTTCATACGTCGATTACACCCGAGCCGTTCGGGCGCGTGGTGGTGGAGGGTATGCTTGCCGAGCGGCCCGTGGTGGCTTCGCGCGATGGCGGTGTGACCGAGATCCTGGAGCATGGGGTAAGCGGTCTGCTTTGCACGCCAGGCCATGCGATGGAACTGGCCGCGACGCTGGCCACGCTGCATGACGATAGGGCGCTGTGCGCGCGGTTGACGGTAAAGGGGCTTGCTGTGGCGCGTGAACGGTTCGGTAAGACGCGTTATGTGGAGGCGGTGGGGCGCGTGCTGGATGAAGTCGTTGTTCGGGCTCGTTAAGGGTTAGCTGGTTTGGGGGTTTCTTGTATTCGCTTCGCGCTTCGGTCTGCCA
>NZ_BAXZ01000030.1 GCF_000684975.1 Paraburkholderia acidipaludis NBRC 101816 | reverse complement strand
ACCGGCCCATACCCGCTTCAAGGCGATGCCTGCGCATCTGACGTACCGCCCGAAATTTGCCTACGAGCGGGATTGGCGTTTTCTGACGGGCCCCGTCGCTGGGGTTGTCACAACCTCCGATTCGACACCTTACGGGTGTATGGATGAATTCGGGCGTTATCCCGTTCTCCCGAAGTTCCTGCAGGGCACGGGCAATACCGACCGGCAACTGCTGAAACTGCGGCTGCTGCGCGTGTCGTCATCGGATCAGGGCGGCCTGCACGCGCCGCTGCTGCCAGGAACCGAGGTGCTGCTGGAGGCCGCGCACGGGGACGTCGATCGTCTCCACATCGGCGGCGCGCTGCACGACGTCAACCACCGCGATCCGGTCCGGGGTACGGATGCGCTGTACAGCTACGCCATCTGGCGCTCGCCGCTGCTCGGTGCCGAGGTCGTGTTCAACGACCTGCGGGGCAAGGAGAGCGCACGTATTGCGACCGTGTACAGCCAGTCGGTGTTTAACCAGGGCTACCTGCTTGACAGCAGAAAGCTGCCTCGCGGGAACGGGTTCGAGGCGACGACCCAGGGGTGGGGCGCGGTGCGTGCGGCGAAGGGGCTGTTCTTCTCGGCGGACGCGGCGGCCGGAGCCGACACGAAGCATCTGGACATGCCTGCCGCGCTCGCGCTGCTGAAGGCGGCGCTGCAGCGCGTCACGGACCTCGCGGCGGCGACGTCGCAGGCCGGGGCCGATCCTGCCGACCGGGCGACGCAGTCGGCGCTGCTCGACGGCCTGAACCAGCTTCGCGACGCGGGGCTGCTCGCGAGCGCCCCCGGCGGCATGGCGTTCGTGACGCAGAAGTCGATCCAGCACTCGGCGGGCGAGAACCTGATCGAGACCGCCCGGGACATGGACGTCAGCATTGCAAAACGTCTGCGCATGGCGGCGGGCGAGCTGATCTTGTTGTGCGCGCACAAGCTCGGCATCAATCTTGTCGCCGCGAAGGGGAGGTTGACGGCCTCGGCGCTCACCGATGGCATGGACCTGTTCGCGCAGAAGCAGATCCGCGTCGCCAGCCAGAGCGCGGACGTCCAGGTGTCGGCGAAGTCGAGGCTCACGCTGAACTGCGGCGGGGCCTCGGTCGTCCTGGAGGGTGGCAACGTCACCTTCCATTGTCCGGGCGCCTACACCATCAAGGCCGCCTCGTTTACCTTCGTTGGGCCGGACAACGTCCCGACCCAGTTGCCCCTGCTGCCGAACAGCAGCCTGAAGATTTCCGACCCGTATTCGTCATCCCACTGAAGCCATGATCATCAGCCCACCCTTTCTTCCGGCGTCGGGCCTGACGGCCAGCGACGCGTCGAAGCCGGACCCCATGATGGACCTGATCGACCAGTGCGAGATTGGCCATCACGGGGCTTGGCCGGTCACCTTCGACCGGCGTTCTCATTGCGCCATCCATCTGAACCCGGGTGAGCAGACGGAACCTGTCCGCGCGATCGCCGACGGCGAAGTCGTCGCGTACCGGGTCTGCAAGAGTGCCATCCCGGACGGCACGACTGATTCGACGACCGGGCAGCCGGTGCTGAACTCGAACGCCGGCTTCGTACTGCTGCGGCACAAGACCGACACGGGCGACGGACGCACGATCACGTATTACTCGCTCTACATGCACCTGCTGGACATGACCAGCCAGGAGCACATCGTCCCGCAACCTAACGATCCGCCGGAGGCTGGCTCGCCGAATGCACTGCCCAAATGGCTGCTCGATACGGCGGGGGGCAAGGATGGTGTGGTCCAGCCGGGGGGGACGAAGAAGGTATACCGCAAGGACGTACTTGGCTATATCGGCCAACATCAGGGCGTGGCGCACCTGCACTTCGAAATCTTCATGGCGGACGGCGATTTTACGGCCTGGTTCGACAAGGTACAGATCGGGGTGAAAACACCAGCTCAGCCGACCACGGGCAACTACTGGGGGCACAGCTATTTCGTCATTTCCGGCCCGCAAGAGTTCTATCCGCAGCCTGCCGGCATGGATGAGACCTGGTTTCCCCGTGTGCCGGGCGGCTCACTTGGCGCAGGCGATACGCTCTATGTCGAGGCATGGTTCAACAGGGGGCAGCGCTTTACGCGCGCGTGGATCGATAAGGGTGGCAGTGGCAACGTGATCTTGCTCACGCCCGCCCCCATTGCGGACCCTTATGACAACGCCCAAAAGCACTACGAATATGACCTGTATGAACGCGCGATGGCCCTCTATCCGGGTTGTCCGAGTGATGGTTATGAAATGCTGCGGTTCGGGCGCATTCTCTCGGACCATCCGACTCTGACCGGGGCGGCCTGTGCCACCTGGATCGCAGTGCCGCTCGACGAGAACGGCACGCTGGGCTATGTCAACATTGCGCCGGATGCCATCAAGAAGCTGTCCGACGCGGATTTCCCTTTCTTCACGGGGTGGCAAAAAGTCGATGGCGACAACACGCCGTTCAACGACGCTGGACGATGTGATTACGCCACGCTTTGCGGGTTGACCGGCATTCAGGATTCGCTGCCGTCGGCGCAACCGCTCGAAGCCGATCCGAACAACAACGATGAGGTCAACCTGCAGCTTGCCAGCTACGTGCAGAACACGGATGGCGTGGACGAAAAGCTCCGGGGGATGGTGTTCAAGGCGCGTAGCGAGTGGGATCCGTCCAACAACGAGGAACGCTACAAGGACCTGAACGACCCGTATGGCTTCTTTGGCAAGCAGAAAGATACCAACCCTGATGGATACACCAGGTTCACCGATTTCCTGAGCAAGTTCCAGTTTCTGGACAAGACGTCGCTTGCCGGGCAGGAGCTATGGTTTTTCCATCCGCTGGCGTTTATTCGCCACTTTAGGAAGTGTGCGTGGCTTAATGCTCAGGAAATGGCAGAGTGCTTTCCGCGTAGCCTGCTGCAGCTAGAGTTGACTCAATTTCGACCATCAAAATTGGCGTGGAATAGCGCGCTTTCACATGCGGAGAAATGGAATAAATCGTTCAATATTGGGACGAGAAAGTATGGGATTAACTCGATTCGCTTATTGCACTTTTTGTCGCACGTTATTCCTGAGACTGGGAGAATGAGCTTGGTCAAGGAGATAGGTGGTGAACAAAAATCTTATAGTCCCTATTATGGGCGGGGGCTTATTCAGCTAACGCACCTCGAAAATTACGAACCTTATGGGAATTTTCGAAAATTTCACTCTGGAGTTGTGCCCGAGAAATTCCATGCGCTTGGATGGGATCCAGATGTTTTGATCGCCAAAGATAATAGTGGGGCGCAAAATACTGATAACTGTGTCGATAGTGCTTGTTTTTATGTTGTGAAGCGAAGTGGAATGCTATCGCACGTGGATGCTGGCGTTACGCAGGACGATGCGATCAGGGCAAGTAAAGATGTTAACGGCTACGTGGCCATTGAGAATCTTAATGGATTGGAGGTTCGTCTTCAATTGGTTGTCTATTTGCGAAACATTCTTACTGATGAGATTTTTAAAAGTGAACAGGTGGCCATAACTTTTGACTGGCGGAGAAACTCCCAAAAAGAACCGGTTCTGAATGCGCAGGGTGTTCCCGTTATGGAGGGCCATCCACCGCATCAGCACCCAAAAAAGAAATTCTATAAAACGACTCATACCATCAATGTATCTATTGAACGGCAGATTTCCTAATGAAGAAAATTCTTAGTCAACTATTTGCTGCCGCTTTCGTATTATTGCCAGCAGTTGCGCACTGCGAAATTTCAGAGGAAGTATATTGCTTCGATTCGAATGGAGCGGGATCAAAGAATTTTGGCCTTTATGTTTTTTACGATGATGCTGTAAAGTGGTCTGGAGCATTTGTGAAGTATCGCGGTGTGAAATCGGCAATAACGTTAGTATCAAAGAATGAAGAGTCAGAAGAGATCAATCCGGGACGTCCGGATCAGGTGACGACTACGTGGTATGAAGTTTACGGCGGAAAAATCACGGGGGAGTATGAAATGATGAGTCAAGGTGCGAATATATATTCTATGGCTTACAAGAATTACGAGACTCGTAAGAAAATTCCGTTTACTTTTGATCCAGAGGCGTTAGGGAAAAGTGGCTCTGAATGCATTTGGTGATGTGGCGAAACCTTCTGTTTGGGTTCGTTCGATTTGAAGAATATACGGCGCATTTTTATCGATATGTGCTGAAGTTGCTAAGGGGTTTTCATTAACATATGCAATCTCCTATCCGTAAAGGCGACAAACTCGAACACGGCGGCGAAGTCACAGGCGGCTCGCCGTGGTTTGAGGTGATGGGCCGCCCTCTCGCCCGGAAGGGCGACGAGGCGACCCGATACGAAAAGCCGTACTGGCCGCAGGTACGCGTGCTGGCTGCGCCGGAGACTGCGGACCTGTACGTGGCTCATGTTCGGGAGGCGTTGCGGCTGGCTGCGCTGCCGCCACTTGAGGTCCAGGCCGTCCCCGCGACCGAGGGGCTGCTGGTCGCCGATGGGTGGCTCGACGCCCGCGATCACCGTCCGCTTCTCGCAGTCGCCGCAGCATGGTACGACGATGCCATTGACGAAGGCTGTGCCGAAGGTTGTGCCGCCGTGCTGCTCGATCCCGGTTATTTCAGGCTCCCGCCGGAAGTCCGCCACAAGGCTGCGCTGCACCGGCCCGTCCAGGGGCTCGACGGTGAAGCCGAATACGGATTTGCGAATGCCGCGATCTGGGGCAAGGCCAGGGCCGCAGCGGTGACGCGTGCGTGGATCACGCGCCCGGTTGAGCATAGCGACCGCGCCCTCGCTGCCGCGGGTTTTCAGGTCGCATCGAAGGACGCCGCACAGCACCGGCTCGATCGTATTGTCGGCAATGTGGGCGCGGCAAACGGCCTGCTGGCGATTGCCGCAGCCATGGAGGCCGGCGCCAAGGACGGCCCGCAACTGGTTGTCGATGGCCTGCAGTCAGCCATCCTCCACGTCATACCCGCAGTACAAACCAACGCTTCCACGCATGACGACTCCCAAAAATAACCTGCAGAACATGCAGCCCGAAGCCGTCGCCAGCAAACCGGCTCCGAGCCGTGCGGCGATCTGGGGCATGCCTCTCGCAGCGCTCGTCCTCGCCATCGCCGCACTCCTGCTGGTCTGGTTCGGGAATGACCGTCCTGGCATCGCGGATGGCGCACCTCGCACGCGGCTATTGATCGGTATCCCGATCGTGCTGGTTGTCGTCGTGATCGCCCATCTGTTTGCGGTATCGACGGGCGCATACGGCGGGGCTGCCAGGCTGTTCCGCTCTGAAAGCGGCGGCAGCACGAAGGCGTCGAAGCCGCTCAAACGCGATGTGCGACTGCAGCACGTGTACGAGGAGCTACGCGTTTCGCACGGCTGGCGCTGGCAACGCCGCCTGCGCTGGCTGTTGCTGAACGGCACGGATGAATGTGTCGACCAGGTCGCGCCGGGGCTCAAGCAGGCGGGCGTCATGCACGTGGGCGAAACGGTTCTCGTGCACGCCAGCCCGGACGGCATCGAGGCGGCGAAGTGGCTCGGCCAGATCCGCAGGCTGCGTCGCCGCCCGGTCGATGGCGTGGTGCACGTCGCGTGTGCAGACGATATGGATACCGAATTGCCGCGCACGCTCTCGGGTATCGCCACCTCGCTGGGGTGGGCGGCGCCGGTCGCCTTCCTGCACCCCGTCGAGGCGAAGGGCAACCCCTCCGAACGCTTCGACGAGAACGATCTTGTCTGGTGTTTCCATTGCCAGACGAACGGCCGTATTGCCTGCGTCGGGCCACGCGTGTCATCCACAGGCCCAGCCGGGCGGCAGCAGGCGCTCAGCGATGATCTGTGCCAGTGTCGCTGCAGTCCTTTGCCCCGGCTTGTCGCGTCGCAGACACGTTCGTACTGCGAGGCGTGAACCGATGCCGGACTCTTCCGCGCCCCTCGCCCGCAAACGCCACATCGCCCGTATGCAGGCGCTGGCCAGCGAGTACGATGGGCGAGGGGGTGGCCGGGCGCTGCTTGAGCGCCGAGCGTGGTTTTATGACTGAATGCTTTAACTATCGGAAAAAGGATTTGAATGGCGGAAATTACCCGGCGAAGGACTGGCCAACTGCTGCGCGCATTATTTGATCTGCTGATTTCATCACCCGATGGCTTACCGGCACGCGTCGCCTTGCAGCAGCTTGAAAGCAGGGTGACTTTGTCAAATTTTGAGAAAAGCGAATACGAGTCCGGCGGACGGCGCTTCGACAAGATCGTGCGATTTGCGACGGTCGATTGCGTGAAAGCCGGCTGGCTCGTCAAGGACAGGGGGACATGGCTGGTTACCGAAGAAGGGAAGAAAGTCTACGGGGAGATGCCGGACCCGGAGGCATTCTACAAGCAGGCGATCAAGCTCTATCGAGAGTGGCGGGCCAGCCAGCCGGATGCTGAGCCTGCCGCACCAGAAGAGTCCGATGACAGTAGCGGCAAGGCAGCCAGTATCACGCTTGAAGAGGCTGAAGAGCAGGCCTGGGAGGAGATTTCTCAGTACCTGCACCAGATGAATCCCTACGATTTCCAGTCCCTGTTCGCGGATTTGTTACGAGCGATGGGCTATTACGTCGACTGGGTCGCGCCGCCAGGCAAGGATGGAGGGCTGGACATATTGGCATGGCCAGACCCTCTCGGCACAAAACCTCCTCGAATCAAGGTCCAGGTCAAGCGTCAGGTGCAGTCGGTGAATATCGATGGCGTGCGTTCCTTCCTCGCAGTGCTAGGCGAGGATGACGTCGGCCTTTTCGTTGCCTTGGGTGGTTTCACACGCGACGCATATGAGGCGGCCAGGAATCAGGAGCGGCGTCGGCTGACGTTGATTGATATCAGACGACTCTACGATCTCTGGATTGCTCACTACAGGAATCTAAGTGACGAAGCGCGCCGTCGTATGCCCTTGCGACCGGTGTATTTTCTTTCGCCCGAGGGTTGACCTGTCTTGAACGCGCGGCGTCCGGCAGGCGCAACGGGCCCGCTGATCGTCGCGAAGGCGGTGTATGAGGTTAAGCGTATCGGCAAGCTCATCCCTCAACGGCCGTTCCTGAAACCCGGGACGAACAGCTACCTGTTTGATACCTCCGGGTGTTGCTCCAAACATACTGGCGACAAAGAATCGCATTACCGGCCTGCACGCGCGGTATCTGAAGCAGTATCCGATTCAGGCAGGCTACGCGCATGCGTCAGACGAAAGCGTCGGCGCGAGGCGCGAACCTGCGTTCCCGTATGGCATCAGGAGGAGAGCAGTCATGTTGAGCGCGGAAAAAAACAGGCTATTGACCCAGGTTGGTCCAG
Organism: Paraburkholderia acidipaludis NBRC 101816; assembly: GCF_000684975.1. Lineage (GTDB taxonomy): Bacteria > Pseudomonadota > Gammaproteobacteria > Burkholderiales > Burkholderiaceae > Paraburkholderia > Paraburkholderia acidipaludis. The sequence goes on along the minus strand of NZ_BAXZ01000030.1, from coordinate 82,441 downwards.
GAACGCCGATGGGTGAATACCTCCGCCGCTATTGGCACCCCGTTGCGGGAGCAACGGAATTCGACGACAAGGCGGTGCGCCCGATACGTTTGTTCGGCGAAGATCTCGTCTTGTTCAAGGATCTGTCCGGTCGCTACGGGCTCGTGCAACGTTATTGTCCGCATCGGAACGCGGACCTGGCATTCGGCTTCGTCGAGCGCGAGGGGCTGCGCTGCGCCTACCACGGCTGGCAGTTCGAGGCCGGCGGGCAATGCGTGCATCAGCCCTTCGAGGAAATCGTCGATCCCGAGGCGCGCCTGCGCAAGAAGACGAAGGTCGCCGCCTATGAAGTGCGCGAGAAGGCCGGCATGCTATGGGCCTACATGGGGCCTGCGCCCGCGCCGGAACTGCCGGACTGGGATCTCTTCAACTACAAAGACGGCTTTGCGCAGGCCGTTTTCGCGGAACTGCCGTGCAACTGGTTCCAGTGCCAGGAAAACTCCATCGATCCGATTCACTTCGAATGGACGCACAACAACTGGACCGCCCGCCTGCAGGATAGCGAGGCGGAGTATGTGCCCACGCATCTGAAAACGCAGTATGAGGAATTCGAATACGGGTTCGTCTACAAGCGTTTGCGGGCGGCCGAAACCGAGCAGAATCCGATGTGGACGATCGGCCGCGTGACCCTGTGGCCGAACGCGTTCTATCTCGGCCACCACTTCGAATGGCGCGTGCCGATCGACGACGAAAATACGCTCAGCGTGCTGTGGGTTTTCAGCCGGGTGCCGAAAGAGCAGGAGCCCTACGTACAGGAGCGCATCCCGTCATGGTACGGGCCGCTCTACGACGAAAACGGCGAATGGATCAAGACGCACGTGGCGAACCAGGACTTCGCGGCCTGGGTGGGGCAAGGCCGCATTACGGACCGCACGAAGGAGACGCTCGGCGCGAGCGACCGCGGCATCGTGATGCTGCGCAAGCGCTTCTTCGACGAACTCGACGCGGTGGCCGCCGGCAAGCAGCCGAAGGGGCTGATCACCGATAGCGCAATCAACCGGAACATTGCGCTGCCTTCCGCCTGCCGCGACGAACTCATCAACGGCCTGCCGCGCGAGGAGCAGCACAGGCATCCGCTACTCGGGCCTTATCTGCGCGACTTTATCGGCCAGGCCGGCCAGCCCCGGGAGGTGACGTTAGCCTACGAGGCGGCGATCGGCCAGAAGACGCAGGGTGCCGCGTCGTTCGTGGTGCATGGCGCGGTTCCCGAGGTCATTGCGGAATCCGACTAGCTGCGTAGTCCAGCGCACCGGCTTTTCGTGAGGGCGCACCACGCGGCTCACGGAAGGCCGCCCGTTGACCACTTTTGATGTAGCGACGGCATGAACAGGGGGGAGGCGAACACAGATCTATCTACTATTAATAATTCGTAGTGCTACAAATAATATGCGGAGTCTCTGGATGCCATCGCTATAAGGTCCGCACGTAACTGTCCCTCTCTACACAATCACTCTCATGAAGACCAACTTGAAATTCATCGCCGCAGCGGCGATGGCCTGTCTGTGCGCGCCAGGCTACGCACAGAGCTCGATTACGCTGTATGGCCTGCTGGATGAGGGCATAACCTACGTCAGCAACGAGGGCGGCAATCGTTTCATTGGCGCCATGTCGGGCGTGAACTTCGGCAGCCGTTGGGGCCTGCGCGGCACGGAGGTGCTCGGCGACGGCTATAGCGCGATTTTCGACCTCGAAAGCGACCTCGATATCAATACGGGCTCCTACGTTCCGGGCATCGGCAGCGCGCTGTTCGGGCGGCAGGCCTGGGTGGGTCTGTCGACACCATACGGCACCGTCACGCTCGGTCGCCAGTACGACTTCGCGTGGGACTTCATGACGCTTGGCTACTTCAGCCCGGCGGGCTATGCGCTGGCGACCGGCGGCCATATCGGCGACGTGGACCGGCAGGGCGGCGACCGACTGAATAATGCGGTCAAATACACGACACCGGTCTACGACGGGGTCCAGCTGGGGCTCATGTATGCCTTCGGCAACGTACCGGGCAGCCTGGCCAGGGACAGCGCGTTCAGCACGGGGCTGCGCTACGACGGCGGCAAGCTGCAGCTCGCCGCCGTCTATACGAGCGTGAGGAATCCTGCGTTCTTCGACCCTTATGGGCAATTGGGCGTATCGTCGTTCCTCGGCCAGGCAACGACCTCGAACGGCGCGGATGCCTACCCCGGCGGCAACTTCGCAATCGACCGGCAGTCGTCGGCGGAGTTCGGGGCGTCGTATAGCTTCGGCAACCTGACGGCGGCAGGCAACATTACGGCCACGACGTTCAAGGGTTACGGCCAGTCGCAGACGGTCTGGATCTACGAAGGCGGGGTGATCTGGCAGGTCACGCCGTTCCTGCAGGGCATTGCCGCCTACGAGTACGAGCGGACCGACCACGTCCACTGGAACCAGCCGACGGTGGGAGCCTATTACTTCCTCTCGAAGCGCACGAGCTTCTACGCGGCGGTGTCGTACCAGGTCGCTTCGGGCGATGCGGTCGCCCAGCAGGGACAGGACTTCTACTGGTACACGCCTTCGTCGAATCATGAACAAGCGGCCGCTCGTATCGCGATCATCCATAAGTTCTGACTCCCCGTGCGCGGTATGAATTCTGTTTTATGGATTGAAAACGATGACGTATTCCCCCTTGTTGCAGGCACGCGTGCGAACGCTGCGCTACGAAGCCGCTGGTGTGCTGAGCATCGAGCTCGTGCCCGAAGCCGGCCACCGCTTTCCGGCCTTCACGGCAGGTTCCCATATCGATCTGCACCTGCCGAACGGCGCGACGCGCAGCTACTCGCTCGTCAATTCGCCCGATGAAACGGACCGCTACGTACTGGGTGTGCTGCTCGATCCGAAGAGCCGCGGGGGATCGCGCTTCGTGCACGAGAGTCTGCGCTGCGGCGCCGTATTGACGATCGGCGCGCCGCGCAACCATTTCGCGCTCGACGAGAGCGCCGCGGAAAGCGTGCTGATTGCGGGCGGCATCGGCGTGACGCCGATTCTTTGCCTGTACCGGCGCCTGCGCGAACTGGGCAGGGCGGCGCGCGTGGTCTATTGCGCGCGCAGCCGCACGCAGGCGGCCTTTCTCGATGCATTCGCGGCGCTCGGCGGCGATGTTGCGCTGTGGTTCGACGACGAGCACGACGGTCAGGCGTTCGATCTGGCGGCTTTTCTGGCTGCGCAGAGCCAGGATGTCCACGCCTATTGCTGCGGGCCGCTGCCCATGCTGGCTGCGTACGAGGCGGCCTGCGCGTGTGCCGGCATCCTCAACGTGCACCTCGAACGTTTTGCGGCCGATCCGGCCGCGCTCGCGGCTCCGGCCGGCGCTTACGTCGTGCACCTCCAGCGCAGCGGCCGGACGATCGACGTGCCGGCCGGGGCGCGCCTGCTCGACACGCTGCTCGCGGCGGGGATGGCGTGCGACTATAGCTGCGGCGAGGGGATTTGCGGGGCCTGCGAAACGGCGGTGCTCGAAGGCACGCCCGAGCATCGCGACAGCGTGCTGAGCGAGGCCGAGCGGTCGGCCGGAAAGTCCATGATGATCTGCGTCTCCGGGGCGAGAAGCGGCAGCCGGCTCGTGCTGGATCTATGAAGCCCGCGGCGACTGGCGCCTGCCGGCAGGGGTAGGGCCGTTCTTCTGGCCCAGCCGGCTCAGCATGAGCCTGACGAACGCATCGGTTACGCCCGGCAGCGTACGCCCGCGCTTTTTCACGAGCGCCGTGGCGCGCACGAAGGCCGGATCGTCGATCGGCCTCGCGATCAGTTCGGGTTCTGCCAGCACCTCGCGCGCGCTTTGCGGCAGGATCGTGAGGCCCAGGCCGCCGCGCACCATGGCCACGGCCGTCATCATATAGGTGGGCTCGCAGGCGATATCGGGCGTCGCGCCGCTCGCCTTGAGCGCCGCATCCACCACGCTGCGCACGCTCGTGCCCGGCGCGGTCAGCACGAGCGGCGAGCGCGCGAGATCCGCCACGCCGATGCGCCGCTTGCGGGCCAGCGCATGCGTTTTCGGGCAGACCGCCACCAGCCGGTCGGAGCCGCTATAGAGCACTTCGAACGAGGCGTCGAACACATCGCTGCCGGTCAGCCCGATATCCACTTCCTCGCTGCGCACGAGTGCAAGGACGTGACTTGCCACCGCGTCGCGGATCAGAAACGTCGAGCGCGGCACCTGCTGCCGGAATGCGCGGATCAGGTCGGGCAGCGTGCTCGCCGCGAAGGTGGGCAGGCATGCGAGCCGGACCGTGCCGCTCGATCCGTCGCCCAGCGCGCGTGCGTCGCGCAGCACGCGCTCCATGTCTTCCAGCGAGCGCTGCAGCAGCGGCAGCAGTTCGCGGCCCGTCTGCGTGAGCGTCACGCTGCGGCTGTTGCGGTCGAAGAGCCGCGCGCCGACGATCTCCTCCAGGCGCCGGATCTGCACGGTCAACGCCGGCTGCGAGAGATGCAGCTGCGCGGCGGCGCGCGTGAAGTTGCCGGCCGTCGCCACGGTGACGAATGCGCGAATTTCCCGCAGATTCAGATCCATAACGTTCCCTGATTGCTGCAATCAAATCATTTCAATTGCGTTATTGCAGCGTCGAACTTACCCTCGCTCTCATCAAAAGACAAGACCGGAGACACGACCATGCTGCCTGTGCTGGGGCTTCTTACGATTGCCGTCCTGCTGGGCGCCATCCTTTCGCGGCGCATGTCGCCGCTCGTCGCGCTCATCATCGTGCCTGTCGCGGCCTCGCTGATCGGTGGTTTCGGATTCCATACGAGCAAGTTCGTGATCGACGGGCTGAAGAGTCTCGCGCCCGTGGTCGGCATGTTCGTGTTTGCGATCCTGTACTTCGGCACCATCACGGACGCCGGCACGCTCGACCCGATCATCGACCGCATCCTGCGGGCCGTGGGCACGCGTCCCACGCGCATCGTCATGGGCACGACGCTGCTCGCGCTCCTGATCCACCTGGACGGCTCGGGCGCCGTGTGCTTTCTCGTGACGATTCCGGCCATGCTGCCGCTCTACGACCGGCTGCGAATGGATCGGCGCGTGCTGGCCGCGGCGGCTTCGATGGCGGCGGGCATCAACTTCCTGCCGTGGACGGGGCCGATGATTCGCGCTTCCGCGTCGCTGCATCTGCCCGTTTCGGCGTTGTTCAATCCGCTGATTCCGGTGCAGGCGATCGGCCTCGTATTCGTGTTCGGCGCGGCCTGGTGGCTTGGGCGCCGCGAGGAGAAGCGTCTTGGCGCGGCCACGGCGGGTGGCGAAATCGCCTTGCCGAAGCGCGAGCTGACCCCCGAGGAAGCGGCGCTGCGGCGCCCGCGCAACTTCTGGTTCAACATCGTGCTCACGGTGATCGTGCTCGGCACGATGGTGGTGATGGGCGAGAAGATTCCGCCCGCGCTCGTGTTCATGGTGGGCCTGTGCATCGCGCTGATGGTGAACTACCCGAACGTCGACATGCAGCGCAAGCGCATCGACGCCCACGCGCGCGCGGCGCTGATGATGGCCGGCATCCTGCTGGCGGCGGGCGTGTTCACCGGCGTCATGCAGGGCAGCGGCATGCTCAAGGCGATGGCGCAGGCGGCGGTGGGCTTCGTGCCGCCGTCGCTCGCGAGTCACATTCCCGTCGTGCTGGGGCTGCTGGCCATGCCGCTCAGCATGCTGTTCGATCCCGATTCGTTTTACTTCGGCGTACTGCCGGTCATCGCCGAGGTGGCCGGGCAATTCGGCGTGCCTGCCGCGCACGTGGGCCAGGCCGCGCTGCTGGGCCAGATGACAACGGGCTTTCCCGTGAGTCCGCTCACGCCCGCGACGTTCCTCGTGGTCGGCCTGTGCGGCATCGAACTGGCCGAGCACCAGAAGTTCACGTTTCCGCTGCTGTTCGGCGCATCGATCGTGATGACGATCGCCTGCGTCGTGCTGGGTATTTTCTGATCAGGTTCTATCGGATGGTGATGTCGAAATGAATGCAACCCAAGGGACGCCGACCCGGAGCGTGAGGATAGGCGCCGGCGCTGGATATTCGGGAGACCGGATCGAACCGGCTGTCGAGCTGGTGGAGCACGGCAAGCTCGATTATCTGGTGTTCGAGTGCCTCGCGGAGCGAACCATCGCCATTGCACAGCAGGCAAGGCGCCAGGATCCGCGGCTCGGCTACGATCCGCTGCTCGAGGCGCGCATGCGCGCCGTGCTGCCCGGCGCCGCGCGCAACGGTGTGCGCATTATCTCGAACATGGGGGCTGCCAATCCGCAGGCAGCCGCGCGCAGGACGGCGGAGATCGCGCGCGAGCTTGGCTTGGGAGAACTGAAGATCGCGGCGGTGAGCGGCGACGACGTGCTCGATGTCGTGCTGCGTGAGCCGTTTCGCTTCGAGGAGTCGGGCGATGACGTCGCGCGCTACCGCGAGCGCATCGTTTCGGCGAATGCGTATCTTGGCGCGGCGCCGATCGTCGACGCACTCGCCGCCGGTGCCGATATCGTGCTGACGGGCCGCGTGGCGGACCCGTCGCTGTTCACGGCGCCGCTCATTCACGAGTTCGGCTGGCGCTTCGACGACTGGGCCGCGCTCGGCCAGGCGACCGTGGTCGGCCATCTGCTCGAATGCGCGGGGCAGGTCACGGGCGGCTATTTTGCCGACCCGGGCTACAAGGACGTGCCCGATCTCGCGCGCCTCGGCTTCCCGATCGGCGAGGTCGCGGCCGACGGCTCGGTCGTGATCACGAAGTTGCCGCAGGCAGGCGGGCGCGTTAGCGCGGCGACGTGCAAGGAACAGCTTATCTACGAGATTCACGATCCGGCCCGCTACCTGCAGCCGGACGTCGTTGCCGATTTCACGGAGGTGGCCATTGCCGAGGAAGCGGCCGACCGCGTGCGCGTGACCGGCGGCTGCGGAAGCGCACGGACGGACACGCTGAAGGTTTCGGTGGCCTATGTCGACGGCTTCATCGGCGAAGGACAAATCTCGTATGGCGGGCCAGGCGCCGTTGCCAGGGCGCAGCTCGCACTCGATATCGTGCGTGCGCGCCTGGCGGCGACGGGCGTGGCCACGAGTGAATTGCGTTTCGATCTGATCGGGCTGAATTCGCTGTATGGACAAACGGGCGCCGCGCAACGCAGCGAACCGGCCGAAGTGCGCGTGCGCGTGGCAGGCCGCACGGGCGATGCACAGGAGGCGCTGCGCATCGGCAACGAGGTCGAAACGCTCTATACGAACGGGCCCGCGGGCGGCGGCGGCGTGACGAAGTCGGTGCGCGAGGTGCTGGCCGTGCAGTCGGTGCTGTTGCCGCGCGGCCTCGTTAAGCCCGGCTTCGCTTTCGTGGAGGCATGAGATGAAACTACGCGAACTCGCGCATTCGCGCACGGGTGACAAGGGCAATACGCTCAACGTTTCGGTGATCTGCCACGATCCGAAGCACTACGAATATTTGCGCGAGACGCTGAGCGCGGAGTGCGTCAAGGCGTGGCTTGCGGATTTCGTGCGTGGCGACGTGGTGCGTTATGAGCTGCCACGACTCGCCGCGTTCAACTTCGTGCTCGGCCAGGCGTTGGGCGGCGGCGTGACGCGCTCGCTCGCGCTCGACGCGCATGGAAAGTCGGTCAGCTCGATCGTGCTCGATCTCGAGATCGAGGCTCCGGCTGAATAGCGACACGTCTAAATCCGTCCGACGCGATACGCGTGCGACGGATTGCAGCAGTCGTTCCCGTTTGGCATGCAAACTTTGCGCGCGCGCAATAGCTGTAGGAATACGCCTTCCGCGTTGCAGGCAAGCAACCATCGGATCCCTCGGCGGCGATTATATTCTCGCCCGTCCGGCTGGGCGAAATCGCCCTGCCGATCTGCAAACCGCAGACGGATGCCGGCCGGAAAACGGGAATGAACACGATGAAACTGAATCTCAAGAAGACGTTGGTTGCTTTCGGCGTGCTGGGTGCGTTCAGCGTTGCGGCGCATGCGCAAAGCAGCGTCACCCTCTATGGCTCGCTCGATGTCGGCCTGCTGTACGTCAATAACTGGCAGGGTCATAGCAATTGGCTGGAAAACAGCAGCACGCTGTCGAACACGTATTTCGGCTTGCGCGGCGCGGAAGACCTGGGTGGCGGCAACAAGGCGATCTTCCGGCTGGAGAGCGGCTTCGATCTGACGAACGGCGGCTTTGCGGGCAACGGGCTCTTTAACCGTCAGGCTTACGTCGGTCTCCAGAGCAAGGACTACGGCACGCTCACGCTGGGCCGCCAGTACGATTCCGTGGTCGATTACCTGTCGCCGCTGTCGCTGGCTGGCCAGGCCGGTGGCGTCAACGTCGCGGCGCATCCGCTGAACAACGACAACATCGGCGCCCAGTACTCCATTGCCAATGCGGTCAAGTACGAGAGCATCAACTATTCGGGCTTCCACTTCGGCTCGCTGTACGGTTTCAGCAATCAGGCCGGCGGTTTCGCCAACGGCCGCGCATGGAGTGTCGGCGCCGGCTATTCGAACGGTCCGCTGACGATTGCCGCGGCTTACGACCAGTCGAACGACGACCCCAATGGCGTTGCCAATACGGGTGGCGCGGTCGTGGTTCCGCAAGGTGCGAGCCTGCAGCGCACCTACGGCGTGGGCGCGAACTATGCGTTCGGCCCGGGCACGGTCGGCGTGCTCTGGACGCAGACCCAGCTTCAGAATACGAATCTCGCGGGTGCGAATCTTCCCCTCGACGCGCGCTTCGACAACATCGAGCTGAACGGCACCTACGGGCTCATGCCGGGGCTGGCACTCGTGGGCGAGTACACGTACACCTGGGGCAAGACGTCGGGTTCGGGCACGGAATCGAGCAGTCCGGAATGGCATTCGGTAACGCTGGGCGTGGACTATTCGCTCAGCAAGCGCACCGACCTGTATTTTGCCGGTGTGTACCAGCACGCCGCGGGCGACATCTACAACGACGGCCAGGGCTACGTCCTGAACAACTCGACGTCCATCGCCGGTCTGCTGCCGGCCTCGTCGACGCCCAATCAGGTGGGTGTCGCCGCCGGTATGCGTCACCGCTTCTAAATCCGGTATCGGGTCGGCCCGGCACCGGGCTGATTTCGCCGTACTCTGTGTCGACGGGCGTGCCAGCTACGATTCGCGGCTGGCACGCCCGTTGTGTTTGACACCATCTTGCCCGTACTCCCGCGGGAACAGAACGCCATGAAAGGTTTCGCAAGGCTGGCCCTGGCCGCCGCCGTACTGGTTCAACTCGCCGCATGCGCGGGAATCGACCGTAGCCACGAGGAGGCTTTGAACTGGGCCGCCGATATCGACGTGACGCAGGTGCAGGATGACGTGGCGATCCGTCTGCCGGAAAACGTGCTGTTCGACTTCGGCAGCTCGGATCTGCGCGCCGATACTCGCGCCGCCATTGCTCGTTCGGCCGCGATCGTGGCACGCAGCGACAAGCCCGTTGTAGTCGAGGGGCACACCGACAATGTCGGATCACGCGAGTCCAATCGGGCTCTCTCCGAAGCGCGTGCCCAGGTCGTTGCAGCGGCACTGGAGCGCGATGGGATTCCCGCCGCCCGCATGACGATTCGCGGCTACGCCTCCGATCATCCGATTGCGGACAACAACACCGCAGAAGGGCGCACGCAGAATCGCCGGGCGGAAATCAGGATCGTGGACGAGTCGGTCGACAAGGTGCTCGGCAAAGAAGCCGCGCCCTCTCGCGAACGGCCTGCAATGCCGGCTCCGGCTGGAGCGGCAGAAAACGCAGCCACGCATTTCATCTGGCCGGCACAAGGCCATGTCGCTCAAGCCTTCGTTGAGGGGAAAACGCGCGGGATGCTGATGGCCGGAAATGCGGGCGAGCCTGTGAAGGCGGTTGCGAGCGGTTTCGTCGTCTATGCGGGCAACGCCGTGGAAGCCTATGGGCCGCTTGTCATCGTCCAGCACCGCGACGGATTCGTGACGGCCTATGCGCACAACGGACGTGTGCTCGTCAAAAGCCGCCAGACGGTCGCGCAGGGGCAACCCATTGCGGAAATGGGTGCGGACGCAAACGGTAACGGCATGCTGCAGTTTGAGATCCGCCGCAACGGTCAGCAGCTCGATCCTCTGAAGTACCTTCCCGAAGCGGTAAATTGAATCGCGGGCGTTGCGGCGAGCGTCGGCACGCCCGCGCACGCCGCTAGTTCAACCGCGCCGCGCCATCACGCGTTCGAGTGAAATCTTCAGATGCCGCTGCATCGCGGCCTGCGCCTGGATCGCGTCGCGCGCTTCGAGCGCTTCCAGAATGTCGCGATGTTCGGCAAGCGCCGCGAGCCACGTTGTCTCGCTCTCGAAGTGGTCGCGCAGCTTCGAGGAAAGCGGGGTATGGCGCTTGTCGAATAGCGTCTCCACGGTTTGCACGAGGATCTCGTTGCCCGTCATCTGCGCGATCGCGACATGGAACGCGCGGTCTTCCGCTTCCGGAACGTGCCCGGCGTGGACTTCGCGCTCCATCGTGTGGAAGATCGTGCGCAGCGCTTTCAGGTTTTTGGGCGTGCAGAATGCCGCAATGCTTCCCGCAATCGCGCCTTCCAGCACGGCGCGCGCGTTCATGATGTCGACGAGGCTGTCGCCAAGCGCTTCCTCGTCCGGCGCCGCATGCGGGGCCGCCGAGCCCGCCGCGCAGACGTAAACGCCGGACCCCATCCGGATCTCCACCCGCCCCTCCAGCTCCAGCACCACCAGCGCCTCGCGCACCGAAGGCCGCGATACGCCGAGCCGTTCGGCCAGCGCGCGTTCGGAAGGCAGACGCCCGTTGCGCGCGAAGTCCGGCTCGTCGATCAGCGCGCGCAGCTTGTCGGCGATCTGCAGGTAGAGGCGGCGGGATTCGGCGGGTTTGGCGACCACGGGGGTTCCTGTCGTTGGCTGCTGTCGTTGGGTGATGCCGCGGGCCTCGCACGGCCCCAAAGCGGAAAGCCGCGATTGTAAATCGAAGCGCCCGCGGCCCGGCCCATGTGCGTGCGGCGCGGCCCCGACCCCCGGGTAAAGGTGGCTTGACCAATTCTATTATGGCTTGTATTTTCGCAACTGGTCAGGCCACTCTGGAATGCGTGGCCGGCGCGCGTCGCGTTCCGGGACGCGCGTTTCTTTGCACGCAGCCCAACCCTTCCATGAAAACCGTCATCTGCGAACAACCGGGCCGGCTCGAAATCGTCGAACGGCCGAAACCCGAGGCCGCCCCCGGCGACGTGCTGATCCGCGTAAAGCGTATCGGCGTCTGCGGCACCGATCTGCACATCTTCACGGGCAACCAGCCCTATCTGTCGTATCCGCGCGTGATGGGCCACGAGCTCTCCGGCGTCGTCGAGTCGGCGCCGGCCGGCGCGCGCGTGAAGGCGGGCGATGCCGTCTACGTGATGCCCTACCTGTCGTGCGGACGCTGCATTGCCTGCCGTGCGGGCAAGACCAATTGCTGCACGAACATTCGCGTGCTGGGCGTGCATGCGGACGGCGGCATGGCCGAATACCTCGCGGTGCCGCACGAGTTCGTGTTCCCGGCGCATGGCGTCTCGCTCGACCAGGCCGCGATGATCGAATTTCTCGCCATCGGCGCGCATGCAGTGGCGCGGGCCGACGTGCAGGCCGGCGCGCGCGTGCTCGTGGTCGGCGCGGGGCCGATCGGCATGGCGGCTCTGATCTTCGCCAGGCTGCGCGGCGCGCGCGCCGTGGTGCTCGACGGCCGCGCCGACCGGCTGGCGGTCTGCCAGGCGGCGCTCAAGGCCGACTCCATCGTGACGCTCGATACGACGGGCGCGTGCGCTGACGCGCGTGCGCTCGGCGAGTGGACGGACGGCGAATACTTCGACGTCGTGTTCGACGCCACGGGCAACGCGGGCGCGATGGAGCGCGGCCTCGAATTCGTCGCGCATGGCGGCAAATACGTGCTGATCTCGATCGTCAATGCGCGCATCGGCTTCTCCGATCCGGAGTTCCACAAGCGCGAGACGACGCTGCTCGCGAGCCGCAATGCGACGCCGGCCGACTTCGAGACCGTGCTCGATGCCATGCGCGCGGGCAAGATCCCCACCGAAGTGCTGAACACGCACCGGCTCGAACTCGATACGTTGCCCGAAACATTTCCGGGGCTGCTCGCACCCGAGGCTGGGGTGATCAAGGCGCTCGTCGCCTGCTGAAAGGGAACACAGCATGGGCCAACCGATTTTGCAGTTCGGCACGAGCCGCTTTCTCCAGGCGCATGCCGACCTGTTCGTGTTCGAAGCGCTGCGCGAGGGGCGCGCGCTCGGGCGCATCACGGTCGTGCAGACCACCTCGAATCCCGAGAGCCGTGCGCGCATCGACGCGCTGCGCGAACGCGGCCGCTACCCCGTGCGCATTCGCGGCGTGCGGCACGAAGCGACGATCGACGAAACTCGGGAGTGCGATGCGATTGCCGAAGCGCTCGACGCGAATGTCGACTGGACCGCCGTGCGCCAGCGCTTCGCGCACGATGCGCGCGTGGTGATCTCGAACACGGGCGACACGGGCTATATCTGCTATCCGGAGGACACTGCCGACCTGCTCGCGCCCGACGCGCGCGTGCCGCGCGGTTTCGTCGCGAAGCTCGCGGTGTTGCTGAAGGCCCGCTACGACGCCGGCGCCGAGCCGCTCACGCTCTATCCCTGCGAGCTCGTGACGCGCAACGGCGACACGCTGCGCGCGCTCGTCGCGCAGCTCGCGCGCGAGTGGAGCGCCGCGCCGGGTTTCGTCGAGTACGTGGAGCACGGCTGCGTGTGGGTGAACTCGCTGGTGGACCGGATCGTGTCCGAGCCGATCCAGCCCGTGGGCGCCATTGCGGAGCCCTACGCGCTCTGGGCGGTCGAGCGGCAGGCGGGCATGGTGCTGCCGTGCGAGCACGAGTCGATCGTCGTGACCGACGATCTCGACCACTATGTGCGGCTCAAGCTGCTGCTGCTGAATCTCGGGCACACGTATCTTGCTGAGCGCTGGCTGGCGGAGGGGAGAGCGGCCGAAGAGAACACGCTGCACGCAATGGGCGATCCGGCGATGCGCGGCGAACTCGAAGCGCTGTGGCGCGAGGAAGTCGTGCCGGTGTTCGACGCATTAGGCAAGGGCGACGCGGCGCGCGCCTATCTCGACGAATTGCGCGAGCGCTTCAGCAATCCTTTTCTCGATCACCGGCTGGCCGACATCGCGCGCAATCACGAAGAAAAGAAGGCGCGGCGCTTCGCGCCCGTCATCGATCTGGCGCGCGAGCTCGGCCTGAATCTTGCGCAGCCGCGCTTGCGCGGAGCGCTCGCGGCGCGTGCGCTCGCCTGAAGGACAGCGCCCCGGCAACGATACCCCTGAGAGGAGACAGCTCCATGAGGAAGATGCGTTGGGTAGTCGTGTTTCTGAGCTTTCTGGCCATTGCGGTCAATTACATCGACCGGGCGAACCTCGCCGTTGCCGCGCCGCAGATCGAGAAGGCGCTCGGCATCGGCCCGGCCGACATGGGCCTCCTGCTGAGCGGATTCTTCTGGACCTACGCGCTCATGCAGATGCCGTTCGGCTGGTTCGTGGATCGCGTCGGCGCGCGCATCGCGCTGCCGCTCGCGGTGGGCTGGTGGTCGGTCTTTACGGCGGCAACGGCCGCTGCGTCGAGCGTGGTGGGGATGTTCGGCTGCCGGCTTCTGCTCGGCATGGGCGAGGCGGGCGCCTATCCTTCGTGCGCCAAACTCGTAAGCCAGTGGTTTCGCCGCGAGGAGCGCGCGATCGCGACGAGCATCTTCGATAGCGGCTCGCGCGTGGGCTCCGCGCTGTCGATTCCCGTCGTCGCGCTGATCGTCGGCACGCTCGGCTGGCGCGCGGCGTTCGTCATCACGGGCCTGCTGGGCGTGGTGTGGGTGATCGGCTGGTTCGCGATCTACCGCGCGCCCGCGCACGGCGACATGACGGGCGAGCCGGATGCGGTTCCCGAATCGCAGCAGCGCAGCAGCAGCAGCGACCGCGGCGGCGTGACGTGGGCCTCGCTGTTCCGCTACCGCACGCTGTGGGGGATGATGCTCGGCTTCTTCTGCCTGAACTTCGTCATCTACTTCTTCATTACCTGGTTCCCGAGCTATCTCGTGCAGACGCGCGGCTTCTCGCTGAAGTCGCTCGGTTCGCTCGGCATGATTCCGGCGCTGATCTCGATTCCGGGCGGCTGGCTGGGCGGCTGGGCTTCGGATGCGCTCGTGCGCCGCGGCTGGAGCCTGACCGCCGCGCGCAAGACCTGCATGGTGGGCGGCATGCTGGCCTCGTCTACGATCACGCTTTCGGCCTTCACGTCCGACACCTGGCTCATGCTCGCGTGCTTCGGCATTTCGTATGGCAGCCTCGCGTTCGCCGCGGCGAGCATCTGGGCGCTGCCGGCCGATGTCGCGCCCACGCCGGGCCACGTCGCTTCGATCGGCGGGATCCAGAACTTCGCCTCGAACATTGCCGGCATCGTCATCACGACGTTCACCGGCGTAATGGTGGCGTTGACGAAGGGCTCGTTCACGATTCCGCTCGTGGTCGCGGGCGGCTTCTGCGTGCTGGGTGCGTTCAGTTATCTCGTGATCGTCGGCCGGATCGAGCCGCTGCCGGCCAGGCACGCGCAGGACGAGCTACCCGGGGCTACGCGTTCGTCTATCTGAGCAATACGGTCAGGATGCCGTAACGTGAGCGGGCGGTGGGGCGGTTAGTCGACGAGCCCGGGCTCGGCCGACGCCGCCGGTTCGTCGCTCAGGAAGCGGGCGATGGAGTGGCCGCTGATCGCGCGGCTGTAGAGAAAGCCCTGCGCCTGGGTGCAGCCGTTCTCCAGCAGGAAGTCGCGATGGCGGCGGGTCTCCACGCCTTCGGCGATCAGCTCGAAATTGAAGGCCTTCGCCACGGCGATGACCGCAAGCGTAATCGCTTCCATTTCCGGGTCCTGGCCGATCTCTTTCACGAACGCACGATCGATCTTGAGGCGGTCCACGCGGAAGCGCTTCAGATAGCTCAGGCTCGAATAGCCGGTGCCGAAGTCGTCGATGGCGATGCGTACGCCCAGATCGCGCAGACTGGCGAGGGTCTTGGCGGTATGTTCAGGATGACGTATCAATGCGCCTTCCGTCACCTCGAGTTCCAGCAGCTCGGGTGCGAGGCCCGAATCGTGCAGCGCGCGGCTCACCTGGTCGACGAGGTCGGAGTGTTCGAGCTGCAGCGGCGAGACGTTGACCGAAACGCGAATGCGGCTACCCGGCATGGCGTTCCACCGCGCCCCTTCGCTGCAGGCTTCGCGCAGAACCCATTCGCCAATCGCGCGGATGAGGCCGGTATCTTCGGCGAGCGGAATGAACACGGCCGGCGAGACCTCGCCGAGTTCGGCGTCGGTCCAGCGCAGGAGCGCTTCGGCGCCGACTATGCCGCCGCTTGCCATGTCGAACTGCGGCTGGTACATCACGTTGAGCTCGCCGTTCTTGAACGCGCGGCGCAGCCGCGTCGATACGCGCAGGCGCGACGCCGCGGCCTCGCTCAGCTCTGGACGATAGAACTGGTACTGGTTTCGTCCATTGTGCTTCGCGAGATACATGGCGGCGTCGGCGTTGCGGATCAGCGTGTCGGCGTCGGCGCCGTCGGTGGGGAAGACGCTGATGCCCATGCTCGCTTCGATGAAAAGCTCGTGAGCAGAGATCCGCACGGGCTCGGTCATGACCACGAGCAGTTCGTCCAGCAACGCGGCAACCTCATTGCGCGCAATGCCTTCGGTCACCACCATGAATTCGTCGCCGCCATAGCGCGCAACCGTGCCGCGGCTGCCGATCATGCGTTCGAGACGCCTTGCGATCTGGCCCAGCAGGGCGTCGCCGATGCGATGGCCCAGCGAGTCGTTCACTTCCTTGAAATGATCGAGGTCGAGGAAGATGACGGCGACCGTGTCGCCCGAGCGTGCCGCCCGCTGCAGCGCCGCGGCCAGCTTGTCGTCCAGTTGCTTGCGGTTCGGCAGGCCGGTGAGCGTGTCGTACTGGGCCTGGCGTTCGAGTTCGGCCTGATAGCGGATCACGGCGGTCACGTCGCTCATGATGGCGACATGATGCGTGACCTTGCCGTTCGGGGCGGGCACCGGCGCGACCAGCATGTTGATCCAGTAGAGGTCGCCGTCGCGATGCCGGCATTGCAGCGTGAGGTTCGCGTCGGCGTCGGACTGCAGCGCGGCCTGCACTTCGGCCCAGCTGTTGGCGACGTGATTGGCCATTTCAACGGCCGCACCTTCGGGCGTGTCGTGCGCCGCGAAGAGCGTGCCGAAGTCCTTGCCTACAACTTCTTCGAAGCGCAGGCCCGTCAGCTTTTCGAAGGCGCGGTTGACGTACCGGACGGGATGCGCGCCGGGCTTTGCCTGGGCGATGACGATCCCGCTGATACTCGCGTCGAGCGCGCGGCCCTGCAGACGCAGCGCAAGCTGCGATTCGCGCGTCGCCGTGATGTTCTCGTAGGCGGTCAGCACGCCCACGCCGGTGCCCGACGGGTCGATCAACGGCAGCTTCGTTTCGGCGATCCAGACCGTGCTGCCGTCCACGGCAATGGCCTCGCGCTCGACGCGCTTCTTCACGAGCTCGCCCGCCATGATCCGGATATCTTCCGCGCGCACCGCGGCCGGGTCGTCGCCCCAGCGCAACTGATCGTCGGTCAGCCCGACCAGCTCCTTACGCGAAACCAGTCCCGCGTCTTTCGCATAGATTTCATTGCCGCCTGCGTAGCGGTGCGAAGAATCTTTCCAGGCGATGCCGGTGGGAATATTGTCGAGCACGTATTCGAGCATCTGCATCGAGCGGAATAGTTCGGCCTGCGCAGCAAGCTCTTTCGTCATGTCCTCCATGACGCACAGCGTCGCACGCCGGCCGTCGAGTTCCGTGTGCAGGTGAAAGACCGCCATCGAAAGCATTTCGCCCTGCTTCGTGCGGTGGGACCAGACGCCGGCCACGCCGTCCTGCAGCGCCCGGGCCTGCGCAACCGTGGCGCCGTGCAGCGGGGTTTCGCCGGTGCGGATATCGTCGAGCGTCATGCGCAGCATTTCGTCGGCGCGGTATCCCATGGCCTCCACGGCCATATCGTTGACGGCGACAATGCGGCCCGATTCGTCGTCGACGATCCAGATCGGCAGCGGATTGCGCACGAAGAGGCGCTGGTATTTCTCGCGGTTGGAGTCGGCGGTACGCAAGGCCACGCGCAGCGACTTCGTGATGCGTCCGTTGCGGTACAGGAGCGCGAGCAGCATGAGGGCCGCGGCGAGGCCGGAGCCGAGCAGCAGGTCGGAGACCACTTCCGCGTCGTGCGAAGCCTTGCTGACCGAAGTGTCGAGATGTTCGTCCTCGGCCATGCGCACTTCGCCGATCTTCTGCATGGTCTGGAAGAAGCGGGCGTCGAGCTCGCCGAGCTTGGGCGCGCCGATCGTCACGCTGCCGGGCTTGAGCAGGGCGCGCATGGCCAGCTCGTTGCTGAGCTTGCCGAGGTGCCGGATCATGTCCTTCAGTTCGTCGAGCAGGGCAATGCAGCGCGGTTCGCCGCCGCAGGACTGTTGCGCCGCGCTCGCATAATCGAGCAGCGCCGGCAGCGGATAAATATAGGCGGAAGCAGGCCGCCTGAAGAACGGCCGCATGCCGACCACGGTATAGAGCTGTTCGTGCTCGTCGAGCAGCGCGTCCTGGAGCGCGTCGAGATTGCGCTTGAGGACCGCCACGGACTGCTGCTGGCCGAGCGTGTGGTTCTGCTCCTGGGTCTGACGCAGCGCGAGCGTCGTATTGAGCCCGATGGCGGCCAGAATGGCGGCGACGGCAAGCCCCGTGACGAGCCGCGTGCGCAACCTGCCGGAAAGCGCAATGCTCATGTCCCTGAACGTCGGGCCATGCGCGTCTTTGCTCCTGTTATCTGGTGCAGCGCGTGCTTTCATCCTCTGGACCCGGCTTTGCATGCACAGGGCATAACGGCAGGGTCACCGGAGAACTTGAGGGTGCAACCCGGGGCGGGTTTAGAAGGTTTCTACGGCTTGCGGCGGGCTTGTCTGTCATTGGGGCGTCATAGAGCAAGTGGCGCTCATTGTTCGCGCACCTTTCGTTCGTGTCCGATAGTCCTTGTTCTTGCCTCGTGCTGATATCGCCTGTCCGGGCGAATTTTTCTCCCGGATGTCGCCGGTTGCGTTGCCGGCCGACACGTTCAAACCATAAACGGAGGCTTTGCAATGGCAGTTCCTTTGCACCTGTGGTTGAAAGATGACGGCGGTGCGGACATTCGCGGGTCTAGCGAGGTTTTAGGCCGCGAAGGCAGCATCGAGATTTTGAGTCTGTCGCACGGCCTGAATATGCCCGCGGACGGCCACACGGGAAAGTTGACGGGCACGCGCACGCATCGCCCACTCACCGTCGAAAAGGAAATTGATCGCTCGTCGGCGCTGCTGTATCGAGCCGTTGCTTGCGGGCTAACGCTGCAGTCGGGAGAGTTGAGGTTCTATCGGGCGAACGAGGCAGGTCTGGAGGAGGCCTACTTTACGATTCTTATGAAAAACGTAAAGGTCGTTGGAATTTCTCCAAGAGTTCTAAATATCAAGGAAGCCGCGAACCAACATCGAAACCACTTTGAAGTGGTGGAATTCCGCTATGAGGAAATCACCTGGAATTACACCGATGGCAACATGATATTCAAAGATGCATGGAATGACTTATAAGTGAGCGAGTTATGCCTGTCTTCTGCACATTCACACTCAATAACCGAGAAATGTCTACGCTTGTTTGTTCCGGTTACGGCGCAGTGGAGGCGTATTCCGGACGCGACAGGGGCCGCGATAGTCCAATTGATGTTGCCGATGTTGGTGTCGGGGCTATCCCACCTGGTACGTACTATATTGTTGATCGTAAATCAGGTGGTCGGATAGGCTGGCTTCGCGATATGCTTGGCCCCTTCGTTGGTACGACCGACCGGCGTTTATGGTTCATGCTCTGGAACCCCTATACCGGGGATACGACGATGATCAATGGTATCAGGCGCGGAAATTTCCGGCTGCACCCAGACGGACCGCACCATGAAAGCGATGGTCGTATTACGGTTAAAAACCCAGCCGAGTTCGACCGGTTCCAGCGCCATATCCGCCGCCATGCCCCGGATCTGCTTGTGCCAGGTAGCGATATGAAAGCGTATGGCCAGGTCGATGTGCGATGAAGCGACTAGCATTTATCAGTTGGTGTATTGGGTCGATCGGTCTATGGCTCGTCATGGTTTTCTGTATCGTCCATTTTATTTTGACTCATATCTGGTATGAAATCCCCATTGGTTTTTATGAAATCACCAATGATTTAACGTTATGGTTGGTGAGGAAATTCAAACCAGGCTATGACCCCGGAGTGTTGCAAATGGACGACCCCGGCCTTTTCGTTCTGCTTATTGCAACAGGTCTGATTTCTGCCGCCGTTGTGATACTCGCTGGTACTTTGGGATGGCGGCGATTCAGCGCGAGACGGGCGCCACAGGAATCCAGGTAACTTGAGACGCGGCCCCGCTTCGGCGGGGTCTTTCATTCGACCTTCAACCCCATCCGTCTGTCGTTCACACAACCGCGCTCCCCCGCTTCCCCGGCGGCAACTCGCGCACGACCATATACTCGGGATCGCGCTGCTGCTTCGCGAAGATCGTGAGAATCTCGCGCCAGGCGGGCCACAGGCCGGCATAAGGCTCGGGCATTTGCGCGGCCACCGTCTCGTGAAATTTCGGCAGCGCGTGGAACGGCACGCTCGGGAACATGTGATGTTCGATGTGATAGTTCATGTTCCAGTAAAGAAAGCGCACGACAGGATTCAGCTTCACGGTGCGGCTCGAAACACGATGGTCGAGCACGTTCTCCTTGAGACCGGTGTGCTGCGTGAGCGCGCAGAGCTCGTGCAGCCAGGTGCCGTAGGCGCGGGCCAAAAAGAGCAACAGCACCGGCAGCCAGCTATGCGCAAGGATCGCCCAGACGAAGACGGCCACGTAGCAGGCGAGCAGGACGCGCGAGTTATCGCACATCTTCTTGTACTCCGTTTCCGGTACGACTTCCCTGGCTCCCTTCGTGACCATGCCGAAGCTGTGCAGGAAGATCGCGCCCAGAAACTGGAGGCCGTGCGAGACGCGCGCGAAGTCCGTCACGAGCTTGAGGTAGCTCGGGGGACGCTTGAATGCCAGTTCGGGGTCCTTATAAGGCGCGGCGGTCAGATGCGTATAGGTGTGATGCTTCGCATGCAGCCAGCGGCTATAGACCTGCTCGCGCCACGACATGAAGCAGATCGCCCAGTAGCAGGCTTCGTTGAGCCGGCGCGTTTTGAACACGGTGCCGTGACCCAGTTCGTGGGCGGCGGCCTCGCTGAAGGCGAACACGGTGCCGTAGAGCAGGAAGGCGGGAATCGCCCACGCGGTTCCCAGCGCATGCCACGCCAGCGCGCCGGCGGCGATGACGAGCGCGAAGAAGCCGCCCGCCTGGACGAGCCCGCGTGCGTCCGAGCGCGCGGAGAGGTCCTTGAGCGTCTTGCGGTCGATGTCGACCTTGAACCACGATTGCATGTCGATATTCATTGCGTGACTCCGTCGCTATGCGTTTGCCGCTTACCGGTAGGACCCGGCGTACTGCTGGACCACCGCGAGGTTGTCCCGCGTGACGAAGCTCGGGCCGGAACTCACCGTCGAGCCCGTATAAACCGGCTTGAGTCCGTATTTTTCGAGCCGCGCTGCCACCTTCTTGTCGCTCTTGAGCGCGGCGACGAGATGGGCCGGATCGGTCGTCTTGTCGCGCACGGCGATCGCCATGGCCGCCACCGGGAGATAGCCTTGCAGATAGGGCTGCTGATCGATCGCGAAGGCCAGTTGTCCCGACTGGATCGCTTTCAGGATGTCCGGCGAAAGATCGAAGGTCGCCACGTAGATCTTGCCGTCCTTGCCCGCGTCGTGAACGCCGCGCAGCACGCCCATTGCCTGGTCGGGGCCGAGCGCGAGTATGGCCTGGGTGTCCGGATGCGAGCGCAGGTATGCGGCCACCTTGCTTTCGATCACCGTGGGATCTTCGCCGCTGTCCATCGTCGCGGCCTTGTAGTCGACGCCGATGGCATCCGCAAAGCCTTTGCAGCGGTCCCACAGCGCCTGGATATCGGCGCCGTGATTGACGCACAGGAAGCTGCGGATGCCGGCCGCCTTCGCGCGCTCGCCGGCCGCTTTGCCGGCTTCGTACTCGGGCTGCCCGATATGCAGGATCGCGCCGAGCTTCATGCCTTGTTCAGGACCGCCATTGATCGTGATGACGGGAATGTGCTTGGCCTTCACGCCGGCGAGGCCGGTCTGGATCATCTCGAAGTTCGGCACGGTCGTGATGACGCCCGTGTAGTTGCGCGCGGCGGCCTGTTCGAGGATGCGCACCATGTCGCCCGTGTCGCCGGTGGGCGGGTTGCGGTAATCGACGGGCACATGGAAGTCCTCGCTCGCGTCGCGCATGCCGTTCTTCACGGTGTTCCACCACACGTTCGAATCCGATCCGTGACTGACCATCACGAACCGCTCTTCGGCGGCGGCGCTGCTTGCGCTGCTTGCGCTGAATGCGCTGAATGCGCTCACGAGCGCGATTGCGGCAACTGCCGCGAGCATGCGCCTCGCAAGGCGCAATCCGGTCGTTTCCATGCTGACTGTCTCCTTGTCGTTTGCCGATGGGTCTCGGCTTCGTGCTGCGAATGACGACTAGAATGTAGTTGATCGATTCTTCGCTCTCAAACGCTAATTTGAGGATTTTTCTTCAACCACGAGGCACGCGTGAACATCAGAAGAAAGCCGACCATGGAGGACGTGGCGAAGGCCGCGGACGTGAGCTACGCGACCGTGGAGCGCGTGCTGAACGGGCGGGGCGGGGTATCGCGCGAGAAGGAGGCCCGCGTGCTCGAGGCGGCGCGCAAGCTCAAGATCGATCGCGCGCTGCACGAGGTGTCGGTGCGCTGGCTGCGCGTGGCCATCGTCACGCAGAAGCCCACGTCGCCCTATTACGTTGCGCTGCGGCAGGGCTTCGAGCTGGCGCAGAAGTCGTTCGAGGCCTACCGCGTGCTGTGCAGCGTCACGTTTTTCGACGACCTCGAACCGCAGTCGATCGCGAACGTGATCGGCCGCGTGGCGCAGAAGGCCGATGCGATGATCGTGGTTGCCTACGAGCACCCGATGGTCGTGGATGCCGTTGCGCGCGTCGCGAAGAAGATTCCCGTCGTGACCGTCGCGAGCGATTTGCCCGACAGCGGGCGCCTCGCTTACGTGGGCATCGACAACCGCTGCGCCGGGCGCATTGCCGGCGAGCTGATGGGGCGCTTCGTCGGGCACGAGGGCGGCAGGATACTCGTCGTCGCGGGGCTGCGCACCTACCTCGGGCACGAGCAGCGCGACGGTGCGTTTCGCGCCGTCCTGCGCCGCCGCTTCCCGGCATGCGAAGTGGTGGCGACCGTGGAGAGCCGCGAGGACGAACGGTCCACCGAACGGCTCGCGCGCGATGCGTTCAGGAAGTACCCCGATCTGCGCGGCATCTACAACATCTCGGTGGGCGACGAAGGCATCGCGCGCGCATTGAAGGCGATGAAGCTCGAACGCTCGACGGTGCTCATCGGCCACGAACTCACGCCCGTGAGCCGGGCGTTGCTCATCGAGGGCGTCATGGACGCCGTGCTCGACCAGAGCCCGTTTGTGGAGGCCGTGCGCGCCGTGGAGGCCGTTCTCGGGCACTACAACCGGGGCACCCCTTCCGGGCTGCCGCTGCAGACGCCGATTTCGATCTACCTGCAGGAGAACCTGCCGCCGGAATACTGAACCGGGACGACCGGCCAGCCGGGCGGATTTGACGAGATTTCGTCAACGTTTCCGTTGAGCGATTCGGGCGCCGCGCTTATTTTTGATCTCGAGAGCAGAGGAACTGACGGGCCGGGCACCCCCCGGCGAACCGGATCAAGGAGACAGCGGTGTCGAACACGCAAACAGGCTCGCGCGAGGCGTCCGCCCCCGCGGGGCATCAGGCTTACCGGCTGATAGGCGGCGCGGGCGAGGCGGCGCGCGCCGCGGGCCTCGTCAATGCCGAGTGGTACAAGTGCCCCGTGCCGCGGGCCACCATGAAGGCGTTGATGCAGCGCGACGACGCGCGCGCGATTCGCGACACGCTCATCTGGTACGCGGCGATCGTCGCGAGCGGCGTGCTGGCGGGATTCGCATGGCACGCGCACTCGCTGTGGGCCATACCCGCTTTCTTCCTGTACGGCACGCTCTACTGCAGCCCGGCCGATTCGCGCTGGCACGAGTGCGGGCACGGCACGGCGTTCAAAACGCGCTGGATGAACGACGTGGTTTATCAACTTGCCTCGTTCCAGGTGTTCCGGCGCCCCACGGTCTGGCGCTGGAGCCACGCGCGGCATCATACCGACACGCTGGTGGTTGGCCGCGATCCGGAGATCGCCGCGCCTCGGCCGACGGATTGGTTCGCGATCCTGCTTAATGTCTGCGCGATCAAGCACGTGGCGAACGAAGCGCCGAAGATCGTTTCCGCGGCCTTCGGCAACGTCGGTGCGGAAGAGAAGACTTTCATACCCGAATCCGAGTGGCCGAAGGTGGTGCGCGAGGCGCGCCTGACGCTCCTCGCCTATGCGGCCGTGGTGGCTGCCTGCATCGGCTTCCACTCGGTGCTGCCGCTCCTGTATATCGGCTTGCCCAGTCTCTACGGCGCGTGGCTTTACCTCTACTTCGGCCTTACGCAGCATGCGGGGCTGCCCGAGAATGTTCTCGACCACCGCAAGAACTGCCGCACGGTCATGATGAATCCCGTGTTCCGCTTCCTCTACTGGAACATGAATTACCACATCGAACATCACATGTTCCCGATGATCCCGTTCCATGCCTTGCCGCGGCTGCACGAGTTCGTCAAGGCGGACATGCCGCCCACCTATTCGAGCAGCCTTGCCGCCTACGCGGAGATCATTCCCGCGCTGGTGCGGCAGACGCGCAATCCCGAGTATCACGTCAAGCGGCCGGTGCCGGGCGTGACCTGAGAGACAAAGCAGTCCTGAACATATCGATAACGAATCAAGGAGACACGACATGACGCAGTGGATCGACGCAGCCGCGTTGGACGAGATCGAGGACGAGGACGTCATGCGCTTCGATCACGCTGGCCGGACCTATGCCATCTATCGCGTGGACGGCGACGTCTACGCGAGCGACGGGCTCTGCACGCACGAACACGTGCACCTGTGCGACGGCCTCGTGATGGGCCATACGATCGAATGCCCGAAGCACAACGGCCGCTTCGATATTCGCGACGGGCGGGCGCTGTGCGCGCCCGTATGCGAAAAGCTCAAGACGTATCCGGCGAGGGTAGAAGCCGGGCGCATCTTCATCGAGATCTGATGCCATGGCCAGCGAACGCGTGATGGCTATCGTGGGTGCGGGCCACGTTGGCGGCCGTGCCGCGCAAACGCTGCGCGAGGCGGGCTGGGACGGCCGCATCGTGTTGATCGGCGCGGAGCCGCATTTGCCGTACGAGCGGCCGCCGCTTTCGAAGGCGCTGCTGACGGGCGAGCGCGAACCGGGCCAGTGCGGCCTGCGTGCGCCCGAAGCGTGGCGCGAGGACGGGATCGAGCATCGGGTCGCGACGGTGCGTTCGCTCGACCCGGCCACGCGCACGCTGCATCTGGGCGACGGCGAGACACTGGCCTGCGAGGCGCTGCTGCTGGCAACCGGCGGCCATGCCCGACGCCTTTCGGTGCCGGGCGCATCCGGCGCGCTCGTGCAATGCCTGCGCACGCTGGACGATGCGGCGGCAATCGGGCCGAGGCTCGCGCCGGGCGCGCGCATTGTCGTGGTGGGCGGCGGCTTCATCGGCCTCGAAGTGGCGGCTTCGGCCCGCGCGCGCGGATGCGAGGTGACGGTGGTGGAGGGCGGCGTGCGCCTGCTCGGCCGTGCCGTGCCTGCCGCGATCGCCGCGCGCGCTCATGCGCTGCACGAGCGCAACGGCGTGCAGATTCTGTTGAATTCCGCACCGCGCGCGTTCGAGCCGCGCGACGATGGCGGGCTTGCCTTGGCGCTGGAAGACGGCCGCGTGCTGCACGCGGATACGGTGATCGTCGGTATCGGCATCGAGCCGGCCGACGAACTGGCTCGGGCGGCGGGACTCGCGATCGAGCGCGGGATTCTCGTTGACGAAACCCTCCGGACGTCGGC
Source organism: Paraburkholderia acidipaludis NBRC 101816 (assembly GCF_000684975.1). Classification (GTDB taxonomy): domain Bacteria; phylum Pseudomonadota; class Gammaproteobacteria; order Burkholderiales; family Burkholderiaceae; genus Paraburkholderia; species Paraburkholderia acidipaludis. The sequence goes on along the minus strand of NZ_BAXZ01000030.1, from coordinate 57,224 downwards.
GCCCGGCATCTACGCGGCGGGCGATGTCGCCGTGTTTCCAAGCCGGTTTGGTGCGCATCGCATCCGCCAGGAGACCTGGCACAACGCGGAAACCCAGGCGCGCGTCGCGGCGCGCAACATGCTGGGGGCACAGGAGGCCTACCGCGAAACGCCGTGGTTCTGGTCCGATCAGTACGACCATCAGTTGCAGGTGGCGGGCGAACCGGCGCTTGGGAAGCAAACGGTCCTGCGCGCCATGAACGGCACCGGGGAGATACATTTCGATCTGGATGCCGAAGGAAAGCTGGTTGGCGCGAGCGGCTTCGGCCCGGCGAGTGGTTTCGCGAAGGAAATGCGGCTCGCGCGGATGCTGGTCGAGCGCGGCGGCGCGCACGACCCCGGGCAACTGGCCAATCCCGAAGTCAAGCTCAAGAGCCTGCTCTAAACGCAGTACCCCAGCGGCTCGCTACCCCGCCGCAACGGAGACATGATGGCGCAACGACTGCAGGTGTTCCAGTCCCTCTGGGCGATGGAACGCCGCCACACCGATGGCTACGAGCGCTCGCTCGAAGAAAACGTGCGGATGATTGCCGAAGCCGGTTTCGATGGCGTGAGCGCACACTGCACGAAGCGCGAGGACGTGAAGCGGCTGGCCGAGTTGCGCAAGGCCTACGGGCTGGCGGCGGAAGGGCAATGCTTTCCGGCCACCGTCGACGACCTGCAGCCCGTGCTCGAACTGGCGACCGAGTTCGGCCTGCACCATGTCGATCTGCAACCCGACGTGCGTCCGCGCACGCTCAAGGAAGCCCTGGTCCTGGTCGACGGCTGGCGGCGTCTTGCCGAGCAGGTGGACATTCCCGTCTACATCGAGACGCATCGCGACCGCCTGACCACCGACCTCTACTTCACGCTCGATCTGCTCGATGCGCGCCCCGACCTCCCGCTGCTAGGCGATCTTTCGCATTACCTCGTCGGGCGCGAGTTCGCATGGCCCGTTTCGCAGGAGAACCACGCGCTGATCCAGCGGGTTCTCGACAACTCATGGGCCTTTCATGGCCGCGTGGCGAGCCGCGAGCAGGTGCAGATCGAAATCTCGTTCGCGCCGCACCGGAAATGGGTGGACCTGTTTCTCGACTGGTGGCGCTATGGTTTTCTATCGTGGCGCCGCCGCGCGGGCGAGAACGACACGCTCGCTTTCACCTGCGAACTCGGGCCGCAGCCGTATGCCATCATCGGCCGGGACGGCAACGACACCACCGACCGCTGGGCCGAATCGCTGCTGATGCGGGACTGGATACGCGAGCTATGGAGCGAACTGGAAACCCTGGCGCCGGCATCGGGCGAGCGCGCAGCGGTGTGAGCTGCCTGGTAGAACTCAGCTTCTTGCGACCAGATAAGGGTCGCGCCGCACGTTCGCAGAACAGAAAATGCGGAACTCGACCGGCCCCGGCGGCACGGGCGTTTCCACCACGCCGCACGCGTTTAGCACGTGCTGCAAGGCGGAGATGATCTGTCCGTCCGGGTCCTGGTCGATCGCAATGTCCATCGTGCCCTGCTCGATGTACTGGCGGTGCAGGTCGAGCATCTCGTGCCCGGCCCAGACCACGTGCCCGGTCGCTCCCACCTTGCGCAACGCGGCCTCGATGCCGGCCGACGCATAGCCGCTGTTGTAGATGCCGATCACGTCGCCGCGCCTGAGCTCCTTGAGGACCGCGCGATGGCAGCGGTCCGCGTCGTCGAAATGCTCCACCGCCTCGCCGTCGCAGATCAGGTGGGGAAACGCCTCGCTCAATTGGGCGCGGCAGCCGCTGATGCGGTCCACGTGCGCGCGATAGTCCTTGCGCGAACACACCAGTAGAATCCGGCCGGGGCCTTCCGCGAGACGCCCAAGCAAGTAGCCCGCCGTGCGGCCCGCGCTCACATTGTCGATGCCGGCGTAATGGATTCGTTCGACCTCCGCAATATCGGTCACCATCGTGACCACGGGCTCGCCCCGCGCGATCACCGCGCGCAGCGCCTCGCGCACGGCAGCCGTGTCGCGCGTGGTGACGATCAGGCCGGCGCGCTTGTAGTTCGGGCGCAGGATGGCGCGCGTGATCACGTCGTCGTCGGCTTCCGGAAGGATCTGGCGATGCAGGACAATGCGCCGGTCGAGCATCTGCATCGAGCGCTCGAGCCCTTGCGCCACGCGCTGAAAGAACGGCGTGGTGTTTTGCGGCAGCAGGACGTCGATATGCACGAGGCCGTGGCTCGTGGCCGGCAGGACGCGCGGCACGCCAAGCTGCCGCGCCGCCGCCACGACGCGTGCGCGCATGGCCGCCGACACGCTGCCGCGTTCGTTCAGCACGCGATCGACCGTTGCGGGGCTGACTCCCGCCGCCTCGGCGATATCGGCGAAACGCGCGCTGCGTTTGCGGCGCGGCGTGGGGGTGTCGGTCATGGGGTGTCTCCGGGGCTGTCGCGATTCATTCGAGCGAAAATCCGCCCTCGAACGATTGCCGCAGGAACTCCGTAAAGCGCGTGACGGCGCGCGGCACGTGGGCGCCGTACGGGCGCACGACATGCAGTTGCGAAGCATACGCGCCCACGGGGCGCCAGTTGGGCAGGAGTACGACGAGTTTGCGCGTTTGCAGCGCGCTCTGCGCGCTGAAATCGGGCAGGAGCGCGATGCCCAGGTGTTCGAGCGCGGCGTCGCGCAAGGCTTCGCTGTTGTTGGCCGAGACCGGGCCGTTCACGGTCACGCTGACGCGTGTGGCCTCGGCGCGGCGACCCGGCTTCTCGAACGACCATACCCCGGGTCCCGGCGTGCGCGGATAGTAGAGGCAGTCGTGCGACGCGAGATCGGCTGGCGTTTGCGGCATGCCGCGCCTGCGCAGGTAGGCCGGCGTGGCGGCAATGACCGAATGCGTATCGCAAAGCTTGAAGGCCACGTGCGTTTCGGGCACCTGCGCGCTATGGCGGATCGCGAGGTCGAAGCCTTCGGTCGCGATCGAGGTGAGCCGGTCGGAAAGCTCCAGTTGCACGCGCACTTCGGGATTCGCGCGCGCGAACTGCGCGAGGCGCGGCACGAGCTGCTGGCGCGCGAACGCGACGGGCGCCGTGACGCGCACGGTGCCGCGCACCACGTCGGCCATTTCGCGCACGTTCGCGAAGCTCGCGGCAATGCGCTCGAACTCCGCGCGCGTTTCCTCCACGAGCTGCCGCCCCGCTTCGGTAAAGCGCACGCTGCGCGTGGTGCGCTGCACCAGCGCGACGCCCGCCGCGCGTTCCAGCTCCGCAATGCGCTGGCTCATCGCGGCCTTGCTCACGCCGAGACGCGCCGCCGCCGCCGTGTAGCTGCCTTGCTCCGCGAGCACGTTGAGCCAGTGCAGGTGCGCCCAGAGCGCCTCGATCTTCTGCGTGTCCATGCCGATGATTCCCGCCGAACGTCTGCTGATCAGGGTCCGATCATAGCACCACGCCGGCCCATCTTTCACCATTCGCACGGCGGATTGTTCGCCATCGAAAACAATCAATTCAGCCGCCATGGCTTTGCAGGGCCGGGCGGTCTACGTACACTGGGTCCCATCGAACAACCCGCAAGGAGATGACATGCAGGCTTACACCGATAGCGCAGACGTGGTCCACTATATTGGCGGCAAGACCGTACGCGGCGCCGGCGACCGCACGCAGGCGGTCTTCAATCCGGCCACGGGCGCCGCCGCCCGCCGCCTCGCGCTGGGCGAAGCGGCCGACGTGGACGCCGCCGTGGCGAGCGCGAAAGCCGCATTTCCGGGTTGGAGCAACACGCCGCCCATCCGCCGCGCGCGCGTCATGCTGCGCTTTCTCGAGCTGATGAACCGCCACAAGGACGAACTCGCCGCCATCATCACGGCCGAGCACGGCAAGGTGTTTGCCGACGCGCAGGGCGAAGTCGCGCGCGGCATCGACGTCGTCGAATTTGCGTGCGGCATTCCGCAACTGCTCAAGGGCGATTACACGGAGCAGGTTTCCACGGGCATGGACAACTGGACCGTGCGCCAGCCGCTGGGCGTGGTGGCCGGCATCACGCCGTTCAACTTCCCCTGCATGGTGCCGTGCTGGATGTTCCCGGTCGCGCTGGCTGCCGGCTGCACGTTCATCCTCAAGCCCAGCGAGCGCGACCCGTCGGCGTCGCTGTTCATGGCGCGTCTGCTCAAGGAAGCCGGTCTGCCGGACGGCGTGTTCAACGTCGTGCAGGGCGACAAGGTCGTGGTCGACGCGCTGCTCGCGCACCGCGACGTGAAGGCGGTGAGCTTCGTGGGCTCCACGCCGATCGCGAACTATATCTACGAGACCGGCGCGAAGCACGGCAAGCGCGTGCAGGCGCTGGGCGGCGCGAAAAACCATATGGTCGTGATGCCCGACGCCGACCTCGACCAGGCCGTGGATGCGCTGATCGGCGCGGGCTACGGTTCGGCGGGCGAGCGCTGCATGGCGATTTCGGTGGCGGTGCTGGTGGGCGAGGTGGCCGACAAGATCGTGCCGCGCCTCGCCGAGCGTGCGAAGAGCCTCATCGTCAAGAACGGCATGGAAGCCGACGCCGAAATGGGTCCGGTCGTCACGCAACAGGCCCTGGAGCGCATTGAGGGCTACATCGCGACGGGCGTGGAGGAAGGCGCGAAGCTCGTGGTGGACGGCCGCGGCCTGAAGGTGCCCGGTCACGAAAACGGCTTCTTCACGGGGGGCACGCTGTTCGACAACGTCACGCCCGAGATGCGCATCTACAAGGAAGAAATCTTCGGCCCCGTGCTGGCATGCGTGCGCGTGAAGGATTTTGCCGAGGCCGTGCAATTGATCAACGACCACGAGTTCGGCAACGGCGTGGCCTGCTTCACGCGTGACGGCCACGTGGCGCGCGAGTTCGGCCGCCAGATCGAGGTGGGCATGGTGGGCATCAACGTGCCGATTCCGGTGCCGATGGCATGGCACGGCTTCGGCGGCTGGAAGCGCAGCCTGTTCGGCGACATGCATGCCTACGGCGAGGAAGGCGTGCGTTTCTACACGAAGCAGAAGTCGATCATGCAGCGCTGGCCGGAGAGCACCGAAAAGGGTGCCGAGTTCACGATGCCGGTTGCGAAGTAACCAGGCAACGTAACCACGCAGTCGCTGTCATTGCGCCGCGAGCCCGTTTTTTACGGGCCGCGGCGCTTTTGCATGGTGCGGCGCCGTCAAGGTCATGCGCGCCGCGGTTCAGGCCTTGGCGCTCGCGGCTTTCTCCCGCGTCGCTCGTTCGGCCCGCGCGGCCCGCGGCTTCGCGGTCTTCGCCGCCGGAGCGGCGAGAGGAGCGGCACCGCCGGTCTCCGCGCTCAGCAGCACGCCGGCCGAGACGATATAAGCCGCCGCGCTTTCGATATCGCCGCGCAAGGCGGCGCATGCCGCGTCGCTGTCGCGCAGGCGTAAAGCGTCGAGCAGCTTGCCGTGATGCTTGACGGCAACGCGCTCGCCCACGCGCTTCGAGCCGGAGCGCAGATCGTAGTTGAGAATCGGCCCGATGCGCAGCCACAGCGTTTCGATCATCTGCAGCAGCATGGGCATGCGGGCCGCTTCGTAGATGGCGAAGTGGAACGCCTGATTCATGGCGATCACCTTGGCGCCGTCGGGCCGCGCCTTTTCCATTTCGTCGGCGAACCGCGCGTGCAGCGCCTGCAGGCGCTGGAGTTCGTCTTCCTCGATGCGCCCGGCCGCCTGCGCCGTGGCGAGGCCTTCCACATTCACGCGGATCTGCGTGATCTCCCCGAACTGGCTGATGCTCATGGTCGGCACGCGCAGCGCGCGGTTGGGCGTGAGTTCGAGCGCCTGTTCGGCCACCAGCCGGTGCACCGCCTCGCGCACGGGCATCACGCTCACGCCCAGCGCCGCCGCGATGTTGCGCAGCGAGATCTGCTCGCCCGGCATCATTTGTCCGGTGATGAGAAGGTCGCGCAGTTGCGCGTAGACGTCGCGGCTGAGCGTTTGGCGCGTCAGCGGGGTCACGAGTTCGTTCAGGGCCATGGCTCGATCATAGCACATAGGGTATCCCCGATATGATATCTGTGATCACAGTTATAGGATTCAATCCGGACACGACGCACTCATGGAGACAACGGACATGTGGAAGGATGAATCGCTCGCTGGCAAGCGAGTGCTGGTGACGGCCGGCGCGGACGGCATTGGGCTGGAGATCACCCGGGCCTTCGTGGAAGCCGGCGCGCGCGTGGCCGTGTGCGACGTCTCGGGGGCCGGCCTCGAGCGCGTGGCGGCCGAATTGCCCGGCGTGCTGGCCGTCAGGGCGGACGTGTCGAGCGAGAGCGACGTGGCGGCGCTGTTCGAGCGCGTGGACGCGACGCTGGGCGGGCTCGACGTGCTCGTCAACAACGCGGGCGTGGCCGGGCCGACGGGCGGCGTCGAAACGCTTTCGCTCGCCGACTGGGAGCGCACGCTCGCCGTCAATATCACGGGCCAGTTCCTGTGCGCGCGGGCAGCCGTGCCGCGGCTGCGCCAGGGCCGCGCGCCGGCCATCGTGAACCTCTCTTCGGCCGCGGGGCATCTGGGCATGCCGGGTCGTTCGGTCTACTCAGCTTCGAAGTGGGCGGTGGTGGGCTTCACGAAATCGCTGGCGCTCGAACTCGGGCCGCAAGGCATTCGCGTCAATACAGTGCTGCCGGGCGCCGTGGACGGACCGCGCATTCGCGCCGTGATTGCCGCCAAGGCGGAATCGCTCGGCAAGCCCGTGGAGGACGTGACCCGCAGCTACACCTCGCAGGCGGCGCTGGGCCGCATGGTGACGATGCGCGACATCGCCAACATGGTGCGCTTTGCCTGCAGCGATCAGGCAGCGAGCGTGCACGGGCAGGAGCTGGTCGTCGACGGGTTGACGCAGGCGCTCAGTTAACACACTTATTCGAGCGGCCCAGCCGCGCCACGACCCGAACCGGGAAGGAGACACTATGGCCAGGCGAGCCAAAGCCATCATCACCTGCGCGCCAACGGGCGCGATTCATACGCCGAGCATGTCGCCGCATCTGCCGGTCACCGCCGACGAAATCGCCGAGGCCGCCATCGAGGCCGCCCGCGCGGGCGCCGCCGTCCTGCACCTGCACGCCCGCGATCCGCGCGACGGCAGGCCTTCTCAGGATCCCGAACTGTTTCGCCCGTTCCTCGCGAAGATCAGCGCCGCGACCGACGCGGTGATCAACATCACGACGGGCGGCAGTCCGCATATGACGGTCGAGGAGCGCATGCGCCCGGCCACCACCTTCAAGCCGGAGCTGGCCTCGCTGAATATGGGCTCGATGAACTTCGGCCTCTTTCCGATGCTGGAGCGTTTCAAGGAATTTCGCCACGACTGGGAGCGCGAGCATCTGGAGAACAGCCGCAACCTGATCTTCAAGAACACGTACCAGGACATCGAGAATATCCTGCGCATCGGCTCGGCGAACGGCACGCGCTTCGAATTCGAGTGCTACGACGTGAGCCACCTGTACAACCTGAAGCATTTCGTCGATCGTGGGCTCGTCACGGGGCCCGTGTTCGTGCAGACGGTGTTCGGCATTCTGGGCGGCATTGGTCCGGACCCCGAAGATCTGATGCACATGCATCGCACCGCGCAGCGCCTGTTTGGCGACCGGTTCCGCTGGTCGATCCTCGGTGCCGGCCGCAACCAGATTCCGCTGGCCACCATCGGCGCGGCCATGGGCGCGAATGTGCGCGTGGGGCTGGAAGATTCGCTGTGGATCGGGCCCGGCCAGCTGGCGGCTTCGAGCGCGGAACAGGTCGTGCGCATCCGCACGGTGCTCGACGCCCTCAATATCGACGTGGCCTCGCCCGACGAAGCCCGCGACATTCTGGAGCTGAAGGGTGCTGCGGGCGCGGCCTTCTAAGCCCGCCGCCGCGCTCATGCCCGTACTTCCGCTTCCTCTCACCTGACCTTCGGGGTCGCACGCCGGGGCAGCCGCCCCGCGTGCCGTGGAGACTTCCGCTCATGCCAACCGCTCATGTTTCCGACGCTTCGCTTCCGGATTCCGCCGATCGTTCGTTGACCTCACTGCTCTTTCGCAGGCTGATGCCGCTGCTGGTGCTCGCCTACGTGATCAGCTTCGTCGACCGCACCAATATCGCGCTCGCCAAGTCGCACCTTGCCGTCGACCTCCATATCTCGGCCGCGGCTTACGGGCTGGGCGCCGGTCTCTTTTTCCTCTCGTACGCGCTGCTCGAAATTCCCAGCAATCTGATCATGCATCGCGTCGGCGCGCGCTTCTGGATCGCGCGCATCATGATCACGTGGGGCGTGCTTTCGGCGGCGATGGCGTTCGTGCAGGGCCCCACTTCGTTCTACGTCATGCGCGTGCTGCTGGGCGCGGCCGAAGCCGGCCTCTTTCCCGGCGTGATGCTTTACCTGACTTACTGGTTCGGGCGCGAGGACCGCGCGCGGGCCGTCGGCTATTTTCTGCTGGGCGTGTGCATTGCCAACATCGTGAGCGGCCCGCTGGGAGGCGCGCTGCTGGAGATGGACGGCGTGCTGGGCCTGAAGGGCTGGCAGTGGATGTTCCTCGCCGAAGGGCTGCCCGCCGTGGCGCTGGCGTTCGTCGTCTGGCGCAAGCTCCCGGACGGGCCCGACTCCGCGCCGTGGCTCACGCCCGCCCAGGCGGAAGAGGTGCGCAGCCGGCTCGACAGCGAGACATCGGGCGCGGCGGTGCGTGCGGGGCATACGTCCTTCGCGGCGGTGCGCGACCCGCAGGTGTGGCTCGCGATCTTCATCTACTTCTGTCATCAGATCTCTATCTATACGGTGATCTTCTTCCTGCCCGGCATCATCGGCACCTACGGGAAGCTCACGCCGCTGCAGATTGGTCTGCTCAATTCGCTGCCCTGGATTGCGGCGGCCGTGGGCGCCGCATGGCTGCCGAAGTACGCCGATACGCCGCAACGCGGGCGCCGCCTGCTGCTGCTCGGTCTCGTGGTCATGGCCGTGGGGCTCCTGATCGCGGCCTTTACGGGCCCGGCGCTGGCGCTGACCGGTTTTTCGCTCACCGCGCTCATGTTCTTCGTCGTGCAGTCGATCGTGTTCGTGTTCCCGGCGTCGCGTCTTTCCGGCCTGGCGCTGGCGGGCGGCCTCGCGCTCATCAATACCTGCGGGCTCGTGGGCGGTTTCCTCGGCCCCTCGGTGATGGGCGTGATCGAGCAGACGACCGGCAGCACGCGCAACGGGCTCATCATCATGGCCGCGCTGCTGCTCGTGGCGGCGGTGGGCGCACCCTTCATGCGGCAGGGCCACGAGTGAGGACGGGGCGTCGCCCGCGAATCCAGGCGCCGGGCGGCGCGCGGCGCCTGCTGCGCTGCACGAGAGGGAAAACCATGAATCGATGACATCAGACGTCTGATGTACATTCAGTCCAACGGGCCATAAACGGGCTACAAGCGGGCTAAAAGCGGGGCTACGAAAGTACAGCATGCGTCTGAGCGTCGACCAATCGATGAGCGAGCGGATCCAGGACTCGCTGCTGGCGATGATCCGCGAGCGCTCGCTCAAGCCTGGCGATCAGATCCCCACGGAAACCGAGCTGTGCGAGCTGCTGGGCGTCGGCCGTTCGAGCCTGCGCGAGGCGGTGGCGCAGATGATTTCGCATGGCGTCCTCACGCGCGTGCAGGGCAAGGGCACCTTCGTCAGACAGGTCGTGCTGAAGCTGCAGGGCGGCCTGGATGATCTGATGTCCGTGACGGACATGATCCACAGTGTCGGCGCCGTGCCGTCCACGAGCCGCTTGCAGGTGAGGACGATTGCCGCTTCCGAGAGTCTCGCGCAGAAGCTCGGCATTGCGGTGGGGGATGCCTGCATGCGGGTGGAGCGCGTGCGTCGCGCGGACGACGCGATCGCGGCGTACTGCATCGACATCGTGCCGAAGTCGGTGTTCGACGAGCACGAGCTGGGCGAGTCGCTCTTCGGCACGCTGGAGCGCGCCGGCATCCGGCTCTCGCATACGCACAGTTCGATCCAGCCCACGATACTCACGCCGCGCGACCTGCCGGAACTGCAGGAAAGCTTCGGTCTGTTCCTGCTGATCGACGAAGTGGATTTCGACGACACGGGGCGCGCGGTTTGCTATAGCAACGACTACTACAACACCAGCATCTTCAAGTTCGATCTCGTGCGCAAGCGGCGGTAGAAGGATTTTCGTCTCCCTTTCCGGACAGGAAAAACGATGCAATTCGAGGCTTTCAGTGCTGCCGAACTGACCGCATACCTGCGGGGCATTCCTGCCGTCAGCGAGCGGCTGGGTGGCGACAGCGACCTGGAGGTCGTGGAAGTCGGCGACGGCAACCTGAACTACGTGTATTTCGTCAGCAGTGCGAGCGACCCGCGGCACAGCGTCGTCGTCAAACAGGCGCCGCCGTTCCTGCGGCTCGTGGGCGAAGCCTGGCCGCTGCCGCGCGAGCGCATGGAGCGCGAGGTGGCGGCGTTGCGCTCGTTCGGGGCGCTGTGTCCGCAGCACGTGCCAAGCGTCTATCACGCCGACAGCGAGAAGTACCTGATGGTGATGCAGCGGCTCGCCTCGCATCGCGTGCTGCGCCAGGGGCTGATCGAGGGGATCGTGTATCCACGGCTCGCCGACCATATCTCCACTTTTCTCGCAAGCACGCTCTTTCACGGCTCCGACCTGGCGCTCGCGCCCGGCGCGAAGAAGGAAGCCGTGCGCGCCAACATCAACACGGAGCTGTGCCGGATTACCGAGGACCTCGTTTTCACGTTCCCGTTCGAAGACGATCCGTCGAACGTGTACAGCCCGGCGCTGCCCGCGAGTGCGATCGCGCGGCTGCGCTCGCACGAGCCGCTGCGCCGCGCGGCCGGCGAGATGAAATGGGCCTTCATGAACCATGCGGAAACGCTCGTGCATGGCGATCTGCACACGGGCTCGATCATGGCGAACGAGAGCGAGACCTATGTGATCGATCCCGAGTTCGCGTTCTACGGGCCGTTCGGTTTCGACACGGGCGCTTTCATCGCGAACCTGCTGCTGGCGTACTATGCGCGCGACTGGCACGATCGCCTGCGCGGTCGCGAGCCGCGCGATTATCAGCGCTGGCTGCTCGAACAGGTCAATCAGGTCTGGAACGGTTTCGCGGAGAAATTCGCGGGCCTGTGGCGCATGCACGAACGCAAGGCGGGCCGCGCCTTCATCGGCGGTCCCGCCGATACGCGCGCGGCCGACGCGTTCCGCGAGGACTTCATGCGGCGCCTCTTTGCGGATACGCTGGGCTTTGCGGGCTGCAAGATGATCCGGCGTATCGTCGGCATGGCGAAAGTTGCGGAAATCACCAGCATCAAGGACGACGCGGTGCGCGCGCTCGTGGAAGTGCGCTGCCTGCGTCTTGCCGAAGCGCTGCTCGTGCGGCGGCGCGAGCTGGCTTCGATCGAGGCCGTGGTGGCGCTCGCGGCCGAAGTGCTCGCGCAGCCCCTGGACGGCGACGTTTGAGTGCGCAGTGAGGCTCGCAATGAAGCGGGATCCATGGCACGCGCGGAAATGATACGGAATAGCGGTATCGACGGAGAATACATGGCCTCGCAGCCGATGAAATCGAGTCTTCCCCCCACCATTGCGTGGCGCGACGACACCCTCTTGTTGCTCGACCAGACGCGCTTGCCGCGCGAGTGCGTGGTCGAGGCGGCCACCAGCGTGGAGGCGGTGTGGCGCGCGATTCACGAACTGCGCGTGCGCGGCGCGCCGGCCATAGGCGTGGCGGCTGCCTACGGGTTGTGCGTGGCGATGCAGCGCGAGCGGTCCGCTTCGCGCGAGGCGTTTCTCGCACGGCTGGAACAGCACGCCGCCTATCTCGACAGCGCGCGGCCCACGGCCGTGAATCTGCGCTGGGCGCTCGACCGCATGCGCGCCCATATCCGCAGTGTTCGTGCGCAGACCGGGGTGGAGCTTTACGAAGCGCTCGTGGCCGAGGCGGCGCGCATTCACCGCGAGGATGTCGAGTTGTGCGCGCGGATTGGCGAACAGGGGCGCGAGCTGATCGCCGCGGGCAGCGGTGTGCTGACGCATTGCAACGCCGGCGCGCTCGCGACAACGGGTATCGGCACCGCGACGGCGCCGCTCTATCGCGCGCATGGCGACGGCGTGGCGTTTCGCGTCTATGCCGACGAAACGCGGCCGCTCCTGCAAGGCGCGCGGCTCACCGCCTACGAGCTTCAGCAGGCGGGGCTCGACGTCACCCTGATCACGGACAGCATGGCGCCCGCGCTGATGGCGCAGGGGCTCGTCGATCTCGTGATCGTCGGCACCGACCGCGTGGCCGCGAGCGGCGACGTCGCGAACAAGATCGGCACGCTAGGCGTTGCGATCGCGGCAAAGCATTTCGGCATTCCGTTCTATGTGGCGTGCCCTTCGTCCACGCTCGACCTGCGCACCGCGCGCGGCGCGGATATCGTCATCGAGGAGCGCGGCGCCGACGAAGTGGCGCAGTTCGGCGGGCAGCGAACCGCGCCGGCGGGCATCAAGGTGCGCAATCCCGCCTTCGACGTCACGCCGCATGAGCTCGTTACCGGCATCGTGACGGAGCTGGGTATCGTGCGCGCGCCGTTCGAGGCCAATCTGGCGGCGCTGTTCGCGCCCGGGGAAGCGGCATGACCGGCATGGGCGACATGAGCGACATGAGCGAAACGGGCACCCCGCAACACGCAGGCGAGGCCGCGGCACGCGCACGCGAAGTGCGGGCCGAAGCCGAACTGCGCCAGCAGATTGTCGATACCGCGAGCGAGATGGAGCGCCTTGGCATCAATCAGGGCACCTCGGGCAACGTCAGTGCGCGCTGGCGTGACGGACTCCTGATCACGCCGAGCGGCGTGCCTTGCGCGGCGCTTGCGCGCGAGCGCATCGTCTGGATGCCGCTTCACGTGCGCGACGACGACCCGCTCTTCGAAACGCAGCGTCCCTCGTCGGAATGGCGCTTTCATCGCGACATCCTGCAGGCGCGGCCCGAAGTGGGCGCCGTGGTCCATACCCATTCGAATGCGGCGACGGCGCTCGCGATTCATGGCCGAGGCATTCCCGCTCATCATTACATGGTGGCCGCGGCGGGCGGCAATTCGATTCGATGTGCAAACTACGCGACGTTTGGCAGCCAGGCGCTCTCCGATCACGTGCTCGAAGCGCTGCGCGGCCGGCTCGCGTGCCTGCTCGCGCATCACGGCGTCATTGCGCTCGGCCGCGATCTCGCGCGGGCGCTGTGGCTCGCGAACGAAGTGGAGGTGCTGGCGAAGCAGTATCTGCTCGCGTGTCAGCTCGGCGAGCCGCCGCTGCTCTCGGACGCGCAGATGGAGGAAGTGGTGGAAAAGTTCAAGGGGTACGGACCGCGCAAATGAAACAGGGCAGCGCGCGCCCGGGGCAGTCGCGGCAATGCGGTACACACGGCAACTAACGTATTCGATCAAGGAGACAGTGATGGCGTGGAGTTCGGCAGGTTTCGACAGAGGGGCCGCGCCGCGTGCGCGCATGGGCGTCTCGTTGGGCGCGGTGGTATTGGCCTTCGCGGCGGTGCTGGGCGGTTGCTCGAAGAGCGAGTCGCCATCGTCCAGCGATGCTTCGTCCGGCGCGGCGGCGGCGAATGCACCCGCAAGCGCGCAAACCCCGGCCGCCGCGGCGCCCGCGGGCGGCAAGCTGAAGGTCGGTTTCTCGATCGCCACGCTCAACAACGCATTCTTCGTAGGCCTGAAGAACGGCGTGGAGCGGGGCGCGAAGCAGCAAGGCTTCGACCTCGTGCAGACCAACGCGAACGGCGACGCGCAGCAGCAGGTCAACGACGCGATGAACCTCCTGAGCCAGGGCGTCAACGCGCTCGTGCTCAATCCGATCGATTCGAAGGCGATCATCCCGGCGGTCGAGAAGGCGAATTCGATGAACGTGCCGGTCTTCATGCTCGACCGGGGCTCGGACGGCGGCAAGGTCACGTCGTTCGTCGCATCGGACAACGTGGCGCTGGGCGCCACCGGCGCGAAGTGGATCGCCGACCAGCTGACGAAGCGCTATGGCTCGCCGAAGGGCAACGTGGTCGATCTGATCGGCCTTGTCGGCACGACCGCGGCGACGGATCGCGAGAAAGGCTTTTCGCAGGAAATCGCGAAGTATCCCGACATCAAGGTCGTCGCGCGTCAGGAAGGCGGCTTCGATCAGGAGAAGTCGCTCAACGCGATGACGAGTATCCTGCAGAAGTATCCGAAGATCGATGCGGTGTTCGGCGCCAACGACGACAACACGGTGGGCGCCGAGAAGGCCATCGACAATGCGGGCCGCTACAAGCCGCTGGGCGATCCGGATCACATCATGGTCATCGGCGCGGACGGCACGGCCCAGGCGCTGCAGGCGATCCGGGCGGGCAAGCAGGATGCGACGATCTCGCAGAACCCGATCGGCATGTCGGCGAAGGCGATGAGCTTCATCACGGACTACGAAGCGAAGAAGGACGTGCCCGCGAATTACGCGTGGCCGACCTATCTGATCGACAAGTCGAACATCGATTCGGACGGCGTGAAGCAATACGGTTTGTGGGCGCTCGAAGTCTCGCAGTAACGCGCTTCGATCAACACGCCCGGCGCACGCGCGAGCGGCGTGCGCCGGCGGGCAGGATGAACGGATGAAACGCGAACCAGGTTCAGCATTGCATGCAACCACGGTGCACTCGCCGCTGTTGCGCATGAGCGGCATCGTCAAGAGCTTTCCCGGCGTGAAGGCGCTGCGCGGCGTGAGTCTCGAGCTGCACGCAGGCCACGTGATGGCGATAGTGGGCGAGAACGGCGCGGGCAAGTCCTCGCTGATCAAGACGCTTTCCGGCGCCTACGAGCCCGACGAGGGCACGATCGAGATCGACGGACGCCCGCTCGCGCGCGGCACCCAGGCCGCGATCGATGCGGGCGTGGCCGTGATCTATCAGGAGCTTTCGCTAGTCAACGACATGACGGTGGCCGAGAATCTCTTCCTCGGCCGCATGCCCACCCGCTATGGCTTTCTCGCGCAGCGCGAAGCGCAGGCCGCGGCGCGCGAGGCGCTGGCGCAGGTGGGGCTGGAAGGCGTGTCTCCTTCGATGCGCGTGGGCGATCTGCCGCTCAACAAGCGCCAGCTCGTGGAGGTGGCGAAGGCGCTCGCGCGCGACGCCCGCATTCTCGTGATGGACGAGCCCACGGCCGCGCTGCAGCACCACGACATCGAAAATCTCTATGCGGTGGTACGCCGTTTGCGCGCGGCCGGCATGGGCATCATCTTCATTTCGCACCACCTCGAAGAAGTGTTCGAGCTGGCCGATTCCGCGGTGGTGATGCGCGACGGCGCGACGGTGGGCGCGCGGCCCATGTCCGAATGGACCGAGCCCGCGCTCGTGCAGGCCATGGTGGCCCGCAATCTCGACTCGTTCTATCCGTGGCAGCCGCGGGCGTATGGCGACGTCGTGCTCGAAGCGCGCAACGTGGCGAGCGCGCCCGTGCTGCGCGGCGCGAGTTTCAGCGTGCGCGCCGGCGAGATCGTGGGGATAGGCGGGATTGCCGGGGCGGGACGCACGGAGCTCCTGAAGACGCTGTGCGGCGCGCTGCCGCTCACCGGCGGCGAACTGTGGCTGCGCGGGCGCAAGCTTGCGCTGCACTCGCCCGCGCAAGGCGTGCGGGAAGGCATTGTCTACACGGCCGAGGACCGCAAGCTCGAAGGGCTCGTGCTCGACGCGAGCATCGAAGAAAACATTGCGCTTTCCAGCCTGCGCGCGCTCGTGCGCGGCGGCTTCGTCAGCGCCGCGCGCAAGCGCCGTCTCGCCCGCGAAGCGACAGAGCGCTTTGGCGTGCGAGCGCCGTCGGTTTTGCAAACCACGGGCAATCTCTCGGGCGGCAACCAGCAGAAGGTGATTCTCGGGCGCGCGACCGCCACGTCGCCGGCCGTGATCCTGCTCGACGAGCCCACGCGCGGCATCGACGTGGGCGCGAAGACGGAGATCTATGCCGATATCGTGGAGATGGCGCGCGCCGGCGCCGCCGTCGTGCTCGTGAGCTCGGAACTGCCCGAGCTGCTCGGCATGTCCGACCGCGTGCTCGTGATGTATCGCGGCAGCATCGTCGGCGAACTGGCTCGCGAGGACGCGAGTTCGGAAACGATCATTCAATGGGCCACCACCGGAGTCGCAGCATGACGTCCACCACCGCTTCCGCGAACGATTCGGAAACCCTGCAGCAGCGTGTGCTGCGGCAGTTGAGGAGCGGGCTCGGGCCGCTGATCGCGGCGCTCGTGCTGATCTGCATCGCGCTTTCGGTTGCCTCGCCCGAATTTCTCACCACGAGCACGCTCACGAGCGTCATGGTGCAGGTGTCGGTGGTCGGCATTGCGGCGGTGGGCGGCACGTTCGTGATCATTACTTCGGGCATCGATCTTTCGGTCGGCTCGCTCGTCGCGCTTTCCGGCATGGTGGCGGCCACCGTGATGGCGGGGGCGAGCCCCGGCGCGGTCGGGCTCGGCATTGCGGGTCTCGCCATTGCGCTCGTCACGGGCGCGGCGGTGGGGGCGCTCAACGGCTTCGCCATTGCGTGGCTGCGCCTCGTGCCGTTCATCGTCACGCTCGCGATGATGGCGATGGGGCGCGGTCTCACGCTCGCCATCTCGGATGGGCAGACGAAGTTCGATTTCCCTTCCGTGTTCACCTCGTTCGGCGCGAAGACTCTGGCGGGCCTGCCCATGCCGATGCTCGTCATGCTGGTGGTGTTCGTGAGCGGTCACGTGCTGTTGCGCAAGACCGCGTTCGGCCACCAGGTGTTTGCCGTGGGCGGTAACAAGGAAGCGGCGCGGCTGGCCGGCATCCCCGTGAATCGCGTGATTTTCCTGACCTATACGTTCGCCGGCCTGACCGCCGCGATCGCCGGCATCGTGCTGGCCGGGCGCCTCAACTCCGCGTTGCCCTCCGCGGCGAACGGGCTGGAGCTGCAGGTGATCGCCGGGATCGTGATCGGCGGCACCTCGCTCTCCGGCGGCCGCGGCTCGATTGTCGGCACGTTTATCGGCGTGGTGCTGATCGGCGTGATCAACGTCGGGCTCTCGCTGCTGGGCGTCAATCCGTTCTGGACGCAGTTCATCCAGGGCGGCGTGATCCTCGCTGCCGTGCTGCTCGACGCGCTCAGCCAGCGGCGCAAGCGCTAGGCGCGCGCCGCTTCATCCCCGACTGGCGGCGTGCCTGCCGCCGATTCTGGAGACGCGAGACGTGAAAAAGATCATCAATCATCCTGATCATTTCGTCGACGAAATGATCGATGCGTTGCTGCTTGCCCATCCGGGCTGGCTCAAGCCCGTGACCGCCGACCGCCGCGCGCTGGTGCGCGCCGATTCGCCGCGCGCGGGCAAGGTCGGCATCGTGACGGGCGGCGGGTCGGGGCACCTGCCCGGTTTTCTCGGCTACGTCGGCAAGGGGCTGGCGAGCGGCGTGGCCGTCGGCAACGTGTTCTCTTCCCCGTCTTCCGAGCAGATCTACGAAGCCACGAAGGCGGTGCAGGGCGGCGCCGGCGTGCTCTATCTGTACGGCAACTATGGCGGCGACGTGTTCAACTTCGACCTCGCCGCCGACCTCGCCGATGCGGACGGTATCGAAACGCGCACGGTGCTCGTGGCGGACGACGTTGCGTCCGCGCCGCCCGAGCGCGCGTCCGAACGGCGCGGCGTGGCGGGCATGGTGTTCGGCTTCAAATGCGCGGGGGCCGCCGCCGAGCGCGGCGATACGCTCGACGAGGTGGCGCGGATCGCGGCGAAGGCGAACGGCGCCACGCGCACGATGGGGGTGGGGCTGTCGCCCACGATCCTGCCGGCAGCCGGCAAGCCCACGTTCACGCTGCCCGAAGGCGAGATGGAGATCGGCATCGGCATTCATGGCGAACCCGGCACGCACCGCGGCAAGCTGGAGAGCGCGGACACGATTGCGGAGCGGCTCTCGACCGAGATCCTGCGCGATCTGCAGGCGAAAGCCGGCTCGAGCGTCGCGCTGCTCGTCAATGGCCTCGGCGCCACGCCGCTCGAAGAGCTGTATCTGCTTTACCGGCGTGCGGCGCGCGAAGTCGCCGCCGCGGGGCTGCGCGTGGCGCGCGCGTATGTCGGCGAGTATGTGACGAGCCTCGAAATGGCGGGCGCATCGATTACCGTGATGCAGCTCGACGAAGAGCTCGACACGCTGCTCGATGCGCCGGTGCGCTCGCCGTTCTGGCGCGAGGGTTGGCGCGTCGACGACGGGCGCGCGCGATGAGCCTGACCGTGGACGAACTGCGTGCCCGGCTCGTCGGGACATTGCGCGCGATGCCGGCGTGCGCCGAGGAGTTGCGCGAACTCGACGCGGCGCTCGGCGATGGCGATCTGGGTGTGACCGTCAAGGCGGGTTCGCTGGCCGCGGCCGAGGCAATCGAGAAACTGCCGGCGGACGCCGCGGTTTCCGACGTGCTGATGGCAATAGGCAAGGCGTTCTCCACCGCGAATCCCTCGACCTTCGCCGCGCTCATGGGCGGCGGCATGCTGGCGGCGGCAAAGACGCTGGCGGGCCGGCGCGATGTCGGGAAGGCCGATGCATTGACGGCAGGAAGGGCGCTGGCCGCGCGTATTGCCGAGCGCGGCAAGTCGCAGCCGGGCGACAAGACCGTGCTCGACGCGCTCGTGCCGAGTCTCGACACGCTCGAAACGGCGAGCGGCGACGAACGTGCGCAACTCGACGCGATGATCGCGACGGCGGCGCAGCAGGTGCGCGCAACCGCGGCGCTGCAGTCGAAGAAAGGGCGGGCGGGGTGGCTGCAGGAACGCAGCGCCGGTCATGCCGATCCCGGCGCGACCGCATGGCTGCGGTTCCTCGAAGCGTGGCGCGGATGAGGGCGGTGCGAATTACGCCACGATGCACGCCACGACACACGCCGCGCGGGAATTCGCGCGGCGTGCGGTCGGGGCACTACGATTTACCCGATTCACTGCTCGACTAACCGGCTTCACAGGCCTTGTGCAGTCCCAGGCGTCTGGGCGCCGGCCGCGCCGCCCGTGCAATCGCGCTCGTATTTGGCGTGGAGACGTCTTTCGGCTTTTTCGATGTCCGAGGGATAGTAGACGTCGATCCGGGCCGGGTCATAGCCGACTGCCTCCAGCTCGCGCAATTCGCGCATCAGCTGCCTGTGGGTGACGGCTCCATTGGACTTCACGAATGGATAGGACTGGCATTCATGTGCCGTCAACGGTGCTGCCATCGTTGCTGGCGCATACGCCGAACCCAGACCCAGTACGATCGCTGCAGCGCCCAAAAGAGTAGCATTCCTCATAATTGCCTCCGGTTAGTCACGCTTGCTCTGGCCACCTTACTGGCCGGTCACCCAAACGCAAGATTCATGTTAGACCGTGTAAGGAAAATTGAAGTATCCGTGACGTTAAATTTATTTAATCCAGCCGGCGTCATGGACCGCACTGCTCTTCCCAGTCGTGGTGCTGCAGGACCTTGTGGCAGACCTGGTAGCGGGCGGCGTGGACGGGGCTGGAGAGCGCCATGGCAAGCCCCAGAATGGCGGCGATAGCGGCGAGCTTCATGATGAAACCTCCTGACGGTAGAGCGAAATCCCTCCGGAAAGGCCGGAGCGGCGAAGCAGCGGAAGTGCCCGGGTGGGTGCTTTCGGTGCTGCGCTATTGACAAACTTAGTCGAGCTAACCGGGAGACCAATAGCACTAAGGATTAAGCTTTGTTAACGCGGCGCCGCCATGGCGGGCAGGACGCTTGCGCAACGCCGCTTGCACAGGGGTTTCGGGCAAATCCGCACGGGAGGCTAAAAGAGTTTTAATGTTCGAGACATTGTTCCGCGCAGGCCCAATCGCTAACTTGTTGCCAACAGACAGGCACACAGAAGGCGAATCTTTCATGCAACAACCTCTGCGGATAGAACGGGTCGACGAAGGCGGGCGCCGTGGTCTCAGGCTCACGGTGGGCGACGACGTGACCATGCTGGACGGGGAGGGCGTCGAGGAGCTGATCGAGCAGCTGGCGCTGCACCGGTCCGCCATGAAACCGCCGATCTCCGACAGCCTGCAGCCGCGCCACCGCTATCATGTCGCGCTGGATCCGTGCTGGTACGCCGAGCCGGCCCGCCTCTTCGACGCAACGGTGGTGTTCTTTCGCCACGAGGGCCTGGGCTGGACCGGCCACGCGTTCGACGATCGGCAGCGCAGGCGCTGGCTGGGCGAGCTGCGGGCGGCCGTCCGCTCGATCGAGGGCAAGGACCGCAAGGGAGCGAAGCCATGCTAGATCTGCAGCCTCGCTTCGCGAGCGTATCCAGGGTCGAGCTCGAAATCGTCAACGAGTACGGCGCGAATGCGCTCATGCTCAAGCTGGGCAATAGCCGGGTGCTGCTCGACCCGGCCTCGATCAGCGAACTGATCGAGGCGCTCGGCCAGGCCCGGGCCGAGCTGTTGCCGGCGGTGCCGGCGCAGGTGCCGCGCGACCAGCAGTTTCCCGTCGAAACCGAGCCGCGCTGGAAGACGATCGTCGACCCGGCGTTCGCGGGCGTGCTGCTCTTCCTGCGGCATAGCGGGTTCGGATGGGCGGGTTTCGCGATTCCGCTGGCAAGCGCCCACCGTTTGCTCGAGATCGGCAATCGACCCGTGATGCCGCCGGGTAGCCTGAGCGTGAACTAGCCGAAGACGCCGCGCCCCGGCGGAACTTTCGAAAAATGAAATTCAGTTTTGCATTTTCGTTGAGCGAAATGCGTTGATACTACTTTTGTCGCGAATCGTTCATCGACGGGCGCAAAGATTAACAACACTTAATCCAGGTGGCGATAGCGCGTTAGGTGTTGTCGTGCATCATTGCGCCACACCGAATCACAGGGCGGCGAGGCGGTTTATCTTGCAGCGCCGCAAGGATCCTGAGCAGCCGCGGCTGCGCATTACCAGATGTGCGACTCATGACCCGGATACTTTCTGTAGACGATGACGAGCTGATATTGCAGGAGATCCAGACATCTCTTTGCGCGTTCGGGCACGAGGTGGAAACGGCGACCACCGGCCGTCTTGGCCTCGCCAAGATCATGACCGGCCCGTACGACGTCGTGACCCTCGACCGCGCGCTGCCCGACGTGGACGGGCTCGCCGTGCTCACGACCATGCGCAGCGTGGGCATCAACACGCCGGTGCTGATCCTGAGCGCCATGTCGAATCTCGACGAACGCGTGCGGGGCCTGCGCGCGGGCGGGGACGACTATCTGGTCAAGCCGTTTTCGCCCGAGGAGATGGCCGCGCGCATCGAGGTCCTGCTGCGGCGCAGCGGGCAGTCGTCGCCGGCGGCGACCTCGCTCAGTCTGGGCGACCTCGAGCTCGACCTCATCTCGCGCCGGGCTCAGTTCCACCGCTCCACGATCGACCTGCTGCCTACCGAGCTGCGCATTCTCGAGTACATGCTGCGTCACCCGGGGCAGGTGCTGACCCGGACCATGATTTTCGAGGAGGTCTGGGGTTACCGGTTCGATCCGGGAACCAATGTGATCGATGTACACGTGAGCCGGTTGCGTACCAAGCTCGCTAAGGTAGGCGACAGTCCTGCCGTTAAAACAGTTCGTGGCTCCGGCTACATGCTGGCGGAGTGAGCGCGGCGCCGAAATGTTGCATGCGGCGGTTGCACGTGGCGCGAGCCGCGCTCCCTGCTGACCATTCTTTCCCTTTCGTTCCTGAGTTCCAATGAACGCAATCGTTCTGGTCGCCCTGAAACGTCCGTTGACGTTCGTGGTGATGAGCATACTGATCGTCCTGTTCGGCGGTCTGGCGGTGGTCAAAACACCCACCGACATTTTCCCGAACATCAAAATTCCCGTCGTCGCGGTCGTCTGGACCTATAACGGTCTGTCGCCGCAGGACATGTCGGGCCGCGTGATTTACTACTACGAGCGCTCGCTGACGACCACGGTCGAGAACATCGAGCATATCGAGAGCCAGTCGCTCTACGGGCGCGGCATCGTCAAGATCTTTTTCCAGCCGGGCACGGACATCGCCGCTGCGCAGGCCCAGATCACCTCGATCTCGCAGACGGTGCTCAAACAGATGCCCGCGGGCATCACGCCGCCGCAGGTGCTCTCGTACAACGCCTCCTCCGTTCCGGTGCTGGACCTGCAGGTTTCGGCCCCCGGCATGACGGCAGCCCAGGTCTACGACATGGCGTCGAACCTGATCCGTCCGCAGCTCGTGGCGGTCCCGGGCGCCGCCATTCCGACACCGTATGGCGGCGCGCAGCTGAACGTCGAAATCGACCTCGACCAGACCAAGCTGCTCGCACACGGCCTTTCGGCCACGGACGTCGGCAAGGCGCTCGCGGCGCAGAACGTGGTGCTGCCGGCCGGCGACCAGAAGATCGGCGCGCTCGACTATATGGTGCAGACCAATGCGACGCCGATCCAGGTGGACACCTTCAACAACATGCCGATCAAGACCGTGAACGGTGCCACGGTCTTCCTGCGCGACGTTGCCTACGTGCACCGCGGCTCGCCGCCGCAGATCAACGCAGTGCTCGTGAAAGGCAAGCAGGCCGTGCTGATCCAGATCCTGAAGAGCGGCGACGCATCGACGCTCTCGGTCGTCGACGGCATCAAGAAGGCGCTGCCCGGCATTCTGCGCACGCTGCCGCCCGGCGTGGAGATCAAGCCCCTCAACGACGCCTCGGGCTTCGTGAAGGATTCCGTGCGCGAGGTGGTGCAGGAAATGATCACGGCGGCGATCCTCACGGGCCTGACCGTGCTGCTGTTCCTCGGCAGCTGGCGCTCCACGCTGATCGTCGCGACCTCCATTCCGCTCGCCATTCTCTGCTCGGTGCTGACGCTCTCGTGGCTCGGCCAGACCATCAACGTGATGACGCTGGGGGGGCTCGCGCTCGCGGTCGGGATTCTGGTGGACGACGCGACGGTGATGATCGAGAACATCGACACCCACCTCGAAGCCGGCGCGGAGCTCGAGCCCGGCATCATCGCGGCGGCGAACCAGATCGTCGTGCCGACCTTCGTCGCCACGCTGTGTATCTGTATCGTCTGGCTGCCGCTGTTCCAGCTGAGCGGCGTGGCCGGCTACCTGTTCCTGCCGATGGCCGAGGCCATCGTCTTCGCGATGATCGCGTCGTTCATCCTCTCGCGCACGCTCGTGCCGACCATGGCGGCATGGCTGCTGCGCGGCCAGGTGGCGGAGCATGCGCACGGCGGCGGCCACAGTGCGCCGCCCGGCATGTTCGGACGTTTCCAGCGCGGCTTCGAGCATGCGTTCTCGAACTTCCGGGATCGCTATCGCGAAGTGCTGACCAGCGTGGTCGGGAACCGCCGTCGCTTCGTGCCGATCTTCGCGCTGTGCGCGTTCGGCTCGCTCGTGCTGATTATGTTCCTCGGGCGCGACTTCTTCCCGGGCATCAAGTCCGGCGAAATCGACATGCACATGCGCGCGCCGATCGGCACGCGTCTTGAAGAGGCGTCGAAGCTGGCGGTGCTCGTCAACGGCTCGATCCGCCAGTTGCTGCCGGGCAAGGTGACCAACGTGCTCGACAACTGCGGCCTGCCGGCGAGCGGTATCAACGAGGCGTATAACTCGACCGGCACGATCGGCCCGCAGGATTGCGACATCACGATCAGTCTCGCGAGCGAGCGCTCGCCCGTGGACGACTACCGCTACACGCTGCGGCGCGAGCTGCCCAAGCTGTATCCGGGCACCCAGTTCACGTTCCTGCCTGGCGACATCACGGCGAAGATCCTGAACTTCGGTCTGCCCGCGCCGATCGACGTGCAGATCGCCGGCCGCGGCCAGGAGGCGAACTTCGCCTACGCGCAGAAGATCGCCGCGCGCCTGCGCAAGATTCCGGGCGCCACCGACGTCAACATCCAGCAGGCTTTCAATGAGCCTACACTGAAGATCACGGCTTCGCGCTCGTTCGCCTCGGGCCTGAACCTCACGGAAGCGGACATCGCCAACAACGCGCTCGCCACGCTCTCGGGCAGCGGCCAGACGGCGCCGACCTACTGGCTCGACACTTCGAACGGCGTGTCGCACCTCGTGAACATGCAGACGCCGCAGAACGAACTGGAGTCCATGAACGACCTGGAGACGATTCCGATCGACACGGGCACCGGCACGCCGGACGCGCAGCATGCGCAGCTGCTGGGCGCGCTGAGCCGCATCACGCAGATGGGCACGCCCTTGCTGGCCACGCACTACAGCATCCTGCCGGCCATCGACATCTTCGTGAGCAACCAGCGGCGCGATCTCGGCGGCGTGTACGACGACGTGCAGAAGATCGTGAACGACATGCAGGGCGAGCTGCCGCACGGCGCCAGCGTGCACCTGCGCGGCCAGGCGCAGACCATGAGCAGCGCCTACGCGCAGCTGCTGGGCGGTCTCGCGCTGTCGATCCTGCTCGTGTATCTCGTCATCGTGGTCAACTTCCAGTCCTGGCTCGATCCATTCATCATCATCACCGCGCTGCCGGCGGCCCTTGCCGGCATCGTGTGGAGTCTTTTCGTGACGCACACCACGCTTTCGGTCCCCGCGCTCACGGGCGCCATCATGTGCATGGGCACGGCGACCGCGAACTCGATTCTGGTCGTTTCGTTTGCCCGCGAGCACCTCGCGCAATACGGCAACGCCGTCGAGGCCGCGATCGAGGCCGGTTTCAGCCGGATCCGTCCGGTGCTGATGACGGCGCTCGCCATGATGATCGGCATGCTGCCCATGTCTTTCAGCAATACCCAGAATGCGCCACTCGGACGCGCCGTGATCGGCGGTCTGATGTTCGCCACGTTTGCTACGCTGCTTTTCGTCCCTTGTGTGTTCGCGCTGCTGCACCGGGATCATCAACCTTCCAAGGAGGCACAGTCATGAGCGCAAACAGGGAAGCACCGGTTCCCCGGCGATTCGGGCCGCGGACCTGGCTTATCGGCGCGGGCGTGATTGCTGCCGTCGTCGTCGCCATCGGCGTGATCCAGCGGCACAACAACATGGCGGACCTGCGCGCCGTCGCCGACGAAGATTCGGTTCCGTCCGTGCAGGTCATCTCGCCGCAGAATGGGCCGGCCCAGAACATGCTCACGCTGCCGGGCACGATCCGCGCGTGGTATACGGCGCCGATCTATGCCCAGGTCTCGGGCTACGTGCTGAAGTGGAACAAGGACTACGGCGGGCTCGTCAAGTCGGGCGAGACGCTTGCCACGATCGACGCCCCGGCCGTGGACGAGCAGTATCAGCGCGCGATCGCCGACCTCGACGTCGCGCAGACCAACTACAACCTGGCGGCGCTCACCGCGAAGCGCTATCAGGCGCTGGCGGGCACGCAGGCCGTGTCGCAGCAGGAAGTGGACGTGCAGGTGGCCGACGCCGCCGCGCAGGCAGCCAAGGTGCGCGCGGCCCAGCACGAAGTGGCCCGTTTCCGGGTGCTCGAAGGCTTCAAGCGCATCGTGGCGCCCTTCGACGGCGTGGTGACGGCGCGCAACACCGACGTGGGCAACTACGTGAATGGGGCGGGCGGCGACGTGAGCTCGCGCGGCGCGGCGGACGAACTCTTCACGGTCTCCGACATTCACGAGATGCGCGTGTTCGTTTCGGTGCCGCAGGACTACGCGAACATCCTCAAGCCCGGCCTCACGGCCACGCTGTCGCTGCCGCAGTACCCGGACCGCGTGTTCGACGCGACCTTCGCCACGAGCGCCAACGCGTTCAACCCGCAGACGCGCACCGTGACGACCGAACTGCTGGTGCCGAACCCTGATCACCTGATCTGGCCGGGCGGCTACGCGAACGTGCATTTCAAGGTGCCGCTCGACCGCAATATCCCGGTCGTGCCCGAACAGGCGCTGCTGTTCCGCTCCGACGGCATGCAGGTGGCGCTCGTCGGACCCGACGATCGCGTGCATCTGCAGGACGTGAAGCTCGGGACCAACTTCGGAAAGACAGTGCAGGTGGTGTCGGGCCTGAAGCCCACCGACAAGATCGTGCTGAATCCTTCCGCGGGCATTCTCGAAGGCCAGCAGGTTCGCATCGTGAAGGGCGCGAAGGGCACCGAGGTGCCGGGCGAGACGACGTCGGCTTCGGCCCCGGCTGCGGCGTCGGCTGCGGCGCTGACACCGGCAGAAGACGAGGACGGCTCCTGATGAAACGCATGACCCGCATTGCGGCGCTCGTGGCGGTGTCGTTGCTCGCCGGCTGCGATCTCGCGCCCACCTATCATCCGCCCGAGATGATCCTGCCCGCCTCGTACACGGGCACGGGTCCGTTCGTGACGGCGAATCCCTCGGACCAGTTGCAGCGCGGGCCGTGGTGGCAGATGTTCGGCGATAAGCAGCTCGACCAGCTCGAAGAGCAGCTCGACGCCGCCAACCCCGATCTCGCCGCCGCGCGCGAAACCTTTACGCAGGCGCAGGACGTCGTGGCCGCAGCGCGCTCGGGCCTGTTCCCGCAGATCGGGCTGAACGCCTACACCAGCCAGAACGGCGAATCGGCGCACACGCTGTTCCATAACAACAGCGGCACGATGCACGAGGCGTCGAACTTCTGGGGCGGGCAAGCGTCATGGGGGCCCGACTTCTGGGACCAGACGCGCAACCTGACCCGCGAGGCCCAGAGCAACGCGCAGGGCGTGGCCGCCGCAGTAGCCGACGCGCGGCTTTCGCTCGAAATGGAGCTCGCGTCCGACTACATGGCGATCTGGGGCTACGACAAGCAGCACGAGATCTACAAGCAGGCCATCAAGGCCTACAGCACGGCGGTCTCCATCACGCAGATGCGGCTGGCGGGCAAGATCTCGTCCGGGCTCGACGTGGGGCGCGCGGAGAACCAGCTCGCCTCGGCGCAGGCCGCGGACACGGAAGTGCTGGCGCAGCGCACCGTTCTGGAGCATGCGGTGGCCGTTCTGGTCGGCGCCAATCCGGTCGACTTTCGTCTGACCACGATGCCGGAGCACGACTACGCGATCCCGACGGTGCCGGTCAGCATGCCGTCGCTGCTCCTGCAGCGGCGCCCGGACATCGCACAGGCCGAGCGCAACATGGCGGCCGCCAACCGGGCGATCGGCGTCTCGCGCGCCGCGTTCTACCCGAACGTCCGGCTTTCCGCCATGGGCGGCTTCGAGGACTCGGGCTGGGGGCTGACGACGCTCTCCAACAGCCTGTGGGCCTTTGGGGCGTCGGCGGTGCTGCCGCTCTTCGAAGGCGGACTGCGGCGCGCCGAGCTGCAGGCAAGCTGGTCGGTGTTCAACGAAGCCAGCGACGACTACCGCTCGACCGTGCTGCAGGCCTTCCGCGAAGTGGAGGACAACCTCGCGCTGACCGACCGCCTCGCCACCGAGGCGCAACAGCAGCAGGCGGCGGTGGATGCGGCGGTGCGGGTGCAGAACATGTCGCTCAGTCTGTACACCGAAGGACTCGACAACTACCTGAACGTGACGGTCGCGCAGATCGCGGCGCTCGATGCGCAGATTGCCGAAGCACAGGTGCAGACGCGGCGCCTGCAGACGTCGGTTGCGCTGATCGGCGCGCTGGGCGGCGGCTGGAGCACGGCCGACCTGCCCACGCCGAAGCAGACGATCCCTTTCGGGCCGCTTGCGTATGGCTCACATTCTGCAAGCGACGCGGCCGCCGAGGCGCGATAATGAGTGGTCAGTTGTAAGGGGGAGGCAGGACGATGGGTTTCAAGGACATCCTGGTGCATGTCGACGCCAGCGAGGCCGGTCAGGTGCGTCTGCTGCGCGGCGCCGATCTGGCGGCCCGGCACGGCGCCAGATTGAGCGCGCTGCATGTGCGCGAGCGCAGCATTGCGCAGCAGCGGCGGCTCAAGGCCTCCGAGCTCGGGCTCATGCCGGGCGGCCAGGCAGGATCGCTGCGCGCCACGATCGAAAGCGAGCTCGACGAGCAGGCCGACATGCTGCACGCCATGCTCGCCGATCTCGGCCGCCAGCGCGGAGTCGAGGTGGAATGGCAAGGCGCCGACGGCCGTGCGCGCGTGATCGTTCCGCAGCGCGCACGTTACGCAGACCTGAGCATCGTCGGCCACGATCCGCTGGAGGACATCGATTTGCCCGAGGAATATTCGTTCGCGGAGACCGTGCTCTTCACGACGGGCCGCCCGGTGCTGATCATGCCGCCGGGCGGCGGTTCCGATGTGGACAGCCTGCCCGGCGAGTGCCCGCTCGGCCGCCGGGTGGCGCTTGCCTGGAACGGTAGCCCGGCATGCGCGCGCACGCTCTCGGCCGCGCTGCCGTTGATCGAGTGCGCGCAGTCCACCGTCGTGCTCGTCATGGACAGCGATGAACCGGACCACCCCGAACAGCTTGCGCCTACGGTCGTGCTGGACCATCTGCGGCGCCATGCGGTCAACGTGGAAATGCGCACGCTCGCCCGTCGCGGCGTGCCTGCGGGCAACGAACTGCAAGGCGTGGCGCTGGAAGAAGGCGCAGACATACTGATTGCCGGCGCGCACGGCCGCGCCATGCTTTGGGAAAAGCTGCTGGGCGGCGTCACGCGCACCCTGCTTGCCGAAATGAAGCTGCCGCTCGTGATGTGCAGCTAGGGCGGGCGTGCATTTTGCTGCACAACGCATTCCGGCGCCGGCTTCGCGCCGGATGAAGGTTCATGCGGATGATCCGGATCGGTTAAGCGGGTTAAACGGGTTAAACGGGTTAATGCGGCAAGGCCTGGCGATGCGTATCCTGAACGAAATTTCATGACACAACAGAGGTAGCTCGCGCGATCGACGGAGACGAAATGCCAGCTTGCAATGACGAAGCAGTGATCGGGCCATGGTGAGCATGGGCTGGACGGTCCGCAAACCGAGGCCGCAGCGCGAGGCGGCCGCGTCGCCGGCGCATGCGCGTGCGTTGCAGGCGCCGGGCCAGCACTGGCGCACCACGACGTTTCGCTGGCTGACCGCCTACGCAGCGATCTTTTCGCTCGCCTTCATGGCGCTGATCGGTCTGATCGAGTATTCGGTCACGCGCGCCATGGAGCGCGAGACCGACAGCGGCCTGCGCTGGCAGCTGCGCTATTTCGATGCGCGCGGCGACGCCGAACTGCCCGGCGCAATCGCGGCGCGGCTCGCGCGCGAAAGCCCGCACCAGAACCACTACGGACTCTTCACCCCGGACGGCCGCTACGTGGCCGGCGATCTCGACGTTCTGCCGCCCGCGCTGTGGCTCGATCCCGTCGGGCAGGCGCACGAGCGCACGGCCGGGCGAAATGTCGGGCTGCGCGTGGACGGCGCGCCGCGCGAGCTGCGTGTGATGGGCGAGGTGAGGCAGAACGGTCAACGCCTTGTCGTCGCCCGCACGCTCGAGGACGTGCGGCGCGTGCGCGGCGACCTCATTCATGCGCTGGTGTTCGGCGGCATCCTGTGCCTTGGCGCCAGCGTGCTGGGCGGCCTGCTCATCAGCGTGCACCAGATGCGCCGCGTGTCGGCCATCCGCAAGGCCACGGCCTCCATCGCGTCGGGCCATCTCTCGGCGCGCCTGCCCAATAGCGGCCGCGACGAGCTCGCCATGCTGGCGCAGCTCGTCAACCGCATGCTGGACGAGGTCGAGCGTCTCATGGCCGAAGTGAAGCTCGCCACGGATGGCATCGCGCACGACCTGCGCACGCCGCTCGTGCGCCTGCGCGCGCGCCTCTCGAACGCCAGCAGCGAAGCCACGGGGCGCAACGCCGAGGATCTCGCGGCGGTGGTCGCCGCGGCCCGCGAGGAAGTCGACGGACTGCTCGACCGCTTCACCGCGATGCTGCGCATTGCGGAGCTCGGCTCGCGCCAGCGGCGCGCGGCGTTTTCCGAAGTCGATCTCGAGCCGCTCGTCGCCGATCTGTGCGACCTCTACGAGCCGCTCGCCGAAGAGAAGCAGGTGGTGCTGGAGCGGCATCTCACACGCGTTGCGCCGGTCTCGGGCGACCGCGCGCTGCTGTTCGAGGCTTTCAGCAATCTGCTCGACAACGCCGTGAAATTCACGCCCGAAGGCGGGACCGTGCGCGTGCGCCTCGAAACGGTCGCGGCGGGCGCCAGCGTCAGCATCGCGGACAGCGGGCCCGGCATCCCCGAAGACGAGCGCACGCTCGTGCTCGACCAGCTCTATCGCGGCAGACAGACGCGGCACCTGCCGGGCAGCGGCCTCGGGCTCGGAATCGTTTCGGCCATCGTCGGCCTGCACGATTTCGCGCTGGACATCAGCGGATCGAGCCACGGGACGGTCGTGCGCGTCGACTGCTGGCCGCATAACCTGTAACGGACCTCGACCGAATGAGAGTGTTGCTTACCGCGACCGCCGACACGACCCGCCACTACATGCAAAAGGCGTTGACCGAGAGTCTCAATAGTGTCGAAGCGACCGACGATCTTTTTTATGCCTCGCATCTCGCGCGAATCGAGGAATTCGATGCGATCGTCGTCTGCCGGCAGAGCGAGGAGGATCTCGACACGCTGTTCGAGGTGCTTGCCGATCTGCGCCACATCGACAATGCGCCTGCCATCGTGATGGCGCTGGGCCGGGCGACGCCGGCCGAATGCGCGCGGCTTCTGAGAGCGGGCGCCGATGCCTGTTACGTGCAGCCCTATTCGGTGCTGGAAATCCACGAGCGCATTCATGCGCTGCGCCGCAACGCGGCCTACGCGGCGGCGCAGACCCAGACCGATATGCCCACGCTGCGGCTCGATCCGATGACGCGCGAGGCGGTGGACGGCGAGTTGCGCATTCCGCTCACCACGCGCGAATTTCTCCTGATCGAATGTCTGCTGCGGCGGCCGAATGCGCCCGTCGCGCGCGAGCAGCTCACGCGTTACGCGTGGCCCGAGCGCGAGGATGTCGAGCCGTCGAGCGTCAATCTCGTCGTGTCGAGGCTGCGGCGCAAGCTGAAGGCCTCCGGCGCGCACTTCCGGCTCGACACCGTGAACCGCTACGGTTATCAGCTGACTACGGTGCCGGATTTGTCGTCGGCTTGACGTTCGACGTCAGCGGGCCTAAGCAGGCTCGTCCTGCTCAGGAGCCGAAATAGGGCGTGCAGAAGTCGGGCGGGCCGACACAGCCGTTGGGCCCGTTAGCCGTGCCTTGCAGCGACGAGCAGCCCGCGAGCGCGAAGATGCCGATCGCCGCGACGGCGAGGCGGCGCGCCAGAACGCCAGTGCGATGTCTTGTCATGCTGAATACCCTCCCGCGTGTGCCTGGATACTTCAGATGTACCCCTCGGGCACATGAGAGTCAGCATAGTCAGGCCTGCCTGCCAAAACGATCGCGTGAAGATGAAGAGATGGTTAGGTGACGCAATGCGGGCTGTTCCTCGCCGTCTTCAGCCGAGCAGATAGCCCGTGCCGCGCACCGTGCGGATCAGCGAGGGCGTGCCCGGTACGTCGATGCGGCTGCGCAGGCGGCCGATGTGCACGTCCACGACGTTGCTCGTCGGGTCGTAGCGGCCGCCCCAGACCGACTCGTAGATCATCGTGCGTGTCAGCACCATGCGCGGGTGGCGCATCAGATATTCGATGAGGCTCATTTCGGCGGGCCGCAGCTTCAGGAGCTTGCCGTTCGACACCAGCGTGTGGCGCACGAGATCGAGCTCGAGCGGCGGCACGCGCAGGACCGTCTCCGGCGCGCTCGTGTGCCGGTAGCGGCGCAGGATCGCCTCCACGCGGGCCAGCATTTCCTCGGGCACGAACGGGCGCGAAAGATAGTCGTCGCAGCCGGCGCGCAGGCCCTGCACGCGCTCCTCGACCGCCTGCGACGAACTCAGCAGAACAATGGGCGTATCGAGGCCCACGCTGCGTATCGTGGTGACGATCGCGAGACCGTCGAGATCGGGCAGCCGCCGCTCGATGGTGACCGCGTCGTACTGGCCGGAGAGGGCGAGCGCGATGCCTTCGCGTCCCGTGCGGGCGACTTCCACGTCGAAGCCGGACTGCGCAAGGCGCGGCGCGACGGCGTCGCGGCCGAGCGCTTGATCTTCAATCGCGAGAACTCGATGCATGATGTCGGCTGGAACAGGGAAAGTGGATAAAGGCCGCGGCCGGCCGGTCGCGACGGGGATCAGGCGAGAACGTGGTGGTTGCCTGGCTGGGTCCCGGGCGTCATGGTGCGAAAGCGCTCGACGGCGAAGTCGATGAAATTCCGCACCTTGATGCTCAGATAGCTGCGGCCCGGGTAGACCAGCGAAAGACTGCGCTCGCCGCCGTTGACCGCGTACTGGTTCAGAACCGGCAACAGGCGGTTGCGCGCGAGGTCGTCGGCGATGCAGGGCAGCGGCAGGACCCCGATACCCATGTCGGCGAGCACCGCCGCGCGCACCGTCGCGTAGCTGTTCGCCACGAACGGCCCGCTCGCGCCGATGCGATGTTGCGATGTGCCGTTGCTGAATTCCCACGTGCGCGGACCGTTCCCGGCCACGAGCAGGTCGTGGCCGGCCAGATCGAGCGGCGTATGCGGGGCGCCGCGCCGTGCGAGGTAGCCCGGCGTCGCCACGGCAATCTCCCGGATCGTGGTGAGCTCGCGCCGCACCAGCGTGGCATTGATGGGTTGCCGGTCGATGGCGAAGCACAGGTCGAAACCGCCTTCGATCAGATCGAGATGGGTGTCGAAAATGGTGACGTCGAAATCGACGCGCGGATTGGCTTCACGGTACGCGCCCAGGAGCGACGCGAAATCGTGACCCGCGAAGATCGAGTGCGAGGCGATGCGCAGAACGCCGCTCGGATCGCGCGTGGTCCGGACGAGCTCCGACTCCATGTCGTCGAGCTTTTCGATCACGGCGCGGCAGCCTTCCAGGTAGAGCTGCCCGGCCTCGGTCAGCGAAAGCGAGCGCGTGGAGCGGTTCAGCAGGCGCATGTTCAGATGCGCTTCGAGCATGCCGATACTGCGCGTGACCGCAGCCGCGGACATGCCGAGCTGCTTGCCGGCCAGGCCGAAGCTGTTCAGCTCCACGACTTTCGTGAACACGCGCATGGCTTGAAGCTGATTCATGGGCAATCCGCCGTGAGTGGCACGCGCGATCGCTGCGGCAGTTCGGGGTGCACCGCGTTGTCTCCGTTTTTTTGACCCGCGGCGCGTCGCGCGACGCACGGTCCCTATCATTGGTTAATTCAATTATCGGCCGCGCGGTCGCCGGACTTGATAAAGATGCAGCAGGGTGAGGATTAAACCTCTGTCATCAAATTGATGCGGTTCGAACGATGCAGAAGGGGAAGACGGGACGGAGAGAAAGACGGGCGGGCGTTTGCATCGTACTACAAACGTAAGGTGCGGGAGGGAGCAACGTAGCGTCAGGCGGTGCGAACACCACCCGACGCAAAAACAACAAAGCACTACAAAGCGATTACTGCGGCGTCTTCACGCTCAGCTTGTTGCTGACCGACGTCACGCCGTCGACCTTCTGCGTCGTATCGCCGGCCAGGTTGATCTGGTCCTGGCTGACGCAGCTGCCGGTCAGCGTCACGACACCGCCGCTGACGACCTTGACGTAGATATGGGTCGGATCGAGGCCCTTGGTCTTCGACAGGGCGCGATGAATCTTGCGGGCGAGCGCACGGTTGGCTGCCTTCGACGCCTTGGCCGAAGTCGGTGCCGGTGCTGCTGCGGCCGCGTTGTTATTCGCCGACGTATCGCTGGCCTGTGCGTGGGCGCCCAGAGCCAGCGTCAGTGCGAACGCGGCCGTGGTTGCCTTGGCAACTTGTATCAACTTCATATCGATTCTCCTATGCCCTGAAAATTATTCGTTGAATAACGGGGTGAATGTCGGGGTAAATGTCTGCCGCGGGAAGCGCACGTGTTGCGATGCGACTTCCCGCGGTGCGAGTCGATGCTTGTTGCCGATACTGCGGGTACTACATTAGAACTGCGTCATGATACCCACGTTAGCCGCGAACTGGCTGTGACCGTAGCCAGGGCCGTCGTTGACGAAGGAGCTGCCGCTCGAGCCAGAGCCGCCGTTGACCTGGCTTTGGCCAGCCGTGCCGTACGGGTCGGAGTAGCCGTCGCCAAGACCGATGTTCGACGTCGAGCTGTTGTGGATGTAACCCAGTTCCGTGTAGAAGAACGTGCGCTTCGACAGGTTGTAGGTGCCGGCCAGCGTGTACATCGTGGCGTTGCCGTTGCCGTTGTTGGCATTGGCATGGTAGATCGCGCCCGTAAGAGCCGTAGCCGCGTTGATCTGCCAGGCCACGCCGCCCCATTCGTGATCGACCGCGGTCGGCAGGCCGGCGCCGGCCGGCGAAGCAGCGTTGCCGTAACCGTACTCGTCGGCGCCCGGCGCCGACAGGTGCTGGTAGCCCGCGTAGAACTTGACCGGGCCGAGCGTGTAGTTGCCGCCGGCGATGATCGAGCGCGAGAACAAGTAGACGTTGCTGAAGTTGCCGAACGCGTCGCGGGTTTCGTCGTAGATCGCCTGCAGCTCGAAGGCCGAAGCGTTGTACTGGATCTTGAAGCCGTCCGAACGGCCTTGCGCGGTGCCGCCGAGCTGGTTCGGGCCGGAGCTGCCCGGCGAGGTGACGCTGCCGTTCCAGTTCGGGCTGTTGGCCAGATCATACTGACCCTTCAACGTCAGGCCGTAGAGCAGCGGCGAGGTGTATTCCACGCTGTTGCCTGCCTGTGCCCAGTTACGGCCACGCACCAGGGTGGCGATTGCGTACTGCTGCATCAACTGCGGGTCGAGATCCCAGCTGTCCTGAATGATTTCAGCAGCGCCGGCGTAGCCGATCTTGAACGTACCCCAAGCATCGTTCGTCAGACCGACGCGGGCTTCGCGACCGAACAGCGAGCCGTTGTTGTACTCGCCGTTCATCACGTTCAGGCCCATCTCCAATTTGAAGATGGCCTTCGTGCCGCCGCCGAGGTCTTCAGCGCCCTTGAGGCCGAGTTCCGATTCACCCCAGTCGCCGCTCTCTGCCTGGACCGCGTTGCCGCCGTAGATGCCCTGGCGATATTGGACGCCGACATCCAGCCGGCCGTAGAGGGTCACGCTGCTTTGTGCATGGGCGACGATTCCCGCAGACATGAGTGCCGCGGCGAGCAAAGCCTTCTTCATTCTCTCCTCCATACCTTCGCAAAAAAAGAGTTGGGTTGTAGTACTACTAACTTTGCCCAATGGTTGTTATACCGTGAGCGAAGACGCCTGTTGCAAGCAGGGCACCTCGAATCACTTCCGGGGGCGCCGCTGCTTTTGCCCTGCGTCCTGGGCGATCACGCTTGCTGTGTCAGGGAGGCTGTGTCAGGGAGCGAAACTACTTTCTGCTGCCTTCTTTTGTTTATTTTCACAACAAATGTATCAAAGGCGACCGGGCGAGGCGAGGGAAGAATGCGTTGGTGTTGCGAATTGTCGCCAAATTACAAAGGGGGGAAAGGCAGGTCAATGTACGACGGCGTTATGTTCGCAATAAGTCATTGTTTTTAAAAGAGTGTCCGCCTGCCTGTCGATTTCGCAAGGTTACTCTCTATTGATTGATTTATTTTTTTGTGCAATGGCCAAAAATTTTGATGAACGAAGGTTTAATATCCCGGGAGGCCCGCGCCACGGCCTGCCGGCAGGGATATGCGCGATTTCCTTCGGCACCGGGGCGGGCCGAATTTAATGAAAAAGAAAGGAAATCGCGCCAATAGAAAGGTAAATGAAATAAATCGGGCGCACACCTGTTTTATTGCGGTTCCAGATAGTCCGGATTGGCGATGCGCCACTCCAGCAGATGGCAGGAGCGTATGGGGACGGTACCTTTTGCACTCCGGATTGTATCTGTGAGGAGAATAGTGAATTCGCCATTTCAGGGTTTATCTGTAGGTGGTATTACCTATAGACTCCGGTTTAAGGTTCCTGCGGGGAGCCGCCTACCCGTCCCTTTCCGGAGCGTTTCCATGAAGAATTCCCTCGTTGCTGTTGTCGTTGCCGCTGCTCTCGCCGTTCCCGCTGTGTCGTTTGCTCAATCGAACGATTCGCTGACCCGCGCCCAGGTGCGTGCCGAACTGGCTCAAGTCGAACAAGCTGGCTACAACCCGGCACGTATGAACCCGCGCACCTATACGTCGGACATTCAAGCCGCGCAGGCACGTGTGGCGCAAGAAAATACGGCTTACGGCTCGTCGATGAACGGTGCCTCGCAAGCCGGCGCGAAGTAAGAAGTCAGAAGTCGCGTTGTACTCGCAACCCGCCTGCCATGCAGGCGGGTTCGTTCGCTTCCCCCGTTCGCGGGGAATGCTTTTCTCTCCTGCCTTGTTCTGAATCCCCCTCTGCCGTAGCGAAGACGACTCGCGGAAGTCACAGGCCGGCGCCATTCCGATAACCGCGCGGCAACTGAGCCCGCACGGCCTGCGCCGCGTGGGGCGCGGCCGCGCGCCCGTCGGGCCTGTGCAATAATTCCCGGTCTGCCCAGGGCGCGACTCAAGAGGTTGTACGCACGGGCGCGCGAGGGCCTTCAATCCCGTGGCCCGTTTTTTCCTGCGACCTTTCTACAGCACCCACGATGCCCACATACCGTTCCAAAACCTCCACCGCCGGCCGCAACATGGCGGGTGCGCGCTCCCTGTGGCGCGCCACCGGCATGAAAGACGACGATTTCGCCAAGCCGATCATCGCGGTGGTCAACTCGTTCACCCAGTTCGTGCCGGGCCACGTGCACCTGAAGGACCTGGGCCAGCTCGTCGCGCGCGAGATCGAGGCTGCGGGTGGCGTGGCCAAGGAATTCAACACGATCGCCGTCGACGACGGCATCGCCATGGGGCACGACGGCATGCTGTACTCGCTGCCGAGCCGCGACATCATCGCCGACTCGGTGGAGTACATGGTCAACGCGCACTGCGCCGACGCCATGGTGTGCATCTCGAACTGCGACAAGATCACCCCGGGCATGCTGATGGCCGCGATGCGCCTGAACATTCCGGTGATCTTCGTTTCCGGCGGTCCGATGGAAGCCGGCAAGACGCGTCTCGCGAATCCCGCCACGAAGGCCATCGAGATCAAGAAGCTCGATCTCATCGACGCCATGGTGATCGCCGCCGACACGAAGTATTCCGACGCCGAAGTGGCGGAAGTGGAGCGCTCGGCCTGCCCGACCTGCGGCTCGTGCTCGGGCATGTTCACGGCCAACTCGATGAACTGCCTGACCGAGGCGCTGGGCCTTTCGCTGCCCGGCAACGGTACGGTGGTGGCCACGCACGCGGACCGCGAGCAGCTCTTCAAGCGCGCCGGCCGCCGCATCGTCGAACTTACGCGCCAGCATTACGAACAGGACGACGAGCGCGTTCTGCCGCGCTCGGTGGGTTTCAAGGCGTTCGAGAACGCCATGACGCTGGACATCGCCATGGGCGGCTCCACCAATACGATCCTGCATCTGCTGGCCGTGGCGCAGGAGGCCGGCATCGACTTCACGATGGCCGACATCGACCGTCTCTCGCGCGCCGTGCCGCAGTTGTGCAAGGTGGCGCCCAACACGAACAAGTACCACATCGAGGACGTGCATCGCGCGGGCGGCATCATGGCCATCCTCGGCGAGCTCGACCGCGCCGGCAAGCTGCATACCGACGTGCCGACGGTGCACGCCCCCACGCTCAAAGATGCCTTGCAGCAGTGGGACGTCGCTCACACGCGCGACGACGCCGTGAAAAACTTCTACCTGGCCGGCCCGGCCGGCATTCCGACGCAGGTGGCGTTCAGCCAGAACACGCGCTGGCCGAGCCTCGATCTCGACCGCGCCGAGGGCTGCATCCGCTCGTATGAGCATGCGTTTTCGAAGGAAGGCGGCCTCGCTGTGCTGACGGGCAACATCGCGCGCAACGGCTGCGTGGTGAAGACCGCCGGCGTGGACGACAGCCTGCTCGTGTTCGAGGGCACGGCTCACGTGACCGAATCGCAGGACGAAGCCGTGGAGAATATCCTCAACGACCAGGTCAAGGCCGGCGACGTCGTGATCGTGCGCTACGAAGGTCCGAAGGGCGGCCCGGGCATGCAGGAAATGCTGTACCCCACGAGCTACATCAAGTCGAAGGGTCTCGGCAAAGCGTGTGCACTGCTTACCGACGGCCGCTTCTCGGGCGGCACCTCGGGCCTTTCGATCGGCCACTGCTCGCCGGAGGCGGCAGCCGGCGGCGCCATTGGCCTGGTGCGCAACGGCGACCGGATCCGCATCGACATCCCCAACCGCACGATCGACGTGCTGGTGTCCGACGAGGAACTGGCGCGCCGCCGCGAAGCGCAGAACGCGCTGGGCTGGAAGCCCGCGAAGCCGCGTCCGCGCAAGGTGTCGGCGGCGCTTAAGGCCTACGCGAAGCTGGTCATGTCGGCGGACAAGGGCGCGGTGCGCGATCTGTCCTTGCTGGACGACTGAACGGGCAGCGGGCTGCGTGTCCGCCTGTCCGTCGGCGAAGGCCGCTCTTCGGAGCGGCTTTTTTTCGTCTTTTGTCCGCGTGCTAGATCCAGCGCCAGATGCCCGCGTGCCAGCCGGTCAGCGGAATATGAGCCCAGGTGGCGACTAGCCAGACGACGAGGCCGCCCAGCAGCGCATGCAGGCCGAACCCGCCCAGCCGCGCGCGGCCCGCAATGATCGCCGCGAACGGCACGTAGCTCGTTTTCGCTTCCCAGGCCGGCCAGCGTTCGGGCTCGAGCCGCTCCTTCTTGCGGTCCTGCAAGGCGGCGCCCACGAGCGCGAGGACGATCATGGCCGCGGCCAGCACGATGCTCTTCGTCACCGGGAACACGGCGATATGGCAGAGCCCCCAGAGCGCGAACGACCACATCATCGGATGGCGCGTGATTGCGTACACGCCGCGCGCCGTTTCGGGAAACGGCGCGGGCCGCCCGCCCGTGGGTAGCGCGGGATTGCGGATCAGCGAGCCCATCAGCAGGATCGAAGCGATCAGCATGACGAGGGACACCAGCGCCCAGAGTGTGTCGCCCGCTTGCCACAGGGGCTCGGTGAGCGGCGCCCTGAGGTAGGCAGCGATCAGCCAGCCGAAGGTCGCGAACGCCACCACCGAATAGACGCCCTGGAATCCCGCTTCGCCGATCGCGCCGACCAACGGCTTGCGCAGGGGATGAGACAGAAGGAAATGGCTGGCCACGAAGGCGACAGCCGCCGCCACAACCGCGTCGATGCTTCCCATGAGCCTTGCTCCTGTTAGACGATATTCATCAGCGCCAGCGCTGTTTCCTGCAGTGGCACGAGTACGCGCTGCACGGCCTTTTCCGCCGACTCCCGGCCCATCGGCATGTTGGTGCTCAATGCCGCCACGACCTCGCCGTGGCGGTTCTTGACCGGCACGGCCACGCCGCGCACGCCGGACTGCAATTGCTGCTCGACGAGCGCGTAGCCGCCGGCGCGTGCGATCCGCATAGCTTCGAGCAGCGGCGTGCGCGCGGTCAGCGTATGCGGCGTGAACGGGTGCAGATCGACGGTGTCGAGCCAGCGGCGCACGGCCTCCTGGTCGGGGTGGTGCGCGAGCAGCACCATGCCCGGCGAGGTGAGCGGCACCGGCACGCGCGCGCCCAGCACGAACCCGGTCGTCATCACGCGGGAGGCGCTGTTGCGGGCAATGAAGACGAGTTCCCACGCGTCGAGCACGCTCACGTACACCGACTCGTTGATGCGCGCGCTCAATTGCTGCAGATACGGCTGCACGAGCCTTGGCAGACGCGCGGAATCGAAATACGACCAACCCACGCGCAGCACGCGCGGCGTGAGGCCGAACTGCTTGCCGTCGCCGGCGACGTAGCCCAGATGTTGCAGCGTGAGCAGATAGCGGCGCGCCGCCGTGCGGGTGAGGCCGGTGCGGGCGGCCGCCTCCGAGGGCGTCATGCGGGCGTGTTCGCTGTCGAAGGCTTCGAGGATGGCGAGGCCTTTTTCCAGTCCCGCGATCCAGTCGCGCCTCGCAAGCGGCGGGCGATCCATGCGCTCGATCCTGTCTGGTTTCATGCCGGCCGGTTGGCCGGCGCAATTACTGGCTTACTGGCTTACTGTCCGCCCGACGGCTGCGTTGCCCCCAGCGCAAGGCGAGCCTGTTCGAGCGCCGCGAGATTGCCCGCGCCAAAGCCTTCGTCGCCGCGCCGCTCGACGATCTCCAGCGCCATCTCGCCCAGCCCGCGGCGCACGAAGGTCTGCAGGAAAAGACGCGGCGCGCCGGGCCCCGTGGTGTCGCCATCGACGAGGATATGCCGGCTTCTCAGCGCGCCGATGTCGAGTCCATGCCCGGGCAGGCGCGCGTCGAGCTGGTCGTAGTACGGCGCGGGCGGTTCGACCAGTTCGAGGCCGGCCTCGCGCAGCCGGTCGACCGCCGAAAAGATGTCCTTCGTGGAGAGCGCCACGTGCTGCACGCCGTCCGTTGCGTGCTCGTGCAGGTAGCGGTGCATCAGCGCCGTGCGCGGCGCGCCTTCTTCGTACACCGGAATGCGGATCAGGTTGCCCGGCGACACCATCACGCCCGAGGCTTCCGAGACGTGCCAGTTCGCGTTCGTTTCGGAAGTCTCGGAGAAGTGCAGCACCGTGCGATAGAAGTCCGTCCACTCGGCGAGCGTGCCGCGGCTCACGACCTGGGTGAGGTGATCGACCGTCTCGAGGCCGGTGCCTGCGATGACGGCCTGCATGTCGTCGATGCCGTCCTGCGGCACGAAGTCGACGTCGAATACCGACTCGTTGCCGCCCGGCTTGCCGCGCCAGCGCTCGACGAAATAGATCAGCGAATGGCCGATGCCCTGGATGGCGGGAATGCGCAACTCCTGCGGCCCGATCGTTTCGTTGTCGAAGCGCCATGCGCCCCAGCGTACCGCCTGGTGGCAGGCTTGCTGGGCATGTTCGACGCGCATGCCGATGGCCACGACGCCCACGCCGTTCACGTCGGCGAAACGGCTCGCGAACGAATCGGGCTGCGCGTTGACGAGGAAATTGATGTCGCCCTGCCGGTACAGCGTGACGGCCTTCGACCGGTGGCGCGCCACGGCGCGAAAGCCGAGGCTCGCGAACAATCGCGCCAGCGCCGCGGGGTCCGGCGAGGCGAACTCCACGAACTCGAGACCGCGAATGCCGAGAGGATTGTCGCCGGGGGTGCCGCCAGGATTGCCGCCGGATCGCGTATCAGACATGGGGAGCATTTTCGGTCATGCGGTGGGTGCCGGAGGGCGGCGGGAGATTTGCGTGCAGTCTATCAAGCGAGCCGGAACGGGTGCAAGCCGGCACAAGGAGGCAAAAGGCGGCACAAGCGCGAACGCCCCGGGCCCGGCGCTTGCGCGTGGGCTCGGGGCGTTATTCGCATCGCAACGCGACGCGGCGGGGTGTCAGGCGGCGCGCATGCGGGCGGCGACGACGAGCGAGATCAGGCAGCCGGCGGCGAGGTAGCCGGCGACGAGGTGCCAGGAGCCGCCGGCGATCCCCACGAGCGCGACCGCGATGAACGGCGTGAAGCCGCCGCCCACCACGCTCGCGAACTGGTAGCCGACACCGGCGCCGCTGTAGCGATACTCCGTGCCGAACAGTTCGGTGAAGAGCGGCTGCTGCACGCTCACGACCATGTCGTGCGCGAGATTGGCGAGCAGCACGGAGAAGAGGACGATCCACGCGACGGACCGGGCTTCGAGCGCGAGGAAGAACGGGATGGCGGAAGCGAGTCCGACGACGGCGCCGATCATGTAGATGCGGCGCAGGCCGAAGCGGTCGGCGAGCGCGGCGAAGAGCGGGATCGTCACACAGCTGATCGCGCCGACCACGAGGCCGATGCTGAGGAACACGTCGCGCGACATGCCGAGATTCGTCGTCGAGTAGCTGAGCGCGAACGCGGTGACGATGTACATCGTGAACAGTTCGGCGAGACGCAGCGCGACGATCAGCAGGAACGCCTTCGGATGCTGCGTGAGCGCCTCGATCACCGGCATGCGGACCTTGTGGTGGGACTGCTCGACCTTCTCGACGAACTCCTGCGATTCTTCCATGCTCCGCCGCACCCACAGGCCGATCAGCACGAGCACGATGCTCAGCACGAACGGCACGCGCCAGGCCCAGGCCTTGAACGCCGCCTCGCCGAACGTGTGATTGAGCACCGAGACGATGCCGGTGGCGAGCACGAGACCCACGCCGTAACCCACCTGGACGCCGCTGCTGTAGAACGCCTTCTTGTGCTGCGGTGCCGATTCCACGGCCATGAGCGCCGCGCCGCCCCATTCGCCGCCCACGGCGAAGCCCTGCAGCGCGCGCAGCGCGACGAGCAGCACGGGCGCCCACCAGCCGATGGCGGCGAAGGTCGGCAAAAAGCCGATCGCGACGGTGGAGAGTCCCATCATCATGACGGTCAGCACGAGCATGCGCTTGCGGCCGAGCCGGTCGCCATAGTGGCCGAATACGACGC
This sequence comes from Paraburkholderia acidipaludis NBRC 101816, assembly GCF_000684975.1. Taxonomy (GTDB): domain Bacteria; phylum Pseudomonadota; class Gammaproteobacteria; order Burkholderiales; family Burkholderiaceae; genus Paraburkholderia; species Paraburkholderia acidipaludis. The sequence continues at coordinate 14,939 of NZ_BAXZ01000030.1, read as the reverse complement.
CGCCGAGCGGACGGAACAGGAAGCCTACGCCGAACGTCGCGAATGCGGCGAGCGTGCCCATCGTCGGGCTCACCTTGGGGAAAAAGGCCGAGTTGAACACGAGCGCGGCGACGATGCCGTAGAGCAGGAAGTCGTACCAGTCGACGACGGCGCCCACAAAGCTGCCGACGGCCGCGCGCCGCGCGCGGGACGGGGAGCGGCGCGAGGCGGGCGCATCGTGGGTTTCAAAGGCGGGGGTCATCGTGTCTCCTGAGGCCGGCGCAAACGCGGTGCGCGGCCGGGTCTTGTGGCGGTGCCCCGGCGTGGTGCCGGGGCGGGGCGTTGGGTGAAGCGAGCATAGGCCGCACGGCGCGCCACGGCAATCGCCGCGCGCCCGTCTTCGAGCGGTGAGCGCACATGAGTGTGCGATTATCGAACGGTTTGCGGGTTAGCACCAATGCGCTGCAGTCCCGCTTTGCAGTCCCGCATTGTCCCGGGGCACAATGCCTGTCCCGGACAAAGATCCGGTCCGATTCCGCATCCGCGGCCGAGTCCGCCGCGCGTGAGAACAAATCAAGGAGCCGAGCGCGAGCACGTGAGCATGGCTTCGCTAGACGGCGTGGCGGAACGTACCGTCACGCTGGGCAGCCTCTCGAAATCGCATGCGATGGCGGGCTGGCGGCTCGGCTGGGCGATTGCGCCGGAAACGCTGGTCGGCCATTTCGGCCGGCTCGCGCTCTGCATGTTCTACGGACTGCCAGGTTTTATCCAGGAGGCGGCGTTGACCGCGCTGGCGAACCGCGCTCAGATCGTCGCCGACATGCGCGAGCTCTACCGGCGCCGGCGCGATATCGTCTACGAGCGACTGAACGGCGTGCCCGGCCTGCGTTGCCTGCTGCCGGAGGCGGGCATGTTCATGATGATCGACGCGCGCGGCACGGGGCTCGATACGCACGAATTCACCTGGCAGTTGTTCAGCGCGCAGAAGGTCTCGGTGCTCGATGCGAGCGCGTTCGGCGAGACGGCCAATGGCTACGTGCGCCTGGGCTTCGTGGTCGACGAGCCGCGGCTCGTCGAGGCCTGCGAGCGGATCGCGGCCTTCGCGCGCGAGCGCTTCGACTGCTCAGCGCTCGCCGTCCAGTAGATCGTTGAGCAGTTCGTCGAAGGCGGCCTGGGCGTCTTCCAGTTCCTGCAGGGCGGCGTCGAACGTCGTCAGGGCGAACTGGGAGGGGTGGCCGTCTCCGGCCGGCGGAAACTGCGACTGCAGCGAGGCGAACGCCGACTGGACGCGCTGCGTGGCGGTCAGCACGCGCGCCATGGCCTGGGATTCTTCGGCTCGCGCCTGTTCTGGGGTCATCGAAAGCTCCGGTGTGAGAGGGGTGAAATGGGCATGGTGGCGACGGGAGGCGCTCACGGCAGGGGGAGGCCGTTGTCGGCCTTCACCTCGCGCAGCGACAGTGCCGACTCCACCGCGGTCACGCCCGGCAGGCCGCGCAGCTGATCGCGCATGAAGGTGCCGTAGTCGTCCAGGTCGCGCGCGACGATCTGCAGGATGTAATCCGCCGTGCCCGATACGTTATGGCAGGAGAGGATACGCTCAATCGCGCAGACTTCGCGCTCGAAACGATCCGCGAGCGTGCGGTCGTGCTGGGCAAAGCGCACGTACACGAACGCCACCACGCCGAACCCGAGCGCGCGGCGCGAGAGCACCGTCCGGTAGCGCTCGATATAGCCGTCCTGCTCGAGCCGCTTGAGGCGACGGGCGCACGGCGTTTCGCTCAGGCCGACCGTTTCGGCGAGCCGCGCATTCGAGATGCGCGCGTCCGTCTGCAGCGCACGCAGGATCGCCCTGTCCAGTTTGTCGATGTCGCTCATGGCGGTGGGAGGGGATTTCCTTGTTGGATGGGAAAATTTTAGTGTATTGCTCCAAACATGGCGAGGAGGCACGAGAAAATCGCCAGAAATCGCTCCATCGTTGACGGCAACATAGAGCCTCCAACCCACGAGGCCATCATGATTTCCGCCCACCTGCTGCTCATGTTCGTCGTCGCCCTGATTATCGTTAGCGCCTTGCCCGGCGCGGACATGGCGCTCGTGATGCAAACCAGCATGAGCCGCGGCGCGAGGAGCGGCTTCGCGGCGGCGTGCGGCCTCGGCATCGCCCGCGCGACGCACGTCACGCTCTCGGCCTGCGGCCTTGCCGCGCTGCTGCACAATGCGCCGTGGCTTTACGACGGGGTGCGCTACGTGGGCGCGGTCTATCTGGCGTGGGTGGCCCTGCAGATCTTCCGGGCGCCGGTCTTCGCGCTGCCGGAGGCGGACATGCCGACGGCCGCGGCGCGCTCGCGCCGCGCGGATTTCGTCAAGGGCCTGCTGACGAACCTGCTCAATCCCAAGGCGTTGCTGTTCTGCTCGGTGCTGCTGCCGCAGTTCATCCGGCCGCAGGCGGGGTCGGTGTGGCTCCAGGTGCTGCAGCTGGGCATCCTGCTCGTGATCGTCTGCGCGCTGTTCGACATGCTCTACGTGCTGGGCGCCGCGCGCATTGCCGTATGGTTGCGCAAGCATCCAGTCGCTCAGACCGTGCAGAAGTGGGCGTTTTCTTCGGCGCTGGTGGCTTTCGCGGTGCGCCTGTCGCTCGATTGAGGGGCGGCGCGAGGCGCCGCCGTTCCGGTGCTTCGGTGCGGGCCGCCATGACGCGGCCCGCGTCGCTTGTCTGCCGCTCACCCGCGGCTTGCCTTGTTACGGGTGCCCGAGGTAATCGAGCTTGCCGAGTTCGACGCCGTTGTGGCGCAGAATGTCGTATGCCGTCGTGATGTGGAAGTAGAAGTTGGGCAGCACGAAGGCCAGCAGATAATTCAGGCCGCTGAACTCGATCGGACCGCTGCGCATCTTGAGCGTGATGCTGCGGCCTTCCGAGCCGTCGATCTGCTCGGGCTTGAACATGTTCAGGTAGTCGATGGTCTTCTGGATGCGCGAGTGCAGTTCGTCGAACGTCACCTCGACGTCTTCGAACTTCGGCGCGTCCACGCCCGCGAGGCGCGAGGCGCAGCCCTTGGCCGTGTCGGTGGCGATATGGATCTGGCGCGTGAGCGGCAGCATGTCGGGGAAGAGCCGTGCGGCGGTCAGCACCGACGGGTCGATCTGCTTCTCGGCCGCGTGCGCCTGCGCCTTGCCGATGATGGTTTGCAGATTGGTGAGGCCGCGGATCAGAACCGGCACCGAGGCTTGATACATGGTGATAGACATGGGATTCCTCGTTTCTTCGAATGAGCGAGCCGCGCCCGGGCGGGCGCCGGCTGGCGGCTCATTATGCGCTATCGGTTTTCTTGCCGCCATTGGCCGCCCGGCCGGCTTTGCGCGAGCCCGAGCGGGCTAACGGGCCGTGCTTCGGGCCCACTTCCCGCTCAGGCGCTGAAAGTTTGCATTGCGAAATAAAATTGTCATGTAGAAACCGGGGCTTGACTCACATGTCGTTTGTGTGACGCGTTGCGGGGCGCCACCGCGCCCGCCGGCGCAATTGCGCGGCATTCGCCACGAAGAATTTCGAATATGTTTTAATAATCCGGGTAGACAATCCATTCCGCATCTTATGGTGCGCCTACCCATGAACGCAGAAAAGGCAGAAAGACGCCGCATCGCGCGCAGCATGGCTGTGGTTCCGACCCGCCGCGCGCGCGTGCGGCACATTGCGCTGGCGCTGCTCACCGTGACCTGCGGCATGCATCACCTGGCCGCCGCGGCGCAGGACGCGCAGTTGCTGGATTCGCGCGTGACCCAGCAATCGGTTGGCGAAACAATCTGCCGTCCGGGCTACGCCGATGCCGTCGCGCCGCCGTTCGACGAGTCGATGGCATTGAAGGACAGGCTGCTCGCGCAGCGCGGCATCGAGGCCGACGAAGGCGCCAGTTATGCGCTCGACCGGCGCGTGCCCATCGTGCTTGGCGGATCGCCGGATGCCGTCGCGAACTACGACCTGCTGCCGTGGGGCGGGCATGCCGGCGAGCGCCGCAAGGCGCTGTTGACGGTGCGGCTCAAGCGCTGCGTATGTGCGGGCCAGATGACGCTGGCCGATGCCCAGAACGCCATCCTCGGCGACTGGGTGAGCGAATATGAGCGCCTCACGCGCATGGCCTGCGGTGCGAGCACCTCGGCGGACCTCACGGCGGCCAGCGACGACGGTCAGTGAGCGCTCCCATACCCATGGGCATGCCGATTGGCGAAACCCAAAAACGGGCCCCATCTCAATGGCAATATGCCGCAGCGCAGAAGTCTCGAATTGGGACTATGCTGACATTAGTCAAAAAGAAGGAGCTGTGAAATGATCGCGTCCACCCTGTTGCTGCTTTCCGTCGCGGCATTGCTTGGCCAGCTGGCGTGGACTCGCGCACGTTCGCGTGCAAACCTGCAGCCCGTGCGCGTGCGTGCGGATCGCACGCGCTATCCCCGCTAGCCTGCCATGCAGCATCTCACGGTCTGGAATGTTCCCGCGTCCTGCAGCGAGCAGGAAGTGCGAGACTTTTTCACGCGCGAACTCGGTCACTATGCGAAAGACGTGACGGTGTACGACGTCGGTACGCCCAACGCGCACGCCGACCTCGAGCTGCACGCCGACGTGCCCTACGTTGCGGAAGCGGTCGCGCGTCAACTGCAGGGCCGGCATCTCGCGGGCGTGGCGCTGCGGGTGAGCGCCGACCCGTTCGAGGGCGAGTCTGCCCAGCCGTAACGTTCCCTGCGTTTCGCACGGCGCGAATTCTCGCGCACGCCGCCTCGTCAGTGCTGCGGGTGCCGGCGCTTTCCTGTTCCGGTTTCCGAACGTCCTGTATTACGCCGTTCTCTTTCAGAACAAACGCATAATCGGGCTGTAATCACTCGGGCCGTACTCGAACGATGAACAACCAGATTTCGCGCCGGCCTGGCGCGCGCGCGAAGATGGGCGCACGGGGCAACACCTTCTCTTTTCCCCTGCGGCGTGCCGGCCGCTCGTTGCTGCTGACGTTGCGCCTCGCGCTCTGCGCCGCCGCGTGCGCGTGCGGGGCGGCGCCTCCCGCGTGGTCGGCCGACGCTGCGTCGACGGCTGCGGCGCATGAGGTTTCGGGGGCCGTGCAAGCCGCGCCCGCTTCGGCCGGGACGGCGACGCGGGCCGCATCGGGCGCCGGGTTCCGTGCGGCATCGGCGCCGGCTTCAGCGGCCGTGCCTGTATCCGCGGCGAGTCCCGCGTCGGGTGCTTCGTCTGTGTCGGGGGCCGCGCCGGTGTCCGGCAGCGCGGCATCGGCACCCGCCGGGGCCTCGGCGCTGCCGGCGGCTTCGGCACCCACTGGGGCTTCAGCACCTGCCGGATTCACGCTGCCCGAACATCCCTCTCTCACACCCGAGCAGGCCACCGAGGAAATGCACCGCGCGCTGCAAATGCGCGCGGTGTTCGCGCGCGAGGTCACGCGCCGCCTGCGGGTGCCCCCCGCGGACCAGCATGCCTACGGCGAGCGCCTGCAGACGGCGCTTGAAGCGGCGAACCTCGGCGAGTTGGCGGGCGAGTTCGTCGTCCTCGTGGATCGCGCCGCGAACGTGCAGGCGCTCTTCATCTACTTTCGGGCGATGCCCGGCGAACGGTGGCAACTGATCGGCGCTTCGCCCGTCGCGACGGGGCGGCCCGGCGAGTTCGATCACTTCCTCACGCCGCTCGGCGTTTTCGAGCACACGCCCGGCAATATGGATTTCCGCGCCGAAGGCACGATGAACGACAACGGCATACGCGGCTACGGCAAGCGCGACATGCGCATCTACGACTTCGGCTGGGTGGACGGCGAGCGCGGTTGGGGCAAGGGCGGCTACTCGCAGATGCGCTTCCAGATGCACGCCACGGATCCCGACCGGCTCGAGCCGCTGCTCGGCATTCGCCATTCGAAGGGCTGCGTGCGGATTCCGGCATCGCTGAATACGTTCCTCGATCACCACGGCATCATCGACGCCGAGTATGAAGCGCTCGTTGCGTCAGGCAAGTCGCTCTGGGTGCTGCATCCGGATCGCGAGGCCACGCCCTGGGCCGGGCGCTTCATCGTCGTCGTCGATTCGGAGCGCAAGACACGTCCCGCCTGGGCGCCCGCACCTGGCAGCAAGGCGCGCGCGAAGGTGCCGGCGGGCGGCGATACGGCCGATTGAGCCTTGAACCGCGCACGTAGCCGAGCCCGGGCTCGTGCGCAGCGCGCCGTGATGGTTCAGGCGCGCGATGGCTTGCGCACCGCGCGAGCGCTCGCGTCGTCGGCCTGGGCGCGCCGCGCGATCAGCACGCCCACGAGCGCCACCCCGAAGCCCGCGATCTGCAAAGGTGCCAGCGTTTCCCGGAAGAGCAGCCAGCTTTCGAGCGCCGCGAGCGGCGGCGCGAGAAAGAGCAGGGCCGTGGCGCGCGCGGCATCACCGCGGCGGACCATCCAGACGAGCAGCGTCACGCCCGCCCCGGAGAGCATCGCGATACCCCAGGCGAGCGAGACCCAGAGCGTCGCCGAGGCGATCCAGCGCGTTTCCTCGAGCGCCAGCGCGAGCAGCGCGGCAACGATAGCGGCGCCTGCGTTCTGCACGGCGCTCGCGCTGCGGATATCGGCGTTCGCCAGCGAGGTTTTCTGATAGAGCGTGCCCGCCGTGATCGAGCCGACCGCCGCCACCGCGACGATCACCACGAGCAGCGGGTTCGCGTGTCCAGCAAGCGCGTGGCCCTGCGCGGCTGCCTGCAGCTTCGGCAGCAGCACGAGCACGACACCCGCGAGCCCGAGCGCCATGCCCGCCCAGCGGCGCGGCGCGAGCGGTTCGCCGAAGAGCCGCGCCGCGAAAGCCGCCGTGAGCAACGGCTGGAGTGCGCCGAGCAGGGCCATGACGCCCGCGCTCAAGCCTTGCGCTACGGCCCAGTAGCCCGCGCCGAGATAGATCCCCTGCAGCAACGCACCGGCAAACAGGTGTTTGCCGAACTGACGTCCGCGCGGCCACGGCGCGCGCGCGATCAGCGCGACGCCCGCAAACAACGCGGCTGTCCCGGCGAAACGCGCGAGCAGAAACAGGTTGGGGTCGGCGTAGGGGGCAATGGCACGGGCGACGACAAAACCCGTCGACCAGAGAACGACGAACAGGGCGGGAGCGAGGGGGGCGAGCATCGGTGTCGGTTGCGGTGGAGCGCGCGTGCGCGGAGGATCCGAAAGGCCGGCAGTATCGCCCGGCCGCCGCGACGCGTCTTGTTCAGGACTGCACTGCTGGTGCAACCGTCGCCAGGCGGCAACGCGGCCTGGCTTCAGTGCCCCAGCCAGATCGCCGCCACGCCGATGGCCGCGCCGCACAGCGCGCAGGCGGCAAGCAGGGTGCGCGTGTGCCGGTATTCGCGGCGCAGCGCTTCGGCGAGATCGGCGTGTGGCGCGGCCGCGGGATGGCCGTGCCGCGGCCCCGCGTGGTGTTGCAGGAAATGAAACAGCATTTGCGGCACGCGCGGCGCGATCTGCGCCAGATGCGGCAGTTCCTGCGAGAGCCGGCGGATCCAGCCGCGATGGTCGAGATCGCGCTGCGCAAGGCCGGCAAGCGTGCTTTGCGCGATACCCCATGCATCGACGCCAGGATGGATCGTCCGCGCGAGATCCTCCGCCTGGCTGAAGGCGCGCTGTGCCGCCATGAGCCGCGGCGACACCTGGCCGCCAAACGGCTGCACGGCATGCAGCAGTTGGTGGAAGAGCGCGCCGGCGCTGCGCGTGTCGGCGGCGTCTGCGAAATGCGCTTCGCTGCGCGTGCGCAGCTCGGCTTCGATCTGCTCGGTGCGCGCGTGCGCGGGCACATGGCCGGCGGCATGATGCAGTTGGGCGAGATGCCCGTAGTCCTGCTGGAACAGCGCCGTCGCGCCATGCACGAAGAATTCGCGTTCGGGCGAGGAGAGGCTCGTCATCATCGCCGGACCGGCGAGCACGAGACGTCCGCGTGTCGGCTCTTCTACGCTGACCGAGACGTGCCGCGCGTCGATGGCCGCGTGGAAGAAGCCGTGCTCGAACGCCTGTTGCGTGACGACTTCGATTAGATTGGTCGCAACGCGCGTCACGTTGATGCCATGCTCGGCGAGACCGGCCAGATCGGTGGCGCCGACCGTGTCGATATGCTGGACGGCGAGCGTGTGCGGCGTGCACAGATCCCAGATCACGTCGGGCACGGCAATGCGGGGGTTGTCCGCGAGATGATGGCCGGCCTGGCTCAGGTTCGCGGCCTGCGCGCGCAGATCGAAGCGGCGCTGCAGATCCTCGCGCAGCGCCAGCGCCAGCTCGCGCAGCCGCAGCTCGCGCGCGGCGCGCGAGAAGCGCTCCAGCCAGCGCGCGGCGCCGCAGAGCAGCGCGGCTTCGTCGTCGACGGCTTCGATGTGGTCGGTGCGCAGCACGCGCAGCGTCACTCTCTGATGGCCGTTGATGGGCAGCGCCAGCCGCGCGACGTGCGTTTGCTCGCACCAGCCGTGATGGACCGGCGTAGGGGCGATCCACGAGAACACGGTCTTCGGCGGCTTGCCGAGCGCGGCATGGAGAGCCGCGTCGAGTCCTTCCGGCGGGAGCGGTTCCTCGAGGCGCTCGATCGCCTCGATGGCGTCGTGCAGGGTCGTCGTGGCGAGCTCGGGGCGTGCCGCCACCGTCTGCGCGAACGTGGCCGCGAGCGGTGCGAGCTGGGGCAGCGCGCCATGCAGACTCGAGGCGAAACGGGCGTCGTCGCGCAGGCGCGAGGCGAGCGTGAGGAGCCAGTGCAACTTGTGATGTTCGGGCGCCGCGAGCCAGAGCAGCCTGACGCCGTAACGCAGCGCACAAAAGAGGAGTCGGAGTTGTCGGAGTTTCGAACGCATCGATGCCGTTGTCGATGAAAGCCGCGCCGCGCGCAAGGCAGGGCACTGAACACAGGGCGAGAGTAGCAGGGTTGCGTGTCGGGCGGCAGTGCGATTTCGTCGGGGCGAATCGCCGCCGCTTCGCGTTTCGCGAGGCGCGGGCTGCGGGCGAGGGCATGCCGGGCGGCGCCTACGTAATACAATACGTCGGCCTTTCCGAACTCACGCGCGCCATGCGCACATCGAGATGCTTGCAGAACAACGTCACCAATACATCCTTTCGCAAGTGAACAGGAATGGCGCGCTTTCGGTGTCCGAACTCGTGCGCGAACTGCGCGTCTCGCGCGAGACCATCCGGCGCGATCTGAATACGCTCGCGGAGCGCGGGCTGCTCGTCACGACGCACGGCGGCGCGCTTTCGAGCGGCCGGCGCGAGCCCGATATCGACGTGCGCGAGGCGGCGAACGCCAATGCGAAGCACGTGATCGGCGAGCGCGCGGCCGCGTTCGTGCCCGACGGCGCTTCGGTCATCATCGACTCGGGCAGCACGACGCACGCCGTGGCGCGCGCGCTCACCGACCGCCATCGGCTGACCGTCTACACCAACGACTGGCGCATCGCGCTGCTGCTCGGCCGCCGCAACGAAAACCGCGTGACCTTGCTGGGCGGCGAGCTGTCCGATCACGAGGAGGCCACGTTCGGCCTCGACACCGTGCAGCAGCTCGACCAGTATCACGCCGACTATGCGTTCGTCGGCGCGGGCGGCATCACCGCCGACGGCTGGCTGACCGACTACTCGCGCATGGTCGCCGAGGTGCGCAGCCGCATGCTCACGGCCACGGGCTGCGCGATCGTCGTGGCCGACCAGTCGAAGTTCGGGCGCGTGACGCCGGTACGGATCAACGGCTTCGAGCGGGTGCGCTATGTCATTACCGAAGTCGCACCGGAAAAGTCGGTCGTGCGCGCGATCGCGGCGCGCGGCCCCGAACTGATCGTCGCCTGAGCCTTGGCCTGAGGCGAAAGCCGGCCGGCGCGACTTCTCGCGCCGGTTTCCCGGGCGGTGTTTCTTCGCCATCTCAATCTGTCGATTGCACCATGATGGTGCTACTGCGGCGCCACATCACGTCGCAATTCCACTCGAATCGAAAATTGGCAATTTGTGGAATTTTTTGTTGATTGCCACATTCGTCACGGCAATGTCACGGAAATTTGAGATTCTTTCGATGCCCGTTCAGACGGGCTTGCACGCCAGGCGGACCGCAGCCGGCGCCGCGTGCAGGCCGCGGTCTTCGGGCCGGGCCGGGCGGATTGCAAACAAGTGGCAATTCGTGGCGGCGCTGGCCGGGGCAAGGCAGGCGGCACAGTCCGCCGACGTTCGATCACACACGCATCGGGTATTCCCGAGCAACCCTGGTTTTTGCCTTCGGAGAGCGACATGAACCACCGGAATTCCCATCGCGCGGGTTTCGCACGCAAGCTGCTGCCGACGCTGGCTGCCGCGCTGATGCTGGAAGGCTTCGCGCTGAGCGCGCACGCGGCCGACGCAGTCGTGCTTTACACGGCCGACGGTCTCGAAAATCTCTACCGTGATGTACTGCCGGCCTTTGAGAAGAAGGAAGGCATCAAGGTCAACATCGTGACGGCGGGCAGCGGCGAAGTTGTGAACCGCGCCACTGTCGAGAAGGATTCGCCGAAGGCCGACGTTCTCGTCACGCTGCCGCCGTTCATCCAGCAGGCGCAGCAAAATGGTCTGCTGCAGCCGTACCAGAGCGTGAACTACAAGAACGTGCCAGCGATGGCGAAGTCGGCGGACGGTTCGTGGGCCACGTTCGTGAACAACTACTTCTCGTTCGCGATCAACCCGGACGTCGTGAAGAGCCAGCCGAAGACCTTTGCCGATCTGCTGCAGCCGGACTACTCGGGCAAGGTCGCGTACTCGAACCCGGCGACGGCGGGCGACGGCATGGCCGTCATCATCCTGACGACTTCGCTGATGGGCGAAGACAAGGCGTTCGACTACCTGAAGAAGCTCGAGCAAAGCGCAAAATTCCACACGAAGGGCACGGGCTACCTCGACGTGCTGCTCTCGCGCAACGAAATCGCGGTGGCCAACGGCGACCTGCAGATGGATCTCGACGACGCGGCCAACGGTGGTCTCTCGCTCAAGCCGATCTTCCTCGCGGCCGACGCCGGCGGTCATCCCACCACGTTCCAGCTCCCGTACGCGATCGGCCTGATCAAGAACGGCCCGAACCAGGCCGAAGGCAAGAAGCTGATCGACTACCTGATGTCGACGCAGGTGCAGTCGAAGGTGCCGGACATCTTCGGCATTCCGGGCCGCACGGACGTCGCGCTCACGGGCAAGAACGGCGAGGCGGTCAAGCAGGCGATTGCGGGCGTCAAGCTGATTCCCGTGGACTGGAATCAGGTGATGGCGAAGAAGGGCGACTGGGCCACGCGCTGGAAGAACGAGGTGATCGGCTCGTCGGGCAAGCAGCTCGAAGTCGTCAAGCCGCAGTAGGCGTGGTCAGTAGTCAGTAATAAGCGAAGGAGATGAACCCGGTGAATACAGCAAGCCTCTCGCCGGCCGGCATGGCCCGCGCCCTGCCGGACCAGTCCGGCATCACGGGCGCAACGGAAACCGCAGGCGCAACGGAAACCGCGGGCGTCCAGATCGACCGTCTGAGCGTCCGTTTCGGCACCCGCACTGTCCTCGACGATCTATCGCTCACGATCCGGCGCGGCGAACTGTTGACCGTGCTCGGCCGCAGCGGCTGTGGCAAGACCACGCTGCTGCGTTTCATCGCCGGGTTCATCGAGGCCGATGAACTCGCCGGCTCGCTCCACGTAGCGGGCCGCGACCTGACCCACGTGCCGCCGCACCGGCGCAACCTGGGTCTCCTGTTTCAGAGCTACGCGCTGTTCCCGCACCTCTCGGTGTTCGAGAACGTCGCGTTCGGGCTCAAGGCGCGCGGCGTGCCGTCGCGCGATATCGCGCGGCGCGTGGCCGACGCGCTCAAGCTCGTGCAGCTCGGCGACGCGGGCCACATCATGCCCGCGCAGCTCTCCGGCGGCATGCAGCAGCGCGTGGCGCTCGCGCGCGCGCTCGTGATCGAGCCGGACGTGCTGCTGCTCGACGAGCCGCTTTCCGCGCTCGACGCCAATCTGCGCCATTCGGTGCGCTCCGAGCTCAAGGCGCTGCACGAGCGCCTGCCCGATCTCACGATCGTCTGCGTGACGCACGATCAGGACGACGCGCTCGTGCTCTCCGATCGCACCCTGCTCATGCGCGACGGCCGCATCGCGCAGCTCGGCACGCCGCAGGAGCTCTACGACACGCCGAACGACGCCTATGTGGCGCGTTACCTCGGCGCGGCGAACCTGCTGCCGCCGAACGTCGTGTTCCCGGTGGGCGACGCGCGCCACGACGTGCGCGACAAGCTCGCCTGCCTGCGGCCCGAGAGCCTGCGTATCGTGCCGCTCGGCGAGGGCTCGCTGCACGGCACGATCGAATCGGTCGAATGGTACGGCTCGGTGCTCTCGGTGCCGGTGCTGCTCGACGCCATGCCGAACGAGCCGGTGCTCGTCACCCTGCAGCGCGGCCACGGCTTGACGCCGGAGAAAGGCATGCGTGTATCCCTGCGTTACGAGGCGGAAGATGTCGTCCTTATCAACCCCTGATTCCGCGCTCCCGCTGGCGGGCGCCGACGCGCACGCGGCCGCCGTGCGCCGCCGCGAGCGCCGCGCGCAGTGGCATATCGCCTTTTTGCTCGTGTTCGTGCTCGGGCCGATCGTCGTTTATCCGCTCGTGCGTCTCGTGCTGCTGAGCCTCACCGGCGCGCACGGCTTGAGCTTTGGCGCCTACGCGAGGTTCTTCGGCAATCCCGATGCGCGCGGCGTGATCGGCACGACGCTCGGGATCCTCTGCGTGAGCGCGGGCCTTGCCTCGGTGCTTGGCGTCGCGCTGGCCGCGATGCTGTTCTTCAAGCCGTTTCCGGGAGCGCGCCTCGTGACGCGCTTCCTCGAACTGTTCGTGGCGTTTCCTTCGTTCCTCGTCGCCTTTACGCTGATCTTCCTCTACGGCTCGCAGGGTTCGGTGAGCATCGGGCTGCAGCGCCTCTTCCATCTGCAGGCGCCGCCGCTCGACTTCCTGTTCGGCATGGGCGGCGTGATTCTCGCGGAAGTGGTGTTCTACGCGCCGTTCGTCGTGCGCCCGACGCTCACCGCGTTCGCGCTGCTCGACATGCGTCTGATCGAAGCCGCGCGCAGCCTCGGTGCGAACACGTGGATGGTCGCCGCGCGCGTGATCTTGCCGCTCGCGTGGCCGGGCATCGCGGCGGGCACGATCCTGTGCTTCCTGCTGACGTTCAACGAATTCGGCATTCTGCTCGTGCTCGGCAGCGCGCACCTCGTCACGCTGCCGGTGGCGATCTACAGTTCGGCGACGGTCGACCTCGATCTGCCGACCGCCGCCGCCGGCGCCGTCGTGATGCTGGCCATGTCGCTTTCGCTCTATACGCTGTACCGGCGCGTGAATCGCCGCTCTCAAGGAGGCGCGCGTCATGGCCGCTAATCCCGATCGCATGGCGCTGCCGCCGCTTCATCCGCGCGAGAAGGCGGCCGAGCGCAATCTCGTCGCGCGCATCGCAGGCGGCGTGCTGGCGGGTTTTGCCGCGCTGCTTTGTTTCTGGCTGTTCGTGCTGCCGGTAATCGTCGTGGCGCTGTCGAGCGTTGCGTCACACTGGTCCGGCACGATCTTCCCCGACGGTTTCAGCATGCGCTGGTTCGAGCGTCTCGGTTCGGACGACTTCGACGCACTCCTCACTAGCCTCGAGGTCGGCTTCGGCGTGGCGGTGCTCGGCACCGTACTGGGACTATGGCTCGCTTTGGCGCTCGAGGGGCGCGACCGGCGCGGCCTTGGCGTGGTGGTCGATACGCTGGCGATGGTGCCCAATGGCGTACCGAGCGTCGTGCTCGGCCTCGCGGTGTTGATTGCCTACCATAAGGCGCCGCTCGACCTGTCGGGGTCCGCCGCGATTGTCGTGCTGGTGCAGCTCGCGCTCGTGCTGCCGTTCTGCTATCGCTGCGCATCGGCCGCGCTGCGCCCCGAGCTGACCATCCTGCGCGAAGCGGCGGCCAGCCTTGGCGCGCCGCCGTCGATGGTGCTGCGCCGCGTGGTGCTGCCTCAGCTCGTGCCGGCGATCCGGGCGAGCCTCGCGCTCGGCTTTGCGCTGTCGCTGGGCGAACTGGGCGCGACGCTCACGGTGTATCCGCCGGGCTTTGCCACGGTGCCGATCGTGGTGGTGGGCGCCGTCGAGCGTGGCTATTACCTGCCGGCGTCGGCGCTCTCGCTGATCCTCCTGATCGTGTCGCTGGCGGCGCTGCTGGTGATCGCGGCGCGGGTGCCGAGGCGCCGGGCGGACTGAGGATTTGAGGATTCGGGCGGCGTGAGCCGCAGGGGTTGAGGCGGGAAGCCGGAGCGTATGGGCTGCCGCTATGAAACAAGGAGCAAGAAGGTATGGCATTGAGCCTGGCGGATATCAAGGGGCTGTTCGACGGCTACGGCGCGCTCGCGTATAGCGGGGAGCCGGTCACACAGCTGGAGCACGCGCTGCAGAGCGGTGCGCTGGCCGAGGAGGAGGACGCGAGCGAGGAACTGGTGGCGGCGGCGTTCCTCCACGATCTTGGGCACCTGCTCAATCGCCAGGGCGAAACGCCGACCGAGCGCGGCATCGACGACCTCCACCAGTACTACGCACTCCCGTTTCTGCGGGCGGTGCTGCCGGATAGCGTGCTCGAGCCGATCAAGCTGCACGTGGACGCGAAGCGCTATCTCTGCGCGACCGACAAGGCCTATTTCGGTCGCCTGTCGGCGGATTCGGTCCGCAGCCTCGAACTGCAGGGCGGCATTTTCAGCGAAGAACAGGCGCGCGAGTTTGCCGAGCGCCCGTTCGCGGAGGATGCGGTGCGCCTGCGCCGCTGGGACGACCTCGCCAAGATGGCAGGCAAGCCGACGCCCGATCTGAACCACTATCTGCGGATCGTCGAGCGCGTGATGCTGCGTCATGCGTGATTCGCGCTGACTTGGCACCGCCGGATCTACGCTTCCCGAGGCTCCGTTCGGAGCCTCAAAAAAACC
>NZ_BAXZ01000031.1 GCF_000684975.1 Paraburkholderia acidipaludis NBRC 101816 | reverse complement strand
GCGAGCGGCGCGAGGTCGCCCGAGGCGCCCACGGAGCCCTTCACCGGAATCACCGGCAGCACGTCGGCGTTGAAGAGCGCGACGAGCGCATTCATCACCTCGCGGCGAATGCCCGAGTGGCCGCGCCCGAGGCTCGAAAGCTTCAACGCCATCAAGAGGCGCACGACCGGGCGCGCCATCGGTTCGCCCACGCCCACGGCGTGCGAGAGCACGAGATTGCGCTGCAGCAGTTCGAGCTGGTCGGTCGGAATGTGGGTGCTTGCGAGGCGGCCAAATCCGGTATTGATGCCGTAAGCGGGCTCGCCCTTAGCGGCGATGTCGGCAACGGCTTGCGCGCACGCGTCGATGGCGGCAAAGCTTGCCGGATCGAGTTCGAGTTTCACCGCCTCGCGTGCGATCTGGCGCAATTGGGGCAGGGTCAGGTGGCCGGGCGTGAGTCGCATTGTCGAATCCTGTCTATACAAGTGCACTGAAGTCTAGCCTGGCCAGCTTGTATAGACAACAAATTCCGCTTGCCGCCGTCCTGGGACTATCCACGAGGGGGTGCCCCGCTACAGCTCCAGCCTGCTAACGATGAACGCAAGAAAGCACTGCACGCGGGCCGCCAGCGCTTCGCTGCGATAGTAGACGGCGTGGATCGGCTGGCGCTCGTCGGCCAGCGCGCCGTCGAGCACGGTCACGAGCCGGGCGTCGCGGCGGTCGGCGGCGGTCATGAAGTCGGCGAGACAGGCAATGCCCGCGCCGGCGAGCGCCAGCTGGCGAATCGTCTCGCCGCTCGACGCCGAAAGCGACGGCTCGATCGTCAGGTACGGCGTCGCGGCATCCTCTCCGCGCTCCTCCGCGCGCGCCCCGGGCAGCGGCCAGCGGTTCAGATGCACGGGCGCCGTAAAGCCGATCAGACGGTGCGCGCGCAACGCCTGCGTATCTTGCGGCGTGCCGTGCGCAGCAAGATACGCAGGACTCGCAACGAGCCGCAGCCGGCTCGCGCCCAGCGCGCGCGCATGCAGCGTCGAGTCCTGCAGCGCGCCAATGCGGATCGCGACATCCACGCGCTGCTCCAGCAGATCGACGATGCGCTCGTTATTGGTCAGCTCGAGCTGGATCGCGGGATAGCGCGCAGCGAACTCGGCCATGTGCGGCACGATGCAATGGAGCATGAACGGCGTGGCCGCGTCGACGCGCAAGCGCCCCGAAGGCGCCTCGCGATGACACGCGACGGCCTCCTCCGCATCTTCCATCGCCGTGAGGATCGCGCGGGCGCGCTCGAGGAACAGCTCGCCCTCCTCGGTCAGTTGCAGCCGGCGCGTGGTGCGCAGGATCAGCGCGACGCCCAGTTGCTTTTCGAGCCGCGTGAGCGCGCGGCTCACGCCGGAAACGGTCTGCTGGAGCTTCTCGGCGGCGGCGGTGATCGACCCCGCGTCGATCACGGTGACGAATACGAGCAGTTCGTCGGTGGACGTCTTCATTGTTGATCCGCAGTCAAGTTTCATTTGAGCCTAACACGGTTTGTGCGCGCGGCTGCCCGGCGGATACTCGCCCTCATCGACATCTCATCCACCTCACAGCGGGAGCAAACCATGAAGATTTTCGTAACGGGCGCGGGCGGTTTCATCGGCGGATCGATCGCGGCGCATCTCGCGCGCGCGGGCCACGCGGTGCGCGGCCTCGTGCGCCGGCCCGAGCAGTTCGCCGACCTCGAGAAGCTCGGCATCGAACCGGTGGCGGGCGATCTCGACGGCCGCGACCGGTTGATGACCGAAGCGCGCGGCGCCGATGCCGTCATCAACGCCGCGAGCAGCGACCATCGCGGCGCGGTGGAAGCGCTGCTCGACGCGCTCGAAGGTTCGGGCAAAGTCCTCTTGCATACGAGCGGCTCAAGCATCGTCGGCGACGCCTCGGGCGGCGAGCCGACCGAACGCATCTACCACGAAGACGCCCTGCCCGAGCCGACCGCCGACAAGGCGGCGCGCGTGGCCATCGACCAGCTCGTGCTCGCGGGCGCGGCGCGCGGCATCCGCAGCGCGGTGCTGTGCAATACGCTGATCTACGGCGAAGGCGCCGTGCCGGGCGCGGCCAGCGTGCAGCTGCCGCGCCTCGTCCGCCAGGCGCAAAAGAGCGGCGTCATGCGTCACGTGGGGCGCGGCGCGAACATCTGGTCGAATGTTCATATCGACGACGTTGCCGAGCTTTACCGTCTCGCACTCGAAAAAACGCCCGCAGGCACGTTCTATTTCGTCGAAAGCGGCGAGGCCGCTTTCCGCGACATGACCGCCGCGCTCGCCGAAGTCATGAAGCTCGGCGAACCGCAGGACTGGCCGCTCGACGCGGCGATTGAGGAATGGGGTTACGAAATGGCCTCTTACGGCCTCGGTTCGAACAGCCGAGTGCGCGGCGAACGCGCGCGCACCTTGCTCGGCTGGCAACCGCGTCGCCGCTCGGTCACGGAGTGGATTCGCACAGAGATGGACATCGCGCAAAAATAAGCGCTGTAGACCACATTGCTGTTGCTTATCCGTAAGGTCGGTTCGCTAGAATCGCGGCCAGTTGTCCGATTCTTCAGGACTGCCGCCTCTTCGCCCGCCCTTTCGCCCGCATTACGCCGCGTTACGGATAGCCGATGTTCCTCGCGCTGAACTTCTACTGGCTGACCAATCTGCTGGCCATATTGTTCATCGTCGCGTGTCTTTACGATAAGCGCTACGACGAATATGGCACGCTGACGCTCGCCGCCGGCGCCATGGGACTCATCGTCATGGCGATCGAGGTTCTGCTGCGGCCGGCTTTCGACATGGCCCTCTAGGCGCGCGCTCGCGCGCCGTTCTCAAGCCGTCCCTTTCTGTTCGTGTGCGCAGCATGCCCCTTGCGGCGCGCTTTCATAGCGGTCGTGGTGACGCACCCAGTCGCGCATGTCGCGCGCCTCGTTGCGCGCTTTCGGCGCGTAATCGAGCACCGCATAGACGCCTGGTAACATTTCTCCGCCGCGCATAGGTCGATTAGGTGTGGTAAGCATTGCCGCATTCGTCGCGATAGAACGCACTGAGGCCGGGCAGTTCGTCGCTCACGTACTCCTGCTCTTCGTAGTTGTAGAGCACCTTGCCGCGCGGCGTGCCGCGATCCATTCGTCCTGCGAAACGATCTTGTGCGTATCCATCGTTACGTTCTCCTGTGCGTTTCGTGAACCGCGCGGCTGCCGCCGGATCAGCGGAACTGCGCTACCAGAAGATCGAGCGCCCCGGCCCAGCCGCCTTCATGCGCGTCGCGCGCGGCTTCGTCGAAGAAGCGCTCGTGCTTGAGCGTGAGCTCCGTCGCGTGGCCGTCCTCGCGCAGCATCACGGTCACGCGCGATTCGCGCTCGGGCGTGCTGCTCCACGCCCATGTGAAAACGAGCCGCGCGTCGGGCACCCCCTCCAGATACGTCCCGCTCACGTCGTGCTGCTCGCCGTCCGGCCCGCGCATGACGACGCGAAAGCGGCCACCCTCGCGCACGTCGGCTTCGGCGTGGAGGCAGACGTGGTCGTGCGGGTGCATCCACCGCATCATTTGCGACGGCTGCGTCCATGCCGCGTAGACCTTCGCGGGGCTCGCGTTGATGCGCCGCCGGAGAGTGAGACCGGGACTGCTGGAGAAACCGGATTCGGAGCGGGCCGGCATGCGTCCTCCTCGATGAACGCCGCGAGGCGATCGAGTTGTTCGTTCCAGAAGCATTGGTAGCGCATCAGCCACTGCATCGCTTCTTCCATCGGCGCGGCCGCGAGACGGCACGCCACCGTGCGCCCCGTTTTCTCGCGTGTGACGAGACCCGCCTCGATCAGGACGTCGAGATGTTTCATCACGGCGGGCAGCGACATCGCGAACGGCTGCGCCAACGTGCTCACCGAAAGCTCGCGCTGCTGCGAAAGGCGCGCGAGCAACGCGCGCCGTGTGGGGTCGGAAAGCGCTGCAAAGGTGCGGTTCAACGCGTCGTCTTCATGCTTAACCATGCGGTTAAGCATAGGAAACGCATAAGGGAAGTCAAGCACGAACAGATGGGGCGCGAAGCGTGGCGCAAAAAGCCGCACGGCCCGCGCCGCAGTAAAGCGACGCGGGCCGTGCAGCCGGCCGGGCGGGCCGCCGGGTCCGCCTGGCCGAAAGGCCGCCATTACCGTGTCAGCGCACGGATCAGATGGCCCAGCCGCCCAGGTAGAACGTGGCCAGCACCACCGCGATCACCACGGTCCCCACGTTCAGCTTGCGATACTCGCCGCTCACGATGCGGCCGATCACGAGCGTGCAGAAACCCAGCATGATGCCCGTGACGATGTTCGCGGTCAGCACGATGAACACGGCGCACACGAGGCCCGACATCGCGTCGACCATGTCGGCCATGTCGAGGCGCGAGACGCTCGAGAGCATCATGAGGCCCACGTACATCAGCGCCGGCGCCGTCGCATACGAGGGCACGAGGCCCGCGAGCGGCGCGAAGAACATCACGGCGAGGAACAGCACGCCCACCACGGCGGCGGCCAGCCCCGTCTTCGCGCCCGCCGAAACCCCCACCGCCGATTCGATGTAGGCCGCCGCCGGCGCGCCGCCGAAGAAGCCCGAGAAGATCGAGGAGAGCGAGTCGGCCGTGAGCGCGCGGCCGCCGTTGATGATGCGGCCGTTCTCGTCGAGCTGGCCGGCCTGCCCCGCCACGGCGCGGATCGTGCCGGTGGCGTCGAACACCGCCGTCATCACGAGGGCAAGCACGCTGGGCAGCACGGCGAGCGAGAGTGCGCCCTTGATGTCCATCGCGCCGATCAGCGAGGCATGGCCCGGCGCGGACAGCGTCGGCCAGGCGAACACGCCGTGGAAGCTCACTTCGGGATCGAGCACGAGACCGAGCGCGGAAATCGCGACGATGACGATCAGGATCGAGCCCGGCACGCGGCGGCGCACGAGACCGAAGATCGCGGCGAGCCCCGCCACCGAGAGAATCGCCGGCAGCGACGTGATGTGGCCGAGCGTGACGGGCAGGCCCGCGCCCGGATTCTTCACGACGAGGCCGACGTCGTTCGCCGCAATCAGCAGCAGGAAGAGGCCGATGCCGATCCCCGTGCCGTGCGCGATGCCGTGCGGCAGATTGCGCAGGATCCACGAGCGCACGCCCGTCACCGAGATGCCGGTGAACACGAGGCCCATGAGGAACACGGCGCCGAGCGCGACTTCGGGCTTCATGCCCTTGCCGAGCACGAGGCCGAAGGCCGTGAATGCGGTGAGCGAGATCGCGCAGCCGATGGCGATGGGCAGGCGCGCCCACAGGCCCATCAGCAGCGAGCCGAACGCCGTGGTCAGACACACGGCGACGAACACGGCGCTCGTGTCGAAGCCCGCCTTGCCGAGCATGCCCGGCACGACGAACACGGAATAGACCATCGCAAGGAAGGTCGTGACGCCCGCAATCCCTTCCTGGCGCAGCGAGCTGCCGCGCGAGGCAATGTCGAAGTAGCGGTCGAGGAAGCCGGTCGCGCCGATCGGCTCGACGTGGGCGCCGGCCGTCTCGGCGAGCGGCGTGGCCTGGGGTTCCATCATGATGAGTGCCTCCTTTATCAGCGTGCTGAAACGCACCTCTTCCGGGTCCGTCATCAGGTTCGTCTCGATTGGAATAAGTCGTGTCGACGCGATGCGCGAGCCGCCGGCACACTCGAAGCAAAAATGCCTGTGACGGCGTTGTCTCCGAACCATCCGCGTGTGGGCGCGGCGATTCACATCTTTTTGACATCTTTTTTTGCTGGATCGAAGGTTAGGCGAACACAATCCCAGCTCCCATCGCAGGAATCACATTCAGGACATGCCACGATCCGTATATTTGAGATGACAGGGTGATGCGGGCGGGACGTCCCCGCGTATACACCAGGCTCGCACCAGGATCGCACCAGGCCCCACCAGGCCCCACCAGGCTCGCAGCGGGTCGACGCCACCCTCGCTCGCTGGCCTCGGGACGCCCGCCCGCGCCGGGTCGACCCGCCGCCCGCAATGCTCAATTGCACGGAATGCGGACCCGCGCGGGTTACACTCTCACGCACCCGACCCGGTTTTCCCCGCCGCGCGCCAAAGGCGCCGGCCGCTTCAAGGAGTTCCCGTTGATGAGAGGCGGTTTCGCACGTCCCGTTGCAGCCCTCCCGTACGCCCTGCCCCTGCTGGTCCTGCTCATGCTCTCGGGCTGCAGCCTGTTCCGCCCCGCCCCGCCGCCCCCCGAGCCGGAAGCCCCGATTGCGGCAAGCGAACCCGAAGCGCCCGCGAGCGAACCCGAAGAGGCGTCCGCGCCCGAGGCGGCAAGCGTGCCCGAGGAAACCGCCGAGGCGAAACCCGCGCAGAAAAAGCCGCGCCCCGCGCCGATCCACCGCCGCCGCCCGGCCCCGCCGCCGCCTGTTCCGGCCAGCGCGCCGGCGGCGCCCGCGCCTGCGCCGATCATCACGCTGCGCACGATCGAGCGCGGCAGCTTCCGCACGCTGCTCGACAGCGCCGTGCAGAAGACCGACGGCAAGGTGGTCGGCCGCGCGGTCGACCTCGTGGCCGGCCCCGACGGCAAGCCCACGGAAGTGGTCGTGAACCTGCAGGGCTTCATGGGGGTGGGCGACCGCAAGGCCATCTTCCCGTGGAGCGTCGTGCGCGTGAACACGCAGCCCGCCTCCCCCGCCATCACGCTCGTACTCGGGCCGGGCCAGCAGCCCGTGCCGGAGCAGCCCCGCTCCGGCACGGGAGCCGGCGTCACGCCGCCCGCCGCCGGCGAGCCCAGCCCGACGCGTCTGCCGATGCTCGACGCAACGGTCGAACGCACCAACGGCGCCAAGGTCGGCCGCGTGGTGGACGTGCTGCTCGACGGCGGCGCCGATCCGCTTGCCGTGGTGCTCGATGTGAGCGGCACACTGGAAAAACGTCATACGATCGCGGCCGAATGGTCGGCGCTGCACTTCGTCAAGAAGAACGACGAACTGACGGCCCAGCTCGAAATGAGCGACCAGCAGGTGGAAGCCTCGCCCGAATACGAGAACGGCCAGCCGGTGCGCGCGGTGACCCCTGCCGCGCCGTCCGCGCCTCATCCGGCCGCGTCAGCCCCGGCGGCGCCTGCCGCTGCCTCCGCGGCTTCCGCGCACGGTGCCAAATGACGGGCGGCACGCTGCGCACGATGGCCAGCACGCGAAGTCTGCGAGCGCTCGACTGGCTGAACTTCTTCGTCGCGAACGTGCAGACGGGCTTCGGGCCGTTCATCGCGTCCTATCTTGCATCGCACAAATGGACCCAGGGCGAGATCGGCCTCGCGCTCTCCGTGGGTACGATCAGCGCGATGGTGAGCCAGGTGCCGGGCGGCGCCGCCGTCGATGCCTTGCGCAACAAGAAAGCCGCGGCCGCCTGGGCGATCATCGCGATCATCCTTTCGGCGACGCTGCTCGCCGTCAGCCCGACGGTCATCCCGGTCATGGCGGCCGAGGTCTTCCACGGCTTCGCGAGCTGCATGCTCACGCCGGCCATGGCCGCGCTCGCGCTCATGCTGGTGGGCCGCCAGAACCTTGGCGACCGGCTGGGGCGCAACGCCCGCTGGGCGTCGATCGGCAGCGCGGTGGCAGCCGGCCTGATGGGCCTGTGCGGCGAATATGTCTCGCCGCGCGCCGTGTTCTGGCTGACCGCGGCGCTTGCGCTGCCCGCGCTCGTGGCGCTGGCGATGATCGAGTACGACCGGAGGAGTTCGGGCGCGAGCCTGGCCGCGTCCCGCGCGCCGAAGCCTGCCGCCCCGCCCGCCGGCGAGCCGCGCGAGACGATCCTCGACCTGCTGCGCGACAAGCGCATGCTGGCGTTCGCGGCCTGCGTCGTGCTGTTTCACCTCTCGAACGCCGCGATGCTGAACCTCGCGGCCGGGGAAGTCACGGCCGGCATGGGCGACAACGTCCAGCTCGTGATTGCGGCGTGCATCATCGTGCCGCAGGCCATCGTCGCGCTGATGTCGCCATGGGTGGGCCGCACCGCCCAGCGCTGGGGCCGCCGGCCGGTGCTGATCCTCGGTTTTTCGGCGCTGCCGGTGCGGGCACTGCTGTTCGCGGCAGTGGGCAACCCGTACTTCCTCGTGCCGGTGCAGATGCTCGACGGGCTTTCCGCGGCCGTGTTCGGCGTGATGCTGCCGCTCATCGCCGCCGACGTGGCCGGCGGCAAGGGGCGTTACAACCTCTGCATCGGGCTCTTCGGGCTCTCGGCGGGGATCGGCGCGACGCTCTCGACGACCGTGGCCGGCTTCGTCGCCGATCACTTCGGCAATACGGTGAGCTTCATGGGTCTGGCCGCCGCGGGCGCGCTCGCCGTGCTGCTGGTGTGGCTCGCCATGCCGGAAACGCGCGACGCGATGGAAGAAGAAAAGGCAGGCGACGTGGCCATCTGAGCGCCGGCACGCGCAGAAAGCACACGCAAGAACGTGCGCCAGCCCGAACCTTCGGGTTCGGGCTGGCGCACGTTCTGCATGATGAAAAGCCCTCGTTGCCCAACGCGCCCGCGGATAGACTGCGGGGGTGGACTACACAGGGTTAGACCGCTTATGCGGCCAGCGCTTCGTCCAGGCGTGCCGCAACCACGCTGTTCGGCAGGTTGTCGATCTTGCTGGCGAGAATCATCGCGTCGGCATTGGCCGGGCGATGGCGCCGATTGGGACTCGGCCGGAACACCGCGTCGCCGCGGCGGATCTTCTCTCCGGTCAACGCGCAAACCGAGCTGCGCCTTGCCGTGCACACGCGCCAGAGCTGGTCGGAATAGCGGCCGTAAGTAGCGTCGCTCCAGCAGACCGTGATGCTCTCCGGATCATGACGCCGGATCAAGGTAATGCCCTGTGCATCCCAGGAGCGCACGGTTGCACGGCGCCGATTGGCCGCCTCCGAAGCGCCGCGTGTGATGGGTACCGGCCTGCAGCTCCTGCTGCTCTCGAGCTCGGCCGCCATGGGCATGGGCTCACTAGCCGCGGACAGAAGACTGACGGTTTGTTGCCAGACGCTGCCGGTATCTAATTTCGTCATAATGCACCTCGTGCATGCGGAAACGATTCAAATATGCCGGTCGAATAAGCACTCTGCCACGTCGGGATTATAGCGTGTCCATCTCGTAATCCACAGGAAAAACTCAATTTTCACACGATAATCCGAAACGCAAAAAATGAGACGACTAAGCTTACAGTCCGACTGAGTCGATACAACAATAGTTTCTTTACTTTCCGCAACTTTTTTGCCGATTTGACGATCCTTGTCATTCTCGATACGGAAAAAACAACCGGCAAATCCGCTCGAAGTCCCGTGGCAGAAGGACCGACCCATCAGCCAAACAGGTCTGTACCCACTGTGGTTTGTTGACGCGTATCAATACAGCACGGGCATCCGCAGGCACTCCTGCGTAGCACCGCCTCACCTGCATGTTCGCGCCGAATGATGACCGATCAATGAAACGCAATAGTCGGCAAGGGCGCGCCGAAAGGCATATTTCGCATATCAAACATCAGTGGAAACCGCGTGCAATTGCCGTATGGCGGCAGACACCGAGCTTACAACGAAGCTATTTGAGAGTGCGCTCTATTTCAAGACAGATTAATTCATCTTGAATGCTTCTTTTCACGTTTTACGATGTGCAATTGCGGATCGATTGCACCGAAATGGCGAACTCGCCCTTGCCTAAATAGTTCGACGATTGGGCCGGCCGCACGGCAAAATCCGATTGCGCTTGAATCTGTACGAAACATGACATCCTGAAGCGGGAGCGAGCGCCCGCTTCAGTCGAGAAATTCCGCGGACCGTCGGCGCAGCATGGTGCCAAAGTCGTCGAGCCAGCCAATCGACAGACGCCAGCTCTGCCAGTACAGGTCGACATCGAGCGCGCGACCGGGCGTAAGCTCGACCATTTCGCCGCGCGCGAGATGCGATGCAATCATGCGCTCGGGGCACATGCCCCACCCCAAACCGGAGAGGCAGCAGCGCAGAAAGCCGGCCACGTGCGGAATCCAGTGCAGCGGCGCATCGACCTGAGCGCGCGTGATACGACGGATGAAGCGCTTTTGCAGCTGATCCTTCGGATTGAACTCGACGCACGGCGCGCGCCTTAGCGACTCGCGCGTCACCCCTTGCGCAAAGTAACGCTCGAAGAACGCCGGCGAGCACACGGCGAGATAGCGCATGCGCCCAAGGCGAGTCGAACGGCAGCCCTGCACCGGTTCCGCCTGGGTTGTGACTGCGCCTTGCACGCTGCCGTCGCGAATGCGCTGCGCGGTGTGGTCCTGGTCGTCGATCACGAGGTCGAGCAGAATGTCGCGCTCCACGCAGAAGGGCGCGACGGCGTCGATGAACCAGGTGCCCACGCTGTCGTCGTTGACGGCGACACGCAGCGTGGGCCTCGCGCTTTCGAGCGCGCCCGTGAAGGTCGGCATCGCGCCGCCCAGCTCCGCCTCGAGCAACTGCACGCGTTCGGTATGGCGGCACAGCAGCGCGCCGGAGGCCGTCGCGACGCACGGCTGCCCGCGCTTCACGAGCACCGTGCCCACACGCTCCTCCAGCAGCTTCACGCGCTGCGAGACCGCGGAGGGCGTGACATTGAGCGCGCCGGCCGCGCGGTCGAACGAGCCGTGCCGCACCACCGCGGCCAGTGCGTCGAGCAACGCATAGTCGAGCATTAGCGTTCCTTAATCGGGTTTAAGAAAATCAGCTTCTCTTATGCTGCTGACGGACGCAGACTAGCGCCTCTTCCCCTGTCATGCAATCGGTCGCTCGCCAACCTCGGGTTTCAACATGAACTGGCTCGCTTTTTCCCATGGCGCGGCGCTCTGCGCTTCGCTCATCGTCACCATCGGCGCGCAAAATGCCTTCGTGCTGCGCCAGGGCATTCTGCGCGCGCATGTCGCCAAGATCGTCGTGCTCTGCACGCTCTCCGACTTCGTCCTGATCGCCGCGGGCGTAGGCGGCGCCTCGGCGCTCGTCGAGCGCTATCCCACCTTTGTCCATCTCGTGCTCTATGCAGGCCTCGCGTGGCTCGTCTGGTTCGGCATCGATGCGCTGCGGCGCGCGGTGCGCCCCGGGCACGCGGTGCTCGACCCGGCCGCCGCCGCGGCCTCGCCCGAGCAACGCGCGTGGCCCATCGTGCTCATGACGCTCGCCTTCACGTGGCTCAATCCGCACGTCTACCTGGACACGTTCCTGCTGATCGGGACCGCAGGCGCCCGCGAACCCGTGGGCGGGCGGCTCGCGTTCGCGCTTGGCGCCATGAGCGTGAGCGCCATCTGGTTCGTCGGGCTCGGTTACGGAGCGCGCGCGCTCGCTCCGCTCTTTCGCCGCGCCAGCGCATGGCGCGTGCTGGACGGCGCCATCGGCGGCATGGTGCTGTTGATCGCTTTCGCTCAGTTGCGTTGATCGTTACGTCAATAGTCGCGCTGATCGTTACGCGGATTGCGCCGATTGCCTGACTACCGCGCCACGCTTCAGCCGCGAGACGGCGGTGCCCGTAAAACCATGCCAGAATCCGCTCTCGTACCATCGAGATCTTTTCAGATGAGCAATCTGGCACTGGAAGAATTCGACACCGCTCGACTGATTCCGGGCTTCAGCGCGCCGGAGCTGCCCCGCGAGCGGCCCGACCCGGTGGCACTGGCAGCCGCAGAGCACAACACGCGCAACTGGACGAGCGCGGAGCCCGGCCCCTTCAAGCCGGGCTCCGGACTGCATGGGCGAGAGACTTGCCGCATGTTCCGCGAGACCTTCAACCCCTACCGCCCTTCCGTGCTCGACTGGCCGGAACTCGAGCCGGCGGCGCTCAAGCGCATCGTCGCACTGCCCATCTGGGATATTGCGGTACAGACCGAAGGCAAGGCGCGACTGCGCATGGCCGCGTATGCGGCAACGCTGGACGACGCCGACATGCGCGGCGCCCTCGCGCTCAACGCATGGGAAGAGAGCCGCCATAAGGAGGTGCTGTCGCGCATGGTGGCGGCCTACGGCATCGGGCTTGCCAGCGAGCCGCCCTATGTCTGGCCGCGCGACGCGGAATGGGCGTATCTGGTGACGGGCTACAGCGAGTGCGTCGACAGTTTCTTCGCGTTCGGCCTCTTCGAAGTGGCGCGACGCTCCGGGATCTTTCCGCCCGAACTGATCGACACATTCGAACCCGTGATGCAGGAAGAGTGCCGGCACATCCTGCTGTTCGCGAACTGGGCGGCGTGGCACCGCGCGCGCCTTTCGTGGTGGCGGCGGATCCGCTTCGAACTGAAGGTGGCGGCCGTGTGGGTCTTTCTCGGCTGGGAGCGTATAGGCCTTGCGCGCACCCTGGACGCCGAAGGCAACGAGCAGAAGCACGACAACAACTTCACCGTGAACGGCGCGCAGTCGATGACCGACGTCGACATCAGCGTGCTCGAGTTCATGCGGCTATGCCTGAGCGAGAACGACCGGCGCTTTGCCGGTTACGACGTGCGGCTTCTGCGCCCCGAAACGATGCCGAGGCTCGTACGTTTCGCACTGCGTTTCATACGCGGCAAGAAAAGACAGTAGTCCGAAGTCCGGGGTGCTGACGAGCGCGGCTTACTCCACCTGCGGCGCCGCGCTGCTGGTTCCCTGTGTCTCGCGCGACGCGCCGCGGTTGACGTAGTGAATCGCGACGATGCCCGCGAGCGAGACGCAGGCCGGCACGGCCGCGGCCATGAACAGCGAAGCCGACGACCATTGCAGATGCAACAGCGCACCGCCCAGCACGGGGCCGACCACGGAGCCGATGCGCCCCACGCCGAGGCTCCAGCCGATGCCGGTGGAACGCAGCGAGGTGGGATAGTAGGTCGCGGCGAGCGCATTGATGGCGGGCTGGCCGCCGACAATCGAAAAACCCGTGAGAAAGATCGCGACGAACATCGCCACCACCGACACCATCACGGCCGGATTGCCGATCGCGGCCGTCGCGACGATGGCGATCACGAAGGTCGTGGCCAGCACGCGCGTAAAACCCGCGAGGTCGATGACGCGGCCAAGCAGCAGCGTGCCGATCACGCCGCCGCCCCACAGCGCAGTGCCGGCCAGCACGGCGGTCTGCGTGGTGTAACCGGCGTCGCGGATCACGGTGGGCAGCCAGTTCGAGAGAAAGTACATGTCGAGCAGGTTCGCGAAGTTCACGATCCACAGCAGCACGGTCACGCGCGCGCGGCCCTCCTTGAAGAGTTCGACGAACGGCACGCCGCTCGAGCGCGTCTCCGCGGTCGTGAACGCCGTGCCGGCCGGCAGCGCCAGCGCGGGCGCCACGCGCGCCAGGTTGCGGCGCACGCGCGCTTCGGTGTCGCGACCCTGGCGGAACAGCAGGAACTGGATCGATTCGGGCAGCGCGAGCCACATGAGCACGCCCATCACCAACGGAATCGCCCCGCCCACGAAGAACACGGCGCGCCAGCCGAAGGCCGGGATCAGCGCGGCGGTGATGAGCCCGCCCACCACGCCGCCCAGCGTGAAGCCGCACGATACGATCATCATGAGCGTCACGCGCATGCGGCGCGGGCTGTACTCGCCGGCGAGCGCCATGGCGTTGGGCATGATGCAGCCGAGCCCGAGCCCTGCCACGAAGCGCCACGCAACCAGTTGGGCGATCGAGTGCGCAAAGCCCGTGGCCATCATGCAGGCGGAGAAAAACAGCGTCGCGCCGATCAGCACCGGGCGCCGGCCGATCTTGTCGGCCAGCGCGCTGAACGTGAGCGAGCCCACCAGCATGCCGAACAGCCCCGCGCCGAACACCGGCGCGAGCGTTTCCTTCGCGATGCCCCATTCGCGGATCACGACGGGCGCGACATAGCCCATTGCCTGGACATCGAAGCCGTCCATGACGAGACACATCGCGCACAGCACGACCACCAGCAGCTGATAAGGCCCGAACCGGCTTTCGTCGATCACGCCGGTCACCTCCACGGTCTTGCTCATAAGAAAATCTCCAAGGTTCTTCTGCCCACGCTCGCCATTGCCCGCTATCGACGCCACGTTATCAGAGTTCGAGCACCAGACGCTGCCCCCTGGCGCGTGAGCAGCAGGTCATCATGCGCGCATGCGTATCGCGCTCGGCGCGCGTGAGCACGACGTCGCGATGTTCGACCTCTCCCGCCAGCACGCGCACCTCGCACGAGCCGCACAGGCCTTCTTCGCAGTCGCTCTGAACGTCGATGTTCGCGCGACGCAGCGCGTCGAGCACGGTCTGGTCGGCGGCTACGGCGAGCACGAGCCCCGAGTCCTTCAGCTCCACCTCGAACGCATGCTCGTTCTCCGGATCGAGCTTGCCCACGCGCGCCGCGAAATGCTCGACGCGCAGTGCGTCTTCCGGCCAGGCCTCGCTCGCGGCCTGCAGCGCGTCGAGCATGCGCGCGGGACCGCACGCATAGACGCGCGTGTCGGCGTCCACGCCGAGCGTGCCGAAATCGTTGCGCGTGCCCTCTTCCGAAACATGCAGACGCAAGCGGTCGCCGTGAAGCTGCGCGAGTTCGTCGACGAATGCCATTGCAGCACGCGAGCGCCCGCTGTAGTGCAATTCGTAGTCCATACCAAGCGTCCTGGCACGCCGCGCCATCGCGCTGATGGGCGTGATGCCGATGCCGCCCGCCACGAAAATAACCCGGCGCCCCTCTTCGTCCAGCCGGAAGTGATTGCGCGGCCCGCGGATCTTCAACCGCATGCCCTCGCGCACGGCTTCGTGGATCCACGCGGAGCCGCCGCGGCTTTGCGCTTCGCGCAGCACGGCGATCTCGAACGCGCGCGTATCGGCGGGGTCGCCGCACAGCGAGTACTGGCGCGAGATGCCGGTGTCGCCGCATTCGACGTCGATGTGCGCGCCCGGCGCCCAGCGCGGCAACGTGCCGCCTTCGGGCGCGACGAGGCGCAGCCGCGCGACACCGTCCGCGGCGCGGCTTACACGCTCCACGATCACCGGCCGGGCGAGCGCATGCCCCGAAGGCTCGCCTATGCGAACGCTCACCGGCTTTTCGAGCAACGCGGGCTGCCTGCGCTCCGGGTTCTGCGCGGGGTCCCACTCCACCCAGAGGTGCTCCGGTCCGCGAAACGACGTATTCGGCACGTAGCTGAACGCCTGATCCGCGAGCCGCATGTGCGGCAGGCGCCGCGTGAATGCTTCGATGAAGATCTGCATCTCCATGCGCGCGAGGTTCTTGCCCATGCACTGGTGCGAACCATAGCCGAACGTGACGTGGTCGCTCGCGTTGTCGCGCCGGATGTCGAACAGATCCGCGTCGCCGAAGTGACGCTCGTCGTGATTCGCCGACGACGTGACGATCAAGAGCCTCGCGCCCGCCGGAATGTCGATGCCGCCTATCCGCACGTCCTTCGTCGCAAGGCGCCGCCAGGCGGCCACGGAGCCGTTGTGGCGCAGACACTCCTCCACCGCGCCTGGAATGAGGCCTGGGTCTTCGCAGAGCTCGCGCCACGCGCGCGGATGCTGCAGCAGGAGCTTCAGCGCATTGGCCGTGGCGTTGGCCGTGGTTTCGTGCGCGGCCACGATGCCGGCCATCATCATCGAATGCAGATAGGAGTCCGTGACGATTTCCGGATGCGTCTTCTGCTTGCGGATGCCGTACTGCATCCAGCCGGGGCCGTCGGGGTTCTGGCGCATCTTGTCGAGCACCTGGCCGGCGAACTGCCAGAAATTGCCCACCGCATGGGCCACCTCGACCTGCTCTTCCGGGCGCGGCCTGCCCCACGTGTTGACCGTATGCGCGATCGAATACTGGCGCAGGAGGTCCATGTCCTCCTCGGGCACGCCGAGAAAATGCAAGGCCACCGTGAGCGGCACTTCCCACAGCATCTGGTCGACGAGATCGGCGCGGCCGTCGTCGATGAAACGATCCACGTACTCGCGCGTGAGACGCCGCACCATCGGTTCGTGGTGCTTCAGATGTTCGGGCGTAAACGGCTCCATCAGCACACGGCGGCGCGGCATGTGCGCGGGCTCGTCCTCGTTCACGAGCGTGCGGTTCATGGCGTAACCGTAGGAGGCCAGCACGGCGTTCGCCTCCGGCCCCGTGGGCGTGATCTTTTCGAGCGCGATCGAGGGGCTGAACGTGAGGTTGTCGCGGAAGATCGCCTTGATGTCGTCGTAGCGCGTCACGACCCAGTAGCCCAGCTGCGGACTGTAAAACACCGGTTCCTGCTCGCGCGCCCAGCGCACGTATTCCGGCGGGTCCTGCTGGTAACCGTCGCTGAACGGGTCGAACGCAGCGGCGTTCGCGCTGACCGGGCAAGCGGGCGCGGCACTCGCGGCGTGATGAGGAAAGGGACAGCCTCCCGCCCGATCTTGAACCGGACTTCGAGCTTGAGCCGCGGTCGTATCGCTCATGACATCTCCTGCACTTCGCAATTTGCGTAACTTTAGTACGCATTGCGTAAATTAGAGATAAGGGTTAACCTGAAAACAAGGCAGGCGCCGCCCCGCTTGCCCGGCCACTTAGAATCGCTGCATGAAAACCGCCCCTAATTCCGCCTCCCCATCCAACGCCGAGAAGCGCGGCAAAACCGCGAAGGCACCGGCCGACCGCGAGCGCCGCCAGCGCGTGCAGTCGGCACAGACCGGCATGGCCGTGCTCAAGGGCCTCGCGCGCCTTGGCGGCCGCGCGAGCCTCACGAGCCTCGCGGCCTATGTGGGTGAAAGTCCCGCGAAAGTGCATCGCTATCTGGTGAGTCTGAGCGAGGAAGGGCTCGTCGCGCAGGACACGGTTACGCAGCACTACCTGCTGGGCCCCGAGGCGATGATGATCGGCGTGGCCGCGATGCGTCAGGCCAATCCGGTGCGCGTGGCGGAGCCCGCGCTCGTGCGCCTGTGCGAGCAGCTCGAAGTCACGGCGTTCGTCGCGGTGATGGGCAACAAGGGGCCGACGATCATCCGTTTCGAGGAGCCGGGGCTGCCCGTGATCGTGAACGCGCGGGTGGGATCGGTGATGCCGCTTTTGTGGTCGGCCACAGGGCGGGTGTTTCTCGGCCTGCTCGACGACAAGCGCGTGCGCGCCCTCGCCGAGGAAGAGCTCGCGCAGGCCGATGCTTCGCTGCGCGCGCAGCTCGACACGAAAGACCCGATCGGCGCGTTGCGGCGCGGCGTGCAGGCCGCGCGCTGCGCGTCGGTCAGGGATACGAATCTCAAGGGGATCAGCGCCGTGTCCGCGCCGCTCTTCGATCACACCGGCAAACTCTGCGCCGTGCTCACGGCGCTCGGCGCGACGGGAGGCTTCGACGCGTCGCTCGACGGCCCTGTCGGCACCGCACTGCGCCGCGAGGCCGCCGCGGCGAGCGCCCTGCTCGGGTATCTGCCCGAGGGCGACGCCCCCGCACAGGGCGCGTAAGCGCGGCCGGCGCGCCTACGCCCTCAACACCCTCAGCGCGCCGCCTGCGTCAGCGGCTTTTTCGCGGGCTGCGCGCCCGGCTGGTAGCCGTCGTTGAGCGTCTTCAGGAACGCGATCACGTCGTCGATATCGTGCTCGCTCCATACCGGCTTGTCGCCCTGCTTGCAGGTCAGCGGCGCGTCGATGGTGTCCACGTTGTGACGCAAGTCGGGCGGCAGGTCGTCGAACTTCACGACATGGCCGTGCGCATCGCGCGAATACCACTTCTCCGGATTCGTATCGCGTTCCACATAGAAGCGCAGCGCCTCGCGCAGCGTGTGGAAGCGCCCGTTGTGGAAGAACACCTGGCGCGTCGCGACGTTGCGCAGCGTCGGCGTCTTGAAAAGGCCGCAC
This sequence comes from Paraburkholderia acidipaludis NBRC 101816, assembly GCF_000684975.1. Lineage (GTDB taxonomy): Bacteria > Pseudomonadota > Gammaproteobacteria > Burkholderiales > Burkholderiaceae > Paraburkholderia > Paraburkholderia acidipaludis. The sequence continues at coordinate 67,364 of NZ_BAXZ01000031.1, read as the reverse complement.
ATCGTCTTGTCCTTCGCCAGATCGGTTCGCAGCGGGCCGCATAGACCTTCATCGTAGTACGAAGGATTGCGGTTGGCGCGCAGCTCGGGATTGCGCGGCACGCCCAGCGCTTCGAACTGGAAGTCCGTGAAGAGCGGATGAGCGCCGTTGACGCCCAGCTGGTCGATATGGCACGACGCGCAGTTACCGCTGTTCGGATCGTCGAAGAGCTTCATGCCGTGCAGCTCGGCCGCGGTGAGCTTGACCTTGCCGTCCAGGTAGCCGTCGAACTTGCTCGTGTACGGATGAAAGTCCGGTTCTTCGAGTTCATAGCGCTCGACGGCCGACATGGCCTGACGCAACGCCACCTCGGGCGAATCGAACACCGTCTCGCCGAACACCTGCCTGAAACGGGCCGCGTAAGGCGCGTGCGCGAGCTTCGCGACGACCGCAGCGGCATCGCGATTCGCCATCTCGTCGGGATTGAACAATGGGAACGTGGCCTGGTCGTGCAGGTGGTTGAAGCGGCCATCCCAGCCGAAGCCGCCCGACGGCGAGTTGTCGTCCTCGAAGCGCTCGCCGAGGCTCGCCGCCTGCACGTGCGTCCAGATCGGCGTGCGGTTGAGCACGTAGCTCAGCGTAGGCACGGCGCGCGTGCCTTGCGAATGCAGATCGGGGCCGCCCAGTTGGGCGGCGAGTCCGTTGGGAGGACCGTACGCGTGCGCGGGGCTATGACAGCTCGCGCACGACATGCGCCCCGAGGCCGAGAGCGACTGATCGTAGAACAGCTGCTTGCCGAGGGCAGCCGCATCGCTGAGGACGGCCGGCTTCGCGGCCTGTGCCGCCGGCGCCGATGCAGGCTGAGCCTGCGCGTGCGCGGCGCCCGGAGCGCTAAACGCCGCCGCCGCGGCAGCGGTGGCGGCGAGCGCAGCCTTGACGGCGCGGCGCACCGTCGTGGTTGCGTAAGACATGGACATGGCTACTGGTTCGTGAAGATGTCGTTGCCGAAGCTTGCGAGCCCCGTCTGTCCGGCGTAGCCAAGGTGGCCGAGCTGGAAGATGTCCTCGATGCTCCTGAGCATCGAATAGTGGTTGTACGGCACCGTCGAAACCGTGCCCGGCTTGATGAACTTCGAGATCATCACGGCGCCGGTCTGGTCGCCGCCGTAGTTCGCCTTCGTCATGACGAGCTGGATGGTGCCGAGCGACGCCGGCAGACCCGGAATCTCGCTCGCCGGGAGTGAACCGTACACCGACGACTGCGGGAACGCAGCCAGATTCGGACCAGGCTGCTCGCTGCAGCAAGTGCTGCCCGAGTATGTGAGCGTGAGCGTGGGCGGGCTCGTGGTCAGGTTAGGCGTCTCGGTCGCGTAGCTGCTCTCGTCGAAGTTGATGATCAGGAGTCCATCGTTCTTGAATGCCGGCGACGACGTGATGATGGGCACCCACTTCTCGAGGAACGCGTTCGCGCTCGTGAGACCGCCCGGCTGGCCGTTCACGCAGGGCGAATCGTGGCCGTCGTCACAGAGGTTCGGCGTGATGAAGTTGAAGTTGGCTGTCGTCGCGACCGACTGCAGATCGGTCTGCAGATGGCTCAGGTTCACGACATTCGTTTGGCAGTCCGGCGAATCGATGATCGAATGAAAGTACATGAACGGATCGTGACGCGTTGCGTACTGGTCGCCCAGCGGCACGGCCGCGCTCGGTGCTTCGGCTTCCTGCGTGAGGTCGGTCGTGTTCAGCGTCGGGTGGCCGCAGGTCGCGGCTTCGCGCGACGGGTCGTTGCCCATGTCCTCTTCGTAGCCCTTCCACGTGAAACCGGCGGCATTCAGCTGGTCGGGCAGCGTCTGGATGCTCGCGGGGAACACGCAGCCCGTGCCCACTGCCTGACCGTCCGACGTCGTGCCGGTCATGTTGTAGTTTTCATAGCTCGTGCAGTCGTTGTCCGTTTGCGGCGTCGGAGCCTGACCGCTGAGCATCGAAATGTAGTTGTCGAGACTGACGTGGCCCGTGCCGTAGTAGTTCTGCACGAGCGCGCCCTGCGAAGCGAGCGTCTGCGCCAGGTACGGCGCCTTAGTGCTGGAGCCGAAGGTGATGGCGTAGTTCTCGTTCTCGAGCGTGATGACGAACACGTGGCGGATCTGGTGAATGCCGGCCGTGACGTTCGAAGACGACGATCCGCACGCGCTCACGAAAAGCGCGGCGAACACCATGGCGAGAAGCGCGGCGGCGGGTGCCCAGATTTTGCCGGGGATGCGTGAGAGCATAAGACTCCTCTTGTGGGTCGAATCGTTATGGGTTGTTCTGTTTTTTGCCGCATGTGTGACGGATGAGGCGGCGCAAGATTAGGGAGCCGATATGACGCAGATGTGAAATTGAGGCCTATTTCATAGGTGAAACAGGAGAATCGTCCAAACGAACTATCCTTGCGCACACAATCAGTTTGCCGCCAAGCCGGCATGGTCATATGCCGCTTATCTGCCTCGCGGCATACTGCTGCACAGCCCTCGCCGGAGCCGTTTCACGCCCTGCCCCCGCGCAGGGGCTATCATGTGGTTTCGTACCGTATAGGGAACAAACGAATCACATGGCCTCTCCCCAGGAAAACGTCAGCATGGCGGTGTTCTGCGACTTCGAGAACGTTGCGCTCGGCGTGCGCGACGCGAAGATCGACCGCTTCGATATCAAGCCCGTACTCGAGCGGCTCCTGCTCAAGGGCAGCATCGTCGTGAAAAAGGCCTATTGCGACTGGGAGCGCTACAAGGGCTTCAAGGCCTCCATGCACGAGGCGAGCTTCGAGCTGATCGAGATTCCGCACGTGCGCCAGTCGGGCAAGAACTCCGCCGATATCCGCCTCGTCGTCGACGCGCTCGACCTCTGTTATACGAAGTCGCACGTCGACACCTTCGTGATCGTGAGCGGCGACTCGGACTTCTCGCCGCTCGTATCCAAGCTGCGCGAAAACGCGAAGAAGGTGATTGGCGTGGGCGTGAAGCACTCCACCTCCGACCTGCTCGTCGCCAACTGCGACGAATTCATCTTCTATGACGATCTCGTGCGCGAGCAGTCGCGCAGTACCTCGAAGCGCGAGAGCGCGGGGCAGGCAAAGCAGAAGACCGGCGACGAGCGCCAGCCGAAGACCGAGAACGACGAACGCGAGGATCGCGAAGAGCGCAAGTCGGAGGAGCGCAGGTCGAAGGCGATCGCCTTCGCCGTCGAAACGCTCGACGCACTCGTGCTGGAGCGCGGCGACAGCGGCAAGGTCTGGGCCTCGGTGCTCAAAAGCGCCATCAAGCGGCGCCGGCCCGACTTCAACGAGACGCGCTATGGCTTCCGCGCCTTCGGCAATCTCCTCGATGAAGCCCAGGCGCGCGGTCTGCTGGAAGTCGGCCGCGACGAAAAGTCGGGCACCTATGTGTCGCGGACGAACCTGCCCGCGGCGCCTGCCGCCGAGGTTGCCGCGCACGTAGAGACGCAGGAAGCCCACGCGCGCGGCGAAGAACCCCGTCGCGGCAAGGGCCGCGGCAAAGGACGGCGCGACGAGCGGGGCACGCAGGAACGTACAACGGGCGCTAGCGCTACAGAAGGCGCCGTCGCGCAGGCGGCCGAAGCGCGCCACGGCGAGGCCAGCGGCACGCGCGAGGACGACGCTGCCGCCCATGCGGAGCAGACAGCCCTGCCCCTCTTTGGCGACGTGTCGCCCGCGTCGTCTCCGTTTGACGAAACGCCTGCGTTCTCCGCCGACGAGGTGGCCCAGGCCGCGCCCGAAAGCGCCGAAGCCTCCCGCCCGGCGCCGCGCCGCGCCCGCAAAACGGCTGCTCGCAAGAGCGCGGCCCGCAAGACGACCGCCGCGCCGGCCGACGAGCAAGCGGCGCCTGCTCCCGCCGCCACGGCGAATACGGCGAATGCCGAGGTAGAAACACCGAAAGCGCCGGCAGCCAGGAAAGCTCCGTCACGCGCACGCCGTTCGCGCGCCAAACCGGCCGGCGACGCAAGCTGACGGCAACGCGGCGCGCCCCGACGGCTCAGGGCGGCGCCTGCCGCGCCGCCGAGGGCTGGCTCAGGCGTCGCCGAACGGATCAGCAGGCTGCTTCACTGCCGGCGCGGCAGGCTCCTCCGCCGCACCGAACGGATCGGCCTTTCCGGCGGGCTTTGCCTCTCCGAACGGGTTCGACGCCTTCGCCGGCCCCGCGGCTTCGCCAAACGGATTCGCCTTACCGGCCCGCACCGTTTGACCGAACGGATCGGGCCGCCCCTCGTCCTGCTCTTCCTGCTCGTCTTCTCCCTCGGCCGCGAGGTTGTACTCGGCCTGCACTTTCGCGAGCACATCGGCAATGCTCGCCTCGAAGCCCGCGGCATTGCCGAAGTGTTTCATCGTCCAGTTGCAGCCCGTGCGATCCGCCGGCTGAAGCTGCGGCCGCGGCACGACGAACTTCACGCCGTCATCGATCACTTCCTGAAGCTTGTGCAGGCGTCGGCTCACTGCTTCCTGAAGCCGCGATGCGTTGAGTGTCTTGCGCGGCATAAGCCTCTCCTGTTTGCGTACGCTCCGCGGAGCGGCAAGCGAATGCGCGACGCGCTTGCCGCGCGCTCACGAAGCCGGCAGCCCCACCACCGTCAGCGACTTCACCCCTTGCGCGCCCTGAATCAGCACGCCTTCAATATCGGCCGTTGCGGAGGGCCCGGTTACGAGCGCCGCGTAGCGCGCGCTGCGAAAATCGTCGCGCCGGTACGCGTCCTGCAGGCCGCCGACGATCTGCGTGAAATCGAGCAGCACGACCAGATGCTGAACGATGTAGCCAAGCGCGTTCACGATGTATTCGCGCTCGCTGAGCCACACCGAGCCCGTCTCCGCCACGCCGAAGCGCGCCCGCACGACGCCCACGTCGACCTTTTCGAGCTGGGTCGGCGGCATCGTGGCGTCGAGCGCGACCGTGCCCGAAACTTCCGGCACCGCCGATGCGATTTCGGTTCGGGGACCGAAGCGTTCGTGAATCCAGGGCAGTACCGCGTCCGCGGACGCGACCTGCACGGCGCGGCCGCCCATCAGCGCGAGCGACGCCGCGAAACGCTCGCCCAGGTCGCCCGCGGGCGTCGCGAAGAGCGGCACCTCGGGCAGATCGAGCGCGGCGGGCTGTGCGGCGCGCACGCGTGCGATGAACGCTTCACGACTGGCCATGGCCGCTGCCTCCTTGCCGGTTCTTTTTGTACCACGCGTGAAAGGTCATGGGCGGCGCTTGCGGCAGTTCGCGCTGGCGCCCCCAGATATTGAGCGGGTTGTAGATCATGAAGTTGGGCAAGCGCCGCAGCGCGCCTTCGAGCGAGGCCACCGCGCCGCGATAGAGTGTCGGGCTCGCGAGCAGGCGCCCGGCCATCTTCAGCACCTCCTTCTTGACGAAGGGCACCTCGTGGCGCGCGGCGATCACCTGGCGCCACTGATAAATCTGCTCGTGGATATTGATCTTGACGGGACACACGTTGGTGCAGCTGCCGTTGAGCGTGGAAGCGAACGGCAGCGCGCTGAAGCGCTTGAGGTCGAAGGTCGGGTTGATGATCGCGCCGATGGGCCCCGCATAGGTGCTGCCATACGAAAGGCCGCCGCTGCGCCGGTAGACGGGGCACGTATTCATGCATGCGCCGCAGCGGATGCACTTGAGCGAGTACCAGAAGTCGGGCATCGCGAGACGCTCCGAACGACCGTTGTCGACAAGGACGAAATGCAGCTCCGCCCCCTCGCGCGGCGCGCGGAAATGTGAGGTGTACTGCGTAATCGGCGAACCGAGCGCGCTGCGCGACAGCAGGCGGATAAAGACGCCGAGGTCCGAAATGCGCGGAATCAGCTTTTCGATGCCCATGGAGACGATATGCAGCGGCGGCATGTTCGCGGAAAGATCGGCATTGCCCTCGTTCGTGCAGACCACCACCGTGCCCGTTTCGGCCACCGCGAAATTGCAGCCCGTCATGCCGGCCGTTTTCTCGCGCACGAACCAGGGCCGCGTGTTCATGCGCTGGCTTTGCGCGAGATAGTGGATATCGTCGTTGTGCGGATCCGTGCCGATCGTGCGGCTGAAGACTTGCGCCACGTCGCCGCGCAGCTTGTGCACCGCCGGCACCACGATATGGCTGGGCGGTTGCGAATCGAGCTGCTGGATCCGCTCGCCCAGATCCGTCTCCATCACCGTGATGCCGCGCGACTCCAGATACGGGCGCATCTCGCACTCGTCGGTGAGCATCGACTTGCTCTTCACGAGCCCCGTCATGCCGCGCTCGCTCAGCAGCCGGTACACGGTTTCGTTGTGCTCCTCCGCGTTATCGGCGAAGTGCACGTGCACGCCGTTGGCCTCGGCGTTGCTCACGAACTGCTCGAGGTAGTCGGCAAGCCGGGAGAGCGTGTGCCCCTTGATCGCGGAAGCGAGCGCGCGCAGCGTCTCCCACTCGGGAATCGCCTGCGCCTGCGCATCGCGCTTCATGCGCAGATCCCAGAGCCGCTTGTCGTGGAAACTCACGTGCTCCGGATGGGCAAGAAAACCGCTCGCCAGCTTCGCATGTTCGACGCGCTTCATTCGCGAGCTCCGTTGAGCACCTGGGCAATATGGATGAAGCGGACGTCGGCGTTCATGCGCTCGGCACACCCCTGCTGATGCATGAGGCACGACATGTCGCCCGAAACGATGTACTGCGCGCCCGCGCCCACGTGATCGACCACCTTGTCCTGCCCCATGCGCACGGACACGGCCTCCTCCGTCACGGCGAAGGTGCCGCCGAAGCCGCAGCACTCGTCGGGACGTTTCGGCTGCACGAACTCGATACCCTTCACGCCTTCGAGGAGCGTGCGCGGCTTGGAGAACGCGGGGCCCGCGACCTCCGAAATCGAGGCTTCGTGCAGATGCCGCAACGCGCTGCAACTGTTGTGCAGGCCGATACGCCACGGAAACTCGGCCCACGGGAACTCGCGCGCGCCCAGCACGTCGTGAAGGAATTCGACGAGCTCGTAGGTGGAGACCCGGACCTTGCGCACCTCGTCGGTCTGCTCGATGGCGGTGAGGTGGTCGCGCACGTGGTTCACGCAGCTGGCCGACGGGCCGACGATATAGTCGTAGCCGGCGAAAGCGCGCACGAACACGCGCTCCGCGCCCGCCGCCTCGGCCTGCGCGCCGCTATTGGCCATGGGCTGGCCGCAACAGGTTTGCCCGGAGGGATAGTCGACTTCGCAGCCGAACCGCTCCAGCAGTTCGAGTGTCGCGATACCCACCTCGGGGTAGAACGCGTCGATAAAACACGGGATGAAAAGGGCGACTTTCATGCAGTGACTCGGAGCGGACGGGGACTCGGCCATTTTACTGCCGATCGCCGCCAAGGCCACGCTAATCTGGGGCGCCGACGTTCAAGGGGCTCGGTGCTAAACTCCGGCATCGACGTAAGGCCTGCCGTTCGCGGGTCTTCCTTGCGCCTACAACCTGTTCACACCATGTATCTGTCCATACTCGCAGTCGGCATCGGCGGCGCGCTCGGTTCCCTCCTGCGCTGGGTGCTCGGCCTGCGCCTGAATGCACTCTTCCCCGAACTGCCGCTCGGCACGCTCGCATCCAACGTGATCGCGGGCTATGTGATCGGCGTGGCCGTCGCGTTCTTCGCGCGCATGCCCGACGTGCCGCCCGAATGGCGCCTCTTCGTCATCACCGGCCTCATGGGCGGACTTTCGACCTTCTCGACCTTCTCCGCCGAAGTGGTCTCGCACCTGCAGGGAGGCCGCTTCGGCTGGGCGCTCGGCGAAATCGCCATCCACGTGTGCGCTTCGGTGGCGATGACGATCCTCGGCATCGCCACCGTGTCGGCCGTCATGCACTAATGCCTCACGACGCGGGGCGCCTGTAGCCGCCGAAGAGCCCGTTCTTCGTCAGCACCCACTGCCAGAGCTGGATGTCGCGTGCGCGGAACGCGCCCGCACACGAAAGCAGGTAGTAGCGCCACATACGATAGAACCGCGGCCCCATGTCGGCCTCGAAACGCGGCCAGGCCGCTTCGAAGTTCGCGTGCCAGGCCATCAACGTGCGGTCGTAGTCGGCGCCGAAGTTGTGCAGGTCCTCGGTGACGAACAGGCCGCCCGAGGCATCGGCGATCTGGCCGATGGTCGGCAACTCGCCGTTGGGGAAAATGTACTTGTCGATCCACGCATCGGGCGTGGTCTCGCGGCGGTTCTTGCCGATCGTGTGCAGCAGGAAAATACCCTCGTCGGCGAGGCAGCGGTGCGCCACCTCCATATAAGTGCGGTAGTTCTTCGGCCCGACATGCTCGAACATGCCCACGCTCGCAATGCGGTCGAAGCGTTCGTCGAGCAGCCGGTAGTCCTGCAGCCGGAATTCGACGGGCAGACCCTGGCAGCGTCCGGCGCCGAGCGCCGCCTGCTCCTTCGAAATCGTCACGCCTACGCACGACACGCCATAGTGTTCGGCGGCGAACTGCATGAGGCTGCCCCAGCCGCAGCCGATATCGAGCAAGCGCATGCCCGGCTCGAGCCCGAGCTTCCGGCAGATCAGATCGAGCTTGGCTTCCTGCGCTTCGTCGAGCGTCTTCGCGCCCCCCGACCAGTAACCGCAGGTGTACGTCATGCGGCGGTCGAGCATGGTCTCGTAGAACGCGTTGCCGATGTCGTAGTGCTTTTGTCCCACTTTCCAGGCACGCCGCGCGGTCTGTCGGTTCATGAGCCGCGCCTTCAACGCATGGAAAACGAGCCGCGCGGGATCGATCCGTTCGTCCAGGTGCGCGCGCAGCACATGGGCGAAGAATTCGTCGAGCTGCTCGCAATCCCACTGGCCATCCATATAGGCCTCGCCGAGGCCCAGATTGCCCAGCGCAAGCACGCGCTCCGGCACATGGGGATCGTGGATGAGCATGTCCCACGCGCGCGTGCCGTTGAGCTGCACGTCGGCATGCGACAGCAGGTCGGCGGCAAACCGCCAGGCCGCCGAATCGGTGGTCTCGTGGGCGGAATGGGCTGCTTCGAGATCGGTCGTAGACATGGCGTGCTCCGTATCAGGACGTTCGTCGTCGCGCTCGTTGCGAACTCTTATGATGCACCCGGCCACAAAATCCTGCAGGAAAGCCGACAGACGCCGCCAGCGTGCGCCATAATCGCCGTTTGACCGTTTCCACGCCTGGCGCAAGCCGCGCACCCGGGAGAACCCATGGCCTACGATCCGAACAACATCTTTGCGCGCATCCTGCGCGGCGAACTCTCCTGCATCAAGGTCTGCGAAGACGACAGCACGCTCGCGATCATGGACGTGATGCCCCAGGCCGACGGCCACGTGCTGGTACTGCCGAAAGCACCGGCCGAGCAGATCTACGAACTCCCGGCCGAAGCCGCCATGGCGGCCATCGCCGTGACCCAGAAAGTGGCGGTGGCGGTGCGCGCGGCGCTCGCGCCGGAAGGCCTCCTGATTGCCCAGTTCAACGGCGCGGCGGCCGGCCAGACCGTGCCGCACGTCCATTTCCACGTGATTCCGCGCCGCGAAGGCGAAACGTTGCGTCCGCACGCACGTGAAATGGCCGACATGGCGAAGCTCGAAGCGATCGCCCAGCGGATTCGGGCGGCGCTTTAAAGAAGCGCAGGCAGGGACGCGGAATGCTCAGACGCCGTAAAACTGGGCGAATTCGTGAAGCGGCGCGCGCGCCGAACGCCACTGATTGATGGGCGCGGCGGTACGTTGTCGATGTACGCATCGGACAGACAGATGCCGCCTCGCTCGTTCGCGGCGGTCCGCATCCGTTCGAGACCTGACCGCTGCCGCTCTTCCGTGCGACAGACGGCACACCTGCCGCCCGCGAGAATCTGAAAGCCGTGCATCGACCATTCGTGCCCGTCCCTGCATCGACACAGATACCTGTGAGTGACGCCCGTATATTCCGTCGACAGACACTCGCCACTGCGGTCCCTGGCCGCTTGCTGAAGTTCGGTCATCCCGTTCGGCCGCCGTATCCGTTCCGCGAAGCATTGCGGGCACCACGCCTTGCGCATGACTTCAATACCCGCAACTTCCCATTTGTGACCGTGACCGCATCGGAACCGGTATTTCGCCGTCCGCCGGCTACCGACGCTCCGACCCAAGATAGATCCAGTGCACTCCCTCAGTGCACCTCAATGTGGACTATCGATCGAACAGCGCCGCGTACGATTCGGCTTTCAGGACGACGACTGCGCCAGCAGCACACGTGCCGTGGCGCGGCCACACGGTACACGTGTGTTCGCACCACGGTCATTCGAGGAACACGTACTCCGCGAGATAGGGGCTACGCCCTTCCTCGCCTTCGCGCACACAGGCTTGCGCGGGAGCCGCGCCGCCGTGCGTGGCAAGCCGCTGCACGTAGCGCACCGTGCTCAGGAGACCCAGACCGCCCGCATTGGTGGATGAGAGGAGCAGCATTGGGATCGCCGCGCCGTCGTCGGGATTGGCGGCGTGCTGCAGCAGCTTGCCGGTGATCCGGCTGCCGTCCGGCGCTTCCCACGACGGTCCCGCGCTGTGCCTGACGACGAGCTGGCCGGAGGCGTCGTAGAGATCGGCTTGCGGCGCCTGGAAGGTCCATGCCAGTTGATTCGCGGCGTCGCGCCTGCACACGTAGATCTGCACGCCCGATGCCTCGAGCGAGGCCACCACGTGCGTCGTGCCGGCGGGCTGCAGAACGTCCGGCACCGGCGTCTGGGCTTGGGCCAACGAAAGCGCCACGCTGCCGGCCAGCGCCGTCGCGATCGCAAAGGCGCGCCGCGTTGCCCGGCGGACGCCACGGCCGCCTCTACGAATCGATTGGGTCATGCGCGTTGTCCCTCGATGAATGTCTCAGCGTACCTGCCGATCATACCGGGAAACCGCTGCGAGACGCGGGTGCCGCCGCGCCGTCACTTCGGTTCGTGTACAACGGGTCCGCGCGCGTAATCCACGACATCGGTTGATCAGGTGTGCACTTCATGCTACTGACGCATTCCGACCCGGAGCGGTCTATCGATCGCAGAAAATCGAGTGGCCGCTATGCGAACTCAACCGGCACCTGGGCCCAGATCAGAACCGGTTCTCATGCGGAGGTTACGCGAGATGCCCGGCTGGGCACCGGACGTACCGCTTCTGCAAGACTGCCCTGCAGTTCCCGGTCAGTACTGCTTTTTCGGTGGCAACGACCGTTTGATCTGCTTGCGCAGGCGAGCCACTGCAGCAGCCTTTTTGCGCTTGCGTTCTGCGGTAGGTTTTTCATAGGCTGTCCGGGTACGAAGCTCCGGAATCAGGCCTGTGCGCTCGATCGCACGACGGAAACGGCGTAACGCAACTTCCACGGGTTCGTCGGGTTTCAGAATTACGGTAGTCACTATTTTCCTTGATTGAGGTCCGCCAGCAATGGCGAATCGTGATGTGGATGTGCGCGCAGCGTCGTGGCACAGGTAAGGGTCACAGGCGACGGCCGCGTATCGCGCCGTCAACGACGGCGAAATGCGGCTCTTGGCGTTGCGGGACCGCTTCGCTCATCCTTATGGCGGAAATTGATTCGTCCTTTCGTCAGGTCGTACACAGAGAGTTCCAGCGTTACCCGATCGCCTGCAAGGATGCGAATGTGATTCTTGCGAATTCGGCCGGACGCGTACGCCCCTACAACGACACCATTGTCGAGCGTGACGCGATAACGGCTGTCCGGCAGCACTTCGTCCACGATTCCGTCGAGTTCCAGCAGTTCTTCTTTGGCCATTCAAGGTTCCTGATCAATTGGCGGGACATGGGTCGGACGCCGCATTGTGGAAGACGCCGCGAGCGTTGATCGACAAGCGCTCGAGCGGTAGTGGGAAGCGTGAAAATTACTGGGCCGCTCTTGCGTCCCGAAAGTCATGGAGACCGCCCCGTCTGGGCGGCGAATCAGGTACGCGAGGGGATGGGTCAGACGCGGTGGCTCGCAAAATCGGGCCGATGCGCGTCGGGGCGTACAGTCCCGCGAGCACTGTTGTCGCTGGACTATCAATTAAAGGAGGATTCGCGACTGGCCAACACGTCTTTTCGGTGCGGTGCGAAGCGAACGAGTCCTGCATTGTAACCGAAGGCCGCTATCCATCCCGCCACTATCGGCGGGGCCAGAAGGAATTGGTGTTGTCACCGATGCGCGCCGACGATGCGCCGTCCGGGTTCCCGCGTGATGTTCGGTGTTTGGGCGCATCTTGTTGCACGCGCCCTGGCGCTTCAGGTGCGTTGAGGATTTCGAACTGTGGCGTCGCCTTTAACCGCGCGTGTCGACCCAGTTGCGTGCCCACTGGGCCGAGTGCTGCAACGCTTGCGCTTCACTCTTGAAGTAATCGAGCGAATAGAACGAGTAGCGGCCTTCGGCTCGCTCGCCGTCGATAAGTTCGAGCAACAGGTTGGATGAAAAGCTGCCATCGGGCAAACGATGCGCCGAGGATTGGACGGCATAGCCGTTGTAATGTTGAATTTGTATGTTTTTCATTTTAATTTTAATGATATTTGAGTGGGCACACGCCGTGCGAAAAGTGCATGGGCGCGCCGCTTCAAAGCCATTCTCAAAGCCATTCGAGCCGAATTCTTCAGCAGTCGAAAAGCAAAAAAATGGCGTTGAAGCCTGAGGGGAAAAAGAGGTGCAACGAGGCGTATGGCGCTGGCACGCTGCTGTATCAACAGATGCCAATCAGGAGTGATCGCGCCAACGAGGGAGACAAAGCTCCGCGAGGGTGTCGCTGCAACCCGGCATCCGTCGCAGGAGGCCGGGCTCTTCAACTTTACAGCGGCTTAATGTTAGCCGCTTGCAGCCCCTTCGGGCCTTGCTTCGTTTCGAAGCTCACCTTCTGATTTTCAGCCAGCGTCTTGAAGCCTTCGCTCCTGATTTCGGAGAAGTGAGCGAACAGATCGTCACCGCCCTTGTCCGGGGTGATGAAGCCAAAGCCCTTGCTGTCGTTGAACCACTTAACGGTACCGGTTTCCATGAAGAATCCTTGAGAAAAATACGAATGTTTGCTCGATTAGAGAGCGCGTGAAGCTTCAAGGAGGGAGAGGACAACGAATACCGCGGCGGGAGCGAGCAATTGACGAACACCAATCGAACCTCTTGAACTTCGGGGCGAACATTACCCGCCGAATGGAGTAGCGTCAATACTTCTCTTGTAACTGTCCCACCAGGCGGTCCGTTCCGCGGACGAAGCGATGCGGCCCGATCCTGCTGCGCCCTCTAGCCTGGCACGGTATTGCGCACAGGTTAGACAGGATGGGGGTAAGAACAAGCGTGCGATTGCCCGGCACCTACTGCTACGAGATCGGCCAGATGGAGCGGCGTATCGCGCCCTAAAATTGCACCAGACCAGCGAATTGACTGGCCCTTTTCCAATCCGTAGCTGACGCCGGGATGACAGGCCCGCGGTTCAACTGAAGGGCGCTTCATGGCCGCACCGAGTCCCACACTTTGACCACGGACCTGCCGCGGATGTGTGCGATATGCAAGGGGCATAACCCGACCCACAGGGGACCTCCAGGCGTCTCCAAAGCGGACGCAGGACGCAGGAATCGCGGGGATATTTCGGTTACTTCGGAAACGTTGAATTCTGTCGCTTGACTCCGCGCATTTCTTTGGCTAGTTGATACGTTATACCTAGAAATAGCGTAACAAAGAGAGGCGCACCAATCAGCAAAACTTTCCAGCCGGCCCCCTTAATCAACGATACGGTCAGAACAAACAGCATCATCGCAAATAGCGATAGATATACTTTTATGAAGCGCTTAATGATCCTCTGCTTTTCGCTTTGCATATCGATAAATTGACCAGCTCCCTTGTAATTGTCGGCTGCTGAGGTATCGCGAATTGTCAACTATTTATGCTTCGATGTCGATCGACCGGTTATGGCCGCACTGCGTCCGACGCTAGTCCTGCATGTGCATGGCAATGCGTGCGCGCTAAGCGGCGCCTCCTCAAAATCTGGCTCCGCAGCCAAGACGAACATCAGGATCCAAGTCGGCGCAACCATCTCCCCGAGGTCCCGACATACTGGTCTGCTGTCTTCTTTCCGTCTATATTTTCGACCGTGACGGAAAAGTGTCGACCGTATACCTGATCCGTTCCATATCGAGCGGTCAGCGTTTTGATGGTTGAAAACGCGATGCAATGCTTGTCGCAAAGAGTCGGGAGCGCATCACGATAAAGATGAATCGCGCGCTGCAACGTTACAGAAACCGGACCACCAAACGTCGTTCCGTCAAGAAAGTTGACGGTGATAAAACTTTGGGCGCTTGCTGAAGCCTCTGCAAATATATCGAAGTCGTACATGCCAATCATTAAGCCGATTCCGCTAGCCAGCGAATCGGCGATATTGTGGCCAAGCGACCTCAACTCACCGGGTTTCATTGGACTCTTCCATGATTCTGAGAAAACGGTCGATCTCGACGGATTGTCGCCGATTTGCGGGGGTAGTCGAACGGCAGCTCATGACCGCACTACGCCCACGGTTGAGTACGACGATTGCCTCTGGTACGAAACCGATCAGTCACTGACAGTCCAAGAACGGCAAATGATCTCGTAGCAGGGCCCATCATCGAAGGTAATCATAAAGTGCTGTAATGCATCGATGGTCGCTTGATCCTTCCTTCCCGTGCCTCGGACCTCGGTTAGCCACGGACTCTCAATAGAAATTAGCTTGCCGTATGCAAGCTTGAACATTTCTGCAGTGCAGGACGCCAAGAATGTACATTTGCATGATTCCACCCCGCTGAACTGGAGTGCAATCGGCTTGGGGGTCCCGTCGTCAGCTTCGATCAACAGCCTCAATACGCATTCGCGGCGCTGAAGAAATACAAATTCTGGACTCAGCAGCAATGCCGAAGCCGCCACCGGTAGTTGCCAGTGCTCTTTCATCATTTCGGTCCCACGCGAGTTACATCCAAGCTTGTCGCTGCCTCGATTGTTGACGATCTGGGCAATGCGGTCGACTGACCGGTTCTGGCCGACATTTGCCCGTTGGAGTTCCTCGCTTGCTGCGGAGTAGCATGCGCAATGCCTGATTGATAGTCGAATTGTGAGCCGGAAAACAAAAAACCCCGCAAATCATTGATTTTACGGGGTTTTCCGCCAAGTTCTGGCGGAGAGAGGGGGATTCGAACCCCCGATAGGCTATTAACCTATACACGCTTTCCAGGCGTGCGACTTAAACCGCTCATCCATCTCTCCGGCGGGACGCGAATTATAGCAGAGTCCGGGCGGCAGGGGAAACCAGCTATCGCTTTGACTCGCATCACGTGCCACAGCGCCTCTGCTCACCCATCGATCCGCGAGCGATCAGTGGTGAATGCAAGCGCGACAAGCGAGAGCACCCCGCACACGATCACGTACCACGCAGGCGAAGTGGGCCAGCCGGTCGCGCCGATCAGCCAGGTCACGATGAACTGCGCAAAGCCGCCGAAAATCGACACGCCGCCCGCATAAGCAAGCGAAAGCGCGGTCGCACGCGTGCTCTTCGGGAACAGTTCGGCGAGCAGAATACCGGTCGCGCCCGCGTTCAACGAATGCATCACGGAGAGCACACCTACCACTGAGCGGAGACGGCCGGAAAGAACAGCTTGCCCAGCAGCACCGCGAAAAAGCTGTAGACGGTCAGGTCGAAAAACTCGAGTCCGTTGCCGATCGTGATCGCAAAGATGAGTTGCCGGTTCGACGGCATGGCGGGCGTCGCGGCCGCGCCGTTATACAGGCCCTCTGCCTGAATGTCTCTCATGTAAGTCTGTCCCCGTAACCGCTTGCGATGCGCTTTTCGCCCCGGAAATTGGGTGCCGCTCGCAGCACGCGGGGTGCGCGCGGCACGCGCAAGGCATGCCGTGACAGCGATCCGAACACTGTAGGAAGCCAAAAGGAAAGGCCGGCAGCACAAATCGGCAACGTGTGGCGAGTCGCGGGAAAACCCGGGCGCCGAACGCCCGCTGCGCGCCAGGAATAGACAGGAAAACGAAGGAACTGCAGGATTCAGAACTTGCGCTGCGTCTGCGAGGGCAATTCGCCGAACAGGTCACGGTACTCGCGCGCGAAATAGCTCAGATGCGTAAAGCCCCAGCGCGCGGCCGCGTCGCCTATCAGCAGTTCTTCGGGGTTCGTCGAGCGCAGCAACCGCCGTACGGCGTTCAGGCGGATCGAGCGCAGGTATTCGACGGGCGTCACGTTCGCGACGCGCTGAAAGCTCGTCTGCAGGGTGCGACGGCTGCAGCGCAGATGAACGCACAGGTCGAGCACGGTCAGCGGATGGTCGGCGTGCTCTTGCAAGAGGCGCTCGGAACGCCGGACGATATCGCTGTAGGTGCTGTGCGTGAGGTCGCGCGTGCCGCCGGTCGCGCCTTCCAGCAAGCTCAGCAGCAAACTGACGATTTCGTCCTGGAAGGGCTTCGTGCCCGCCGGATCGACGAGGCCGGCCAGACTCCGCTCGGCCGACTCGATCAGGAGTGCGAGACGTGCGCGCTGCTCCGCCCCGCCGTCGCCGGGAATCGGCAGCACGTTCTGCGCAAGCTGCCGCACGGCGTGCTCGCCGATCGTCAGCGCGACGAGTTCCTCCATTTTGCTGCCCGGCAGGCTCACGCCGACGTAGTGCATCGATTCGGGCGTGTAGAGGCGAAATTCCTCGCGCTCGCCAAGCGACATGATCGCGAAGCCGTCAACGAACCGCCCCTGAAACGTGCCCTGCATCGGCGCATGCAGCGGCACCGCGATCGACCACAGCCCTTGCGGCGACAGGCCCGCCTGCACGACGCGGCGGTTCGTCGTTTCGCGGAAGAACTGGAAATCCGCGCCGCTCGCCTGGAACAGCGTGCATTCGAACCGGCCAGGCGTGATTTGCCGATACGTCTGCTCCCAGCCATCCACTGCGTGCGACAGATCGTGGGTATCGGCGAGAGCGACAACCCGGAACTCCATCTTTCTCTCCTGCGAAACGAAACGCGACGCGCGCGACTCGCCACAGGCCGATTATGCGGATTCCGCCAGGCGGCCATCCCGCGCCGGATCAGCATAACGGGAGCGCCGGCGGCGCGCAATGCACGCCGGCGCAGTGCCGGCCGAAACCCTACGTTCACCTTACATAATTCGCCGCACTCTCACAGAAAGAGCATGCCGATCAGTTCGGTGCGGCTCGACACGCCCAGCTTGCGATACATCCGCAGCAGGTGGGTCTTCACGGTGGGCTGCGACAGATCGAGCATGCGAGCGATCTCCTTGTTCGCGCGCCCGTCGCGCACGAGCTGCGCGATCTGCTGCTCGCGATGCGTGAGGCGCGGCCCGCCGGCCGCCGTGCGCAACGGGCGCTCGTCGCGCACGGCCGGAATCAGCGCGGCCTCGAGCAGCGGCTGCACGGCGCGCGCGCGACCGAGGTCTTCGACGGCGAACGGCTCCGCGGGCGCCATGCGCAACAGCGAGAACGCGGCAGCCGGGCGAGCGCCGTCACGCAGCAGCACTTCCATCACGTCGACCACCTGGTACGCGTTCAGAAAGCGCTGCCAGTAGATCGAGCCGCCGCGCACGGTCGCCGGCAATTCGCTGTCGAGCGTCAGTACATTGGCCTGCCGCGCCGCGAAGCGTGACGGATGCAGCGGGTCGAGCGGGCAATAGCGCTGGAGCCAGGTGCGATGCATCGTCTCCGCCATGCCGAACAGTTCGAAGCCCGAAGGTTCCTGATCCTCGCCAATGCGGTAGAACACCGTCGCGGAGGGCCTCACGAGCTGCGCGAGCGCGCTCACCCCGGCGTCGAGCGCCGCGGACGACGCGGCGCCGTCGCAAGCGCGCGCGCGTACCGCGCCGCGCACGGCGTCGCAAAACAGGGTCGACATGGCGGCCTCACGATAAACATGCATCCGTTCGATGCTACCGGCGCGAAAATCCGGCCGGTAGCACGAATCGGCAACCGGATCGGCAATCCGGCCGCGTTGTCATCCTTTTGTCCGATTCCGCCGATGGAGGGGGCCGGCCTAGACTGGAAGCCCGCATGTCCTTCGACAAGGAACGAAACGCATGTCCACGTCACGCACCATTCTCATCACCGGCGCCGGCACCGGCATCGGCGAAGCCTGCGCGAAGCGCTACGCGGCACACGGCGACCGGGTCGTGCTGATCGGCCGCCGGCGCGAGCCGCTCGAGCGCATCGCCGCGCAAACGGGCGGCCTTGCCTTCGCCGCCGATGCCGCGAGCGCCGACGACTGGGCGCGCATCGTCGGCCAGCTCGATGCCGGAGGCCTCGGCATCGATGCGCTCGTCGCCTGCGCGGGCGGCCACGGGCTCGGCACCGCGGCCGAGATGAGCGATACGGACTGGGCCGCCGCGATGCGCGCGAACCTCGACACTGCGTTCGTCAGCGCGCGCGCGTGCCTGCCCGGGCTGATCGCGCGGCGCGGCGCGATCGTGCTCGTCGCCTCCATCGCCTCGCTCGTCGCCGGCCCTGCCGTGTGCGGTTACACGACGGCGAAGCACGCGCTGATCGGCCTCACGCGCTCGCTCGCGCGCGATTACGGCCCGCACGGCGTGCGCGTCAACGCGGTGTGCCCGGGCTGGGTGCGCACGCCGATGGCCGATGCGGAAATGGAACCGCTGATGCATCGCTACGAGGAGCCGCTCGACGCCGCCTACGCGCGCGTCTGCGCGGACGTGCTGCTGCGCCGCCCGGCGGAGGCCGACGAAATCGCGGCGGTCTGCGCGTTCCTGACCTCGCCCGCGGCGTCGATCGTCACGGGCGCCACGATCGTCGCGGATGGCGGTTCGACGATCGTCGACGTGCCTACCCTCGCGTTCGAGCACATGTGAGAGGAAAGCCATAGCGTGGCGGCCGGCGGCGCCGCGCGCTGCGTATTCGAGCCAGCGCGCCCTTACGCCAGGGCAGCAGTCGACTCCGGCAACGTCGCGCCGCCGTCGACGACAATCGTCTGCCCGGTCACATACGAAGCCGCGTCGGACGCGAGAAAAAGCATCGCCGCCGCGATATCGGCCGGCTCGCCCAGGCGCCCCAGCGGAATTCCGGCCGCAATGCGCGCGTTGTGCGCGGCGTCGCCGAGATTGTCCATCGCGGGCGTGCGGATCATGCCCGGCTCGACGCCGTTGACCGTGACGCGGTCCTTGGCGAGTTCGAGCGCGGCGGCGCGAATGAAGCCGTTCACGCCGGCCTTCGAGGCCGCGTAATGCGCGAGCCCCGGATACGCGACGCGCGGCCCCGTCACCGACGACGTCGCCAGGAATCGCCCGCCGCCCTGCCTGCGGAACGCGGGCAGCGCGGCCTGCGCGAGCCAGAACAGCGCAGCGAGGTTCACATCGAGCGTGCGACCGAGAATCTCGGGAGTAATCGCCTCGAAGCGGGTCAGCGGGAAATACGCCGCGTTATGGATCACGATGTCGAGCCGGCCGAACGCGGATTCGACGCCGGAAACGAGCGCCTCGATCTGTGCGTGCGCGGCGACGTCGGCCTGCCACGCGCGCGCGAGCGCGCCCGTGCCCGCGATCCGGCTCGCCGCCTCCTCGGCGACGTCGATCCTGAGATCCGCGATCGCGACCGCGGCCCCGCACGCCGCGAACGCTTCGGCAATGCCGCGCCCTATTCCCTGCGCGCCCCCGGTGATCAGCACCGTCCTGCCCGCGAATTCGCGCGCGAGCGGTTCGCGTTGCGCGGCGCCGCTCATTCCGGATACCGCGTCACATTGAGAATCTGCGCGAACGCGCCGACCGGGAAATTCGACAGCGCGCCGAAATTGCTGCCCTGATAGCCGAAGATCTTGCCGTCGGTCTTCATCCGCTCCAGATCGATCATCACGACGCCGAGGGTCGGGACGATCTTCTCGCACCAGACAAAGAGCGTGAGTTTGTTGGCAATCCCGATCATGTAGCAGCGGTCGACGTCGGCAAGCCCCGCCTCGACGCCCGCCAGGCACTGCCAGGTATAGAAGTTCTCGTTCAGATAGATGTGCTCGTAGCGTTCGGTCGGGCTATACGTGTACAGGTTGCGCATCCCGATCAGCTCGGTCGTCGGGGCATGCAGCGCGGCGGACGCGTCGGCGCCTTCCTGCACGATCCGGCCGTGGCGGATCTGCACGGCCACGCCCGTCAGCGGCAGGCCGCGCTCCACGCGGGTAAAGGCGTCGAGGCGCGCCTCGCTCTCGGTCGGCAGGCCGCCCGTTACCGACGTGCAGAGGCCCTGCCGGACATCGACAACGATGCTGGTCGTCGAAGGCCGCGTACCGTCACCGCCGCCCACGTAGTCGATGAAATAAATGCCGTCGCGCACCGAGGTCACGCGGCCCGGTTGCGGCCCGGTTGCGGTGCGGGTGCTAGTGCCCGCGTCGGCGCGGAGCGTGCCGTCCGCGGCAAAGGCGAGCGTGCTGCGCGTACCGTCGCTGAACGCCAGTTCGAGCGTGCGACCGGACAGGTCGTTGACCGGAGCGAGGATGTTGCTCTCGGGAGCGAAGCCGTCGGCGAGCGCGCCGACCGGGATAAAAACGGGTTGCGATGACATGGAGGACACTCCGGCAGGTCGTTGAACGGCAGCGCATCCGGCACGCGCCGCGCGTGCCAATGCGGCATGACGACAACTTTACGAAGCGGCGCGATCCGGCGGCATCGACCAGAAGGATGACAACGCGACGCCCACCGCCGCCGCTCAGGGGTGCCGGATATAGTCCACGAGCGCGACCGTATAGGCATCCGGCCGCCGGTCCAGCAGACTCACGCCGATCGCCGCCAGAAAGCCGGCCGGCACGCCGAACACGCCGGAACTGATGGGGTCGATGCCGAACCACCGGCCGCCCTCGAAGCCGGTCAGCTGCGTGAAGAACGGATAAGTCGCGACGATGTAGTAGATGCACACCGCGAGCCCCGCGGTCATCCCGGCAACGGCGCCAAGCCGCGTGGTGCGCTTCCAGAACACGCCGAGCACGAGCACCGGAAAGAGACTCGACGCCGCCAGCGAGAACGCCGCCCCCACGAGGAAAAGGATGTTCCCCGTATTGAGCGAGGCCACCCACGAGGCAAAGAGCGCCACGCCGAGGAGCAGGATTTTCGACATCGTCACGCGCCGCTGGCTCGAAGCCTCGGGATCGACCATGTGATAGTAGACGTCGTGCGAGAGGACGTTCGAGATCGTGAGCAGCAAGCCGTCGGCGGTCGAAAGCGCGGCCGCCAGCGCGCCCGAGGCAATGAGCCCCGACATCACGTATGGCAGCCCCGCGATCTCCGGCGCGGCCAGCACGACCATATCGGGCTGCATCCGGATATCGCTCCAGCGCATGATGCCGTCGTTGTTCACGTCGGTAATGCTGATGAGCGCCGGGTCGATGCGCTGCCACTGCATCACCCAGCGCGGCAGATCGTCGAAGCGCTGTCCCACCAGATGCGAAAGGATTTCGTATTTGATCAGCACTGCCAATACCGGCACGGTCAGATAGAAGATCGCGACGAAGAACAGCGTCCAGCCCACCGAGCGCCGCGCGGACGCCACCGTGGTCGTCGTGTTGTAGCGCGTGAGAATGTGCGGAAGACTCGCCGTGCCCAGCGAGAGACACAGCAGCAGCGACAGGAAGTTGCGTTCGTGCAGGCGCCGCGTCGCCTCGCTATCGGCCGGAAACGGCTCGTTCATCGGCACGGGCGTAGCGGCGCGCGCCAGCAGGTCGTCGCGCTGCTGCGTCCAGACGATGCGCGCCGTTTCCGCATCGCGCGGAAACGACGCCAGATCGAGCTCGAGCGTATCGATCTGGCGCAGCGGTCCGTTGTGGCGGCGCAAGTCCGCGAGCGAGTCCGTGAGATGGGTCTTTTCTTCCACCCACGACTGCGGCAGCGCGTCGAGCCGCGCCTGCCAGAGTGCGGCGCGCTGCCGGTATGCGTCGCGCACGCTTTGCTCGGCGCTCGCATCGCGCACCTTGCCCTCCAGCGTTTCCATGCGCTCCATCAGGCGGCCGTAATCGACCTGCGGCAGCCAGCTCAGTCCGTCGCGATGTGCGATCAGCGAAACGGGGATCAGGATCGCGGCAATCAGGATGATGTACTGCGCAACCTGCGTCCACGTCACCGCGCGCATGCCGCCGAGAAACGAACACACGAGTATTCCCGCGAGCCCGCAGAAGATGCCGATGGCGAAGTCCACGCCGATGAAGCGCATCGCGATCAGTCCCACGCCCTGGATCTGCGCGACGAGGTAGACGAACGAGCAGATGAGGGTCGCGAGCACGGCGAGCCCGCGCACGAGATTGCTCGAAAAGCGCGTGCCGAGGAAGTCGGCGATGGTATAGCGCGCGAGCTTGCGCACATAAGGCGCCAGCAGGAATGCCACGAAGCAGTAGCCGCCGGTCCAGCCCATCATGTAGGCGAGGCCGTCGTAGCCGGTGGCGTAGAGCGAGCCGGCGAGACCAATGAACGAGGCGGCCGAAAGCCAGTCGGCGGCCGTGGCCATGCCGTTGAAGAACGACGGCACGCGGCGTCCCGCCACGTAATACTCGACGAGGTCGGAGGTGCGCGAGAGCAGCCCGATCACGGCATAGACGGCAATCGGCACGAACAGGAACACATAGCCGATCCACATGCCGGGGCCGGTGGACAGTTCGATGCGCCACATCACGAACACGAACGCGAGAAAACCGAGCGTGTAGAGCGCGTACGAGCGGATCAGCCGGTGTGCGAGCTTCATCGCGGCGGCGCCTTGCTGGCCTCGCGTATCGCGAGGTCGGCTTCGAGCGCGGCCTGCAGCACGCGGTCGGCGCGCTGCATCAGCACGATATAGAGTGCGACGAGCAGCACATAAATGAGAATCGCGCCTTGCGCGCCGAAATAGAACGGCAGCGAAAAACCCGCGAAGCTCACGTCGGCCAGGGTGCGGGCAAAGATCGGGACGACGAACGAGGCCACGAAGCCGATCGTCATGAGCGCCGCGATCAGCGCGAGGTTGAAGCGCCAATAGCGCCGATGCGCGAGCGCCATCGCCTCGCTGACCGGCGGCGGCTCAGGCAGGGGATTGACGTTGTTCTGGGGTGCGGAGTGTGGCGCGGCCATGCGCCTATGTAGCAAAAACACGCATGGCCGGAAATCGGGAAAAACCTGGGAACCCGTTTGCGCGGGCCGGCGCTGGCGCCGGCCGCGGACTCACAGCGATTCGCCGAGCTGATCGAGAATCGCGGGATTCTCCAGCGTGGAAACGTCCTGCGTGATGGCTTCGCCCTTCGCGAGCGAGCGCAGCAAGCGGCGCATGATCTTGCCCGAGCGCGTCTTCGGCAGGTTCTCGCCGAAGCGGATGTCCTTCGGTTTCGCGATCGGCCCGATCTCCTTGCCCACCCAGGCGCGCAGTTCGCTGGCAAGCTTGACCGCCGCTTCGCCCTGCGGGCGCGCGCTCTTGAGCACCACGAACGCCACCACGGCTTCGCCCGTCGTGTCGTCGGGGCGGCCCACCACGGCCGCTTCCGCCACGAGCGGGTTGGCCACGAGCGCCGACTCGATCTCCATCGTGCCGAGGCGGTGGCCCGAGACGTTCAGCACGTCGTCGATGCGGCCCATGATCGTGAAGTAGCCCGTGTCCTTGTCGCGCACGCTGCCGTCGCCCGCGAGGTAGAGCTTGCCGCCCAGTTCCTCGGGGAAGTAGCCCGACTTGTAGCGCTCGGGCTGGCCCCACACGTTGCGGATCATCGAGGGCCACGGCCGCTTCACCACGAGAATGCCGCCCTGCCCGTTCGGCACGTCCTGGCCCGTTTCGTCGACGATCGCGGCCATGATGCCCGGCAGCGGCAGCGTGCACGAGCCCGGCACGAGCGGCGTCGCGCCCGGCAGCGGCGTGATCATGTGGCCGCCCGTTTCGGTCTGCCACCAGGTGTCGACGATCGGACAGCGCGC
The DNA here is from genome assembly GCF_000684975.1 of Paraburkholderia acidipaludis NBRC 101816. Taxonomy (GTDB): domain Bacteria; phylum Pseudomonadota; class Gammaproteobacteria; order Burkholderiales; family Burkholderiaceae; genus Paraburkholderia; species Paraburkholderia acidipaludis. Next base: position 43,536 of record NZ_BAXZ01000031.1, on the reverse strand, counting down.
GCCGCCCACGTTTTCGTAATACCAGACCCAGGCTTCGGGATTGATCGGCTCGCCCACCGTGCCGAGAATGCGCAGCGACGAGAGGTCATAGCTCTTCGGATGCACCTTCGCATCGGCTTCCGAGACCTTGATCAGCGAACGGATCGCCGTGGGCGCCGTGTAGAACACCGTGACCTTGTGCTTCGCGATCATGTCCCAGAAGCGGCCCGCGTTCGGATACGTCGGCACGCCCTCGAACACCACCTGGGTCGCGCCGATCGAGAGCGGCCCGTAGGCGATGTAGCTGTGCCCCGTGATCCAGCCGATATCGGCCGTGCACCAGAACACGTCCGTGGGCTTCCAGTCGAAGGTCCACTTCATGGTCTGGGCGGCCCACAGCAGATAGCCGCCCGTGCTGTGCTGCACGCCCTTGGGCTTGCCCGTCGAGCCCGAGGTGTAGAGGATGAAGAGCGGATGCTCGGCGCCCACCGGCACCGGCGGGCAGGTGTCGCTCTCGGCGGCCGAAAGCTCGTGCATCCAGCAGTCGCGGCCCTCGTGCCACGCGACCTTGCCGCCCGTGCGCCGGTAGACGATCACGCTCTGCACGGCCTCGCAGCCGCCCATCGCGATCGCCTCGTCGGCGATGTTCTTGAGCGGCAGCGCCTTGCCGCCGCGCATCTGCTCGTCGGCCGTGATGAGCGCCACGGCGCCCACGTCCACCATGCGCTCGTTGAGCGACTTCGAGGAGAACCCGCCGAACACCACCGAATGCGTCGCGCCGATGCGCGCGCAGGCCTGCATCGCGACGATGCCTTCGACCGACATCGGCATGTAGATCACCACGCGGTCGCCCTTCTTCACGCCGCGCTTTTTCAGCGCGTTCGCGAAGCGCGAGACGCGCGCGAGCAGATCCTGGTAGGTGACGTTCGTGACGGTGCCGTCGTCGGCTTCGAAGATCACCGCGACACGCTCGCCCAGGCCCGCTTCGACGTGACGGTCGAGGCTGTTGTACGAGGCGTTGAGCTCGCCGTCCTCGAACCACGTGTAGAACGGCGCCTTCGACTCGTCGAGCACCTTCGTGAAGGGCTTTTGCCACGTCAGCGTTTCGCGCGCGAGCCGCGCCCAGAAGCCCTCATAATCGCGTTCGGCTTCGGCGGCGAGCGCCTTGTAAGCGTCCATGCCGGACACGGTGGCATTGGCCACCGCTTGCGCGGAAGGCGCGAAAACGCGGCGCTCGTGAAGAACCGATTCAATCGCAGACATCGACAACCCCTTGGTGAAGATGAAACGTAAAAGCCGTGGACGCGCCGCTCGCCCCGATTTGCGCGCATGGCGATGCGGCAATGCAGCATACATGGACAGCCGGCATGGCCGCCCCGTCTATTTCGACTAGGTTAAGCGTAGCAACTTACCGGCCACTTACGCATGTAGCAGTGCAATCGCGCAAGGCAAATGCCGGACGGGTGCCGGGCAAGTGTGTGACGCCGTAGTAAGCGGGCATTTAGAATGCTAACTGAACTGTGTGCCCGGATTCCAGCTTGAATCGCTATTCTCTTTTCCTCGTCGCCGCGATGCTCCTCGTGGGCAGCAATGTCGGCATCGGCAAATCGATCGTCGCCTTCATCCCCGTTCCGCTTTTTGCGCTGCTGCGCTTCGTGATTGCCCTCGCGGTGCTCGCGCCATTGTTGCGCGCCGCGAAAATGCGGCACGTGAAACGCGGCGAATGGATCAATCTGTTCCTGCAGGCGCTGTTCGGCACATTCGGGTTTACGCTGCTCATGCTCGGCGGCGTCCATCGCACGAGCGCCGTCGCGGCGGGCGTCATCACGAGCACCATTCCGGCCGTGGTCGCGCTCTTCTCGTGGTGCTTCCTGCGCGAGCGGCCCGACGCTCGCGCGCTGGCGTCGATCGCGCTCGCCATCGCGGGCATTGCGGTCGTCAACCTCGCCCATGCCGGCGGCGGCACGCCGCAATCGCTCGCCGGCAATCTGATGGTGCTGGGCGCGGTCTGCTGCGAATCGCTCTACGTGATCCTCTCGCGCCGTCTCACGCAAACCCTCGAACCCATCGACATTTGCGCGTACACGCACCTGTTCGGCTTACTGCTGATGCTGCCGGTCGGGCTGCCTTACGCACTGTCGTTCGATTATTCGGCCGTGCCCGCCGGCATCTGGGGCCTCTCGCTCTGGTACGGGCTCTCCGCCAGCATCTTCTCGTTCTGGCTCTGGATGAAGGGGATCCGCCACGTGCCGGGCAGCATCGCGGGCGTCTTCACGGCCGTCCTGCCCGTCGCCGCCGCGCTCTACGGCATCGCGTTCCTCGACGAGCGGCCCACGCCCGCGCATGGCATCGCGCTCGCCTGCGTGATCACGGGCGTCGCGCTCGCGAGCGTCAAGACGAAGCGGCTGCCGCCCGTCGCGTCCTGACGCCACGGTATCCGGGCAACCGGGCCGCCAGGCTGCGGGGCTCGCGGCGGGCCCGCGCGCCGAGGCTGTACAATAGCGCGCGCCCAGCCCATGCGGCGCGCATCCGCCGGCGGCGCCCAGGTACACCCCGGGGCACCGCCGGGCGTCGAGCGCGCGGCACGGCGGCGCTGCCCGATTTACGCCAACGTGATTGCCCATGTCCGCTGCACGTCCCCCATCGTACCGAGCGCCTGAGACGCGGCGTCCGCCGCGCCGCACGCGGATTCTCCCGCGCGTCATCTTCATGAGCCGCTGGCTCCAGGTGCCGCTCTACCTCGGGCTGATCGTCGCGCAGGCGGTGTACTGCGTGCTGTTCGTGAAGGAAGTCTGGCACCTCGTCACCCACTCGATGACGCTCGACGAGACGAGCATCATGCTCGCCGTGCTCGGCCTCATCGACGTGGTGATGATCTCGAACCTGCTGATCATGGTGATCGTGGGCGGCTACGAGACCTTCGTTTCGCGCATGGGTCTGGAAGGCCATCCCGACGAGCCCGAATGGCTCGATCACGTCAACGCCGGCGTGCTGAAGGTGAAGCTCGCCATGGCGCTCATCAGCATTTCGTCGATTCATCTGCTGAAGACCTTCATCAATCCCGACGCGGTCTCCAGCCATACCGTGATGTGGCAGGTGATCATCCATGCCGCGTTCCTCGTCTCCGCGCTGGTGATGGCGTGGATCGACCGCCTCGCCACGCACACGCATCCTCAGCACTACCAGGAACTTGCCGCGCGCCATCCGGTGCCGGCCGACGCCGTCGAATAGCGCGGCGCCTCCGACAAGATTTCAATACACCCCGTCCCCACTGAAGCCAGCCATGACCGTCATTAAACAGGAAGACCTGATCCAGAGCATCGCGGATTCGCTGCAGTACATCAGCTACTACCATCCGCAGGACTACATCGAAGCGCTCGGCCGCGCCTATGAGCTCGAAGAGAGCCCGGCCGCGAAGGACGCCATCGCGCAGATCCTCACGAACAGCCGCATGTGCGCCGAAGGCCGCCGCCCGATCTGCCAGGACACCGGCATCGTCACGATCTTCGTGAAGGTCGGCATGGACGTGCGTTGGGACGGCGCGACGATGGGCGTGACCGACATGATCAACGAAGGCGTGCGCCGCGGCTACCTGAACCCGGACAACGTGCTGCGCGCCTCGATCGTTTCGCCGCCCGAAGGCGGCCGCAAGAACACGAAGGACAACACGCCGGCCGTGATCCACTACGAGATCGTGCCGGGCGACAAGGTCGACGTGCAGGTGGCGGCCAAGGGCGGCGGCTCGGAGAACAAGTCGAAGTTCGTCATGCTGAACCCGTCCGATTCGATCGTGGACTGGGTGCTCAAGACCGTGCCGACGATGGGCGCGGGCTGGTGCCCGCCGGGCATGCTCGGCATCGGCATCGGCGGCACGGCTGAAAAGGCGATGCTGATGGCGAAAGAATCGTTGATGGAGTCCATCGACATTCAGGACATCATCAAGCGCGGCCCGAAGGACTGGATCGAAGAGCTGCGCGTAGAACTGCACGAGAAGGTCAACGCGCTCGGCATCGGCGCGCAGGGCCTGGGCGGTCTCGCGACCGTGCTCGATGTGAAGATTCATGCCGCGCCCACGCACGCGGCTTCGAAGCCCGTCGCGATGATCCCGAACTGCGCCGCCACGCGCCACGCGCACTTCGTGCTGGACGGCTCCGGCCCGGCAAAGCTGGAAGCGCCCGCGCTCGACGCATGGCCGAAGGTCAACTGGGAACCGAACACGGAAACGAGCAAGCGCGTGGACCTGAACACGCTCACGCCGGAAGAAGTCGCTTCGTGGAAGCCGGGCCAGACGCTCTTGCTCTCGGGCAAGATGCTCACGGGCCGCGACGCCGCGCACAAGCGCATTGCCGACATGATCGCCAAGGGCGAAAAGCTGCCGGTGGACTTCAAGAACCGCGTGATCTACTACGTTGGCCCGGTCGATCCGGTGCGCGACGAAGTGGTCGGCCCGGCCGGTCCCACCACGGCCACGCGCATGGACAAGTTCACGGAAATGATGCTCGCGCAAACGGGCCTCATCTCGATGGTCGGCAAGGCCGAGCGCGGCCCGGTCGCGATCGAGGCGATCAAGCAGCACAAGGCTGCGTATCTGATGGCCGTGGGCGGCGCGGCTTACCTCGTTTCGAAGGCGATCCGCGGCTCGAAGGTCCTCGCGTTCGAAGACCTCGGCATGGAAGCCATCTACGAGTTCGACGTGCAGGACATGCCGGTGACGGTTGCCGTCGATTCGTCGGGCACCTCGGTGCACAAGACCGGCCCCGCCGAATGGCAGGCGAAGATCGGCAAGATTCCCGTCGCGACGGCCTGAGCTCATTAATCGGCTCACGCCGATATGCAAAACCGGGGCTCCGCACCCCGGTTTTTCATTTGCCTTTTTGATTAACGCGAAAAGGATTGAGATTAATTCTCAGCACAACGCGAATGTCCGATCAGAATGCCGGTTTGGTCTTGGCATTTGCAGGCACAGCGTTTATTGTTCAGAACCAGAACCCACCTCCGCCCTACCAGGTAAGGAATAAATCATGCAAGGCGACAAAAAGGTCATCGAATATCTGAACGCCCAACTCAAGAACGAGCTCACGGCAATCAACCAGTACTTCCTCCATGCCCGCATGTACAAGCACTGGGGCCTCGAAAAGCTCGGCAAGCATGAATACGACGAATCGATCGGGGAAATGAAACATGCCGACTGGCTCATCGAACGCATCTTCATGCTCGATGGCCTGCCGAATCTGCAAGACCTGCACAAGCTCCTGATTGGCGAGGAAACCGGGGAGATCCTCGAATGCGACCTGAAGCTCGAACAGATTTCCCAATCCACCTGCAAGGAAGCCATTGCGTACTGCGAGTCGGTGCGCGATTTCGTGTCGCGCGAAATCTTCGTGAAGATTCTGGACGACACCGAAGAACATATCGACTGGCTCGAAACGCAGATCGACCTCATCGACAAGGTCGGCATCCAGAACTACCAGCAGTCGGCCATGGGTTCGGTAGAATCCTGATCGCCGTCTTCGCGACACGGCGCATTTTCCTGAGCGGAACCTGCGCTTTTTTCCATCTGCCCCGAATCCCTTGAACCCTTCGCCCCTCGCCGGCGCCGCGCCCGTCGGCATCTTCGATTCCGGCCTTGGCGGCCTTTCCGTGCTGCGCGCGGTGCGCGCCCTGCTGCCCGCCGAGCGACTCGTCTATGTCGCCGATTCGCGCTATGCGCCCTACGGCGAGCGCGACGACGACTTCATCGCCGACCGCACGCTCGCGATCGGCGAACGGCTCGTCAAAGAAGGGGCGAAGGCACTGGTGGTGGCCTGCAACACGGCCACCGCCCAGTCGATCGAGCTCGTGCGCGGGCAGTTGCCGATTCCGCTCGTGGGCGTGGAGCCGGGCGTGAAGCCCGCCGCACTGCAGTCGCGCTCGCGCGTGGCGGGCGTCCTCGCCACCCAGGTCACGCTGCGCAGCGCGCGCTTTCAGGCGCTGGTGGAACGCCACGCCGGCGACCTGTGCGTGCTCAGCCAGCCCGGCCACGGGCTCGTGGAGGCGGTCGAGCGCTGCGACATCGGTTCGCCCGAGCTGCTCGCGCTGCTGCGCGGCTATCTGCAGCCCATGCTCGACGCCGGCGCCGATACGCTCGTGCTCGGCTGCACGCACTATCCGTTTCTCGATACGGCGATTCGCTCGATCGTCGGCGAGCGCATGACGCTGATCGACACCAGCGTCGCCATTGCGCGGCAGCTCGAACGGGTGCTCGCCCAGCACGGCCTGCTGGCGCAGACGGCCAACGGCGCGGCAAGGTCGGTGGACGAGGCGCCCGTGCGCTTCTGTTCGACGAGCGACGGCGCGCACCTGCGCACGCTCGCGGCCGCGCTGCTCGGCATCGACGCCAAGGTGGAGACGGTACAGATCCCGTCGCGGCGCACGCTCGCGCTGGAAGCGTCGACAACCTGAGACGCACCCTGCTCCCGGGTTCATCTTTGGCCCCTCTTTGGCCACTTTAATGCCCTGAGCCCTGCCCGCCCGACCCGCGGCGCTCTCCCTTCCGCCCCCGATTCTCCGCCTTTCCCTCCACCGGCGCCGCCAGCAAAATCCCTGCTAAGGGCCCGGTTTTGTTACAAAAATTCCGCGAAGGCGCTTGCCAAACGCATCAAACAAAATGATAATAATTCGCATTAACCCTTTCTATCGCGCTTCATCATGATTGTCTGCGTCTGCAAGTCCGTTTCCGACCGGACGATCCGTGCCTCGATCGCTGAAGGCATGGACTCTTTCGACGAGCTTCAGTTCGAACTCGGCGTGGCGACCTGCTGCGGCAAGTGCGAAGAATCGGTTCGTGACGTGATGGCGCAAAGCGGCGTCTGCGCAACCCGCTGCGGCGTAGCTCACGCCCATGCGGTGGCCGTGCCTGCCGTGCAACCCCTCACGTTCTACGAGCGCAAGGCCGCTTGACTACCGCGGCGCGCACCGGGCTCCCACGGCATCGCGCGCCACCTTCCTGCCGACAGCAAGCCAGTTTCACGACCAGCCAGCTAGTTCGCGTTCCCCTCTTCCGGAGGTCGGGATGGAATTGCTGATCGGATTCGTGACTACCCTGTGCATCTCGCTGTTGATATTCCGCAAATGAAGCTGTCCGACACGGTGCGTTGGCCTGCCGGTGTGCCGTCTTTCGTCCGGCAAACTCGCTAACATGCAGGCTCTCACCACCACCGCCGGCCCGTTGCCGGGTTCCGCCGTCCGCATGAACCGCCGTATCATCACCGCCACTGCCGTCGTGGTGGCCCTGCACGCGGCGCTCATTGCGATCGTCCTGACCAGGCGCGACGCCGCCGCCCCTCTCGCGCTCGAATCGCACACGATCACGGCCGAGCTGATCCAGCCCGAACCCGTGGCCGCGCCCGCCGCGATCCAGTCCACGCCCACGCCGCCGCCGCCGAAACCGGTGCCGCACGTGACGCGCGCAAAGCCGGTGATCCAGCCGCGGCCGAAGCCAGTGCCCGCGCCGCTGCCGGTCGCCGATGCGCCGTCGCAGCACGCCGTCGAAACGCCCGCCGCCACGACGCCGCCCGCCCCCGCCGCGCCGGCTCCCGCTGCGGCAGCCGCGCCCGAGCCAGGCAAGCCGACCATGGCGCTCAATGCGCCGAAAAACGTGTCGCACCTCGACTGCCGCATCGTGCAGCCGGACTACCCGGCGTTGTCGAGGCGCCGCGGCGAAACGGGCGTGGCTTACGTGCGCTTCGTGGTGGGCCTGAACGGCCAGGTCGAAAGCATCGAACTGAAGAAGAGCAGCGGCTACGGCCGCCTCGACGACGCCGCGCTCGCCGCCATGCACGAAAGCTCGTGCAAGCCCTACCTGGAAGACGGCCAGCCGGTGCGCGCGGCCTACACGCAGCCTTTCGACTTCAGCCTGAGCGACTGAAGCCGCCGACACCGCACACCACTTTCATGAATTGAATAACGAGGACTCGAGAATGCAGAACTACGGTATCGCCCACGTCTGGGCGCAAGGGGATTTCGTGACGCGCGGCATCGCGCTCGCGTTGCTGGTCATGTCGGTACTGTCCTGGTGCGTGATTCTCGTGAAGGGCTGGAACGTCATGCGTCTGAAGCGCCTCACGAAGAACGCCGAGCAGTCGTTCTGGCATTCGGGCGACTTCGACGACGGCGTCAAGAAGCTCGGCAGCGGCACCCGCGACGACAACCCGTTCCTTGCGCTTGCGCTCTCGGGCCAGGAAGCCGCCGACCATCATCACCAGACGCAGCCGCATCTGCACGACCGCATGGACGTCTCCGACTGGATCACGCGCTGCCTGAAGGACTCGATGGACGAGGCGATCGCAAAGATGCAGAGCGGCCTCGCGATCCTCGCTTCGATCGGCAGCACGGCACCCTTCGTCGGCCTGTTCGGCACCGTATGGGGCATTTATCATGCACTGCTCACGATCGGCGCGACGGGCCAGACTTCCATCGACGCCGTCGCGGGTCCGGTGGGCGAGGCGCTCATCATGACCGCCTTCGGCCTCTTCGTCGCGATTCCGGCCGTGCTCGCCTATAACGCGCTCACGCGCGCCAACAAGGCCATCGTCACGAAGCTCAACCGCTTCGCACACGGCCTGCACGCGTTCTTCGTGACCGGCGCGCGCCTTTCCTCGACGAAGGGCAATCTGCGCGTCGCCGCGCGCGCGCACTGAAACGGAGGCGCACCATGGCGATGAGCCCTTTTGTGAGCGACGAAGACGATGGCCTGATGAACGAAATCAACATGACGCCGCTCGTCGACGTCATGTTGGTTCTCCTGATCGTTTTCATGGTGACGATTCCGGTGATCCGTCATGCCGTGAAAATCGACCTGCCGCATGCGAGCAGCCAGAAGGAAGACACCAGACCCGCGCAGATCAACGTTGCGATCGAAGCGGACGGCACCGTGCTGTGGGACGGCACGGCCGTGGACGACAAGACGCTGCAGGCGAAGATCATCGCCGCCGCACAAACTCAGCCGCAACCGGAACTGCATCTGAACGCGGACCGCAAGGTCGCCTACGAAAAAGTGGCGCAGGTGATGTCCGCGGCGCAGAGCGGCGGTCTCACGAAGCTCGGCTTCGTTACCGATCCCGCGCATCGTTAAGTGATTAAGCGGCAGGGCGCCTGCCCCTGCCCATCTATTTTCCGCAGTGCAAAGTAAAAGGCCTTCATCGTCGGATGAAGGCCTTTTTTCGAGCGCACGCGGCGCATTCGGGCGGTATCGACACTCACCGTCGGCCAGTTCGCGTCGACACATGCGACATGCCGTGGGCAACACGGACAGCGCTACCGACCCTGAAGGCTCGCTATGATAGCGGCCATCAATTCCCGCTCAAGACCGGTCTTGGCGAGAAGGATTTCAATATATTCCTCTCGCCTCTCGCATTCAAGACTTCGCCCATTGAAAGTAACGATTGCCGGCCACGCTTAAATGCGAAAAGTCATTAGCGTAATGCGTAGCGGCGAGCATTACGCTTCATGCGGTTTCGATCTTGCTGCGCGATATAGGGCGTGCAATGCCTGCTTCGCTTCGTGCCTCGCCCTTTACCTCGCCACGTGCTTCACGTCGTTCTTCGTCCCGCGCCTTGCGATGCTGCTCCAGCAGCGGCTCGATTTCGCTGCGCAGCGGGCATTCTTGCTGCAGGTGCTTGTCCGCGTCGAGCACCTCGACAAGGTAATCCACGAACGCGCGCACCGCGGGCACCATCCCCTGCCGCGAGAGAAATACCGCATAGAGCTGCGGCACCGGCAGCGTCCAGCCCGGCATCACCGGCGAGAGCTTGCCCGAGCGCAGCGCGGCGCCGTACATCATCTCCGGCATCGCCGCGATGCCGAGGCCCGCCAGCGCCGCCTCGCGGATCGTCGTGAGGTCCGCGGTGATGAGGCGTGGCTCGTGTTCGTGTGCGTGGCGCGTGCCGTCCGGGGCGATCAGATGGAACACATGCCGGCCGTCGCCCGTCGGCGTATCGAGTGTTTCGAAACGTGTGAGGTCGTCGGGTGTGAGCGGCGGCGCGTTCTGCGCGAGGAGGCTCGGCGCGCCCACCAGCATCTGCTCGGTGCGCCACAGCGGCCGCACCACGATGTTCGCGTTCTGCGGCGGCTCGGAGCGCACGCGCAGCGCGATATCCACGGAATCCTCGAACAGGTCGATCACGCGGTTGGTGACGCGCATCACCACGCGCACTTCCGGGAAGCGGTGCATGAACTCCGGGATGATCTGCGAAAAGATCGTCTGCGAAAGCGTGACGGGCACGCTCACGCGCACCGTGCCGCGCGGCGAAGAACGCAGCGACTGAACGACGTTCACGGCCGCCTGCGCTTCGGAGAGCATCGCGCGGCAATGCTGGTAGAAGAGCTCGCCCGCTTCGGTGAGCGCAAGCTTGCGCGTGGAGCGCTGCAGAAGACGCACGCCGAGCGACGCCTCCAGCTCGCTCACCCGTCTCGACAGACGCGACTTCGAGATGCCGAGCACGCGTTCGGCGGCCGAAAAGCCGCCGTGCTCGACCACCTGCGAAAAGTACATCAGGTCGTTCAGGTTATGCGAGTCGATCTTCATGTCGTCGTTCCAGCGATGGGACAATCCATTGCGTCAAGGCCGTCGAACTGCCCAAAACGGCTACCTATAATAGCGTTTTGTTTCGCTTATCGCGTAATTCCCATTTTTCCGAGGTGATATCCATGACGACCACCCGCACGATCGAACGCGTGTTTCCCGCCGTTCGCACCACCGAGGGCGCTGGATTCATCGTCCATCGTCCGTTTCCCACCCGGACGCTGATGGACTTCGATCCGTTCCTGCTGCTCGACGAGATGGGCCCGGTCGACTATGCGCCGGGCACGGCCAAGGGGGCGCCGGACCACCCGCACCGCGGCTTCGAAACGGTCACGTATGCGCTCGAAGGGCGCTTCGGCCACAAGGATTCGGCGGGCCATTCGGGCACGCTCGCCCCCGGCGACGTGCAATGGATGACGGCCGGAGCCGGCGTGATCCACAGCGAAATGCCCGACCCCGAATTCGCGCGCACGGGCGGCCGCGTGCACGGCCTGCAGCTATGGGTCAACCTGCCGGCGCGCGACAAGATGATCGCGCCGCGCTATCAGGAAATCCCCAGCGCGCGCATTCCGGTAGGCCGATCGGCGGACGGCAAGGTCTCGGTGAAGGTGATCGCCGGCGAGGCGCTCGGCGCGAAAGCCGTGATCGAGACGCGCACGCCCATCCTCTACCAGCACTTCACGATCGCGCCGGGCGGCCGCGTCGAGCAGCCGGTGCCGAGCGAGTGGCGCGTGTTTGCCTATGGTCTTTCGGGCAGCGGCAGCTATGGGCCCGCGGGCGAGCGCATCGAGGCACAGCAGATGGTGGCCTTCGCCAACGACGGGGATACGGTCGTGCTCGCCGCGCCAGATGACGCCGCGGAGCCGCTCGAGGTGCTGCTGATCGGCGGTGTGCCGCTCAACGAGCCGGTCGTGCGTTATGGCCCGTTCGTGATGAACACCGAAGCCGAGATCCGCCAGGCCGTGCTCGACTACCAGGCCGGGCGCATGGGACGCATCTCGCACTAAAATAGGGGTTCCGGGGGCGCATCGTGCGCCCCGTCCCCTGTCCGCACCGCCCGCGAGGAGCGCATGGCCGAACCCACCGTTACCGCCCAGATCGGCTCGACCGACTACCAGGTTCAATTCGACGACGGCACCCACACCTGGATCGCCGACGAACCCGCCTCGGTAGGCGGCGGCAACCGCGGCCCCTCGCCGTTCTCGCTGCTGCTGTCGAGCCTCGGCGCCTGCACCTCGATCACGCTGAAGATGTACGCGCAGCGCAAGGAATGGCCGCTGGAAGGCGTGCGCGTGAAGCTCTCGATGGAAACCGGCAGCGCAGGCACGACCATCGACCGCCAGATCGTGCTGGAAGGCGCGCTTAGCGACGAGCAGCGCGAACGGCTGCTGCAGATCGCGAACGCCTGCCCGGTCCACAAGGTGCTCACGAACACGATCGCGATCCGCACGGGCCTCATGGCCGCCGTATGAGCGGCGGTGCAGACCCCGAGACCTAGCCACAGGAAACCGCCGACCTTGAATTTCGAACATCTTGTCCAGATCAACGACCCGTCGAATCCGCTCGTCCAGCCCATGACGCGCGAGCAGCTCTGGGAAGGTCTCGTACTGCGCGCCGAGCAGCCGCAGCTGTTCGTGCTCGGCCTCGACAGCTGCACGATTCTCGCGCGCGAAGGCAACACGCTGGAGCGCGAACTGCACTACGGTCACGCCACGGTGCGCGACCATGTCACGCTCACGCCCGACCAGAGCGTGCGCTACGACATCGCCGCGACCGAGACCTACGTGGGCGGCTCGCTCACCATGACGATCGAAGAGCCGGAGGAGGAGCAACTGTTCCTGCGCTTCGACTACCGCACCACGCTGCCCACCGCCGATACCGAAGACGACCGGCAGACGTCCGAAATCGTGAAGTCGGCTTATCGCGAATCGGATATCGACACCGTGCGGCTGATCCGCCAATACGTGCTCGGTCTCGACGACCCCGAGGCGCGGCACTGAACATCCCGGTGCGCGGCCTCTCGTGCCGCGCACGCCTGTCCCCAAAGACTATCGCCGCGCCAATCCGATCGATTTCTTACAGTTGAAAATAGGAATGGTTATCATTTAGAATCACTCCATCCTATCGAGAAAGACGTCACAGCCATGACCGACTTCAACCGCTCATCCACGCTCAGCGTGCGCCGCTCGTCGGGTAATTCCACCGGCAGTTCGGCCGGCCCGACGCTGACCGCCGCGCGCAGCGCGCCAGCCAGAACGGCACCGGCGCACAAGCCGTCCGACACAGCGCAGACCGCGAACCGCGAGCGGCCGCTCGAGAGCGCGGCGCTGCTGCAAGGCCGCAGCCACGTGAGCATCCTGCACAACGGCGAGACGTATCAGCTGCGGGCCACACGCCTCGGCAAGCTGATCCTCACCAAGTAAGCAGTACGTACCGGGTATTGTGGGGACCGCCTCCCTGAGAGGCGTTGGGGCATTAGCCAGTCACGACGGCTTGCACGCGAGACCTAGACCCCTTCGTGCAGACATTCTTCAAGGCAGCCGTCGCAGCCAGCCACGCCACTTTTTTGTTCTCATTCGACGCCGATAGCGCCAATGCCGGCGCGCGCCACGGCCGCGTCCTGATCGGATTTCACGCCCGAGACGCCAATTGCGCCAATCACGTCGCCGTCGACGACGATGGGCACCCCGCCCTCCAGCATGGCCGGCAGCGGCGCGCTAAGAAACGCGGTGCGTCCCTGGCGGATCACTTCTTCGTAGACCTTGCTTTCGCGACGCCCGAGCGCCGCGGTGCGGGCCTTGGACGCCGCGATCTCGGCCGACACGGGCGCTGCGCCGTCGAGACGGCGCAGCCACAGCAGGTGCGCGCCCTCGTCCACGATTGCAATCGTCACGTTCCACTCGTTGGCGCGCGCGTGCGCAACGGCCGCGTCACCCATTTTCACGATGTCTTCGTCAGTCAGTGCCACCCTGGTACGCATGGTTCGCTCTCCGATCGGTTGAACGGCCGGTCAGCGCGCCCAGCCCCAAAACATGAGCCACCACGCGCTGTCGACCACGGCAAGCGCGGCGACGAAGATCGTCGTCGCCAGAACGCGTTGCCGGAGCGATTGACTGTATCGGCCGCTCACGCGCCACGCAAGCCAGCCACTCCACATATTGGATATGCCGAGAATCGCAAGTCGCACGTCCGATGCCCAGCCGAGCGGCACGTGCTCCGCGCGCAGGAGCGAGAGCGTGGTCGCCGAAAGTCCGAGGAATACGCCCGCGCCCGCGAGCGGAATCAGCGCCTGAGCAAAATGGTGCACGCGGCGCATGTCGAAGCGCCCGAAAAGCGCACTCGCACCCGCGAGCAAGGCAAACAGCACGGTACCGTAGACTAGCCCCGTCGCGACGATGTAGCCGACGATCATCGTGCCGTCGAGCCACGAAAACACATCGTTCTGCTCAGGATAGTGCGTGAGCAGGAACCACGGCGCGTTCGTATCGAGCGGCCAGACGATGTTGCGGTCGATGAGCCATCCCGCAACAGCCTGCTTGAGACCGACGAACCACGGCGAGGCGGTCCAGTGAAACGCGCCGATGGCAATACCCAGGAGTCCGTAGAGAATCAGCGCCGTATCCCAGCCGCTTGCCTGCCCGTCCCCTGGCTCGACCACCTCCTCGGCCGGCGAACGCCACGCAAGATCGATGGCGTCGCGATGCCCGGCGCAGCGGCCGCACATGTGGCAGGCGGCGGCGCCCTTCATGTTGCGCAGCGGCACGAGCGGCGCGCAGTTGATGGGTATGACACGCTGGCCGCCGTGCTCGCCCGCCGTGTACGAACGGCGCCAGGCGTCTTCGTCGACCTTGTAGTGAAACGGTGCGAGACGCGCCAGTAGCGAGAAAACCCCGTTGACGGGGCACAGGTAACGACACCAGACGCGCTTTTCGCGTCCGTACAGGAAGCCGATCACCATGGCGCCGAGCGTCGATCCGCCCAGCACGAGCAGCACCGCCTTCGGGTACTGATAGACGCTCACCATTTGCCCGTAGATCGTGGTGAGACCGAAGGCGACGAAGGGCCAGCCGCCCCAGCGCATCCAGCGCGGAATCGCGCCGCCGCGGCCGAGGCGGCTCGCGAATTCCGTGAGGGCGCCTTCGGGGCACAGCACGCCGCACCACACGCGCCCGAGCATCACCATCGAAAGCAGTACGAACGGCCACCAGATGCCCCAGAACACGAACTGGGCGGCAAGCGTGAGATTGTTCCAGAGATGCGCGGTGTCGTCGGGCAGCGGCATCGCGGCGGGCACGAGGATCAGGAATGCGTACACGGCAACCACGGCCCACTGCACGGCGCGGATCGCGGCGCCGTGCCGGCGCATCCACTGCCCGGCCAGCGCGAGCTTGCCTCGCGGCGCGACCGGCCGGGCCGAACCGCAGTTCATGCCGTCTTCCTTTGGCTTGCGGCGGCGCGGCCGCCGGCGCGCCGCACGAGCCACCCCACCACGAACCAGTACGCGGCATACGCCACCAGGTTCATGAGCGCGGGATGCGCGCGATAGCCGGTGAGCGTTGCGACGAGCGAGCCGACGGTGCTCGAATCATCAAGCAGTGCCGAGGAATTCCACATCTGATCGACGAGCGTCGGCAGGATCTCCTTGTCGATCAGCTTGTCCACACCGGTCTGGAACAGACCCGCGCCGAGGAACAGCAGCATGATTTCGGTGACGCGAAAGAACTGGCGCCACGAGAACACCTTGCCGCCCAACTGCAGCACATAGAACGTGAGGAACGCGAGTGCGAGGCCGATCAGTACGGCGAAGTACTGGCTCGCCGCTACGTGCCCCGACTGCCCGAAGCCGAGGCCATAGAGGAAAATCACCGTTTCGCTGCCCTCGCGCGCGATGGCGAGCGCGACCAGCACGGTCACGCCCCACCAGTTCGCGTCGCGCGCGGTCTTTTCGAGCGACGCCTCCATCTCGCGCTTGAGCGTGCGCCCGTGCTGCTTCATCCACAGCACCATCTGCACGATCAGTACGCAAGCGACGAGCACCATCGCAATCTGGAAGTCGTCCTGCGCATCACCGGAAAGCACTTCGGTGAACCCGACCAATGCCGCGCCCAGCGCAACCGCCGCGAGGATCCCTAGCGCCACGCCGCCCCACAGATAGGGCAGGCCGCGCCGTGCGCCGGCGTCGCCGTTCTTCAGCCACGCATGGAGGATGCCGACGACGAGCAGCGCCTCGACGCTCTCCCGCCATACGATGAACATCACCTGACCCATTCCACTCTCCTGCAACCGGCGCTGGCGGCGCCGGTCATGCCGCAACGCTTATTTCGCACTGCTCATCTGGCAACGATCACGCCCTGCGCCTGCTGATGAAAATCGTCGAAGAATTTGTATTCGCCCGGATCGAGCGGCGCGATCACGACGAACGATTCCGCGCCCGGCGCCAGCACCTTCTCCTTGCGCAACTGAACGCTCTCGAACTCCACCGCGCCCTTGCCCGTGTTACGCACCTCGATCTTGACGCGCTTGCCCGCCGGCACCTCGATGCGCGCGGGGTTCAGCTTGCCGTCGGCCATTTCCAGCCGGAACGTCGGCAGATCCTCGGCGTGCACGACACCCGCGAGCGGCGCAACGAGCGCCGCGACGAATGCGAGCGCCGCGATCTTTCTGATTCCAGTCATGCGTTGTTCCTGCCTGAGTGCTGCGCGATCAGTAGCCGCCCTTCTTGCCGATGCCCGCGAACGGGAAGTCGTATTCGAGCGTGAACGGTTTGAACCACGGGCCTACGCCGGTTTCCTTGTCGACGTGGCGGCCGAAAGCCATGTGGCCGGTCTGCATCGGCGCTTCCACGATCAGCTTCAGGTGGTACTTGCCGGGGCCGGCCAGCTTGACGTTGTCGCCGTAGTGCGGTCCGTCGTTCGCGACCATCGGCATGAGGTCGCCCTTCTGCACGTAGCTCGAACCCGGCTTGGAGAGTTCGTAGTGGACCTGCAGGTAAGGCATCCAGTCGCCTTCGGCGAAACCGGTCGGATTGTTCTTGACCGCGTGAATGTCGGCTTCGAGGTGGACGTCCGAATCCGCCGCCTTGCGCATCATGCCTTCGGGTTCCATGGTGATCGGCTGCAGATAGACCGCGCCGATTTCCATGCCGCCCTGGATCTGTTGCTTGCCGATCGGGTATTCGGCGGCGCTGGCCGCGCATGCGGCCGCCGCAGCGGCGATCAGCGCCGTGCCGCGCAAGAGAGAGTGAATCCGCATCGAAACTCCTGGTTTTTTATTGGAGACACAAAAACAGCGCATCAACGAGAAACGCTAATGCGAACAATTCTCAATATTGCAGGAGTGTAGCACCGATAGGGATTCGTAACAATTGAAAGTCGGCGACAAACCCAATAGCAGAAGGGTCTTGCCCATAAAGGAAAAGGCGCCGGGCGGCGCCTTACAGGATGCAGGAAACGTAAGTCGATGCGCTCAGACCGGGTGATCGCCCACGTTCGCGCCGAACACGCGCTGGCGCAGCAGCGCCAGTTGATCGCGCGTCTGCGCGGCCTTCTCGAATTCGAGATTCTTCGCGTGATCCATCATCTGCTTCTCGAGGCGCTTGATCTCCTTCGCGATCTGCTTTTCCGACATGTCCTCGAACTTCGCGCGCTCCTGTTCCTCGCGCAGCTCGGCGCGCGCTTCGTCCACGTTGTAGACGCCGTCGATGATGTCCTTGATGCGCTTGACCACCCCGCGCGGCACGATGCCGTTCGCCTCGTTGAAGGCCATCTGCCTGGCGCGGCGGCGCTCCGTCTCGTCGATGGCCTTGCGCATCGAATCCGTCATGCGGTCGCCGTAGAGAATCGCCTTGCCGTTCACGTTGCGCGCCGCGCGGCCGATGGTCTGGATCAGCGAGCGCTCCGCGCGCAGGAAACCTTCCTTGTCGGCGTCGAGAATCGCCACGAGCGAGACCTCGGGAATGTCGAGACCTTCGCGCAGCAGGTTGATGCCCACGAGCACGTCGAAGGTGCCAAGCCGCAGGTCGCGAATGATCTCCACACGCTCGACCGTGTCGATGTCGCTATGCAGATAGCGCACTTTCACGCCGTGATCGGCGAGGAATTCGGTCAGCTGCTCGGCCATGCGCTTCGTGAGCGTGGTGACGAGCACGCGCTCGCCGACGGCCACCCGCTCGTTGATCTCCCCTAGCACGTCGTCCACCTGCGTCGAGGCGGGCCGCACCTCGATCACCGGGTCGACGAGTCCCGTGGGGCGCACGACCTGCTCCGCAATCTGGCCCGTCACCTTCTTCTCGTAGTCGGCGGGCGTTGCCGAGACGAAAATCACCTGGCGCATCTTGCGCTCGAACTCGTTGAACTTGAGCGGCCGGTTGTCGAGCGCCGAAGGCAGCCGGAAGCCGTAATCGACGAGATTTTCCTTGCGCGCGCGGTCGCCGTTGTACATGCCGTTGAGCTGGCCGATCAATACGTGCGATTCGTCCAGGAACATCACGGCATCGGTCGGCAGGTAGTCGACGAGCGTGGGCGGCGGCTCGCCGGGCAGCGCGCCCGAGAAGTGCCGCGAGTAATTCTCGATGCCCTTGCAGAAGCCGAGCTCCTGCAGCATTTCGAGGTCGAAGCGCGTGCGCTGCTCGAGCCGCTGCGCCTCGACGAGCTTGCCTTCGGTATGAAAAAACTCCAGCCGCTCGCGCAACTCGGACTTGATGGTCTCGACGGCGCGCAGCACGGTGTCGCGAGGCGTGACGTAGTGCGACGACGGATAGACCGTGAAGCGCGGAATCTTCTGCCGCACGCGGCCCGTGAGCGGATCGAAGAGCTGCAGCGTCTCCACCTCGTCGTCGAAGAGTTCGACGCGCACGGCCATCTCCGCATGTTCGGCCGGGAAGATGTCGATGGTGTCGCCGCGCACGCGGAACGTGCCGCGCTGGAAGTCCTGCTCGTTGCGCGTGTACTGCATCGCGATGAGGCGCGCGATGATGTCGCGCTGCCCGACACGGTCGCCCTGGCGCAGCGTGAGAATCATCTGGTGATACTCGGACGGATTGCCGATACCGTAGATCGCCGAAACCGTCGCCACGATCACCACGTCGCGCCGCTCCATCAGGCTCTTGGTCGCCGAAAGCCGCATCTGCTCGATGTGCTCGTTGATCGACGAGTCCTTTTCGATGAAAAGGTCGCGCTGCGGGACGTAGGCTTCCGGCTGGTAGTAGTCGTAGTACGAGACGAAATACTCGACCGCATTGCGCGGAAAGAACTCGCGAAACTCGGAATAAAGCTGCGCGGCGAGCGTCTTGTTCGGCGCGAACACGATGGCCGGGCGCCCCAGACGCGCGATCGTGTTCGCCATCGTGTAGGTCTTGCCCGAGCCGGTCACGCCCAGCAGGGTCTGGAACGAGAGGCCGTCGCCCACGCCCTCGACGAGCGTTTCGATGGCCGTCGGCTGGTCGCCGGCCGGCGGGTACGGCTGATAGAGCTGGAACGGCGAGTCCTCGTAATGGACGAACTTCGACTCGTCGAGCGTGGGCGCATCGGCCACGGTATGGTCGGACATGGAAACGACATCCTGTGCCTGGAGCAAGCGACTATTCTAGCGTCTTGCGCCCGGACGAGCCGGGGGTGATCCAGGGGCGCCGGTCGCGGGGCGCGGACCGCAAAAGCCCTACCGCCTTCGCCGAGGCAGGCGAAAACGCCCCCCGGATTCGCTACAATAGCGCGTTGCGTGGCCGGCCGGCTGCGCCGCCCGCGGCAGACGCGCGGCGGCGTTCAAGCCAGCGCAGCGGCCAACCGGATTGTCCATCCTTGACTATAGCCGAACCATCATGTCCCTCTTTTCCGCCGTCGAACTCGCCCCTCGCGACCCCATCCTGGGCCTGAACGAAGCCTATAACGCCGATGCGCGCACCACCAAGGTGAACCTGGGCGTGGGCGTGTACACCAACGAGGAAGGCAAGATCCCGCTGCTGCGCGCCGTGCGCGAGGCGGAAAAGGCCCGCGTCGAAGCCGGTCTGCCGCGCGGCTATCTGCCGATCGAAGGCCTCGCCGCCTACGACGCCGCCGTGCAGAAGCTGCTGCTCGGCGACGACTCGCCGCTGATCGCGGCAGGCCGCGTGGTGACGGCCCAGGCACTGGGCGGCACGGGCGCGCTCAAGATCGGCGCCGATTTCCTCAAGCGCGTGAACCCGAACGCGAAGGTCGCGATCAGCGATCCGAGCTGGGAAAACCACCGCGCCCTCTTCGAGAGCGCCGGCTTCGAAGTGGCCGCCTATCCGTACTACGACGCGCTGACCAACGGCGTGAACTTCGAAGGCATGCTGGCCGCGCTGAACAGCTACGCCGCAGGCACGGTCGTCGTGCTGCACGCGTGCTGCCACAACCCGACCGGCGTCGATCTCACGATCGACCAGTGGAAGCAGGTGGTCGAAGTCGTGAAGGCGCGCAACCTCGTGCCGTTCCTCGACATCGCCTATCAAGGTTTCGGCGACGGCATTGCGGAAGACGGCGAAGTCGTGCGTTTGTTCGCCGCTTCGGAGCTCAACGTGTTCGTTTCGTCGTCGTTCTCGAAGTCGTTCTCGCTGTACGGCGAGCGCGTGGGCGCGCTGTCGGTCATCACGAACAGCAAGGAAGAATCGGCCCGCGTGCTCTCGCAACTGAAGCGCGTGATCCGCACGAACTATTCGAACCCGCCGACGCACGGCGGTTCGGTGGTCGCCACCGTGCTCGGTTCGCCGGAACTGCGCGCGATGTGGGAAAACGAACTGGGCGAGATGCGCAACCGTATCCGCGCAATGCGCACGGGCCTCGTCGAGCGCCTGACGGCCGCCGGCGTGGACCGCGACTTCAACTTCATCAACGTGCAGCGCGGCATGTTCTCGTACTCGGGCCTCACGGCTGCCCAGGTTGACCGCCTGCGCGAAGAGTTCGGCATCTATGCCGTGAGCACCGGCCGCATCTGCGTGGCCGCGCTCAACACGCGCAACCTCGACGTGGTCGCGGGCGCGGTTGCGCAAGTGCTGAAGTAAGCAGTCGCTCGCACGCGAGCAAATCAAAACGGCGTCCGTTCTTATCGAACGGACGCCGTTTGTGCTTTAGCGCTGGTTTGCGTCAAATCGCGTGTGCCCTACTCCGGCTTTCGATGACCGCCGCGCGCGTCTCGATGAATATCGTGCGTGACGAAGCCGGCGTCGTTGTCGGGCTTCTCCAGCCACCCCGGCTGCGCAAGCGACGCGCGAATGTCCTGCAGCCCGCTCGCCCAATGCTCGCGCATGGTCGAAACGCCGAACTGGAAGTCCTTGAAGTGCCCTTCGTATTCCTTCTGCCGGTAGATCAGATGGACGACGTTGTACTTCTTCGAGCACGACAGTTCATTCGCCACTTCAACCCACGCATCCTGCCGATGTTCGGGCGCGACGCGCTCCAGCACCTCGCGCAACACGTGACGAAAGCGCTGCGAACGCTGCAGCATGTCGGTCACGAGACGCGTGCGGCTCGAATACTGAATGTCCTTCACGCGACCCTGGACGTCCGTGATGTTGTCGGGCACGGGCCCGCGCGCGCTCCAGAGATCGACCTGGAACGCGAGCGTGTCGCGGCGCGGCGTGGTCTGGATGACCTCGTAGAGCGGCGTATTCGACATCAGGCCGCCGTCCCAGTAGTACTCGCCATCGATTTCCACAGCCGCGAAGCCCGGCGGCAGCGCGCCCGAAGCCATGAAATGCTCCGGCCGCAGCTTCGTGGTGGTGTTGTCGAAGTAGGCGAAGTTGCCGGTGCCGACGTTGACGGCGCCAACCGAAACGCGAATCTCCTTCGAATTGATCCGGTCGAAATCGCACAGCCGCTCGAGCGTGGCCTTGAGCGGCCGCGTGTCGTAATAGCTGGCTTTTTCGGGGTGCCCGGAACCGTGCGGCAACGGCGGCGGAAAGCGCGGCACGAAAAAGCCCTTCTGCCCTTCCACGACCGCGCCTGCCGCCTGCATCGCGGTAAACGTCTTGCGAATCGCATCGCCCGAGTTGAAGAATGCGCGCTCGACAAAACCCGGCAGCGGCGGCGTATAGGCCGGCTGACAGATCGTTTCCCAGAACTCGTGCAGCCGGGCCACGCGGTGCTCGGGCGCGTTGCCGGCGATGATCGCCGTGTTGAGCGCGCCGATGGAAATGCCCGCAAGCCAGTTCGGCGCAATACCGGCCTCGGCAAGACCTTCATACACGCCGGCCTGGTAGGCGCCGAGCGCGCCGCCGCCCTGCAGCGTCAGCGCGACGGTTTCCCACTGGGCGGTTTCTTCGCCGCAGTGGTGGGGATGCGGCCGCGGCGCGGCGCCGGTATGCACGCCCGCCTGTTCATCGACCGCGCTGGACTGGACCTGCCCTTTCTTGCGTTGCGCCATGGCCGCGCCCCCCTTACTGCATGAACCAGCCGTGGCTGACGATGAAAGACTGGCCGGTAAGCGCCGCCGTCGGGAACGCGGAGAGGAACAGCACCGTCTGCGCGACGTCTTCGACGGTCGTGAACACGCCGTCCACCGTGCCGCCCAGCATCACGTGCTTGACCACTTCCTCTTCGGAAATGCCGAGTTCCTTCGCCTGCTCGGGAATCTGCTTGTCGACGAGCGGCGTGCGCACGAAGCCCGGGCAAACCACGTGCGAGCGCACGTTGTGCTTCGCGCCCTCTTTGGCGAGCACGCGCGCAAGGCCGAGCAGGCCATGCTTGGCCGTGACGTAGGCCGACTTGAGCGGCGAGGCCTCGTGCGAGTGAACCGAGCCCATGTAGATCACCACGCCGCCGCGGTCGTCCTTGTACATGTGCTTGAGCGCGGCCTTGGTGGTGAGGAACGCGCCGTCCACGTGGATGGCCTGCATTTTCTTCCAATCGGAAAACGCGTAGTTTTCGATCGGATTCACGATCTGGATGCCGGCGTTCGAAATCAGGATGTCCACCGAACCCAGTTCGGCCGCCACGCGGTCGATCCCCTGGTTCACGGCGTCTTCGTTCGTGACGTCCATGGCCACGCCGATGGCCTTGCCGCCCGCGCCCTTGATCTCTTCGGCCACGGCGTCCGCGCCGCTCTGGTTCAGGTCGGCAATGGCGACCGCCGCGCCCGCCTGCGCGAGCGTGAGGGCGATCTGCTTGCCGATGCCGCTAGCCGCGCCGGTGACGACGGCGACCTTGCCGTCCAGTTTGGTGTTGAGGGAAAGAGACGACATCGAGCACCTCCAGGTAGTAGATGAGATCAGACCTCGACTCGCGGACAGTGTCAAACCGACCGGACGGCGTATGCCGTTCGGCAGAATGCTGCACCGCGGCCAACCGCGCTATTGTGCATGAAGCCGGCAATCTCACGCATCGAGTCCGGCACACGCTGATTGCGCTGGCGCTAATATCGGGCTTCTTCCCCTCTGGAGACATTCATGAACTATCGGCGACTGGGCCGCTCGGGCCTGCAGGTCAGCGAACTGTCCATCGGCTCGTGGGTCACCTACGGCAACCAGGTCGATCGCAACCTGGCGCGCGAATCGCTCGCCGCGGCGCGGGACGCGGGCGTCAACTTCTTCGACAACGCCGAAGCCTACGCGGGCGGCGAGTCCGAGACGATCATGGGCACGGCGCTCAAGGAGCTGGCGTGGCCGCGCGTGAGCTACGTGGTTTCGACCAAGTTCTTCTGGGGCTTGAACGAGGCGCCGAACCAGTACCACACGCTCAACCGCAAATACCTGCTGAACGCCATCGACGGCTCGCTCAAGCGCCTGCAGCTCGATTACGTCGATCTCGCGTTCTGCCACCGGCCCGACCCGAACACGCCCATCGAGGAAACGGTCTGGGCGATGAGCGATATGGTGACGCGCGGCAAGGCGCTGTACTGGGGCACTTCGGAATGGAGCGCCGACGAAATTCGCGCCGCGTGGGAAATCGCCGAACGGCATCACCTCCATAAGCCGGTCATGGAACAGCCGCAATACAACCTGTTCCACCGGCGCCGCGTGGAAAACGAATACCGGCGGCTCTACGAGGACATCGGCCTCGGGCTCACCACCTGGAGCCCGCTCGCCTCGGGCCTGCTGACGGGCAAGTACAAGAGCGGCGTGCCGGCCGACAGCCGCGCCCAGCTGCAAGGCTACGACTGGCTGCGCGGGTCGCTCACGGACGTGAAACGGAACGCCATTGTCGCAAAGCTCGCCGATCTGGCCGCGCAGCTCGGCTGCACGGTCGGCCAATTGGCTATCGCGTGGATCCTCAAGAACCCGCATGTGAGCACCGTGATCACCGGGGCCTCGCGTGTGGGGCAGATCGGCGAGAACATGGCGGCGAGCGAGATTGCCGAAAAGATCACGCCGGAGATCAAGGCGCAGATCGAAGCGATTGTCGGCGACGAGCACGACTGAGGTTTGCGGCGGCGCCGGTACGCAGTTGAAGTGCTCGAGGGCGCATGCCGGGTTGCGCACTGGGGGCGTGTACCGGGGTCGCGTACCGGGGGTCGCGTACCGGGGGTCGCGTACAATACGCGGCCTTGGCTCACGCCCGGCCCTTGCGCCTGCCCACGCGGGCGGCGCGGCACGTCCGGCGGCGACGGCATCGCCCGATCCGCCGCCCGTTTTCTTCCGACTTTCCGTTCCGCCCATCATGCTGAGCTACCGCCACGCCTTCCATGCAGGCAACCATGCCGATGTCCTGAAACACACCGTGGTCGTGCAGCTGCTGCGCTATCTCGGCAAAAAGGACAAGGCCTACTGGTACATCGACACCCATGCGGGCGCGGGCGCCTACGCACTGCGCGAAGGCTATGCCACGAAGACCGCCGAATTCGAAACGGGTATCGGCAAGCTCTGGGGCCGCACCGACCTGCCGCCGGCGCTGGCCGAATACGTGGACGAAGTGGCGGCGCTCAATCCGGACGGCGAACTGCAGTTCTATCCCGGGTCGCCCTATCTCGCGTGGCGGCTGATGCGCGAGCAGGACCGCATGCGGCTCTTCGAGATGCATAGCACCGAAATCGAAGTGCTGCGCCATCGCTTTCGCGACGCCGGCCGCCGCGTGATGCTCTACGACGGCGACGGCTTCGAAGGCAGCAAGGCGCTGCTGCCCCCGCCGCCGCGCCGCGCGCTGGTTCTAATCGACCCGTCGTTCGAGGACAAGCGCGATTACGCGCGCACGATCGCCTGCGCGGAGGAAAGCCTCAAGCGCTTCGCCACGGGCACCTATGCGATCTGGTATCCGCAGGTCACGCGACCGGAATCGCAACGCTTCCCGGATCAGCTCAAGCGCCTGCAGGACAAGAACTGGCTGCACGTCACGCTCGCGGTCAGCCAGCCGCCCGCGGACGGCTACGGGCTCTTCGGCAGCGGTATGTTCATCCTGAATCCGCCCTACACGCTGGCGGCATCCATGAAGGAAACGTTGCCCTGGCTCGTGAAAACGCTGGGCCAGGATCAATCGGCGCAGTTCAAGATCGAATCGCGCGGCGACTGATCGCCGGTGTGCTCATTGAGCTGGCGAGGGCGTCGGCCGAGGGTACGGCGGTCGAGGCGGATTGGGCCGTGACCCGCCGCCGCCCGGCACCTCGATATATGGTGCGACGATATAAGGCTGCGACGACTGCGACGAATCCGTCGCGCTCCCCGCCGGCTGCCGGGCCGTGACTATCGGCTCGTGCGAAAGCGGCGCGTTCTGCAGCACGAGCCCCTTCTGGCCATCGCTGATTCCCTTTTGCGTATCGAGTATCAAGGGCGGGCCGTCCGCCCAGGCGGCGGCATGTGCCAGCGCCAGCACGCACGCCAGTGCGGCGGCGGGCGACCAGACAACCAAAGACTTGCGAAAGATGCGGTCTGACACCATGAACAGTCCCCGAAAAAAAAGCTTCACTCGCAGTTTGACTCGCTGCCTGGCTTATATGTCGGCCAATCTCAAAAAGGACTTTACCTTACCGCGGTGTCAAGGTTCAGACTCTTCGTGGGGTTGGCAATGAAAGCACCGGCAACGTGGGCGCCAGATACGACAAAGCCCCGCAATGCGGGGCTTGAGGCAGCTTTGGCGTGGTGCCGGCTAGCGCCGGTCAATACCCACGCACGCCGGAAAACGCTGGCTTAGTTCGAGTAGCCGGTCGATTCGAGCGAGCGGATGCGCTGTTCGAGCTGCACGATGTCCGTCGACGATGCGAGATAGGCTTCGCGGCGGGTACGCTCGCTGACTTCAAACCAGTTGCTCAGGGCTTCGAGGATGTATGCAAACATGATGTTGTTCTCCAAGGATCGGTATGTATCCCCGGTGGATTTACATCAGGGATTACCCTAGTAAGGGATAACCCGCATTATAGCGATCTTTTGGAGCTTTGCTAGTGAATTGCCCGAATGCCGTGCATTCCAAATTGGAATGCACCACTTTGAAGAATTCACAATCCCATGATTTATCAGCGTATTTTTTCCAATCACCAGCGACTATTTCGAGAAAACCTTGAAATGCACCATGTCGGGGCTCTCCCTGAAACAAGTTGCGACAATTTGCCTGGCACAGTCGCGGCGGTGTCAGTGGCGGCAAGCACCGGCTTCGCCGATCGACGGCCCGGAGTCGGCGAGGTTTTCGAGAATCGGGCAATCCGGCCGGTCGTCGCCATGGCAGTGGTCGGCCAGATGCGCGAGCGTGTCCCGCATCTGGGTCAACTCGGCAATGCGCTGGTTCAGTTCGATCACATGCGCAAGCGCAATGGACTTGACCTCCGCACTCGCGCGCGAGCGGTCGTGCCAGAGCGCCAGCAGCCGGCGAATATCTTCGACGAGAAAGCCCAGCCGACGGGACTGTCGGATGAAGCGCAGGGTGTGCACCTCGTCCATGCCGTACACGCGGTAACCCGATTCCGTACGCCCTTTGGGCGCGAGCAGTCCAACGCTCTCGTAATAGCGAATCATTTTCGCCGTGACGCCCGATTCGCGCGCCGCTTCGCCAATATTCATGGGCCCCTCCCCGTATTCGATCGATGGCCTGATCGTACACCTTCCCATTATGGGAAGGTCCAGCATCCGTCGCCGGACCGGCTGGCATAATCCGGCGACGGCCTCATCTCCGCAGCAAGCAGCAGTTGAGTTTCCCCTTCAGCTCATTCAGTTCAGAAAAGGAAGACACGATGATCCAGTTCAACGTAGAAGGCATGAGTTGCCAGCATTGCGTGGGCGCCGTCACCCGCGCGATTCGCGAGCATGACGCCGCCGCGAAGGTCGAGGTCGATCTGGCCGCGGGCCGCGTGACGGTCGAGTCGAACCAGAGCGCCGACGTGTTAAAGGCCGCCATCGACGAGGCGGGCTATACCGTCAAGAGCGCGGTAAAAGACGCCGGCACGGCGAACGCGTGACGCGCCGCGCCATGTTCAAGGTCGCAGTGATTGGCGCGTCGGGATTGCTCGGACGCGCGGTGATGCGCGAGCTTGGCGCCGGGACGGACTGGCGGGTCGTGCCGACCGCCTTCCGCCACGCCGGGCCGCAACACGTTTCGCTCGACGTGCGCGACGAGCATGCCGTTGCGGCCTTCGTCGCACGTGAAGCGCCCGATGCGATGGTGATCGCCGCCGCGGAACGCCGTCCGGACGTGTGCGAAAACGATCCCGCTACGGCGCACGCGCTGAACGTGGGCGCGGTGCGCAGCATCGCCCGGGCGGCACGCCCGCACGGCGCGTGGGTGCTGTCGATCTCGACCGACTACGTGTTCGACGGCACCAGGCCGCCCTACCGTTGCGACGACACGCCGAATCCGCTCAACGCCTACGGTCACAGCAAGCTCGAAGGCGAGCGCGCGCTGCTCGAGGAGACGGGCCATGCGCTCGTGCTGCGTTTGCCGCTGCTCTACGGCCCGGTCGTGGACTGGCAGGAGTCGGCCGTGACGAGTCTCGTGCCGGCCGTGCTGGCGTCGGCTCAACCGGGCGCGCGGCCGGCCGTCATGGATGCGTGGGCCACGCGCTACCCGACATTCACGCCCGACGTCGCGTTCGTGATCCGCGAGCTGCTGACGCGGCACGCGGACGGCAAGGCGGTCAACGGCCTCGCGCAATGGTCGGGCGACGAGCCGATGACAAAGTATCAGATCGCGCAGCATCTCGCCCGGGCACTCGACGTGGACGCGCGGCTTCTCGCCCAGACAACGCCCGCCGATGCAACGCCGCGCCCGCGCGACTGTCACCTCGATTCGAGCCGCCTCGAAGGCCTTGGCATCGGCCGGCGCACGCCGTTCGATGCGGCGATCGGCGCCGTGCTCGGCGGCTTCGAGACGCGTCCTGCTCAATGAAAATTCCGGCTCTCGGTCGCCAGCCGACCGAGCAGCCGGCTGTGATCCTCCAGCCGCCGCGCGACGAGGTGGATCACTTCGCCTTCGCGCTGCACGACGCCCGCCACCGCCATCAGCGAAGACCCGAGCAGTTCCTTGCGCTGCGCCTCCACGAGCGTCGCATGCACGATCACGTTGATCGTGCCGGTCTCGTCCTCCAGCGAAACGAAGATCGTCCCTTTTGCCGTTCCCGGCCGCTGCCGCACCGTGACGATGCCGCATACACGCACGAACCTGCCGTGTCGGCAATGCGCCAGTTGCGCGGCCGTGCGGAAGCGCTGCTGCGCGAGCCCCGGCCGCAGCAGTTCAAGCGGATGGCGGTTCAGCGTAAGCCGCAGACTGGCGTAGTCGGCGACGATCTCCGCGCCTTCGGACGCGCGCGGCAGCGCGAGCGGCGCTTCGGCGAGCGGTGCGTCGCGCAACAGCGCCGGCACCGCATGCTGCGCGGTCACGGCCCACCACGCCTCGCGCCGGTGCCCCGCGATGCTCGCGAGCGCATTCGCCGCCGCAAGCGCCTCCAGTTCGCGCCGCGTGAGCGCGGCACGCCGCGCGAGATCGTCCACGTCCGCGAACGGCGCCTGCGCACGCGCCTTCATCACGCGCTGCGCGGCGTCTTCAGAAAAGCCCTTGACGAGACTGAAGCCGAGCCGCACGGCCGGGCCGCTGCTGCCATAGCAACCTGGCGGCAACTCGACGCGCGCACGCAGCCTGCGCGCAAAGCGGCGCAGAAAACAACACGCGAGCCTCGGCCGGTCCGCCGGCCATGCGGCGCGCAGCCGCTGCTGGCAGCGTGCCACCCTGGCGCGGCGGGCACGTGTCGCATCGGCATCGAGCCGCACGCCCGGCTTCCCGCGCCGCTCCAGCACCGCCTCCCAGTCGCTCAGTCCGATATCGGGCGGCAGCACCTCCACGCCGTGGCGCTTCGCGTCCTGCACGAGCTGGGACGGCGAATAGAACCCCAGCGGCTGACTGTTCAGCAGTCCTGCGAGAAAAGCGGCCGGCTCGTAACGCTTGAGCCATGAGCTCGTGTAGACGAGCAGCGCGAAGCTCGCCGCGTGGCTTTCCGGGAAGCCGTAGTCGCCGAAGCCCTCGATCTGCCTGCAGATGCGGTCCGCGAACGCCTCCTCATAGCCCTTCTTCATCATCCGGCGCTTGAGGTCGTCCTGATACGGGCGCAGGTTGCCGTGACGCCGCCACGCGGCCATCGCACGGCGCAGCCTGTCGGCTTCCTCATCGCTATAACCGGCGGCCACCATCGCCAGATGCATCACCTGCTCCTGGAAGATCGGCACGCCGAACGTGCGCCCGAGCACCGGCTTCAACTCCGGCTTTGCATATTCGACCTTCTCCTCCCCGCGCCTGCGCTTCAGATACGGATGCACCATATCGCCCTGAATCGGCCCTGGCCGCACGATCGCCACCTGAATCACGAGGTCGTAGTATCCGCGCGGTCTGAGACGCGGCAGCATGCTCTGCTGCGCGCGCGACTCGATCTGGAACACGCCGATCGTATCCGCATGGCAGCACATCTCGTAGACGGCGGGGTCTTCGCGCGGAATGTCCTGCACGCGAAACTGCGGCAGCCCGCGCCGCAGCGCGACGAATTCCAGCGAGCGCCGGATCGCCGAAAGCATGCCGAGCGCAAGCACATCGACTTTCAGAAGCCGCAGCGTATCGATATCGTCCTTGTCCCACTCGATCACATAGCGATCTTTCATCGCGGCGTTTTCGATAGGCACGAGGCGCGAAAGCTTGTCCTTCGCGATCACGAAGCCGCCCACGTGCTGCGAGAGATGGCGCGGAAAACCGCGCAGCTCGCGCGTGAGGCGGATGAGCTGCTGCGTGACGTGCGAGTCTTGCGAAAAACCGGCCTCTTTCAGATGATGCGCGATCGAATCGGGACCGTCCCACCACTGCTGCGCGCCCGAGAGCTTTTCGACGAGCGCCACGTCGAGCCCGAGCGCCTTGCCGACGTCGCGCAGCGCGCTGCGCGAGCGGTACGTGATGAGCGTCGCGGCCAGTGCCGCGCGGCGCTGGCCGTATTTTCGATAGACATACTGAATAACTTCCTCGCGCCGCTGATGCTCGAAATCGACGTCGATATCGGGCGGCTCGTTGCGCGCGCGTGACAGAAAACGTGCGACGAGCATGTTCATCTGTACCGGATCGATCTCGGTGATCCCCAGGCAGTAGCAGACCACCGAATTCGCCGCCGAGCCGCGCCCCTGGCACAAAATGCCCTGCGATCGCGCATAGCGAACGATGTCGTGAACCGTCAGGAAGTACTTTTCGTACTTCAGCTCGGCGATCAGTTCGAGCTCCTTTTCAACCTGCTTGCTGCGCTTCTCGTTCATCCCATCGGGCCAGCGTTCCAGCGCGCCCTCCATCACGAGCTTGCGCAGCCACGTGGCCGGCGTCTCGCCGGCGGGCACCAGTTCCTCGGGATACTCGTAGGCCAGCTCGGCGAGCGAGAACGTGCAGCGGCGCGCGACATCGAGCGTCGCGTCGAGCGTATCGCGCGGATACAGCCAGCCAAGGCGCACGCGCGAGCGCAGATGCCGCTCGGCGTTCGGCTCCAGTGCACGCCCGCATGTCGAGAGCGGCTGACCGATGCGAATGGCGCTCAGCGTGTCCTGCAGCGGCTTGCGCGAACGCGCATGCATCAGCACGCCGCCCGCCGCGACGAGCGGCAAGCCCGTTTCCTGCGAGACATAGCGCAATGCTTCGACCTGCGTATCGTCGCCGCCCGTGCGCCAGAGCTCGAGCGCGAGCCACGCGCGCTCCGCCGCGAAACCTGCCAGCCAGTGTGCGGCGCGCAGCGTCTGTGCCAGCGTCGCCGTGCGCTGCGGCACGAGCAGCAGGACGCAGTCGCGCAGATGCTTCAGATGTTCGAGGCCGGGCTCGGGATCGGTGAAATCATCGGGGTACACGCGATAGTGGCCCTTCTCCGCCCGCGCGCGCGCAAGCGTGATCAGCTCGCAAAGGTTGCCGTAGCCCTCGCGGTTCATCGCGAACGCGACCAGCGTGCAGAACGGTTTTTCTTCCCTCTTGTCCGGGTCGTCGCCGGGCTGCTCGACGAGATTCAGCTCGCTGCCGATCAGCAGGTGCAGCGACGGCACGAACGGCCCCAGCTTCGCCACAGCCGCCGCCCCACCGCTCGCGCGCGCTTCGCGCACGGCTTCTTCGTGCGCCTTCTTGCGTGGCTCGTCATGCTCGTTCAAGGCACTGAACGCGCGCACGACGCCGGCGAACGAACATTCGTCGGTGATGGCGAGCGCCCGGTAGCCGTGCTGGATCGCCTGCTCGACCAGTTCGCCCGGCTGCGAGGCGCCGCGCAGGAACGTGAAGTTGGTCAGGCAGTGCAGCTCCGCATACTCGGGCAAATGGATGGGCAAATGACCAGGCAAATTACGCGGCAACTGCGCGGGCAACGTCGACATGATCGCCGCCTTAGCCGAAGAGCCCTTGCAGATACCACTCGCCGCCCATGCGCTCGCGATAGAGCCAGAACGTGCGCCCCTGGTCGTCGGCGGCGACATAGTAGTCGCGTTCCACCTCCTCGCCGTCCCACCAGCCGGTTTCGATGCGCTCGGCGCGCGTGAGCATCTTCAGCGGCCGCCGGTACACGGGACGGTCGTTGCGCACCGCCAGCTTCAGCGGCTTTTCGAGCAGCCATGCCGGGCGCGGCTGGGACGGCAGCGGCACGTCGGGCAGATCGAGCGCGCACTGCGTGGAGGCCGCCGTTTGCGCTTCCTTCGGCTTCGGGTCACGCGGCTTGCGTGCCTTGCCCGCCTTGCCAGGCGTTGCACGGTACGCGCGCGCCGCCATCGCTCGCTCGGGCCGGTGATCGTCCTCGACGAAGAGCTGCAGCACGTTCTGCTCGCCCACCCGCGCGCCAATGCGCTCGAACAGCTGCGCGAGCGAGGCTTCCGAAGTCTCGGGCATCGGGAACAGCGTGTCGTTAGGCGCGGCGTACTCGCTCACCCCGGTGGCAACGAGCGCAAGCCCGATCACCGGCGCGGCCAGTTCGGTCTGGTTCAGCTTCTCGCGCAACAGCCAGAGCAGGTGCTCGGCATCGCGCGAGGGCGCCGACCACGCGAGCGTGAGGCTCGACGTGCGCGGCGCGTGCCGCGACGCCAGCTCATGTTCGAGCCGCAGCTCGAAGGCCGTCAACGCCGCGTGCTGCGCACAGAGCCAGCCTGCCAGCTGCATCACGAGCCGCCGCGCGGCGAACAGCAGCGCTTCGGCGCTTTCCACGCGCGCCTGCAGTTCGAGCCCGGCACAAAACGACGGCGGCGCGCTGAACGAAGCGCGCGGGTCGGGCGCTTCACCGCGCGCCTGTGCAAGCCAGTTGAGCACGCCGTCGCCGAAACGCCGCACGATGCCGTCGCGCGGCAGGCGGCGCAAATCGGCAAACGTCGCGCAGCCGATCTGCGTGAGCGCGTGCTCGTGCTGCGCGGCGAACGGCGCGAGCGTGACCGGCAACGTGTCGAGCACGTTCGCGAGCGTCTGCTCCTTGAGTACGCGCCAGCGGCGCGGAGTATTCGAACCGCGCTGCGTGGCGCGCGCCTGCGCGAGCGTCCACGCGCCCCAGGCGGTGGGCGCGCAGGCAATGCGCGCGGCGTGGCCGCAGCCGGCCGCCGTCGCCGCCACCTTGGCGAGCAGCGCGCGCACGCCGCCAAAGAGCCTCAGCCCGGAGCCCACCTCCAGCAGCAGCGTATGCGAGGGCGCGAACGACACCTTCGGCGTGTAGGCGAGCAGCGCGAGCGCAAGCGCCTCGAACGCGCGGGTCTCGCGCGACGGATCGGGCTCGAGCAGCACGAGTCCCGGCGCGAGGGCAAGCGCATGGGCGCGCGTGCTGCCCGCGCTCACGCCGAGACTCAAGGCATCGAGATCGGGAATCAGGACACGCAGGGAATCGGCCAGCGCGTAGCAACGCCTGTCTTGCGGCGGCGTGTCAGCGTGATGAGGCCAGATTGGGTCCGACGGGAGCGGGGCCGGCAGAAGCGGCGGCCTCACGGCCTCCAGCGGCAAGAGCGGCAAGGTAACGGCGATCCACAACATGATTGACCCCGGGCCGCGGCACGGCGGATGCCGGGCCCGTGGGGGGCAGCACGGCGTCCTGCAGCGGCAGCGTAACGACGAGTGGCTGGGCGGGCGGCGGCCCGCGGCGTTTGAAGATATCGACGGACACGGCGGTGAGCTGCATCCACTGGCGCCGGTTGAGATTCGCGTCGGCGGGCGGCGGCACCGGCGTGCAGACCATGCGCAGCGGCGCCGGCGACGACTGGTTGCGCGCGGCCGGCGGCCGGATCAGGAATGCGAGCGCGCGCGAATCCTGGGCGGCGACCTGCAGGCGCCGCACTGCGTCGGCACGCGCCTTCGCCTGCCAGAGCAGCACAGCGCCAATGCCCTCCTGGCGCAGCGCCTGCTCGGCCACCCAGGGCGCCTCGGCTTCGCCCGCGCGCACCCAGACCACGCGATCGAGCGCAAGCCCCCAACGCTTGAGCGCGCACGCATAGGGCTGCCACGGCGGCGCGACGAGCAGCACGTGCTGCCCGGCCGTGGCCGTCAGCGTACGCAACGCGGGCGCGACGAGCCGCATCTCGCCGATGCCGCCCTGCTCGACGAGCAGTTCGGTCAGGCTGCCTGCGGGCCAGCCCGCACCGGGCAGGAGCGCATCGAGCGCGGCGTGGCCGCTTCGCACCGTGCGCTCGCCCGCGTGCGCCAGCCGGTCGCCTTGCCAGATCCGGCTTTGCAGCCGGGGCGGCAGATGCGTCGCCGCAAGCTGGAGTGCTGCTGCCATGAGTGAGTGCGCTCGGTCAAAAAGGCTCGGATCAAAAGGGCAATAGATCCCCCTGCCCGGCCAGAAAAAGGGGGCATGACGGGATGGCTATCTGGCGCTGCAGCGCGCCTTCACCTGTATATTTATACAGTATTTTTTGGGATTTTGGAAAGCGGAGATAGGAGTGTCCGCGCACATCTTTACGACAGACCAGAAACGAGGCCGTTTTTGAGATCGGTGCTATAACGCGAATCACACGCCCCCTTGCAGCCCGTTTGTGCAGCCGGCTTCACTAAAAAAGGCCAACAGACCATGAAAAACAAAGCGTGGAAGTTGCGTATGGGAGGATTGGCAATCCTGACTGGTGCGGCACCGGCCGCGGGCCATGCGGCCTGTAACTCAACGGCGCCGCCCAGCAACACGACCGTGACCTGCACGGGCGCGGGCATTCCTGCGGTCGTGGCCGCGAGCGGCAGCACCGGCGTCACCATCAACATCGCCCAGGGCGCGACGGGTAGCTATACGCTCTCGAGCACGCCCACGCCGTTCTCCGTGGACACCTCGAGCACGATCACGAACAACGGCACGCTTACGCTCTCCGGCAACGGCACGGGGGTGGCGAACCGCGGCGCGATGCTGATCGGCACGAACAACGGCAACACCATCACCAACGGCGCAACGGGCGTGATCTCCACGACAGGCGCCTACAACGACGGCATCGCGGCGAACGGCAACAACAATACGCTCGTCAACAACGGCAAGATCACGACGAGCGGCAGCAACTCGTATGGCATGACGGCTGCGTGGGGGCAAAGCAACACTGGTGCGTCGGGCAATACGCTCATCAACACGGGAACGGTCACGACCTCGGGCAACAACGCCCGCTCGGCCTCGCTGCTGGGCGGCAGCGGCACCATCGACAACAGCGGCACGCTAATGGCAACGGGCAAGGACGGCAGCGCCGTCTACATGCAAGGCAACAACGACACGCTGATCAACGGCGGCACGATCCAGACCACCGGCACCGCGTCGAGCAGCGGCAACGTCGACGCGGTCGTGTCGAACACGGTGGGCAGTTCGTTCACCGCAACGATCACCAACGAGGCCGGCGGCCAGATCATCAGCAACAACGGGATCGGCGTGCGCTCGACCAACGGCAACACGACCATCACCAACGCCGGCCTGATCGAAGGCGGCGGCGGCACCGCGATCCAGAACGGCAACGGCAACGACACACTGATCCTGCAGACCGGCTCGCAGATCGTCGGCATTGCTAATGGTGGCGGCGGCAACAATGTCGTGCTGCTGCAGGGCACCGGCACCGCGTCGAACGCATTCGCGAACTATCAGAGCCTGACGATGGAGGGCGACGCCTGGACCTGGGCCGGCACGGGCACGTTCTCGACTGCGCTCGTGGAGAGCGGCACGCTGAACCTGACCGGCACGCTCGGCACGACCACCGCAACGGTCGTCGCCACGGTCAATAGCGGCGCAACGCTGCAGGCGAATGCCTCGAACCTGCCGCTCTCCGTGACCGACAACGGGCTCGTGCGCTTCCAGCAGGACAGCGCGGGCACCTACACAGGCCTCGTTGGCGGCACGGGCGCGGTGGAGAAAACCGGCGCCGGCACGCTGACGCTCACGCCCTCCGCCTCGGGCGGCAACACCTATTCGGGCGGCACGACGATCACGCAGGGCACGCTCTCGGTTGCGGCCGACAACGCGCTCGGCGCCTCGTCGGGCGGGCTGACCTTCAACGGCGGCACGCTGCAGTTCGGCAGCGCCTTCGATCTGGCGACCCGCCGCGCGATATCGATCACGTCGAACAACGGCACGATCGACACGCAGGGCTACGACTCGACGATCGCGCAGAACATCACGGGGGCGGGGTCGCTGACCAAGCTCGGCTCCGGCACGCTGACACTCAATGGTACGGATAGCTACACAGGCGGAACGAATGTCGATGAGGGCACGCTGATCGTCGGCGACGGCACCAGCGATCCGCCGTCGCTCTCCGGCGGCGGGGCCGTGCTCGTCGCGTCGGGTGCGACGCTCGGCGGCTACGGCAGCGTGACGGGCAACGTGACGAACGACGGCACGATCGCGGTTGCCAACGCACTGGCGAGCCTTGCGAGCGGCACGACCGGCAACTTCCAGATCGACGGCAACCTCACCAACGCGGGGCTCGTGCAACTGGGCGGCAGCGGCGTGGGCAATACGCTGACCGTCGTGGGCAACTACATCGGCCAGAATGCGACGATCGCGCTCAACACCTACCTGGCCGGCGACGGCGCCGCTTCGGACCGGTTGATCGTCAGCGGCGGCAACGCGAGCGGCACGAGCATGTTGAAGGTCGCGAACGTGAACGGTCCCGGCGCGCAAACGGTCAGCGACGGCATCGAGGTGGTGCAGGCCGCGAACGGCGCAACGACGAACGCGGGCACGTTCACGCTGTCGGGCGGCACGGTCGAGGCCGGCGCCTACGCCTATTACCTCGTGAGGGGCGGCGTGACGGCCGGCAGCGGCGAGAACTGGTATCTGCGCAATACGATCGCGCCGCAGACGACGGAGACGCCCCCGACGACCTCGCCCACCGTGCCGCCCTCGACCGGCCCGCAGATCACGCCGGCGGAAGGCACGCCCGCACCGATCACCGAGGCCGTCGAGAACGCCGGCTCCGACACGTCTGCCGTGCCGGTCTACCGGCCGGAGGTGCCGCTCTATACGGAAGCGCCGAGCGTCGCACGGCAATTGGGACTCCTGCAGATCGACACGTTCCATGATCGCCAGGGCGACCAGGCACTGCTGACCGGCGACGAATCCGTGCCGGCGGCATGGGCGCGCGCCTGGGGCGGCTACAGCAATCTGCACCAGGGCGGAGAAGTCGCGCCGTCGTTCGACGGCACGGTATGGGGTATGCAGATCGGCCAGGACCTGTATGCGGACAGCACGCCCGGCGGCCAGCACAATCACTACGGCTTCTTCGCGGGCTTCTCGCGGGCCGTGGGCGACGTGAACGGCTTCGCGCTGGGGCAGCCGGGGCTGGGTGTCGGTTCTCTCCAGGTCAACGCGTATAACCTCGCCGGCTACTGGACGCACATCGGACCCGGCGGCTGGTACACGGACGCCGTCGCAATGGGCAGCGTGCTCGCGGTGCGCACGAACTCGAACAATAACGTGAACGGCTCGACGGACGGCAATGCGTTCACGGGCTCGTTCGAAGCGGGACTGCCGATCGCGCTCGGCTACGGCTTCACGGTGGAGCCGCAGGCGCAGATGGTGTGGCAGTGGCTATCGCTCGACGAGTTCAATGACGGCGTGTCCAACGTGAGCTGGAACAACGGCAACACGTTCCTCGCGCGAATCGGCGCGCGCCTGCAGTGGGCGACCTCGACGAACGGCATCGACTGGAAGCCCTGGCTGCGCCTGAACGTGCTGCGCTCGTTCGGCGCCGACGACCAGACGACCTTCGGCGGCACGACGACGCTCGGCACGCCGGTCGGACAGACGCTGGGACAGATCGGCGTGGGGGTGGTCGCGCAGTTGACAAAGCGCGGCAGCGTGTATGCGACGGGAAGCTATCTCGCGAATCTCGGCGGCGAGCATCAACGCACGATCACCGGCAATGCGGGGGTGCGGTGGGCGTGGTGAGGGCACGCCCAACCGGGGGCAGCGATCCATTCAGGACGGAAGGTCGAGCAATACGCGGATATCGACCGAGCGGTTCCCATACGAAAACACTCGCTCGACCACCTTGAACGCCAGGGGGCCGGAGTCGGTTTCCGTTTCGATGAAGTCGCCGGGTTGAGGAAAGGGGATGCCAACCGAATAGGAGAACCGCGTGGGCGGCAACGGCCCGACAGCTGCAATGGCTCGCTCAGAGTACCTGATATGGATGTCGATATTCATTCCGCCTCCGTCTCTTGTGGTTGAGGAACCAACAAGTTAGCACGAGGCGGATGGCGGGACCGGCGTTTCGCCCGATTCTTTCGCATTTTTCATAGTCACGGCGAATTCCTGAAAAATCGCTGGCGCCCCCGTAAGCTATCGCCATCCGGGCGCTGCAACCCGGCGCGCCCTGGCCACGGCTCGACCCGATCTGGCGAGCGTAAACCCTTATTTTTGCTACGTCTATCATCAACCTATACTATGTCTACAGTTTGTAGACAAACCGGCCATGCCCAAACAAAAGCTTCAACTCGCTACTGTGGACGCCGATTCCGGCCCGTCATCGGACCGAAAGAATGTGATGGCGGAGGCGCTTCGGCGCCGCATCGTGAGCATGGAACTCGCGCCCGGCGCGGTCGTTGACGAACTCGCGCTGAGCGAGGAATTCGGGCTCTCTCGCCCGCCGGTACGCGAATTGATGCGTCAGATGGCGGCCGAGGGCTATCTCGAGCTCGAGCCGAACCGGCCGGCGCGGGTGTCGCCGATGAGCTATCAGTCGTTGCGGAGCTTTTTTCTGGCGGCGCCGCTCATCTACGTCGCCACGACGCAGTTGGCCGCCAGCCACGCCACCGCCGGCGAGGTGGAGCGTCTGAAGCAGATCCAGACGCAGTTTCGCAAAGCGATCGAGGAACAGGATCTGCAGTCGCGCGTATTGCACAACGACGAATTTCACTTCGAGATTGGCCGGATCGCGCGCAACGCGTACCTGATGCCAAGTTTGCGCCGCGTTTTGATCGACCACGCACGCCTCGGGAAGATTTTTTATCGCTCGCCGACCACGAGCGACATGCAAAAGGATCTGGAAAAAGCGGTCGAACAGCACGACCAGATCATTGAAGCCATCGCAGCGGGAGACCCCGAGCGCGCCGGCGAACTGGTCCGCAGCCATATGGAGCTCTCACGGCGGCGCATGGCAGAGTATGTGATCCCGGAGGGGTTGAACGTACCCATCCAGTTTTAAAGGCCGCGCGGGACGGTGCACGTCATCAGTCGTGCACCGCCAGTCCGAGGGCGGTGAAGATTCACAAGCGGAATTGGAATTTAGGAATGCAAAGGATTACATCGCTCCCCGCAGACGACAGGATGTGCGGTTGGTATCACACGAGCCAGCCCCGCAAGCCGCGTCCGGCTCACGCCGGGGAATCGAAAGCGCGTTGGGCGGTAGTGGGTGCGGGCTTCACCGGTCTCGCCGCCGCGCGGCAACTCGCGCTGAATTTCCCGGATGATGAAGTCATTCTCGTCGAAGCCCAGGAGATCGGGTTCGGTACGTCGGGGCGAAACGCGGGATTTGCGATCGATCTGCCGCATGACATTGGCGCCGACGACTATATCGGCGACATCGCTACGGCGAAAACCACGCTGAAGCTCAATGTGCTGGGGCAGACGATCCTGCGCGACCTCGTCGTCCAGCATGGCATCGACTGCCATATGAGCGCCTCCGGAAAATACCAGGCAGCCGTGGAGGAGCGCGGCGTGGCTGTCCTCGACGCCTATCGACGTGGCCTCGACAAGCTCGGCCAACCGTACGAGGTCATCGAAGGCAAGGACCTGCCGGGCCACATCGGCACATCGTTCTACCGTCAGGCGCTGTTCACGCCCGGCACGGTGCTGATTCAGCCGTCGGCGCTCGTCAAAGGCCTGGCCGACTGCCTGCCGCCCAATGTCACCTTGTACGAGAACACGCCCATTACCGAGGTGGAATACGGTGAAAAGATCGTGCTGGCGCATCGCAACGGCCGCATTACGGCAGACAAACTGGTGCTGGCGAACAACGCCTTCGGCATGCGCTTCGGCTTCCTCCAGCGCACGATGCTGCCCGTTTTTCTGTATGCGAGCCTGACACGGCCGCTTACCGCAGCCGAACAGGCACAGCTTGGCGGCAAGCCGTTCTGGGGTGTCATTCCAGCGGATCCGTTTGGCAGCACGCTGCGCCGCACGCATGACAACCGCATCCTGGTGCGCAACAGCTTCAGCTTCAACCCGGACGGGCGGCCCAGGGAGCAGTATCTTTCCCGTTTCGTCGAGCGGCACCGGCTGTCGTTCGAACGGCGCTTCCCGATGCTGCCGGACGTCGAGTTCGAATACACGTGGAGCGGTTCGCTGGCGCTCGCGCAAAACCACAAGGGTTTCTTCGGGCAACTCGCCCCGAACGTCTATGGCGCGCTGTGCTGCAACGGCCTCGGCATCACGCGCGGCACCGTCACGGGTACGCTCCTGGCCGACTGGCTGGCCGGCAAAGAGACCGACCTGATTGATTTTCTGCTTGCGACGTCGGGACCGAACAGGAACCCGCCAGAGCCGTTCCTTTCGATCGGCGTCAACGCCACCCTTTGGTGGGGCCAGCGTAAGGCAGGACTCGAAAGCTGAGCACACTTCGGTTGTCGGTTCCGCAGGGAGGCGACGATGACCACGCCGAATAGAAAAAATCCGCAAAACGATCGAACGCTTCGCACAACAAGATAAGGACTACTTACAGCGAGACGATGCGGCGTTTTGTACCCATTTCATCGAAGGAGACAAGCGATGTCGAAGATACACATGTCCATTGAGGACGTTCCGCTCAATGGATTCCACCAGCTGCTTACTGTCCGCTCCAGCGGCGGCTGGCTCATGGACGGCTACGTACTGAGCATTATTGGCGTGGCGATGGTGCAGTTTTCCACTGCCCTCGGCTTGACCGATTTCTGGCAAGGCATGGTTGCTGCATCGGCGCTGATCGGCATTTTCTTCGGTGGATTCGTCGGCGGCTGGCTGAGCGACCGCATCGGCCGCCAAAAGCCCTATTTCTTCGGTCCTGTCATCTTCTTCGTCTGCTCACTCGCGCAGTTCTGGGTGCAGTCGGGGGAGGCGTTGTTCTTTCTGCGCTTCCTCATCGGTATCGGCGTCGGCATTGAATACCCCGTGGCAGGTTCGCTGCTTGTCGAATTCATGCCCCGCAAGTACCGCGGCCCCCGTCTCGCCATGCTGACGATCATCTGGTTCCTTGGCGCCGCCCTCGCTTATATCGTCGGCAACATCATCTTGAGCGCCGGTGGACAAGAGGCGTGGCGGTGGGTGCTTGCCAGCCCGGCCGTCATCGGTCTCGTGCTGTTCATCGTGCGCATCGGCACGCCGGAGTCGCCTCGCTGGCTGCTCAGTCAAGGCCGCGTCGCCGAAGCCGAGGCCGTCATCGGAAAAGTCTATGGGCCGTCGTTCTCGTTGGCGAACCTGCCCGAGGAGCAAGCCGAAAGGAAGATTTCGCTCTGGTCGCTCCTGCATTCCGGCTATGGCAAGCGCATGCTCTTTGTCTCGGTGTTCTGGAGCTGCTCGGTGATTCCGGTCTTCGCGGTTTATTCGTTCGCACCACGCGTGCTTGAAGCGCTGCATTTGACGGGGCAGTGGGAATCGCTCGGCTCTGTCGCCATCACGTTGCTGTTCGTGGTGGGCTGCATCATCGCCACCCGGATCATCAACGAGATGGGACGCCGCGCCATGGTGATCCACAGCTTCCTCTGGTCGGCACTGGCCTTGGTGGCCCTGGGTGCATGCTCGAACGGCTCGGCGCTGCTGATCCTCGTCCTGTTCGGCGCCTACGCCGTGCTCATCGGCGGCGCTCAGGTGCTGCAACTGGTCTACCCGAACGAAATCTTCCCGACGGACATTCGCGCCTTCGCCGTGGGCATGGGCGCTTCGCTCTCGCGCATCGGTGCCGCCATCGGAACGTGGCTCGTGCCCATGGCACTGCAAAGCATCGGCATAGGCAACACCATGTATGCCGCCGCCGCGGTTTCGTTCGTTGGCCTGATCGCCTCGCTGGCGCTGGCGCCGGAGACACGTTCGCTCAGCCTGCAAGAAGCTGCTTCGCTCAATCACTAACACCTACCCTCTTCGTGCCGCCGTCAACGATGCGTCGGCACCTCGTTCGCTTGAACGCCAATTTCCACTTTTTCGGAAGAACATCATGACGTTTGAAGGTATCTACACCCCGGCTATCACCCCCCTGAACGCAGAAGGGGAAATCGACAAGGCAGCATTTGCCGAGGTGCTCGAGTCACTGATCGCGGCGAAGGTGCACGGCATCATCATTGGCGGCTCGACCGGCGAATACTATGCGCACACCGCGCAAGAGCGCTTCGAACTCGGCACCTGGGCCAGGGAAGTCATCGGCGCGCGCGTGCCGCTTATCATCGGTACCGGCGCCATCCGCACCGAGGATTCCGTCGAGTACGCCAAAGCGGCGAAAGCCATCAAGGCAGATGCGATTCTCGTGGGCACGCCGCCGTATGCCCTGCCCACCCAGCAGGAAAACGCCGCGCACGCGCTGACGATCGACCGTGCGGCCGGCCTGCCCATCATGCTTTACAACTATCCGGGCCGGATGAGCGTTTCGATGGGACGCGAGTTCTTCCGTACGGTCTGCGAAGCGTCGAAGAACGTCGTGGCCATCAAGGAGAGTTCCGGTCAGTCGGGACAACTGCACATGCTGGTGCGCGAGTTCCCGCATATCAGCGTTTCGTGCGGCTGGGACGATCAGGCGTTGGAGTTCTTCGCATGGGGCGCCCGCAGCTGGGTCTGCGCGGGCTCGAACTTCCTCCCGGGTGAGCACATTGCGCTGTACGAGGCGTGTGCCGTCGAGAAGGACTTCGACAAGGGGCGCCGCATCATGTCCGCGATGCTGCCGCTCATGGACTTCCTGGAGGAAGGCAAGTTCGTCCAGTCCATCAAGTATGGCTGCGAGCTCGCGGGACTGAGCACGGGCGGCGTGCGGGCGCCTCTGCAAGGGCTGGGTGAAGAAGAGAAGCAGCGCTTGCAGGTCATCGTTGTCGAGCTCAAGCGCGAGGTGGCGTCGGTCACCGGAAGCAAAGCCTGATGTCGCAACCGCTCGCTGCTTCGGGGTACGCGGCAGACCGAATCATCTGAAGCAGGTGGGGAATATGAAGAGCAGCAAGAACGCAACGCTCGTCGGGTTCATCGCAGTCCTGTTGTGGTCCTCGATTATCGCCCTCATCCGGGGGGTCAGCGAAAGCCTTGGTGCTACCGGCGGGGCCGCCATGATCTATACGGTGGCATCCGTGTTTCTGCTGTTCACGGC
The DNA here is from genome assembly GCF_000684975.1 of Paraburkholderia acidipaludis NBRC 101816. Lineage (GTDB taxonomy): Bacteria > Pseudomonadota > Gammaproteobacteria > Burkholderiales > Burkholderiaceae > Paraburkholderia > Paraburkholderia acidipaludis. The sequence goes on along the minus strand of NZ_BAXZ01000031.1, from coordinate 901 downwards.
CGGCTTCCCCAGACTCAGCGAGTTTCCGCGACGCTACCTGGCATGGGGAAGCCTGCTCTTCGTTGCCTACGAACTATGCCTGTCACTCTCTATCGGGTATGCCAACACCGGCAGGCAGGCTATTGAAGTCGGCATGGTCAATTACCTGTGGCCGACCTTCACCCTGGTCTCGGCCATCGTGTTCAACAAGCAGAAGGCAACCCTGTGGGTCGTGCCCGGCTTCCTGCTTTCGATGCTCGGGATTGGCTGGGTGCTGGGCGGCGATCAGGGCGTGGATCCGGCAGGCATGCTGGAGAACGTCAGGGACAACCCTCTGGGTTACGGTCTGGCATTGCTCGGTGCCTTGATCTGGGCGGCCTACTGTACGGTGACGGCACGTATTGCTCGCGGCAAGAGCGGCGTTACGCCTTTCTTCATGCTCGCTGCCGGCGTGCTCTGGATCAGTCACGTTGTTGAAGGCGGCGGTGGCATGGCGTTCAGTCTCCATGCGATCGTCTATCTCGTGCTGGCCGCGGCTGCCTTGGGCTTCGGTTATGCCGCATGGAACGTGGGGATCCTGCACGGCAATGTCACGATCCTTGCCGGAGCTTCGTATTTCATTCCCGTTTTCTCGGCTGCCCTGGCTGCAACGCTCTTGCGCACTCCTCTCCCCGTTCAGTTCTGGCAAGGGGCGTTGATGGTGTGCGGCGGGTCCATCCTGTGCTGGATCGCAACGCGCGGCCGGCGGACCTCGGCGCCAATGTCCATTCGGGCCGAAAAGCACTCTTGAAAGATCCGTCATGCACCATTTTCGTTGCGTATGGTTTCAATTTATTAGCAATACAAAATATATCAGGAGGATGGCATGAATTCAGGAAGGTGGAAGATCGCGATTCTTCCTTTGCTGGTGAGTTCGGGCGTT
>NZ_BAXZ01000032.1 GCF_000684975.1 Paraburkholderia acidipaludis NBRC 101816 | reverse complement strand
GGCTCGGCGTGGAAGTTGCCGCCCGAGAGCACCTCGCCGGTGTCCGGGAAGATCAGCGGATTGTCGGAGACGGCGTTCGCCTCCACGAGCAGAACCTGCGCCGCGTGGCGCATCTGGTCGAGGCACGCGCCCATCACCTGCGGCTGGCAGCGCAGCGAGTACGGGTCCTGCACCTTGCCGCAGTCGCGGTGCGAGAGGTTGATCGCGGAGCCTTCGAGCAGCGAGCGGTAAGCGGCCGCCGCCTCGATCTGGCCGCGATGGCCGCGCAGTTCGTGGATGCGTGCGTCGAACGGCTTGACCGAGCCCGCCGCCGCGTCCACGCACAGCGCGCCCGAGACGAGCGCCGTGCGGTACAGGTCTTCGATCGCGAAGAGGTTGTAGAGCGCGAGCGCCGC
>NZ_BAXZ01000033.1 GCF_000684975.1 Paraburkholderia acidipaludis NBRC 101816 | reverse complement strand
CGCCGCGCGCCCGCCGCGCGTACCGGCTCGCGCAGCTGGCGCGCGACCTCATGGCGGTCGCCGACGCCACCTGCGGCGCGCGGCCGTTCCACCTGGTCGGCCACGACTGGGGATCGATCCAGTGCTGGGAGGCCGTCACCGATCCGGCGAACGCCGCGCGGCTCGCGTCGTACACCTCGATCTCGGGGCCGTGTCTCGATCACGTCTTTCATGCGCCGCTCGATCTGCGGCAAACGCTGAAATCGTGGTACATCGCGTTCTTCCATCTGCCGCTCGTGCCCGAACTCATCTGGCGCGCGGGCGGCGCACGGCTGTGGCCGTGGTGGCTCTGGAAAACCGAACGTGTACGCGCCGCGCGCGACCCGCAACAGTTGCGCAATGGCCTGAATGGGCTGAAGCTGTATCGGGCGAACTTCCTCGCCCGCGCGCGGCGCCCGCGAGAGCGCAGCACGCGCACGCCGGTGCAGTTCCTCGTGCCGCGTTTCGACCGCTATGTCACGCCCGCGCTCTCCGAAGGGCTCGACCGCTGGCTGGGGCGCTACCGGCGCGAGGTGATCGCTTCGACGCATTGGACCGTCGTGCGCGACGCCCCGCTCATCGCGGCCCGTATCGAGAGCTTCGCGGCGTGGGTGGCAAACGATGCGTCGCCGCATGCCATATCGTCCTCCGTGGAGACCGCCACCAACGCATTACCCGAAGGAACCTGAGAGAAACCACAACGAAAAGCGGCGAGGGGATGCATCGTCCCCTCGACCCCTATATCCATCCAGAGACAAGAGGTCAGCCGGTGAACCCTATCGCCATGCTCTCCGTAACCGCAGCAGCCGTCGCCGTAGCGGGCGCCGCGCTCTCCGCCTTCTCGCGGCGTACCGCGCGCCGCATCGAAGCGGCTGTGCCGATGGACGGCCAGCTCGTCGACATCGGCGGCGATCGCATTCATTACGTCGATCGCGGCGAGGGACCGCCCATCGTTTTCGTCCACGGCCTGAGCGGGCAGATGCGCAACTTCGCCTGGCTGCCCATCGAGGAGCTCGCGCGTCATCACCGCGTGATCCTCATCGACCGCCCCGGCACCGGCTACTCCACGCGCGGCGCACAGTCGGCCGCGAACGTTTACGCCCAGGCGGAAGCCGTCGTGCGCTTCTGCGATGTGCTCGGCCTCGAAAAACCCGTGCTGGTCGGGCATTCGCTGGGCGGCGCGATTGCGCTCGCGGTCGCGCTCAATCATCCGCAGGCAGTCTCGCGGCTCGCGCTGATCGCCCCGCTCACCCATGTACAGACCGAAGTGCCGAAGGCATTTCGCGCGCTCGTCATTCGTTCGGACTTCATACGACGCCTCGTGGCGCACACGCTGGCTACGCCCGTCGCGCTCGCCACCAGCTCGGCCGTGCTCAAGCAGGTCTTCGCGCCCGAAGCCGTGCCGCCCGACTTTCCGTTGCGCGGCGGCGGCATGCTGAGCTTGCGGCCCCAGGGGTTCCTCGGCGCGTCGGAGGACCTCATCGCCGTTGAAGAGGCCGGCGACCTGGCCGAGATGGAGCAGCGCTACGTGCAACTGGAGGTGGACACGGACGTGCTGTTCGGCCGCGACGATATCGTGCTCGACTGGATCCGCCACGGCGACGCGCTGCGGCGCCGTTCGAAGCGCGTGGCGCTGAAGGTGATCGACGGCGGGCACATGCTGCCCGTCACCGCGCCGCGGGCAACGGCCGAGTGGCTGCGGGCCGTCATTGCGGGCTCGACGGAGCGAGGCGCCAACGCCAGCGCAATCGGCGACGCGGTTGACGGCATATCGGCCGCCGATCCGGCGGAAGCCACGGTCATGCCGCTACGGCGTGCGAGACCTGAATCGCGGTCTCGCTCATCATTCAATAAAGGGAGACAACTCACATGAAAAACGATCGACTTCAGGCGCGACGCACGGGCGTGTGTCTCGCACGACCTCTGGCATGCGCAACGCTCGCGCTCGCGTCGGCGCTCGCATTCGCCCAGGGCGGCACGGCGGCGACCTCGAACGGCGACGACGCCGGCGCCGCGCAAACGGCGGTCACGGCAACAGCGCCCTCGCAGGTCGGCAAGCTGCCTGTCGAAGATCAGGTGCGCTGGCTTCAGCATGCGCAGAAGAGCGACGCGCTGGAGAAGATGGACGACGCGCAGCTGACCTCGCTCTTCCAGTCGCTCGACCCGCTCGTGGTGCCCACGCTGATCAAGCTCGGCCCTTCGGGCTACTCGTCGTATGAATTCGAGCTGTGGCGCTGGGAGCGGCTGAACGGCAAGTGGCCCAGCCAGCCTGCGCACATGCTCGTCAAGCTCGAGCACGATCCGCTGCGTATCTACGCGAAGTGGCTGCCCGACGGCGACCACGCGGGCGAGGAAGTGATCTACGACGCGTCCAAACGCAGCGACGAAATGTATGGCCACCTGGGCGGCCTGCTCGGCGTCATGCCGATGTGGACGGCACTCGACGGCACGCTCGCGCGATCGCAGTCGAACCACAAGATCACCGACCTCGGCACCGAGTTCATCACGAACCAGTTCATGACCGATGCGAAGAAGTACGTAGCAGTGGGCGCGCCGTATACGCCGCAGGTGGAGGTGAAGGTCATGAACGGCGTGCGCGTGGTCGCGCTCACCTATGTTTCGCCCGCCGGCAAGCCGCAGTACTACGCAAAGAAGCAGACGCTCGGCCTCGATCTGCGGCACCCGTACTTCCGCACGGTCGAAGCATACGACGACAGCGGCCAGATGTTCGAGCGCATCGTGATCGACAAGATCGAGCCGAAGACTTTCGACGCCGAGGTATTCGATCCGAAGAATCCCGACTACAAGTTCTGATGCGGCGCGCGTGGTGCTGCGATATCGCGCAGGCGTGACAAACGCAAAGGTGAGGTTTTTCGGGAGGTAGCCCGTGTGCTATCGGCCATGCGAGTGCGGATCGGCGAAAAGGTGAGGATTTCCAGGAGCTTGCAGGTGCTCGACAGGCGGATGCAATCCTTCAGGTGAACCTGGTACATCGAAGAAACTCACGTTTAGGCCGCAAAAGGTGCAAAACGATCTCCTGGAACTACTCACTTTTGCCGTTTTTGCCCGCAGGCGAGCCAAGGTGAGGCAGGACGCGCCCCGCCGCACACCCTACGAATCGTGCGATGCGTTCCGCCGCTCCCGGAAAGCCTCACCTTTGAACCGATGGGCGCGGCGACGCGCCCATCGGCTCTCACGGGCCCTTCACTGCATGTGCTGGCCGCCGTTGATCGGGATGTTCGCGCCGGTCACGAAACCCGCCTCTTCCGAGCAGAGGAACAGCACGAGCGCCGCGATCTCGTCGGGCTGGCCAAGACGGCCGACCGGAATCTGCGGCAGGATCTTCGTATCGAGCACCTCCTGGGGTATCGCCGTGACCATCTTCGTGGCGAGATAGCCGGGCGAAATCGTGTTCACCGTCACGCCCTTGCGCGCAACCTCCAGGGCCAGCGACTTGGTGAAACCATGCATGCCCGCCTTGGCCGCCGCATAGTTGGTCTGCCCGATCGAACCCTTGGAGCCGTTCACCGACGAGATATTGACGATACGGCCCCACCCGCGCTCCACCATGCTCTCGCACAGCGGCTTCGACATGTTGAAAACGGAATCGAGATTGGTGCGGACCACCGCGTCCCAGTTCACCTTGTCGAGCTTGCGAAACGTCATGTCCCGCGTAATGCCGGCGTTGTTGACGAGGATGTCGACAGGGCCGACATCGCACTGGATTTTTTCCGCGCCTTCCTGACACGAGTCGTGATCGGCAACGTCCACGGGATAGGCGTAGAACTCGCGATCCGTCGATTTCATCCGGTCCAGCCAGTCCGCAGCGCCGGCGTTCTCCGGCGAGTGCGTGACGACAACCCGGTAGCCCGCGTCGTGCAGCCTGACGCTGATCGCCTCTCCGAGGCCGCCCATACCACCCGTTACCAAAGCAATACGATTAGTCATCCTATATACCTGCGAGAGTAAAACGTAAAAACGGCGTGGCGTCTGGTCCGGATACGCCACGTACATCACAGTCATGCCCATCGCCGCACGGCAACGAAGGCATGCGAACCATCGCGCGACTTCTGGTTGGAATCTGATATGGCGCGAGTCAGGCAGGGCGCGCCCGCAAGCGGGCGCGGCCCTGATACTTCACAGGAAGGTCAGCCGCGCTCGAGCGCGAGCGCCACGCCCATGCCG
>NZ_BAXZ01000034.1 GCF_000684975.1 Paraburkholderia acidipaludis NBRC 101816 | reverse complement strand
CGCGAGCTCGACACCGAGTGAAAGCGCGTGACGAATCCGCGGAACTCGCGAACCGGTGCGCCTTCCTGGGTCTGGAACCTGAACTTCGCCCACTGGCCGAGAATGTCCCTGCGCGGCACGGGTCCCGGTGTCGAGACCAGCAGCCTGATCCGGTACGGCTCGCAGACCTCTTCGTGCACCTCCCACTCGACCACCGACACATCGGGCATCGGCTTCTTCTGCTCATCGGCCGGTGCCTTGTCCTGCGGGTAGCGACGGTACAGTTCCACGTGCGCCGACTGGCGGCCCGTGACCCGCCGGCTCGCACCATCGTATTCAGCCATGAATCGTCCTTCCGTTAATCTGTAGTCCTAATCTGACAAAATAAAACGATGCCCGACACGACATTCGCGTGGACTGTCAGTCCGCGGGTTATGCCAAAGGGATAATCGCCTTATTTAGGGTAAGCGGGAAACGCAAATGCAGGACGAATCAAGTGGCTGGATATTGACGCGACACAAGGCAGGATCGCCGCGTACCTCCAGGCGAAATTGTCCACAGCTTTGGTGCAAAACCCTGTGCATATCTCCCGGACACCGCGACCAACCCCCTGAGCCCAAAGGAAATCTCCCCCAAGCCACACAAGCGGGCCGGCAACGCTTGAAAAACCCTAAAGTCCATATGGAATATGCCGTTAACTTTGCAGTGATGTAAGGCCGCCAGCGGCCCGCCTGCAAGGAATCCCATGCGCAACAACCAGCCCGTCACGCAACACGAATACGACTTTCCCGCTTCGCAGATGCTCGTCTCGGCCACCGACCTGAAAGGCCGCATCCAGTACTGCAACCCCGCGTTCATCGCCGTTTCCGGCTTCAGCCGCGAAGAGCTGATCGGCCAGCCGCACAACATCATCCGTCACCCCGACATGCCGGCCGTTGCCTTCGCGGACATGTGGAGCACCATCCGCGAAGGCCGGCCCTGGACGGCGCTCGTGAAGAACCGCCGCAAGAACGGCGACCACTACTGGGTGCGGGCGAACGTCACCCCGGTCTCGGAACAAGGCAACGTGGTGGGTTATCTGAGCGTGCGCGTGAAGCCTTCGCGCGACGAGATCCGCGAGGCCGAGGCCCTCTACGCGAAAATGCGCGAAGGCACCTTGCGCGGCGCGCGCCTGCGCCACGGCGCGATCGTGCGCACCGGCCTCGCCGGCGCCGTGCAGGCGCTGCTGCGCGTACCCATCGCTACGCGCATCGCCATGGGTTATGGCGGCGTGCCCGCCATCTTCGCCCTCGCGGGCATCGCCGCCTGGCAGGGCCTGCCGCCGCTGCCGTTCTGGGGCGCCTTCGGCGTCGCGTCCATTTGCAGCGCCGTGGCCTGGTGGCTCACCACGCGCCATCTCGGCGCGCCGCTCGACCAGATGACCGCCGCCTCCACGCGCATGGCCGCCGGAGACCTCACCGCCACGCTCACGATCACCACGAGCGACGATCTGGGCGAAGTGCTGCAGGCCCTCAATCAGCTGCAGGCCAACCTCACGGCCATCGTGTGCGACGTGCGCGCGCAGATCGACGGCATGCTCGACGCGGCGCACGAGATCTCGAGCGGCAACGTCGATCTGTCGCGCCGCACCGAACTCCAGGCGGCTTCGCTCGAAGAAACCGCCGCAACGATGGATCAGCTCACCACCACCGTGCAGGCCAACGCGGAAGCCAGCACGCGCGCGCTCGATCTCGCGCGCGAGGCGCAGGCCGCCGCCGCCGAGGGCGGCTCGATCGCGGGCCAGGTCGAGCGCACCATGGCCGGCATCAACGAGGCCTCGCGGCGCATCAGCGACATCATCGGCGTGATCGACGGCATCGCGTTCCAAACCAACATCCTCGCGCTGAACGCCGCCGTCGAGGCTGCTCGCGCGGGCGAAGCCGGCCGTTCGTTCGCCGTGGTGGCGGGCGAGGTGCGCAATCTCGCGCAGCGCTGCGCGGCATCGGCGAAGGAGATCAAGCACGTGGTCGACGCGAGCGTGAACGAGATCGCCCAGGGCACGAAGCTGGTTGCGCGCACCACGGCGCAGATGCAGGCCATCGACGAAGCCGTGAGCCGCGTCTCGTCGATCATCGTCGAGGTCGCGAATGCGAGCGGCGAGCAGGCCGAGGGCATTCGCCAGGTGAACCAGGCCGTGGCGCATCTCGACAGCGCGACGCAGCAGAACGCGGCACTCGTCGAGCAGGCGGCCGCCACGGCGCAGCGCCTCGCCGAACAGGCCGACGTGCTCGACGAAGCGGTGCGCCTCTTCACCGTCGCGGGCACGCAAACCGCGCGGCGCAGCCCCGCGCGCGCGAAGCGCTCGGCCGCGGCCGTCGTGGCAGAAGAGGCCGAAACGGAAGCCGCATAAGGAAAAAAGCGGGGAAAAAGCAGCCGGTGGGGCACAAGCTGCGTCATTGATCTGAAATATCGGCGTAAGTCCCATCTCGACAGGCGCGGCTCCCGCCCGCACCATCTTCCTCGTCGGCAAGTTCGCACGCGAGCATGCCGATCCGAGTAACAACGGCGTTTCGACGGCTCGTTCGGCATGACCGGGCGAGCCGATCTTTTTTGGCCGCAAAGGTGAGGACTTTCGGGAGCCAGGCGCGGCCGCGCCGGAGCCGGATTGCGTCACGGTCGTGACAAAGTCACATCGCCCGCCGCACCGTTGCAGGGTATGCAAAAAGATGCGGCGCGCCCTGGAGTCGCGTTAAACTGGCTGGCCGGGGCCTCGCTGCGGCGCCAACCCAGAGTGTGCGCCCGCGCGCACAGGGGATAAGACGCGGCGTGGCCGACCCCGTACAATGGCTCGACCAATCAACGCACGAGGACAACATCAATGCGCACGACCGGGTCTTCAGGAACCATGACCCTGCTCACCGAGCATGACGACGCGACCGGGCGCGAACTGCGTTCGCTACGTCTCGAATCGGCGGCCGACGGCAAGAGCCTGCTGCTGATCGAAATCGACGAACGCAAGCCGGGCATACACCGCGAAGTGCGTTATGAAATCACGCCCGCGGAGTTGATCGCGGCCATCCGCGCGCAAGGCGCCGAGTTGCCAGGGGAATCCCACAGCCGCTAGGTCCGCCAGACCCGTCAGCCCCCCGTAAACGCATAAGCCGCCCGGCAAACCGTCGGGCGGCGCAATCGCATTTCGCCCGCCCCCTCGGGCTCGGGCGCTCCGCCGCCGCGCGGGGCGCCTGAGCCCGAGGGGCGCATGGCTTCGCATCGGCTTCCTTGCGGCCGGTTTTCGCGCCGATTTCCAGGCACATACCGCGTACATAATGGCGCGTGGCGCGCCTCGCTTGCACGCCTTCGAAATGCGTCCATAATCGTTACGTTACCCTCTCACTTTCCGCCCCCACGGAGACGGAAGTAAGCCGATGCTACATGACCTCGTCGAGCAGTACGGGCCTGCTCTCGTGTTTGCAAACGTGCTGGCCGCGTCGTTGGGTTTGCCCGTCCCCGCGATGCCGGTGCTCGTGCTGTTCGGCGCGATGGCCGCCATGCATCCCGGTTCGATCGGGCAGCAGGTGGGGCTCGTGATCGTGCTCGCCATGTTCGCCACGCTGATCGGCGACAGCGTCTGGTTCCTCGCCGGCCGGCTCTATGGCGGCAACACGCTCAAGACGCTCTGCAGGCTCTCGCTTTCGCGCGACACCTGCGTGAAGAAGACCGAGCGCTTCTTCGGGCGCTGGGGCGTGCGCGTGCTCGCCGTCGCCAAGTTCATTCCGGGGCTCTCGATCGTCTCGGTGCCGATGGCCGGGGCGATGGGCACGCCGTACCGGCAGTTCCTCGGCTTCGACGCCATCGGCGCCGCGCTCTGGTCCGCCTCGGGCCTCCTGATCGGCGTGGTGTTCGCGCCGCAGATCGACATGCTGCTCGCGGGCGCGAGCCGCCTCGGCCGGCTCGCCGCCGTAGTGGTACTCGTGCTGCTCGCGCTCTACACGCTCTACCGGTGGCAGCGCCGCCGCCAGCTCATCAAGAAGCTCGCGAACGCCCGCATCACGGTAGACGACCTCTTCCGCGCGATGGCGGGCAAGCCGCCGCCCGTCGTCTTCGACATCCGGTCGGCGGAAAAGCGCAAGCTCGATCCCTACATCATCCCGGGGGCGGTCTTCGCCGACGAGCGGCAGCTGAACGAGATCCTCGACAAGTATCCGCGCGACCGCAAGCTCGTGATCTACTGCTCATGCCCCAATGAAATTTCCGCGGCGTGGATGGCGAAGGCGCTCGCAGAGGCCGGCTTCACCGACGTCGTGCCGCTCCTCGGCGGCATCGACGCCTGGCGCGACTCGGGCCATCCCATCGAATCGCTTGTCGCCGCCCCCTGCGAAGGGATGGCGGTGCAGATCACGCCGAAGCCCGTGTGACCGGCGCACAGGCGCACAGGTGTAACGCGGCGCAAGAGATGCGGCGCCGCCGGCCGCCGGTCCGCTTGCAGGTCCACCCATTCGTCCACGCATGTGTCCGCATGTTCGCCCGGCCCGGCATCGTTCGGGCCGACCGCACGAGGAGAACCGCCAGATGGGCACCATCAACGAAGCCGAGGTCAGTCGCGCCGATGTGGAAGCGCCGCAGGCCGACGCACCGTACTCGTCGCTTTCCACGCGGCGCCACCAGATGTTCCCCATCCTCACCGACGAGGAGATCGAACGCCTGCACCGCTTCGGCGTCGTGCGCGAGTGGGCGCCGGGCGAATTGCTCTTTCGCACGGGCGAGACCGGACCCGGCATGTTCGTTCTGCTCGCCGGTTCCGTGAAGGTGTATCAGCGCGACGGCTTCGGCCGCGAAGTGCACATCAACGAGCATCATCGCGGCTCGTTCCTCGCCGAGGTCGGCCAGCTCTCGGGCGGCCCCTCGCTCGTGGACGGCGTCGCGCTCGAGCCCGTCGTTTCCCTGCTGATTCCGCCGGAGCGCCTGCGCGCGGCCATCATCGCCGAGGCGGAGCTGGGCGAGCGCATCATGCGCGCGTTGATCCTGCGCCGCGTCGCGCTCATCGAGAAGGGGGCCGGGGGCCCGATTCTCGTCGGCAAGCACGACGACCCCGCGCTGGTCTCGCTGCAAGGTTTTCTTTCGCGCAACGGCCACCCGTACAGCGTGCTCGACGAACACGACACCTGCATGCTGAACGTGATCGAACGGTACGCCGCGCGCCAGGAAGACCTGCCGATCGTGATCTGCCCCGACGGCACCGTGCTGCGCCGCCCCTCCGCGCCGGAGCTGGCGACCTGCCTCGGCCTGCTGCCCGAACTCGACGACCAGCGCGTCTATGACGTCGCCGTGATCGGTGCCGGCCCTGCCGGACTCGCAACCGCCGTCTACGCGGCCTCCGAAGGGCTTTCGGTGATCGTGCTCGACGGGCGCGCGCCGGGCGGCCAGGCGGGCGCGAGCTCGCGCATCGAAAACTATCTGGGCTTTCCCACCGGCATCTCGGGCCAGGCGCTCGCCGGGCGCGCGTTCGTGCAGGCGCAGAAGTTCGGCGCGCACGTGGCGATTCCGGTGCGAGCGCAAAAGCTGCACTGCGACGAGCGGCCCCTGCGGCTCGAAACGTGCAGCGGCAACGTGCGCGCCCATACCGTCGTGATCGCGAGCGGCGCCGTATACCGCCGCCCGGCCATCGACGGGCTCGACCGCTACGAAGGCCATGGCGTCTACTACTGGGCGTCGCCCGTCGAAGCCAAGCTCTGCAAGCACGAGAACATCGTGCTCGTGGGCGGCGGCAACTCGGCCGGCCAGGCCATCGTGTATCTCGCGTCGCACGCGCGCCAGGTGGACGTGCTGATCCGCAAGGCCGGCTTCGAGTCGACAATGTCGCGCTACCTGATCGACCGCATCGCCTCGCTGCCGAACGTGAACGTGCATCCGCACAGCGAAATCGGCGCGCTCGACGAAGACGACGCCGGGCTCGCCTCGATCCTGCTCAAGTCGCCGTGCCCGGCGGGTTTCGACCGCTTCGACGCGCGCCATCTGTTCCTCTTCACGGGCGCCAACCCGAATACCGCGTGGCTGCATGCCTGCGGCGTCGCGCTGGATCCGCACGGCTTCGTGCTCACCGGCAGCAGCGACGCGTCGTGCAGCCTCGCGACTTCCGTGGACGGCGTCTACGCGATCGGCGATGCGCGCGCGGGCTCGACCAAGCGCGTCGCGGCGGCGGTGGGTGAAGGCGCGGCCGTGGTCGCGCAGATCCACCAGTTGCTCGCGACGATGCCCGTGCAGGTGTCGGCGCAGGTGTCCGTGACGGCGGGCGCCCATGCGTGACGAAACGGCGCTCGACGCCGATACGCAGACGCCGCCCGCCGGCATAGGCTCGACGCTCACGCTGCCGCTCGCGGCAGCGCGCACGCTGCACCTCGCCGCCCAGGGCCTCCTCGCCCCGCCGCGCCGCAAGGCGACGAAAGCCGACGTGCTCGACGCGATCCGCCGCATGGCGCAATTGCAGATCGACACGATCCATGTGGTCGCGCGCAGCCCCTATTTCGTGCTGTTCTCCCGTATCGGCGCATACGAGCCGCGCTGGCTCGACGAGCATCTCGCCGAAGGACGCCTCTTCGAATACTGGGCGCACGAGGCCTCATTCGTGCCGATCGAGGATTACGGGCTGCTGCGTCACCGCATGCTCGACCCTTCGGGCATGGGCTGGAAATATGCGGCAGAGTGGCATGCGAAGCATCGCCGCGAGATCGAGGCGCTGCTCGAGCGCATCCGCGCGCAGGGCCCCGTGCGTTCGTCCGACTTCGCGCGCGCGGAGGGCGAGAAGGGCGGCGGCTGGTGGGACTGGAAGCCGGAAAAGCGCCACCTGGAAGTGCTGTTCGCCACCGGCGCCCTGATGGTCGCGCAACGGCACAACTTCCAGCGTGTCTACGACGTGATCGAACGCGTGCTTCCCCACTGGAACGACGCGCGCGATCTGCCCACGCGCGCCGACGCCGAACGCACGCTGCTCCAGCGCACCTGCCGGGCGCTGGGCGTGATCCGCGCGGACTGGGCCTCCGACTACTACCGCCTGCCGCGCCGCCCGTATGTCGACGCACTGCACGCGCTTGCCGATGCGGGCGAGTTGCTGCCGGTACGCGTGGAGGGCTGGAAACACGACGCATTCGTTCATCGCGCGCTCGCGCCGCTGATCACGGAGGCCGCGAGCGGCAAGCTCGCCTCCACGGTCACGACCTTGCTCTCGCCGTTCGACCCGGTGATCTGGGACCGCAAGCGCGCGACGGCCCTGTTCGATTTCGACTATGCGATCGAGTGCTACCTGCCTGCCGCGAAGCGCAAGTACGGTTACTTCGTACTACCGATATTGAGCCGGGGACGGCTGGTAGGCCGGATCGACGCGAAGGCGCACCGGGCGCAGCAGGTGTTCGAAGTGAAATCGTTGCATCTGGAACCGGGTGTGCGCATGAGCGCCCGGCTGGCGACCGACCTGCGGCGCGCGCTGGAGCGTTGCGCCAACTGGCACGGCACGCCGGAACTGCGCATCGGCGCCGCGCCGGACGGCCTGGCTGAAGCCTTGCTGGCCGGATGAAGCAGCCGGCGGCGGCGCTTGCCGCGCACCGCCGCCTCGATCGATCGGCCGAAATCGATCGGCCCGCAGTGAATCCGCTACGTCAGCGGTCGAGCCGCGCACGCAGTTCGCGTGCGGCTTCCAGGAGGCCCACGTAACCGGAACGCGCATGCTCGGGCAGATCCGGATCGCCCACGAGCGCACCCAGCGTCTCCACGAGGCTGTACACGAGCCCCTTGGCTGCGCCGGCTGCGATCTTGCCGGACTTCACGCCTTCGTCGACGTGCGTAAATGCCGCGTTCAGATGTTCCAGATCGGGCTGTGCCGGGCCGTCGCCCGGCGATTGAGCGTCCTGCTTCTGCTGATCGTCGCTCACCATGATGAACCGTTTCTCCTGGATGACAAGTAATCGAAAGGATCCCGCATTTGTTTTATATACCCAACGCAAGCGCACGTCCATGTGCCCTCGCGCGTGGCTCCCGAATCTTCTCACCTTTGCGGCGCTCGCGCGATGACGAGTCGCACGCAACGCTGGCGCCTGTTTTTCTGACAATCAGAAAAGACCTTGAAAACAAGGTCGAATCGGGAATTCGAGTGCGAGACGAAGTCCCGAAAGCGCCGTACCGTGAAGCGCCCTCGCGCCGTCCTTCTCACCTCCCGCAAAAGCTCACCTCATGCCGAGCAGCCTCGCCAAAACTCATCCGGCGAGGCCGCATCGCCTGCGGGCCATTGCTGCCGGCGTATCATTTCACCCCTTGTTTCGAGGTACTTTCTTAAGTTGCGGGTCTGCCGGCCTACAACGGCAATGCGCGCAACGGTGCGCAGTCCTCTCCTCGTCCGCTCACTCCCGAAAAGGCTCACCTATCGCCTTGCACCCTGCCTTGACGTTGCCACGAGCGCTCTCCAGACTGTACGGGTCGCAGCACGCCCCCAACGCCCGCCAGGATGCCATGAGCTCTATCATGCCTTTCGTCCCCGACCGCTTTCGCCACGCCGCCCCGCACTACCTGCTGGGCCGCCCCGCCTATTCGCCCGCGCTGATTCGCCGCGTCGCCCAGCACACCGGGCTCGACGGCGCCCAGCGTCTGCTCGATCTCGGCTGCGGCCCCGGCCAGCTCTCGCTCGCGTTCGCAAGCTGGGTCGCGAACGCCGTCGCCATCGACCCTGAACCCGCGATGCTCGACATCGCATCGCAGTTCGGCGCGGGCATCGCGCCCAATATCGAATACCGGCAGGGCAGTTCGTATGATCTGAACAGCACGCTCGGCACGTTTCATCTGGCCGTGATCGGCCGCGCGTTTCACTGGATGGACCGCGACGACACGCTGGCGCGCCTCGACACGATCCTGGCCGCTCACGGGGCCGTCGCGCTCTTTGGCACCGCGCATCTGGACGACCCGCTGCGGCCCTGGGCGGCGCAATACCGCACGCTGCTCGACGAGTACGCGAACGAAGACCCGGCGCGCGCGCAACGCAAGTCCGCGCAATGGGAAAGCCATGGCGACGTGCTGGCGCGTTCCGCTTTTACCGCGATCGAGCGTGTGTCGGTGATCGAGTACCGGCGCGTGAACGCGGAGCAACTGAAGGCACGGCCGCTTTCGATGTCGAGCCTTTCGCGCGAGCGCCTGGGCGAAAAGCTCGACACGCTGCTTTCGCGCATCGACGCCCTCGTCGACGAGCACGCCAGCGACGATGGCTGGCTGACCGAGCGCATCGAGTCCACCGCAATGCTTGCGAGGCGAGCGCCGGCCTGAACCCAACCGCGCATTGCGGTATCGTATGAGGTGTCATAGAGGCCAACACCGAGGCCTACACGAGGAAACCCGCAATGAGCTACGCCACGACCGCCCCCGCCCGCAAAGACATCGACGCGATGACCGGCTCCGCGGTGCTGGAATTCGGCACGGACTGGTGCGGCTACTGCCAGGGCGCGCAGCCGCTGATCGGCGAAGCGTTCTCGCGGCATCCCGGCGTGCGCCGCATTCAGGTGGAGGACGGCCCGGGCCGCGCGCTGGGCCGCTCGTTTCGCGTGAAGCTGTGGCCCACGCTGATCTTCCTGCGCGACGGCGCGGAAGTGGCGCGCGTGGTGCGCCCCACCAAGGCCTTCGAACTCGACGACGCGTTCGCCGCGCTCGCCTGACAGGCTAGAGGCCGCCGCGTCCCCGTAAAGCCTCACCCGCGCGCCGCCTTTCTCTTTACTCGAGACCCGCCAGCAGGTCGTCGATCGCGCGATACACGCGCTCCACCACGTCGCGTCCCACTTCCTCTTCGAGCGCCGCGTAGCGCGCCTCCAGTTCCTTCGAAATCGCCTTCACGAGCTGATGGCTCTTCCTCGTCAGCGAGACGAGCACGCGCCGCTGGTCCTCTGCAAAGCGCTCCTTCGTCACGAGCCCCAGCGCCTCCATGCGCGCGAGCACGCCGGCCATGCTCGGGCTCGATATCGTGCAGATGTCGGAGATCTGGCGCGGTTCGAGCGGACCGCTTTCGTTGAGCGCGCGGATCACGCGCCACTGCTGCTCGGTCAATCCGTGCGCGGTGATGAGCGGACGAAAACGCTCCATCATTTTTTCGCGGGCGCGCAACAGCAGCATCGGCAGGTTGCGGTGCGCCACGCGGGTGGAGGACGGCGAGGTATCGGACATGATGGCTTCGGCTCGAAGAAGATGCGCGACCAGGGGAAACCCGCAAATCCCGCATCGACTGGTTGACGACGGATGATAGCAAGCGCACTATTACTAACATCTTAGTGTTTTCGTGGAAGCGAAGCCAGTCATGTTTTCGGTAGCCGATCATCTGATCCACGCGCAAGGCGAAGCGCTGCCGCGCGACGTGGACGCCCGTGCCGTACGCACGCTGCTGGCCACGGGGGCGCATTGCCGCGCGCCCGTGGGCGGCGCGGTCTACGGCACGCTGCTGAACGACCGCGCCGCGCTCGCGGCGCTGGGCGACGCGGTCAACGCGCCGCCCTACAAGGCCCCGCCGCGCGCGCCCGTGCTCTACCTGAAGCCGCGCAACACGCTCGCCGGCCATGGCGCACGCGTGGTCGTGCCCGGCGCGGAAGGCGTGCAGGTGGGCGCCTCGCTCGGCATCGTGATCGGGCGCACCGCTACGCGCGTGGCCGCGGCCGACGCCTTCGATCACATCGCGGGCTATACGCTCGTCGCGGATCTGAGCGTGCCGCATGCGAGCGTCTACCGGCCGTCCGTGCGCTTTCGCGCGCGGGACAACTTCTGCGTGATCGGCCCCGCCGTGGTGGCACGGCGCCACGTTGCCGATCCCGACAATCTCGCGATCTCCGTGCAGGTCGACGGGAACGCCCCCTTCACGGCCAGCACCGCCACGACCGTGCGCGGCGTCGCGCAACTGCTCGCCGACGTCACCGACTTCATGACGCTCGCCGCCGGCGACATCATTACGCTGGGCGTGCCGCACGGCGCGCCGGTGGTCCACACGGGCGCCCGCGCGACGCTCGCCATCGGCGACTGGGCTCCGCTCGCGATCGACTTCGTCGCCCCGGAAGCAACCCGATCCGCACAAGGAGTCAAGGCATGATGCGCGGCCGCGTTGCCTATGCAGGCGCCATCCATGAAGCCACGCCGCACGGCGGCCAGGTGCGGCTCGCCGACGGCCGCGTGCGCGACGAGCGCGAAGTCGTCTGGCTCGCGCCGTTCGAGCCCGGCACGATCTTCGCACTGGGCCTGAACTATGCCGAGCACGCGAAGGAACTCGCGTTCTCGAAGCAGGAAGAGCCGCTCGTGTTCCTCAAGGGACCAGGCAGCGTGATCGGCCATCGCGGCGTCACGCGCCGCCCCGCCGACGTGACGTTCATGCACTACGAGTGCGAGCTGGCCGTCGTGATCGGCCGCACGGCACAGCAGGTGAAGCGCGAAGACGCCATGCAGTACGTGGCCGGCTACACGATCGCGAACGACTACGCGATCCGCGACTATCTCGAGAACTACTATCGTCCGAACCTGCGCGTGAAGAACCGCGACGGCGGCACCGTGCTTGGGCCCTGGTTCGTCGGCGCCGCCGATATCGCCGACGTCAATGCGCTCGAACTGCGCACCTTCGTCAACGGCGAACTGAAGCAGCGCGGCAACACGCGCGACCTCGTGACGGGCATTGCCGAACTGATCGAATATCTGAGCAGCTTCATGACGCTCGCCCCCGGCGACGTCATCCTGACCGGCACGCCCGAAGGCGTCGTCAACGTGAACGCGGGCGACGAAGTGGTGTGCGAAATCGACGGCCTGGGCCGTCTTGTCAACACGATTGCGTCCGACGCCGAATTCGGGCGCGCAACGCCAAGGTAAGGGAACCATGCGAGTCGAACATCTGATCAATGGCGAGGCGCACGCCGGCCGCGACTACTTCGAAACCGTGAACCCCGCGACGCAGGACGTGCTGGCCGAAGTTGCACGCGGCGGCGAAGCGGAAGTCGCGCTCGCGGTGCGCGCGGCGAAGGATGCGTTCCCCGCGTGGGCCGCGAAACCCGCGGCCGAACGCGCGAAAGCGATCCGCAAGCTGGGCGAGCTGATCGCGAAGAACGTGCCGGAAATTGCGTTGACGGAAACGAAGGACACCGGTCAAACCATCTCGCAGACGGGCAAGCAGCTCGTGCCGCGCGCCGCCGACAACTTCAGCTACTTCGCCGAAGTCTGCACGGCCGTGGACGGCCATACCTACCCTACGAGCACGCATCTGAACTACACGCTGTTTCATCCGGTGGGTGTGTGCGCGCTGATCTCGCCGTGGAACGTGCCGTTCATGACGGCGACGTGGAAAGTTGCCCCGTGCCTCGCGTTCGGCAATACGGCCGTGCTGAAGATGAGCGAACTCTCGCCGCTCACGGCCTCCATGCTCGGCCAGCTCGCGCTCGAAGCGGGCATTCCGAAAGGTGTGCTGAACGTCGTGCACGGCTACGGCAAGGAAACGGGCGAACCGCTCGTGGCGCATCCCGACGTGCGTGCCGTATCGTTCACCGGTTCGACCGCCACCGGCAACCGTATCGTGCAGTCAGCAGGCCTGAAGAAGTTCTCGATGGAACTGGGCGGCAAGTCGCCGTTCGTGATCTTCGACGACGCCGACTTCGAGCGCGCGCTCGACGCCGCCGTTTTCATGATCTTCTCGAACAACGGCGAGCGCTGCACGGCGGGCTCGCGCATTCTCGTGCAACGCTCGATCTACGCGAAATTCGCCGAGCGCTTCGTCGAGCGCGCGAAGCGCATCACGGTGGGCGATCCGCTCGACGACAAGACGATCGTCGGTCCAATGATCAGCCAGGGGCATCTCGCGAAAGTGCGCAGCTATATCGAGCTCGGGCCGAAGGAAGGCGCCACGCTCGCGTGCGGCGGCCTCGACGCGCCCGCGCTGCCCGACGCCATGAAGAACGGCAACTTCGTCCAGCCGACGGTGTTCCTCGACGTGGACAACCGCATGCGCATCGCGCAGGAAGAGATTTTTGGGCCGGTTGCGTGCCTGATTCCGTTCGAGGACGAAGCCGACGCCATCCGCATTGCCAACGACATCGCCTACGGCCTCTCCAGCTATGTCTGGACCGAGAACACGGGCCGCGCGCTGCGCGTGGCCGCCGCGATCGAGGCGGGCATGTGCTTCGTGAACAGCCAGAACGTGCGCGACCTGCGTCAGCCGTTCGGCGGCACGAAAGCATCGGGCGTGGGGCGCGAAGGCGGTACCTGGAGCTACGAAGTATTTCTCGAGCCGAAGAACGTCTGCGTTTCGATGGGCTCGCATCCTATTCCGCATTGGGGTGTATGAAATGGGCAAACTCGCGCTGGCAGCCAAGGTCACGCACGTGCCGTCGCTGTATCTGTCCGAACTCGACGGGCCGCACAAGGGCTGCCGCCAGGCCGCCATCGACGGCCATCGCGAGATCGGCCGCCGTTGCCGCGAGCTGGGCGTCGACACGATCGTCGTGTTCGACGTGCACTGGCTCGTCAACAGCGAATATCACATCAACTGCGCGCCGCGCTTCGAAGGCGTCTACACGAGCAACGAGCTGCCGCATTTCATCAAGAACATGCCGTACGCCTACCCCGGCAACGCCGGGCTTGGCCACCTGATCGCGGACGTCGCCAATGAAATGGGCGTGAAAACGCGTGCGCACAGCGAGACGACGCTCGACCTCGAATACGGCACGCTCGTACCCATGCGCTACATGAACCCCGACCAGCACTTCCGCTGCGTCTCGGTGGCCGGCTGGTGCATGTGGCACGACCTCGCCACGAGCGCGCGTTTCGGCCTCGCCGTGCGGCGCGCGATCGAAGAGCGCTACGACGGCACGGTCGCGATCCTCGCGAGCGGCTCGCTTTCGCATCACTTCGCGAACAACGGCACGGCCGACCAGTTCATGCACAAGGTATGGGACCCGTTCCTCGAACAGACCGACCGCCACGTGGTCTCGCTTTGGGAGCGCGGCGACTGGAAGACCTTCTGCGGCATGCTGCCGATGTACAACGAGAAATGCTGGGGCGAAGGCGGCATGCACGACACCGCCATGCTGCTGGGCGCGCTGGGCTGGGACCGCTACGAAGGCCGCGCCGAAATCGTCACGCCCTACTTCGGCAGTTCCGGCACGGGGCAGATCAATGCGATCCTGCCTGTAGCGCCGCTTGCTGCCTGATTGCCGTCTGATCGTCGCCTGATCGCTGGAGAATTCATCGTGCCGCACCTTACCCTCGAATACAGCGCCAATCTCGCCGATGCCGCGAGCGTCGGGAAGCTTTGCGAAACGCTCGCGCACGTGCTCGACGCGCAGCGCGACGAAGCCGGCGCCCGCGTCTATCCGCGCGGCGGCATCCGCACGCGCGCGCTGCGCTGCGAACAGTACTTCGTCGCCGACGGCAATCCGCAGAACGCCTTCCTGCACGGCTGCCTGAAAATCGGCGCGGGCCGCTCGCCGCAGGTGCGCAAGGCCACGGGCACCGCGCTCTTCGAAGCGATCAAGCAGCACTTCGCCGAAGCCTTCGCCTCGCACGGGCTCGCGCTCTCGCTGGAGATCGTCGAGTTCAGCGAGGAAGGCGCGTGGAAGCACAACAACCTGCACGCCCGCCTGAAAGGCTGAATCAACACCCGCACCAGGAACGGACAGGAAACAACAGGACTCCGATATGCTGGATCAGCACATCATCCGCGAGCTGGCCGCGCAGCTCGACGAGGCGGAACGCACGCGCACGCCATTGCGCCACTTCTCCCGCGCGCACCCTGAGATGACCATCGACGACGGCTACGCCATCCAGCGCGAGTGGGTCAAGCTCAAGCTCGCCGCCGGGCACACCATCAAAGGGCGCAAGATCGGCCTCACGTCGCGGGCCATGCAGCGCTCTTCGCAAATCGACGAACCCGACTACGCGCCGCTGCTCGACAGCATGTTCATCGAAGCGGGCAGCGATATCCGCGCGGACCGCTTCATCGCGCCGCGCGTCGAAGTGGAGCTCGCCTTCGTGCTGAGCCGGCCGCTGCAAGGGCCAAACGTCACGCTGTTCGACGTGCTCGACGCCACCGCATGGGTAACGCCGGCCATCGAGATCATCGACGCCCGCATCGAGCAGTTCGACCGCGAAACGAAGACGCCGCGCAAGGTGTTCGACACGATCTCCGACTTCGCCGCGAACGCGGGCGTCGTGCTGGGCGGCCGCCCGGTGAAGCCGCTCGACGTCGATCTGCGCTGGGTGGGCGCGCTGCTCTACAAGAACGGCGCGGTGGAGGAAAGCGGGCTCGCCGCGGCGGTGCTCAATCATCCGGCAACGGGGGTGGCCTGGCTCGCCAACAAGATCGCGCGCCACGACGAGCGGCTCGAAGCGGGCGACGTGATCCTGAGCGGGTCGTTCACCGCGCCCATTCCCGCGCGCGCGGGCGACACGTTCCATGCCGATTACGGCCCGCTTGGCGGCATCGGCTTCAACTTCATCTGATCCCGCCATTTCGACAGTGCCATGACCGCTCCCGCGAATCCCTTCAAGCGCGCGCTCGCCGAGCAGCGCCGGCAGATCGGCCTGTGGGCCGCGCTCGCCGACTCCTATGTCACCGAATTGCTCGCCGGCACGGGCTTCGACTGGCTGCTCATCGACGGCGAACACGCGCCCAACGACCTGCGCAGCACGCTCGCGCAACTCCAGGCCGTCGCGCCGTATCCCACGCATCCAATCGTGCGGCCCGTGCGCAACGACAGCGCGATCATCAAGCAACTGCTCGACATCGGCGCGCAGACGCTGCTGATCCCGATGATCGAAAACGCCGACGACGCGCGCAATGCCGTGGCGGCCACGCGCTATCCGCCGCTAGGCATTCGCGGCGTGGGCAGCGCGTTGGCTCGCGCGTCGCGCTGGAACGGTTCGTCCGACTATCTTCATGGCGCCGCCGACGAACTGTGCGTGCTGGTCCAGGTGGAGACCGCACACGCGCTCGCGCAGCTCGAGGCGATTGCCGCGGTGGAAGGCGTGGACGGGGTGTTCTTCGGCCCGGCGGATCTCAGCGCCTCGATGGGTCTGATCGGGCAGCCGGGCGCGCCGGCCGTGCGCGAGGCGATCTGCAAGGGCATACGCGCCGTGCGCGCGCGCGGGCTGGGCGCGGGCGTGCTGGCCGCCGACCCCGCCATTGCCGCCGAATATATCGATGCGGGCGCAACTTTTGTCGCGGTGGGCAGCGACGTGGCGCTGCTCGCGCGCGGCGCCAGCGACCTGGCCGCGCGCTTTCGCGAACGCGCCGCGTAAGCCCTCGATAAAAACCGGGCCGGCGCGCTCAGTCCGCCGTTATTCGGCCCTTATTCGGCCTCACCGCACTGCTCGACGAGCTTCGCGAGCACCGTGCCCAGCACGTCGCGTTCGTGCTCGCTCAGCCCGGCAAGAAACTCGTCGTTGCCCGCCTTCGAAATGGCCGTGGCGCGCCGCCAGGTGCCGCGGCCCTTCGGTGTGAGCGCGACGAGCACGCCGCGCGCGTCCGCCTCGTTGGACTTCTTTGCCAGCAGACCCTTGCGTTCGAGCACGTCGGTCGCGCGGCTCGCCTGACTGCGGTCGAGATTCGACGCGCGCCCCAGATCCGACACCGAAATCGGCCCGAAGGCCCCCACGCTGATCAGAAGCCGCGCCTCGGTCAACGAAAGCCCGAGCGCCGAATCGAACGCCTCGGCCAATGCGCGGTCCGTGTGCTTCTTCAGCACATGCAGCCGGTAGGTGAACAGTTCCTCGATCCCGTTTTTTGTCGTCATGATTCGTCTCTTCTCCCGTTGTCCCGCCGCGGCGGCGCAGCCGCACCGCTCCAGGCAACGGCGTTAGCATACCATCGGCACACGGCCTTTTCGACGGCGGTCCCGCCCTTAGATTGATGCTTGCACACGCATTTATTCGGCGCTAACATCGACCCCGTGACAGCCCGACAAGGAGACGACCATGAGCGAGACACAACGGCACGCGCGCCCCGACTGGTGCGATGCGCAGGAATGGGATGCGCGCGTGCGCCTTGCCGCCATGTACCGCGTGTTTCATCTGCTGGGCTGGACCGAGCTGATCTTCAACCACATCACGCTGCGCGTGCCGGGACCGCAGAAGCATTTCCTGATCAATCCGTTCGGCCTTACGTATGACGAAATCAAGGCCTCGAATCTCGTGAAGATCGATCTGGACGGCCATATCCTGAGCCCGGGCGCATGGCCCATCAACCCGGCCGGCTTCGTGATCCACAGCGCGATCCACGCGAATGTCGAAGACGCGCACTGCGTGATGCACACGCACACCACAGCCGGGCTGGCCGTGGCATGCATGGAAGACGGGCTCTCGTACACCAACTTCTACTCCGCCCAGCTGCACGACATGGTCGCGTATCATGATTTCGAAGGTATTACGGTGCACGACGAGGAGAAGGCGCGCCTCCTGAAGTCGATGGGCGACAAGCGGCTCCTCATCCTGCGCAATCATGGCCTGCTCGCGCATGGCGTGAGCCTCGCGCACGCCTTCGCCCTGCTGTGGACGCTCAATCGTGCCTGCGAAGTCCAGGTGCTCACCCATTCGATGCGCGGCAAGCCGCTCGCGATCGACCCGGCCGTCACGGCGCAGGCCACGCGCGACGCCCTGCAGTTCTCGCCCGAACACGGCGGCGGCGAGAACGTGCTCGCGGCGCTGATCCGCCGCGCCGAGCGGCTCGACCCTTCATACAAGGAGTAAGCGTTGGCTACCTCTCACCCCGGCATCACCGTCGTCGGCTCGGGCGCCATCGGCGGACTCATCGCGGCCCGGCTCGCGCACGCAGGCATAGCCGTCAACGTGCTGGCGCGCGGCGCGCAGCTCGAAGCGATCCGCCGCGACGGGCTTACGGTCGTCGAAGGCGACACGCGCTATACGGTACGCGTGAACGCCACCGACAACCCGTCATCGTTCGGCCCGCAGAACCTGCTCCTCATCTGCCTGAAAGGGCAGGCGCTCGTGCAGGCGGCGGCATCGCTCGCGCCGCTCGTCGGACCCGGTACGCACATCGTCTCCGCCATGAACGGCGTGCCGTGGTGGTTCCTCAACGGCTTCGGCGGCGCGCACGCCAATGGCCGGCTCGAAGCGGTCGATCCGGGCGGCGCCGTTTCGGCCGCGCTGCCGCCGGGGCAGGCGTCGGGCTGCGTCGTGCATCTCTCGTCGTCGATCGCCGGGCCCGGCGTGATCCGCAAGGGCAACGGCAATCGCCTGATCGTCGGTCCCTGTGCACCGCATCTCGCGCAACGCGCCGACGAAGCGCGCGCGCTGCTCGCGAGCGCGGGCTTCGACGTCGTGGCGCCCGCATCGATTCAGGGCGAAATCTGGGCGAAGCTGTGGGGCAACATGACGATGAACCCCATCAGCGCGCTCACGCGTTCGACGGCCGACGTGATCCTCGACGACCCGCTCACGGCGGGCCTCGTCGCGGCCGTGATGTCGGAGGCTCGCGCGATAGGCGAAGCCATCGGCATACGCCTTGCGATGACGCTCGAGGAGCGCAATGCCGTTACGCGCAAGCTCGGGGCGTTCAAGACCTCGATGCTGCAGGACGTGGAGGGCGGACGTTCGCTCGAAGTCGAGGCGCTGTTGGGCGCGCCATACGAGCTTGCGCTGCGCACCGGCGTGGCAGCGCCCTCGCTCGGCATGCTGTACGGGCTCGCCCGCCAGCTCGATGCGAATCTCGAAGCGGCGCGACGGGGTGAGTAAAGTGGCTAAGGGCTAGATCAATCCAAGCGCCGAAGCCTTCAACGTCGCCGCCGCGCGGGTCGAGCATTCGAGCTTGCGAAACGCGCTTTCCACATGCGTGCGAACGGTGCTCGGACTCAGATCGAGCTCGCGCGCCGCTTCCTTGTTGCTCGCGCCGCGGCTGATCGAACGCAGCACGTCGATTTCGCGCGCGGACAGTCCCGCCTTGTGCCGCGAACGCGCGCCGCGCGGCGGCGCGTCCTTCAACTCGATCAACGCCTCCACCACCTCGGCGTCGAAACGTCCCTCTGCCGCTTCGAGGCGCAATCGTTGGGCGACTTCGGCCGGCGCCAAGGCCGGGCGCCAGGGCCGCGGCGAACCCAGCGCCACATAGGCGACAGCGGCGCTCAGCACGCGAGCGTCGAACGACAAAGCCGATCCGCCGGCGCCGCGGAAATAGCCGGAGCCGTCCAGCCGCTCGTACGCGCAGGAGGCCAGCTCCGCCGCCGAAGCCAGCGTACCGGTTTGCTTGCCGGCGCGCGACGTCCAGTAAGGCACCAGCCGAACCTGCTCCCACGCCGCGGCGGTGAGGCGCCCCGGCGAGTTCCAGATCGCGTTCGGCACCGCCGCGCGTCCGATGCCATGTATCAATCCGGCGGCGTACAGATACGGCCCCTTCTCCTTCGCACCGCCAAGCTGCGCATGACACGCACTCGCCATGCGAGCGACGCTGCGCGAATAGCCCGTCATCCACGGCAGCTTCAGGTCGATCACGTCGGCGATCAGCTCTATCGACGTGGTCTCGCCCATCTGTGGCGTGATGATCGTCTCGTCGAGCCGGGCAGGCTCCATGCGCTCCAGCGCGCCTAGCCAATGTTGCGCCTCGCTCGCAACGAGCGCGGACCATTCAGCCGGATAGCGCCTGCCGGCCCGCTCGGCAATCAACGCGAGGGCGCGCGGCAGGCCGTAGACCCGGCTGAAGATTTCCAGATCGCCCGCCAGCGACACGACCAGCACGGTCCGCGGCACCGATGCGCCCGCGAGTCGCTCGGGGAATCCCGTGCCGTCCCACGCCTCGAAGATATGCCGCAGCGCGGCTTCGGAGTCGGCGGTGAAGCGCAGCATGCGCGCGACCTCGCCGGAGACCTCGCAATGAATCTGCGCGAGCGGGCCGATCACGGTCTTGACGCCGCCGTGCGAATCGAGGGGCTTCTCCCAGTCCGGCCGCGCCGCAAGCATCGCGGCCCGGCTCGCAATGTCGTCGCCAAGCAGGTCGGCAAATTCGGACGCATTGGCCGTGCAGCCCGACCATCGCAGTAGCGAAACCTCGGCGGCGGTCGCGGCGCCCGCCTCTCCGTCGCCCGCCGTTCTCGCCAGTTGCGCGGCGAGCCAGGCCGTGCGCAGCGAATGGTCGGTGGGCTGGCCCATGCTCAGGTCGCCGATGAAGGCAAGCGCCCTGACTGCGTCATAAACACGAACCGCCGCGCCTTCGCTCGATGAGTTTTCGTTTCCGTCCACGTTTTCCACCGGTCAATGATGCCTGCTCCCGGGCCAATATAATCCACCCGGCGGGGATGGCCGGGTCGGTCATTTGACCGATACCGGCAGCGCCGCCCGGCTGCGATTCTTATGGCCGGCCTGCGTGCCGCTCACCTTCCTGAACGGATGCCGCCTGGCTGCGAGCGTACTGCAGAAATGCGCTCACCACGCGCGAGCGCTCGTGCCGGCGGTGCAGCAGCGCGATCTCCGACGGGATCGGCTTGCCGGCCAGCGGACGGTAGATCACGCCGGGCAGCGAAACGCAGTCGCACAGCGTCCCGGGGACGATTGCCACCGTGCCGCCAAGCGAAACGCTCGCGAGCACGGCGACGAGCGGCCCGGGACGCTGCACGATTTGCGGCGAGAAGCGCCCGCGTCTCGCGAGCTCCATCGTGCCGGACTCCTGCTCGGGTACGACGAACTGCGCGCCGCGCAGCTGCCTGGGCGTAATTGCGCTCTGCGCCGCGAGGGCGGAGTCCTCCGGCAGCGCGACGACGAACTCGTCCCGATGCACGCGCGCGGCCTGCAACCCTTCCGGGTACGCCATCGGCGGCCTGACATAAGCCGCGTCGAGCTGCCGGTCGACGAGCTGCAGCGGAATCTCGTCCATCGGAACCTCCAGCAACTGCACGTCGATCTGTGGGTGCAAGCGCCGGAATTCCGTCACCGTCTTGCGCATCACGCCAGCATACGCAGCCGATGCGACGTAGCCGACCCGTACCTGCCCCAACTGCCCGCGTTCGGCAAGCAGCCCCAGTTCGCGAGCCTGTTCGAGTTGCGCCAGCACGGCGGCGGCTTCCGGAATATAGGCTTCGCCAGCCGCCGTCAGCGAGACGGAGCGCCGGGTCCGGTGAAACAGCCGGAATTGCAGCAGGCGCTCCGCATCCTGAATCTGCTTCGTCAGGGATGGCGGCGCGAGCCCCAGATCGTCGGCGGCGCGCGCGAAATGCAGACGCTTCGCGACCGCCAGAATGCAGCGTAGATGGCGCAGTTCCAGTTCCATGATTATTCATCCAGGCATGAATAAATGTGATTTTATCTGCTATCGATCGGCAATACGACCGGCGCTAAGATGACGTTCGTCCGTAGGTTGGAGCCATCGCCCATGTTGGAAGAAGCCAGTATTGATACGCCCGTCGTCGAGCCCTCGCGCGCGACGGCCTCCCCCGCGCTGCCGCGCCCGGCCGGCGCCGTGCTCGCAACGGCATCCGCAACGTGCGCGCTGATCGTGCTCGACACGAATATCGTCGCCGTGTCGCTGCCGTCGATCGCCCGCTCGTTTCATGCGGGATTCGCCGATGTCGAATGGGTCGTCAGCGCGTACATGGTCTCGTTCGCGTCGTGCCTGCTGCCGATGGGCGGGCTTGCGGACCGCTACGGCCGCAAGAAGACGATGTTGTTCGGTCTGCTGATCTTCGCGATCGCGTCGCTCGGGTGCGGGCTCGCGCCGAGCGTCACGTTCCTGAATCTCTCCCGCGCCGCGAAGGGCTTTGGCGCGGCGATGCTGCTCACGTCGGCGCTGGCCGTGATCGCGCACGCCTTCCCCGGCCCGCGCGAGCGGACGCGCGCGTGGGCAATCTGGGGCATGACGATGGGGATCGCGACAACCGTCGCGCCGCTTGTCGGCGGCTTGATCACGCAATGGGTCGGCTGGCGCTGGATCTTCCTGCTGAACCTGCCGGTCTGCGCGGTGCTGATCTTCTGCATCCTGCGCGTGGTGACCGACTCGCGCAATCCGCGCGCGGGACGCATCGACTTTGCGGGTAGTCTTTTCTTCGGCGTCGGGCTCGCGTGCGGCATCTGGGCGCTGATCGGCGCCCAGGACGACGGCTGGCGCAGCGTGGCCACCGAATCGCGCTTTGCCGCGTGCGTGCTGATGCTGGCCGGTTTCGTCGCGATCGAGCGGCGTATCGGGCACGCGGTCATCGACCTGACACTGTTCTCGCAAGCGCGCTTCGTGGCCGCGGTGCTCGCGATGTTCGGCTACGCCGCGTGCGCTCAGGTGATGATGACGTTCCTGCCGCTCTATCTGCAGAACGCGTTCGAATGGACGCCCATTCATGCGGGCATCGGAATGCTTCCGTTCGCGCTCTCGATGATCGTCGGCCCCTATTTAGGTGCACGAATTGGACGGTACGTGGCAAGGCCTACGTCGACGCTGTCCGCCGGGCTGGCTCTGGTCGGCCTTGGCAATCTGCTCACCGCCGCGGCCGCGCCATCGGGCGAATACGGCTGGGTTGCGTTGGGGATGATCGTCACCGGCCTGGGTGCCGGCGTGCTGAACGGCGACACCCAGAAGGCGATCATGGCGTGCGTTCCGCCGCATCGGACCGGAATGGCCTCCGGAATCAGCACGACCACCCGCTTCACGGCGATCGTCACGTCGATCGGCGTACTCGGCGCGGTGCTCGCCTCGCGCGCCCGATCCGCGATCGATGCGGCAACGCCATGTCATACGTCGGGCAACGCATGCGTGGATGCATCGTTCATGTCGGACCTGCTCGCCGGCGATTTGGGCCACGCCGTCGCGCGCCTCGCGCCCGACCTCCAGCTGGCGATGAAATCCATCGCGCCGGCCAGTTTCGCGAGCGGGTTTGCGTCTGCGCTGAGCGTTGCCGGCTTGCTTGCGCTCGCGATCTCCGCCGCGATCTGGCTACTCGCGGGACGCCGTCGCTCCGTGTGACGCGATCTTCTCGACCCATTGACTGCGCCAATCCGGCGCTTCGATGGGATCCGCGCAATACCAGGTCTCGTGAACCCTGGATGCCAGTCCGGCCGGCGCCTGGGCGCGTTCGCCCTGGCGCGGCGGGCACGCTCGGGCCCCGGTCACTGCAAATCCAGGCTGGCGCGCGCGGCGCCGCGCTCCACGGCCTTGCCCTGCGGTTCGCCGAACTGCATGGCCGCAAGCTGCGCATACAGCGGCGAACTCCGCAAAAGCGCTGCGTGAGTGCCTTGCGCAACAATGCGGCCCTGATCCAGAACGACAATGCGGTCCGCCTGCTGCACGGTGGCAAGACGATGCGCGATGACGAGCGTCGTGCGGTTCAGCGCGGCGTTGTCCAGCGCCGTTTGCACGAGCCGTTCGCTTGCGGCATCGAGCGCGCTGGTGGCTTCGTCGAGCAGCAGGATGGGCGGATTCTTGAGAATCGCGCGCGCGATCGCCAGGCGCTGGCGCTGGCCGCCGGACAACCGCACGCCGCGCTCGCCGAGGAACGTGTCGTAGCCTTGCGGCAGTTCCTCGATAAAGCCGGCGGCCGCCGCCATCTCCGCGGCGCGTTGCACCTGGGCGAGCGTGGCTTCGGGCATGCCGTAGCGAATGTTGTCGAGCACGCTGCCCGAAAAGATCACCGATTCCTGCAGCACGACGCCGATCGCCTGGCGCAACGCGACGAGCGAGACCCGGTTCGTCGGCACACCGTTGATCAGGATGCTGCCCGACTGCGGATCGTAGAAGCGCAGCAGCAGTTGAAACAGCGTGGTCTTGCCGGCCCCGGACGGCCCGACCAGCGCGACATGCTCGCCGGGGCGCACGTCGAGCGAGAACCCCGCAAGCGCGGCAATGCCAGGACGCGACGGATACGAGAAGCCGACGTTGTCGAAGCGGATGCCTTCGCCCCGCGTCGGCAGCGGCACGGTCGTTTCGGCTTGCGCCACCGGCGAGCGCGCTGCCAGCAGTTGCAGCAGCCGCTCCGTGGCGCCCGCCGCCCGCTGCAGATCGCCCCATACCTCGGCAACGGCTCCCACGGCCCCCGCCGTGAACACCGCATAGAGAATGAACTGGGACAGCTGGCCGGCCGTCATGTGCCCGGCCAATACCGCCTGTGCGCCGAGCCAGAGCACGAACACTATCGCGGCAAAAACGAACACGATCACCACGGCAGTCAACGAGGCGCGTGCGCGGATGCGTCTCAGCGCGGTCTCGAAAGCCGTTTCCACTGCGCCGCCGAAACGCCGCGCCTCGAAACCCTCCTGCGTATACGACTGCACGGTCGGCATCGCGTTGAGCACCTCGCCCGCCAGCGCGCTGGCGTTCGCGACCTTGTCCTGGCTCGCGCGCGAGAGCCGGCGCACGCGCCGCCCGAAGATCACGATGGGCGCGACCACCACCACGAGCGTCGCGATGATATAGCCGGAGAGCACCGGGCTCGTCGCGATCAGCATCGTCACGCCGCCGACCGTCAGCAGGAAATTACGGAGTCCGAGCGACAGGCTCGTGCCGACCACGGCCTGGATCAGCGTCGTGTCGGTGGTGAGCCGCGAAAGCACCTCGCCCGTCTGCGTGGTCTCGAAGAACTGCGGGCTCATCCGCATCACGTGGTCGTAGACGGCGCGCCGCAGATCGGCCGTCACCCGTTCGCCGAGCCACGAGACCCAATAGAAGCGCAGCGCCGTCGCGGCGGCAAGGATCAGCGAGACCACGAAAAGCGCGATGAAATAGCGATCGATATGCGTGCGGTCGCCGCTCGCGAAGCCGCGGTCGATCAGATATTTGAACGCCACCGGCAACACCAGCGTCGCGCCAGCGGACGTGACGAGCGCGAGGAACGCGAGCGCCCAGCGCCCCGCGTAAGGGCGCAGGAAGGGAAGCAGCGCGAAGAGCGGGGCGACACGGGGCGAGCGGGCGGCGGTATCGGGCATCGAAAGACCTTGGCGTTACTGCACGCTGTCCCACGATCGCGGGCCGTCCAGCCGCGCGGCGACCTCCAGCACGTGCGCGCCGGCGGCGGTCAGCATCGGAAGACGCGCTCCGGCGCGCGGCTCCAGCGAAATGAGATCGCAATCGAGCAGGGTATCGAGTTCGACACGTGTCATGTCGATCTGGTCGGGCGCGCTGCGGATCAGCATCAGCGTGGCCAGTTCATGTGGGCTCAGCATGGTCATTTCCTCGAACTCCATGGGGAACGGCTGTTCAGCGCGTCCTGACGAGCGTGATGGCGTGCTCGGGGCAGGCCGACACGCACAGGCCGCAGGCACGGCAGGCATCCGCGTTCGGCACGTAGGCCACCTTCATGCCGTGCACGCGCAGCTTGAAGCGCTGCAGCGGCCGGAGCGCCTGGTAGTCGGAAGCCTCGATACGGCGGATTTCGAATACGTTCTCGGGGCAAACGGTCACGCAATCCGCTTTGCCCTCGCAGCGGGCGAAATCGACGGAAGGCGCAATGACGCCGGGCGGCTGTTTGCAGGCCGCAGTCGCGCGCCCGTTCATGCGCCGCTCTCCCCGCTCGGGCGCGACCCCGACGTTCGCTCGTTGCGGAGCTGCTCGCGCTCCTGCGGCGTCATGCGCTGCCAGTGCTGCCACTGCTCCCAGTGCCTGCGCTTGTGGCAGCCGCCATGCCCGCGGAATCCGCCGAACAGGATCCGGCAGAGCACCAGCAGGCCGACCGCGTGCGGATAGTCGATCATGTGGGCATCGACAATGAGGGTCGGCACGATCCAGTTCCACAAGCGCATGACGATCCAGCCCAGCAGCGCGATGATCAGCACGATCAGCAGCGCCTTGGCCAATAATTTCCGGCGAAAACTCATTCCCTTCTCCTTCGGTTCAAATCTCGAGGCCGTCGTAGGACGACTGCAGTCGTTTGCGCAAATGCAGCACGGCGTAGCGCTTGCGCGCCAGCAGCGTGCTGACGCCTACGCCGGTGGCGGCCGCCATCTCCTTGAAGCTGCACCCGTCCAGTTCGTGGGCGACAAAGACTTCGCGCTGGTTCTCGGGCAGCTCTTCGAGCGCGGCGCGCAGCGTATCGAGCAGCGCCGCGCGCGCATAAGCCGCCTCGGGTCCGGCGTCCGGCGAGGGCAGCGCGAGGTCGAGGCGGTACTCGCCTTCAGCTTCTTCCGTCTCGACGGCATCGGCCAGCGGCGCTTCCTTCTTCTTGCGGAAGCGGTCGATGATCCGGTTTCTCGCGACGCGAAACAGCCACGCGCCCACCTGCTCGATAGGGTCCGGCAGCCGCCAGGCCTCGACCAGTTCTTCGAAA
This sequence comes from Paraburkholderia acidipaludis NBRC 101816, assembly GCF_000684975.1. GTDB lineage: Bacteria > Pseudomonadota > Gammaproteobacteria > Burkholderiales > Burkholderiaceae > Paraburkholderia > Paraburkholderia acidipaludis. The sequence continues at coordinate 44,915 of NZ_BAXZ01000034.1, read as the reverse complement.
ACGTCCTGAAGAATGTCCTCGGCTTCGTCCTGATCGATCACGCGGCGGCGGATGAAATTGCGCAGCCTCGGGCGCTCGCGGGCGACGGCGTCGGCGATTGCGCGGTCCTGCTCGGTCAGCGGGCTCGGGGTGTGCGGCGTTTCCATACCCGTGATGACGATTCGGGAAGGAGGATATTGTGGGGCGAGCCGCCTGATTGCGAAATTTTGTTTGCGTCGCGGAATTTTCTGCTGGAGTCCCGAGTTGCCGACCAGCGCGACAACGGCCTCGATCAACGGATTCTCGCGAGCCGTTCTCCAGGCCATGGCCGTGGTCACGACACTCAAGTTCTCCACCGGCATCGTGATGCGCGTCTCATGCCATCAGCGCAGATCGGCACGAAGATCGCGCACGCCTCTTCCAAGCCGCTGGCGCAGGAGCGTGCGCAGCGTGGCTCCGTCGACGTAGCCCACTTCGGCGGCGATCGCGTCGAGCCCGAGACCGCTGCCATGAAGCAGCGACTGCGCATGCTCGACGCGCAGGTCCTGAAAGTAGGCAAGCGGCGATTTGCCGAGCACATCCTGGCAACGCCGCTGCAGCGTGCGCGCGCTCGTCGCCAACGCCTTCGCGGCCTCCTGCAGCGAGAACCCCGCCTTCAGATGGTCGCGCGCCCACAACTCGAAGCGCTGAATGAGCGGATCGGTCTGGGCCAGATGATTGGGAATGATGTACGGCGCTTGCGAGGAGCGGATGTCGGCGAGCAGATAACGCGAGACGAGCGCGGCCAGTGACGGGCTGGCCCGGCGTATCAGCCAGAGGGCGAGATCGAGATGCCCCATCGCCGCGCCGGCCGTCACGCCCGCGGACGACGGCACGAGCATGCGCGACTCGTCGAGCCGAACCTTCGGGTAGCGCTGCCGAAACAACGGGCCGAGCCACCAGGTTGTCGTTGCTTCCCGATCATCGAGCAGCCCCGTTTCCGCCACCAGAAACGTCCCGATACAGGACGCCGCGACCAGCGCGCCCTGGGTATGCCATTTCAGCAGCTGCGCCTTGGCCTGACGCACATCCGGCCGCCCGAGCGCGGGAATCAGCCGCTCCGGCGTGCCGGTATTCAACGCCGGAACGACCACCCAGTCCGGCTTCAGATCGTCCGTCACGGGCCGCACGGGTATGGCCATCCCCTGACCGGATCGAACTTTCTTGCGCATGCCGACGATCGACACGTCGAAATGCGGCGTTCCGCCCATGTTTGCCGCCGAAAACCGGTTTGCGAGCGCGAATGCGTCGAGCAAGACGGAGAGCCCGGTGTCGAACAGCCCCTCCAGCACGAGTATCGAAATACGCATGGCGTAAATGACCTTAAAGTTGTCATTTACGACGATACAACTTTTTATGTCCGACGGCTACAGTGATCCCCGTTGTTCCTTGCAATGAAGCTCGATCCAGGAGATCACCCATGAAAGTTTTTGCCATCGCCTCCGCGCAGCCGACCCTCACTCCCGAGAAGCTGCAGCAGCACATGCCCAACGAAGTTCCGGCCACGCTCAGGCTGTATCTCGAGGGCAAGGTCGAGCAGTTCTGGTTTCGTGAAAAAGCCGGCCCGATCTTTCTGATGAACGTCGAGTCGGTCGAGCAGGCCAGAGCAACGCTGGACGCACTGCCGCTGGTGGCCGACGGCCTCATGGCCTACGAACTGATGCCGGTCGGCCCGCTGGTCCCGCTCGGCCGGCTGATCCAGAACCAGTAAATTCCGCAGCCCCTCCCGGCACCGCCCTCCCCCTTGCGGCGCCTGCCGGGCGGGGCCGCGCAGCGACGGCCGCCGAGTGAGCGGCGCCTGCGCCGAAGTCCTCGCTCAATCGACGTGCGTCGATCTCCGGCGGCGCGTGCCATCCCCCTTTTGTTCGAGCCGCTGCAGCGACGGCGAGCGCTCGGTAAGTCTTGCTGCCGTTTCTCCGTCGGCATGCCGCGCACCCGTGAACTGCTGTCTGAATTCGACCGGCGTCATGCTCTTCGACGCCTTGAACTGGCGATTGAAATTCGCCGCGTTGGAAAAGCCCGACCGCGTTGCAATCACCGAGATGGGCGTTTGCGTATCGGTCAGCATTCGGCAGGCGTGTCCGATTCGAACACGGGTGATGTATCGACCCACGCTCTCGCCAAGGTGCTGCGTGAAATGCCGCGTCAGGGAACGCTCGGAAAGGCCAGAGGCCTTGGCGAGCGTCGAAAGGCGCAGGGGCCGCGAGAATTGCGTTTCTATCAACGCAAGCACGCGATTGATCTGGTCGGGTTCGTGGCCGGTCGGCGTGCCGGTGCGAGCGTCAAATGCACTGGGCGACGCGAGCGGCATTGCGGGAAGCGCCGAGAGGAAATCGAGGACATCGAGGACAGCCTGCAGTCGCACCCGCGGCTTGTCGGACAGCAGATGCTCGAGATGCGCTCGCATGTGCGTTCCGGCTCCGTCTTCGAACGCCAGCCCGCAGGCCGCACGCCGCAGAAGATCGCACAGGCCGTTATATTCCGGGCACACATCGGCTAACCGGCGCACCCACGCACCGTCGAACCAGATGACGATTGCGACCTCCGACTCCCCGTCGTCAATCGAGCGGTTCGACGCCCAGGTATGCGGCAGATTAGGCGGCACCAGCACCAGATCGTCGGCGCCGTAGGAGGCAACCGAATCGCCGATGTACCGCTTGCCCTGACTGTTCATGGTCAGTGTCAGCTCGTACTCGGGATGGTGGTGCCACTCGAAAGGTATGCGGCGCAACCGCCGATGGTAAACCCTTACCGAGCAGTCCTGGCCAAAGTCGACATATTCATAAGCCGCTTTCATGTCCCAAATCAATAAAACTTTGACCGGATAGTATCACGCAACCGCTCATCGCTCGCGTACGCTCCGTGTATCAGAAACATCACAGGGAGACGATGTCATGGCATTGCAAATTGACGATCTACCGGCAGCCATCCGCAGCGCGAAGCGAGCGTTGCGGGACATGCTGCCCAACTACCGGGAAGTGTTCGCCGAGGTCGAAGCGGCGATGATCAGGGAGGCGCAGCACATCGCAGCGCTCCGCGACCGCGGCGAGCCCGTCATCCCGGAAATCCAGTTCGCGGACATCGTGGCGAACCGGGTCGCCGAAGAGCAGATTGCGCTCGTCAAGGCGCGCGGTGCCTGTGTTATCCGCAAGGTCTTCGACCGTTCGCTCGTGGAGCAATGGGACAACGACATTGCCGACTATGTCGAGCACAACAACCTGGACGCAAAATTGCTCAATCGCGCCGAAGACAAATACTTCGGCCAGCTCGCGTCGAGCAAGCCCCAGATCTACGGGGTGTACTGGTCGAAACCGCAGGTGCTCGCGCGTCAGTCGGCCGAACTCACGCAGGCGCGCGTGTTCCTCAACCGTCTCTGGCGCACGCAAAGCGAAGGCCGGGTGCATTTCGACCCGAACCACGTTCCGGTCTATGCAGACCGCTTGCGTCGCAGGCCGCCTGGTTCGGAGTCCTTGGGTTTGTCGGCGCACTGCGACGGGGGTTCGGTCGAGCGCTGGATCGAATCGAACTTCCGCAAGGTCTATCGCCACGTTTTCTCCGGCCGCTGGCGTGACTACGATCCCTTCGACGCGGCGTGGCGCACGGAAGTCGAGGAGATTCCTTCGCCGGCCGTCTGCTCGATGTTCCGCACATTTCAGGGATGGACAGCCCTGACACCGCAAGGCCCGGGCGACGGCACCTTGCAACTGGTGCCGATTGCGAATTCGATGGCCTACATTCTCTTGCGCGCGCTGCAGGACGATGTTGCGGAAGACGACCTTTGCGGTGCGATGCCGGGCCGCGCACTGTCCATCAAGCCCGAATATCACGCACCCCTGTTCCACGCGCTCTCTTCAATTCCGCTGATGCAGGCTGGGGACACGGTGTTCTGGCACAGCGACGTCATCCACGCGGTCGAGGATGCGCATCGCGGCAAAGGCTACAGCAACGTGATGTATATCGCCTCGCTGCCGGCCTGCGCGAAGAACGATGCCTATCTGAAGCGGCAACTGCCAAGCTTCCTCGACGGAAAGAGTCCGCCGGATTTCCCCACGGATCATTTCGAGGTGGACTTCGTCGGCCGTGCGACAGCAGAAGATCTCACTGAGCTCGGCCGTTCCCAAATGGGCTTCGGCGTGATTTCAGCCTCTATAAAGGCTCAATCCCCGTCCGCCTGAACGTTCCCATGGACAAGTTCGATGCCTGTGCGAAAAAGTCTTCCGCGGATGCCGTGGCGACCATCAAGTCGGGCGGCTTCGTACCGTCGCTGGCGTTCGGCATGGTGCAGTCCGCCGCCACGGAGGGGGGCATTACCGATGCGGTCACGAAGTTCATGAACTCCGACGAGGATTCCAGTCAGGGGATTCGCGCACTCGCGGCGGCGGCGAAAGTCCGGTAGGGGGGCTTGGGCTCCGATCTCACAGCGGAAGGCTCGTCGAGCGCTTGATCTCCTTCAATGAGAAGCCCGTGTACATCTCCTTGATGTTGCCGAGATTGCGGATCCGGTGCATCGCGAGCTGATGGAATGACTCCATATCCCGCACGACGACCTGAAGCAGATAGTCGTACTTGCCGGACACGTTGTGGCAAGCCACTACATTCGGCAGCGCCATCACGCCCGACTCGAACGCTCGCATGGCTTTCTCCGAGTGACTGTCGAGCATGATATTGATGAAGGCAAAGAGACCAAGCCCGAGTTCCCGCTGATTCAGCGTCGCGTGATAACCCTGAATCACCTGCTTCTCCAGCCGCTTCAGTCTTTTCCAGCAGGCGGGAGCCGATAAGCCAACCTTCTCCGCGATGTCCGCATTGGACAATCGGCCATCGACTTGCAGCAGCTCCAGGATCTTCCTGTCCGTGTCGTCCAGATCCGTCATTTCCACTCCTCTCCCTTGCCTCACGGCGTTGCGATGCGCGGTGCGCCGAAACCCATTCGCCCACGGTCTTGGACTGACCGGCGGCAAGCCCGAATAGGTTAATTATATTCACTGTGTACGTCGAAAATCTTGTCCGCGCGAAATCCTCTTAACCAGACTATCGACGATCATTAACCAAACAAGGACAGATGAGTGAGGGGCGTGCCGCGGTCGGCGGCGGCCCCATGCGGTCTGCGATGTCTGAACGGCGGGCGCGCAGAAATGCGCCCTTGCGATCTACATAAAAACTGGAGGAGTCGGATGAGTTTGTTTCGAACCAAGGATCTCGCGGCGATGGTTGCCGCGAGTCATGCACCGCACGGCCTGAAGAAGGTGCCTGGACCCTTCGATCTGATCCTGATGGGGATCGGAGCGATCGTCGGCACGGGCATTTTCGTATTGACGGGAACCGGCGCGCTGACCGCCGGCCCGGCGTTGACCGTATCGTTCGTCATCGCCGCCCTGGCCTGCGGATTTGCAGCCCTGTGCTATGCAGAATTCGCCTCGTCGGTGCCGGTTGCGGGCTCGATATACACCTACAGCTACGCCACGATGGGAGAACTGGGTTGCGGGCTTTGTCGATCTCGGCGCGATTCTCGGCATGACCACCGTCATTCTCGTGATGACCTATGGGCAAACACGCATCGTCTTCGCGATGTCGCGCGACGGCCTTTTGCCGAAGAAACTGTCACGCGTTCATTCGAGTCTCGGCACGCCGTTTTTCGCGACCTGGATCGTCGGGGTCGTGTTTGGCCTGGTCGCGGCCGTCGTTCCGCTCAACGTGCTGACCGAACTTATCAACCTCGGCACGTTGGCGGCGTTCAGCCTGATTTCCGTCGCCGTCATCATCCTGCGAAAAACGCGCCCCGATCTGCCGCGCGCATTCCGCTGCCCGGCCGTGCCGCTGGTGCCTCTGCTGGCGATCGCGTTCTGCATCACGCTGACCCTGTTCCTTCAAGCCACGACCTGGATTGCGTTTCTGGTCTGGCTCGCGATCGGGCTCGTCGTGTATTTCACATACGCACGGCAACGCTCACTCCTCAACTGATGTTCAGGAAATCGCCCGGGGTATCGATCCCGGCGGCTTTTCCATTGAATGACTGAATGCATATGAATTACGATTTTGATCGCCTGATTTCCCGTCGCGGCACCAATGCCCTGGCCGAGGACGGCTTCGAAAACTATCTGTTCGGTGCCGATGCGCCCGCGCCCGAGCTCGATGTGCCGAGAGAGGAATTGATCTCGATGTGGGTGGCGGACATGCAGTTCGCCGCGCCGGACGCCGCCATCGACGCGATCTCCGAACGCCTGAAACACCCGGTTTTCGGCTACACGATGAACTTCGACGATCAGCTCTACCAGGCTTTCCACGCCTGGTGTGCTGAGCGCTACGACTGGCGATTCGCGCGGGAGGACATGCTGGTCGCGCTGGGTGTCATACCGGCACTCTTCGGGCTCGTCGAATACGTCTGCCGGCCCGGCGACAAAGTGCTCAGCCTGACGCCAGCCTATGGATACTTCAAGCATGCGACGGTTCAGCGAGATCGGGAATTCGTGACGTCGCGCCTGCTCGCCTCGGACGATGGCGGCTACGCGATCGACTTCGACGACTTCGAGACGAAAGTGAGCGATCCGGCCGTGAAGCTCTTTTTCCTTTGCCATCCGCACAACCCGACCGGCCGGGTCTGGACGGATGACGAACTGCGCCGCATGGGTGAACTCTGCATTGCCAACGGCGTCAAGATCGTCTCCGACGAGATCCATTGCGATCTGCTCAGAACGGGGACACGGCACACACCGTTGGCCAGGCTGTTCCCGGGAAGCCGGGACATCATCACCTGCATGGCCGTCAGCAAGACCTTCAACCTGGCGGGAATGATGATCGCGACCGTGATCGTTCCCGACCCGGCGTTGCGCTCGGAATGGAAACGGCGACACTACCCGTTCGTGAACCCGCTCAGTCTCGCGGCTGCCGCTGGCGCGTATCGGAACGGCGCGCCGTGGCTCGACGAACTGCGCTCGTATCTCGACGCCAACTTCGCGTGGACCCAAAGGTTTCTGAACGAGCACTTGCCCAAGGCCAGGTTCCGCATCCCGGATGCGACCTATCTCGCATGGGTCGACCTGCGGGCCTATTTCGACGAGTCGGTCAACCTCACCCGCTTCTTCCTTGAGAAAGCCGGTGTCATCCTCGAAGGTGGCGAGATGTTCGTCGAGAACGGCGCTTGTCGAATCCGGCTCAATCTCGCATGCCCGAGAACGCAGGTGCAGCGGTCACTGGAAAAAATACGCGATGCAATCCTTCGCTTCGACAAAAGGCCGGACCGCCGATAATAAGGGTTCCTCAATTGTCGTTTGTCGTTGCGGCGACTGCCGGCGGCGAAGCGGGTCACCGAAAGGTAACGGTCATTCCGCGCTGGTTTTCTGTCGCGGACGCGTCGCCAGACATCGTACCGGCCGAAGTCAGCAGCGGGCGGTATCCGCCAGCCTGTTCCGGGGCTGGCGTTGCACCTCCCCACGGATCAGGGTTGGCGTTTGCCGCGGCCGCCAGCGGGTTTGCCGGCCGGCTTACGTGAACCCGCAACGGATTTGCTGGCGGGTTTGCTGCGTGGTTTTTGCACGCTGAATGGGCTGCCGCTGGAAAAGCTTGTGCCTTTACCCGCAGCCACAGCGCGCTGCACCGCGGGCTTGCCTTTGTTTTCGCCACTTTGCGGGCGCGGCTTTTTGCTGCGCACGGGCATGGCGCCCGGCTCGGCTTGCGGCACTTTGGCCTGCTTGGGCTTTTTGGGTTTCTTGATGATCTGGCCCGTCGCGCTGGTTTGCGGTACACGGTGTTCGGCCTCAAAACCCGGCTCTTCTTCACGACGCAGCGTTTGCCTGATCAGCGCTTCAATCGCGGCCAGTTGCGGCGCCTCATCGGCACACACAAGGGACACCGCCACGCCGCTGGCGCCCGCGCGGCCGGTACGGCCAATACGGTGCACATAGTCTTGCGCCACGATCGGCAGATCGACGTTGATCACCAGCGGCAGGTCGTCGATATCCAGCCCGCGCGCAGCCACGTCGGTGGCCACCAGCATATGCACTTCGCCCGTCTTGAAGCGCTCCAGCGCACGCAGGCGCGCGGGTTGCGGTTTGTCGCCGTGGATGGTGTCGACCGCATAGCCCGCCTCGTCCAGCATGGCCGCCAGGTAATCCACGCCACTGCGGGTTTTGACGAACACCAGTGCGTGCTCCCAGTTGTTCTCAGCCACAAGGTGCATGAAGAGGTCGGGCTTGTTCTTTTTATCCACCGTCACCACCCACTGCTTGATCTTGCTGGCCGTGGCATTGGGCGGGCTGACGCTGATATTGACCGGGCCGTGCAGAATGCGCGCCGCCATGGCGCGGATATCGTCGGTGAACGTGGCGGAGAACAGCAGGGTCTGGCGCTGGGCGGGCAAGGCGGCAAAAACGGCGTTGAGTTCGCGCGCAAAGCCCAGATCCAGCATGCGGTCGGCTTCATCCAGCACTAGCGTTTGTACTTGATCAAACTGCACTGCGTTCTGGCGATTGAGATCCAGCAAACGGCCCGGCGTGGCAACGAGCACGTCCACGCCTTTGCGCAACTTCATCATCTGCGGATTGATACTCACACCGCCGTAGGCAGCCAGAAATCGTAGATCGAGACCTTTGCCGTAACCGATAAAGCTTTGCAGCACTTGTTCAGCCAGTTCACGCGTGGGCACCAGCACCAGGACGCGCGCGCGATTGCTGGACACCGCCGGACCGTGTTGCACCAGCCGCTGCAACAGCGGCAGCGCAAAACCTGCCGTTTTGCCCGTGCCGGTCTGTGCCGCAGCCATGACGTCCTTGCCGCCGAGCACAGCAGGAATCGCCTTGGCCTGCACCGGCGTAGGTGTCTGGTAATTGAGATCCTCCACATTACGCAGCAGCGGAGCGATCAGGCCAAGCGAGGCAAAAGACATGGGCGTATTCCGGGCTAAAACGGCAATTCTAGCGGTTGCCGCGTTGATCTCGCCGCGCCGGCAAGCTGGACGACGGGCACAAGTGGCTTCTGCGTGTTGTCATCGCCGGGCACGAAAGGTTTTGGGTGTGTCATCGTACAGAAGCATTTCATGTGCTAGCGTAGTTGCCCAGAGCCAGCAGGACGTTTGAGTCGAACACCAGAAGGATGCTCATGGAATTCAACAATGGCGCCGTACTTGAAGCTCTTCGACTTGCTTTGTATCGGCAAATACCGTGGCACAAGCGGCCGGCAATTTTCACGCTGCTTCGCTCGCAGGGCTTGATCCAGACCATAGACCAGAAACCTCCCCCCAGTACGAAGTATCTCCCCACGCTCCAGATTGCCATCCTGACGGATAAAGGGCAGAGAGAAATCCAGCGCATCGAAGCGTCGAAGCATGTTTCAGGATGGCTGGACGACGATTACTTCGCAACGTTCCTTGCAGAGGTTGTGCTTGCCTGACCACGCATTATTGCGTACCGGGTCGAGACAGCCAGTCCCGCACAGAGCGGGCCTGCGGTGCGCCTTTGACTCATGAAAGCACGAATCGCAGCTCTTGGGGATACCGCCGAAGCTCAGTACTTCGAAAATACGATTACTGTTCCAGGCCGAGCCACCGTGTTCCAAATTGCACGCTGGCGGTGCCGAGCAGAAGACTCACTAGCGTTGTTCCAAAAGCAAGCCAGAAGTACGCATTAAACTCGAACATCTGAAATGCCCGCGTCAGACTAAAGATTCCCAATGCAAAGAAAACATTTCCCACATTGATCAGCAAAATTGACAAAATCGGTCGCTTCATTTTTAAGTTCTTTATTGGAAAACCGCTTGCTGCACGTTTGCTCGTGATGCCGCAGTCCGAATTGCGCAACCCAGTCAAGCTGCGACAGCACGGGCCGTCGGCTGACCGCCATCCGGCTGAGCGGGCGCCCCAACGAATACAAACTGGCACATCAGACAAAGAACAAACCCAAGCAACTGGGCCGTCCGCCGGGTTGAAAAGAACGCACTCTTACCCCGTACGCGTTGAGCGTATTCGCCCACCCTTGCAATGTAGGTCGTGCCCCATACCGTTCCCGGCGCGGGTTCATTCATCACGGCCCGGCTTCCCTGCACGAATCTCACTAGCAAGCCGGTTCCTAACAGAGCCGCCATGACGTGCACCTCGGCAACCAGCCTGGGTTGCGGCACACCGCCATATGTCCTGCAACTGACGAGGTTGACGTAAGCAGATGTTGCGGCAGCAACAAGGCAGCATAAGCCCGCAATTGCCCAGGATTTTTGTGTTTTCGTCACTGCCTTCATTCCAGTCGAATTATGCCGCCCCGATGATGCTATCTACCCGCTGGCCGCGAACCGGGCGCACCCGCGCAACCATCGAGATCGGCCCGCACATTGTCATATCGGCAAACTCGGCGATAACTTGAGCAATGCGGACTGCATTATGTGAAGCTCAATCGGGTGCTGAAGATCGGCTGAAACGTAAAGCATGAATTGAATATGGCCATTCGCCTCTCGCAGGAGGGCATAAGACGACTTCAAGCGGAAAGTAACCAGGCTGAAAATTCGCGCCTCGAACGCCGCCAGTCAATTGCCGGCTCGCGTTGAATCCATCGCTCGAAAGCCGCATACATTTCCGCCAGCGATTCGTCATTGCAGGCGACTCGCTTCGCCCCAAGAACGATCGCAATCGACGCGTCAAGGCTGCACGGTTCCGCCAACACCGCAGCGCCTGCCGCACCATCGCGCCCCAATCCAGCGTTGGACCCGGGCGCACCAAGTCCGGGAAGTTTTTGAGCCTCCAATCGCCCCATCTTGACGCACAATTTCCTGCATATAAATATCCATTCACACACAAGAAAAACTGACCAGTCTTGAAGCCGCTTTCATTCCCGCGGCGCGGCCGCTTGGGCGGGAAACCAATAAGCTGACTGTTAGTTGCACTAACACGCCAAACACAAGCGCCTGCTCGCATTGCTCGAAACGGTCGACGCTTTGAGAGCGCTTTCAGAGGAAGTCCGGTCACCGAGCCTGATTGCGTCGGAGGCCGCGGGGCTTGGCCAGGCCGCGTTGCGGCGCGCGACGCAATACGCGAAGGAGCGTGTCATGTTCGGCCGCCCGATCGGGCAGAACCAGGCGATCCAGCATCCGCTCGCCCAGACGTGGATGGCACTCGAAGCGGCCAACTTGCGGCCTGGCGCGAGAGCGAGGCAAGCTAACTGCCGACCGCGCTACGGATGCGTTAAAGTGAGTGCACACTCACTCGCACGCGTGCGCGGTTGTGCGCAGTTACCCACAGTTACTATTTCCGCGCCCCGATGCCCCGAATCCCGGGGCACGATATTTGCAACTCCAGGTCAAATGACCGTGCGGAATGGCCTACGGCGCGGCCGTGCCCACCGCATGCCTCCGATGTCTTCGACGCCCGACCCGTTTCCCCCATGCAAAGGACCTCCCATTTTTCCAGTCTGCGCGCCCTGTGCGCCTTATGCATCCTGTCCCTCGCGGCGTTCGCATGTCCGTTATGGACGAGTGCCGCCGTGGCCGCTCCGGGGCCTGGTGCCCCGCCCGCCGCCGCCAGGCCCACCAACCCCGCCGCCCCTGTCGTTCTGACCCCTGCCCAGGCGCACGCCGCGCTGCAGGTGCTCGACGACCCCGCGCAGCGCGGCCGCGTGGAAGACACGCTGCGCGCCATCGCGGCGGCGGGTGCGCTGGCCACGCCCGCTTCGGCCCCCGCGCCGGCAGCCGCGGCGGCCAGCGCCACCCCGACCGCCTCCGCACCCAAAGGGGCCTCCGCCGCGCTCGACAACGCCTTGCGTTCAAACGGCCTCGTGCTGCAGATCGCGAAGCACGCCGCACACGGCGCGCAGATGCTGGGCGAACGCCTGATCCATGCGCGCAAGGCGCTCTTCGATGTCGGGTCGGCGCGCTCGTGGTGGACCGAACGGCTCGGCACGCCGGAAGGCCACGCCATGCTGCTCGGCCTGCTGCGCGTGCTGCTGCTCACACTCGTGCCCGCACTGCTCGTGGATGCCCTCGTGCGCCGCTTCATCGGCAGGCCGCATCGCGCGATCATTGCGCACGCCGAGGCCGCGGCCACGCGAAACGGGCCCGGCGGCAGCCTCGCCGCCACGCGCGCGGCGCCCCCACCGGACGCCGCGCAAGATGCTGAGGAGGCCCAGGAAGCTCAGGAAGCTCAGGAGAGCGCCCTGCGCACCGCCGCCGGCATGGAGCCCGCCGACCCGACGGCCGCTGCCGGCGGCGATCCGGATGCGGGCCCGAACGCGAATGCAGACGCGAACGCCGCTGCCCGCGCCACGCTCGCCGCAACCGCCGCCACCGAGGACGCGACGGCCGAGGCCACGTCGCTCACCGCCCGCTTGCGCCACCGCAGCGCGCATCACTGGAAGCGCCTGCAGCGTCTGCCCGCGGCGCTCCTGCTCGCCTCGCTCGAGCTGCTGCCGGTGCTCGCGTTCGGCTTGTGCGCGGCGGGCGTGCTCTCGCTGTTCGGCCCGGACGATGCGGCCGCGGCGTCGGCCGTCGGCGAGCTCGTCGATACCTATGTGATCTGCCGCATCGTGATCGCCGTGGGCGCGCTGCTGTTCGCACCCGACGCCGAAGCGCTGCGGCTCGTGCCGTTCTCGGACACGGCTGCCGCGTTCGCGCAGCGCTGGACCGTGCGCATCGTCGTCATCGGCGGCCTGGGCGGGATACTGAACGCCGCGGTGCCGCTCGGCATGACCGAAGACGCCCATCTCGCCCTCGTGAAAATCGTCGCGCTGATCGGCCACCTCGCACTCGCCGTCATGATCCTGCAGTGCTACCGGCCGGTGGCCGACGCCATCCGCCGGTGGGCGCCGAAGAATGGCTCGCTCGCCTACCTCACGCATTGGTTCGCCGACATCTGGGCCGGCGTGGGGATCTTCGTCGTGATGGCGCTGTGGCTCGTCTGGGCCCTCGATCTGCGCGGCGGCTATCGCGAACTCGTGCACGCGGGCGGCATCTCGCTCGTCGTGCTGCTGATTGGGCGCGTGGTCGCCATCGTCGTGCTGGGCGCCCTCGGCCGCGTATTCGATCCGCAAGGCAACCGCGACGAGATGTCGGTCGGACGGCGCCGCGCCTACCGCTATTACCCCGCGCTGCGGCGGCTCGCGATGGCCGTCATCGGGCTCGTCATGCTCGACGTGCTGATGCACATCTGGGGCCTGCATCCGGGCCGCCTGATCGTGAACGCGCCCATCGGCCGCCTGCTCGGCTCCGCCATCGTGACGATCTTCGTGGCGATCGTCGTCGCCGTGGTGATCTGGGAGGCCGCGAACGCTGCCGCCGACCGCCGCCTGCAAGCCTGGACCGATGCCGGCGACTACGTGCGCGCCGCCCGCCTGCGCACCCTGCTGCCGATGTTCCGCACCTCGCTCTTCGTGTCGATCTTCGTCATCGTCGGGCTCACGGCGCTTTCGCAGCTGGGCGTGAATACGGCGCCGCTCGTTGCGGGCGCAAGCATCTTCGGCGTCGCGCTCGGCTTCGGCTCACAAAAGCTCGTGCAGGACTTCATCACCGGCATCTTCCTGCTCACCGAAAACGCCATGCAGGTAGGCGACTGGGTCACGGTGGCGGGCGTCTCGGGCACGGTCGAGTTCCTCTCGATCCGCACCGTGCGCCTGCGCGGCGGCGACGGCTCGCTCTACACGGTGCCGTTCAGTTCGGTGACGACGGTCAACAACACGAACCGCGGCATCGGCAATGCGGCGGTGAAGGTGATGATCGCGCATGGCGCGGACCTGCAGCGCGCCATCGACACGCTGAAGGAAATCGGCGCCGAACTGCGCAGCGAAGACGCCTACAAATCAGGCATCCTCAGCGATTTCGCCTATTGGGGCGTGGACCAGGTGGACGGCGCGAGCGTGACGCTCGTGGGCCAGATCCAGTGCAAGGACTCGGGGCGCTGGGGCGTGCAGCGCGAGTTCAATCGCCGCGTGCTGCTGCGCTTCACGGAGCGCGGCATCGAGCTGGCGAACCCCCAGCGTAATTTCCTCGTGGGCATGCCGGACGGCGTTGATGTCGAAGGCCGCAGACCCGGCGATGCCGGCGAAGGAGACGACCTCGACGGCCCGCACGAGGAGATGGGGCGCGGCGCGCGCCGCGCGCAATCCTCGGCACAAGGAGAAAGAGCGTCGCGCAACGGGTCGTCGGGCGACGGCCGCGGCTCGGGCCGCAAGCCGTCCTGAGGTCCTGAGCCCGCCCGGCACGCGCAAGCAAGGTGCCGGGCGCGAGAGACACCATCAGAAGGTGTGGCGGACCCCCGCCATGGCGGCCGTGGTGTTGGCATTCGGCGCCACGAATGAACCGTAGAGCACCATCTGGTTCATGTTGCCGCTGTTGGCGACATGCCCGACTTCGGCATAGAGCGACGTCTGCTTCGAGAGGCTGTAATCGGCGCCCAGCGAAACCTCCGTCGAATGCCCTGGAGCAGCGTCGGACCGGCTGTGCAGATAGTAGAGACCCGAAGTGATCTCGAACTGCGACGAGAACTGGTATCCCAGGCCGGCCGAAAGAAGATCCAGGTCGGTCCGGTTGGTATTCGACGGATTCTTGCCGAGCGACCAGGAGGCCGATACCGTGAAGCCCTCCAGCGTGTAGCGCGCGCCGAGGTAATAGAAGCGGTTGTTGTCGTTCCCGGTTGCCGGGGTGGCCGCGCCGGTTGCCGAAAACGGGTTCGTGTCGTGGCCATTGTAGTACACCGCGGCCAGATGCAGGCCATCGTAAGCATACCTTAGCACAGCGGATTCGCGCGTCCCGCCCTGAGGCTGACCCGCGACGCCGCCCGGCGCATACTCCAGTTCGACCGTCGCGCCATGAAAGGCCGGTGAATGGTAGACCAGCGCATTGCTGTCATAGAGCGCGCCGATCGGCGCGTTGGTGCTCGTGGGCACCCAGCCGGCGGCCTGGTTCATGCCCACCCACGCGGTCAGAATGCTGCCGAAGAACTGCGCATGGCGTGCATCGGTATCGGCCATCGCCCAGATCATCGGCACGATCTGGCGTCCGGCATCGATGCTGCCGAAGGGCCCGGATACGCCCACCATCGCGTACTGGTTGAAGAGAGCGCTGACGCCGGGGGTATCGCCTAGCCCAAGGGCACCGCTGCTGCTGTTGAGCACGCCCTGCAGCTTGAAATTGACCTTGTAGCCGCCCCCAATGTCTTCGGTGCCCTTGAGACCCCAGTTGCTCGAATAGATGCCGCCGTCCTTGAGGGCCAACACGCTGCCGTTGTTGGTGAACCGGTTGCCGGCCGTGATCAGCGCCGGCCCCGAAGTACTTTGATAATAAAAGCCCGAATCGATCACCCCGTACAGAGTGATCGACGATTGGGCATGGGCTGCGGCGGCGAACATGACCAACGCTGCCAGGCTGCTCGACTTCAATTTCATTGCGTCTCCTCCGGATCTGCATGCGGGCCGGGTGGTCCCGGCGCCTTGTGAGTCACTGCATAAATGAAACTGCGTGGCACTGCGCGAGACCGCGTTGCCGCCGGATCGATGTATCAGTCCTGGAGGCTCACGACCCACCGCCCGTCTACGGCGTGGACCGGAAACGTCGTGAGGCACGGCCCGTCCGCTCCCGGCATACAGCCGGTGCGCAGATCGAAGCGCAGGCCGTGCGCCGGGCAGCGCAGCACGTTCCCCTCCAGTTGCCCGCCCGCCATTGCGGCCCCGTTGTGAGGGCACGTGTTGTCGATCGCGTGAATCACGCCGGCGAGGTTGAACAGGACGATGCCGCGGCCGTCGACGAAGGCCAGCTTTCGCTCGCCCGGCGCGAGTTCCTCTACGGTGCAAACCGGTATTCGACGTGACATGCGCCGCCCTATTAATTCAGTACTACAAAATCACCGGCACGAAAAAAGCACCTCGAATGAACCGGAGCCCGAAAGTCAGAGCAGTTCACGAATCAGCACCTCCGCCATCGCCCATTCGCCGAAACCGGCCGCGGGATTCAGGTGGCCGACTTCGCCCAGATCGACGAGGCGGCTGCCCCAGTCGTTCGCCATGGCCGCCACCCGCTCGAAAGACGCGAGCGGATCGTTGCGGCTCGCGCCGACAATGCTCGGAAACGGCAAGGGCCGACGTGGCGTCGGGTGCCAGCCGTTCTGCGCCAGCGCGTCGAAGGCCGGATAGCCGGCCGGCAGCGGCGTTTCCAGATCGGCAGGCGCGGCGAGCAGCGCGCCATGAATCTCGCGGCTATGCTGCCGCGCCCAATGCACCGTGATCATCACGCCCGCGCTGTGCGCGACAAGGATCACCGAGCCTTCGATTTTCGCGAGCGCGGCATCGAGCGCCGCCACGCGTGCCGCGCAACCGAGCTTGTCGTGATCGAGCGGCGGCACCGAAGCCGCCTTCGGCAGTTTGTGCTCCAGCAGGGTTTGCCAATGCTCCGCGACGTGGTCGCGCAGCCCCGGGACCATCAGAATGGTCGGCGTCGTCTCGATCGTCATCATGCTTTTGCCCGCGATATCAGTAAGGCTTGTCGCCGACAATGCCGGCGCGCTCCATCTTGCGATGGCACGGCGGATAGTCCATCACGGCATAGTGCTGCGTGCTGCGGTTGTCCCAGATCGCCATGCTGTTGGGTCGCCAGCGCCAGCGCACCTGGTACTCGGGGATATACGCCTGGCTCACGAGATAGCGCAGCAGATCGCCCGCGCCCGGATTGGCGTCCTGCCCGAAGCGCACGCGCTCCGGCGTGTGGTAGTTCGTGAAATGCGTGGTGAAGCCGTTCACGAACAGCACTTTCTCGCCTGTTTCCGGATGCGTGCGCACAACAGGATGCTCTGCGTCCGGGTACTGCACCTTCAGCGCAAGGCGCCTTTCGATCGGCATCGCAGCACCGAAGCTCGCTTCGATGCTGTGCCGCGCACGCAGATCGGCGATCTGGGTCTTGACGTAGTCCGGCAGGTTCTCATACGCGAGAGCCATGTTGGCCCACATGGTGTCGCCGCCCACCGGCGGGCACTCCACGCAGCGCAGCACGGCGCCGAACTGCGGCGCCTCGCGCCAGGTGGCATCCGCGTGCCACGCGTTCTCGTAGCGGTCGTTGGGCTGGTCCGGGTTCTTGTAGATGCGCACGAGGCCGGGGTGGTCCGGGTCGCTGCCCGCAACCGGATGGTCTTCCAGCTCGCCGAAACGGCGCGCGAACGCCACGTGCTCGGCGCGCGAAATCTCCTGATCGCGCAGGAACAGCACCCGGTGCTTCAGCAGCGCCGCGCGAATCTCGGCAAAGAGGCCATCGTCGCCAATCGCATCGGCAAGATTGACGCCGACCAGTTCCGCGCCGATCGCACAGGTCAAGAGTTCGACTCGCACAGGCTTCTCCTTAGATGACGAAGACCGACGAGCCGGTCGTCTTGCGCGCTTCGAGATCGCGATGGGCCTGCGCCGCATCTTCCAGTGCGTAACGCTGGTTGAGCTCGATCTTGATACGGCCCGCGGCGACGTGGCCGAACAGTTCGCCGGCGAGTTCGTTCTTCTCGGCCGGGTCGGCGATATAGTCTGCCAGCGCCGGGCGCGTGAGGTAAAGCGAGCCCTTCATGGCGAGGATCTGCGGATTGAACGGCGGAATCGGCCCGGACGCCGTGCCGACGCACACCATCAGGCCGCGGCGCTTCAGCGAGTCGAGCGACGCCTCGAAAGTATCCTTGCCGACACTGTCGAACACCGCATCCACGCCCACGCCCCCCGTCAGTTCGCGCACGCGCTTCGCCACGTCTTCGTGACTGTAGTCGACGATGTGATCGCAACCGTGTGCGCGGGCCACCTCGCCCTTCGCCTCGCTCGACACCGTGCCGATCACCGTGAGCCCCAGAAGCTTGGCCCATTGCGACACGATCAGGCCCACGCCACCCGCAGCGGCGTGCAAAAGCACGGTGTCGCCCGCCTTGAAGTCGCGAATGCGGCGCAGCAGGTAGGACGCCGTCAGGCCGCGCATCGTCATCCCGGCGGCCGTTTCGCAGGCAATTGCCGCGGGCAGCTTGATGAGCGGCGCCGCCGGAATCAGACGCTCCGTGCTGTAGGCGCCGAGCGTGTTGACGAAGCCGGTATAGGTCACGCGGTCGCCGGGCGCCACGTTGGTCACATCGGGACCCACGGTTTCCACCACGCCCGCAGCCTCGACACCCATGCCGGAAGGCAGCGGCACGGGGTACAGGCCGGTGCGGAAGTAGGTGTCGGCGAAGTTCAGGCCCACGGCCTCATGGCGCAAACGAACCTGCCCGGGGCCCGGACTGCCCACTTCGACGTTCTCATAGCGCAACACTTCCGGACCACCGGTTTCGTGAAAGCGTACGGCTTTCGCCATGTCGTATCTCCTGTCTTTCATTCAAACTTCGAACTGCTAATTTCAGCTTCCCGCCAACCCGCCTCGCCAATCAGCGCACCGCCCGCTCTTGAAGGGCGCTCACGCGATCGAGATCGACTATATAGCTGCGTTTGCCGATGTAGAAGGCAACCGCCGCGGCAAGCGGCGCAAACGGCACGAACTGCAACGCGCCAAGCAGCCCGATGCGATCGGCGAGGACACCCGTGAACACCGCGGCGGGTGCGAGGCCCAGCAGGTTATTCGCGAGCGTCAGCGTGGCAAACGCCGAGGCATGGATCGACGGCGGCGTGAGGTTCGCCACCATCGCCCCCGAGGGGCCGGTCGCACCGGCGCAGAAAAACATGCCCGCGCCGATCACGACGAGTTGCGCGCCGCCCGCCGGCATGCGGAATCCGATAGCGAGCAGTGCGAAGCAGATCAGGCAGAAGGCAATGGCCGTGCTCCACTTCCGCTCGCGCGCATGCTTGCTGAGCCGGTCGGTCAGATTTCCGCACGCCACCATGCCGCAAGCGGTGGCGAGCACGAAGACGGCCGAGCCCATGGCCGCGCGGCCCACCGGCATGCCGTAGTAGCGGTTCAGGAAACTGGGCATCCACGCCCATACGGCCGCCGGAACCAGCAGATGGAGGCCGCTGCCGACGTAGGCGCACACCACGGATCTTGTCGAAAAAAGCCCGTTCATCAGCGCACGGAAGGTCATGCGCATGCCGCTGCCCCGCGCCTGCCGGCTCGCGCACGCCGGATGCAGCGGCGCGAGCCGCTTTTCGGTCACGGCGAACCGGTACAGAACGAGCAGGACGATGCCGAGCGCCGCCATCGCGCCGAACGCCGCACGCCAGCCCAGGCGCGCCGCGACCGCACCGCCCAGCGCCATGCCCAGCACCGAGCCGAACGCACCGCCGGCCATGAACGCAGCGGCGATCGTGGCGCGCAGGCGCGGCGGAAAAATGCTCAGGACAACGGCGATGCCGACACTGCCATAGGCCGCTTCACCAATACCGACGAAGGCCCGGGCGAGCAGCATCTCGCCATAGTTCGACGAGATGGCGCAGCCGAACGTGGCGAGACTCCACATCGCCGCCATCAGCACAATGCTCCTGACCCGGCCCCAGCGGTCGGCAAGCACCGAAAGCGGAAACGTGAGCACGCCCACCATCAAGGCGACCACGCTGCTGAGCGTGCCAAGCCGCGTATCGGAGAGACTCCACGTCGCCTTGAGCAACGGAAACACGGCATTCAGCACCTGGCGCGACATGTAGTCGGAGAGCAAAAGGCCCACCGTCAACGCGAACACGACCCATGCATAGGACCGCACGTCGGTCTGCGTTGTCGAAACATCGCCCGTTGCGGGCTCGGCATGCGTGAGCATGAATTGTCTCCTTCGTCTCCAGCCGGTCCAGAAAGCCCTGCAGCGGCTCGTGGCGGCTTGTGTCAGCCAGCGGCAGCGTCTGCCGGGTTCTTCCCGCTACGCCGCGCGCAGCGGCAGATTCTTCACGCCGCTCGAACGGTTCGGCGCCATGCCGTTGGCCATCAGCGTCTCGTCTATCGTCTCGTACCGCACGCCGATGCGGTAGATCTCGCGTGCTTCCTTGCCCGAGGCAATCCCGCGGCCCAGTTCGTGCGCCACGCGCACGCACTGTCCGATCTGCTGCACCGAAGTCATGCGATAGCCGTGCTGGTCGATGATCGTGTCCTCGATGCCGCAGCGCGGATGCAGGCCCATGGCCATCGCCATCATGTTGAACGGCAGCACGTTCTTGAGCAGCGACTCGGCCGTAAGCGTGCAGCCGTCCGGCGCCCGATGCACGAAGTTGAAGAAGTTGAACGGGTTCGGCCCGTCGAAACCGCCGCCGATACCGATCCACGTGAGGTTCAGCGGGCCCTTGTAGAGGCCCTTGCGCACGAGGCGTTCGAGCGTCTCCAGCGCATGGATGCCGGTGAGCTGGAAGTGCGGCTGGATGCCCGAGGCCTGCAGGCGGCGCAGATGTTCCTCCACCCAGGCCGGACCGGCGGGAACCGTCATTTCGCTGTAGGCCGCCATGAATGCCGGGTTCGACAGCGACGTGCCGGCCAGATACTCCGGATAGAGCAGCTCCATGATGTTCATCTGCGTGGTGTTGATCGCCACGGTGACCTGGTCGGGCTTCGGATCGAGGTCGGCCAGCATGTGGCGCGTGTCGTCCGAAAGCCATTTGGCCGCCTGCCCTTCGTCTTCGGGCGCAAACGAGATCGAGCCGCCGACCTGGATGATCATATCGGGCACGGCCGCGCGCACGCCAGCAATGAGTTCGTTGAATTTCGACAGACGTTTGGAGCCCTTGCCATCCAGCTCGCGCACATGCAGATGCAGGACGGTCGCGCCGGCTTCGTAGCAGTCGACGGCCTTTTGCACCTGCTCTTCCATCGTCACCGGAATGTCCTCGGGAAAATCCTCGGGCATCCATTCCGGCCCATACGGCGCCACCGTGACGACGACTTTGTCCTGGTTCTCGGGGTGCAGCGAATCGTCGAGAAATTGCATTGTGTTCTCCATTGAACCGTTGAGATCGCACGATAAGCCAATCCTGCGCTACACTTTTCGGAAAAGACGCCATTGTTTTAGGTTTGCGCGCCACCAGGCGTTAACACCGATGCTGGCGTGGGCACGGCACGGGCGGAGACACGGTGATGGAGACGATGATTCGAGCGGTCGCCATGAGCGGCTACTTCGATGTGACGCGGCGCGTCGGCTTGAATCCGGTCGAGCTGGCGCAGCAGGCGGGGCTCGATCCCGCAGCGCTCGCGAATCCGGACGACCGCATCCCGGCCGCCGCCGCATGCTGGCTGCTGGAGCACACGGCCGAGATGGCGTGCTGCCCCACTTTCGCCCTGCAGATGGCCGAGACCCGGCGCAAGTTCGGGACCGGCGTGGTCAACGTGCTGCTCGCACACAAGCGCACTCTGCGCGAGGTGTTGCTGGCCACGGCCGAATACCGCCATCTGCTCAACGAGGCGCTGGCCGTATACGTCGAGGACGCGGGCGAAACCGTCACCATCCGGGAAGAGCTTGTGGTCGAATCGGGTACGCCGACGAATCAGGCGATCGAACTCGCGGTCGGCATGCTCGCGCGCCATTCCAGCGCCCTGCTTGGCGATCACTGGAAGCCGCGCGCCGTCCATTTCGTTCACCGGGGCCCGCAAAACCTGACGTTCCATCGCCGGTTCTTTGGTTGTCCTCTGGAATTTGGCAGCGACTTCAACGGCTTCGTTTGCGCGGCCGCCGATCTCGATTATCCGAATCCCGCAGCCGACCCCGAACTGGTTCGTTATGCAGAGAGTCTCGCCGACACGCTCAACGTGCCCGGCGCCGACTCGACCCCGCTGGAAGTGCGCAAAGCGGTCTACCTGCTGCTGCCGCTGGAAGGGGCCACCATCGAGCGAGTTGCCGGCCATCTGCGCCTGAGCGTGCGCACCATGCAGCGCCAGCTCGAACAGTCGCAGACCAGCTTCTCGCGTCTCGTCGAGGAAGTCAGGGGCGAACTGGCGGTGCGCTACATGAGCAATCCAGGCTACCCGATCGGGCGCGTGGCTGCGCTGCTGGGCTACACGCAGCAAGGCTCCTTCACGGACTGGTTCCGTTCGCGCTTCGGCATGACGCCGCGTAGCTGGCGCAACAGCCGTTTGAAGTGACGGCGCGGTGCCTCGCTCCCGAAAACGCTCACCTAGAGCCGCTGCGGGTCACTTCGCGCATCGCCCGGCGTGGCGAACATTCCAGTCCAATCAATGACCTACGCGCGGCGCCTGGATGCAGCGCACAAGCCGCGCCGCGTCTCCCGAGAAAGCTCACCGTTCGATGAAAGAAGGCGCAAAAAAAAGCGCCCATGCGGGCGCCTTCCGTGAAAAGCAAAAGCCGGCCGGCTCTTGCGGCGATCGAGCCGATCAGCCTTCCACGTCTTCCAGGCTGAAGATCTCCGACTGGTCGTTGTACGAGAAGATCTCGCCGTAACGGCCCCAGTCGATCACCGTATCGAGCGTCTCTTCGGCGGCGCCGTCGGACAGAACGTCTTCCAGTTCCTGCTCGAAGCGCACGCGCGGCGCGCGGTGCCCCGGACGCTCGTTGAGCACCTTCTTGATCCGCGCCGCGAGCGGCACGTTACGCAGCAGGTGGTCGGCGAACATCATCTTGCGCTCCTGCGTGCCGAACTCGGCGAACACGCGCCCCGGCGGCGTGAGCAGCAGGTCGCCCTCGCGCACGTCCGCGAAGCCCAGCAACTGCATCATTTCGGCAATCGGGAACAGGTCGTCCACCTCCAGATGCAGCGTGCGCGCGACTTCCGGCATGTCGGCGCGGCCGTGGTACGGCGCGGCCGCGAGCGTCTCGATCAGACCCGCCATGATGTTGGTCGAGACGTTCGGCAGGCGGCTGCCCACTTCGAGCTGGCTCGGCGTGGAGGCGGCCGTCTCGCGCGCCGTCATCTTCGCGTAGATCTCGTCCACGAGCTTGCGGAACACCGGGTCGAGACGGTTGCGCGGATGCTTGAACGGCACCTTGATCTCGGCCACGATGCGCCCCGGGTTCGACGAGAGCACGAGAATGCGGTCGCACATGAACACCGCTTCCTCGATGTTGTGCGTGACGATCAGCATCGACTTGATCGGCATGCGGCCCTGGGTCCACAGGTCGAGCAGGTCGGTGCGCAGCGTTTCGGCGGTCAGCACGTCGAGCGCGGAAAACGGCTCGTCCATCAGCAGCAGCGACGGATCGACCACGAGCGCGCGCGCGAAGCCCACGCGCTGGCGCATGCCGCCCGAGAGCTCGCGCGGGTAGGCGTTCTCGAAGCCGTCCAGACCGATCAGGTCGATGGCGGCCAGCGCACGTTCGCGGCGCTCGCGAGCCGCCACGCCCTGCGCTTCGAGACCCGCTTCCACGTTCTGCAGCACCGTGAGCCACGGAAACAGCGCGAAGGTCTGGAACACCATCGAAACGCCTTCGGCCGGGCCGGCGAGCGGCTTGCCGAGCCAGTCCACGTCGCCGCTGCTCGGCTCGATGAGACCCGAGATGATGCGCAGGAGCGTGGACTTGCCCGAGCCCGAACGGCCCAGCAACCCGACGATCTCACCCTCGCGCAGCGAGAGGTTCACGTCTTCGAGCACGAGCCGTTCGTCTTCGGTCTTCGCGAAACCGCGCGAAACGTTGCGCACGGAGAGGACCTCCGCACCGGCGGCGGGACGGGTCGGCGCGATCAGGTCGGGAGAAACAGTCTTGGGATTCAGCATTTCGGTCTACTCTCAATCGAGGCGCAGCTTGGACTCGGCGTAGGCGTACAGCGGACGCCACAACGTGCGGTTGAACAGCGTAACGAACAGGGACATCACCGCGATGCCCAGAATGATCTTCGGAAAGTCGCCGGCGGCCGTGGTCTGCGCGATATAGGCGCCCAAGCCGTGCGCCTGCACCTTCGTGTCGCCCCACTGCACGAACTCCGAAACGATGCTTGCGTTCCACGCGCCGCCCGACGCCGTGATCGCGCCCGTGATGTAGTACGGGAAGATGCCCGGCAGCATGACCTTGCGCCACCACTGCCAGCCGCGAATGCCGAAGTTCGTCGCCACTTCGCGGTAGTCGTTCGGGTAGGCGCTCGCGCCGGCGATCACGTTGAACAGGATGTACCACTGCGTGCCGAGCACGATCAGCGGCGAGAGCCAGATGTCCGGGTTCAGGTGAAACTTCACGATCACGATCACGAACACCGGGAACAGCAGGTTCGCGGGGAACGCGGCCAGAAACTGCGCGAGCGGCTGGATCTTCTCGGCAAGCGCGGGACGCAGGCCGATCAGCACGCCAACGGGCACCCAGATCAGGGACGAGATCGCAATCAGCAGCACCACCCGCAAGAGCGTGATGAGGCCGAGCACGAGCACGTGGCCCACCTCGTCGAGCGTCACGCCGGTGCGCACGTAGGCCACGACGCGCCAGACCACGTACACGGTGAGCGCGAGCACCAGGATGCCCCACACGATGTCGCCAACAAGCGCAGCCTTGCTGCGCTTCGTGCTCACCACGGGCATCGCCTTCGGCAACTGCACGCGAATGGGAATGCGCGCGAGCGTGGCGAGCACCATGCCCATCGGCACGAGCAGACGGTGAATCAGGCGCGTGCGGCGAATCAGGTCGAGCAGCCAGGATTCCGGCGCATTGCCCGAGCTCGTCGTTTCCATGCGGAACTTGTCGGCCCACGCAACGAGCGGGCGGAACAGCAACTGGTCGTAGGCGACGATCACGACCGTCATCGCGAGAATCACCCAGCCCACCGCGCCAAGGTTCTTGTCCGAGATGGCCTGGGACAGATACGCGCCGATGCCCGGCAGCGTGATCGTGTTGTTGCCCACCGTAATGGCTTCCGAAGCCACCACGAAGAACCACCCGCCCGACATCGACATCATCATGTTCCAGATGAGGCCCGGCATCGAGAACGGCACTTCCAGTTTCCAGAAGCGCTGCCAGCCCGTGAGGTGGAAGCCCTTCGAGACTTCGTCCAGATCGCGCGGCACCGTGCGCAGCGACTGGTAGAAGCTGAACGTCATGTTCCACGCCTGGCTCGTGAAGATCGCGAAGATCGCGGCCAGCTCGGCGCCCAGCACGCGGCCCGGGAACAGCGCGAGAAAGAACGTGACCGTGAACGAGATGTAGCCCAGGACCGGCACCGACTGCAGGATGTCGAGAATCGGCACCAGCACTTTTTCGGCGCGGCGGCTCTTGGCCGCGAGCGTGCCGTAGACGAGCGTGAAGACCAGCGAGGCCGCCATGGCCGCGAGCATGCGCAGCGTGGTGCGCATCGCATACTCGGGCAGCATGCGCGGATCGGTGGAGATTACCTGGGTCTTGAGCGTCGACATCGGCGCCAGTGTCTGATGGAAGCCGATGGCCGCCATCGCGATCAGGCAGATGATGAGCGGGAACGTGACGAAGTCCCAGCGATTGGGCATCAGGCGCCACGCCGAGGCGTTGGCCGTGCGGTTCAGGTTGAAGCCGAACTCCATTACTGGCCTCCCGTGCCGTATTTACGCTGGACACCACGCGCGCGCACCGCGCAGCGGGTCGTTCGCATAGAGCGATTGAACTGGATCATGTTGATGCACTGACAAACTGAATGGAAGGCGAAGCCCGGTACGCCCGTGCGCACCAGGCTTCGCTCTAGCCCCGAAACGCGCGACGCGCGCGGACTGGCGGCACGGAACACGGCCGGCCCTTGCTGACGGGCGCGACACGCGAACCGTGCCGCGAACCCGGAACGGCTCGCGGCGCGATATCGGCCAAATACGCAGCCAGACGCGGCGCGCAACGACGCGTAACAACGCGACAAGCGCGAGCGGCGTCTGGATGACGCTAACAAGGATGCACGAGGATTTACTGCTGGACGCGCACCATCTGCCTGCTGGCAAGACGGCGGCTGGAGAAAGGGAGCGCGGACGTCCTGCCGGTCAGGCAGCGAAACTATTCGAAGATCGGCAACTGCTACTGTCCAAGGCGTCAGCCCCTTTTGTTAAGACGGGCGAATTTTAGTCACGCTGCACACCGGAAGTCAACACGATTTGCGCGGCGCGTCAAATGCCGTGCCAATGCCGCCACGGCGCGGCCTGGCGGGGCAGGCGACGCGTTGGGGCAAAACGGACGGCCCCCGCTTCTCGCCGCTTGCAAGCCGCTTTCCGGCAACTGTCGATGAACCGCACGCCGCATGCCCGCTGCACGCCGGTTACAGACCGCTTCAAGCCAGCTTGCGCATGGGCTGGGTCGCGCCGGCCGTGCCCATGCGTTCGAGCCGCTCGCTCGCCTCCGTGAGCACCCACAGCGGCGCGCGCTGCAACTGCTCGTCGTAAATCGTCACGATGGCCGCCAGCGCATCGAACTCCGCGCCGTCGAGCCGCCAGCCGGCGCCCGTGCGGCCGCGCTCGTAGCACGCGAGCAGCGCCGCATCGGCGGCCGACACCTGCGCCTGCGCGAGCGCGCCGTAGCCAGCCTCGGCCATCGACGCCGCGAGCACGTGCGCATGCAGCAGCGCCTGGGCGTCGCGGTCGGCGCCGCCGTCGCGCAGCGATGCGAGCGCCAGATGCACCTGGAGTGCGAGCGCGTCGGCGCTCGCACGCGGGATCGGCAACAGCATCGCCTTGTTGCGGCGGGCCTGAGCCGCTTGCGCCTGACGCGGGAAGGGGATGGTCCTGGCCATAAAGAGCACTAAATAAACTGATTTCGTGCAATAACGGCACGCCGCGCCGAAGGTTGAGCGGCATCCGCGCGCGCGAATGTAACTAACAGTGACAGGCGCGTCGTTCGCGCGCGCAAAAGGCAACGGGCAGCGCCGGTTCTCAGCGCTCGTCGGCTTGCGCCGGGCCGCGCCGCGACGCGACGAAGGCCTCCACATGGCGGATGGCCGCTTCGCACTGCTCGCGTGTCAGGTGGTGAATAGACGGATTGGGCAGATCGAAGCCGAGTTCTCCGGCGAGCCAGCGCATCGCCCGGCCACGCGCCTCGAAGGCGTTCACGCCGTCGCGCCGCACCTTGGCCGCGACCAGCGGCTCGAGCGCATCGTGCAGGCGGCTCTTCGCGTCGCGCAGCGCCGCGTCGGCCAGGCGCCCGAGCGGCACGTTGCGCGTGCTGCGCGCGGGCACGCCAATCCAGGCCTCGCAGGCCGCGCAAAGCCACAGCGGGCCGTGGTCGTCGCGATACGGATACGCTTCGTCGCCATGACGCGCGAGCTGCGCCTTCGCGCCGCAGTAATCGCAGAGCGGCTGCGGCAGCGCCTTGACGGGCCGGCCTACGCGCATCGGATGCGCCTCTTCGCGGTAATCGACGTTTGCATGACTGGAACCGGGAACGGAAATCGGACAGGCGGCGGGCAGGCCGCCGCTTCGGTGAAAGCATACCGGGAAACGGCTGGCCGGCTCATGAGCGGACTATTCACCACTTTTACATTCGATGTATTCTTGTGGATATATCGAAAGGCTGTTCATTGCCGAAGCAGCCGGCGTTCCACCATGCATGGAGGTGTGGGTTGGCAAGTCCCTGGCCGAACCGGTCGAATTGGTCAAGCGCGCGGCCGCGTGCGGCGGACGGCTTTGAAGCGACCATCACGGCGCTGCGGCCGGCGTCCGGTCACGAACGCGCGGAGCTGATTCGCGACGTGATCGACGCCTTTGGGCGCCTGCGCGACAGCCTTTGCCGCCTGAACCGCCTGTTCGCCCCCGATGCGGATTGCGCCCCGGCGGACACTTCGCTGCTGCCGCTCCTCGCCACGCTCGCCCCCCATGGCGAAGATGCCGGATGCATCCGGCCACGCGAGCTCAAGCGGGCGATTCGCGATGCGCGTCAGCTCGACAGAACCCGCGACGCCCTGTTCTCCGCCGCGTTCTGCCGCGACATACCGGCGATGCGGCGGACCCTCGCCGAACTGGAGCGGCTGGACACGCTGTTCGTCGGCCTCGGTGTCGAGCATGTTCTCGCGCAGCGAGTCCGCCGGTAGCCCGGCCCTCGTTATATTCCGTGGTATATTGCGTCGACATGGCGCGGCGTGCCCGCGCTGCCCGGGGTTCAGCCGGGCCCGGAGTCCCACCGGATCAGAGATCGCTCATGCACGCACCCTCGCACGCACCGCCGTTTCGCCTCGCCCGCACGCCGGGCACTGCGCAGCCGGACGAGAGCGCACCCCTGCGCGCCGCCGCCCCCTGCTGCGGCCCGAGTCAGACCGATCTGGCGCGCGCGCGACACCGCACGCGGCTTGCGGAACTCGACCACCACCTGCATTGCTCGATCATCGGCACGTGTCTCAGCACGCATGAACTGCGCAAGCTCGTGCCGAAATTCACGCCGCTCGATCCGCAGCGCGCGAGCGATCTCGAGATCCATCATGCGGCCGTCGAACTGGCGATCGAAGGCGGCGCCGGCGGCAAGGCACTGCAAAAGGCGCTCGACGCGCGCTACGCGGGGGCGCTGCGCCGCTTCGCCGCCGCCCGTGACAGCGAAGCCGTGCTCGCGCTCTGGAACGAATCGCTCGCGAACGGCGACATCCCGCCCGCCTACTGGGCGCTCATGACCCATCCCGCGACGACGATGGACGTGCGGCAGGCCGCCTTCGGCGAGCTGCACATGCTCTCGCATCTGGTCGGCGCGGCCAATCGCGCCGACCTGCGCCGGCTCGTCGCGCTCGAAGCGGAAAACGCGGCGCTACAGGCGAAAACCGAGCGCCAGCAGATGCGTATTCACGAGATGAGCCGCGAGCGCGACACGGCGCGCGAGGCGCTCGCCGAACTTCAGGTTCGCGCGGCAACGCGTGCGGATCGCGAGGAAGACGGGGCACGGCATACGCAGCTGACGTCGCTGCGCGAGGCCCTTGCCGCGCGCGATGCGCGTCTCGCCCTCGAAACGAGCCGCCGCGAAGCCGCCGAGCAGCGCGCGGCCGCCGACGAGGCATCGCTCGCCACGCTGCGCGCGCAACTCGACGAAGCCCACGCGCTGATCGACGCGCTGCGCGCGGAAGCCCGCGCGATGGAGCTGGCCGCGCAGCCCGACGAAGCAGTCGGCGCCGCTCGCACGCTGCCGCAGGACGCGTTGAAGGGCAGACGGATCGTCTATGTGGGGGGCCGGCCCGGATCGCACCAGGCATTGAAGCGCTGGGTGGAATCGGCGGGCGGCGAGCTGGGCGTGCACGACGGCGGCATCGAGGACCGCAAGGGGCTGCTTGCCGCGGCGCTCGCGGGCGCCGACCTCGCGGTCTTTCCGGTGGATTGCGTCGATCACGACTCGATGAACACGCTCAAGCGCGTGTGCGAACGGCATCAGGTGACCTATCACGCGCTGCGCACGGCAAGCCTTGCGAGTTTCGTCGAACTGATGATGCGGCTCTACGCCGATGCGGCGCCCACCTTGACCGCCGTGCCCGTCTCGCGCTTCTGCCTGCGTCACGGCTAACCGGCCGCGGCGCCGCCTAACGCTTCACGAGTTGCGTGAGTGCCTCGATTTCGGGCGCACAGGCCGCGGCTGCGCGCGCCTCGATCCCGCGGTAGAGCCGGATGATTTCCTCGCCAACCGGCGTCAGCGTGCTGCCGCCGCCGCTCTGCCCGCCATGCTCGGACACGGTGGCCGGCGACGTGAGCGCGCGGTTGAGTTCGTCCATCAGCAGCCAGGCGCGGCGGTAGGACATGTTGAGGCTGCGCGCCGCCGCGGAAATCGAGCCGTGCTCGCGCACCGCCTCCAGCAACGAGACCTTGCCGGGACCGAGCGCAATCGTGCCTTCCTGCAGGATGCGCATGCGAAAACGCACCTGCGGATCACCGTGCGCCACGTTCTCCGGGATGCCGGTTTCGGGTAACGCCGCTGCGGGCGCCTTTTTCGATGGACGATCGTTTGCGGGTTGGCTCATGCGCGCAAGCATACACGATGCGTCATCCGCGTCGCTGCGGCCAGCCTTCGCGAAAACGCTCAAGGCCCGGGCGGAAAGCAGAAGCCGAAGTCCTCGCAGCCCGGGCAGCCCGGCGCCGGTCCGGGCGTGCCGCCCGTGGCAAGCGCGAGTTCGCGTGCGAGCAGCTTCTTCCAGCGCAATCCTTCGGCATTGCGCGCGACCATTGCGGGAAAGTAGCGTTCGAGCATGGCGGTGACGTCGCCGCGGCCGGAGAGGCCGAGGTCGCGCCACAGGTGATCGGGGCGCAGGCAGGCGTTCGCGACGATCGCCGCGAGGCAGCGAGCGTCCTCGCTGTCGACCTCGGGCGCGGCGTGAGCGATCAGGAACGCACGCATCGAGGCCGCGTAGGCGGCGCCCGCTTCGTCGACGACATTCACGAGAGCTTTGCCGGCCGACTGCGCAAGCGGCGCCGCACCCGCTGCGAAGTCGAAATGACGCTCCGCGAGGCTCGCCAGTTGCCCGGCCGTCAGCCCGAGCAGCGCGAGTTCGCCGCGCGCCTCGCGCGCCGCGACGAGCCGGGCGAAAAGCCGGGCATCGAAGGCGGGCGGCACGGGCGCGCTATCGTCGATGCCCAGCAGTTCGGCACTGCGCGCCGCAGCGCGATGCTCGAAGCTGGATGGCGGAACCGGCGCGACGTTCATGGCCGTCGAAGCGCGGACAAACAGGGGAACCTACCCATCCACTCCCACGATCACGCTCGACGCCTTGAACAGCGCCGCGACGGCCTTGCCCGCCGCAAGGCCAAGGCGATCGACGCTCTCGTTGGTCACGATCGCCGCGATCTGCGCGCCGCCGGGCGCGGCGATCACGACCTCGGCGTTCACGGCGCCCTTCGTGACCGCGGCAACCGAGCCCGCCACCACGTTGCGCGTGGACACCTGGGTGGCATCGCCGTCCACCATGACGATCACCGACGAAGCCTTCACGAGCGCGAATGCCGGCTTGCCGGCCGCAAGGCCGAGCGACATGGCGCTGCCGTGCGTGATGACCGCGACGATCTCGAGACCGCCGTCGACGCGCAGCGTCACTTCGTCGTTGACGGCGCCGGTCTTGACCGCGCTGATCTGGCCGGAGAAGTGGTTACGGGCACTGGTACGCATGAGCCTCTCCCTCGTGGGTCGCGCGCTCGCGGCAAGGCGCGAACGCAGCTCGGGTTGAACGGAAGAGATTCAGTGTACAAGCGCGTCCGTGTCATGCACAGGCGTAATAGTGAGAATTGGCCATCCGGCCAGGTGCAGGAAGCCGCGAGTCCAGCGTAATATATCGACCTTTATAACGCTGCGGGGAAACCAACATGGTTCGCAAGCTGATTGCTTCTGTGATCGTGGTCGCCGGCGTGCTCGGCGCGAGCGCGAGCGCCACGGCGGCCGACAACGACGACGTCAACGTGCTGTACGCCGGTTCGCTCGTGAACCTCATGGAAAAGAGCGTGGGCCCGGCATTCGAAAAGGAAACGGGCCTGCATTTCAAGGGCTACGCGGCCGGCTCGAACAAGATCGCCAACGAGATCAAGGGCAAGCTGCGCCGCGGCGACGTGTTCATCAGCGCGAGCCCCAAGGTCAACGCGAACCTGACGGGCGAGGCGAACGGCAACTATGTTTCGTGGTACGTCGATTTCGCGGAGTCGCCGCTGTTGATCGGCTATAGCCCGAAGAGCCGCTTCGCCGCCGACTTCAAGACGAAGAAGTGGGACGCCGTGCTGCGCGAGCCGGGCCTGCGTCTTGGCCGCACCGATCCCAGGCTCGATCCGAAGGGCGCCTTCACGGTCGAACTCATGACCAAGGCCGCCGAGGCCTATCACCAGCCGGATCTCGTCGAAAAAACGCTCGGTACGCCTGAGAATCCCGACCAGGTCCTGCCGGAAGAAA
Source organism: Paraburkholderia acidipaludis NBRC 101816 (assembly GCF_000684975.1). Taxonomy (GTDB): domain Bacteria; phylum Pseudomonadota; class Gammaproteobacteria; order Burkholderiales; family Burkholderiaceae; genus Paraburkholderia; species Paraburkholderia acidipaludis. Next base: position 13,306 of record NZ_BAXZ01000034.1, on the reverse strand, counting down.
CGCTGGTCGGCCGCCTGCAATCCGGTCAGCTCGACGCGGGCTTCTTCTACTCGACCGAGACCTCCGACCTCAAGATCCCCTCGGTCCATCCCGCGCCCGAACTGAATATCAAGGCCAACTACACACTCACGATCCTCAACAATGCGCCGAACAGCGCAGGCGCCGCGCGCTTCGTGAACTTCCTGCTGAGCGCCGAAGGTCGCAAGCTGCTCGCGGAGCACGGCGTGGACGTGACGAAGCCCGCCGTGCAGGGCAACACCTCGGCCATTCCGCCTTCGGTGCAGGCCGTGATCGACGCCGCGCAACAGCAACCGTGAAACAAGGCGCCGCGCGGCCGTTGCTGTGGCTCGGCGCGCTGCTCGCCGTCTATCTCTGCGCGCCCTTCGTCGCCAGCCTCCCGCAGATCGGCGCGGCCGACTGGAAGGGCGTCGACTGGCCCACGATGGGGTCGGCGGTGGGCGTTTCGGTGGCGAGCGCGAGCGTCGCGGCGCTCGTCATCCTCGTGCTGGGCGTGCCGCTCGGCTACTGGCTCGCGCGCTCGCGCTCGCGTGCGGTGGCGCTGCTCGGCTTCGTCGTGCAGTTGCCGCTCGCGCTGCCGCCGCTCACGAGCGGCGTGCTGCTGCTCTTTCTGGTCGGTCCGTATAGCGCGATCGGCCAGCTCTTCGGCGGGACGCTCACCGACTCCTTCACGGGCATCGTGCTCGCCGAAACTTTCGTCGCCGCGCCGTTTCTGATCATCGCCGCGCGTTCCGCGTTCGCGGCCGTCGATCCCGTCTACGACGACGTGGCCGCCACGCTCGGCCATCACGCAGGCAGCCGCTTCCTTCGCGTCACGCTGCCCATCGCATGGCCCGCGATTCGCGCCGGGCTCGCGCTCGCCTGGCTGCGCGCATTCGGCGAGTTCGGCGCCACCGTGATGGTTGCGTATCACCCTTATTCGCTGCCCGTTTATACCTACGTCGTGTTCGGCGGCCAGGGGCTGCCTGCGATGATGCCGCTGCTGCTGCCGACGCTCGTCATCGCGATCGTCTGCGCCGCGCTCTCGGTCTATAGCCGTGGCGTGCGCACGGCGCTCGCGGCCTCGCCCGACAACGGCGACGAGCCCGCCAGCTTTGCGCCGGCCGCGCCCGTGCGCGTGGCAGCCGCCCTGCGCCTTGCGTTCGAGGTGGAGCGGCGTCTCGGCGCGTTCAGTCTCGACGTGGCGTGGCGCCCGGTCACGCGGCGGCTCGCCATCATCGGGCCGTCGGGCTCGGGCAAATCGCTCGCACTGCGTATCATCGCGGGCCTCGAGCCCAACGACGCGGGATCGGTCACGCTGGGCGGCGCCGACCTGGGCGCGCTGCCGCCCGAGCGCCGCCAGATTGGCTACATGCCGCAGGACTACGGCCTCTTCCCGCACATGACGGTCGCGCAGCAACTTGCGTTTCCGGTGGGCGCGGACGCCGCCAGCGCGCGCTACTGGCTCGCGCATCTGGGCCTCGGCACGCTCACGGGCCGCTTGCCGCGCGAGCTCTCGTTCGGCCAGCGCCAGCGCGTCGCGCTTGCTCGCGCGCTCACGCGCCACAGCCAGCTGCTGCTCTTCGACGAGCCGTTCGCCGCGCTCGACACGCCGCGACGCCGGCGCCTCCAGCAATCGTTGCGCGAGCTGCAGCGCGAGATCGACGCGGTGACGGTGATCGTCACGCACGATCCCGACGAAGCCGCGCTGCTTGCCGACGAAGTGCTCGTGATCGAACAAGGCCGCGTACTGCAGGCGGGCCCCATCGACGAAGTCTTCGCCCGACCCGCTACGCTGCGCGTGGCCGAGCTGCTCGGCCTGCACAACGTCGGCGAAGGCATCGTGCGGGCGCCGGGCGAGATCGAAACGGTCAAGGGCCTGCGCCTGCCGTGCGGCGACGCCTCGCTCGCCGTGGGCACGCGCGTGATGTGGCGGGTGTCGCCGCGCGCGCTGCGCACGGCGAACGACGGCGCATGGACCGGAACACCGGCCGGCCACGCGCTGCGGCATGGCGACCGCTATGTCACGATCGAGATCGGCAACGAGCGTTTCGACCTCGCCGACGAAGACGCGCCGCGCACGACGGAAGACATGCAGCGTTTTTCGATCGACCGCGAGGGCGTGACGGCATGGGCCATGCGGCGTTCCTGAAAAGGCTCACCTTTGACGCAGCGGGGCATGCTCCCGAAAAAACTCACCTATAGCCGCCGACACGTCACGACGCGACGAATCTCGCCGTCAGGCGTCCCGATCGGCAAAATTCCCTTCGACGAACCTGGGACTGCCAGGAAATTCTTCCCATCGCGGGGCAAGATCGTGCCCCGGCGCAGGCGCAGGCGCATCTTGCCATCGGCGTCACCGCCCCCCGAAAAAGCTCACCTCAGATCACGAAGCGGCTGTTTTCCTTCAGCACGGGGGACGACTGCACGAGGTCGATGCGAGCAAAACGGATGAGCGAAAACGCGCGCTCGCCCTGCGGGCTGGCCGGCAGGCGCGCAAGCGGGAACACGATTTCCGCGCCGCCCGGAGCCGCATTCGCGTCGATCACCACGTTCATCGGATTCAGGCACACATGCTTCATCTCGACATGCGTATGCTGCGCGGGATGGTCGAGCACATCGCAAATCACGTCGAGTTCGCGCGCGAGCGCATCGGTCCTCAAACCGAGTTCGCCCAGCGCGCGCTCGTTCTCCGCGATTTCGGCCTCCAGCCTGACGAATTCCGCGGCATCGCCGGCATCGCCTTCGCCCAGCATCCGGTGCGTACCCGCTCCGTGGCGCCTGAGCAGTTGCAGGCGCGTCTTCAGCAGCGCGCGCTCTTCGACCAGCGCATCGCGGCGCGACTCGTCGGCACTGATCTGCGCGAGCCCCTCCAGCGCAATCTGCTCGACCACACGCTGCACGATCTGGTCGCGCAGGCCGCTTTCCGTTTCGCCGCACAGGCGCACCTGATGATCGTCGAAACTCAGCGTCGTCCGGGCGACGTCCGCATGCACGGTGTCGCCCATCTGCTCCACGCCGAGCACGCGCCGCTCGGTCATCGCCATGCTCAGCACTGCCCAGGTTTCGTGCGCAAGCGGATGCGCCTTGAACCACGCGTGCAGTTCCGCCGAACGGCTCAGCACGCGCCCGATTTCGTCCGGCGCCGCGAAGAACGCATGAATATAGGGGTCGCCGAGCCAGTTCGACGCGCTGGCTTCGTGCGCCGGCGGCAGGCCGAGCACGATCTGGCTCACGTAGTCGACCGAGCACGCCAGCGCGGGCGTCAGGCGCTCGCGAAAACGGTCCGCCAGCTTCAGCGAGGGGCTCAGCACCAGCAAACGTTCGATCAGCGCGCGAATCTGCGGCGTGACGGGAGGCGCCTTGGCGCGTGGACGCCAAAGTCGGTCGAAGATGCCCATCTCAGGACTCCATGGCGGGCCGCGCAGCGCGGCCAGGAACCGGGCGCGCCGGCACGACGGCGATCGGGCCGCCGCGCAACGCGTCTGCTGCGTCGCAGCACGAGCGACTATAGCGCGAATCGCCGAATGATCGCGATCGCACGGGTTGGTCCCGAAAAAGCTCACCTTTGAATTTTCCGGCAGGTCGGCGAAGGTGACGTGGATTGCGAAAAATGGCTAACCGTTCGGCGTCCAACGCGCGTTCGCGCACTGCAGTGAAGAAACTGCTCCCGCAGATTCTCACCTTGAGAATTCGAAAAGGCCGCAGCCGACGAGCCGGCTTTCACGCGAACCGCATCGGGCCAGGCGGTGTGCGCCTGCACAAACGGCTCCCGAAAGTTCTCACCCAGGCTCGCCGACCGTGAGCCGGCGCATCCCGAATGTCCTCACCCTGCATGCGCAGGGCCGGTCACTGCGATTCGGGCATCGCCGACGAATGATGACTCGTGATCAGCCAGCGCTTGCCGTTCCAGCGATACGTGAACGTATATCGCGCATGCACGATCGACCCGTCGCCGAACGTGAACGTATAGAGCCCGGCGTCGATGGCCGTATTGCAGTCGATCTCGATCCAGTTCGAGTCGATCTTGCCCACCGGCTTCTTCTTCAGGAATACGACGAAATAATCGCGTTTGGTTTCCGGCGTGAGCCGCGGTTCGTTCGACACCGTGGGCAGCAGAATCGAGCGCGTCGCGTAGTTCGCCACGACCTTGTCCGGATCGCCCGTCCGAAGCGACGCGTTCCAGCGGTCGAACAGCGCAGCGATGTCCTGCTCGCTGGCCTTCCTGCATACGTCGGTTCGCGCGTATGCCGTGGCCGACGGCAGCAACACGCACAATCCAACGGCCGATATTGCAATCAGGTTTTGCATGATGGCTCCCGCAGGCCCAACGAGGTTGCGCCGCACCTCTCATTAAATGCGCAACTTCTTTCAATTCGCTGTCGATTCGCACCGTTTCGTGCGCTCGGGAACACCGTTTGCTCTGCGCCGCTTCGGTCTCCTTGATATCGAAGCGGCACATCGGGACAAACCCCGGTGTCTTGTTCGCAAACCAAGACGGGACAAGCCCTTCAGACAGGGCACCCGGATTTAGACGGTTCGTTCAATTGACAGCCGCTGATGTCATGATTCACTCTCTTTCGCATAAATAAGAGACAGGGAGGCAACGCATGTTGGATAAGATCCGCGGCGTGGCGCTAGCCATGGTCGCCAGTCCTTTGCTGCTCGCGTGCGGAGGTGGCAACGCGAGTAACCCAGGTCCCATCTCGCCCGCGCAATGCTCGGGCTCGACATGTTCCAACCAGGGGCCGCCTGCGAGCGCGCCGGCCGCCACGGCCTTGTGCCCCACCGATGCGCAGATCGCGGCCAACACCTATCTCGGCGGCGCCGGCAGCGGCGAAGTCGTGAGCCTCAACATCAACCCGACCACCATGACGTACAAGCTCACGTGGCTTGCGTCGCCCATACCGCTCGCGTCGAGTTCGGTGCAGAACACGCGCACCGGCCTCACCATCACGGGCGCCGTGCAGCATCCGCCTTCGGGCTCGCTGCCCTCGGCTTCGCAGATCGCCTGCGCGTTCCAGCTCCAGGCCGGCACCGGCACGCTCAACGGCACGAGCTATACGACCGCGTACAACGCCCAGAATCCGCCCACCATCTATGTCGGTTTCGGCGTGGCGGGCGGCGGCATACCGGGCGCGACGGTCGATATCGATGGGGATTCCCAGGCAAATCTGCTGTTCCCGAACCAGCCCGCGCGCACTTTCGACTTCTATCCGTTCATCGGCTTTTCCACGGTCAGCACGAGCCTGACCGATCTCGCGGGCTCGTATAACACGCTGCTCTATCACATCGTGCCGTCAAGCGAATTTTCCGCCGCTGCCAAGGTCGCTCAGGAGTCCTATGACAGCAGCGGAAACTGCAGCGTGCCGAGCGGCGCGACCAACACGAGCTGCGAAACCGCCGCGAATCCCTGGACCGCCGACCCGAACGGCAGCTACTTCACGAGCACCGACGCCCCGCAGATCGAAACGCCGTCCAACGCCCTGTTCGGCAGCCCGACGGCCAGCGCGCACCTCATTCTCGGCAAGCTGAATGGGGCCGTCGTGCCGGTGGTCGTCCGCACGGGCCATGTGGCGGAAATCAGCGCCACCAACCTCATCCCGCAGATCGACGACGAATCGGGCATTGCGCTGCTCGCACCCGCCACGGCGCTCAAGTCGGGCGCGTTCAACGGCAGCTACATCGGCGCCGACTCGAACTTCGCCTACACGGCGGCGCTCATCAACGATCAGCAAGGCGGCTTCCTCAAGCCCTCGACGATGACGACCGAGAGCACCTTCGCGCTCGATTACACCCAGACGCATCCGGGCCTGATCGGCGTGACGGACTCGCAGGGCAACGCGGGCAGTCTCATTGCCGTGGGCGGCCTCTACGGCGTCTTCATCAACGGCGAGGAGAACGGCGGCGTCACGCCGAGTTCCGCGAACAGCACCACCCAGAATTCGCCTTACTTCGGCGTGGGTGCGCTGATCCAGCCGCAATAGCATGCGCTTCGGCCTACGAAGCCACTGAGGGCAGAGAACCTGGGAGGACGACCGGCCGGTGGGGGCCGGTCCTCGAACACAAAAAACGATCTGGAGAGGCAGTATGGACACCAAAATTTTTGCGGCGCTCATCATCTCGGCACCGCTCTTTGCCGCATGCGGCGGCGGCGGCGGTGGGGGCGGCAGCAGCAGCCCGGCGCCGGTGGCGGCCGCCCTGTGCCCGACCACGCTCGACTACAGCACGGTCTACACCGGCGGCGGCGGCGACGGCGAACTCGTGAAACTGCAGCTCGACACGACCAAAATGACCTGGCAGATCACCTACGTCGAGTCGCCGATCCCGCAAACCACCGGCACGGTCACGCCCACACGCCAGGGCCAGGTCGCCACGGGCACGCTCACCCAGGAAACGGGGCTGCCCACGCAGAAGCTCAACCAGTGCGCCTACCAGCTCAACGGCGCGAGCCTCGACCCCACCCGTCTTGCGCGCGTGTTCATCGGCGAGGGCGTGGCGGGCGGCACGATTCCCGGCGCCGAGATCGCCTATGCGGGCACGGGCGGCGTGGGCGTCGTGCCCGACACGAAATTCCCCTACTACCCGTTCATCGGCTTCTCGTCGATCGATACCAACATTGCCGACGTCGCGGGCGTCTGGAATCAGCTCGGCTATCACCAGGTGCCGTCGCAGAACTTCCTGCCGGTGCCCGTCGACGCAAAGATCACCATCAACGCGGACGGTAGCTGGACCGAGTGCGACAACACCGGCGTCAACGCCAATACGTGCCAGCAGCCCGGCACGAACCTCGCGCAATCGGCCGACGGCAGCGGCGCATTCGAAACCGACCACTTCCTCGGCCAGGCCAAGCCGACGCTCGTCACGGGACAACCGGCCGCGAAGGGCTTCATGATCGTCGGCAAACTGCGCGGCCAGCTCGTGCCGGTACTCGTGCGCCGGGGCGTGGCGTATCCGTACATCGGCACCGATCCGCAAAGCGGCGCGACGGGCCCGGTCGCGGACGACGAGTCCGGCATCTCGGTGCTCGCGCCGCAGTCGGCCATCGCGGTGGACTCGCAGGACGGCGAATACATCGGCGTGGACAGCCAGTTCGACTATCGCACCACGGCGCTCGAAGGCACCGAGGCCACGCTGCTCGACCCGTTCAATGCTTCGCAGGCGTCGCTCGCCACGGCACTCGATCTCAGCTTCACGGAGACCGTGCCCGGCGTCGTGACCACCACGCACGTCGGCGCCTCGACCGGCTCGACGCCCACCGGCAAGATGATCTTCACGGGCGGCGTGTTCGGTTTCCTCGACATGAACACCCCGTCTGCGCCGTACTTCACGGCCGGCGCATTCGTTCAATAAGCAGTACAGAAGAGACCCCGGTTCTTCGGGGTCCGTGCTGACGAGGTGGCCGCCCGACGGCCGCCGCGCAATGCGGCGGCCGTACCGGAAGGCGCGCAAGGACTGGCAGGCCGGCAAAGAGCCGCATGCCGCGCGCGGGCAGGCACACCCGAACCTGGGAGGACACAATGAGACGCATCGTCATGGCGGCGCTGACCGCCGGACTTTCCATGAGCGCCCACGCGCAGCAGGCGGGCGACAACGTGGCCGTGCTGGGCTGGTTCCATGTGGCGCCGCAGGGCTCGAGCACGCCGCTCACGACCAACGTCGCGCCCGTGCCGATCAACACGCCGTTGCGCCTGCCGAACAGCTTCACGTCGCCGGGCACGGGCCTCTCGACCACGAACGCGGACACGGTCGGCCTCACTTTCAGCCACTTCCTGACCGACCACATAGCGATCACGACCGTGGCGGGCGTGCCGCCCACCTTCAAGCTCTACGGCCACGGCACGATCAAGCCGCCGGGCCCGGCGGGCGCGCTCGGCAGCCAGAACCTTTCGGATCCTTCGACCAATCCGATCGTCACGAGCGTGCGTCAGTGGAGCCCGGCGCTGCTCTTCCAGTACTACTTCCGCGACGCCAGCGCGAAATTCCGGCCGTTCCTGGGCGTGGGCGTGTCGTACAACTGGTTCTCGGACGTCCAGCTCAATCCGAACTTCGTCAGCGCCACGCAGAACGATCTCGGCTCCGTGCTCGCCGCCGGCGCCGGCAAGCCGGGACCGACACAGGTGAGCGCGAAGGCGTCGGCGTCGTGGCAGCCGGTGTTCAACGCCGGCGCGGAATACAACATCACGGCGCATCTCGGGCTCGTCGCCTCGATCACGTACATTCCGCTGAAGACCACCTCGTCGGTGATCGTGAAGGCCGCGGACGGCACCGAGCTCGCCGTGAGCAAATCGGATCTTTCTGCAGACCCGATCATTTCGTTCCTTGCCGTCTCTTACCGCTTCTGACACGCGGCCATGATCCGCCGTGCGACCGTGGGCGAGCGCACGCTATTGCAGCACGCCCTTCTCGCGCCGGTCGAGCGGCTCGCGTTAAAATCGGCGCATGCCGAAATCGCCCAAACCCTCCAGCGCCGAAGCCAGGCCCGACCGCGCGACCGAGAACGAATACACGGTCGACGAACTCGCGCGCGTGGCCGCGACCACGGTGCGCAACGTGCGCGCCTATCAGGACCGGGACCTGCTCATGCCGCCCGAGAAGCGCGGCCGCGTGGGCATCTACAACGATTCGCACGTCGCGCGGCTGAAGCTCATCAATCATCTGCTCGCGCGCGGCTACACGCTCTCGAACATTCAGGATCTCATCAAGGCCATCGACGACGGCGGCGACCTGCGCTCGATCCTCGGCCTCGAAAATGCGATTGGCGGGCGCTGGACCAGCGCCCGCCCGAAGACCTTTACGATCCGCCAGCTCGTCAAGATGTTCGGGCCGCAGGCGCCGGGCCAGCTCACGCGTCTCGGGGAACTCGGGCTGCTGGAGCGGCGCGGCCTCTCGTTCGTCGCACGCAATCCCGCCGTGCTCGACGCCGCGGCGGCGACGGTCCGCGAAGGCATTCCCGCTCGCGACCTGCTGAAGGTGCTGGAGGAAGCACGGCCGCACTTCGACGCCATCGCGAAGCTGCTCGTCGAGATGGTCGTGCGGCATCTGGACCGCTACGACGCGGGCGCGCTGCCGCCGCCCACCGACATGCCGGCGCTCGTGGATGCGATCTGGCGGCTGCGGCCGCTCTCCAACGTGTTCGTCGAAAACGAGATCCTGCGCGCGCTGGAAGAGCAGTCGAGCGACTACCTGGGCGGCCGCGTGGCGACGATCCTCGACAAGAAGCTCGGCGGACAAGCGACAAAAGAGCCGCAGGAAGCGCCGCGCGCCGCGCGCAAGACGGCGGCGACGAAGGCGGCCAAAAAGGCACCCGTTGCGCTCGCTCCGGCCCGCAAAACGCCGCGGCCCGCAGCCAAGCCGATCCGCACGACGCGCAGGTCGGGCACCACCTAGGCGCGCCGCCCACGCCCCTCTCTTTCCTCATATCTTTAGCCGCGCGAGCCCTCGCGCGGCTCTGCCAGAACGCCCGAACACCCCGCCAGATGGGGGTTCTGCGCTGCGCGCCGTCTTTTCCCCCGACCATACGCGTCCCCTAGAGCGCCACATCTAGACACTTGCGTTCCGGCCCGAACCGCCCTATGTTTACATCCATCAATGTCACAGTTAAAAATGAACCATAGGGAGACGCTCCGGATGAACGCACGCACCCGGTCTTTCGACCCGGCAGGCGACGACCTCGCGCAAGAGGCCATCGACATCGCCATCATCGGCACGGGGTTCGCCGGCCTCGGCATGGCGATCCGCCTGCTGCAAACCGGCAACACGCGCTTTGCCGTGTTCGAGAAGGCCGACTCGGCGGGCGGCACCTGGCGCGACAACCATTACCCCGGGTGCGCCTGCGACGTGCAATCGCACGTCTATTCGTTCTCCTTCGCACCCAACCCGCGCTGGACGCGCATGTTCGCGCCGCAGCCGGAAATCCGCGCGTATCTCGATCATTGCGTGAGCCGCTTTCGCCTCGCGCCCTACCTGCGTTTCGGCCACGCACTCACGAGCGCCACCTACGACGAGAACGCACACTGCTGGCGCCTCGCGTTCGCCAACGGCAAGCGGCTTGCCGCGCGCGTGCTGGTCTCCGGCATGGGCGGCCTCTCGCGCGCGGCCCTGCCCGACATTCCCGGCGTCGAGACTTTCACGGGCAAGGCATTCCATTCGCAGCATTGGGACCACGGCTACGCGCTCGACGGCAAGCGCGTGGCCGTGATCGGCACCGGCGCCAGCGCAATCCAGTTCCTGCCGCAGATCGCCCCGCGCGTGGCCGGCCTCGCGCTCTTCCAGCGCACGCCGCCCTGGATCATGCCCAAGCCCGACCGCGCGCTCTCGACATTCGAGCAGTGGATGTTCCGCACGCTGCCGTTCACGCAGAAGCTCGCGCGCGCGGGCCTTTACTGGATGCTCGAATCGCGCGTGCTGGGCTTCGCGATCCATCCTGCGCTGATGAAGAACGTGCAGAAGCTCGCGCTGCGCCATATCCGCCGCCAGGTGCCGGACCCCGCGCTGCGCGCGGCCGTCACGCCCGACTACACGATCGGCTGCAAGCGCGTGCTGATCTCGAACGACTACTATCCGGCGCTCTCGCGCAAGAACGTGAGCGTCGTGACGAGCGCCATCGAGCGTGTGGACGCCACGGGCGTCGTCACCGCCGACGGCGTGCATCACGAGGTGGACTGCCTCATTTACGGCACCGGTTTCCAGGTGGCCGATCCGTTCCCGCCCGGAACCGTCGTGGGGCGCGGCGGCGTGGATATCATCGAGACCTGGCGCAACGGCGCGCACGCGTACCTCGGCACGTCCTTGCCTGGTTATCCCAACTTTTTCATGATCGTCGGCCCGAACACGGGGCTCGGCCACAACTCGATGGTGTTCATGATCGAGTCGCAGATCGAGTACATCCTCGGCGCGCTGAACGCCATGCGCCGCGACGGCGCGGACGCCATCGAGGTGCGCCCTTACGTCGAGTCCCGCTACAACGAGCGCATCCAGAAGAAGCTCGATCGCGCGATCTGGTCGGTGGGCGGCTGCAAGAGCTGGTATCTCGATCCGCGCAACGGCAAGAACACCACGCTGTGGCCGGGCTTCACGTGGCGCTTCCGGCAGGCGACGGCGCACTTCTCGCTCGCCGACTACCAGGTGTATCGCGTGCGGCAGCCCGAGCCTGCCGCCGCGCCCATCGCCATGGCGACGCAATCCACCGAGCCGGCCTGAGCCGCCCGGCACCCGCACGAGGAACCCTGCATGAAACACTTCGACAACAAGGTCGCCGCCATCACCGGAGCCGGCTCGGGCATGGGCCGCGCGCTCGCCGTGCAGCTCGCCGAGGCCGGCTGCCATCTCTCGCTCGCCGACCGCAACGCCACGGGTCTCGCGGAAACCGAGCGCATCGTGCGCACGCTCGCCCCGGCGGTGCGCGTGACGACACGCGTGCTGGACGTGGCCGACCGCGAGGCGGTACACGCCTGGGCCGACGAAACCGCCGCCGCGCACGGCCGCGTGAACCTCGTGTTCAACAACGCCGGCGTCGCGCTCTCGAGCACGATCGAAGGCATGGCCTATGCCGACCTCGAATGGATCGTCAACATCAACTTCTGGGGCGTCGTGCACGGCACCAAGGCCTTCCTGCCGCATCTGAAGGCCGCGGGCGAAGGCCACATCGTCAATACGTCGAGCATCTTCGGCATCTTCGCGCAGCCCGGCATGAGCGCCTACAACGCCACCAAGTACGCGGTGCGCGGCTTCACCGAATCGCTGCGCCAGGAGCTCGACATGATGCGGTGCGGCGTCTCCGCCACCTGCGTGCACCCGGGCGGCATCCGCACGAACATCGCGCAGTCGAGCCGCATCGCTTCGAACATGGTCGGCTTCATGGTGGCGAGCGAGCAGCAAGGTAAGGACGACTTCGAAAAATTCTTCATCACGACCGCCGAGGACGCCGCGCGCACCATCCTGCGCGGCGTGCGCCGCAACAGCCGGCGCGTGCTGATCGGGCGCGATGCGCGCGCCGCCGACTGGCTCGCGCGCACGCTGCCCGCGGCCTACCAGGCGCTGGTGGTGATGAGCGCGCGCCGCGAGGCCGCGAAGGCGCGGCGTAGAGCCGGCGGCGCGGGCATGGCACACGATCGCAGCGCAAAACGCAACGCATAACGACGCAGGCAAATCAGGGAGAAACCAACATGATGCCGATACGGCGCGACATACGTTTCGCACTACCGCCCGACCGGGCTTGTGACTGGCACGCCGAGGGCGTGGCAGTCACCCACTTCTTCAATGCGCTTTCGCTCCTCTTTCCGGCGGGCGAGCGCTTTTTCATGGACGCCGTGCGGCACTACCGCGACGGCATCGTCGACCCCGATCTCAAGAAGCAGGTGCTGGGCTTCATCGGCCAGGAGGCCATGCACACGCGCGAGCACATCGAATACAACGATCTGCTGCAGGCCGCGGGCCTGCCCGCCCACAAGCTCGACAAGCGCCTGTGGGCCATCCTGAACTTCGGCCGCAGGGTGCTGCCGCCTTCGCTGCAGCTCGCGCAGACGGTGGCGCTCGAGCACTACACGGCCATGCTGGCCGACATGCTGCTCAGCGATACGGCGCGCCATATCGAAGGCTCGGTGGAAGGCTACAAGCAGATGTGGCTGTGGCACGCGCTCGAAGAAACCGAGCACAAGGCCGTTTCGTTCGATGTCTGGAATGCCTCCATCAAGCCGGGCCTGAAGCGCTATCTGATGCGCACGGGCACGATGCTCGCGACCACGATGCTGTTCTGGGTCATCGTGTTCGACTACCACACGGCGCTGATGCGCGCGCATGGCCGCCGCCAGGGCAAAGTGCCCGGCAAGTGGCGGCTCATCAAGTTCCTCTACGGTCCGCGTCATGGCGTGTTTCCCGGCATCGCGCTGGAATGGCTGCGCTTTTTCAAGCCGGGCTTCCATCCGTGGGATCAGGACAACCGGCGCCATCTCGCACGCCTCGACGGCCTGATCGCGCAGATCGACGCGACCAACGCGCAATACGCGGCGAAGGCCGCGCCGCGCCGCGTGCCGCTGCATCCGGCCGCGAACGCGAAGCCCGCATGAGCAGCACCCTGCGCCCAGCGTGCGAGACCTTCGCGGTGCAGTCCGACGATGCGCGGCTCGCGGTCTACGCGAGCGGTCCCGCCGGCGCGCCGCCCGTGATCCTCGTGCACGGCTACCCCGACTCGGCGGCGGTCTGGACGCCGCTGCGCCGCGAGCTGGAAACGCGCTACCGCGTGATCGCATACGACGTGCGCGGCGCGGGCGCCTCCGACGCGCCGCGCGCCCGCCGCGCGTACCGGCTC
>NZ_BAXZ01000035.1 GCF_000684975.1 Paraburkholderia acidipaludis NBRC 101816 | reverse complement strand
TCGTGTTGTTGCGCTCCATCGCGTAGATCATGCGCGAGGTCGTCGCCATGTAGGTCGTGCCGGTGCCGCTCGGGCTCACGAACGCGTCCACGTACAGCAGGATCGCCAGCCAGTTCAGGTTCAGCGCGATCGCCAGTTCCGCGAACGGCGACTTGAAGTTGAACGTGTTCCAGCCCTTGAGCACATCAGTAGGGTTGACCGCGCCGATGTAGGCGATCTGCAGCAGCACGTAGATCACGAGCGCGCAGAGGATCGAGCCGATCACCGCGAACGGCACGCTCTTGGCCGGATTGCGTGCTTCACCCGCGAGATTGATCGGGCTCTGGAAGCCGTTGAACGCGAACACGATGCCGCTCGTCGCGACCGCCGTGAACACCGCCGACCAGCCATAGGGCGCGAAGTCGGTGGACTGGCCGAAGTTCTCGTGGTGAAAGCCCGTGGTCATCAGGCCGATGATGGTCAGGCCCGGGATAATGAACTTGAAGATCGTGATGGCGCTGTTGGCGCGCGCGAAGAGCGTCACGCCCCAGTAGTTGAGCATGAAGTACACGATCACGAGCAGCGCCGAGAGTCCTAACCCCGAGTGGGTTAATGACCCGTCGACGAAGAGCGCGTGGGCCCAGTCGTAGGGCCAGGTGCTCATGTACTGGATGGAGGCTTCGGCTTCGATGGGGATCACCGAGACGATGGCGATCCAGTTGGCCCAGGCGCTGATGAAGCCCACCAGCGCGCCGTGCGAGTAGCGCGCGTAGCGCACCATGCCGCCCGACTCCGGGAACATCGCGCCGAGTTCGGCGTAGGTGAGCGCGATGGCCAGAATGACCACGGCGCCGATCACCCAGGCGCAGATGGCCGCGGGACCTGCAATCTTCGCCGCCTTCCACGCGCCGAACAGCCAGCCCGAACCGATGATCGAGCCGAGGCCCGTAAACATCAGCGCAAACGGGCCGATGTTCCGTTGTATTGATTGATTCACATTGTCTCCTTGGACAGCGCGCAAGGGCGAGACAGGCGACCACGGTACGCGTGCAGCAATGCCGTGCCGGTCTTCGCAGGTCGGCGAGGGGCCGACAGCGCTGGTTTTTGTTGCGGTGCCCTGTGCAGGCGGGCAGCCGCCGTTATGGCGGAGACGCGATAATGAAGTGGCGGATCGCGGTCGTCTAATGCTGTATCAGCATGAGCATATGCAAAGTTTGCATAATGGGACGAAGCCCGTCCCTGCCCGCACTTTACTCAGGCGATGACCCGACGTTGACTGCCGCTTCGTGACGGGTCATTCAATCGTCTGATCTGCATTGCCGAAATAGAAACGGTTTGTAAGCGGTTGCGCTTTGGGAACGCAGCTTGGGGAATCGCCGTGCATCTGCGTCGATATGCTCGGAGTTCTCATACAAGCCATGAAGCCGCTCACGACGGCGATCGAACCATGTCAACAGGACGTAGTGCTTTTGGCGGTGTCTTTTGCGGTGTTGCCAGGCGCCTTGTGTTTGCGGCACTCCTGACTTCAGCGCTGTCGCTTCAGGGCTGCGCAACCGCCGTGGAGAATATCGCCGTGGGCGCCGGGCTCGGCGCGGTAGGGACTGTGGCGGCGCTCGGCTGCATGTTGACGTGCCAGGGACACAGCCCCGGGTGGTAAAGCGCAGCAGGCAGGTATTCAGTCCAGTCGCCGAGCGCCCATGGACTACCGGGCTTCGGCTTCACTTCCGCTGTAAATCGGCTCAGGAATCCGAGCCGCTATGCAGTGACTCAAAGAAGGCTCTCAGGTCCTCCTGTACAGGCGTGTTGACCTCGGGAGGGACGACCTGAGGGGGAGGGATGACGAGCGAATTCGGCACAAATGCCCCAGACGCGAGCGACGGGTGTTTCAATGCGGACTTCGGAAAGAGTCTGTAGTCGACGGCGTGATAGCGCTGAATGGCGGCGTCGTAATCCGCCTCACTGAATGCCAAAAAGAATTCCGCAAAGGCCGCGCCAAGCTCTTTGAATTGGGCGTTCTGCTGCTCATGCGTCTTCCATGCTTCGCTGGACAGCAAATGATAGGCGTACTCCGCCCACTTCTTCTTGTCCTCGGCATTGCACGTTACCCACATGGGCTCGACCACTTTGAACTCACGATAAAAAACGGTGTGATTCCGGAAGAAATTCCACATCCTGAACAACTCCCGCACCTCTGAGGTACACACCGGCACCTTGTTCCCGACGAGCGGATCGCGCCCTTCGAGCGGAAGTGCCGTCTTGTTCAGGATATGTTCGGGCGTCAGCTCATCCAGCGCGTAATGAATGACGCCGCGTTGGTCAAGTACGACGTCATAGAGCAGAAATTTGCACGCTCTGCGGGTCATGAATTGACGCACGGAAATCAGATTGCCGATCTGGGGCAGTTCGGGCGGCGTCGGGGTCAATCCGCTCGCATCTTTCTTGATGCCCCGGATGACCTTGTCCGCCGGGGTCCGACTCACGGAATAGGGCGACTGATTGAACTTCGTGAAAAAATTGGCCTGCTCGGCAGTCGCCTGGAAGGTCTGGAAAGGTTCGGTCACCCGTGGGGTGAATGTGAGGGAGAGGTCGTGATCCGGATGATTCCCAACCTGGGGGGTGGTTGCAACGCTAACGTGCTTGCTAAAAGCCACATAGCTATTGGAACGCGCCGGCACAAGGTTCCCGCCATTGCTTTTGTATAGGTTGCAATGTTCATTGAACAATTGCTGCCTGGCCAGAGGTTGTTCGGGTACGGCTAGTCTCCCGGTTTTGATTGAATGCCACAATGCCGCTCCGGCGAAGTATTCAAGGATGACATTGCCAGTGCCAAAGATCATCCCTCGGTAAAACAGTCGATCGGCGTTCTTGTCGCTAATGAAGCGATCGATGAAGTCGCACGGTCGGCCCGTGCTGGCGGAATCGACGAGATAGAGGGCGGCTTCCTGAGACAGAATGGTCGGCATACGGGCAGATCTCCCCTCGGCTTCGCCAGATACCTGGCATAACTACGCGAATGCTATTTCGTATCCTCGACTTCCGGCAGCAGTCCCAAGGCGCTGCCCAGCATGCGCCCCCTCTCCCCCGTCGTCAGTTCGACCAATAATGCGGGTAACGGCTTGGCCCCCCAGTCCAGCGCACGCTTCAGCATATAAGGCACGGGGCTATGCGGCTCGTAGCGCATCAGATAGTCGGCAACGATAGCCAGCAGCCGGTACGCTTCCTCCCGCGACTGCAGCCTGTCGATACGCTCGACGGGCCGGCTCTCCGGCATGCCAACCACCGGCAACTCCTGAATCGGTGCGACCTCAACCATCGCTTCCTCCTTCCAGTCGGGATGCAACGCGAGCCACTCGCGCAAGACACCCTCTATCCGCTCGATCGTTTCCAGCAGCGGCGCGAACCCCGGCGCCTCCGCGCCGAGCCTCGGCGTGCACCACGCATCGAGTCTCGCGATAGGCTCGCGAGCCGCGCCAACGGCCTGTAGCTGCGCATGCAACGCGGCGGGCGTTGCGGCCAGCACCGCCTGCACGAGCGCCATCGCCGCGCGCGCCGCTTCTTCGCGCCTGGCGGCCGGCACGTCCTTGCGATCCTTCACCGCAACGGCCTCGCGCTGCGTGGCGAGCCAGCGCGCAAGCGTCAACGCGGATCCATCCGGCCCGGCACACAGCGCAATGCGCCCCGCGAGCAGGGTTGGATAGTTCTGCGAAATCCACACCAGCGGCGCGGCGCGAAAGCCATAATCGCCATCGCGCGGCAGCGGATGCAGGCTATCCCAATGACGCGTGCAGAGTTCGCTCAGCAGTTCGAAACATGCCGGCAAAGCACCGCACCCGTATCGATGCAGCCAGCTCTCGCCCAGCCACGCCGCCAGCGTGAGGTCCTTGCTACGCTCCGCCAGCAGCGTGCGGCATCCGGTCTCGACCTCGGCCCAGTCGGCCACTTTCAGCGCGGTTTGCCAGATGCCGGCCGGCAAGGCCGGATCGTCTTCGCGGCGCGCGGCCTTGATCGCGTCGAATGCGGGATCGTGAAGCAGCGAGACGCCGCCGGGCGTGTCGCCCGGTATCGGCTGAACGAGCGCTTCGATGTCGTAGATCGGCTTCATCCGTGCCCCGCTTCGGCGTCTGCCGGCCACTGCCCGTAAGTGACGGTCCGCGGGATATACAGGCTGCTCCCCGGCGCCGAGAACGGCAGGTCCGGATACGAGAGCGCGGTCTTCGACGCTCCCGTCATGCCCACGCGCATGAACATGCGCGCGGTCTGGGTGGCGCCGCTGCGATCGCGCACCGGAACGCTCAGCAGCATGCGCGCATTGCCCGCGCCCTCGGCGCCCTCTTCCGGCACGGCGTGAAGGCGCACGAGACGCAGCAGCGCCCAGGTGTCGTTGGCGGCCCAGGTGGCGTCCTCGCCGTCGACCGACAAGGTCGGCTGGGCGGCGTCCTGCATCGGTCGCCACGGGCCGTCCTTGGCCCAGCGCAGGCTCAGCGCGGCGGGCTGTCCCGGCGCCCAGCGCAGCGGCGGACCGCCGCTGGCGGGCCACGCGAGCATCTGGCTGCCGCTCTCGATCGACCACTGGATCACCTGGTCGGCACCGGTTTCGTCGCTGCGATCGATGCGCCAGTCCACCGCCACGTCGACGCCCACGAGCGCGCCGTCCGCCCCCCGCGCGACGAGCGCGTCCAGCCACGGTTTCGCCCGCGCGAGTTTGGCGAGAAACTGCTGTGCGTCCGGATGCGCGGCGCCGCTCGCCTCGGCCGCGCTGATGCCCCGTTGCGCGTCCGCGAGCTTCGCATCGAGCAGCGCCACGAAGGCCGCCGTCTGGCGCAGGTCGGCGGCGGGCGCATTCGCGTCGGCGGAAAACGGGAAGCGGCCGGCGAGGTTGCGCGCGAATGCGCTGCGCAACTGTTCGTATGCGTCCATGCCGGTGCCGATCTGCAAGCGGTAGCAGCGCTCGCGTGCCGACGAAACGAGCTGCACGCCCGCGCTCGCGATGACGTCGCCCGTTGCCGGCACCTCCGCCTGCGCGAGCGAGGCGCCGCAGGTGTCGAGGTCCATCTTGTCGAGCTGATTGGAGATGATGGCCGGCACGGCCACGAGCGCGCTGGCCGGGCTCCTCGCGCGGTATTGCGTGAGATCGGCGAACAGCGCCTTCCAGCGGGCCACGAGATGCGCGTCCGCGGTGGACAGCGGCGGGTTTTGCGTGACGAGCCAGTCGAGCGCGCTGGCGGCGCCGGCCGCCGCATCGGAGACGGCGCCGGCTTGCGCGGCGAGGTAGGTTTGCAGCGCTTCGGGCGATGCCGCGCCGAAGGCTCGCTGCGATCCGCCCGGGCTGCCGTTCCAGCCGGAGAAGTCGCCGCGCAGCGGTCGAAACGGCTCAAGCGATTGCAGTTGCACATCGGTCGAGCGCAGCACGCCGAGCGCGGCATCGCTCACGCGCAGCGCGACCGCCTGCGCGAGGTCCGTGCGCCCGAGCGAATCGAACGCATCGACGAGGTCGAGCGCGTTCTTGCGCAACGCGTCGAAGGGCGGCGCCTGCGTTTGCGGCACATATGCCACGTCGCGCGGCGTGCCGGGCGCGGCGGGCTCCGATAGCGCCGCCACCATGCTGTGCACGGTGGCATTGCCGGCCGCGGCGAGCAACGCGCCGCGCCACGCCTCGGGCGCCTGGGCGAGCAGTCCAGCGGCGTACTGCTTGTACGCGGGCAGCACCGCGAGCGCCTGCTGGGCCGAATCCGCCGTGACGCTGCGAATCTGCGGCTCGCCGCCGCCCTCGCCCGAAACGAACGACTGGCCCAGCAAGGTTCGCAACGCGTCGCGCAGCGGCAGCAGATCTTCCGCGAGCTGCAGACCGCTGCTGGTATTCGAGGTCAGGACGCCGGGCAGGTTGCCGCTTGCGAGCCACCGCGCCGCAAAAGCGCTCTGCTCGCCCTGCTCGTGCTCGAGCACCGCGGCAACCGGCCCTGCGCCGATCAGGTGCAGCCCTTTCGCCGTATCGAAGGTGACACCCAGCCCCGGCACGATCTCCTGGCCGTGGGCGCCGGCCCAGCCGTGGTCCGCCGTATCGACCTGGGTGGCGAGCGTGTCGATGCGCGTGGCCAGTTCGTCGAGCGCCGCCGTCGTGGGCGTCGCGCCCGGCGCCTTGAGGTCGCCCAGCATGGACTGGATCTGTGCCGCGTTCTCCGTGAGTGAGGAGTCCAGATAGATCTGGTCGAACCAGTGATCGAACGTCTCCTCGAAGCAGACGCTCGCGCGAGCGCGCGCCGCGAGCGCATCGGCGCCGTCGAACGGCAGCGCCCCGTCATCGGCTCCGAACGCGCGCAGGGCTTCGTCCAGCGCCGGGCGGTCCTGCACGTGATCGGGCGGAAAGCTCGTGCCCGCCGTTCCGTGCATGAGCTGGGCCAGCATCGCGGTGTTGCCGCTTTCCGGATCGACGAGCTCGTTGTAGCTCTGAACGAGGCGCTCGGTCTGCGCGGCATTCGTTACCAGACGCGTTCCCGCCGTGTACTCCGGAAGATCCTGGGGCCGCCGCGCGCCGCCCGCCGCGGCGGCGTCGCTGGCCGACGGATCGGACGCCGCGGTCGTGTCCGCGCAGTTCAGGCTGGCGAGACGGTTGACAAGACGCTCGCGCAGCGGCGCGAACACGAGTCCGCTCAACATGTGGTGCTGCGCCTCGGTGAGCCGCTGCCGCAGGCCTAACCAGGAAAGCGGCATGAACAGCGTCGAGAGCTGCCAGCGCGGCACTTTGACGAACGCATCGGCTGCGCTGCCAAGCACGTGCGCTGCCGCCGCTTCGCTGTCACTCGCCGCCGATTCGTGCCAGGCCACGCCGGCAAGCGTCAGCGTGTCGTAGGCGCCCGCCAGCGCGTGCGCGTCGCTGCGCACATGCCAGGTCGCGAGGCCCAGCCCCACGCACCACAGGCAGCCCACTACGACCGCCAGCGCGGTGGCCACGCGGTAGCGCCGCATCCGCAAGGCGAGCACGCGCGGAATGGCGATCGTGAGCCCTTGCCCCCGCATCAGCAGATCGTGCCAAAGGCGCGATGCGAAGACCGGCGCCGCCGCGGCCGCGGGCTCGCCTGGCTCGGCGCCGGGCACGTCCTGCGCGCGCGGCACCGCGCCCACGCACCAGATCCCGCGCAGGAGCGGCGCGGTGCCGTCCGCGGCCCCGCGCAAGGCGGGTTCGATGTGCTCGCAGAGCGGCTCGCGCAGGGCGTCGAGGCGCTGCGGCAGCAGGAATACATCGCCGTCCAGCGCACCGTCCAGCGTGCCCATTTCCGTGATGGTCGCCGCGAGCGCGCGGCACAGGTAGGCGAAAGCGTCGTCCACCCACGCCGGCTCGAACGCGCGCCGCGGCGCGTATGGCGAAGCCCAGCCCAGCGGCGTCTCGGCGCGCACGCGCTTTAGTCGCGCCGCGAGCGTGTCGAAGCCCGGCACGGCATCGCAGCCGGTCACCACAACGTAGAGCGGCAGCATTTGCCCCAACTGCCGCTGCAACGCGATCAGCGTCCGCGAGGCCTCGATCGCCGCATTCGTGTCCGCGTGAGGCTGGCCGTTCTCGTCGATCAGCGTGTCGTGCGCGATCACCCAGAGCAGCGCGTCGAGCGGCCGACCGGGACGGTTGCGCAACAGCGCGCGCGTGAGGCGCCGCCAGGCGCCGCGCCGGCGTTCGACGGCTGTGCCGAGCACGTCGCCGGGCTCCGCGAGCAGGATCCCTTCCGCGTCGTTCCAGACCCGGCCGTACCAGCCCGGCTCGCCGACCGGCGCGAGGCGCCAGCTGCGCGCGAGCGCGTCGAGCGCCGCGGGTGTTCCCGTCGCCAGCACGCGCGGCACGGAGTAGGCGTCGCGCACGCCCATGGCGGCATGCACGGCGCGGATCACGGCGTTGAAACTGCGCAGCGGCTGGCGTTCGTCGCGCCCGCGCAACCAGCGTATGAGCAGCGCAATCAGCACGCACGCGAGCAGCAGTGCGATGAGTACGAGCAGGACCGTCACGAGCGTGCTCGTCATGGCCGCGCTCCGGCTTGCATCGCGTAGGGGTTCGCGTCGCCGCCATCGCGCGCGCCGACGGTGACGGCAACGACCCGTTGCACCTCGGCCGGGGATGCCAGAGTGAGCGTTTCGGCGGGCGCCGTCGAAACGGTCGGCGTAGCAGGTGTCTGCGGCACGCCCGTGGAAGGCCACGGCGCACTGCCGCCGTATGGCGCCAACGGCCGCACCGCGCCCTGCCGCCCGGCGCGCGGCAACACCACGCCCGAGGTCGTGGTCGCATCGACATGGGTCGGGCGTTCGGCCACGAGCGAAATCGCTTCGAACCGATCGAGCGCGGGCCTCACGGGCGCCGTCGCAAAGAGCCACAGCAGCTCCGAAATGCCGATGAGCGCCGCGCAACCGCCTCCCACGAGGAGCGCGAGGCGCGCGCGGTCTGGAAACATCTGGTCGAGCGGGCGCACCTCGCCCTGCGCGAGCGCGGCGCGTTCGAGCGGCGCGGCAAGGCGTTCGGGTTCGGGATCGCGCTGCATCGCGAAGGCGAACAACGCATGACGCAATTGATCGTGACGCAGCGCGCCGGCTTCGCCTCGCAGCCGCCCCTTGAAGCCCAACGTGAGGCACGCGAGGTAGACATTCGCGAGGTCGCGCTGCGCCGGATCGCGTTGCGCAAGCAAGGTTTCGATGGCGGCCGGCACGCGCTCGCCCGCCGCGCGCGTACCGAAGATCCGCGCCTCGAGCGGCTGCGCTTCCCATGCGCTCGCGCCGGGCCACGCGGAAAACAGCAGCCGTTCGTCGAGCAGCGCGACATAGGCATACTGCGCGGCCGCGATGTCCGCTTCGCCCGCCGCCCCCGTCCAGGCCATCGCGTCGCGCGCGAGCTTGCGCGTGGCGACCTGCAGCTGTGTGGCCAGCGCATTGGCTTGCTGACCGGCGTCGACGCGCTCCCCGCTATCGTCAGCAGTGCTCATCTCCCCGGCCGGTCCGGCCTGCTCGATCAGGTGCGCGCGCGCTTCTTCCGCGTGCGCAAACGCCGCGACAAACGCGCGCGTCAACGGCAAGCGCTCCTGATCGTTGTCGGCGGCGTCAAACATTGCCGGCTCCGGATCGGCGGTCGTCGTCCCCGTCGTCGGACGGCGTGAACAGTTGCACCGCCCAGGGCGCACGACCCGTGGCGGCCGACCGCACCTCGATGCACAAGGGCTGAGTGCGGTCGAACCAGGTTTCCTCCGACGAAAGCATGAAGAGCGTCGTATCGTCGCCCGTGGCGTAAGCGGAGCGCTCTTCGCGCGCAAGCCGGCGCCGCGACAGCCCGCGCATGCGCTGGCGCGCGAGCGTCGCCACGTGAGGACGCGATGCCACTACCGCCTGATCGAGCCACTGGCTCGCATCGTGTTCGCCGGCGTCGGGGGGCATACGCAGACCGATCACGAGTTCGCGCGCCACGCCGCCGCTGCTGCCGCCGAATGGCGGCGCGATCCAGAAATTGCCCCCTTCCGCGTTGAACGCGCGCACGCGGTAGCCTTGCCGTATCGTCGCAAGCGCATCCTCGGTCCACTCGAGCAGCGGATCGAACGATGCCAGCAACTCCATGTAATCGAATGCCGCGAAGGCGGGCACACCGTGCGCGGGACGCAGCGCGGCGAGTGCGCCCGCCATGCCGGCGACCACGCGGTAAAGCTCGGCGGGATGCGCAACGCCCGTGGCGAGCGTCGCCTCGACCTCCGGCAGGCGGCTCCAGAGCGCGCACAGCTGACGCTCGATCAGCGCGGCGTCGTCGCGCTCCTCCGCCCGTTGCGCCGCCTGCAAACGCCCCGCAAGAAAAACGCATTTCTCCCTCACGCGCATCAGCACCCGCATCACACGCTGGCCGAGCAGCGAGTCGGCGCGCACGAACGGACACGGCGCGGCATATTCCGCCACGGCCACGCCGCCGCCCTGCTGTTTGAGGCGCATGAGCGGCAACCGGTCGAATTCGTGCCGGCCGAGATCCGTCATCAGATGCAGGCGCGGCGACCAGGTGGTGATCGAAGCGGGCTCGCCGCCCGAAACGAGGTCCGGCACGTCCGTGCTTTCGCGCTGCCGGTAACGCCCCGCCTGGGGGTCCAGTTGTCCGCTGCGATAAAGCGGCGGCACCGCGAGGTAGATGGTGACGGCTTCATCGGGCTCGCTGAACGCGCGGGCCGCGTCGACCTCCAGCACCGGATCAAGCGGCGTGTGGCGTATCGCAAGGCCATCGGCCAGGATCGCCTCCAGGGCGCTGATGCGCACGAGCCCCTGGGCGAGGCCCGCCGCGTCGTACTCAAGCGAGAGCACGCCCCAGTAATGGGAACGCGCCGCGCTCGCCAGCAGCGCGGCATGACCCGCCGCGTGCAGCGCCTGGGTCTGGAAGTGCTGCGGCAGCAAGGGCATGCCGTCGAACCAGCAAACCGGATCGGGAAATGGAGTGCGCATAACGGAGAATGGGGTCGCCTCGATGTGCCTTCATTCAGCGTGCGGCCTGCACGCTCAGGTCCTGATCGCCCAGCAGCAGCAGCGCTTTGGCGGGGCCGGTGTCGAGCCTTACGCGATGCGCGCCCGGTGTCTGATAGTTTGCGAACACGACAACGCCGGCCCCGCGCTTGCCGCCGAACGCGAACGGCGCGGCCGCGATCTGCTGGCCCGGCACGACTTCGTAGGACACGACCGCAAGGTCTTCCGGATGATCGCGCCGCCATTGATCGCGCTGCGCGAACCACTTCGAGGACGGCAAGCCGAGCAACGCGTCGAGCAACTGCGGATTGCGAACGAGTACCGCGTCGACCGCAATGGGCGTGTCCAGATTGGCCTGGGTCGAAACCGCGATCGCCAGCGTGTCCACCTCGACCTTAGGCAGCGACGCGGAACATCCGGCGAGACTCCACACGGAGAGCGCCGCGAACGCGGCAAGCCAACCCCTGCGCGGCGTCCTGGCCGTGCGCGGCGTGTTGACCGATAGCGTGGTGATCACTACGCAAGCCCCATTGTGTGCGTCGCCTCCGGTCCGCCACGATCTCCATCGCTCACGCGGATCCCCTCATGCTGGTTCGTATTTCTAATCATTGCGCATGTTTTCCATGCCGGCAGCTTCGCGCGTAGTCTACAAGCGGGAATGACGCCCGCGCAATAAAGATTTATTACCAATCTATTCATGAAATTCGTTAAAGCAGTGTGAAAGTCACTCCAATTCATGCGCAGTAAATATTGTTTGAACTTTGTTGTTTCCTGTCCTAAAGTCGTGACCGTCGATCCTCGAGGTAACGCAGCGACGGCGAGCGAACCGGTGTCATCGCGCCAACCCTGCTTGCGGAAAAATTGTCCGCGCCTCGTATGCGACATCGGGGCATGCCGCATTGCAGTCGATATGCGCACAGGCCTCTTTCACTCGACTATGCAATAAAAGAAAGAATTCCGAGGTGACCATGGCCGACAGTACCCAGCACTGGTTCGAGAGGAACCGCCCGCCGCGTGTCCAGATCACGTACGACGTCGAAACCGGCAATGCCATCGAAAAGCGGGAGCTGCCCCTCGTGGTCGGCATCCTCGCCGATCTGTCCGGCAAGCCGGCCGAGCCGTTGCCGAAAATGACGGAGCGGCGCTTCGTCGACATCGACCGCGACAACTTCAACGACGTCATGAAGTCGATCGGCCCGCGCGCCGTACTGCAGGTCGACAACACGCTCGCCGCGGACGGCAGCAAGATCAACGTCGAACTGAAGTTCGAGAACATCGACGACTTCGATCCCGTCAACATCGTTCAGCAGATCGCGCCGCTCAAGCAGCTCTACGATGCGCGCCTGCGTTTGCGAGACCTCCTCACCAAGCTCGACGGCAACGACGAGTTGGACAAGCTCCTGCAGGAAGTCGTGCACGACCCGCAGGGCCTGAGCGAAATCCGCTCGGCCCATCCGCAGGACGCCGCGCCGGCCCAGTTGCCGCCGCCGGGCGACACTCCGGCGGCGCCCGCTGGCGAAACGCCTGCTGCCTGAATTGGGAACTGAGCCGGTAACTGCGCTACTAACCGCGCCGTTAAATTAGCGGCCAACTGCGCGACCCACTGAGCGGCGCATTGCGCCGCCTAACGGCCGCTACGCGAGGAGAAACTCATGTCCGATATACAAGCCGCCGCGCCGCAAGCGCAGGCGGAACCGGTCGCGCTGCTCGATCGCATCGTGCACGAAGGCCGCATGGCGCAGTACGAGGAACAGCAGCAGCACGCGCGCGAACTGCTGGCCGAATTCGCGCTGCAGGTGCTCGACAAGAACATGACCATCAGCCGCGACACGGTGGCGATGATCAACGATCACATCCGCAAGATCGACGAGCTGATCAGCGAACAGCTCAACGAGGTGCTGCACCACCCCGACATGCAGGCGCTCGAATCGTCCTGGCGCGGCCTGCACTTCCTCGTCAAGGGGTCCGAAACGAGTTCGCGGTTGAAGCTTCGCTTGCTGAACGCCTCGAAAAAGGACCTGCAGAACGATCTGGAAAAAGCGATCGACGTCGACACGAGCGCGCTCTTCAAGAAGATCTACGAAGAGGAATACGGCACGTTCGGCGGCCATCCGTTCAGCGTGCTGGTGGGCGACTATTACTTCACGCGCCAGACGCCGGACGTGAGCCTGCTCGAAAAGCTCGCTTCGGTGGCGGCGGCGGCCCACGCCCCGTTCATTTCGGCGGCGCATGCGCAGCTCTTCGACATGACGAGCTTCACGGAGCTCGGCGTGCCGCGCGACCTCTCGAAGATCTTCGAAACGATCGACATGCACCGCTGGCGCGAATTCCGCAAGAGCGAGGATTCACGCTATGTCGCGCTCGTGCTGCCGCACATTCTGATGCGCCGCCCCTACCATCCGGACAGCAATCCGGTGGAAGGCATGAACTTCTTCGAAGACGTGGACGGCACGGATCATACGAAGTACCTGTGGGGCAATGCCGCCTATGCGCTCGCCCAGCGGATCACCGACGCGTTCGCGCAATACAGCTGGTGCGCCGCGATTCGCGGCGTGGAGGGCGGCGGCGCCGTCGAGAAACTGCCGGACCACATCTTCCAGACGGCCTCGGGCGACAAGGTCATGAAGTGCCCGACCGAAGTGGCCATCACCGATCGCCGCGAAAAGGAACTCGACGCGCTCGGCTTCATCGCCCTCGTCCACAAGAAAAACGAAGGGCTCGCCGTGTTCTTCGGCGGCCAGACCGCCAACAAGCCGGTTGCGTACAACACGGCGGAGGCCACCGCGAACGCGCGGATTTCGGCGATGCTGCCGTACATCCTCGCCGCCTCGCGCTTTGCGCACTACATCAAGGCCATCATGCGCGACAAGGTGGGGAGCTTCATGACGCGCGATAACGTGCGCAGCTACCTGAACACCTGGATCGCCGACTACGTGCTCGTCAACGACAACGCGCCGCAAGAGATCAAGGCGCAGTATCCGCTACGCGAAGCGCGCGTGGACGTGACCGAGGTGCCCGGCAAGCCGGGCGCCTATCGCGCGACGGTGTTCCTGCGGCCGCATTTCCAGCTCGAGGAACTCACCGCGTCGATCCGGCTCGTCGCGACCTTGCCGCCGCCCGCGGCCGCCTGACCGGCAAGTTGTCCTTACGACCGCGGCGCCTCGCCGCCTCCATCCCCTGAACACGCCCGGCGCCGCGATGGCGGCCCGCGCGGTTCCCCCTGTCCCGGGAGCAGCAAACCATGGATTCGATCATTCTCGACCTCGGCAGCGACATCAAAGGCGAGTGCACGCTGGAGGGCTACACGGACAAGATCGAGTTGATGTCCTATAGCCACAACGTGGCCATGCAGGTGACCAACGACGTCAGCAACTCGGAGCGCACCTCGGGCAAGCCCCACATCGGCGAATTCACCGTCACGAAGTTCGTGGACGTCGCCACGCCCACGCTCAACGAGTACTGCTGCGGCGGCAAGGCCATTGCTTCGGCGTCCGTCGTAGTAGGCCGCAATGCCGCCGAAAGCGACGGCAAGATCATGCCTTTCATCACCTATACCCTCGACAATGTCGTGCTGAGCAACGTGAGCGTGTCGGGCGGCGCGGGCGGCAAGCCGGTGGAGACACTTTCGCTGAACTTCACGAAGATCAAGTGGGAACTGACCTCGCAGAAGGACGACGGCTCCAAGGAAGGCACGGCCGCCTCGACATGGGATCTCGCCGCGAACAAGGTGGTGAAGGGGAGCTGAGGCAGCGCGCGCCGCCCATGCCGAACGACCGCCCCGCCATACTGATCGCGCCCATGCCGCTCTTCGAGCGGCTCGCCGACGAGGCCCCTTTCGAGCTCGAAGAGCGCGGCAGCGAACTCGCCGCGCGCATGCTCGACGCGGCGGGCTTGCGCGCTTCCGTGCGCGCCGAGCTGCTGCGATTGCTGAACACCCGCCGCGGCACGCCGCGCGTGCCGCGTGCGCCGGAAGTGCTGCTTTATGGCCTGCCCGACTGGAGCGCGCAGAGCGCCGCGCGCGCGGAGGACCGGGCCGTGATCGAACGCGAGGTGGCCGAGGTCGTCCGCGCCTTCGAGCCGCGCCTGCAAGGGCCGCGCGTGAAAATCGAAGCCGACGAAGGCGCGCCCTGGCGCCTGTGCCTGCGCATCATGGGCACGCTGCGCGGCAACGACGGCGTCGAGCATCCCGTCACCTATATCGCCGGCCTGGACGGCGAAACGCAGTCGATCGGGATCGTCGATGAACGACTCGCTTGACCCGCAACTGCTCGACTACTACCAGCGCGAGCTGACCTGGCTGCGCCGCGCGAGCGAGAGCTTCGCCGAACGCTATCCGAAGATCGCGCGCCGGCTCGAACTCGGCCCCGGCGAGAGCGCCGACCCGCACGTCGAACGTCTGATCGAAAGTTTCGCTGTGCTATCGGCTCGCATCCAGCGCACGCTCGACGACGAATACTCCACCCTCACCGACGGCCTGCTCGAACAGTTCTACCCGTACGCTTCGCGCCCGGTGCCGTCCATGACGATCGTGCAGTTCGAGCCGGACCCGACGCAAGGCAGCATCGCCACGGGCTATCGCGTGCCGCGCGGCACGCCGCTCCTGCACGTGGATGCGAGCGGCACGACGATCCACTGGCGCACGAGCGCCGAGGTCACGCTCTGGCCGCTCGCCTTCGACGAAGCCCGGCTGCTGGACGCGGAAGAGGCCCAGGCCCTCACTGGCGATGCATCGTTACAGTCGGCATTGCGCCTCACGCTGCGCGGCATCGGCCCGCACGCGCTGCGTGCGCTGCCGATCGAGCGTCTGCGCGTGCGGCTCGCAGGGTCGCCCGTCACGGTCGCGGCGCTCTACGATCTGCTGGGCGCCCGCAGCACCGCCGTGTGGCTGCAAACGGAAGACGGCACGTTGCACCGCCAGAGCGGCCTGCCGGCCCCCGTGGGCTTCGATGAGGACGAGGCGCTTCTGCCGCTCGAAGACGGCGCCCATCCGGCCTGCCGCCTGCTGGTGGAATACTTCGCATTCCCGGAGAAATTCGCCTTCTTCGACCTGCCCTTCAAGCCGCCGCCGGAAGCGGGCGAAGCGATCCATCTCGTCGTCGGCTTCACGGCGGGTCCGCGCGGCCGCTTCACGCTGCACCCTCACGATTTCGCCCTCGGCTGCGCCCCTGCGCTCAACCTGTTTGCCCGCACGTCGGAGCCGCTGCGGCCGGACGGCACGGCGCGCGAAATGCGCGTGAGTCCCGATGCCCACCGCGAATCGTGCACCGAGATCTACGCAGTGCGTAATGTCCGCATGGTGGCGGGACGCACCGTGACCGACGTGCCGCCCTGGTACGGAGCGCGCCACGGCGTGGCCTCGGATGTCTACTGGCACACCCGGCGCGTGAGCGGGCTGCACCCGTCGCGGCCCGGTAGCGATGTGATGCTCACGTTCGTGGACACGCGCTTCGACCCTGCCGTGCCCGCCATGCGCACGCTCACCGCCGACCTGCTCTGCACCAACCGGCACCTTGCGCACCGCCTCGCGCCCGGCGCCGCGCTCTCGTTCGAGGTGCCCGGCCCCGTGGCCAGCGTGCGACTCACGCACCGCCCCACGCGCCAGATCGTCGCCACGCTCGACGGCAGTTCGCGCTGGCGCCTCGTGTCCCAGCTCGTGCTGAACCACGTCTCGCTCGTGGAAGGCCCGGATGCCCTGCCGACGCTGCGCGAAATGCTCGTGCTGCACAATCTAGGCGACCATGCCCCGGCGCAACGCCAGATTGCCGGCATCAGCCGGATCTCGACGGAGCGCGTCGTGGCGCACGTCGGCGCCGATAGCTGGCGCGGCTGGCGCAACGGCCTTGGCGTGCGGCTCGAACTCGACGAAGCCGGCTTTGTCGGTGCGAGCCCGGTGCTGTTCTCCGGCGTGCTCGCGCATTTCTTTTCGCTCTACGCGAGCGTCAACCGTTTCGTGCAGACCTCGCTCGTATGCGACGGTCGGGAGATCCACACATGGCGGCCGATGACGGGCAGCCCGCTCGTACTCTGACCGAGCGGCTGTTCGAAGAGCCGCACGCGTTCGAATTCGCGCAGGCCGTGCGACTGCTCGAACTGCTGAGGCCGCACGCGCAAGCGCCAGGCACGGGGCTCGACCCGCGGCAGGAAGCGCTGGCGTTGAGCGGCACGCTCTCGCCCGCGTTTCCCGCCAGTGCGCTCGGGCCGCTGCGGCGCGCTTTGCCGCGCTCGCTCGCGCTCGAACCGGACCTGGGCCCAGGAGCAAGCCCTGACACGCGCGGTGAATCCGGCGCCAGGCCAGCCGGGCAGCCGCAACTCCAGGTCAATTCGTTCGCGCTGGGCGGGCCCGATGGCCCGCTGCCCGGCGCATGGCAGGAATGGCTGCAGGATCGTCTGCGCCGCAAAGACAGCGCAGCAACGGCGTTCCTCGATATTTTCCAGAACCGGCTGCTCGCGCTGCTCTATCACGCGCAGCGCAAATATCGCAGCGCCGAGCCGCTGCCCGCCGCGCGCACGCGGTCCGCCGATGTCGTGCTGCGCGCTATCACGGGGCTCGTCTGGGCCTCGCCGCCTGCGGTGGATAAAGCCGGGTTTGGCGACTCGCCCGACCTGCGCGCGCTGCTCGCGCGCGCAGGCCTCTTCGCGAACCGCCGCCGTTCGCTCGCCGGCTTCGACGTCATGGCGTTGCACCACTTCCGCGTGCCGGTGCGCTCCACGCCGTTCGCGGGCGGCTGGCAAACGCTGCCCGCGGCAAGCCGCACGGCCATCGGCACCGGGGGCCGCAATCGGCGAATCGGCGTGGATGCGGTCGCCGGCACGCGCATTTGGGACGAGCACCGCGGCATTCGGGTGTGCCTCGGTCCGCTCAACCGCGAGCAGTACGAAGCGTTTCTGCCCGGCGCCCCGGCCTACGCGGCGCTGAACGCGCTGGCCGCCGCCTGGTTCGGCTCGGAGTTGCAGGTGCATCTCGAACTGCAGATTCCGGCGGGCGAGCTTCAGCGCGCGTGCCTGTCGCGCCGTGCCCCGCTGCGGCTAGGCTGGACCGCCTGGTCCGGCGCCGCCCAAACGGCGCCGGCGCGCCTCACGCGCCTTGCGCCGCGCGACGCCGCCCAGCCGGACCCGGCGTTTGCCGCTGCGCCCGCGCCGTGACGCTCGATCTCAAGTCCCTCGTCGCGCGCCTGGAGCGCGAGCCGCGCGAGGCGCTGGAACGCGCGGCGCAGCAGTGCCTGCGCGAAGCGCATTTCGTGGTCGAAGTCGAGCACTGGCTGCTTGCGCTCGTCGAAACGGAGGGCGGCGACCTCGCGTGCGTCCTGCCTCACTTCGGCGTGGAGCGCACGGCCGTTTCCACCGAGATCCGGGCGGCCCTTGCTCGCTTCAAGCGCGGCAATCCGGGCATGCCGTCGTTTTCGCCCGAGCTGCTCGTGTGGCTCCAGGACGCGCTCGTGCAATCCACCGTGGTGCTCCAGCAGCCGCGCGTGCGCGCCGCGACGCTACTCATCGCACTCCTTGAAAACGATGCGCTGCGCGCGCGAGCGGCCCATTGCTCGCCTTCGCTAATGCGCGTGGCGAGCGCCGCGCTGCGCGCCAACTTTACGGTCTGGCTCGCCCCCATCGAGACGCCTTCCCCTACCGTGCCGCCCGTCGTCGCGGACGAAGGCACCGCGCTCAGCGAGTTGGGACCCGACCTCGCCGCCCCCGAGCCGGCGCCGGCCATGCTCGACCAGTACACGCTCGACCTGACCGCCGAGGCGAGAGCGGGACGCATCGACCCGATCGTGGGCCGCAATGCCGAAATTCGCCAGGCCGTGGACATCCTGCTGCGGCGCCGGCAGAACAATCCCTTGCTCGTCGGCGCCCCCGGCGTGGGCAAAACGGCTGTCGTCGAAGGCCTCGCGCTGCGGATCGCCGCGGGCGACGTGCCGCCTCCGCTCGCGGACGTTTCGCTGCGCATGCTCGACCTCGCACTGCTGCAGGCGGGCGCGGGCCTGAAAGGCGAATTCGAACGGCGCCTGCGCGCGGTGATCGACGAAGCGCGGCGCTCGCCGCGCCCGGTCGTGCTCTTTATCGACGAAGCACACACGATGATCGGCGCGGGCGGCGCCGAAGGCGGCAGCGACGCGGCGAACCTGCTGAAGCCGGCCCTTGCGCGCGGCGAACTGCGCACGATCGCGGCGACCACCTGGCTCGAATACAAGAAGTACTTCGAACGCGATCCGGCGCTCGCGCGGCGCTTCCAGCTCGTGCAGATCGAAGCGCCCGACGAGCCCACCGCCATCGCGATGCTGCGCGCGCTCGCGCCGAAATTCGAGGCCCATCACAACGTAACGATCCTCGACGCGGCCATTGTGGATGCGGTGAAGCTCTCGCATCGCTACATCTCCGCGCGCCAGTTGCCCGACAAGGCAATCGCCGTGCTCGACACCGCGTGCGCACGCGTCGCGCTCGCCCAGCACGATACGCCGCCGCAGCTCGAAGCGGCACGACACCGGCAACGCGCGCTCGACGACGAATTGCTGCGCCTGCGCACGGAAATGCTGATGGGCGGCAATCACACCCTGCGGCTCGCCACGCTCGAAACCGAACACGCCCGCAACGCCGCGCTCGTTCAGGAGCTCGAAGCGCGCTGGCGCGACGAGGCAGCCACCGTGCGGGAAATTCTGGCGCTGCGCGGGCGCATTGCCGCGCTCGACGTACAGCCGCGCGACGAGACCACAGCCGGTGCAACCACGGAGAGCGACGCGGCCGAAACCGTTGCCGACCCGCGCGAAGACCTCGCCGCCGAACTGGCGCGCCTCGAAAGCGGTCTCGAAGCCATCCGCGAAGACGATCCCATGGTGCCCGTCTGTGTCGATTCCAAGTCCATCGCGGCCGTGATCGCGAGCTGGACCGGCATTCCCGTCGGCAAGATGCTCGCCGACGAAGTGCATGCCGTGCGCACGCTCAAGGGCCGCCTCGCCCAGCGCATCGTCGGCCAGGACGCCGCGCTCGAACGCATCGCGAAGCGCATCCAGGCCTGGCGCGCGGGGCTCGCCGATCCCTTGCGCCCCGTGGGCGTTTTTCTGCTCGTCGGCCCCACCGGCGTCGGCAAGACCGAGACGGCCTATGCGCTCGCCGACGCGCTATACGGCGGCGAGCGCAATCTCATCGTGATCGATCTCGCGGCCTATCAGGAGGCGCACGCCGTCTCGCAGTTGCGCGGCGCGCCGCCCGGCTACGTGGGCTACGCGAGCGGCGGCACGCTGACCGAAGCCGTGCGCCGGCGCCCCTATAGCGTCGTGCTGCTCGACGAAATCGAAAAGGCTCACGCCGACGTGCTGGAGGCGTTTTACAACGTTTTCGACAAGGGCGTGATGGAGGACGGCACCGGGCTCGTGGTGGATTTTCGCAACACCGTGATACTCGCCACCAGCAACGTGGGCGCGGAACTGCTGCTCAATACGCCCGCCGCGGCGCTCGCTTCGGACGCCTTTGCGCGGCGGCTTCACGAAGCGCTGCAACAGGTCTTTCGCCCGGCCTTTCTCGCACGCATGACGGCCGTGCCCTACGCGGCGCTCGACGATGCGGTGCTGCGCGCCATCATCGAGAAGAAACTCGAACAACTGCGCGCGCGCTATCGCGACGCCACGGGCAAGCAGTTCGCGTTCGACGAAGGCATCATCGACGCCGTGCTCGCGCGCTGCCGCGCCGCCGGAGCACGGGAGATCGACAACGTGCTCATGAACGAACTGGTCGGCACGCTCGCCCAGTGGGCCCTCGAATAACCCCTAACCCCACCCTTCTCCGGCGCCGCCCGACTCCGCGATGAACCGTCCCGTTTCCGCCGATACGAACGCACGCATCAGCCTGACCGGCTCCGCTTTCAGTGCGATCTTTCCCAACCGCCTCGAAGCCCGCGAGGCGCTGGACACGCCCGCCACGCTGAGCCTGCTTGCGCAGGGCGGCTTGCCGGCCGTCGCGCCCGCTACGATGACGGGCAACCATGCAACCCTCTCGCTCGCGTGGGGCGACACGCCCCGTCTCATCGACGCGGTCTGCACGCGCGCCGCCATGCTGCCTTCGACCATCGACGCGAGCCACTTCGCACTGGAACTGCGCTCGTGGCCCTGGCTGCTTACGCTCTCGTACAACAATCGCATCTTCCAGGGCAAGACGGCCCAACAGATCATCGAGGCCGTGTTCGCCGGCCACCAGCTCACCGACTACTCGTTTTCGCTGACCGGCACGGCCGCGACGCGCGAATGGTGCGTGCAGTACGCCGAGTCCGACTTCGCATTCGTGAGCCGCCTGTGCGAAGAGGAAGGCTGGTTCTATTTCTTCCGTCACGCGTCAGGCAGCCATACGCTCGTGATCGCGGACAGCAACGACGCCTTCGCGACGCTGCCCGGCAATGCTACGTTGTCCTGCGCGCCCGGCACCAGCGCGGCGCGCGAGATGGCGCAGATTCTTTACTGCGAGGTCGTGGAAGAGACCGCCGCCGGTCTCTTCGCCCATAGCGACTACGCATGGCAGACGCCGTCCGCCCAGTTGTACTCGCAGGCCCAAGCGGTGTCGAACGGCTACACCGTCTACGAATATCCGGGGCGCTACACCACGAGTGACAGCGCCTCCGCGCTCGCGAAACAGCGAGTGGACGCCTTGCGCACGCCGACGCGCCAGCTCGTGGGCGAGAGCGACTGCCGCGCGCTCACGCCGGGCTACCGCTTCACGCTGGCAGACCACGAAGACGCCAGTGCGAACATCGAATGGGTCGTGCGCAGCGTGGTGCACGAAGCCGATCACAACCGCTATCGCAACCGCTTCGAAGCGTTCCCGGCCGCGACCACCTGGCGTCCCGCGCGTATCACGCGCCGCCCGGTCATGCCCACGCAAACGGCGACGGTGGTCGGCAAAAGCGGCGAGGAACTGTGGACCGACCAGTATGGCCGCGTGAAAGTCCAGTTCCATTGGGACCGCGACGGCCAGAACGACGAACAGAGCTCGTGCTGGATACGGGTTGCGCAGCCCTGGGCCAGCAAGCGGTTCGGCATGCAGTTCATGCCGCGCGTGGGCGACGAAGTCGTGGTGAGCTTCGTCGACGCCGACCCCGACCGCCCGCTCATCACCGGCAGCGTCTACAACGGCGCCAATCTGCCGCCCTATACCCTGCCCGACAACCAGACGCAGTCCGGCATCAAGTCGAACACGTCCAAGGGCGGCGGCGGTTTCAACGAGTTGCGCTTCGAAGACAAGCAGGATAGCGAAGAAGTTTTTCTGCAGGCCCAGAAAGACCTGAACGCGAACGTGCTGAACGATGCCGCGTGGACGATCGGCCACGACGAAACGAGCACGATCAAGAACGCACGCACGCATACGGTGAAGGAAGGCGACGACACGCTGACCGTCGAACAGGGCAATCGCAGCATGACCGTGAAAACCGGCGACGAGACCGTCGACGTCAAGGGCGCGCGTACCGTGAAGGCCGGCGGCAACGAAACGCGCACGGTGGGCGGCGACCTCGCGCAGACTGTCACGGGCAACATGACGCTCACGGTGGACGGCAATCTGACCATCAAGGTAAGCGGCACGCTCACGCTGCAAAGCGGCGGCAACCTGAGCGCGAAGAGCGACGGATCGATCACCCATCAAGCGGCGATGTCGCTGACGAATCAGGCCGGAACGTCGCTCACGAACAAGTCGGACGGCACGCTTTCGAACGAGGCGCAAAGCGTGACGAACAAGGGCGCGGTCGAGCAGACCGTGGACGGCGGCGGCATGCTGACCGTCAAGGGCGGCATCGTGAAGATCAACTGATTGGGGGCACGCCTCATGGCTGCGCAACCTGTCCGCAACGTGACGATCGAGCGCGGCGACTCGCGCATCGACGGCACGACGCTCGCCGGCGAATTGCACGGCACAACGCGCGTGCTGACCGGCGGCATACCGGTAGCAGTACTGAGCTATGCGCACGGGGTCTTGCACGGCCCCGCGACGATGATGTACCCGGACGGCAGCCGCTCGGCGCAGTTGAACTACCAGAGCGGCAAGCTGCACGGCAAGGCGGTGTATTACCAGCCGGACGGTTCGGTACAGCGCGAGGCCAACTATGCGAACGGCCTCTTGCATGGCGAATGCAAAACGCGGCTGCCCGACGGCACGGTGCTGGAGCAGGCCACCTACCGTCAAGGCAAGCTGCAAGGCGTTCTGCAGCGCTTCCATCCCAACGGCCGTCTTGCGGAGCGCCAGGCGTACAACGCGGGCAAGCCGGCCGAACCCGTTCGGCGCTATGCGAGCGACGGGCGGCCGCTCGACGCGAACGGCAAGCCCGTCGCGCGCTGGAAGCACTGGTGGCAAGGCTTGTCGGGAAAGCCGACGGAAGCCGAAGCATGAGGCGCCGGTCACGACAACCGTGCCCCGGCGAATCAGGATCAGGGAATGAGCGTAGTGACCTGCCCCGGCTGCGTGACCTTGATGACGCCGCCCCAGATGCACATCAGCGTGCCTTGCGCGTCGAGCGCGGGCATCGAGCCAACCAGTACCGTGGCGCCGCCGCCGGGCAGCCACGGTGCAGGCGTGGCGGGCACGCACGGCATCGGCGTGAACACGCCGAGCGCGGCCGCGGTGGCGGCGATGACCGTCGGGTTGGCAGGGCTTTGGCATAACGCGAACGGCGCGATGTTGACGATCGGGATCGAATCGGCAATCGTCGCGGCCGGCACGCCGCCGACCAGCGTGCGATTGACGGGCAGCACGTTCAGCACCGCGGGTGCGCCGCCGAACGAACATTGCAGGGTGGCACCCGCGCAGACCTGTGGGCTCGACATGGTGCGTCTCCTGTCGTGGTGAGCGAGTGCGCGCTTGCAACGAAGCGGCATCAAAAAAGAAGCGATGGTAGACGAGGCTAACAGGTAATGCGCCTGGCGGTAAGACTCGCGGCTTGCGGCGGAACCCACTCAAGATTAATCAGTCGCGGCCGTTATCAGAAATTGGCAACCCCGGAGCGATCCGGCTACGCAAAGCTATAGGGACTCCAGACATTTTGGAGTCAGCCAGTTACCCGCTCGGTTTCCGATTCCCTGCGGGCCAATCAACCCGGGCCCCGTGCCCGTTGAAAGGCAAACATGAAAAAAAACAGCATCGGTACGACCACGGAGTCGGCCGCCAAGGCTGCGTTTACCCACGTCAGTCACGGCGCCCGCACCTTCGGCACAGCGCTCCTGTTAGCCGGCACGCTGGCCATGAGCGGACCGGCCCACGCACAATCGGCGAAGAAACTCGAACTCGTCGTGCCGGC
The DNA here is from genome assembly GCF_000684975.1 of Paraburkholderia acidipaludis NBRC 101816. GTDB lineage: Bacteria > Pseudomonadota > Gammaproteobacteria > Burkholderiales > Burkholderiaceae > Paraburkholderia > Paraburkholderia acidipaludis. The sequence continues at coordinate 49,299 of NZ_BAXZ01000035.1, read as the reverse complement.
CTACTTCGACGCGCAAAGCGATCCGGCGGACTGGAATGCGCTTGCGACTTCAGCCGCAAGCGCCCCCACCACGGCAATCCTCAATCCGGACAACGGCCCCGGCAAGAAAGCCGATTCGGCTTATTTCGCGGCCATCGCGAAGGTGCACGCGGCGGGCGGCAAGGTGATCGGCTATGTCTCGACGAAATACGGCAAGCGGGCGCTCTCGGCCGTGGTGCAGGACATCAATCTTTATACGCAGATGTATCAGGTGGATGGATTCTTCATCGACGAGATGACCGCCGATAGCAAAACGGCCCACGTCCAGTTCTATCAGTCGATCTACAACTACATCAAGGGGCTTTCAGCGAACTACCAGGTGACGGGCAATCCGGGCACCAACGTTCCCGAGATTTACGCAAGCCTGCCGGTGGCCGACCAGCTCGTCGTATTCGAAGACAACGCCAAGGCCTATACGAAGTTCAAGGCGTCCGCCTGGCAGGCGAGCTATCCGGTCAGCCGCTTCGTGCACATGGTGTACAACGTGCCGGCGGCTTCGCTCCCCGGCGTCGCGCAATTCGCCGCCGCGAATGGCGCAGGCGGCATCTACGTAACCTCTTTGACGCTGCCGAATCCGTACAAAAAGCTGCCGTCCTACTGGGCCGCCGAAACCTCGGACGCCGCCGCCGGCCGATAAGCGCTGTAGGGAAAGCCGCTCCAACATTGCCGAATATTTAAAAACCCGGCGCAAATCATGGGTATCGGCTGTCGGAAATTCACAACACGAAAAAGCAGGGTTTCCCCTTAAATATCGGGGCTTCGCGGCGCGCAGATCGACTTCTGTGGCGGCCGCAGCCCCGAATTGCAGGGATAGCGCGCTCGCGGCAGGGAAATTTGTCATTTTTATGACGCGGCCGCATATAGAAACCTCGATGACAATTTTGCAATGTTCACGCTATAGCATCACGTCGAAACCTTACACTTCAACCCGCAGGAAATTGGCAGACGAATTTGCCGAACAAACCTGCCGAACAAACCGTAAGGGGTTAAGTGATGAAGATTCGATATATTGCCGCCGCCGCGGCAATGCTTGTGGCCGGCGTGGCGCACGCGCAAAGCAGCGTTACGCTGTTCGGCGTGCTGGATACCGGTATCGTTTACCAAAACGACGCACGTAAGTCGGCGTCGAGCGCAACCTCGCCGGGCGCGAGCCTCTGGTCGATGCAAAGCGGCAACGTCTTTACGTCGCGCTGGGGTCTGCGTGGCACGGAAGATCTGGGCGGCGGCCTGAGTGCGGTCTTCTGGCTCGAAAGCGGTATCAACGTCGATACGGGCGCACTGAAGAACGGCGGCGACCTGTTCGGCCGTCAGGCATGGGTGGGTCTGCGCTCGGACCAGTACGGTACGCTGACGCTGGGTCGTCAATACGACTTCATGGTCGACTACGTCGCACCGCTTAGCGCGACCGGTTCGGGCTTCGGCGGCAACCTTGCATCACACGTGTACGACAACGACAACCTGAACAACGACATGCGTCTGAACAACTCTGTCAAGTTCAGCAGCGTCTCGTACGACGGTTTCAAGGCCGGCGCGATGTATGCCTTCTCGGGCGCGGCAGGCCAGTTTGCGAACAACAGCGCCTACAGCTTGGGCGCCGGCTACTCGTATGGCCCGTTCAATGTTGCAGCCGCCTACGTGCAGCTCAATCGCACGGCGCAGCCCGCTTCGGCCAATGCGACTGGCGCTGTGAGCACGGGTGACGGCGACGCGCTGACCACCGGCGGCGATCAGCAGATCTATGGCGTCGGCGCGCAGTACAAGCTCGGTGCTTCGTCGATCGGTGTCCTGTGGACGCACTCGGTCACGTACAACGTGACCGGTATCTGGCAAGGCGGCAGCACGTCGACGGGCGCACTGGGCGGCCAGTACGTCAAGTTCGACAACTTCGAAATCAACGGCCGTTACTTCCTCCGTCCCGACCTGACGCTGGGTGCTGCGTACACGTACACGACCGGCGGCTTCGGTGGCGCGTCGAAGGGCTACGCGTCGGCTTCGCCGCACTGGAACCAGGTGATGGCTCAGGTCGATTACCTGCTGTCGAAGCGCACGGACATCTACCTCGAAGGCGTCTACCAGAAGGTTAGCGGCGGCAACAACAACGGCGCGTTCGACGCCAGCATCTACAGCCTCGACCCGTCCTCGGGCGATGAGCAGGTGGTCGTTGGTGTTGGCCTGAAGCACCGCTTCTGATCCAACGAGTGCGAGCAGCGCTGCCCCGGCTTCCGGCCGGGGCAGCCGGCAGCGCCGTTTCGGCTGCCGCGCAGGCTGCTCGCATTTTTTTTGCGCATTTTTCTCGCTTACCGACTTCCGCGCATCGACGACTACGAAAGCGGCAGGTTATGCCGCGGCTGCGTCAGCATCGTCGGCTTGAGTATGTCTTCGAGTTGAGCCCGGGTGAGCAGCCCTCTCTCGACGACGATTTCCGCGACGCTTCTTCCTGATACCAGCGCTTCCTGCGCCACCTGTGTGGCATTCGTATAACCGATGTACGGGTTCAGCGCGGTCACGATGCCGATCGAATTTTCAACGAGCGAGCGAAGCCTGTCGCGATTCGCCGTGATCCCGTCGACACACTTCGACGCGAGGGTCAGGCATCCCGCACGCAGGTGCGCAACGCTCTTGAACAGGCTGTGCGCAATCACGGGCTCGAACGCGTTCAATTGCAATTGCCCGGCCTCCGCCGCGAAGCTGACCGTCACGTCATTGCCGATGACTTCGAACGCGATCTGATTCACGACCTCCGGAATCACAGGGTTGACCTTGCCCGGCATGATGCTGGAGCCCGCCTGCATGGGCGGCAGATTGATTTCGCCAAGGCCCGCGCGCGGGCCGCTCGAAAGCAGCCGAAGGTCGTTGCAGGTCTTAGATAGCTTGACCGCCACACGCTTCAGGACTCCCGACAGTTGCACGAACGAGCCGACGTCCTGCGTCGCCTCCACGAGATTGGGCGATGTCGTCACGGGAATACCGGTCACGCCGGCCAGATGGCGGCAGGCGAGCGCCGCATAGTCGGGCGACGTGTTGATGCCGGTACCGATCGCGGTGGCGCCCAGGTTGATTTCGCAAATCAACATCGAGGCTTCCCTGAGACGTTCCTGATCCTCGTCGAGCATCACCGCAAAGGTGCTGAACTCCTGCCCCAAGGTCATGGGGACCGCGTCCTGCAACTGCGTTCGCCCCATCTTCAGATCGTCGCGAAACTCCTCCGCCTTCCTCTCGAACGATACGCGCAAGACGCCCATCGCATCGACCAGTTGCGCGATGCCCATGTAAGTGGCGATTTTCAACGCGGTCGGATAGACGTCGTTGGTGCTTTGCCCCAGATTCACATCCTCGTTCGGGTGCAGCACCGCGTAGTCCCCTCGCTCGTGACCAAGATGTTCGAGGGCGAGATTCGCGATCACCTCGTTCGCATTCATGTTGGTCGACGTGCCGGCCCCGCCCTGAATCACGTCGACGACGAACTGGTCGTGGGCAATCCCCTCGCGAATCTGCCGGCACGCGTGAACAATGGCCTTCATCTTGTGCTCGGGCAGCAGTCCTAACTCATGGTTCGCCAGCGCCGCGGCCTCTTTCACATACGCCAATGCGTTGATCAGATTCGGGTAGGTCGAGATCGGAATGCCGGTGATCGGGAAATTGGTGAGCGCGCGAAGCGTGTGGACCCCGTAATAGGCTTCGTTGGGGACGGCGAGGTCGCCAAGAAGGTCGTGTTCGATACGTTCAGAGCGGCTGGACATAGCTTTGCTCCATTGGAGAGTTTTCGGATCAACCGGTGGCGGCGTCCGCCGACAATGCATAAGCAATGCACCGTCGAGCAAGAACGTCTGTGGGATCGACCAGCCTGACACGAGCGCCGCTCTTGCCCACGAATTCACTCCCGGTCAAAAGGAGCGGGAGTTCAGTACACCCAAGGACGACGACTTCAACGCCTTCGGCAATCAGCCCTTCCATGGCGGCGGCAATGTCTTCCTGACACTGCCCTGTCGTCAATCCCGCCTTGACGCCATGCTTTCCGTAGATGGATTCCATCACGCGCGCCTGCAGCGCCGGAGTGGGCACAACCTGACGAAGACCTTGCGATTCGAGCGCCTTTCGATAGACACCGCTCTCGATCGTACCCGATGTCGCCAGCACGCCGACATCACGAAGCGCCGGATACGTCTCGCGCAGGTAGCCAACCGTGACGGTCAACATGTTCACGATCGGAATGTTGAGGTAAGGCTGGATACGCTCGACAAACGCATGAGCAGTGTTGCACGGAATCGCGATGATGTCCGCGTCGCCGTCTTCGAGCCTCTTGCAGGTCGCATACAGCGAGACCGTGGGGTCGGCGCCGTCGCCAATCAGATTTTCGGTGCGATCCGGGATCTGCGGATTTTGTTCGACCAGCAGCTTGATGTGATCCTGATCGCGCGCGGCCGGCGTATTGCGGACAATCTTCTGCAGAAAATCGACCGTCGCCGCCGGGCCGACCCCACCCACGACCCCCACCTTGAAGGCGTGCGCCGGCGAACCGTATCCGCCGGATACCACGTACTGCGCATACGCCAGGTTGGTATCGACGAGCGGCACGCTCAGCGGGCCGATTTCATCCGCAACCAGTGCGATTTCGGTCATGCCGGGCACGATCACCTGGGCGCCCTGCCCGATCAGATCCTGGCAGGCCGCGCGCAATAGCTCGAGCGGACGGCCGCGCAGGTTCCCGCTCTTGATGCCGTCCGATCCATAGACGGCCTCCGTTACCGGATCGAAGCGCGCGTGGCATCGGGGGTGGATCACTTCGAACTCGGGGGACGCAAAGTAATGTTCGAACAGGCGCTTTTCCCGCGTGTAGTCCGAGGCCAGCACGCCGATGCGGCTTGCGGCGGGGAACTTGCGCCGAACATGGCTGCGAACCGCCTCGACCATGTCCACGATCTGCAGGCTCGTGTTCGCGCGCAGTTCGTCGATAAAGGTGTGGCTGAGAAAACACGGCAGCACGACCGTCGTGACACCGCGCTTCTCGAAGTCCCGGATCATCTCGAAGATATACAGCTTCCGCTCAATCGTGGCGGCGCTTCCCGAACCCGAGCTGGGAAAGGGGGACTGCTGAAAGATGGCGTCGAAGTGTTCGGCATCGGTCGATGCGGGCGTCGCCTTCACCAGCTTGAAGAAAACGTCTGCGCTTGCCAGTGGCCCCAGGCCGCCGACAATACCGAATTTTTGCTTGTGGCCGACAATGCCGGAAGTCATTTTGCTCCACCTTGCGCCGGGCCGAAAATCTGTTCGTCATCCTCAATGAAGTCGGAGGCGTTGCTGCTCTGGCGAGCGCCTTCCCACTTCGCGATCACAGCGGTCGCCACGCTGTTGCCGATCACATTGGTCATCGTGCGGCCCATGTCGAGAATCTGGTCGATCGCGAGCACCATGGCCACCCCTTCTACCGGCAAATGGAACATCGGCGCGACCGCCGCGACCACCACCACCGAGCCGCGCGGCACGCTGGCCATGCCCTTGCTGCTCAGCATCAGCACGAGCAGCATGAAGAATTGCTGCGAGAGCGGCATGTTCACCCCGAACGCCTGGGCGATAAAGATGGCCGCAAACGCCTGATACATCATCGAGCCGTCCAGATTGAACGCATAGCCCAACGGAAGCGTGAAACCGACCACTTTCTTGTCGACCCCGTAGCGCTCCAGCTGCTCGGTCAGCCGCGGATAAGCCGCCTCGCTGCTCGCCGTCGCGAACGCGATCATCGCCGGTTCGCGCACTGCCTTGAGCAAGGCGCCGACGCTACGGCCGAGGAACAGATAGCCGACGAAAACCAGAATCGCCCACAGCACGATCAGCCCAACATAGAAGGAGCCGATCAGCTTGCCATAGGTATAGATGACATCGAGGCCGCGCAGCGTCACCGCCGAAGCAATTGCGCCGAACACGCCGAACGGCGCCGCGCGCATGACATAGTTCGTCACGCGCAGCATGACGGGCACCATGCCGTCGATCATCCCGATGACGACCTTGACGCGCGGATCCCGTTTCGTCGCGCTCAACCCCAGGCCGAGGAAGACGGAAAAGACCAGGATCTGCAGGATGTCGTTGCGCGCCATGGCGTCCAGCAGGCTGGTCGGAAAAGCGTGGGTCAAGACGTCCTTGAAGTTCAAGGCCGAGGTATTCAGGCCGGTGTCGACCTCGCCGGTACCCGCGACCATGTGCAGGCCCGCGCCCGGCTGCAGGAGATTCGCGAAGACGAGGCCCACCGTGAGCGAGATCAGCGACGCGCAAACGAACCAGCCTACCGAGCGCAAGCCGATGCGGCCCACGTCCTGGCCGCTGTCCATGCCCGCGAGTCCCGAGACCAGCGTGACGAACACCAGCGGCGCGATGATCATCTTGATGAGGCGCAGGAAGATGTCCGTCAAGATCGAGAAGTAGCCTGCGATGGCTTTGGCGGTGGCCGGATCGGACGTGCTGGCGTGGCACGCGTAGCCCACGACGACGCCCAGTATCATTCCAACGGCAATATAAACAGTGAGGCGATTTTTCATGTCCGTCTGTCCTTGAGTGACGCTACGCGGTCAAGATACGACCGCCATGCGTGAAGAGACGCCTCGCGCGAGATCGACTGCGCCTCGGTCGAGCGTTAACACGCATGGTAGGCAGGCGCACGGCCACGATGATGCCGGTGTGGCATGTGCGTATTCGTATTTCGCATAAGACGGGAAAACCCTAGGCGCCGGACTGTAGTACCGCACGACAATGCTGCCAGAGCGTATCGAGAAACTCGCTACGGTTGGACGTGTCGCGGTAGACACGAAGCTCGACGTCCAGATTCCAGGCCGACGGACCCGCGGGCACCAGTTCCCCCGCATCCAGTTCCGCGGCAATCGCGCTCTTTGGCAGCCACGCCATGCCCTCGCCTTCCATGACCATTTTCTTGAGAACCTCGGCCATGTCCGACTCGTAGTGAAGCAATAACGCCGGCGCAGACGGAGCCCGCCCGAGGAGCAGCGCAAGGCAGCGCCCGAAATAACTCGTCTCCGTATAGGAAATGTGAGGCAACGGCTGCTTTGCCGTTCCTGGCAGCCGATACATTGGCTCGGAACGTCTGTTTGGCCTGCTGGCCGGCATCAGTGTGTCGATACCCACCGTGAGGTGCTCATACTTCGCGGGGTCGAGATGCAAAGGCAGTTCGGGATGGTGATAAGCGAACATCAATTCGCAATTGCCGTTCACGAGCATCAGAATCGAGTCGTGCACATTGGTCGGCACCACGCGCGCGCGCACGTCCCCGAAGTGGGCGGAAAGCGCCTTGAGCCAGGCGGGCAGGAAATTCAGCGCGATGGTGTGGCCAGCCGCAATCTGGAGGCTCTTGCCGCCAATCCGTTTTTCAGTCCTGATGATCGCGCGTGTGTCGAAGAGCCGGTTCAGAATATCTTCGGCGGCTTCGCGGAATAGTTGACCTGCGGGTGTCAATACGGGCGGGAAGCTGCTGCGATCGATCAACTCCGCCCCAACCCATTGCTCCAGCGACTGAATCCGCCGGCTGAACCCGGACTGGGTCACATTGCGGAACTCGGCCGCGCGCGAAAAGCTCTGGTATTGAGCAAGGGCGATGAAGTCCTCGACCCACTTGATTTCCATACTTAGGGCCCGCCTTGTGCGACCGTGAAAGGGACATGAAACAGCGTTTGCAGGAGACTCCGATCTTACGCCGCTGCCGTTGCGGTTGCGCCGGGTCGCTCGCAGGCCGCGCCCGTGACGGCATGGACGCGAATTGTGGAATCGCGCCCGCATCGACTGATTGCGGGCGCGATTCTCAGCGGCCTGAGTCCGTACTTCGATTAGTACGTGTCAGCAAATGCTGCCTGCACCTGGGCGGGTGACGTGATCCCATTGGCGATCAGCAGTTGCGTCAGCAAACGCGCCTTTTCGGGGTTGAGGTCGAGAGACGCGACAAACCCGCTCTTGTCGTCGTCGACTTCGACGTTGCGGTTCACGAAACCCGACCCAACCCGCGACGACCGAACGACAACGACGCCCATTTTCGCGGCGCGCTGCATGGCGAGCATGGCGGCATTGGAAACGTCGCCATCGCCGACTCCGGCGATCACGATGCCCTTCGCCTTGTCCGCGATTGCATGATCGATCTGCACGGCGTCCATATTGCTGTGCGCGAAGACAATCTCGACCCGCGGCAATTGTCCGTCGGCGGGCAGCGTGTACGGAGCCCGGCGAGCCGCGAGAACGGGCGTCACGAAGCGTATCGACGCCGGATCCACGTAACCGATCGGCCCGGCGTTGGGAGACAGAAACGTCTGAACCGAAGTGGTATTGGTTTTGGTTATCCAACGCGGATCATGAATCGTATCGTTCATGACCACCATCACGCCACGCCCCTGCGATTGCGGACTGGCGGCGACCTCGACGGCTTCGAGGAGATTATTCGGACCGTCCGCACTGATGACGCCGCCCGGCCGCATCGATCCCACGAGAACGACCGGCTTGCCGGAATGGATCACGTTCTTCAGAAAGAATGCGGTCTCCTCCATGGTGTCCGTGCCGTGCGTGATCACGACACCGTCCGCCTCGTTGCGATCGAAGATCTCGTTGATGCGCCTCGCCAGCTGGAACCAGACCTTGTCGTTCATGTCTTGCGAGCCGATATTCGAAATCTGCTCCGCCGAAATCGTGGCGAACTTCTCGATGCCCGGCACGTCCCTGACCAACTGTTGCCCGGTTCGCTCACCGGAGTTGTAGCCGATAGCCGAGCGCGCATCGGCCGTTCCGGAGATCGTGCCTCCGGTGGCCAGCACGATGACGCGCGGCAGCTGCTTTGCCTGACCGGCAACGCTCGCCTGTTGATCGGGGCTGGTATCCGCCGCTGCGGCAGACGTGGCGTGCAGCGGAAGGGCAATGAACATCGCCAGTGCCACCGCAATGGTCGTACGAAACGGGACTGAAACGGAGTGCGTGAGTTTTTTCATGATCGTGTACAAATGGAAGAGACCTTTGACGGAAGGAACGGCAAATTCACCGGCTCATAGCGGACGATCCAACGACCCCGGAATCGGGTGGTAGCGGCATTGATCACGCCCCGCACCGGAGTCAGATCGGATGGTAGAAGCGGTCAAAAAAAGGACAATGCGGTGATGGCATGTCTGTATGCGAATCTCGCATAACATGGGAAAACCCTGGGCGGACGGGTGTGTGCGGAGGTAGAAACGGAAAGGCCTGCATAATATGCACATGCAAGTCCAAGACCTTGAACGCCTTGTCACCCTCGCCATGCCCTTCGGCAAATACAAGGGCCGGCTCATCGCCGACCTGCCCGGGCATTACCTCAACTGGTTCGCCCGTGAAGGATTCCCGCGCGGCGAGCTCGGCCGGCTGCTCGCGCTGATGCACGAGATGGACCATAACGGGTTGAGGGGGCTGCTTGAGCCGCTGCGCAAGCGGGGGTAGGTCCAGGCCGATACCATTGGTACGGTGTGCCAATCAGGTCGCGTTAGCCGCCGCGCGTCCTTCGTTAGCGGTCGTTCGTACCCATGCGGCAAGAAACCCCGCGACTTTCTCCTCAATACCACTCTCGACAGTGCGCAGGCGCAGGATGGGAAGACCGCTCTTCGCCAGGATGCTGTTCTTCAAGGCATCTCGTGCCGCTTGCTCCGGTCTGTCATGGGAGCCGCCGTCGACTTCGATTACCCCCAACGGGGTTTTACCCACTTTGAAATACAGCACGAAATCGCAACTGGCCCGGTTGCGCATGAATGCCAGTTCTCGCGCCGTCAAGGCCGGATTAGTCGATGAGGCGACCTGGTCCAGCGTGATCTGGGCATGGAAGGTTATGGCCTGACACGACGCATCGGACAGCGCCTCGCGGAGCACTTGTGCCACAATCTGCTCCGATTTGTACTGCGAATCTTCGGGCCGTAACCTGGCATTCAGCCGCGCCAGGGATTGGTCATATTCCTTGTACAGCAGGTCGAAGGCCGACACCACGGGTGCACGCACGATCTGCTCGTCCTGCGCGTAATACTCGACGTAGCGCATCAAGGCCGCGACGTGGCCGTTGTTCGCGGTGAAAACCTCATCGCCCGTCACCAAAGTGAACCGGCTCTTGGCCCGCGACACCGCCACATTGACCATACGGGGATCATCGACGAAATCCAGCCGCTCCTGGTTGTAGCGCTTCTTGTCCAATACGGTGGAGAAGACAATCTCGTCGCATTCCCGGCCCTGGAACTTGTGCACGGTGTCCTTGACGAAGTCCGCTGGCAAGTGCGTGCCGGAGAGCGTGACCTGCGCTCTGAAGGGGGCGATGAAGCCTCGGCCGTCGCCGTCCAGCCCGACAGGCTCGCCCTCGTCTTCAAGCACCTTGCGCAACGAGTCCAGTTCCCTAAGATTGGTGTTCTTGCGGGCGTGCGAATTTTTTCCCGGATGGGAAATAACACGTCAGTTGCAGGGTTTCATATCTTTTGCTCCACTTAATCTCCCAATCGCTGATCTTTGTCGTCTTTTCCTCTACACCTACATGAATAGAAACCATAAGTCCTTTATTCGTGCTCGAACGACATGTTGCCGCCAATCTTTGCGAGAGTATCGGCCGGCCGCTCACCGCCGGGTTCCGTGGTTCAAGTTCGCCGATTCCGCAAAATCGCCTCCAGTTCGGAGTCGTTCTTCTGCCCGCGCAAGAAGCGACGACACGCCGCGACAGCTACCACGGCGACGATCGGCGCAATAACCCACTTATTCAAATGAAGCGCGGCGCTGAGGAGCACCCCAAGGCCGATGAAAATTGGAATCGAAAATAGCGCGTCGGAAGCGGTTGAATCGGTCGATATAAAATCCCCGGACACGGGATCAATCCATGCAACCAGAGTGCTTTTATCGGAACTTGTGAATGCGCCAACGGTGTCTTTACCCGAAAGGGGTTTAACAACGCCACGCACATCCAGCGTATAGACTGTTGAGCCATCGACATGCAGGCTCAACGTGGTGTAGCCGCGCATTCTCTGGCAGTAGTAAACGTCCAGATCATCAATCGGCATGACTGTGAGGCTCTTCGCTTCTAGCATTTCAGCTGCTTCCGGATGACATTGGATACCCCGTCCGCATCCGGACATAGAGCGATCACACCGACTCAACGGCAGCCAGGCGCGAAACTTGAGGGATTGACTGGACGACTGCTTTCAGAACGTCATCGACATTCGAGTGTCTGAGCGAACCATATCCGATAGATGACGCAGGTTTGCCGCGATCCGCCCTACAGGTTGAAGCCAGGCGTTCACAAATGCGCCGCATTATGCGATGTGCATGAACCAACACTGAAGAAACACTCGCCATTCCAGATAGCGGCCATTCAATACCTGTTGCGTGCGCGTTTACCCTGCTAAATCTCGCGCGGAAAGCGGCAGTTCATTACCGAAATATCAGATTTGCCAACAACAGGCCAACAAATGCCACACCGCCTGCCACAGAGGCCGACATAATTATCGATAGCCCGCTGGTTAGGGGATGCGTGCAAATACTCGCTGCGAAGATAAAAGCTACGGTGAATAGAACGCGATAAAGCTTGAGAACAGTGACTGGCACAGCGACTCCCGGATAGTCGAAATTTCAGGTTTGCCACTCCTTTAATCAGGTTGTATTGTCAACTATTCGGGTGACTCTGTCGAACGTTTCAAATTGGCCCACTCTGCTTTTCGTTTGAACCTATGTGATCATGCGCAGGGCATTTATGCAAAAGGCATTAAGCAACCCGATTCGTGTTCTTCCGGTTATCGAGCCGCGCGTGGCATCGCGGTGATCGTCCTGCGGAGCCGGGCAGCGGGCGCACATTCGGACCGGTCACTTCAGTACGGCTTCGGCAACACCCGCCAGCGCACAGACCGCGACGACCGCCAACGGCGGAGTTTTCCAACGCGTCAACAGGAAAAAGCCAATGGTCGCAATGGCAAAGTCGATCTCGGAGCGGACTGCGCTGATCCAGACCGGCGAGTAGAACGCAGTCGCCAACAGGCCAACCACCGCGGCGTTCACGCCGGAAAGGACGGCCGCCATCGACGGGCGGGCTCGCAGTGCTTGCCAGTAGGGCAGCGCTGCAAGAACGAGCAGCAGCCCAGGCAGAAAAATGCCTACCGTGGCCAGCAGTGCCCCACCCCAGCGATGCGGTGCCGCCGGCATGATCCAGCCCAGAAAGGCGGCGAACGTGAAGAGAGGCCCTGGAACTGCCTGCGCAGCACCGTAACCGGCGAGAAAATCATTCGACGATACCCAGCCCGTTGCGACCGTTTGCTGCTGCAAGAGCGGCAGCACCACATGACCGCCGCCGAAGACCAGCGCGCCGGAGCGATAGAAGCCGTCGAAAACGCTGATGGCGCGGCCAGCGCCCAATTGCGCCAGCACCGGAAGCCCAAAGAGCAGGACGCAGAAGAGCGCCAGTGCGATGCCCCCCGCCGTGCGGGAGACTCTGAATTCATGGGCATGCGGTTGCCTGCCGACCGTGTTTGCCGATGCCGCGGTCCGGCAGAATACAAAGCCCAGTGCGGCACCGAGAGCGATCACGATGAGTTGCGCGTACACCGTCGTCAGGACACTGAGAACGGCCAGCGCAGCGAGGGCGATAGCGGCGCGGCGGTAATCCGGGCACAGGCGCCGGGCCATGTCCCACACGGCTTGCGCCACAACGGCAACCGCAACGAGTTTCAGGCCATGAATCAGCCCCTCGCCAACCGGTCCGCCCAAGCCCGGTGCTATTGCCGCGAATGCGAGCAGCAGCAAGACAGAGGGCAGCGTGAACCCGCACCAGGCGGCAAGTCCGCCCAGCCACCCGGCCCTCAGGAGGCCGATGGAAAATCCCGCCTGGCTGCTGGCGGGCCCCGGAAGAAACTGACATAGGCCAACCAGGTCGGTAAACGTCTCGTCATCAAGCCATCGACGACGCTCGACGAACTCTCGGCGGAAGTAGCCGATGTGAGCTATGGGACCGCCGAAACACGTCACGCCCAGTTTGAGAAAAACCGCAAGAACTTCAGGCGCGGTGCCGCTTCGGACTGGGTTCGATGAGGTCATGCCCGTTTCCAGCATCGCCCTGACATCGGCTTCGCGCTCCAGCCGACGAACGGTGGTCCGAACGTCGTGTCCAGCTTTGAGAAGCTGAATGATCGTGTGGCTGGCGACAAAGCCCGTTCCCCCGGTCACCAAAATCCTGCTCATCGCAAATTTCCTCCTGAGTCGCTCATTTACACAGACCGGTACACGACCAGAATCGCGAAACCGGAGGCGCGAGTTTTTCGTGTTGTATGCTTGCTGGCAAGCAGGATGATTAATCATACATAGCATGAAAGACCAGACTATTGACGAGCTTCTGGACGCTGAGTGTCCGGAAACGTGTGTTCCAGACCCGGCATCGATTGAGCGATTCCATGCCGCCATCGACGCCGTAGTGGGCAAGTGGAAAATCGAGATCCTCTGCACGTTGCTTGATGGCGCGCTTCGGTTCGGCGACTTGAAGCGTGCGTTGCCGGGCGTGACGCAGCACATGCTGACTGCACAGCTTCGCGATCTGGAGGCTAACGGTTTATTGACACGTACCGCCTACGGGGAAGTGCCTCCGCGCGTGGAGTACGCGCTTACGGAGGCGTCCGTTGCATTGCTGCCCGTTTTCCGTTCGCTGCACGATTGGGCCGATCGTTACGGCGCCGCGCTGATCGCCAAACGCGCTCGTCCCAAACCACAGCGAAAGAACGGGAAAAAAACGCCGGAAAACTGATCTTGCCGGACTGCCCATCACCGGCGCCCGGTAATCGGACCATCGGCCTGCACGCGCCCGACGGCACCAACGGTGCCGCCTACGTTGATCGGGCCGCGCACTTCCATATCGCCATGCACGACCAACGGACCGTGCACAATCAACGGACCATAGAACGTGTTTTCTCCCGATCGCTTTTGCACGACGGAAGCGCCGGACGAAATCTGTTCAATCGATGCCGCCGCAATGGGCCCCTTGGCGTAGATGTCGCCGGCCACCGTCAGCGAGCCGTCGACAGTCAGCGGCCCACGGACAACCAGCGACCCCGTGATACTGAGCGGCCCGGTGCCAACCGGCTCGGCATAGGCCGGCGCGAAAAAAACGAAGGACGCGAGCAGAAGCGTGCCTGCCGCGGCGCCCTGAGTCAGCCTCACACTCATGCTCTTTGCCCCCCACAGTGGACCGTTTCACATGCCTCCTGGGCGGCGCAAATCTCGCGCCCGCCGGCTGCCTGCCAAAGTGCCCGATGCGGAAAACCCGATGCAGAAAAAAAGCGGGCTGCGACGACTCCGTGAGTCGTCGCAGCCCGCCCGTGCATTTCGCTGCGCGATTGACTGCGCGATTAGCAGCGCAAATTACTTCGTCTCTTCCTTCAGTTGCGGCAGCGCCGAAGCCTCACCCGGCGTAAGCAGCCCAACCTGCGAATAAACGCGCAGCTTGTCGCGCGTGTCGGTGATGTCGAGATTGCGCATCGTCAGTTGTCCGATACGGTCGCGCGGCGAGAACGTCGAGGCCACCTTCTCCATCGAGAGGCGTTCCGGCTTGTACGTCAGGTTCTCCGACTTCGTGCTGAGAATCGAGTAGTCGTTGCCGCGGCGCAGTTCGACGGTCACTTCGCCCGTGACCGCGCGCGCCACCCAGCGCTGGGCCGTTTCGCGCAGCATGATGGCCTGCGGGTCGAACCAGCGGCCCTGGTACAGCAGGCGGCCGAGGCGGCGGCCGTTCTCGCGGTACTGCTCGATCGTGTCTTCGTTATGGATGCCGGTGACGAGCCGCTCGTAGGCGATGTAAAGGAGTGCCAGGCCCGGGGCTTCGTAAATGCCGCGGCTCTTCGCTTCGATAATGCGGTTCTCGATCTGGTCGCTCATGCCAAGGCCATGACGGCCGCCAATGCGGTTCGCTTCGAGCAGCAGTTCGACCGCGTTCGGGAAGGTCTTGCCGTTCAGCGCAACGGGCTGGCCTTCTTCGAAGCGGATCGTGACTTCTTCCTTGTCGATCTTCACGTCGTCGCGCCAGAAGGCCACGCCCATGATCGGGTTGACGATCTTGATGCCCGACTCGAGGCTCTCCAGGTCCTTCGCTTCGTGCGTCGCGCCCAGCAGGTTCGAATCGGTCGAGTAGGCCTTTTCCGCCGACATCTTGTACGCGAAGCCCGCCTGGCGCATGAACTCCGACATTTCCGCGCGGCCGCCCAGTTCGTCGATGAAAAGCTGGTCGAGCCACGGCTTGTAGATCTTCAGGTCCGGATTGACGAGCAGGCCGTAGCGGTAGAAGCGCTCGATGTCGTTGCCCTTGTAGGTGCTGCCGTCGCCCCAGATGTTGACGCCGTCTTCCTTCATCGCGGCGACGAGCATCGTGCCCGTGACGGCGCGGCCGATCGGCGTGGTGTTGAAGTACGTGACGCCGGCCGTCGTGATGTGGAACGCGCCGCTTTGCAGCGCGGCGATGCCTTCCGCCACCAGCTGCGCGCGGCAGTCGATCAGGCGGGCGCCTTCGGCGCCGTATTCCGTGGCGCGGCGCGGGATCGAATCGTAGTCGTCCTCGTCCGGCTGGCCGAGATTCGCCGTGTAGGCGTAAGGCACGGCGCCCTTCTTGCGCATCCAGTGCAAAGCGGCGCTGGTGTCGAGGCCACCTGAAAACGCAATGCCAACTTTTTGACCCACCGGAAGACTTTCGAGAATCGTGCTCATGGACAGAACCGTGTAATGAACGTGGAGAAAAGGACGGCGAAAACCGTCAGTTTACTCGATGGCGCGGGGCATGCCGCTGCTGGAAACCCGTTATGGCGCGATTTGACCTGCCCCGGCAACTCGTCTATTTTACTGGAAAACGGCATCCACTATTCTGGACAGCATGGACATCCACGCCACGATCGCCCGCCGCATCCACGAGATCCGCGACGCCAAAGGCTGGTCGCTCGAAGCGCTCGCCGAGCGCAGCCAGGTGAGCCGGTCGAACATTTCGCTCATCGAGCGCGGCGAGAGCAGCCCCACGGCCGTCGTGCTCGAAAAGCTCGCCACCGCGCTCGGCGTCTCGCTGGCCTCGCTGTTCGAAGCGCCCCAGGGCGGCGGCGCCAGTGCGCCCTCGCCGCTCAGCACGGCGAGCCAGCAGGCCACCTGGACCGACCCCGAATCGGGCTATGTGCGGCGCAATCTCTCGCCGGCCGCGTGGTCGCCCATCCAGCTCGTCGAGGTCCGCTTTCCGCCGGGGCAGCGCGTGGCCTACGACACGAGCCTGCGCGATCCCGACATTTACCAGCAGATCTGGATCGTGGAAGGCACGATGGAGATGAGCGTCGGCGAGCGCCAGTGGCGGCTCGAAACGGGCGACTGTCTGGCGATGAAGCTCGATCGCCCCATCGTCTACCGCAACCCCACGCGCAAAAGCGCCCGTTATCTCGTCGCGCTGTGCCGGCTCGACGACGTGCCCGCCAGGAGCAGCCGGTGAGCGACACTTTCGCCAGCCTTTCGATCCGGCGTCTCGATGCGGAAGACGCGCTCGCCCGCGCGCCCCAGCTCGCCGAGGTGCTGATCGACTGCGTGGAGGGCGGCGCTTCCGTGAGCTTCATGCTGCCGATCTCGCGGGAAACCGCGCTCGGCTTCTGGCGCGGCGTCGCGCAGGGTGTGGCGCGAGGCGAGCGCATTCTGCTCGCCGCGGAGGACGGAGAGGGCCGGATCGTCGGCACCGTGCAGCTCGTGACCGCGCAGCCCGAAAACCAGCCGCACCGCGCAGACGTCGCCAAGATGCTCGTGAGCCGCCGCGCGCGGCGCCAGGGCGTGGCGCAGCGCCTCATGGCCGCCGTCGACGAAGCCGCGCGCGAGGCCGGCAAGACGGTACTGGTGCTGGATACCGTGACGGGCGGCGACGCCGAACGGCTCTACCAGCGCGCCGGCTGGCAGCGCGTGGGCGTGGTGCCGAACTATGCGCTGATGCCCGACGGCAGCTTCTGCTCCACGACCTATTTCCACAAGCAGCTGACGTAGCCCGGCAGCGCGCGCTTCAAACCCGCCTCAAACCGGACTGCCCGCCGCCGCGGTCTGCCAGTCCACGCGGTTGCGTCCCGCGCGCTTGGCCCGGTACATCGCCTGGTCGGCCGCGTCGATGAGCGCGCGCGCCGCGTCGCCGGTGGGCGGCCCGTCCGGCGCCATGACCCGCGCCGCCACGCCGACCGAAACCGTCAGCCGGAGCGGCTCGCCCGTGTCGTCGAGCACCGCGAGCCCCTCGACCGCGGCGCGCACGCGTTCCGCGACCACGCAGGCCTGCTGCGTATCGCCCTGCACGAGCGCGACGAATTCCTCGCCGCCGTAGCGCGCCACCGTTTCGCCAAGGCGCACCGCACGCCGGATGCAGGCGCCGACTGCCACGAGCGCGCGGTCGCCCACGCCGTGCCCGTAGGTGTCGTTGATGGGCTTGAATGCGTCGATGTCGATGAAGAGGCACGCCACCGGCGCGGCCACCCGCGCCGCGCGCTGCACTTCCTCGTACAGCCGCGCGTCGAAGTAGCGGCGGTTCGGCAGGCCCGTGAGCGGGTCGGTCACGCCCTCCTGCCTCAAACGCTGCCGGTGCGCGACGTTCACGAGCCCCGCGCTCACGAAAATCGCGAAGCGCTGCAGCAGATCCGTCGCCATGCCGGGCACGAAACGGCCGGGATCGGCGCTGCCCATGCACAGATAGCCGCACACGCCCTCGCCGCCCTCGATCGCGAGGACGGCGATGCTTTGCGGCTCGTCCTCGGGATCGAAAAACGCCGCGCGCAGCGGCATCGCGAGTCCGGCGGGACACCCCAGCCAGGGCGCGCGTCGCCCGCGCGGCGGCCAGGGCAGCTCTTTGCCGAGCGCGTCCGCGCGGCCGCCGCGCAGATGGCGCGCGTCGGGCGTGTGGCCCGGCTCGGCATTGAGCAGTTCGCCGACGTGCGGCGCGCATTCGTCGAGCCAGAGCGTCACGAGCGAAAGCTCGAACGCCCGCGCCAGATCGGAGACGAGCGCGTCGAGGAAAGACGCGAAGTCGTCGGCGCTGATCAGGCGGACCTCGATCTGCTGGAAACGCTGGAGTGCCCGCTCGTTCTGCTGAACGGTGTCGATAAGAGTGCGCAGGCGCGTGGACAGGGTGTTCGGCTGGCTCACAAGTCGCTCTACAGGCTTCAATACCTCGTATAACGACCGCTATGCTCCATGGTTTAGGCTTTTCTGCGGCGCGTGTGGCGCAAAAGCTGTCTTTCAGCCTGGCCGCGCCCAAAGCCGCAGGATCATCACGAGCCCCGCCGCCACGATCAGCAGGCCCGTTGTCCGCGCCACGCGTTCGCCGCCGGGCGCGAAGCGTTCGGCGAAAATCGCCGCTGCGGCACATGCCATCGCGCGCAGGTCCATGACGCCCACGGCGAGCAGCATGACCGTGAACCCCGCGCAGCAGCCGCTGCAATGCAGCCCCAATCGCACGCCATGGCGCAGCGCCGCGCGCGCCCCCGATCGCGCCGCCGGAGCACAGGACGTCGCGGCCCGGCAACACGCCAGGTAGCGCATCTTGACCGCGGAAGCCTGAAACCACCCCGCCATCAGCAGCGCCACACCGCTGCCCCACGGCACGGCGCGAGCCAGCGCGGGGGTGCGCAGCGCGAGGCCGGCGAGTGCCGTGCCGGCCGGATAGAGCGCCGCGCCCATGCCGATCCACACGGCGAAGTAGCCCGCCGCCAGCGCCGCGCCCGTCACGCAAAGCACGCCCCCGCGCCCCGCCGCTGCCCCGTGCGAGCGCCGCAACGCCGGCGCCAGCACGGGCAGCATCATCGCCACGGTCATGGCCGTCCACATGCCGACGAAAGCGGTGGCCGCGCCGCCCCACGTCTGCCCGCACATGCGCGCCCAGGCCATCGACATCGTCCAGCCGCCCGCCATCGGCACGCCGCCCTTCGAGGCCATCGAGACGCAGATCGCAATCGTCATGGCCGTGGCGGCGCTGAAAACGAGCGCGGCCACGCCGATCCACACGCGCCCGGCGAGGCGCCCTGACATTACGGTGACGGGCATGGCACGCACGATCCACCTCAGCGCGCCGCGTACTCGTCGTGACGGCGCCACCACACGCCCGCCTCGTTGCGGCCGAGCGGCGCGCGATCGAGCCACTGATACATGCCCCAGACCGCATCCACGCCGCGCGCGTAGGTGGAATACGTGTGATAGACGGCGCCGTCCTCCATCGCGAATGCGCTCATGCCGGGCCGGTCGCGCGCGTAGGTCCGGGCGTCGGTGCCGCAGACGGTCGCGAACTGTACGACGGGCGCGGGAGCGGGCACCGCGTCCATCGCATGGTGTCCGCGCACGTAGTTGTATTCGACGGTGCCGTCGCGCTGCTGCGCCTCCGTGAACGACACGTTGAAGTCGTAGTTGAAGTCGGCCTCGAACGAAGACGCCCACGGAAAGCTCCAGCCCATGCGCTGCCGGTAGGCCAGCAGCTTGGCGAGCGGCGCGCGCGAAACGGCCATCAGCGTGACGTCGTAATGCGCGAGGTGGACGGCAACGCCGTTGAAGCTGTCCGCGATCGACGAGCACGACGGACAGCCCGCCGCGTAGTCGGGGCCGAACATGAAGTGATAAACGAGCAGTTGCGAGCGCCCCTGGAACAAGTCGGCAAGCGTCGCGCGGCCGTTTTCCGTGTCGAACGTGTAGGTCTTGTCGATGCGCACCCACGGCAGGGCCCGGCGCTGCCGGGCGACCTCGTCGCTCTGGCGCGTCAGCGCCTTTTCCGCGGCCAGCAGTTCGAGACGCGCCGCGAGCCAGGCTTCGCGCGTTCCGGTCGTATGCTTCGTGTCCATGTTTCGCTCCTTTCGGTGGGTTGCCCTGGTGGTTGTCCGGTGGTCGAGCGGCCGGTTCGCACCGCGCGAAAACGGCCACCCCACGTGTGCTAGATTAGGTTCGGGCTGGCTCGTGGCGGGAGTGACAAATGTGGCGGGATTCCGATGGACTCGAGGCTCGCAGAGGCGGCGCGCGCACTCGCGGGCGGTGATCCGCTTGGCGCGCTGAACCGCGTCGCGCAGCGCGACGATGCGCCCGCGCTCGCCATGCGCGGCATCGCCATGGCGCAGATCGGCGACTTCGAACGCGCGAGCGCGCTGGTGCGCGCCGCGGCGCGGGCCTTCGGATCGCGCTCGCCAATCGAGCGCGCGCGCTGCGTGGTCGCAGAGGCGGAGATCGCCCTCGCCGCGCGCGATCTGCGCTGGCCCCAACCTGCGCTCGAAGCCGCGCGCGCCACGCTCGAAGCGCACGGCGACGCCGCGAACGCCGCCCATGCGCGCCTGCTGGAAGTGCGTCGTCTGCTGCTCGTGGGGCGGCTCGACGAAGCCGAGGACCGGCTCGCCACGCTCCCGCCGGCCTTTCACGAGAGCCGGCTGCCGCCCGCGCTGGACGCGATCCGCGAACTCGTGACCGCGGGCATCGCCATGCGCCGGTTGCTTGCGAAGCCCGCTCGCGCCGCACTGGTTCGCGCAGCGCACGCGGTAGGCGCCGCCGGCATTCCCGCGCTCGCCGCCGAAGTCGCCGCCGCTGCCGCAATGCTCGACGCGCCCGCGGCCCGCCTCGTCTCGCGCGACACCGAACGCCCGCTCGTGCTCGACGAAATCGAAGCCCTGCTCATGTCGAAGGCGTTCATCGTGGATGCCTGCCGCTACGCCGTGCGCGAGAACGGGACCGTGGTGACGCTCGCGGGCCGGCCCGTGCTGCTCACGCTCGCACGCGCGCTGGCGCAGGCATGGCCCGCCGACGTGCCGCGCGAGGCGCTCATCGCCCACGCCTTTCGCACGAAGCACCCCGACGACTCGCACCGCGCCCGCTTGCGCGTCGAAATGGGAAGACTGCGCGCGATGCTGCGCCCGCTCGCCGCCGTGCATGCCACGCAGCGGGGCTTTGCGCTCGCGCCGCATGCCGCGCGTGAAGTGGTCGTGCTGGCGCGCACGATCGAAGAGCCCTATGCGGCTCTCCTCGCGCTGCTCGCCGACGGGCAGGCATGGTCGAGTTCGTCGCTTGCGCTGGCGCTGGGCGCGAGCCAGCGCACGGTCCAGCGCGGGCTCGACTCGCTCGCCGCCAGCGGCAAGGCAACGCCGCTCGGGCGCGCACGCGCGCGGCGCTGGATCATGCCGCCCGCGCCCGGATTCGCGACACCGTTGTTGCTCCCTTCCCCGTTGCCGACCGATTAGGATCGCCCCATGAAACGCTCACACGCCGAAATCGTCCGCGAATATGGACCCTTCGCAGGCACGCCTTCCGTCCACGGCGTCACATACGACGGCCGGCATGTCTGGTTCGCTTCCGGCGACAAGGTGCATGCGCTCGACCCGGCGAGCGGCGAGACCGTGCGCGCGATCGACGTGCCCTCGCACGCGGGCACCGCCTTCGACGGCCGTTATCTTTACCAGCTCGACGGCGCGCACATCCGCAAGATCGACCCCGCCAACGGGCAGGTCGTGGCCGCGATTCCGTCGCCCGAAGGCCCCGGCAACTCGGGGCTCGCATGGGCCGAGGGCAGCCTGTGGGTCGGGCGCTTCAACGAGCGCAAGATTCTCGAGGTCGACCCGCAGAGCGGCAAGGTTTTGCGCGCGCTCGAATCCAACCGCTTCGTCACGGGCGTCACCTGGGTGGAGGGTGAACTCTGGCACGGCACGTGGGAGGACCACGAAAGCGAACTGCGCCACGTCGACCCGCGCACCGGCGAGGTCCTGGAGGCCCTCGAAATGCCGCGAGGCGCGGGCGTTTCCGGACTCGAATCGGATGGCGCGGACCGCTTCTACTGCGGCGGCGGTGACAGCGGCAAGGTGCGGGCCGTGCGCAGGCCCGCGCGCGAAACGGTCGTGGCCGGCGCTGTGGCAGGAGAAGGAACGGACAACTGAGCATCAGCGAGGCCTCACGCGCATCGGCATTCATCACGAGCGGCTGGCGCCGGGCCGCCGCACTTCGTATCAGCACGCCGAAAGCGCGGAAGAGGAATTCGTGTTTGTCGTCGAGGGCACGCCCGACGCCTGGATAGACGGCCATCTGCACCGGCTGCGGCCCGGCGATTCGGTGGCGTTTCCGGCCGGCACCGGGATCTGCCACACGTTTCTGAACAACACCGCCGAGGAAGTGCGGCTGCTGGTGATAGGCGAGACACCCAAGGACGAAAACCGCATTCGCTATCCGAAGAACGAAGCCTACGAGGCCACGCGCAAGGATCGCTGGATCGACTGGCCCGAGCGGCCGCCAGGTCCGCACGATGGGATCGCGCGCGCGGATTCACCACCCGACGAAATTGGGTCAGTACGTAGTCCATAACAAATGGCATTGTCTTGAAGTCGGGATCGAGTGCGAGATTTCTTTATAGGCGAAACCCGGCTGCATCCACGCGTATGCCTGCAGGCGCGCCCGTTCCCGCCGACGCCATGCCCGGACCCATACGCAGACATGTGAAAAGTCGAGCAGGTTGTCGCAGATGTCCGGACATCCCGGAGCCGCCGTAATCGAACGAAATGAACAAAGAAGGCAAACCGTCCCGAAAATTAATAAACTGGAAGATGCCGGCCGTGCTATCCAACCCGAGCCGGCAGGAACTCTCGAGGCAAGCATGATGAACAGGCGCAAGGCGTGCCAGCTGGTGCTGATCGTGGCCGCGATGGCCGCCAGCGGCGCTGCCGTGGCAGGAAGGGGCGGCAGCTGGGGCGGCGGCTATCACGGCGGCGGCTGGGGCGGCGGGTACTACCATGGCGGCGGCTGGGGCGGCGGCTATTACCACGGCGGGTACTCCCACTGGGGCGGCGGCTGGGGGTGGGGCTGGGGCGGCGGCGCCTATTTCGGCCCGGGCTTCGCCTGGGGCTATCCGGGCTGGGGCTATTCCTATCCCTGGTACGGCTACGGATACGGCTGGCCGTACCCGTATTACGCGGGCTACCCCGCTGGTTATCCTTACGGGCCCGCACCCGTCGGCGCATACGGCTACGCGTCCGGGCCTACGCAATACGTCGAGCAGGCACAACAGGGCGGACAGGCGGATGCGGGCGGCGGCGCGGCGCCGGACGCGAACTACTGGTATCACTGCAGCAAGCCCGAAGGTTATTACCCGTATGTGCGGTCCTGCGCCCGAGGATGGCAGCGGGTGCCGTCCCGGCCGCCGGGCATCTAGGCGGCGCGCGGCTGCAGCGGGCCGCGGCGGCCTCCGAAGGCCGCCGCGCCTTTCTTTCAGAGAGGTCCGCGATGATCTTTCGCCAGCTCTTCGATCCCGCATCGTCCACCTACACCTACCTGCTCGGCGACCCCGCGAGCGGCGAAGCGCTGCTGATCGATCCTGTCTACGAGCACGTGCCGCGCGACCTCGCGCTGCTCCAGGAACTCGGCCTGCGGCTCAAGGCAACGCTCGATACCCACGTGCACGCCGACCACGTAACCGGCGCGTGGCGCTTGCGGCAGCGTTGCGGCAGCGCGATCGCGTTAGCCGAGGCGGTGGGCGCGGCAGACGTGAACCGGCCGCTGCGTCATGGCGAGCGCGTCGCTTTCGGCCAGCGCCATCTGGCGGTGCGCGCGACGCCTGGTCACACCAGCGGCTGCCTGACCTATGTGCTGGACGACGAGAGCATGGCCTTCACGGGCGACAGCCTGCTGATTCGCGGCTGCGGCCGCACCGACTTCCAGGGCGGCAGTCCGCAGCAGCTATTCGCCTCGGTGCGCGAGCAGATCCTGACGCTGCCCGATGCCTGCCTGCTCTACCCCGCGCACGACTATCGCGGCATCACTGTCACGAGCGTGGCCGAAGAGCGGCGCTTCAATCCGCGCCTGGGCGGCGACGTGGATCTCGGCGACTTCGCGGGCTACATGAACAACCTGAATCTGCCCCACCCCAAGCTGATGGCCATTGCGGTGCCCGCCAACCTGCGCTGCGGGAAGCCGGAAAACGCGGCGCCGCTGGAGGAAACGCCCGACTGGGCGCCGCTCACGCTGCGCTTTAGCGGCGTCTGGGAAATCGAGCCGATGGCACTGCTGGAGCATGCGGCAACCCTGCAGATCGTCGATGTGCGGGAAGCGCCGGAGTTCATCGATCGTCTTGGCCATCTGCCGGATGCCAAGCTGGTGCCGCTCTCGCAGCTGGTGGACCGGCTCGGCGAACTCGACCGCGAACGGCCCGTGGTGGCCGTGTGCCGCTCGGGCGTCCGGTCGGCCCAGGCCAGCGTGCTGCTGACCAAGGCCGGTTTCGGCAGGGTGGCCAACCTTGCCGGCGGCATGCTGCGCTGGAAGGCGGAGGGGTTGCCCGTCGCATCGGGCAGTGTCTGAGGACCGCCCATGAGAACCGGGCGGCAGCGGCCCGGCACGCAGCGCTGCCCTCGCGTCACACGAGCGGAATGTAGATATCGGTCTGCCACTCGTCCTGCGGCGTTTCCGGAAACACGCTCAGGTAGTGAAAGAACAACGGATGGTCCCGCAACTCCTCGCCGCTGCCCGGCAGCCAGTCGCGAAAGATGGGGTAGATGGTCTCGCCGATATGATCGGTCGAGCCCGTATGCCGAACCACCGCACATCGGCCGCCCGGAATCGTGAGCGCGCGGACACCCTGGTCATTCGACGCGACCGGTTCGGCAATCTCGCCGCAAATGTCGAAGCGAAATGCCTCGCCCGGCGTCGTATCCGGGTTGTTGCGCGGAATGCCGAAAGTCCGGCTCGACGTCAGCGGCGATTGCCCGCTCGCTTTGCGCCAGTCGACGAACTTTCGCACGCTCTCGTTGACGAGTCCGGGCGGGCCGCAGTGTTCGAGCGCGGCAACCCGCGTCTCGGCAAAATCCACAATTCGCACTTGCATGGTCAGTTTCCTTGAAAGGTAGGGGACGACAAACGTCGCACTCCAGATCTCCCAGCCCGGATGCTGCCGGAACGCGCTCGGCGCCATGCCGAACGCACGCCGGAATGCCCGGCTGAACGCCTCGGGGCTGTCGAAGCCCGCGTCCAGCGCGGCATCGAGCACGGTGCAGGATGCGCGCGCGGCAAGCCGACGGGCGGCTCGACGCAGACGCAGCAGCTGCACGTAGCGCGCGACCGGCACGCCCACGTAGGCGGCGAACTGGCGATGAAAATGGAACTTCGAGAAGTTCGCCACGCGGCTCAGCGCGTCGACCGACAAGTCGCCTTCCAGATTCGCGTCGATATAAGCGAGCACGGTGTCGAAACGTTTCGTGTAGGCGCGGGTGAAGTCGGTGTGAACTGGCATGGGCTGGGTATCTGGATCGTGCGGCAGACGCCATGGTGCCGAGGATCGGTCTATCCCGCCTAGCCGCGCTTGCTATTCGAGGCCGGCGCCGCCGGCCTGCACGCGCCGCGGCTTCTCCATCACAATCGTTTCGAACAACTCATAGTTTGTCGTGGGCGTCTGATCCGCGCCCGGCGCGTGGTAGTAGCTCATCGTGATGGTCGTCTTGCCGCCCGCTATGCCGGGATCGTAATCGAACACGGCAAGACCGTAGCCCGTGCCGGTATCGCGGCGCGCGGACCAGATCGCGTCTTCCAGCGCGTCGGCCGCCGGGCGCGCATACGTGCCCGCCTCTTTGCCGGGTATCGGGCGATTGGGCTTCGTGAAGACCTTCGCCTGAACCTGGCCCGTGGCCGCATCCTTGCCGTAGACATCCAGCGGGGCGTTCGTCCCGCCCCCGCCCAGAATCAGATGAATCGTGCCCTGGCTCGTGTCGAACGTGGCATTGGCCGGATCGGCCGTGATGACGGGTCTGGGCTGCAACGTATCGACCACCGCGCCCGTCGTTGCATCGACACCCGCATTGCGGTTGCGCCCGCGCACGGGGTAGCTTCGCTCGTAGTCGTGATCGTGGCCGCACAGCACGAGGTCCACGCTGTAGCGATCGAACAGCGGCAGCCACGCCTCGCGAATCCCCTTGTCGGAGCCGTTGCCGGTCGAGGACGAAGAGAGTGCGTCCTGATGCATCTGCACGACGATCCAGTCGATGCCCGCATCGGTCGACGCGCGGAGCAGCGTTTGTTCGAGCCAGCGGGTTTGCTCGCCGTTGCTGTAGCCGCGCACATACAGCGACGTTCCGGCCGCGACGGGCGGATTGCCGCTGCCGCCCACGGGCACGAGCGGATCGGGGCCCGGCACGAAAGCCGCGGCGTCCTGGTAGATCACGTCGTCCGCGTCGAGCGAGACGAACAATACCGCGCCCACCTGAAAGCTGTACCAGTGGCCGGAAAAGCGCGTGCCGTTATCGGGCAGCGCATAGCGCGTGAGGTAGGAAGCAAGGCCCTGATCGCCATTGTGAAATTCGAGTTCGTGATTACCGGGGCAAGGCATCCACGGGCGATGTGCGGCGGAGTTCTGCACGTTGTTGCCAAAGTCGCGCCACACGGACGGTTGCGAGCCGGGGTTCAGGTTCCCGTAGCACAGGTCGCCGTTCAGCAAATGGAACAGCGGCTTGAACTGCTCCACGGCCGCCACGGCGAACCGGCTTTGCGGATAGGACAACACCCATTTCGTATTGGGCGTGGCGAGATCGCCGTAACTGGTCCAGCGAAAACGCGTGCGGCCGCGCGGCGCCGTCTGGAATTCGGCCGCGAACGGCGCGCCCTGATTGCTGTCGTTGTCCGCAGTGATCTGGTACTGGTAGCGGGTGCCCGGCTGCAGATCGCGCAGGGTGGCATGGTAGGTGTACACCGTCTCGCCGTTGATGCCGTCCACGTAGCGTCGTTCCCGTGCGGGGTAGACCCGTGCGCGCCGCCCCGCTGCGCCTGCGTTCACGCGCGGATTGACCGCAGCCGCAAGCGACGCCCACGAAACCACCACTTCGCGGGACGGATCGCTGCCCCAGGTCAGATGTACCTGCTCCGGCGTTCCGTCCGGGCTCGCCTCCGCGGCGCGGCCGTTCACGGCCAGCACGCCGGTCCCGGCAGTCAGCCCGGAAGCGCCCGCGAGTTTCAGGAAGCCGCGACGCGAAACGCCCGTGCGGGGGTCGCCAGGCTGATCGTTATGCGTGGCGCAGCATGCATATGCGGAAGTCTTTTTCATGGTTCAACTCTAGCCGTCAAGCTTCGGGCCCGTCGCCGCGCCCGGGATATTTCGCAGACCCAATCGTCCGGGTTTTCGCTTCAGTCGCTTCAACAAGGCATCGGCGCAGCATGAACCATGCCCTCACTCTCCCGCCACATACGCGCCCAGCCCCGCAACCAACGCATCGAACGCCGCCTTGCAGCGCGGATTGCCGCGCAGATCCTCGTGCATCGTGATCCAGGTCTCCAGCGCAAACGTGCAGGCCGGCGCCAGCACCCGCACGAGCCGCGGATCGCGCCGCGCAATGCCGGCCTGGCAGAAGCCGATACCGCAGCCCGCGCGGATCATCGCGAGCTGCGCGAGGTCGCTGCCGCTGCGAATCGAGAACGCCTCGCGCCGCCATGCGGGAAACCCCTTCGCCGCGGCGCGCAGGAACGGCGTGGTTTCGTCGAAGCCGATCAGCGCATGGTTCGCGAGATCGTCGGGCGTGGCCGGCGTGCCATGCGCGGCGAGGTAGTCGTCGCGCGCATGCAGTCCCACTTCCACGGCGCCGATGCGCCGCGCGATCAGCATCTCCTGTACCGGCCGCGTCATGCGGACCGCGATGTCCGCTTCGCGCTGCAGCAGATCCTGCAGGCGATTGGTCGCCACCAGCTCGACCACGAGCCCCGGATGCGCGCGCCGCAACTGCGCGATCACGGGCGGCAGCACCTCCACGCTGATCACCTCGCTTGCCGAGATCCGCACCACTCCGCTCATTGCCTCGCCCCGGCCGGACGCCGCGCGCTCGAGCGCCGCCGCGGTGCTGCGCATCGCCTCGGCATAGCCGCGCAGCGCCGTGGCCGCCTCGGTCGGCAAGAGGCCCGTCTGCGAACGCGTGAAGAGCGGCTGGCCGAACGCGGCCTCCAGCGCCTCGACGTGCCGCCCCGCCGTCGGCTGCGTGATGCCGAGCGCGCGCGCGGCCCCCGAAAGCGAGCCTTCGGTCAGCACGGCGAGAAAAGTCCGGTAAAGCTCCCAGCTCAGGTTCGAGGCCATACATAAATGTATAGCCGATCCCTTCTGTTTGCCAATTTATTATGCGCGGCGCCGGTCGCAGAATGTCTCCCGTCGAAACCATCGAACCCAACGGAGAATCATCATGGCAACCCCATTTTCCGGACGTGAGGCGCAACAGGACCGGTTTGCGCTCGTGCTGGGCGCAACAGGCGGAATAGGCAACGAGGTCGCGCGCCAGTTGCGCGAGGCCGGCTGGCAGGTGCGCGCGCTGCATCGCCGGGCGGCGGAAGTTGCGCGCCCGGGCGACGGCATCGACTGGCAGCAAGGCGACGCCATGGACCGCGAAGCCGTCATGCGCGCGGCGCGCGGCTGCGCCGTGATCGTCCACGCCGTGAATCCGCCCGGTTATCGCAACTGGTCGAAGCTCGTGCTGCCCATGATCGGCAACACCATCGCGGCGGCGCAGGCCGCGGGCGCGACCGTCGTTCTGCCAGGCACCGTCTACAACTACGGGCCCGAGGCGTTCCCGACGCTCACCGAAAATCAGCCGCAGCAGCCGCGCACGCGCAAGGGCGCGATCCGCGTCGAACTCGAGCGGCAGTTACAGGCGGCGGTCGCGCAAGGGGTACGCACGATCGTCGTGCGGGCCGGCGACTTCTTCGGCCCGCACCTCACCCGCAATAGCTGGTTCTCCCAAGGTCTCGTGCAGGCCGGCCGGCCCGTGAGCGTCGTCCGCCTGCCCGGCCGCCCGGGCACCGCCCATCAGTGGGCCTACGTGCCCGACGTGGCCCGCACGATGGTCGAGCTGATCGAACGGCGGGCCGCGCTGCCGGCGTTCGCAACCTTCCACTTCGGCGGCCACTGGGACGCCGACGGCACGCAAATGGCGCAGGCCATCTGCCGCGTCGCGCGGCGGCACGGCGCGAAGCCGCGCCAGCGCCGCTTTCCGTGGGCGCTGGTCTACGCGGCCGCGCCGTTCGTCACGACCCTGCGCGAAGTGCTGGAGATGCGCTACCTCTGGCGCGAGCCGCTACGGCTCGAGAACGCACGGCTTGTCGCCACGCTGGGCCGCGAGCCGCATACGCCGCTGGACGTCGCGGTCGCCGCCACGCTGGCCGGAATCGGATGTCTGAACCAGGAGGCGCAGCAGGCCGAGCCCGCCGCGCTGCATGCGAAATAAGCCCACCGGGGCGAGCCGCCGGCTAACGGATACGCGCGCTCACGGCTGCACGAGCGCCTCGCCTACCACGACGCGATCGCGCCCGCCCAGCTTCGCGCCGTACAGGCTCGCGTCGGCCTTCTGCAGCCAGGCGATGTGATTGGGCATGTCCTGCCCGCACTGCGCAATGCCGACGCTGATCGTGCAAGGGCACGCGGCGCCGTCGTGCCCCGCCTGCTCGCGCACCGTCGCGACGAGGCGCTCGGCCACCGCGCGCGCCTCGGTGAGCGTCGCGCCCGGCAGCACCACGCCGAACTCCTCGCCGCCGTAACGGCCAATCGGGTCGCTCTCGCGGAAGTGCGACTGCAGCATCGCGGCAAAGGCCTGCAGAACCGCGTCGCCCGCCGGATGGCCGAGCGTGTCGTTGATGCGCTTGAAGTGGTCGAGGTCGACGAGCAACAGCGACGATGCGTAACGGCGCTCGCGGCAGCGCTCGAATTCCGCCGCCAGTTCGTGCTCCCAGCTGCGCCGGTTGAGCAGCCCCGTGAGGCCGTCGGTGCGGCTCAGCCGCTGGAGCGTGCGTGTCTGTTCCGCGAGCTTGCGCGAGATGCGGTAGGTGGCCAACCCGAGCGCAAGCGGATAAATCACGAGAAACGGCAAACAGGCGAGGATGGTCGACATGCTCGACATGGGCTCGAACACGAAGCCGAGCGTCAGGATGCCGATAGCGAAACCCACCAGATGCGCGAGAACGCCGCGCGCGAACAACTGCACGCCGCCTGCCGCGATGTTGTCCATGCTGAGCATCACGAGAATCAGCACGCACGGCAGCACGTTCATGCGCATCGCAACCACCCAGAAGCCGCCGAACGCCGCATCGATCAGAAGATTGACGCGTTCGCCGCGAAACGGCACTTCGCAGGCCAGCGAGGCGCGCCGCGCAACGTGCGGCCAGAGAAAGCCGTGAAAGGCAAGCAGCCCCCATAGCACGAAGCCGCGGTGCTGCTCCAGGAACACGGAGGCCACACAGAAGAACCCAAGGCTAAGCCCTGCGATCCTCAGACGATAGACGCGTTCGACGAACCGCTTGCCCTTGCCGGCCATGGCATTCGATGCTGCATTCATTGCAATGAGTCTTGCATGTTGGCGCTGCACCGGATGAAAAGGAGGTTAACTTCTATTGTGCCATCGCTCCGGCCTGTTTCGGGTGGCCAAATAGCATGCTGCAACCACGGGTGGCCCATATCGCCTCGGCAAAATCGCTGCTTAAGTCAGGCATCGTGCGAAAACACGGTAACGCAAAAACGCGTGCGGCCTGGAACAAGCCGCACGCGTCGAAGTGGAATACAACGCGGGTCAGAGAACCGCCATGAATCAGGCCACGAGAAACCTCTGCGCAAGACGGACCCAGCACGCCGCGCCGAGCGGCAGCACCTGGTCGTTGAAATCGTAACCGGGGTTGTGAACCATGCAGCCGCCTGACTCGCCTTCGCCGTTGCCGAGCAGCAGGTAGCAGCCCGGCACGGCGCCCAGCATCCACGCAAAGTCCTCGCTGCCGTTCAAGCCCTTCGGCGCCTGCGTGACCACGTTCTCCTCGCCCACGAGCTCCGTGCAGACCTGTTGCGCGAGCGCCGTTTCTTCAGAGGTATTGACCATCGGCGGCGTGAGCTGACGATAGTCGATGTGTGCCTCCACGCCATGCGCCTGCGCGGTCAACGCGACGATCTCGCGCACGCGCGCCTCCACGAGCGCGCGCGTCTCGGGCCGCGCCGCGCGCACGTTCAGGCCCAGCTGCACCGACTCCGGAATCACGTTATGCGTCGCGCCGCCGCGAACGTAGCCGATCGACACGACGGCCGTGTCGTCGGGCGGCACGTTGCGCGCGACCACGGTCTGCAGCGCCGTGATGAGCGCGCCCGCCGCCACGATGGGATCCTTCACGCGATGCGGCATCGCACCGTGGCCGCCCACGCCCTTGAGCGTGACATCGGCCACGTCCGACGAAAGGCTCACCGACCCGGCCAGCACGCGGAACGTCCCTGCCGGCACGCCCGGCATGTTGTGCAACGCGTAGACGGCGTCGCACGGAAAGCGCTCGAAGAGGCCGTCGTCGATCATCGCCTTCGCGCCGCAGAGATTTTCTTCGTCGGGCTGAAAAATGAGGTTCAGCGTGCCGTTGAAGTCGCGCCGGTCGGCCAGCGCCTTCGCCGCCGCGAGCAGGATCGCCGTGTGGCCGTCGTGCCCGCACGCGTGCATCTTGCCCGGCGCCTGGCTGGCATAGGGCAGCCCCGTGTTCTCGACGATCGGCAATGCGTCCATGTCGGCGCGTATCCCCAGGCGACGCTTGCCGTCGCCCACCTTGAGCTGGCCGACCACGCCGCTGCGACCGACGCCCGTATGCACCTCGTAGCCCCACTTCTCGAGCAGCATCGCGACGAGCTTCGCGGTGGCGCCCACCTCGAAGCCAAGCTCCGGCTGGGCGTGGATCTGCCGGCGTATGCCGACGAAGGTCTCGGCGTCGATTTCGATTTGGGGCAACAGCGTGGGCAACTGTTTGAACGGCATCAAAGCGGGTTCGCGCTTCATGGCAAAGGTGTCCTCCATGATCGAAGAGTTGGGGAAGGTCAGGCGACGCGGTGTTCGCGTATGCTCCAGACCGCGAGCAGGGTCACGCAGCTGCACGCGACGAGATAGAGCGCGGGCGTGAGCGGATTGCCCGTTTTCGCGAGCAGCCACGTCACGAGGAATTGCGAGCTGCCGCCGAACACGGTCACGCCCACGCTGTAGATCACCGAAAGCCCGCTGGCACGCACGCTCTTCGGCAGCATTTCCATGATGATGAGCAGCATGGGCGTCGAGCCGAGGTTGGTGGCGGCCGTCATGATCACCGCCAGCAGCAGCACGAGCGGCACGCTCGGAAAGCGCGTCATCAGCCAGAACGCGGGGACCACGAAGACGATGTTGAAGAAGATCGCCGCCATCACGATGGGCTTGCGGCGCGCGAAACGGTCCGCAAGCCGCCCCGAGACGAGCGACGCCGCGAGCATCGTGAGCCCCGTCGCGCAGCCCGCGAGCAGCGAAAGCGACGGCGGCATCTTCAGCACGCGGATCATGTAGGTGGGCATGAAGAACACCACGAGATACATGCCCACCGTGCCCGCCGTCACCGAGAGAATGCCTTGCAGCAGCTTCGTTCCATGCTCGCGCATCAGCGTGCCGAGCGGGCCTGGCACATCGGGTGCGGCCTCGTGCGTTTCGTCGAGTTTCGAGCGGATGTAGAGGCCCACGGGCGCGATCGCGAGTCCGGCGAGGAACGGCAGGCGCCAGCCCCAGCTTTCGAGCGCGGCGGGCGTGAGAAAGGCATACAGGAGCGCGCCCGTGAATGCGCCGAGCAGCGCGGAAATGCCCTGGCTGCCCAGTTGCCAGCTCACGCGAAAGCCGCGCCGGCCCACGCTGCCCGACTCCATCAGCATGGCCGTGGCCGCCCCCACCTCGCCGCCCAGCGAGAAGCCCTGCAACAGCCGCCCCGCGAGGATCACGAGCGAGCCGAGCACGCCCGCCTGCGCATAAGTTGGCGCGAAGGCGATGCAGAGCGTGCCGCCCACCATCAGCGCGATGGTCAGCGTCATGGCGGCCTTGCGGCCGCGCAGGTCCGCATAGCTGCCGATCACGAAAGCGCCGAGCGGGCGCATGACGAAACCGATGCCGAACGTCGCCACGGCGAGCAGCAGCGAACCGTAGGGACTGTCCGAGGGAAAGAAGAGCCGGCCGATCAGGATGGCGAAGAAGCTGTAGACCGTGAAGTCGTACATTTCGAGTGCGTTGCCGATCGAGCAGGCCGCGATGAGCCGGAACTGACTCGCGCGCGAGGCGGCGGGCGCGGCTAAGCCGGAAAGGCCCGGGGAGTCGGCTTCGTCGGCGGCCGTGAGCGTGGCGTCATTCATGGTGGATCTCCGCGGGACGGTGTGAACGAAGCGGGCCGGACTGCGCCGGCGCCTTCGCTTCGTAGAAAGACTGCTTTTGGGCAGCACATCGCCGGCACAGAGGAACGCCGACCAGATCGAGTTTCAACCCAGCTTCACTTTTGAAAGAAGTGACAAATTTTCATCTTGATAACTGGATGGAATCGCCCCAACCGCACATGACAATATTTGACTTTCTTTTGCACAAGGTATTGATACGATCACTTGACAACATGAATCGCCAGTTCATTTCCGGAATCAATAGAAAAATCAATACTCTCCGGCAAATCCGCTGAGGATCCGGCACGACGAAAACCAGGCATGACACCGGGGCGCGCGCCGTATTCATCAGAAAATACCGTCCGAAACCTGCCGGGAGGGCGAATGATGCGAAGCCAGAAAGAAGATTTCCGGTTTCTGGCGGAAAACAGCGCCGACGTGGTTTGCCGCGTAGGATTCGACCTCGTGATGCACTACGCATCGCCGTCGTGCGAGCGGGTTCTCGGCTGGAAACCTGAGGAGATGGTCGGAAAAGGCCCGAACGCCTTTGTCTTTCACGAAGATTTGCCCACGGTTGCCGCCGCCCACGAGCGGCTCATGCGCGAGGGCGTCGATCCCGTGCCGACGAAAGTTCGCATGCGCAGAAAGGACGGAAGCTACGCGTGGATGGAAATCAACGCGCGCAAGGCGCAGAGCGAGGGCGGCGCATCGGGCATCGTCCTCGTCATGCGCGACATATCCCGGCGCAAGCCGGATGAGGCCGAACACGAGGGCGGCCTGCCGATCTCCAGCAAGCACTCTGCTGCGCGCCTCGCCCCCGTTCGCGAACGTGAACTCGCGCGACACGATGACGATGCGCCCTTTCGCAAAGCATTCCTGATGACCCCGACGCCCATGGTCATCGCTGCGTTCGCCGACTTCACGATCATCGACGTCAACGACGCATTCGTCGCCGCGACGGGTTACGCCTATGACGAACTCCGAGGGCGCGGGGCGTCGGAAGTCCGGTTGCTCGACGAGCGCACCTGCCGCCACATCGCGATGACGCTTCGCAAATCCCGTAGTCTCAGGACAATGGAGATCCGGCTCCGCACTCGCGAAGGCGCTCACAGGGAGTGTCTCCTGTCGGTCGAGACCGCGACCGTCGACGCCCGGCAATGCGTTCTCGCCGTGTTTCAGGACGTGTCGGAGCGCAAGCGTTCCGAAGCCGAGCTCATGGAGGCAATCGAGAGCGTCATGAAGGACACGAACTGGTTCAGCCAGGCGGTCATCGAGAAGCTGGCCCGACTGCGGCAACCGCGCCGCGTGAGCGGTCCGGACGCGGAACTGTCCGATCTTACGTCGCGCGAGCTCGAGGTGCTGGGCCTGATGTGCGAGGGGCAAACCGACGAGGAAATTTCCGGCGCGCTCGGGCTGTCACGCAATACCGTCCGCAATCACGTATCGCGGATATACACGAAGATCGGCATCCACCGGCGAGCCGGCGCGATAGTCTGGGCGCGAACCCGCGGTGTATTGGAGTACGAATTACCTAAGGAGCGCGCACGCCGCCGTCGATGACCGCGGCGTGCGCATCGCGGGTAGAGCGGGCCGCGCCTACCGAAACAGCGCCGCCTTGACCCTGCCATGTCCCGCATTCGTGCCGATCTCCAGGGTTCCTCTCGACGCCGTACACAGATGATGCACGAGCCGAAGGCCGAAACCGGCATCGTGCGCGGGATCGAAACCCGCGGGAAATCCGCTTCCTTCGTCTTCCACGACGACTTCCACCTGCCCTGTGCGCCACGCCAATGTCACGTCGACGTCGCCGGAGCTGTATTTGACCGCGTTAGTCACCAGTTCGGCCACGATGGAGCCGAGCGACATGAGCGTTTCGCGGTCGAGCATGAACGCTTCGCCGGCGGCGAGACGCAACGTTCTCGTGCTGCCGGGGTCCAGCAACGCGCCGCGCAGATCGCGCAGCAGGCTGGCCAGGTAATCCCTCGCGGGCTCGCCGCCGCGCAGGCCGCTGCCATAAAGATGCTCGTGAATCCGGGCGACGCTGCCGATGCGGCGGGCGGCGGCATCGAGCGCGTACCGCGTTTCGGCATTGCCGGACTGGCGTGACTGGAGCTGCAACGCGCAGGCGATCAGATGCAGGCTGTTGCGCATGCGATGGTGCAATTCCCGTATCTGAAGCGCCTGCACCGACGGTATCTCCCGTTGCGCGGCGTCCCCGGAATCCGGATTCTGAGCAGAAAATGGTTTCATGGCGAAAGGAAAGAAGGAGGCCCGCTGCCGAGCGGGCGATCAGCGTGACACAGCGCCATTCGGCGGCTTCGCCACCGGATGCGGCCACTGTATCGCCGCCCTCCTGCACTGAACAGATGCCGGCGTACCGGTCCACCTGGTTCAGCCATACCGATCTGCGCCGCCGGATTCTCCACGACGCGAGCGTCGGGCAACGACCCGGACCCGCGCCCTGACCTTCCGCCCGCTCCGTGACAACGATACCGGGTTGCCCGGTACGTCCGGCTCTGTTGCAAAGCGTGCCGCTTCGCTACATTGATTCCGTCACCGCCGTTTCGGCAAGGGACATTCCCCTCATCGACTGGAGAGCAATCATGGACAACGACCGGATCAAGGGCGCAGCGAAGGAGATCAAAGGCTCGATCAAGGAAGCGACCGGCAAGATCACGGGTAATCGGGAAACCGAACTGGAAGGCAAGGTCGAGAAAGCGACGGGCACGGTCCAGCGCAACATCGGCGAGGCCAAGGACAAGGTTCGCGACAAGCTTGAGAAGGAAGACTAACGTTATCGTGCCCGGCGCCGCGGCATCGAAGCATCGTCGCCAGCAGGGCCCTCTGCTTACCCCTTCGAGCGGCCGCGTTGAACATGACGCGGCCGCGGCGATGTTCCGGCGTGGCGATCGCGGTCGATTCCGCGGTCGCGCGCCCAGATGATGGCCGCCGAGCGGCGGTTGACGCCGATCTTGCTGTAAATGGCGGCGACGTAGTTGCGCACCGTGTTACGCGACAAATGCAGCGCTTCCGCGATTTTCGAATCGTCGCTGCCCTCGCACATCAGAACGAGGACCTCGCGCTCGCGCGGGCTCAGGTCGGCGAGCGCCGCGCCCGCCTGGCCCGCGCGCGCGGGATGGCGGATCTCCGCCAGCTTTTCGATCACGGTCCGGCTGAACCACGACGTATCCTGCATCACCGTCTCGATCGCCGCGATCAATTCCCCTTCCGAACGTTTGCGCTCCGTAATATCCTGGAACACGCACAACACGCAGCGCCGCTCATGGATCGTTACCGTCTCGGCGGAAACAAGACAGTCGAGCGTATCTCCGCTCTTCGTGCACAGTTTCATCTCGACATTGCGCACGCTGCCGGCCGACTCGACGTCTTGCCGGAACCGCTCGAAAACCGCGCCGTCCGCCCACAATCCCAGCGACGCGGGATTCCGCGCGATCACTTCTTCCGCCTGGTAGCCCGTCACCGCAACGAAGGCGTCGTTGACGTCGAGAAACAGCATGTCGTCCAGCGAGCCGACGGTCATCGGCACGGGCGCGAGACGAAAAGCCTTCGAAAAGCGCTCTTCCGTCTGCCGCAGCGCCGCTTCGACTTTGCGCCTCGGCTCGAGATCCATGAAGGTGAAGAGCATGCAGTTCTCGTCGCCCACCTCGATCGGCTGGCCCGCCACGATCACGAACTTGCTGCCGCCCTCCGCGATGCGCAGCACGCTTTCCATCTGCGGGATCGTGCGGCCTTCGTTCAGGCAGCCGATGGCCTGGTCTCGCCTGTCCGAACCGCCGAGCACATCGAACTCGTAGGCCGAGCCCCCGACCACTTCGTCGCGCGCATAGCCGGTCATCTCGAGGAAGCCCTGATTGACCTTCACGTAACGGAGGTCGGACAACCGGCAGATCACGGCAGGCGCGGGATTGGCGTTGAAGGTTCGTTCAAAGCGCTCTTCGGCCGTGAACCGCTCCGTCACGTCCTGGATCACGAGCACCAGCGACTGCGGTTCGTCGGCGGCGTCGGTCAGCACGAGGCTGCGGATCTGATGGACATGGCGAAACGCGTCGTCTCCGGGTTTCGTCACCTCGACAATCACGTCATGGAACACTTCGCCCGCGAGCACGCGCGCAAGCGGATATTGCTCGGGCAGCAACGCGTGGTTATTGCGGTATTTCAGCGAAAAGCGTTTCTGGAAGCCGGCGGCATCGTCGCCGAAATCCGCGAGCGTATCGACGCCGTGAATCGACAAAGCCGTTTCGTTAGCCCAGACGATCGAGCCGTCGGGGTCGGCCAGCACGATGCCCTCGGTGAGTCCGGCCACGATCTGCTGCAACTGCCGCCGGTCGACCTGCGGCCTGCTGGAAGCGGAATCCATTCGCGTATCCCTGCTGTTTTGCAGGCCGCCCCGGCAGCAATGCGATCCTGGGTGACGGCACCTGCATCAATCTCTGCTTTCCTGCGTGAGCAGGGCCGCTGCACGACGCTGCGCCGGCTATCATGCAGGCAAAGCCCCGCAAAGAACAGAGCGAATTGCACGGTCTCGCCTGGTAGTTTTGTCATGGGGAAAACGACAGCTTGCGCCCTTGTGGGAACGGAAACCCGCTTTTTTCACCGGTCGTTCGGTACGAACGGGGCTTTCATCCTCGGGGCAGCGTCAGCGCAGTGACCGGTTCCTGCGAGCCCTGCGCCACGCGGCTGCGCGATGGCGGCATCGCCAGGCCGTCGCGAGAATCGCCGCGGAACTGCTCGATGGCGAAGTCGATAAAGCTGCGCACCTTCATGGTCAGATACCGGCGCCCCGGATAGACGATCGAGATGTTGCGCATGCCGCCATCCACGTCGTAGCGGCCGAGCACAGCCTGCAGGCTGCCGCGCGCGATGTCGTCGGCAACGAGCGGCTGCGGCAGTAACGCAATACCCAGCCCCGCGAGCGCCGCGGCGTGCACGGTGGCGTGGCTGCTTGCCGTGAGCGGACCGTGGACGCTGATGCGCTGCGAGTGTCGCGCGTCGCTGAACTCCCACGTGCGCGGGCTATTGGCGACCGACAGCAGTTCGTGCGCCGCCAGATCGGCCGGCGCACGCGGCACGCCGCGCCGCCCGAGATAGGCCGGCGCCGCCACCACGATCTCTTTCACCGGTGTGAGCTTGCGGCAGACCAGCGTTGCGTTGACCTGTTGCCGGTCCGTTGCGAAGCACACGTCGAATCCCCCTTCTATCAGGTCGATCTGCGTGTCGTAGACCGTCACGTCGAAACTCACTCGCGGATTCTCCTCGCGGTAGGCGCCGAGGAGCGGCGTGAGCCCGCCGTTCGCGAACAGCGAGGGCGCGGCAATGCGCAACAGTCCACCCGGATCGCGCGTGGCGCGCACGAGATCCGACTCCACTTCTTCGAGCTTCTCGATTACCACGCGGCAGCCATCCAGATAGAGGCGTCCCGCATCGGTCAAGGAGAGCTTGCGCGTCGAGCGGTTCAGAAGCCGCATGTTCAGGCGCGCCTCGAGCATGCCGACGCTGCGCGTGACCGCCGCGCAAGACATGCCAAGCTGCTGGCTCGCGAGCGTGAAACTGCCCACGTCGACGACGCGCGTGAACACGCGCATGGCTCGTAGCTGGTCCATGGTAGGTGGCCGTGGCGAAAGAAAGGGCGTTGCCTGCGCAACGCGGGGCGAATACGGAGGCTGGCAGCGATTATCGCCTTCGATCACGGCCCGGTGCTTTAAGCTGGCGGCCTCGCGAGATTAAGGAAAATTTAGAGTCGCCGATCCGCCGGTGTGCGCCACAGCGCATGCCGATCATCGCGGTGCTACGCTTGTTCCGCTGCAACGACGGCGTAATAGGTTTTCGGTATTCCGTCATTGGAGAAAATCAATTTTCCCCAATGACCGCGTTCCCATACCATGGGCTGCCTGTTCTCCCCGCCCGCAGGTTTGATGCACTGCGGGTGTATCGATGTAACCAACCACGATCCTGCGAGAGAGTCATGTCATCCGAACCCAAGTGCCCGTTCTCCGGCCAAACTACGCCCGCCACCCATACCAGCGGCGGCGGCACGACCAATCGGGACTGGTGGCCCAACCAGTTGCGTGTCGATCTCCTGAGCCAGCACTCCGAAAAGTCGGACCCGCTCGGCAACAAGTTCAACTATCGCGAAGCTTTCAGCAAGCTTGACTACGAGGCGCTCAAGGCCGATCTGCGCAAGCTGATGACCGACTCCCAGGACTGGTGGCCGGCCGACTTCGGCCACT
Organism: Paraburkholderia acidipaludis NBRC 101816; assembly: GCF_000684975.1. Taxonomy (GTDB): domain Bacteria; phylum Pseudomonadota; class Gammaproteobacteria; order Burkholderiales; family Burkholderiaceae; genus Paraburkholderia; species Paraburkholderia acidipaludis. The sequence continues at coordinate 9,891 of NZ_BAXZ01000035.1, read as the reverse complement.
ATGGCCCTCAGTTCATCCGCATGGCCTGGCATGCCGCCGGCACCTACCGCACCGGTGACGGCCGCGGCGGCGCGGGCCGCGGACAGCAGCGCTTCGCCCCGCTGAACTCGTGGCCCGACAACGTCAACATCGACAAATCGCGCCGCCTGCTGTGGCCGATCAAGCAGAAATACGGCCAGCAGATTTCCTGGGCCGATCTGATGATCCTGACCGGCAATGTTGCGCTCGAAACCATGGGTTTTCGCACGTTCGGCTTCGCCGGCGGCCGCGAAGACAGCTGGGAGCCGGACAACGACGTCTACTGGGGCGCCGAAAAGGAATGGCTTGCCGCCAGCACCCAGCCCAACAGCCGCTACTCCGGCGACCGCGATCTCGAGAATCCGCTGGGCGCCGTGCAGATGGGCCTCATCTACGTGAACCCGGAAGGCCCGGACGGCAACGGCGACCCGCTTTCCGCCGCGCGCGACATTCGCGAGACCTTCGCCCGCATGGCGATGGACGATGAAGAAACGGTCGCGCTGATTGCCGGCGGCCATACCTTCGGCAAGACGCACGGCGCCGGCGCGGCGAGCCACGTGGGCGCCCCCGTCGAAGCCGCCCCGCTCGAAGCGCAGGGTCTCGGCTGGTTCAGCAGCTACAAGTCCGGCAAGGGTGTCGACGCCATCGGCAGCGGCCTTGAAGTCACCTGGACCCAGACGCCCGCACAGTGGAGCAACTACTTCTTCGAGAATCTGTTCAATTACGAATGGGTCCAGGAGAAGAGCCCGGCCGGCGCGATCCAGTGGGTCGCCAAGGACGCCGAAGCCGTGATTCCCGGGCCGAGCCCCGATGCGCCCAGGCGCAAGCCCACCATGCTGACGACCGACTTGTCGCTGCGCGTCGATCCGGCCTACGAAAAGATTTCGCGCCGTTTTCTCGAGCAGCCGCAGGCATTCGCCGAAGCCTTCGCGCGCGCCTGGTTCAAGCTGACCCACCGCGACATGGGACCGAAGGCTCGCTACCTCGGCCCGGAAGTGCCGGCAGAAAACCTGATCTGGCAAGATCCGCTGCCCAAGGCGACGCACGCGCCCAGCGCGTCGGATATTGCCGCGCTCAAGGACGCGATCGGCGCTTCCGGCCTCTCGGCCTCCGAGCTGGTGGCCGTGGCCTGGGCCTCGGCCTCGACCTTCCGCGGCTCCGACAAGCGCGGCGGCGCCAACGGCGCCCGCATCCGCCTCGCCCCGCAGAACGACTGGGAAGTCAACAAGCCGGTCGCGGCTACGCTCGCCAGGCTGGAGGCCATCCAGAAGGCGTCCGGCAAGGCATCGCTCGCCGACGTGATCGTGCTGGCCGGCAGCGTGGGCATTGAAATGGCCGCGCAGGCCGCCGGTGTCGATGTGACCGTGCCGTTCGCGCCGGGCCGCGTGGACGCCGCGGCCGAGCAGACCGACGTGCCCTCGTTCGAAGCGCTCGAGCCCATTGCGGACGGTTTCCGCAACTATCTCAAGGGCAAGTACGCCGTGCCGGCCGAAGCCCTGCTGATCGACAAGGCCCAGTTGCTGACGCTGACCGCGCCCGAGCTCACGGCGCTGATCGGCGGCCTGCGCGCCATCAACATCAACGCGGACGGCAGCGCGCACGGCGTCTTCACCCGCACGCCGGGCGCGCTCACCAACGACTTCTTCGTGAACCTGCTCGACATGGGCACGGAGTGGAAGGCGGCCGGCGACATCTACGAAGGCTACGACCGCAAGACGGGTCAGCCGAAGTGGACCGGCACCCGCGTGGACCTGGTGTTCGGCTCGAACGCCATCCTGCGCGCACTCGCCGAGGTCTATGCGAGCGCCGACGGCAAGGCGAAGTTCGTCAACGACTTCGTGGCGGCCTGGGTCAAGGTGATGAACCTCGACCGCTTCGACTTGCGCTAAGCCACGCCAGCGGCGGGCGGCCGAAGGTCAAGGCTGCCCGCTGCGTCCGGTTTTACCCGTCTGCCATGATGCCCTGAAAGAAATCGTGTGGCAGTCCGAATCGAATGGCCGGCGACTCCGGCCTGGCCGGCAGCATCCCGCCCAACTCCTTGCGTACCATCACCGCGCGCGTGCCCTTTAACAGGGCTGTTTACGGCGCAACCACGTAGAATGCGGCGATTATCGGCTTGCAAATCGGCTTGCAAATCGGATTGCAAGCCGGCCCACCAGGGCAACTACGTACGCCCCGCCAAGGAACGGACGGATGAAACTGCACCAACTGCGTGTCCTGCTCGCGCTCGCGCAGCACGGCAGCATGCACGAGGCCTCGCGCAGCCTGCACATCTCGCAGCCCGCGCTCTCGAAGGCCGTGGCCGAGCTGGAGCGCGAGCTGGGTGTCACGCTGATGTCGCGCTCGGTGCGCGGCGTGAGCCTCACGAATTACGGACGCGTGCTGGCCAAGCGCGCGAACGTGGTCGAGCAGGAGTTGCGGCACGCGCTGGAAGATATCGAAGCCATGCGCGGCCACGCGGAGGCCCAGCTCAACATCGGCTTTTCGGCCGTGGCGTCGAGCGGCCCGCTGCCTGAAGCGATCGCGGAGTTTCGCCTGCGCTATCCCGCCGTCGCGCTGCGCGCCTATGAAATGCGGCCTCAGCAGATCCTGGAAGGCCTGCGCGAAGGCCATCTCGACCTCGCCCTGATCTCCACGAACAGCGGCCCCGGCACGAACGCGTTCCAGTGGGAGCCGCTCTTTTCGGTGGGCATGGTGATCGCCGCGCGCCCCGGCCATCCGCTTGGCCGCGTCACGCGCCTGCGCTCGCTGCTGGATGCCGACTGGCTCACGCTCGACCCGCTCGACGACCCCGGCAGCCCGCTCGCGAGCCTCATGCGGCTGCATCGCCTCGACATGCCGAAGCGCATCGTGCAAAGCGCATCGAATCTGCTCGGCCTGCAGCTGGCCACCTGCACCGATCTGATCAGCATGTGGTCGGATTTCGTGTTCCACGGCACGGTGGGCCCGCTCATGCTCAATCGCACCACGCTCAAGCCCATTCCGATCCGCGACGAGCTGCCCGATTTTCATGTGTACATGGTGTACCGCTCGACCGACCTGATGACCCAGGCCTGCGCCGAGTTCAGTAAGGAAGTGCGCCATCGCAGCCGCGCGATGGTGTCGCCGCGCGCCGACGTGGGCGCCGCAAGGCATTCGAAAAGTTGAGACACCGGCACATGAACGTCACGGCGTGACGTTAAAAATCACCTTGCGCCAAACGACGCCTCGCCATAGTCTGTTACAAAGAGTTCGACCTCGACGTCAACCCGCGCGGCCCTTCCCCACAGTCGCGCCCTGCACAGGAGACTTGCAATGCCATGCTCCCGCCGGCGCTTTATCGCCATCGCTGCGGCACTTGCTTCCACCCCGGTCTTCATCGAAGAAGCGCGCGCCGATGCCGCCCCGGTATCGGAAAGCGATCCCACTGCCCAGGCGCTCGGGTACAAATCCAATGCATCGCAGGTCGACAAGGCGAAGTACGCCAAGTACCAGGCCGGGCAATCCTGCTCGAACTGCCAGCTCTGGCAAGGCAAGGCCGGCGCGCCCAACGGCCCCTGCCCGATGTTCGGCGGCAAGCTCGTCAACAGCGGCGGGTGGTGCAGCGCCTACGTGAAGAAGGCCTGATACGCGAATGGTGGCGCAACGCCCATTGCTTCGCATTCCGATGCAATGGGCATGCCTCCCCTACGCCTCATCTTTTATTCGCTGGTTCTCCGTCGATTTGCAGCTCCTTATGCCCTGTCTGCGGGTCGATGACGCGCGAAAAACGATGCTCGGGCAGCAGCACGAGCAATAGCTCGGCCGTGGTCCGCACGCGGCAGCCGGGCGCCACGTGTCCGCCCAGCACCTGGCCTTGCGCATCGGCAACCGACATGTGCAGGTGCGCGCCGTCGGGCGACACCGAGCCCGCAACGGTCAGGATTTCCAGATCGCCGCGCAGCTCGCATGCAGACTCGGCGCCGGCATAGCGGAGCTGCGCGACGCTGAGGCTCCCGATGCCTTGCACCACGAAGGCGGCGCTTACGCCGCGCTCGCGCAGGGCGGCTTCGACGGCCGCGCGCAGGTCGTCTCCGGGGGCCAGTCTCAGGGGGCAGGCTTGCATGGCAGCTCACCGTATACGCAATCAGACCAGCGGATTGATGTACGCCGTCTTGACGATCGTGTAGAACTCGCGCGCGTAACTGCCCTGCTCGCGCGGACCATAGCTCGAACCCTTGCGGCCGCCGAACGGCACGTGATAGTCCACGCCCGCTGTCGCCGTGTTCACCATCACCATGCCTGCCTGCGCGTGCCGGCGAAAATGCGCCGCGTATTTCAGCGAAGTCGTGCAGATGCCCGCCGAAAGACCGAACTCCGTATCGTTCGCCGCCGCGAGCGCCTCGTCGTAATCCTTCACCTTGATCACCGAAGCCACCGGGCCGAATACTTCCTCCCGGTTGATGCGCATTGCCGGCGTGGTTCCGGTGACGAGCGCCGGCGCGAGGAAATAGCCCGGCGTCGCGCCTTTCACGCGTTCGCCGCCGAACACTTCGCCGCCCTCTTCGCGCGCGATGTCGAGGTAGCGCTCATCCTGCGCGAGCTGCCGGTCGTCGACCACCGGGCCGATCTGCGTGACCGCATCTTGCGCGTCGCCCACCACGAGCTGACGCATGCGCGTCCGCATCGCCGCGATGAAGCGGTCGTAAATGCCTTCGGTCACGATCAGGCGGCTCGACGCCGTGCAACGCTGCCCGGTCGAATAGAACGCGCCGTTGATGCACGCCTCCACCGCAACGTCGAGATTCGCGTCGTCGAGCACCACCATCGGGTTCTTGCCGCCCATCTCGAGCTGAAACTTCTTGCCGAGCTGCACGCACTTCGCGCCTATCGCCCGGCCCGTTGCCACCGACCCCGTGAAGCTGATCGCGTCCACCTCGCGCGATTCGACGAGCGCCTCGCCCACCACGGAACCGCGCCCCATCACGAGATTGATGACACCGGCCGGCGCCCCCGCCTCCGCGATGATGCGCACGAGCTCCCAGCACGAAGCGGGCACGAGGTCGGCGGGCTTGATGACGACGCAATTGCCGTAGGCGAGCGCCGGCGCGATCTTCCATGCGGGAATCGCGATCGGGAAATTCCACGGCGTAATGAGCCCGATCACGCCCAGCGGTTCGCGCGTGACCTCCACGGTCATGCCGGGCCGCACCGAGGGCAAAATCTCGCCGTTCAGGCGCAGCGCCTCGCCCGCAAAGAACTTGAAGATCTGCCCCGCGCGCCCCGCTTCGCCGATGCCTTCGGCGAGCGTCTTGCCCTCTTCGCGCGCGAGCAGACGGCCGAGCTCGGCCTTGCGTTCGAGTATCAGCGTACCCGCGCGGTCGAGCACGTCGAAGCGCTGCTGCGGCGTCGAGTTGGACCACTGCGGGAACGCGGCGCGGGCCGCGCCGATCGCGTGATGGACCTGGGCCGCATCGGCCTGGGCAAACTCGCCGATCACGTCGTCCAGATTCGACGGATTGACGTTGCGCGACACCTGCGTGCTTTCCACCCAGTTGCCCGCAATGAAATTAGCGAACTGGCTCATTGCCTGCCTCCTGAATCCTGAAGTCTGTTCAAGCAAGGTGCGCGCTCAGTGCGCACCGATCAGCCCGCGCGCCGCGAGGTTCCGGTAGAGCGCGCGCACGCCGAAGGTCCACGGCGCCACCTCCGTGCATTGCTTCACGGTGTTCACGAGCGCACCCAGTTCCGGCGCCGAAATCGTCACCACGTCGCCCAGATGATGCGTGAAGCCCGCACCGGGCGCATCGCGATCGAGGATCGGCGAGAACATCGTGCCGAGGAACAGCATGAAGCCGTCCGGGTACTGGTGATGCGCGCCGCAGGTCTGCGCGACGAGATCGGCCGGATCGCGGCTGATCTCGCGCATGTGGCTCACACCGTCGAGCACGAAGCCGTCGTCGGCGCCTTCCACGCGCAGCGAGACGCTGACCGCGCGCACCGAGTCGAGCGTGAAGCGTCCGTCGAAGAGCCGCACGAACGGGCCGATCGCGCACGAGGCGTTGTTGTCCTTGCACTTGCCGAGCAGCAGCGCCGAACGCCCTTCGATATCGCGCAGATTCACGTCGTTGCCGAGCGTCGCGCCGACGATCCTGCCGCTCGCGTTCACGGCGAGCACGATTTCGGGCTCGGGGTTGTTCCAGACCGATGCGGGCAGGAGCCCGATCTCCGCGCCGAAGCCCACGGCCGACATGGGCTGCGACTTCGAGAAGACCTCCGCATCGGGGCCGATGCCGACCTCCAGATACTGCGACCAGGCACCCCGCCGCTGCAGTTCCTCTTTCAGGCGCATGGCCGCGTCGGAGCCAGGCTTGATCTTCGAAAGATCGGCGCCGATCAGCTCGCTGATCGTTTCGCGCACCGCGCGCGCCTTCGCGGGGTCGCCGCCCGCCTGCTCTTCGATCACGCGCTCGACGAGGCTCACGGCGAACGTAACGCCGCACGCCTTGATCGCCTGCACGTCGCAAGGTGCGAGCAACGTGGGGCCGGTTGCGTCGCCGTTTGCCGTTACCGCGAGCAGCGCCTCGGCGCTGCCGAGCGATTCGCCCGGCGCGTGACGCGCGACGTCGAGCAGGTCGGGCCGGTCGAACAGATCCGCCGTGGTAGGCGCGACGGCAGTGATGTCGAACACTTCGCCGCGCCGCACGGCGACGACGCTCGGGCCGGCATGCGCGCCGTCACGGCGCCAGACGCGGCCCACCAGCACCGCGTCGTCGAGATCGACGGGCAAACGGGCGGAAGAAGAAAGTGTAGTCATGTCGGATTCCTAATGAGAATGGCGCGGCTCGCCGCGCTCGGCGATCACCTTCAGATAGAGCGTAGCCGGTTCGAGGCAGCCGCCGGTCGAAAGCTGCCCGACGAACTGCCGGTACAGCTCCTGCCACGGCGTTTGCGACGGGGGCACGCCGAACGTCGCGGCTTCGCGGCGGCGTTCCAGTTCGTCCTCCGGAATCAATACGTCGACCTTGCGCGCGTTCAGATCCACGCGGATGCGGTCGTTCGTGCGCAGCAGCGCGAGGCCGCCGCCCACCGCCGCCTCGGGCGACATGTTCAGGATCGAAGGGCTCGCGGACGTGCCGCTCTGGCGCCCGTCGCCCATGCACGGCAGCGAGTCGATGCCGCGTTTGACGAGTTCCGCGGGCGGCGCCATGTTCACCACTTCCGCGCTGCCCGGATAGCCCACCGTGCCGCAGCCGCGAATCACCAGTATGCAGTGCTCATCGATTTCGAGTGCGGGGTCGTTGATGCGCGCGCGGTAGTCCTCGGGGCCGTCGAACACGATCGCACGCGCTTCGAAGACGTTCTCCGCGCCGGGCTCGCTCAGGTAGGTACGCTGGAATGCCTCTCCCACTACCGACATCTTCATGATCGCGCTATCGAAGAAGTTGCCCGAGAGCACCATGAATCCGGCACCATGCTTGAGCGGTTCGTCGTGCGGGCGGATCACGTCGCGGTCGGCCTGCGGCGCCGCGCTCGCGATGTCCGCAATCGTGCGGCCCGACACGGTGGGACAGTCGCGATGCAGCAGCCCCGCTTCATCGAGCTGACGCAGGATCGCCGGCACGCCGCCCGCGCGATGGAAACTCTCGCCCAGATATTCGCCGGCCGGCATGCAGTTCGCGAGCAGCGGCACCTGCTCTCCCACGCGCTGCCAGTCCGCAAGGCTCAGATCGACGCCCATGTGACGCGCAATGGCGATCAGGTGCGGCGGGCAGTTCGTCGACGCGCCGAGCGCCGAAGCCACCACGATGGCGTTCTCGAACGCCGCGTGCGTCATGATCTGCGACGGGCGCACGTCTTCGCGCACGAGGTCCACGATGCGCTTGCCGGTCGTATAGGCCATTTGCCCGCGCTCGCGATAGGCCGCGGGAATGCTCGCGCATCCCGGCAGCGACATGCCGAGCGCCTCGGCAATGCAGTTCATCGAGAGCGCCGTGCCCATCGTGTTGCAGTGCCCGATCGAAGGCGACGACGCCGTGGTGAGCTGCATGAAACCCTCGTAATCGATCTCGCCGGCGGCCAGCAGATTGCGTGCGTGCCAGATCACCGTGCCGGAGCCCACGCGCTTGCCCGCGTGCCAGCCGTCGAGCATCGGGCCGCCCGAGAGCACGATCGCGGGCAGGTCGACGGTCGCCGCCGCCATCAGGCAAGCCGGCGTGGTCTTGTCGCAACCCGTGGTCAGCACCACGCCGTCGAGCGGAAAGCCGTGCAGGATTTCGACGAGCCCGAGATACGCGAGGTTACGGTCGAGCGCCGCGGTAGGCCGGCGGCTCTGCTCGGCCAGCGGATGCACGGGGAACTCCATCGGAATGCCGCCCGCATCGCGTATGCCCGCCTTCACGCGCTCCGCGAGCGCAATGTGGTGACGGTTGCACGGCGCAAGATCGCTGCCGGTCTGCGCGATGCCGATGATCGGGCGGCCCGACTGCAGCTCTTCGCGCGTGAGGCCATAGTTCATGAAACGCTCGACGTAGAGCGCCGTCATGTCGGCGTGGGACGGATCGTCGAACCATTCCTGGCTGCGCAGCCTGCGCGGGGGTTGTGTCATGTCTCCTTCTCCTGGGTCTCTTTCATCCTGCCTCGGCACGATTCGATACGATTCGTTACCGGTAACATTTTTCGATGTTAGCACGGCTTCACGTGCCGTACCAAACGTCGGGCTAAAACCGTGCCGCGCGCATCCTCATGCGTTTTTACGCGCTTTCGCGCGGCACCACGGCATACTCGATGCGGACCTTTTCGGGCACGCGCATGAACGACAGCGGCTCGCCGGCCGCCTCGCGCTCGCGCGCATCGAGCGCCGCGAGCAGCGATTCGCCGGTGCGCAGGCCGATACCGAGCGCATCGACGGAAACCGTCGTAATGGTCGGATGGCAGCAGGTGGCGACCTCGAAGTTGCCGAAGCCAGCAATCGCAATGTCGTCCGGCACCGCGAAACCGCGCCGCTGGCACTCCATGATCGCTCCGAAAGCCGACATGTCGCTTACGCACATCACGGCTTCGGTATCGGGCCACTGCGCGAGCAGCTCGGCGATGGCGGGACCGCCGTGGCTCATCGTGACCGGCGCCTCGCCCAGCCTCACGACACGCGGCGCCCCGAGACCCAGCGCCTTGACCTCCTGCTGATAGCCCTTGAGACGCTCGAAGCCGCGCCGGTCGAGCTCGCCCGCGCCCGCGACGAAGCCGATGCGCCGATAGCCCTTCTGCGCCAGGTAGCGCACCATCTCGCGCGCCGCCTTCACGTTCGAAAAGCCCACCACGCGGTCGACCGGATCGCTGGGCCAGTCCCACATCTCGACGACGGGCACGTCGGCGCGCTCCAGCAGCGCGCGCGTCGCTTCCGTGTGTTGCGCCCCCGTCAATGCGATCGCGCGAGGTTGGTAGCGCAGCAACTGGCGCACGAGACGTTCCTCGCGTTCGAGCGAGTAATCGGTGTCGCCGATCAGGAGTTGCAGGCCGTGCGGTTCGAGCGCGGTGGTGAGGCCCTGCACTGTATCCGAGAAGTTCGAGCTGGACAGCGACGGCACGAGCACCGCGACGAATTCCGAGCGACCCGAGGAAAGCGCGCCGGCCGCCGCGTCGGCCACGTAGCCGAGTTCCTCGATGGCGCGCTGGACGCGTTCGCGCGTTGCTGCCGATGCGCTCCGCCCGGCCAGCACGCGTGAAACGGTCATCTTCGAGACCCCTGCCATGCGGGCCACATCGGACATGCGGGGCGGGGTGGACTTGCTGGCGGCGGCGGGTTTGGCCATCGATCAGGGGGACGGAAGAATGGGGACAATCCGTATGATAGCTGTTAGGCTGTCGCTGCCGCGACTTTGCGGGGTGGTTGGTTTTTGTCGTGGTTCTTGCTGC
>NZ_BAXZ01000036.1 GCF_000684975.1 Paraburkholderia acidipaludis NBRC 101816 | reverse complement strand
TCCCATAAGGACTCCTCGTACATCACCACTTCTTCCATCTTTTCCTGCAGCCCTTCGATCTGGAATTCCACGTCGAAGGCATCGAAATTCTTGCGGTCAACCAGCGCCTGCCTGATCATCTCCGGCAGCGTCACGTCCTTGAAGGTATCTGACCTGATGATCCGCTTGCAGAGGGCAGCAAAGCGCGGCTCGATGCGCAGCCGGTAGGTGGCCTCGTCGCGACTCACGCCGGTGCGCTCCATGCGCGTGATCACGCCGTTGAAGGTGGCGGCTTCATGATCGACGGGTTCGACGTAGCTGACCGAGGGCACGGCCACGCGCTCGTCGATCTGCAGCCCCGCGCGCCGCCCGACGAACTGCCTGCCGTCGAGATCGAGCTGCGACGCGGTCACCGTCAGATCGACCACGTAGTCCTTGCAGAATCCTCCACGCACCCGGAACTTGACCACCTGGAAGTCCTGCTGGAGTATCCCGACCCAGACCCGCAGAAGCTGCCGCAGACGCGCGCTCGGGTGGCGCAATGCAACCGCGAAGTTCTTTGTTACTGCATTCATACGCCATCCCCGCTCTGCCGAAAAAGAAAGGAACGCTGCCAGGCCGTTGCGAAGGCAACGATTAGCGCGTCAGGCTATGCGGGATGAGGAAAGAATGTCGACCGACTTGATCGGAGATGTTGACGAGTCTCAACGTCTGACAGGCAGACGCATGGACCAGCCAAGGGCATAAGGCCGCGATGTTGCGGCTAAATCTGACGGGCCGTTCAGAGCCCCTGAACTGAATTGCGGAGTGGAAACGCGGTACACAAAGATTGGCCGGGAATGCCAGAGAACGGCATTTTAGGCAGCGCTCACCCCCCTTCGTCCACCAGCCCCTTCGGATAAACGCGCACGAGCACGATGCGCGGCCCCTTCATCTTCTTCACGACAATGTCGAACTGCGGGAACGACACGCGCTGCCCCTCGGCGGGCAGATCGTTCAGCGCATGAATCACGAGCCCGCCCACCGATTCCGCGCGCCCTTCGTCGATGTCGATGCCTAGCGCCTGCTCCAGCGACACCACGGGCAGACTCCCGCGCCCCATCAGCGTGCCGTCGTCCATGCGCGTCCAGTCCGTGTCGGCCTGGTGGAATTCGTCGTGAATCTGGCCCACCAGCGCGCCCAGCAGATTGTCGAGCGTGAGGAAGCCATTGGGCCGCGCACCCTTGCGCCCCACGAGCGCGAAATGCGGCGCCCCCTTGCGAAAGCGCCTGAAGAGCGCGAGCGCGGGCGCTTCGGGCTTCACATACTGCACCGGGCGCACGAACTTGCCGAGATCGTCGAGCGCCTGGCCGGCCTCGCGCGCGAGCAGCAGATCCTTCAGATGAATGAGCCCCGCCACGCGCTCGCCCGACCCGTCCTCGAACAGCGGATAGCGGCTGAAGCGATGGCGCGCGACGATCTGCATATTCTCGGCAAGCGGCCGATCGCGCCGCAGCCCCACCATCTCGTGCGTGGGCCGCATGAGGTCCGATACGGTCATGCGCGAAAAGTCGAGCGAGTGCGCGAGCGTGTTCCATTCGTCGGCGCTGTAGGCATTCGCCACGGCGGCCAGAGCGGGCGGCCGGCCGCCGTTCGTGTCGGCGCCGGTCCCGTTCGCACCGTGCGTGTGCTGCAGGGCGGCTTCGGCCTCGGCTGCGGCACGGCGGCTACGCAGGATGAGCTTCAATTCGTCGGTGGAATAGTGAGCGTCCGAGCCGTGCGCCGATGCGAGCCCCGCAATGCGCAGCACCGCGTTCGCGCTGGCGTTCAAGGCCCAGATGGCGGGGTACATGGTCCAGTAGAAGCCGTAGAGCGGCGCGGCCGTCCATAGCGACATCTTCTCGGCCTGACGGATCGCCAGCGACTTCGGCGCGAGTTCGCCCACGACGATATGCAGGAAGGAGATCACCGTGAAGGCGAACACGAGCGAAATGCCATGAATCAGCTGCGCGGATTGCACGCCGAAGAGCTCGAACAACGGCGAGAGCAATTGCGCGAAAGCGGGTTCGCCGATCCAGCCCAGGCCGAGCGATGCGAGCGTGATGCCGAGCTGGCACGCGGAGAGATAGGCATCGAGCTGCCCGTGCACCTTCGCGAGCAGCTTGCCGCGCAGGCCATGCTGGGCCGCGAGGCTCTGCACGCGCGTCTGCCGCAGCTTGACGAGGCCGAACTCGGCGGCCACGAAGAAACCGTTGAGGGCGACGAGCAGCAGCGCGCCGACAAGGGCGATAACCTGGATCAAGACGGAGGGCTCCGGTAGGGCGAAGCGCTCAGTATAAGCGGCGAAAGACAGGGGAAGGCGCCGTGCGGCCCGGTGAGGCCGGCGACAACGGCATTGCGCCCTCAGGGACGGCGCGGCTCACGCCAGCGGCACGTTCAGCCCGAGCGCAGCGGCCTTGCCTTCGGCAAGCGGCCGCTGCTCGAACCGCCCGCCATGCGCCTCGGCCACGCGCAGGCACAACGCCAGCACCCAGGCCGTGCGCCCCGACTCCAGCGGCTCGCGCGCCTGCTCGCGCGCAAACGGTTCCAGCAGATGCGGCAGCGACGCGTCGGTGAGCGCTTGCGGCGCGGCGGTCCACTTCACGTCGAACTGAACGGCGGAAGCCGTCGCGCTCACCTCCAGCGTCACGCTCGCGCCTTGCGCGCTCGACTCGACCGCGAAGGCCAGCATCAGCCATAGCGCCTGCACGAGGCGCTCGCGGTCGCCATCGAGCGTGAGATCCGTCGGCATACCCTGCACGGCGAGCGCGACCTCACGGGCCTCGGCAAGCGCGCCGCGCGCGGCGTCCGCGGCTGCGTCGATCGCCGCGTCGAGCGCGAACGGAGCGCGGTCGATCTGCAGCTTGCGCGTTTGCGCACGCGTCCGGTCCACGAGCGACTCGAGCAGCTGCACCTGCTGCTCGACACCGGTGCGGATACCGCCCAGCGCGCGCTGCGCCGCCGGGTCGGCGGCATCGATCTTGCGCTCGAGAACGTAGGCCCAGCTATGGATGGCATTCAACGGACTGCGCAGGTCGTGCGAGACGCGCGAGAGCACATGGTCCCGCATGAACAGCGCGGCTTCGGCGCACAGCCGCGCCGTGCGTTCGGATCGGGAATCGGAAGTCGACGCCATCGGTGTCCTCGTCTCTCGCCCATGATGGGCCAACCAGAGCAGTTCGCGCCCCGGGCCAGCCCTCATTATAGGCAGGCACCCCAGAGCGCCCGGTTGGCTTGTCTCGCACGCGCCGTGCCTGCGTTGCGCCTCGTGCGCCTACAATAGCGTTTTTATTCCATCCGATTCAGGAGTCTTCCATGTCTATCGTGACCACCGCATCCGGCCTCCAGTACGAGGACCTGACCGAGGGCAGCGGCGCCGAAGCGCGCGCGGGTCAGACCGTCAGCGTGCATTACACCGGCTGGCTGACGGACGGCCAGAAGTTCGATTCGAGCAAGGACCGCAACGACCCGTTCGCCTTCGTGCTGGGCGGCGGCATGGTCATCAAGGGCTGGGACGAAGGCGTGCAGGGCATGAAGGTGGGCGGCGTGCGCAAGCTCACGATCCCGCCGCAGCTCGGCTACGGCGTGCGCGGCGCGGGCGGCGTGATTCCGCCGAACGCCACGCTCGTGTTCGAAGTGGAGCTGCTCGACGTCTGAGCATTGCCGCTCTTTGCAGCGCTTTTTACCTGTAATTCGCGCAGCAGTTCGAACTCGCCCCGCCATGAATCCGCATCACCACGCCCCCGTCGTCGCGCCCAGCGTTGAACTGCGCTGCTACGGCGCGATCGAGGAAACCGATCTGCACGATTTCCACCAGATCGTGCTCGGGCTCGACGGCGCGATGGAGATGACCGTGAACGGCGTGGGCGAGCGCATCGACTGCTGCTCGGCCTGGCTGATTCCGGCCGGCGCGCAGCACGACTACGTAGGCATCGGCGAGAACCGCCAGCTCGTGCTCGACCTGCCCGCCGCAGCGCTCGCCGTGCCCGAACGGCTCTTCGATTCGGCACGCGCCTTGCGCATCGACCCCGCGCTCGCACACCTCGCCCGGCAAATCGCGCAGCGCGCAGCGCTTGCCGCGCCGCCCGCGGGCGGCGAGCCAGGCGCGCGGCGCTTTCACTGGGATGCTTCAGCACGGCTCTGCGCCGCCGTGATCGCGCAAACCGGCATCCTGGCCGGCGCCCCGTTCGACGCGGCGGCAGGCCTCGATTTCGCGCGCATCGACCGCTGGCTGCGCGCCCGTCTTGCGCAACCGCTGCGCATTGCCGACCTCGCCGCGCATTGCGGCTTCGGCATGCGGCGTTTTCATCAGCTGTTTGTCGAGGCGTTCGGCGAAACGCCGCACCGCTACCTCCAGCGTCTGCGGATCGACACGGCGGTGACGCTGCTGGCCGATCCGCGCCGCTCGCTCATCGACGTCGCGCTCGAAGTGGGTTTCGGCGACCAGAGCGCGTTCACGCACGCCTTCACGCGGCGCTTCGGCATCGCGCCGGGGCAATGGCGAGCGTTGCCGCATTAGCGCTCACTCGCGCGTATTTACGCTCACTCGCGCTTATTCATCAAAGCGCCACTCCCACTGAACCTCGGCCCCCACGGCCACGCGCGTCCCCGCCCCGGCCACGACCATGGCGTTCTGCCCGAACGTGAGGCCGCCGTCCACGCGCGCGTCGGCGCGAAAAGCCGCCATCGTGTCGAGCGGCTCGGCTGGCCACGCTGCGTCGCGCAAACCGGTCTGCTGATCGATCGTCGTGATCGGACAACGCGCGCACGGCTTCGCGAAACGCAGGACCACGCCGTCTCCGTCGATCGACATCGTCTCGATGAAGTCCTCGTCGAAGGCACCCTCGCCGTCCACGACGATATTCGGGCGAAAGCGGCTCATCGGCACCGGCGGCGCGCCCTTCTGCGCAAGACGTGCATTCAGGTCCGCGAGCGACGCCTCGCTCGTGACGAGCAGCGGAAAGCCGTCGGCGAACTGCGTCGGCACCTCCGCGCCCTGGGTCCATTTCGGGCTGGACAAACGCGTGACGTCGGGCGCGAAACGCACGAGCCGCAGCGGCACGCCTACCGCCTGGGAAAACCACTGCGCCGCTTCGTCGCCTTCGTCGAGCGCTTCGAACGTATCCTTCCACACCGTTGCCGCGACGCGGCGCGCCTCGCCTCGCGGCTCGAACGGCAGCAGCAGCGTGGTGGGCAGGTCCGCCATGGAAAGCCGCACGCCGCCTTCGACGAAGGCCGGGACGATACGCGCCATCGCCGCGTACTCGCGCTGCGACACGAAGCGGCCCTGCTCGTCCACTGCCATCCAGTGGCGGTCCCACTTGAGGCCCTCGGCTTCGAGCGGCGCCGTGTCGAGCGCGATGGCCCCGCACGATTTGACCGGATACACGAACAGCGCGCGAATAACAGGCATGGCAATCGACCTCAAGCAACGAATGAAAACGGGCCGCAACAGGCGGCCCGAAACAATACTACGTAGGGCGAACGAAATAAAGCAACGACATCAAGCCGCCGCGTCGAGCCCGCGCGCGAGGTCGTTGCGAACGTCCCCCGCGTTCTCGAGCCCCACCGCCAGGCGGATCAGGCCTTCCGTGATGCCCGCTGCCGCACGCGCTTCCGGCGTGATGCGGCCGTGCGTGGTCGTCGCCGGATGCGTGATCGTGGTGCGCGTGTCGCCCAGGTTGCCCGTGATCGAACACACCTTCGTATTGTCGATCACGCGCCAGGCGTTCTCGCGCTGCTTCTCGGGCGTCTCGCCCTTGAGCTCGAACGAGACGATCGCGCCGCCGGCCTTTTGCTGACGCATGGCGAGCGCATGCTGCGGATGCGATTCGAGCCCCGGATAGAACACGCGGCTCACGGCCGGATGCGTTTCGAGCCAGCGCGCGATTTCGAGCGCGTTGGCCGACTGCTTCTCCACGCGCAGCGAGAGCGTTTCCATGCCCTTGAGCAGCACCCACGCGTTGAATGCGGAGAGCGTCGGGCCCGCGCTGCGCACGAACGGAAACACCTTCTCCATGATGAGCGGCTTCGAGCCCACGAGCGCGCCGCCCAGCACGCGGCCCTGGCCGTCGAGGAACTTGGTGGCCGAGTGCATCACCACGTCCGCGCCGAACTTGAGCGGCTGCTGCAGCGCCGGGCTGCAAAAACAGTTGTCGACCACGAAGAGCGCGCCCGCGGCCTTCGCGATCCTGCCGATTGCTTCGATGTCCGATACTTCGGTGAGCGGATTAGACGGCGTCTCGAGAAAGAACATCTTCGTTTCGGGGCGCACGGCGTTCTGCCAGGCGTCGAGATCGGTGGGATCGACGAAGGTGGTCGTGATGCCGAACTTGCTGAAGATCTGCGAGAACATGCCGAGCGTCGAGCCGAAAAGGCTCTGCGAGCTGACGATATGGTCGCCCTGCTGCAGCGCGGCCATCACCACCGACATGATCGCGGCCATGCCCGAGGCCGTCGCCATGCACGCCTCGCCGCCTTCGAGCGCGGCCAGCCGGTCCTGGAACATCGTCACGGTCGGGTTCGTGAAGCGCGCGTAGGTGTAGCCGGTTTCGGAATTCTTGAAGCGCTCGGCCGCTTCGGCGGCGCTGCCGAAACAGAAGCTCGACGTGAGGTAAAGCGCTTCCGAATGCTCGTTGAACTCGCTGCGCAGCGTGCCCGAGCGCACGGCGAGGGTGTCGAAGCCGAAGGTGTCGTCCATGTTCGTGTCGTTTCCCATTCGAAGACCCCGGGACGCGAAACCCGAGGGCGCAAAAAAGCCCGCTTTGCGTCGGCAAAAGCGGGCTTTCGGGGTTTCGGGGCTCGCACACTCCCCGGCCCGTCTTACTCCACCGAGAGCTGCAGATGCAGCTGCGAACGCGCGGCGCCGCCTTCGATCGCTTCGCTCGCGGCGTCGCGATCCGACTGCGCCTGCGGGGCAAGACGCGCGGTCTCGATCCGGTCGAGATAGGCGCTCGTGATGTCGCCTGTGATGTAGTCGCCGTCGAAGCACGAGGCTTCGAAGCGCTTGAGCTCCGGATTGATGTCGCGCACCGCCTGCTTGAGCGCCTCGACGTCCTGATACACGAGGTGGTCCGCACCGATGATGCGCGCCACTTCCTCGTCCGTGCGGCCGTGCGCCACGAGTTCGCCGCGCGTGGGCATGTCGATGCCGTAGACGTTCGGGTACTTCACGGGCGGCGCAGCCGAAGCGAAGATCACCTTGGTCGCGCCCGCGTCGCGCGCCATCTGCACGATTTCGTGCGAGGTGGTGCCGCGCACGATCGAGTCGTCGATGATCAGCACGTTCTTGCCCTTGAATTCGATGCCCATGGCGTTGAGCTTCTGGCGCACCGACTTCTTGCGCATCGCCTGGCCCGGCATGATGAAGGTGCGGCCCACGTAGCGGTTCTTGAAGAAGCCTTCGCGGTATTCCACGCCCAGCTTCTTCGCCACCTGCATGGCCGCCGGACGCGACGAGTCGGGAATCGGCATGACCACGTCGATCCTCACGTCGGGCAGCTCGCGCTTGACCTTCTCGGCGAGATAGTCGCCCATGCGCAGGCGCACGTTGTAGACGGGCACGCCGTCGAGCACCGAGTCCGGACGCGCGAGGTACACGAGCTCGAAAATGCAGGGGTTCAGGCTCGGAGCCGCCGCGCACTGCTGCGAGTGGAAGTTGCCGTCGAAGTCGATGAACACTGCCTCGCCCGGCGCCACGTCGCGCACGAACTCGAAGCCGATGCCTTCCAGCGCCACCGATTCCGAAGCCAGCATCCATTCGGTGCCTTCCGGCGTCTCCAGCTTGCCGATGCACAGCGGGCGAATGCCGAACGGGTCGCGGAACGCGAGCAGGCCGTAGCCGGCGATCAGCGAAACGATGGCGTACGAGCCGCGCACGCGCTTGTGCACGCCCGAGACGGCCTTGAAGAGCGCCGCCGGATCGAGCTCGAGGCCCGAGCTGGCCGTCTGCAGTTCGTGCGCGAGCACGTTGAGCAGCACTTCCGTGTCGGAGTTGGTGTTGATGTGCCGGCGATCGACGCGGAACATCTCTTCCTTGAGCTGTTGCCAGTTCGTGAGATTGCCGTTGTGCGCGAGGATGAGGCCGAACGGCGCGTTCACGTAGAACGGCTGGGCCTCTTCTTCGCTCGACGCCGAACCGGCCGTCGGGTAGCGCACCTGGCCGATGCCGCTGGTGCCCGGCAGGCTGCGCATGTTGCGCGTGCGGAACACGTCGCGCACCATGCCGTTGGCCTTGTGCATGTGGATGGTGCTGCCGTTCGCGGTGGCAATGCCGGCCGCGTCCTGGCCGCGGTGCTGCAGAAGCAGCAGCGCGTCATAGAGAAGCTGGTTGACGGGAGAGCGGGAAACTACGCCTACGATGCCGCACATGGCAGGTCCTTCAAGAAAGCGAAATCGGTAAAACCGCGCGATGGCGGCGGAGGGGCCTGAGCCTCGCCTCTCGCCGCGTGGGCAGTGCTGCTTTTCGAACGGCCTTGCCCCGTTGGTGTCCGGTCGGCTCCGGGCGCATCGGCCCGGGCAGGCTAGACGCGAACGTAAGCCGCGAGCGCGTCGGGCAGCAGCGGTTTCAGTTCGCGCACGCCCTGCTCGGCATAGGGCCGCAGCAGCGCATTGCGCCAGAAGTCCTGCTGGGGCAGCTCCGTCAGTCCGCCGAGGACGACGAGAATCAGCACCAGCACGACGCCTCGCACGAGGCCGAACATCAAACCGAGCGACCGGTCCACGCCGGACAGTCCGCTCACCTGCACGATCCGCCCAAGCAGCGCATTCGCCACGCCGGCCACGAGCACCACGCCTATCACGATCAGCGCGAAGGCGATCAGCCATTGCGTGAGGGCGCCGCCCGGCCAGTGCGCCGGAATCCACGGCACCACGCGCTCCACATAGCGGCAGGCCACCAGAAACGCGACGATCCAGCCGATCAAGCCGAAAATCTCGCCGATCAGTCCGCGCCACGCCCCGCGCAGCGCCGACAAACCGATCACCGCCATTACAGCGTAGTCGAAGGCGGTGAACATCGGCGGCTTAATCCGCTGCCCCGTTCGAACCCGCCATCAAGCCCGCGCCGCGCACCTTCGCGATCGCCTCAGAAGCCGCCGCGCGGTCCGGGAACGGGCCTGCGCGCAGCAGCGTGCGCGTCGAGCCGTCGGGCTGCTTGCGCTGCTCGGTATATGCGGGTACGCCGGCCGCTTTCAACTTCGTCACCCAGTTGCTCGCGGCCGTGGCATTGCTGAACGAGCCCAGTTGCACGGCGAAGCGCGAGCCCGGCGGCGTGGGCGGCGGGCTGCTGTTGTCCCCGCTGTCACCGCTTCCGGCGGCGTTCGTGTTCTGGTTCGACGCAACGGCCATGTTCGCCGAGGGCGCAGCCGGCCTGGCCACAGGCTTGCCGGCGGCGGAAGTCGGCGCCGCGGAGGTCTTCGCGGCGGCGGTCGTCTGGGTCTGAGTCTGCGTGGCGGCCTTCGTGCCGGCCGTGGCCGCGCTCTGGGTGCTTGTGGCGCCCTGCGCCGGCGCCGCGGAAGCGCCTGGCGCCACCGTCGCGAGGTTCGATGCGCCGGGATTGTCGGGCGCGACGCCGGCCTGCGTATCGTCGTCGCTATCGGCGTCGTCGCGGGCCGCGGCCTTCGCGCCGGGCGGCGTCGGGCGGCTCGGAATGTCGATCGCGATGTCGTCGGTAACGGGCTTCGGGTGCGAATCGAGCACCATCGGCAAGATCACGATAGCCGCCACCACGAGCGCGATCGCGCCCACGAGGCGCCGGCGCGCGCGCTGCTTCTCAGGAAGGGTGGGATCGAGCAGCATCGCTTCGGCGTCGGCCGACCGGTCCGGCCGGCGGCTGCGCCGCTCCACGCGCGTGCTCTGGCTGCTACGCCGGCCCGAGCCGGCTTCAGCGCCGCGCCGTCGGGGCGCCGCGTCGTCTTTCTTGCCGAACGAGAAAATTCCCATGTATGGCTGCTTTAGGCCTGTATCTGCGTAGCGTGGCGGCGTGTGCAGGTTCAGTGCTGCTGCGACTTTCGCCAGGCCATCACGCCGGCAACTGTCAGGAAACTACCGAAAACAAGAATTCTATCATTTTCAGATGCGCGTTTTAGCGCATCTTGAAAAGCCGAGGCAGGCGATTCGTAGCACGTGACGCTGCTGTCCGGGCCATCCTCGACGCCGGCCTCGCGCAACGCGGCTTCCAGCTGTTGCGCAGAAGCCGCACGCGGCCCCGGCAGACCGGTCACGCACCAGTAATCGATCTCGCCCTTGAGATGCTGGATCACGCCGGCAATGTCCTTGTCGCGCATCGCGCCAAACACGGCGTAGGTGTACGGGAAGTAGCCCATGCTGCCGAGGTTCTGCGCGAGCACGGCGGCGGCATGCGGGTTGTGGCCCACGTCGAGGATCACCGCCGGCTTGCCCGGCAGCACCTGGAAGCGGCCCGGCAGCTCGACGTTCGCGAGGCCGAGGCGGATGTCCTGCGCGGAAACCGGCAGGCGATCGCGCAGGGCTTCGAGCGCGGCGAGCGCGGCCGAGGTATTGATCAGCTGATTGGCCCCGCGCAGCGCCGGGTAGGCCAGCGCCGAGCGGCGCTGCGCGCGGCCCACGTAATTCCATTGCTGGCGCTCGCTGCCCGCCTGCCCCTCATAGCGGAAATCGCGCCCGAAGCGCCACAGATCGGCGCCGATCGCCTCGGCATGATCGACGAGCGACTGCGGCGGCACGGGATCGGCGCAGATGGCGGGCTTGCCCGGGCGGAAGATACCGGCCTTTTCGAAGGCGATCTTCTCGCGCGTGTCGCCCAGGTACTCGGTGTGATCGAGGTCGATGCTCGTGATGATCGCGCAGTCCGTGTCGAGTATGTTCACGGCGTCCAGACGACCGCCGAGACCCACTTCGAAAATCACCGCGTCGAGCCCGCGCGAGGCGAACAGCAGCATGATCGCGAGCGTCGTGAACTCGAAGTACGTGAGCGAGACCGGCTGCGGCAGCGACAGACGCGCGGCCTCCACGGCTTCGAAGTGCGGCAGCAGGTCGGCATCGCTTGCCTGCTGGCCGTCGACGCGGGCGCGCTCGTTGAACGACAGCAGGTGCGGCGAGGTGTGGCAGCCCACGTGGCAGCCGGCCTTCAGCAGAATCGTTTCGAGAATCGCACAGGTCGAGCCCTTCCCGTTCGTGCCGCCCACCGTGAAGATCGGGCAGTCGAACTTCAGCGGCAGCGCCTCCTTGACCTGGCGGATCCGGTGGAGCCCCATGTCGATGCCGACCGGATGCGCGGTTTCAAGATGCGTGAGCCACGCGTCGAGGGTGGGAAAGGTACTCATCGGACGGATATCGCTATGCGGGGGCGCGCCCTGCCGCGTCTGCTGATCGCAGCGCGTCAGGCCTGCGAGGAAAAAACGGCATTATCGCGGAAATGACAACGCGCCGCTTGCCTAAGGCTTGCGGCGCGTGGGGACATGCGGGAGAGGCGCTTCAGGCCACCGCGTCCGCGGGCTGGCGCGACAGGATGGCGATGAGCTGTGCGATCTCTTCGCGCAGCTTGCGGCGGTCCACGATCATGTCGATCGCGCCCTTCTGCATCAGGAATTCCGAGCGCTGGAAGCCTTCCGGCAGTTTCTCGCGCACGGTCTGCTCGATCACGCGCGGGCCGGCAAAGCCGATCAGCGCCTTCGGCTCGGCGATCACCACGTCGCCAAGGAACGCGAAGCTGGCCGAAACGCCGCCCATGGTCGGGTCGGTCAGCACGGAGATGAACGGCAGCTTCGCGTCGGCGAGCTTGGTCAGCATGGCCGTGGTCTTGGCCATCTGCATGAGCGAAAGCAGGCTTTCCTGCATGCGCGCGCCGCCCGAGGCCGTGAAGCAGATGAACGGAACCTGCTGCTCAAGCGCGTTCTGCGCGCCGCGCGCGAAGCGCTCGCCCACCACGGAGCCCATCGAGCCGCCCATGAACGAGAACTCGAAGCACGCCACCACGACGGGCAGCGTGTGGATCGCGCCGCCCATCACGACCATGGCGTCGGTTTCGCCGGTTTCGTCGATCGCCTCTTTCAGGCGGTCCGGGTACTTACGGCTGTCCTTGAACTTGAGCGCGTCGACCGGCACGATCTCCTGGCCGATCTCATAGCGGCCTTCCGGATCCAGCAGCGCATCGAGGCGCTCGCGCGCGCCGATACGCATATGGTGATCGCACTTCGGGCAGACATGGAGGTTCGCCTCGACGTCGTTGCGGTACAGCACCGCCTCGCACGACGGGCACTTGATCCACAAGCCTTCCGGAATGCTCTTGCGGCTTTTCGGATCGGTTTGCTTGATCTTCGGCGGCAGCAGTTTGTCGAGCCAGCTCATTGATTATCCTTCCTTGACCTTCGTGATGCGCGGCGCGGACGGGACGCTCCAAACGGGCGATCCGGCAATTTCGACCGGGTTCCGACCCCGACCGCGCATGGCGAAAAGTGGATTTTACCGCAGGTCCTGCAGGTCTCTTATTCCTTGCCGCCAGCCTTGCCGTCCAGCGCGGCGCGGATGCCCGCAATGAACGCCTGGAGCGTTTCGGCCGCGGTCTGTGGCGGCGTTTGCTCCAGCAACTGCACGATACGGCTGCCGATCACGACGGCATCGCTCACGGCGGCAACCGCGGCGGCGGTCTGCGCGTCGCGAATGCCGAAGCCCACGCCAACGGGCAACGGCACGCGCGACTTGATGGCCGGCATTTTACTCGCGATGCTCGCGACGTCCAGATTGGCCGCCCCCGTCACGCCCTTGAGCGAGACGTAATAGACATAGCCGCTCGCGGCGCGGCCGACTTCGGCGATGCGCTCGTCCGTCGAGGTGGGCGCGAGCAGGAAAATCGGATCGATGCCGGCCGATTTCATCTTTTCGGCGAAGTTCACGCATTCTTCGGGCGGATAGTCCACCACCAGCACGCCGTCCACGCCCGCCGCTTTCGCGGCGGCGGCGAATGCCTCCGTGCCCATGCGTTCGATGGGGTTCGCATAGCCCATCAGCACGACCGGCGTCTTGTCGTCGGTTTCGCGGAAGCGCTTCACGTCGGCCAGCACGCTCTTGAGCGTGACGCCTTTCGCCAGCGCGCGCTCCGAGGACTGTTGGATCACCGGGCCGTCGGCCATCGGATCCGAAAACGGCACGCCCAGCTCGATCACGTCCGCGCCGCCGGCGGCGAGCGCGTGCATGAATTCGACGGTGCGCGCCGGATCGGGATCGCCGGCGGTCATGAACGGGATGAGGCCTTTCTTCTGCTGGGCGGCCAGCGTTTCGAACGTGTTCTTGATACGGGACATTTCAGGGTCCTCTGTTTCAGTCGTTACCGCGCGTGGCAACGGCGGCGGCGCATCAGGCGCCGGCCACGACGGTTGCGGGCGCGACGGACGCGCAGGCGGCTGCCGGAGCAACGGCCGCGCTCACGCGTTCGCGCGCGATCGCGCAGTAACTTTCGTTGATTTCATAGCCGACGAATTCGCGCTTCTGGCGTGCGCAGGCGACTGCCGTGGTGCCGCTGCCCATGAACGGGTCCAGCACGCGGCCGCCCGGCGGGCAGCTCGCGAGCACCATGCGCTCGACGATCTCAAGGGGCTTCTGGGTGGGATGATCCACCCGCTCCGCGTGCTGCCGGTGCAGCCGCGAAACGGACCAGACGTCCTTGGGGTTGTAGCCGAGCTCCAGCCATTTGCTGCCTTCAAACAACTTGCGCGAACGCGCCTTCTTCGTGACGGCATCGTACGGGATGCGGACGGGATCGAGATCGAAGTAATAGTCCTTCGACACCGCGAAGAAACCGATGTTGTCGTGCACCGAGGTGTAACGGCGCGTCGTGCCGCCCATGCTCGGCACGCGCCGGTCCCAGACGATCTCGTTGATCATCGTGAGCTTCGACTTGAGGAAGACGAAGATTTCCGGGGCGTACTGCCAGGTGCAGAACACGTAGAGCGAACCGCTGGGCTTGAGCTTCGGGATCGCCAGCCCGAGCCATTCATAGGTCCAGGCGAGAAAATGCTCGCCCGAACGCATGTCGGAGTCGTTGCCGTAGTCCTTGCCGAGCCCGTAGGGCGGGTCGGCGACGATCAGGTCGATCGAGGCGTCGGGCAGGTTCGCTGCATCGGTCAGAAAATCGCGGTTCAGAAGCCGGATGCTGTCCGGCAAGACCGGCAGCGCGCCTTCCGAAGGTTGCACGCAGCGTGTGGCTGCGGCAACCGCTTCGGTCAGATCGCTGTCGGGCGCCGGGGCTTGCGGCTCGTCGAACTCGTCGCGCATCGCTTGGGTCACTCAGGGGCTCAGAACTGGATGCCCGATCGCTCGGCGACCGTGTGCATGTCCTTGTCGCCCCGGCCCGACAGGTTCACCAGCAGGATCTTCTCCTTAGGCAGTGTCGGTGCCAGCTTCGCCGCGTACGCGAGCGCGTGGCTCGATTCGAGCGCGGGAATGATGCCTTCGATGCGGCAGCAGTCGTGGAACGCCTTGAGCGCTTCCTCGTCGTCGATCGTCACGTACTGCGCGCGGCCGCTGTCCTTGAGCCACGCGTGCTCGGGACCGACGCCCGGATAGTCGAGACCCGCGGAAACCGAATGCGTCTCGATGATCTGGCCGTTCTCGTCCTGCAGCAGATAGGTGCGGTTGCCGTGCAGCACGCCCGGCGTGCCGGCGGCGAGCGAGGCGGCGTGACGGCCCGTCTCCATGCCGTCACCGGCCGGTTCCACGCCGATCAACTGCACCGAAGTGTCGTCGATATACGGGTAAAAGATGCCCATCGCGTTCGATCCGCCGCCCACGCACGCGATCACGGCGTCGGGCTGGCGCCCTGTCATTTCCGGCATCTGCACGCGGCATTCGTCGCCGATCACGCGCTGGAAGTCGCGCACCATCATCGGATACGGGTGCGGGCCTGCCACGGTGCCGATGATGTAGAAGGTGTTTTCGACGTTGGTGACCCAGTCGCGCATGGCTTCATTGAGCGCGTCCTTGAGCGTGCGCGAGCCCGATTCCACCGGCACGACGGTCGCGCCCAGCAACTTCATGCGATAGACGTTCGCGGCCTGGCGGCGCACGTCCTCGGCGCCCATGTAGACCACGCACTCCATGCCGAAGCGCGCCGCGATGGTGGCCGTGGCCACGCCGTGCTGGCCCGCGCCCGTTTCGGCGATCACGCGCGGCTTGCCCATGCGCTTCGCGAGCAGCGCCTGACCGATCACGTTGTTCACCTTGTGGGCGCCGGTGTGGTTCAGGTCTTCGCGCTTCAGGTAGATCTGCGCGCCGCCCACCATCTCGCTCCAGCGCTGGGCGTGGTAGATCGGCGACGGACGGCCGACGAAATGCTTCAACTCGCGCTCATATTCGGCGCGGAAGTCGGGGTCGTCCTTGTATTTCGCGTAGGCGTCGCGCAGTTCGTCGATCGCCTGCATGAGGGTTTCGGCAGCGAACACGCCGCCATAAGGACCGAAATGGCCACGTTCATCGGGTAAGTTGTACATAAGTCACTCGCTTGAGCCCTGGGCGCCTCGCGTTGCGCGAGCGCCGGCCGGCCAAAGTGTTTTTCATCCCGCGTCCGCTTCGCGCACTGCGCGCACGAACGCCGCCATGCGGGCGTGATCCTTCACGCCCTTTGCGCCCGGGACCTCGATGCCACTGGAGACATCGACGGCGTACGGACGCACCTGGCGAATCGCATCACTGACGTTTTGCGCGTTCAAGCCACCACTCAAAACGGCCCGACGCGCGAGCCCTGCGGGGATAAGTGACCAATCGAAGACCTTCCCGCCACCGCCGTACCCTTCGACATGCGTGTCGAACAGGAGGCCGCTGGCTGACGAATAACTGTTTGCCGATTCTATCAAATCGGCCTGCCGAGTATCGGCCGCCACCCGTAGCGCGCGCAACCAGGGCAAACCGGCAACGGCCGACAGCGATTCGCACTGCGCCGGCGTTTCGTCGCCGTGGAACTGCAGCAGCGTGAGCGAGACATTGCTCGCCACCTCGCCGATCCATTGCGGCGTCGCGTTCACGAAGAGCCCCACCACCGAAACGAAGGGTGGAATATCGTGGGTGAGCTCGACTGCCTGCGCCACCGTCACCGAACGCGGGCTCTTCGGATAGAACACGAGGCCGATCGCGTCGGCGCCCAGGTCGATGGCGTGCGCCACCGCTTCGGGCGTGCTCAGGCCGCACAGCTTGATGCGCGTGCGGCGCTGGGCGGGTGCGGTGGCTTGAGCCGTGGAAGAATCGGCAGCAGTCATGGCGGATAAGGTATGCGGTTCGATGTTGCGCCCCGAGGTCAGGCCCAGATAGCGCTCCACGGCAAGCTCGCCGTATGCGGTCCCGGCACCTGGAATTCGTCAGGATAGCCTACCTCGGCGAGGTAGAGCCCGTCGGGCATGAAGGTCGGCGCGGCCTGGGTGCGGTCGAGCCCCGCCAGCACCTCGGTCATCCACGCCGCCGGATAGCGCCCGCGCCCCACCGCCACGAGGCAGCCCATCAGGTTGCGAACCATGTGGTGCAGGAACGCGTTGGCGCGAAAGCGGAAATGGATGAAATCGCCCTGCGGACGGATATCGATCTGGTAGAGATGCTTGACCGGCGTCTTCGACTGGCACTCCGACGAACGGAACGCCGAAAAATCGTGTTCGCCGATCAGATGGGCGGCGGCCTCGCGCATTGCGTCGACGTCGAGCGGCGTGTGGATCCAGCCCGCGCGGGCCGCCAGCATCGGCGAGCGCACCGCGTTCACGTACAGCACGTAGTAATACGTGCGCTCGAACGCCGAAAACCGCGCGTGGAACGCCTCGGGCATTGGCTGCGCCCACTGCACGGCGACCGTCGAAGGCAGGAACGCGTTGGTGCCGCGCACCCACGAAAATGGCGCGCGATCGAGTTCGGTATCGAAATGGACGACCTGGCCGAGGCCGTGGACGCCCGTGTCGGTGCGGCCCGCCACGACGGTCGGCAGCGGCACGCATGCAAACTCGCGCAAGGCGCGTTCGAGCGCGTCCTGCACCGTCTTGCCGTGCGGCTGCGATTGCCAGCCGCAGAACGCGGCCCCGTCGTATTGAACGCCTAGCGCGATACGCATACGGACTCGCCCGCTCAGGGTCACGAGAGCGGCGCGAGCGTCGAGAGCAACGCCTGCGCGTCGGAACGCGTGGCGTAGTCGTTCGACTCGATCACCTCGTTGATCAGCGAGCGGGCGCCCGCCAGATCGCCGAGCGCGATGTACTCGTGCGCGAGTTCGAGCTTGTTGCGTGCGATCCGAGCCAACTGCTCGGGCGTGAAGACCGGCAGCGGCTCGGCCAGATCGGGCGGCAGGTTCAGGTCGAAGTCGAGCGTGAGCGGGCCGAAGCGCGGAGCGCCGAGGCCGGCAATCGCACCCGGGCCTGCCGTGCCCGCTTCGATGGCCTCGCCGGCCGGCGGTGCAGGCGGCTCGGCGAACGGCATGGCTTGCGCCGCCGTCGTTTCGGGCGAGTTCACCGGCTCCGTCGAGAGCGGCGCGTGCGCCGCGAACGGGTCGGCGGGGTCGGCCTCGATCCGCGGAGGCAGCGGCATGTCGAGACCGCCGAGTGCGTGGACGGCATCTAACGGGAACGCGGGCGGTACGGCTGGGTAATTCATGTCTTCTGCTGCGACTGCGGGCAATACGGGCTCGGCAAAAGGTACGACTTCAGGGAACGGCGTGCCCTCAGGGTGCGGCGGCAGGCTGAGTTGCGGCTCGGGCACGGCGTGCGGTGCGCCCAGGTCCAGCGCAGGCACTTCCGGTTCCGTCGGCGGGAGCGACGGCTCGGCAGCGTGCTCGTCGGGTGTCGCGTCGCCGTGCGGCTCGGGAGCGGCTTCGGGCAATGCCGGTTCGGCTGCCGGTGCCGGTTCCTCGGCCTCGCCTTCGCCGCGCCCGGACGCAAGGCCCTCCGGCGGCAGCGCGGCAGCGCCCGGTTCGACGCCGTGCGTCGTCGCCGGGCCAGGCTCTTCGGGTTCCTCTTGCGGCGAGGCTTGGGTATCCTGCTCCGGCAGTTCGTGTGCCGCTTCGGAGTGTGCCGGCGCAAGCGCTTCGCCGCCGGGATCCGCCGCGGCCGGAACGCTCGCGGGGTCCGTTGCGTGCTCGGGCATTTCGTCGTGCCGCGGGACTTCGGCCGGCGGTACGGCAGCAGCCGGTGCCTCGCGTAGCGGCGTTTCCAGTACCGGCGGCTCGGCCGCTTCGTTCGCGACCGGCGCTCCAGGCACGTCCAGCGGGGCGGCTTCGGCGACAACGGGCTTCTTGCGCTTGCGTATCAGCAAACGAAGGATCAGCGCGAGAAGCGCGGCGCCGATGGCTGCCGCCACGCCCAAGGTCACCGGCGACAGCTCCGGCTGCACCGCGCTCGCGGCCGGGCTTGCCGCACCCGGCGCGGGGCGACTCACGCCGGGCGTGGCCGCTCCGCTCGCGGATACGGCCCCGCTCGCGCCTACAGCCTGGACCGGCTTGCCGATGCCGTGCTTCTGCAGGGCCATGAGCACACGGTTCTTGAGCTCGAGCAGTTGCTGCAGACTCGACAGCGGAACCGACATCCGCGCCGACGACGCCCCTTGAGCGGAAGCCGCGCTGGCAACGGGCGCGGCGACGACCGAGCCGCTCCAGACATGGGTGTCGCTCGCTGGGCTTGCAGCAGCGCCAGCCGACGCGCCCGATGCCGCAGCGCCTGGAGGAGCACTCGCCCCGCTCGCGGCAGTCGCCGCACTGGCGGCCGTAACCGGCATGGAAGCCGCGGACACGGCACTCGCCGACGCCGCCGCCGCCGCTGCACTCGCTGGAGCCGCCGCGGCAGCCGATGCGCCTTGTGCCGCAGCCTGTGCCGGCGCACTCGCCGCCGACGCAGCAGTGGGCGCACTCGCGGGCGCACCCGCCACCGGGGCCGAAGCCGCCTCTGGCGCGGACGCAGCCGTCACGCCAGAGGCACCGGCCACGACACCCGGCACGCCGGGCACGTTCAGCACGGCGCCGATCTTCAAACGGCTCGGGTCGTGCTTCGAGAACGCAGCGGGATTGGCGTCGAACAGCGCCTGCCCGACGTTGGCCAGCAGATTTTTGTCGTGCGACTGCGTGAGATCGACGGCGATGTCGTGCAGGGATTGCCCCGGACGGACCGAATACTGGCCGACGATAGGTGCGGCCGGCTCAGGTGCGGCCGGAGCCGATGCGGAAGACGCCGCGGCCGCCGCACCGCCTTGCGCGCTGGCGACGCCGCTCAGCGCAAGGAAAACCGCCGCCATGGCGACGCTTGCTGCCCGCCGCCCCATGGCTGCGGGAACAGAATCAAATCGAACGATCATCAGGTGCCCTGGCATACCGCTCGCGCGGTTGTCGACGAATCAGATACAGATACGAGCTTGCAAGAAATCACAGACACACGCGATCGAAATAAAAAAGCGCCGCGACTGGCGCGGCGCTTTTCATCGTCTCTACGCGTCATTAGCCGCGTAGTTTAAATGATTCACTTGTCGAGCAGAATGCGCAGCATGCGACGCAGCGGTTCGGCGGCGCCCCACAGCAGCTGATCGCCCACCGTGAAGGCCGACAGGTACTCGCCGCCCATCGCGAGCTTGCGCAGACGGCCCACCGGCACCGTGAGCGTGCCCGTGACCACGGCCGGCGACAGATCGCGCATCGACGCTTCGCGCTGGTTCGGCACGACCTTGACCCAGTCGTTGGCCGAAGCGAGGATGCCGTCGATCTCGTCGAGCGGCACGTCCTTCTTCAGCTTGATCGTGAGCGCCTGCGAGTGGCAGCGCATCGCGCCGATGCGCACGCACAGCCCATCAACGGGGATCGATCCCGGCTCGCCCATGGCCGGCTTGCCGAGAATCTTGTTGGTTTCGGCGCCGCCCTTCCACTCTTCCTTGGACATACCATTGCCGAGATCCTTGTCGATCCACGGAATCAGCGAGCCCGCGAGCGGCACGCCGAAATGCTGCGTCGGCATCGCTTCGCTGTTCATGGCGGCGAGCACCTTGCGGTCGATGTCGAGAATCGCCGAAGACGGGTTCGCGAGATCCGCCGCCACGGCGCCGTTGAGCGTGCCCATCTGCGCGAGCAGTTCGCGCATGTTCTGCGCGCCCGCGCCCGAAGCGGCCTGGTACGTCATGGCCGTCATCCAGTCGATGAGGTTCTCGCGGAACAGGCCGCCCAGCGCCATCAGCATCAGGCTCACCGTGCAGTTGCCGCCGATGAAATCCTTCTGGCCCTTGACGAGCGCGTCCTTGATGACGTCGAGGTTGACCGGGTCGAGGATGATGACGGCGTCGTCCTGCATGCGCAGCGCGGAAGCCGCGTCGATCCAGTAGCCCTTCCAGCCCGCCGCGCGCAGCTTCGGATACACCTCGTTCGTGTAGTCGCCGCCCTGGCAGGTGATGATGACGTCGCACTTCTTGAGCTCGTCGACGCTGTTCGCGTCCTTGAGCTTCGTCTCGTTTTTGGCGAACGACGGCGCCGCGCCGCCTGCGTTGCTGGTGCTGAAAAACACCGGTTCGATCAGGTCGAAATCGCGTTCTTCCTGCATGCGCTGCATCAGCACGCTGCCGACCATGCCGCGCCAACCTACGAGACCTACATTCATGACTTACCCTTGAAATGGACACTTCCCCGCTTCGCTCGCCCGGCGTGGCCGCGCGGGGAAGATGAGCGGGCACGACGAGCGATCAACGAATGGTGATCGTTTTGATAATCGTCGTTTTCGTGGTCGCCTTTGTGGCGATGGCGAGCGAAATCGCACGGGCTGCGCCGTGGATTTTCGAAACAGAGGTGATCTGGGGGATCGTCGCCATCGGCACAATATACACGAAAACCGTCTTTACAGCGCCGCGACCACGGCGTCGCCCATCGCTGCGGTGCCCACCTGCCGGCAGCCCGGCGTGAGAATGTCGCCCGTGCGGTAACCCTGTTCGAGCACCTTCTTTACGGCATTTTCGATGCGATCGGCCTGTTCGGCGCGGCCCAGCGAATAGCGCAGCATCATCGCGGCCGAGAGGATCGTGGCCAGCGGATTGGCAATACCCTTGCCCGCGATGTCCGGCGCCGAGCCGTGCGAGGGCTCGTACAGACCTTTGTTGTTCTTGTCGAGCGAGGCCGAAGGCAGCATGCCGATCGAGCCCGTGAGCATCGCGGCTTCGTCCGAAAGAATGTCGCCGAACATGTTGCCCGTCACCACGACGTCGAAGGCCTTCGGCGCCTTCACGAGCTGCATGGCCGCGTTGTCGACATACATGTGCGAGAGCTCGACCTCCGGATATTCCTTCGCGACATCGATCATGATGTCCTTCCAGAACTGCGAGGTTTCGAGCACGTTGGCCTTGTCCACCGACGTGAGCTTCTTCTGGCGCTTCTGCGCCGCCTGGAAGGCCACGTGCGCGATGCGACGTACTTCGGGCTCCGAATAACGCATCGTGTCGAAGCCTTCGCGCGCGCCCTTGAAGAGACCATCCGGCGCTTCGCGCGTGCCGCGCGGCTGGCCGAAGTAGATGTCGCCGTTCAGTTCGCGCACGATCAGGATGTCGAGACCGGAGACGATCTCGGGCTTCAGCGACGAAGCCCCCGTGAGCTGCGGATAGCAGATCGCCGGACGGAAGTTCGCGAACAGTTCCAGATGCTTGCGCAGACCCAGGATGGCCTGCTCCGGGCGCAGCGCGCGCTCGAGCGAGTCGTATTTCCAGTCGCCCACGGCACCGAACAGGATCGCGTCGGCCGACTTCGCCAGCGCGAGCGTGGCTTCGGGCAGCGGATGGCCGCTCGCCTCGTAACCCGCGCCGCCAACCGGCGCTTCTTCCATCTCGAACTTCTCGCCAAGGACGTTCAATACCTTGACGGCTTCCTTCACGATCTCGGGGCCAATGCCATCGCCCGGCAGCACTGCAATCTTCATCCTGGGATTCCTCGTTTTATTTTGCTGTACGCGGATTCGCGCAAGCCGTCCGGCTCGCGCTCAAAGCACGCGGTTGTTCAGCCACGGCTGGCGCGCAATGCGCTCGGCTTCGTACTGGCGGATCTTCTCGGCATGGCGCAGCGTGAGGCCGATGTCGTCGAAACCGTTCAGCAGACAGAAGCGGCGGAATGCGGCCACCTCGAACGGATATTCCGCAGCGCCGTCGGTCGTGCGCACCACCTGCTTGTCGAGATCGACCGTCAACTGGAAGCCGTTGAACGCAACCGTTTCGTTGAACAGATGACCCACCTGCTGCTCGGTGAGCACGATGGGCAACAAGCCGTTCTTGAAGCAGTTGTTGTAGAAGATGTCGGCGAAGCTCGGCGCGATGATTGCGCGAAAGCCATACTGCTGCAGCGCCCACGGCGCGTGTTCGCGCGAGCTGCCGCAGCCGAAGTTCTTGCGCGCGAGCAGCACCGAAGCGCCCTGATAGCGCGGCTGGTTCAGCACGAAGTCGGGATTGAGCGGACGCTTCGAGTTGTCCTGGCCCGGCTCGCCG
Organism: Paraburkholderia acidipaludis NBRC 101816; assembly: GCF_000684975.1. Lineage (GTDB taxonomy): Bacteria > Pseudomonadota > Gammaproteobacteria > Burkholderiales > Burkholderiaceae > Paraburkholderia > Paraburkholderia acidipaludis. The sequence continues at coordinate 33,623 of NZ_BAXZ01000036.1, read as the reverse complement.
TGGTCGAGGTAACGCCATTCGTCGAAGGCGTTGGGGCCGAAGCCCGTGCGCTTGATCGACTTGAGGAACTGCTTCGGAATGATCGCGTCCGTGTCCACGTTCTCGCGATCGAGCGGCGCCACGACGCCGGTGTGTACGATGAATTTTTCCATGATCCGTGATCCAGAAGGATGCAGGGTACGTCGGTAAGACGCAGCCGCGCGCTTACAGCGCGTGCTGCACGGCGCGCGACGAGTCGGTGATGTCCTGGCCGAAGCCCGCCACCGTGTTGCAGCCCGTCAGCGCGAGCAGCAGGCCCGCGAGCGAAAGAAGCGCGGCGCGACGCCAGAAAATGCCTGTCTTCATAGCTTTGCTCCGCTTAGCCCAGCTTGCGAATGTCGACGAAATGGCCTTCGATGGCGGCTGCCGCCGCCATCGCCGGGCTCACGAGATGGGTGCGGCCACCCGCGCCCTGACGCCCTTCGAAGTTGCGATTCGAGGTGGACGCGCAGCGCTCGCCCGGCTCGAGGCGGTCGGCGTTCATCGCGAGGCACATCGAGCAGCCCGGCTCGCGCCATTCGAAGCCCGCGTCGACGAACACCTTATCGAGCCCTTCGCGCTCGGCCTGCGCCTTCACGAGACCCGAGCCCGGCACCACCATGGCGAGGCGAATGTTCGGCGCCACGCGGCGGCCAAGCTTCTTCACGACATAAGCGGCCGAGCGCAGGTCTTCGATGCGCGCGTTCGTGCAGGAGCCGATGAAGACCTTGTCCGGCTTGATCGACTCGATCGGCGTGTTCGGATCGAGCGCCATGTATTGCAGCGCGCGCTCCATCGCATCGCGCTTGACGGGATCCTTCTCGCGCTCGGGGTCGGGCACGCGGCCGTCGACCGACGTGACCATTTCGGGCGAAGTGCCCCACGTGACCTGCGGAACGATATCGGCAGCGCTGAGCTCGACCACGCGGTCGAACTGCGCGCCCTCGTCGGAACGGAAGGTCTTCCAGTATTCGACGGCCTGGTCCCATTCCGCGCCTTGCGGCGAGAACGGACGGCCCTTCAGGTAGTCGATCGTGGTGTCGTCCACGGCGACCATGCCCGCGCGCGCGCCGGCTTCGATCGCCATGTTGCAGACGGTCATGCGGCCTTCCATGGTGAGGCCGCGGATCATCGAGCCGCCGAACTCCATGGCGTAGCCCGTGCCGCCCGCCGTACCGATCTTGCCGATGATGGCAAGCACGATGTCCTTCGCGGTGCAGCCGCGCGGCAACTGGCCTTCCACCTTCACGAGCAGGTTCTTGCTCTTCTTTTGCAGCAGCGTTTGCGTGGCGAGCACGTGCTCGACTTCCGAGGTGCCGATGCCGTGCGCGAGCGCGCCGAACGCGCCGTGCGTGGACGTGTGCGAGTCGCCGCAAACGATGGTCATGCCCGGCAGCGTCGCGCCCTGCTCGGGGCCGACGATGTGGACGATGCCCTGGCGCTGGTCGGTCATCTTGAACTGCGTGATGCCGTAGGAATCGCAGTTCGCGTCGAGCGTGTCGACCTGGAGCTTCGAGACCGGATCCGCAATGCCGTGACTGCGGTCGGTGGTGGGCACGTTATGGTCGGAGACGGCGAGGTTCGCGCTGATGCGCCAAACCGGCCGCGCGTGCAGCTTCAGACCCTCGAAGGCCTGCGGGCTGGTGACTTCGTGCAGCAGATGGCGGTCGATGTAAAGGAGCGTCGTGCCGTCTTCTTCCGTGTGGACCACATGGGTGTCCCACAGTTTGTCGTAGAGCGTCTTTGCCATGATATGCGGGGAATGAGTGACTACGGGCAATACGGTGTGAGCCGATTATGCCACGCGATACGCGCCTCACGCAGACCCCGCACAGGAAAAAGCGATAAAAAACAGGGAGTTGGGTGGTAGTGCCAATACCTGTATCGGCATTACCCGGCACGGCTCCCGGCACTGCGGCGCCGTGCGCTTCCCAACACGCCGGCGTTGCGCCACGCGCGATTCCGACCGCGCCTCGCATAAGCAAAACGTTTGGCACGGCGAATACACTTCAATTACGCCGCGCCAAAACACACGGCTGAATTTATAAGTGATTTTTCGTAAGGACAATTAATGCTATGCTCGCAGCGTGCAGGCTTACCCGCCATGCATCCCTCACGGCACGCAACGGGCCAGAACCCCGGCAAGCCGGAGCCCTTCCCGCCTCGTACACGCACCCACGCCGCGAGAAATACAATTAAACTTTTGGGGAGCGCCCGCAAATACCAAAGACGTTATCGGATGATTTACCACTGCATACCGGCATTAGTGGCCACCAGGGGATAACCGGATATGACAGACGGGGGAAATCAAAGAGGCGCGAATGAAGCACGAATGAAGCGCCATTAAGCCAAAGCGTCTCCAGATTAAAACGCATTTATCTGACAAATACATTTCGTCATGGTTTCGAAAGCCGTCGAATCACAAAACGTCGTCTCCGTAGGCAGCAAGATTCGCGGGCTGCGCCAGCGCCAGGGCCGCACCCTGGACGACATCGCCACGGCGGCCCAGCTCTCCAAACCGTTTCTTTCGCAGGTGGAGCGCGATCTCGCGAGCCCCTCGATCACTTCGCTGGTGAGCATCGCCAAAGCGCTGGGCGTGCCGGTCAGCTACTTCGTGGATACGCCCACCGAAGCGGGCTGCGTATGCCGGGGCCAGGATCTCAAGTTCTTCGGCTTCGCCGATTCCACCGATCTTTATGCACGCCTCACGAACCCTTCCGGCGGCCGCCAGCTCGAAGCGATTCTCGTGCGCATGCCGCCCGGCGACCGTCCGAGCGAAGTCACCACGCACGCGGGTGAAGAGTTCCTGCACGTGCTCTCGGGCGAGGTCACGCTCACCCTGGAAGGGCAGTCGTTCGTGCTGGGTGTGGGCGACAGCGCGCACTACGAATCCACGGTGCCGCACGCGTGGACCAATACCTCCGATCAGGAAACCGTGCTCGTGTGGGTGGGCACGCCGCGCCTCTTCTAAAACGGATATCTGGCTCCCGCTGAACGACGGCGGGGCCATCCGCTCACGAGACCCTTCAAGCCCCTCCTGGCGCCTCCAAGCCCTTCAGCGCAGTTCCGGCTCGTCGTCTTCCACCGTCTGCGACACGCGCATGTCGCGCCTGCGCGGCGCCGTAGCGGGCGCGCGACTGCCGCGCGAGCGCCCGGCCACCGCGAAATAGAGCACCGGCGTAAACACGAGCCCCAGCACCGTGGCCGCGATCACGCCGCCGAACACGCCGGTGCCGATCGAATGCCGGCTCTCCGCGCCGCCGCCGTGCGACAGCACGAGCGGCAGCACGCCGAGCAGGAACGCCGCCGAGGTCATCACGATGGGCCGCAAACGCTCGGCGCTCGCCCCCACCACGGCCGCGCCCAGCGGCAAGCCGCGCGCACGGCGCACGTTCGCCGCCTGCACGATCAGGATCGCGTTCTTCGCGGCAAGACCGATCACCGTCACCATGCCCACCTTGAAATAGATGTCGTTGGGCAGCCCGCGCAGCAACATGGCCGATACGGCGCCGATCGCGCCGAGCGGCACGACGAGCAGCACCGAAAACGGCGTAATCCAGCTTTCGTAGAGCGCGGCGAGCACCATGAACACGGCGAGCAGCGAGAGACCGATGAGTAGCGGCGTTTGCCGCGCGGCCTCGGCCTCCTCGAATGCGGTGTCGGTCCATTCGCCCGAGACGCTCTCGGGCAGCGCGAGCGCGAGCCGCTCCATCTCCGCCATCGCCTCGCCCGAACTGTGGCCCGATGCGGCGCGCCCCGTCACGTCGAGCGACGGATAGCCGTTGTAGCGGTTCAGGATCACGGGACCGACGGTCCAGTGCGTCGAAGCGATCGACGACATGGCCACCGTGCCGCCCGCCGTGTTCTGCACGGGCAGATCGAGCAACTGGCTGTCGCTCATGCGCGTGGACGCGTCGGCCTCGACGATCACGCGGCGCATGCGCCCGCCCGCCGGAAAGTCGTCGACGTAATTCGAGCCGAACGTGCTGCCGAGCACGTCGGCGATGTGGTCGAACGGCACGCCATAGGCATACGCCCGGCTACGGTCGATGTCCAGTTCCACGCGCGGCGCGTCGGGCAGGTCTTCCGAATGCACGCCCGTCACCACGCGGCTCTTGCCCGCCGCGCCGATCAACTGGTCGCGCGCGGCTTTCAGTCCATCCATGCCCACGCCGCCGCGGTCTTCGAGCCGGTAGGTGAAGCCCTCCGAGTGGCCGATACCCGGCACCGGCGGGGGCAACTGCGCCTCCACGTCTGCGTCGAGGAACGCGCCGAACTGGTCGTTCAGCGCATCGCGCAACGTTTCGGCATCCTCATGGCGGCGGCCCCACGGCTTCAACTCGACGAACGCCATCGCCACGTTCTGCCCGCTGCCCGCGAAGCTCCAGCCCACCACGCTCGTCACGTTGCCCACCGCCTCGTGCGCGCGCAGCATCGCCTCGACACGCTTCACCACGTCGAACGTGCGCGCCTGGGTCGCGCCGGCCGGCAACTGGATCATGACCTGCAACTGGCCTTCGTCTTCGGTGGGCAGGAAGCCCTGCGGCAGCTTCCAGTACAGCAGCGCCAGCAAGGCGCACAGCAGCGCGTAGATGGCGAGCATGCGCGGCGCGCGGCGCAGCAGCGCCGCGACGAATGCGCGATAGCCGCGCGACGCGCGCGCGACCTGGGCCGTGATGCCGCGCACCGGTTGCGCGCCGCCCTGCCTCATGTGCTTCGGTATCCTCAGCAGATTCGCGCATAGCGCAGGCGTGAGCGAAAGCGCCATGAACGAGGACACGAGCATCGAGGCGATCATGGCCACGGCGAACTGCCGGTAGATGCCGCCCACGTTGCCGGTGAAGAACAGCATGGGCACGAACACGCCGGTCAGCACCGCCGTCACGCCGACAATGGCGCCGCCAATGCGCTTCATGGCCGCGCGCGTGGCCTCGCGGGGCGCGAGGCCGCGCTCGTGCATCACGCGGTGCACGCTCTCCACGACCACGATGGCGTCGTCCACGAGTATGCCGATGGCGAGCACGAGCCCGAACATCGTGAAGACGTTGATGGACATGCCGCACGCGTAGAGCGCGAGAAACGCCCCCATCAGCGTGACGGGTATCACGACGGTCGGCACGAGCGTCGAGCGCAGGTCGCGCAGGAACAGCCACATCACCGCGAACACCAGCACCACGGCTTCGAGCAGCGTGATCACGACTTCATGGATCGCCACTCGCACGAAATACGCGGTATCGAACGGAATCTCGATAGACACGCCCGAGGGCAGATGCTTCGAGAGTTCGGCAAGCCGCGCGCGTATCGCATTGGACGTTTCCAGCGCATTGCCGCGCGGTCCGAGCTGGATGCCCACGGTGGCGGCCGGACGGCCGTTCAGGCGTGAGTAGAACGAATAGTCGTCGCGGCCTATCTCCACGCGCGCGATGTCGCGCAAGCGCACGAGCGATCCGTCCGTCTTCGCCTTCAGCACGATCTGCCCGAATTCTTCCGGCGTCTCCAGTTGCCCCTTCACGCTCACCGATTCGGTGGTCTGCTGGCCGTTCACGAACGGCGCGTTGCCGAGCGTGCCCGCCGTTACCGGTGAGTTCTGCGCGGCGATCGCGGTGTTGACGTCGGCGGCCGTGAAGCCGTATTCGCGCAGCTTCACCGGGTCGAGCCAGATGCGCATGGCCTCGTCGGCATCCCAGAGCTCTGCCGAGCCCACGCCCGGCGCGCGCTTCAGGTCGCGCATGATGTAGCGGTTCAGATAGTCGCTCAGCTGCGCGGAATCGCGCGTGCCGTCGGTGGACGTGAGCGCCACGAGCATCAGGAACGTGTTCGCGGCCTTCTCCACGTCGATGCCCTCCTGCACCACGGGCTGCGGCAGCCGCGCCTCGACCTGCTTGAGGCGGTTCTGCACGTCCACGAGCGCGATGTCGGGGTTCGTTTCCGGCGTGAACGTCACGTCGATTTCGAGGTTGCCGAGCGCGTCGCTCGTGGTCTCGTAGTAGAGCAGCCCTTCGGCGCCGTCGAGGCTTTCCTCGATGATGCTCGCGACGTTGTTGTCCACCTCCTCCGGCGAGGCCCCCGGATACTCGGCGGAGACGACGATGCGCGGCGGCGAGAGACGCGGGTACTGCGCAACCGGCAGCATCGGAATGGCCAGCAAGCCCGCCACCACCACGGCGAGCGCCACGACCCATGCGAAGACCGGTCTGTCGATGAAGAAGAAGGGCACGCGCGCGTCCGTCCGGTTATGAGGATGAGGGTTCGGCGAAAGGCGGCGCGTCGGCATAGCGCGCCATGTGCAGCGTGTCGGCGAGCACGCCGTCGCGGATCGAGCTGCCGCGCGAGCGGCCCTCCTCGACGAAGCCGAACTTGCGGTAGAGCGCGATGGCGGCGGCGTTGTCCGGGTACACCTCGAGCTCGATCCGGCGCAGGCCGAGCGAGCGGTCCGCATAGTCGACAATCGCGGCCATCAGCGCGCTGCCCACGCCGCGCCCCTGAAATGCGTCGTCAACCGCGATGCCCAGCGATCCGCAATGCGCGCGTCGCGGCTTGCCGACCATGAGCGTCACATTGCCCACCACGCGGGCATTGATTTCGGCACAGAGCCTCACGGAGCCGGGCGTGTGATTGTCGTACCATGCGCGCAACGATTCCGGCGTGCGCCAGCCGCTCGACAGCGTGCCGTGGCGCACGCCAGGTAAATTCATTAGCGCGGCAATAGCCTCGAGATCGGCAGGCTCGCAGGTGCGCACGCGAATCGCGCCAGCCGGCGCCGTCATAGCGGATAGGGTCGGGTCGTGCATCGCGTCACTCCGTGGCGAACGGCAGCGGGTCGCGCAGGCGTCCCATCAGGAACGAATCGATCAGTACACCTTCGCGCAGCACCGAGCCGCGAAGGCATGCCTCGATTTCGAACCCGCATTGGCGGTAGAGCGCGATGGCCGCGGCGTTATCGGTAAAAACGTGCAGTTCGAGGCGGCGCAGGCCAAGCCAGTTGTCGGCGAGGTCGAGCACCTGCGTCATCAGATGGGCGCCGATGCCGCGCCGCCGCCAGTCGTCGTGCACGCTGATGCCGATCTGGCCCACGTGTGAGCGCCGCGTCTTCTGCGGGCTCAGCCCGACCGACCCCACGAGCGTCTCGCCCACCCAGGCGCCAATGAGGACGGCCGGCGGCACGAGCTTTTCGAGCCACTCGCGCGTGGCTTCGAGCGAGCCGTACGGCGCGTGCGCATGCCCGCGCAGCACGGAGGGCCCGCTCTGCAGCGTATGAAAAGCTTCGGCGTCGCCGGGGCGCAGGGCGCGCACGACGAGGCCCTCGGGTATCCTCGACTGCATCGTTGTTTTCCTTGTTGTTGGCGCTGTCGCGGGCCGGCCGGCGGGCCGTGGGGTTGAACGCCCTAAAGCGTCAGTTCGAACTCCCTCACGAGCACGCCGGGCAGCTTCATGCCGCCCGTTGCGCGCTGGCCCCACGAGTCGTCGGAAAGGCGCAGCTCGGGATGCGCGCCCAGACGCTCCAGCCTCTCGCCCAGCAAGCCATACAGACTGTCGTCGAAACGCATCGCCTCGACCGGCGCGACGATGCGGCCCTCTTCCACCCAGAACGTCGCGAAGCGCGTCATGCCGGTCAGGCTGCAGCTCATGCGATCGGAGTAGTTCACGTACCAGAGGTTGCCGACATAGAGACCGGTGCCGAGCGCCGCGAGCACGTCCTCGTCCGCAAGATCGCCGCCCGCCATCGCGAGCGACGAAGGCATCTCGCTCGCGAGCGCGCCGTTCGGCGCAAGGCCATACTCCCGCGCCGTGCGTGCATTCGTCAACTGCGCCACACTGCGGCCTTCGCGTATCAATGCGACGCTGTCGCGTAGATAGCCATCCTCATTGAATGCGGGTGCGATGCCAAGCTCGAGATCTTCCGCCAGTGTCACACGCGGGTCAAGCGCCACCTCGCCGGCGTTGAGCCGGTACAGCGGGCTCAGTGAGGCCGCCTGCGCGCGCGCCGAGAAGCCGCCCCAGGCGGCCACGCTCAGCAGCTCTTCGAGCGCGCCCGGCGCGAGCCACGCGCGATACCGGCCGGGGCCGAGGGCGCGCGGCGCGAGCGCAAGCACCGGCAACCGCGCCGCCGCCTCTTCCACCTTGCGGGCGAAGGTCGCGTCGTCCCAGCTATCGCCCGCGTAGGTCGTCTTGATCGCACGGCCGCCCGGGTGATAAAGCGACCAGCTGAAGCAGAAATTCTCCACCTCGTACCAGCCGCGGCTGCCGCTCGTCGAGGCGAACCCGCGCGCGAGCGTGCCGCCCGCATAAAAGCCCACGAAATCGAGCCCGCGCGCGCATTCGGCGACCGTGCGCACGAGCGCGTGCGGGTCCGGCAAGCGCCCCGTGCGGCGCGTCGAGCGCTGCCACGACGTGGTGTCGTAAAGCAGGTGCGGATCGTCAGGCGCGTCGCGCAGGCCCGCGCGCAGCGCTTCGAGCACGGCGCCGACTTCGCGCAGATCCTGGTCCGCGTCGCCGCAGATGTCGAGCGTCGAGTACGCCTGGCGCGCGCCGTCGATGAGACGCAGCGTGAGACGCCCCTGGGACACCTGACCGGTTTGCCTCACCTTGCCGCCGTTGAAGCGCACGAAGTCCGACTGCTCGCCCGCGAACGACGTGAGCGCCGTCTCGCCGGGCCGCACGAGCCGGTCGATCGCGCCGGCCAGCGTGGTGAAATGCGTATGCCAGTCCACCGACGCTCCGGTGCGCGCAAAAAGGGCTTCGCTCATCATGCGCCTCCGAATACGTCGACGTTGCTGAACACGCACGCGGGCGATGCATGGCCCACACGGATGATCTGGGCGGGCTCGCCCTTGCCGCACATCGGCGTGCCGAACACCTCGCGCGTGGCGGCATTGCCCACCGCGGAAAGGCTGCGCCAGAAGCTTGCGGAAATGCCGCGATAGTTGGGGCGCTTCACGACCTGCGTGAGCTTGCCGTTCTCGATCAGCCGGCCGTACTCGCAGCCGAACTGGAACTTGTTGCGATGGTCGTCGATGGACCAGGACGTATTCGTCGACATCAGGATGCCGTGCTCGATATGGGCGATCATCGCATCCAGCGTTGCCGTGCCCGGCTCGATGTTGAGGTTTGCCATGCGGTCGATGGGCGGGCGGTTCCAGTTCGACGCGCGCGAGTTCGCGACGCCGGGCAGGCCCGCGCGCTGCTGCGAGAGCGCCCCGCCCAGCGGACGCTCCAGCACGCCATTGCGGATCAGATACTGCTTCGTCGCCGCGCTGCCTTCGTCGTCGAAGGCATAGGTGGCGGCCTCCTCGCGCAGTTCGGGGTCGAACGTCACGTTCAGCAGTTCGGAACCGTACTGGTAGCTGCCGAACATCTCCGGCTTCACGAAGCTCCAGCCCGCGAAGTTGCGCTCGTCGCCGAGAATGCGGTCGAGTTCGAGCGGATGGCCGATCGACTCGTGGATCTGCAGCATCATCTGGTCGGGCATCAGCAGCAGATCGCGCGGGCCCGAGGGGCAGTTGGGCGCGGCGAGCAGTTGCAGCGCCTCGTCGGCGACGCGCGCGCCCGCACCGTCGAAGCCGTAGCGCGCGAGAATCTCCATGCCGCCCTGCGCGAGCGTGCCGTAATTGCCGCTCAGCGTGCGCACCTGGGTGTCGCCGTCCGCGTGCGCCGCCACGCTCAGCTGCGGCATCAGAAAGCGAAAACGCTGCTCGATGCGCACGCCGTCGCTCGTCAGATAGAGCTGGTCCGCGTGCGCGACGTGCATGCTCGCCACGCGCTCCACGATGCGCTCGTCGAGCCTCGCAATCGCGCACTCCTGCGCGAGACGTTCGATCCATTCGCGACGAGTGAGAAGCGGCGCGTCGGCGTTCGGCGATGCGTAGCGGCCGCTCTCCGTGGGCCGCGCGATCTCGCGATGGTCGATCAGCGAAAACGCCGCGCTGGCCTCGGCCCGCGCGGTCGCCGTGTCCAGCGCGCGCTGCAGGCCCGCCGCGCTGAGATCCGCCGTGGCCGCATAGCCCGCCCCGGCACCGGCCCAGGCAGTCACCATCGCGCCGCGCTCATGCACCGAGCGCAGCGGCTGCACGACGTCGTTGCGGACCTCGTGGTCCTCGATGTGTTCGTCCACCACGCGCAGCGACCAGAAATCGGCACGGCTCTTCAGCGCCTGCGCCGCGCGTGCCCAGCGTTCGTCGATCATGCGAATTTCTCCACCGGTTCCGGCCCCTGCAGCATCGAGGAGGCCAGCAACGCCTGCGTATAGGGATGCGACGGCGCATACAGCACGTCCTGCGCGTCGCCCTGCTCGACGATACGGCCCGCCTTCATCACGATGACACGATGCGCCATGGCGCGCATCACCGCCAGGTCGTGCGTAATGAACAGATAGCTGAGCTTGTACTTCTTCTGCAAATTCGTCAGGAGTGCGAGAACCTGCTTCTGGATCGAGACGTCGAGCGCGCTCGTGGGCTCGTCCAGCACCATCAGCTCCGGCTCCACGGCAAGCGCGCGCGCAATGGCGATGCGCTGGCGCTGACCGCCCGAGAATTCGTGCGGATAACGCAGCATGGACTCCGCAGGCAGCCCGACTTCTTCGAGCAGCGAACCGATGCGCGCGCGGCGCGCCGGCCCCTCGAACTCCGGGCGATGCACGACGAGGCCCTCGCCGATGATCTGCTCCACCGTCATGCGCGGCGAAAGCGATCCGAAGGGGTCCTGAAACACCACCTGCATGCGCGAATACAGCTCGCGCCGCGATCTGGGATTGCGCAGCGTAGAAAGCGGCATGCCGTCGATCAGAATTTCGCCCTGCGCCGGCCGGTTCAGACCGAGCACGGTGAAGGCCAGCGTGGACTTGCCCGAGCCCGATTCGCCTACGATGCCGAGCGTCTCGCCGCGCCGCAGGCTCAGGTCGGCCTCGTGCACGGCACGAAACTTCGTACCGCCGAGGATCGAGCGCCAGCCCTTGGCCGCCGTGTGATAGTCCACGGCCACGCCCTTCACGTCGAGAATGGGGCGCGCATCGCGGTCGACCGGATCGACGGCGCGTTTCGGCTCGCTATCGAGCAGACGCTGTGTATAGGGGTGCTGAGGGTTCGAGAACAGGGCTTCCGTGGTGTTGGTCTCCACCAGTACGCCTTTTTCCATCACCGCGACGCGCTGCGCGAAGCGCCGCACGAGATTCAGGTCGTGGGTGATCAGCAGCACGGCCATGCCGCGATCGGCCGCTTCCTGCTCCTGCAGCTCGATCAGCAGATCGACGATCTGCTGGCGCACCGTCACGTCGAGCGCCGTGGTCGGCTCGTCGGCCAGCAAGAGGCGCGGCCGGCAGGCAAGCGCCATCGCGATCATCGCGCGCTGGCGCTGACCGCCCGAAAGCTGGTGCGGGAAGCTGTCGATCCGCCGCTCCGGCTCGGGAATGCCCGTGCGCCGCAACAATTCGATGCCGCGCTCGCGGGCTTCGTTGGGCCGCAGCCCCTCGTGCAGGCGCAGGCTTTCGGCGATCTGCTTGCCGATCGTATAGAGCGGATTGAGCGCCGTCATGGGCTCCTGGAACACCATCGCGATGTCGGCGCCGCGAATGCCGCGCATCTGCTGCTCCGTTTTCTGCAGCAAATCCTCGCCGTCGAACAGCATGCGGCCCGAGAGCTTCGCATGCTCGACGAGGCCGAGGATAGACAGCGCCGTGACGCTCTTGCCCGAGCCCGATTCGCCCACCAGCGCGACGCGTTCGCCGCGCTGCATCGAGAGGCTCAGTTCCTGCACCGCCATCTTTTCGCCGAAGCGTACCGAGAAGCGGTCGATTTCCAGCAACGTACGGCTCATCACTTGCCTCCCCCGAATGCCGAACCCTTGGCGCGCGTGTCGAGCGCGTTGCGCAGCGCGTCGCCCATGAAGGTCAGCAGCAGCAGCGTGATGACGAGCGCCGCAAATGCCGAAATCGAAATCCACCATGCGTCGAGATTGTTCTTGCCCTCCTGCAGCAGTTCGCCCAGGCTCGGCGTCGGCGGCGGCACGCCAAGGCCGAGGAAGTCGAGGCTCGTGAGCGAGAGAATCGCCGCGCTCATGCGGAAAGGCAGAAAGGTAATCACAGGCGTGAGACTGTTGGGCAGAATGTGCCGCCACATGATCTGCCAGTTCGAGAGGCCCATCGTGCGAGCGGCCTTTACGTAGTCGAGCGAACGGTTACGCAGAAACTCGGCGCGCACGTAGTCGGACAGCACGAGCCAGCCGAACATCGAGAGCAGGATGAAGAGCAGCCACAAGGTGGGCTCGAAGATCGAGGCGAAGATGATGAGCAGATACAGGTCCGGCATGGAGGCCCAGATCTCGATCAGGCGCTGCCCGATCAGGTCGGTGCGCCCCCCATAGAAACCCTGCACGGCCCCCGTGAGCACGCCGATCAGCACACCCGACACCGTGAGCGCCATGGCCATCAGCACCGATAGCCGGAAGCCGTACAACAGGCGCGAGAGCACGTCGCGGCCGAACTGGTCGGTGCCGAGCCAGTTGTTGGCCGAGGGCGGCGCCGGGAACGGCCGCGTCGCAAAGTAGTCGATCGTGTCGTAATGGAAGTGGTTCGGCGGGTAGATCGCGAAGTTGCTGCCCGACGAAAGCCGCCCGCGGATATACGGATCGAGATAGTTGGTTTTCGCGGGGAAATCGCCGCCGAACAGCGTCTCTGGGTACTCCTTCACGATCGGAAAGTAATAATGGCCGTCGTAGCGCACGACGAGCGGACGATCGTTGGCCAGCACTTCGCCGAGCAGGCTGATGACGAAGAGCCCGCTGAAGATGATGAGACTCCAGTAGCCGAGCCGCTGCGCCTTGAAGCGCAGCCACGTACGACGCCAGGGGGAGACCGGGGCCGCCGGCGCGGCGGCAGCGGACATCTCAGTGGTCCAGGCGGTTGAATTGGATGCGGGGGTCGACGAGGACATAGCAGACGTCAGCGATGAGTTTGGTGATAAGGCCGATCAGCGTGAACAGGAACAGCGAGCCCAACACGACGGGGTAATCGCGGCGGATCACCGAGTCGTAGGAGAGCTGCCCCATACCGTCCAGCGAAAACAGCGTCTCGATCAGCAGATTGCCGTTCAGGAACGCGCCGACGAACGCGGCGGGCAAGCCCGTGAGCAGCGGAATCGCGGCATTGCGCAGCACGTGTTTCCAGAGCACATCGCGCTCGGGCGCCCCCTTGGCGCGCGCCGTCAGCACATACTGGCGGCCGATCTCTTCCAGGAAGGTGTTCTTGGTCAGGATCGTGACGATGGCGAAGTTGCCGACGACCGAAGCCGTCACCGGCAGCACGATGTGCCACAGATAATCGAGCACCTTGCCGATCATGCTCAGGTCATCGAAGTTATCGGAGGTGAGCCCCCGCATCGGGAACAGCTGCCAGAACGTCCCGCCGCCGAACAGCATCAGCAGCAGCACGCCCAGCACGAAGCCCGGAATCGCGTAGCCGGTCAGCACGAGCGCGCTCGTCACCGTATCGAAACGCGAGCCGTTGCGCACCGCCTTCGCGATGCCCAGCGGCACCGCGATCAGGTAAGTGAGCATCACGGTCCACAGGCCCAGCGTGATCGAAACAGGCATCTTCGAGCGGATCACGTGCCAGACGCTGTCATGCTGATAGTAGGACTGGCCCAGATCGAACGTCGCGTAGTTCTTCAGCATCAGAACGTAGCGCGTGAGCGGCGGCTTGTCGAAGCCGAACTCCTTCTTGATCTGCTCGATCTGCTGCGGGTCCACCCCCTGACTGCCGTGATAGCCGCCGCCTCCGCTGCCGGTCTCGCCGCCGCGGCTCGCGCCGTGGCGCAACTGCGTCACCATCTGCTCGACCGGTCCGCCCGGCACGAACTGCGTAACGACGAAGGTCAGCGTGACGACGCCGATCAGGGTCGGCACCATCAGCATCAGTCGTCGGAGTATGTAAGCAAGCATGGGGGATCCTCGATGCTCAATGTGATGCGGAACGGGCGGCAGACGCGGCGTCCGCGGTCTGCGCATTGCGGGTTGCCTGCGGCGCCTTGACGAACCAGTAGTCGATGATCCAGTCCTCGTACTGGTAGGTCGTCGGCACGATAGCCGGATGACCCAGCGTGGTCTTGTAGCCGATACGCGCGTTGGGCAGGTAGTACTCCGGAACGATCAGGTATTCGTTGATCAGCACGCGGTCGAGGGCACGCGTGGCGGCCTCGAGATCGTCGATCGTGTTCGCCTTGAGCACATCCTGGATCAGGCCGTCCACGGCTTTCGACTTGAGGCCCGGGTAGTTCTCCGAACCGACCTGATCCGCTGCTGCGCTGCCGAAGCGGCGCAGCAGTTCGGCGCCCGGAATCGTCACCGGCGGATAGATGTAGGTCGTCATGTCGAACTGGAAGTTGTCGATACGCTTCTGGTAGAGCGCGCTGTCCACCTCGCGAAAGCTCGTCTGGATGCCCAGCAGCGACAACGCCTGCAGATACGGCAGGCAGAGGCGATCCATGCCCGGCTGGTCGTCGAGAATCTCGACGGTAAACGGCGTGCCGTTCGCATCGCGCAGCGCGCCGTCGCGATAGTGCCAGCCCGCTTCGGCAAGCAGATCGCGCGCCTTGCGCAGGTTGCCGCGCAGCGAATTCGGCGGCAGCGTGGTGGGCTGCTTGATCATGGGGCCAAACACCGCCGGCGGCAGCTCGGCACGATAGGGTTCGAGCAGCGCCAGTTCCCTGGCGCTCGGCATGCCGGTCGCCGCGAACGGGCTCGCGTCGAAAAAGCTGTTCGTCCGGCGGTACTGACCGTACAGCAGCATCCGGTTCATCCAGTCGTAGTCGAACCCGAGCGTCAACGCCTGACGCACGCGCGGATCCTGGAACTTCGGCTCGCGCATGTTGAAGAACAGGCCCTGCATCTGCGCGGGGCCGTCGGGGAACGTCGCCTTCGCGAGCGTGCCGTTGCGGAAGTTCTTGCCGATATACTTGCGCGCCCACAGCATCGAATAATATTCCATGCGGGCATCGACGTCGCCGGCCTTGAAGGCTTCCAGCGACGTGTACTGGTCCGCGTAGAGCTTGAATTCCACGCGCTCGAAGCGGTACATCCCGCGCCGCGAAGGCAGGTTCGCCGCCCAGTAATTCGGGTTGCGGCGATAGACGATCTGCTTGTCGTTCTTGCGCTGCTCGATCAGGTACGGGCCGCTTGCAATCGGCGGTACGTTCGAGATCTGGTCGAACGGCGGCCGCGTACCGTCGGCACGCATGCCCCACTTCGGCGAGAACACCGGCAGGTCGCCGGCGATCAGCGGCGCGTCGCGCTCCTTGCGGCTGAAATCGAAGCGGATCGTGAGCCGGTCGATTACCGTCGCGCTCTTGATCACCGAGAATTGCGTGTTGAAGAGCGGCGAGGCCTGCGGGCTCGTCAGGGTATCGAACGAATATTTGACGTCCGCGGCCGTGATCGGGTCGCCGTTCGAAAAGCGCGCGGCCGGGTTGATATGGAAGGTGGCCGAACTCAGGTCGGGCGCCACTTCCACGTCGTCCGCGATCAACGGATAGGCCGATGCCAGTTCGTCCCAGCTACGCTGCATCAGCGTGTCGAACATCAGGTTCTGGATGTCCGGCGCCGGCGCGCCGCGCACCAGAAACGGATTGAGCGAATCGTAGCTCTGCAGATCGTTGTAGTTTTCGAAATTCAGCGTGCCGCTGGTTGGCGCGTCCGCGTCCGCATAGTCGAAGTGCGTGAAGTTGTCCGGATACCTCGGCTGATCGTACTGCGCAATCGAAGGGCGCGCCTGTGCCGGCCCGGCGAATGCGCCGAGCGCGCAGAACAGCGCCGCCGCGAAGGCCGGCGCCAAACATCGTGTCGTTAAATTCCTCATCGGTCCCCGCTTCCTCACTGAACCGCATTACCCGTTCGCGTAACCGACGCCGTCTGCGCATTGTGTGCGCCGCGTTCGGCCTGCGTGCGGGCGTCGTACCAGTACTCGATCACCCAGTCCACGTCCTGATAGGAGGTGGGCACGATCGCCGGGTGGCCAAAACCGGTCTTGTAGCCGACGCGCGTATTGGGCGCGTAATACTCGGGCACCATATAGTACGAATTCATCAGCACGCGGTCGAGCGCCCGCGTTGCCGCTTCGAGATCGGCGAGCGTGTTGGCCTTGAGCACGTCCTGGATCAGCCCGTCCACGGCCTTCGACTTGATGCCCGGGTAGTTCTCCGAACCGATTTGCGTTGCCGCCGCGCTGCCGAAGCGGCGCACGAGCTCGGCGCCGGGAATGGTCACGGGCGGATAGAGATAGGTGGTCACGTCGAAATCGAAATTATCGACGCGCTTCTGATAGAGCGCCGCATCGATCTCGCGAAACGTGGTGCGAATGCCGATCAGATTGAGCGCCTGCATATAGGGCAGATAGAGGCGGTCCATACCCGGCTCGTCGTCGAGAATCTCGATCGACATCGGTGTGCCGTTCGCGTCGCGCAGCGCCCCGTCGCGATAGTGCCAGCCAGCCTCGGCGAGCAGATCGCGCGCCTCGCGCAAGTTGCCGCGCAGCGAATTCGGCGGCAGCGTGGTGGGCTGCTGGATCATCGGTCCGAACACGGCCGCCGGCACGTCGGCACGGTAAGGCTCGAGCAGGGCCAGTTCCTTCGCGCTCGGCATGCCGCTCGCCGCGAACGGGCTCGCGTCGAAATAGCTCTCGTTGCGCCGATATTGACCGTAGAACATCATGCGGTTCATCCAGTCGTAGTCGAACGCAAGCGCGAGCGCCCGGCGAACCCGCGGGTCCTGGAACATCGGCTTGCGCATATTGATGACCATACCCTGCATCTGCGCCGGGCCGTTGGGGAATTCCCCCTTGTGCAACAACCCGTTGCGGAAGTTCTTGCCGATATATTTGCGCGCCCACTGCGTCGCGCTGTATTCGATGTTGAGGTCGACGTCGCCGGCCTTGAACGCTTCGAGCGTGGTGTAAATATCGGCGTAGAGCAGGAACGTGATCTTCTCGAAACGAAACATGCCGCGCCGCGAAGGCAGGTTCGCCGCCCAGTAGTTCGGATTGCGGCGGTAGACGATCTGCTTGTCGTTCTTGCGCTGTGCGATCAGGTACGGGCCGCTCGCAATCGGCGGAACGTTCGAGATCTGGTCGAACGGCGGCCGCGTGCCGTCGGCTCGCATGCCCCACTTCGGCGAAAACACCGGCAGGTCGCCTGCGATCAGCGGCGCGTCGCGTTCCTTGCGATTGAAGTCGAAGCGGATCGTCAACCGGTCGATCACCGTCGCGCTCTTGATCACTGAGAACTGCGAATTGAACATCGGCGAGGCCTGCGGGCTCTTGAGCGTGTCGAACGAATACTTGACGTCCGCGGCGGTGATCGGGTCGCCGTTCGAAAAGCGCGCGGCCGGGTTGATATGGAAGGTCACCGAACCCAGGTCGGGCGCCACCTTCACGTCGTCGGCAATCAGCGGATATTCGGAAGCCAGCTCGTCCCAGCTTCGCTGCATCAGCGTGTCGAACATCAGGTTCTGGATGTCCGGCGCCGGCGCACCGCGCAACAGGAAGGGATTGAGCGAATCGTAGCTCTGCAGCTGGTTGTAGTTCGGGTACGTCAGTTCGCCGTTGTCCGGCGCATTGGGGTCCGCATAGGCGAAATGCGTGAAGCCGGTTGGGTATTTCGGCTGGTCGTATTGGGCGATCGATGGCGCCGCGTGCGCCGAGGGCAGCGCGAGAGTCAGCAGCGCCGCAACACCGGCAGCGATCCTGACGGTCTGATGCAGGTGCGCCTTCGCTGCGGCAAGTGCCCGCGCAGGCTGGAACATCGCTAGTGGCTTCATCGCTCGGTACGTATGCCTCGGCTCGTAGCCGGGGCATGTTGCATCCAGTCCAGTCGAGATAACGAACCGTCTGTCTTGCAGAGGGTGGTTCTTTAAAAAAACCGCTCCGTCTTTCGGGTTGAAAGGCCGGAGCGGTATCGTTCTTCAGGCGTACTACGTTACATCATCAGAACTTGTACGTTGCACCAATCTGACCGTAACGACCGATGTAGTCATACAGCGACGTGTCGTAACCGGTCTGGTAGTACGGATACTGCACGAAGTTCGGGTCGTACGGCGGCGCACGGTTGAAGATGTTGTCGATGCCGGCGTACAGCGTCCAGTGCTTGAAGCCCGTATAGCTGGCCGTCAGGTTGAACACGCTGAACGAACCGATTTCCGTCGGGATCCCCGCCTGACCGAACTCCGTCTCCTGGGCCGTATTGGCATACGGTCCCGTGTAGTTCCACGTCAGAGCGGCATTCCACTGGCGGTTTGGCGATACCCAGCTAACCGTCGTATTGCCTCTCCAGCGCGGGAACGAACCGCCGAACGACAGCGACAGGGAGCTGTTGTTGCCCGCTGCATCGGTCGCGCCGTTCGCAAGACCCGGGGTCTCGAAGTGCCAGACATAGGCCCAGTCCATCGACAGCGAGAACGTTCCGATCTTCGTCGGCAGTCCTTGATGGAAGGTTGCCTCGAAGCCGTCCGTATGCAGGTACGAGAAGTTGACGAGCTGCGAATTGACGTAGTCGATCGAGTTCGTATTCGGATTGCGGACCACGACCGAAGGATCGTTCGCATCCACCACCGGCTGCAGCGGCGCAATACCGATCACGTTGCTCACGTCGATCTTGTACCAGTCGAAGCCGAAGTCCGTGTTACGCATCGGCGACAGCTCGAAACCGACGTTGTAGTTCTTCGTGCGCTCCGGCTGCAGATCCGGATTGCCGTGCATCACTTCGGCGACGGCTACGTCCTGGCCGTACTGCGCGCTGGCCGGATCCGTGTCGATCGCGTTCTGGTTGCCCAGCGACGCGCTACGCGAAGATTCCACCAGCGTCGGCGCACGGAAGCCCCGGTTGTACGACGCGTAGGCCGTGAACGCCTGCGCAGGCTGATAGCGCAGGGCGAAACGCGGCGAGAACGCACCGCCGAACTGGTTGTAATAGTCGTAGCGGCCGGCCTGGCTGAACGTCAGGTTCCGGACGATAGGAATATCGATCTGGTAGTAGACCGCGGCGACATTCCGGCTGGCGTCGGCCGATTGCAGCGGAATGCCGGCGATAACCGTCTGGCCGGTATCGACACCCGTCGGGTTCGAGATGTACTCGCTCTGATGCTGGAACTGCGTACCGAAACCAACACCGATATCGCCGGTCGGCAGATGGTACAGATTCGGCGTCGAAATCGTCGCGTCGACCACGTCGAGCTTCGACATGGCCATGTAGTTGACGTTGTTGAACAGGCCGTTCAGACCATTCGGCGTGAGAGAAGGATTGGCAAAATCGTAGCCGCCGGCGAGGATGCTCTCATACGCCGCGGCATTCATCGCATTCGTATCGGTGACCGAAACGACGCTCTGCGAATGGCCATAGCTGGCTTGCCAGTTCCAGTCGCCCCACTTTTGCGTATCGAACTGCCCCTTCAGGCCGGTAGAAAAGGACCAGAAGTTCGAGGTGTCCTGCACACCCGTTGGCTCGTTCGGGAATGCGTAGTTAATCGGCGTCGCAACCCCGAACGGGTTGTACGGATTGTTCGCGGCAACCGTGTTGTTCAGGGCCACGATGCCGGTCGACGGCGAATACGTCAGCGGCGAACTCAACCCCGGGAGGAACTGCGTGTTCGTCGTGATCGAACTCGTGCCGTAGCTTTCCCAGATGTCCGCGTAAGCCTGGACATTGTCGTTGATCTTGAAGTCGCCGTGAACCTTGATGTTGGCGCGGTCGCTTTCGGGCGCCAGCGAATCGACATTGCTGGTGTTGTAGGCGCAGGCCGAGCCGCCGGCCTGGAAGCCTGCCGTGACCGAGGTGGCCGACGGAATCGTCTTTCCGCCGAACGGGCAGGGACCCAGTGCCTGCGGACCGCTTGCCGTTTGCCAGAACGAGGCCGACTGATTGTTGCCGTACGGGAAAATCTGGCTCGACGTGGTGTCGCGCTGGTCGAGGTCGATGCCGCTCGTGTGCTGGAAGCTCGCGGCGGCCGTGATGTTGTAGCCGTCCGAAGTCAGGTTGCCGAAGCCGCCGAGGATATTGAGCTTGCTCGTGCCGGCGCCGCCGTGCTGAGCGCCGCCGAGGCTGCCGTCCAGCTGCAGGCCCTGGTAGTCGTGCTTGGTGATGATGTTCACCACGCCCGCGATTGCGTCCGAACCGTACTGCGATACCGCACCCGTCTTCACGATCTCGATGCGGTCGATCATGTTGAGCGGCAGCGCGTTCAGGTCGACGAACGAATCGGTGAAGTTCGTATTCAGTGCGTAAGGCGCCACGCGCTGACCGTCGATCAGCACGAGGGTGTACTTCTCGGAAAGGCCGCGCAGTGCGATACCCGCGCCGCCCGGCGCCGTGCTGTACGTATAGTTGTCGCCCCAGCTGCTGGCCGAGTTGGCCGCAGTCGAGCGCAGGTAGTCGGACACCGTGGTCGCGCCGCTGGCCTGAATGTCTTTCTGCGAAACGACCTGCACCTGCTGGAAGCCGGTCTTGTCCGACTGCCGGATCAGCGAGCCGGTCACCTGGAACGTCTTCAGCTGCTTGACGTTCGACTGGCCCGTCGTACCTGTCGCGGCCGCGGTGCCGCCGGTCGTGCCCGCGCTGGCACCGCTGGTGCCATTGGTGCCGGCAGTGGCGCCAGCCGTATTGCCTGTCGTGCCCGTGTCGGCTTGCGCCGTAGTGATCGCCGCGGGCGCCGCCGGTGCAGCGCTCGCCGCGCCGCCGTTGGCGGCCGGCTGGCTCTGCGCGAACGCCGGAACGGCCATCGCCGCCGACAAGGCAACTTCAGCCCAGATTATTCTTCGAATGGCTAGCGCCAGTACCCTTTGTTTCACGTTTTCCCCTTCTCACTCGTCAGTCACGCCCACTTCGGTTTATGCGAAGCAAGGTCTCGTGAACCCCGCTGCTCCTTTTTGACGACGCTGTCGCGCCGCGCCCTTTCTTGCCTTGCTGGATCTGCCGCCTGCCGACTTGCGCACCTGAAACATCGACGACGACACGGTGAATCACTCGAACATCCATTCGCATCGGACTACTAATTCATTGCAATAGCTTGCAACTGAATTTCATTCCGTCCGCGTTCCGGCGTTGTCTTATGCGTCTTCCGGGCGCCCCTGTTGAGCCTTTCCGCCCGGAATGCCCTTCCTTACATTTATTTTGCACTACTGAAAGACTGCTTCCGACTCACATGGCCGGACCGTCCCCTGTACCGCTCAAAACAGCTTCGGCGTACCCACCCACACGAACACGCTTTCCTCGTCGGCGGTATTGGCCCATTCGTGCGGCACCGCCGATTCGTAATGAGCCGTGTCACCGGCCTGCAACACGAAGGTTCTACCTTCGAGCTTGAGCGACACTTGGCCGCTCATCACGTACATGAACTCTTCCACGGCTGAAGTCGCGACTTCCGAAGGCGCTTCGCCCACCGGCATCCGCACGAGATGCGCCTCCAGCAGCTTGTTGCCGCCCGAGCCGGTCAGCCGGCCGAACTGGTTGCCCGAGCCCGCGAACCCGAAGAACTTCAGCTCGTCGCTTCTGGCCACGGTCTGCGCCTCGTCCTGAGTCTCGACGAAGTACTGCACGGTCACGCCAAGCGCTCTGGCGATCCCCGAAAGCGTCGCGATCGAGGGTGTAGCGTGGCCGCGCTCGACCTGGGACAGAAACGGCTTCGAAATCCCCGCCAGCGTGGCCGTCTCCTGCAGCGTGCGCTTGAGCCTCTGACGCAACGCCCGAATCCTGCTTCCAATCGCTGCAACTACTGCCTTGTTATCGAGTGGCGAAACCATAGCAAGCCAGAAACCACGCGTCAAAATTTGTTTGATGTTGCCAAATTGTTTTCCTCGTGGCCGACACGCCCGCCCCATCCGCTTTTGCGAACCGGAACCGGTTGTCTCACGACAGAAAGCCCGGGACCGGTCACCCTCGCCAGTCGATTTGGACTCCTTACTCTAATTTACGGTGTACCGCTCTATTTGCGCGGGCCGCCGGCGCCCACCGGGCTCGGCGGGCCGCCGGTCCTTCATTTACGGCTTCGACGCCACCAGAATCCAGAGCTGAGCAAGATCCGCACTGCCGTCGGTGCCCTTCACGTTGCGGAACGCCTGCACGGCCTTCGCCTTCTGCCCGGCGAAGTAGTACGCCTCGCCCAGACGCAGTTGCGCGAGATCCGGATGGTCCAGACCGCCCTTCGCGATGAGCGCCTGCATGGCGGCGATGCCCTGCTGCGCCTGCCCGGCGAACACCTGGTTGAAGGCCGCGTCGAACGGTGCAACCGGGTTGCCGTTCTGGTCCGCATTGGACTGCGTGCGCTTCGCAGCGAGCGCCTGCAGGCGATGCTCGCGGTCTGCCTGCGCATCGTGGCCCAGCACGCCCGAAGTGAAGCCCTGGTCGATGATCTGCTTGCCTTCAGCCGTCGACCCCGAAACAAGCGCGAGCTGCGTCATTTCCATGTAGTCGTCCGCCGTCGTGAGCGACCCCGTCGCGCGGCGCAGGCGATACGTATCCACGTCGAGCGCGCCCAGATAACCCGGCTTGCTGCGGATCGAATGCAGCAGATCGTCCCAGTACGACTGCTTCGGGTGATACGCCACCAGCTTCTCGAGCGCGCCGCGATAGGCGGCCTGATCGTTGGCGTGCTGCGCGCACGTGCCCAGCAACTGCAGCTGCTCTTCGTCGGGCACGTGGCCCGCGCGCACCTGCGAGTCCACGCTCGCGTTCAAGAGACGCACGGCGCTCGTATAGTCGCCGGACAGGTAGTACGACTCCACGAGCAGCGTTCCCATCTGCGCATCCGTACCGCCGGCCTTCTGGTAGCGCTGCGCGACCTTGATCGCCTGCGCGTAGTTCTTCTGCTGGAAATACAGGCCCGCCAGCGCGGCCGTGGTCTGCTGCTCCTCCGCGCCCTTGAGCTGGCCGCTTGCGAGCAGCGACTCGTAGGCCTGCGCCGCCACGCCGTTCTCGCCCGCAGCCATCGCCGCGGCGCCGCGCATTTCCTCGACCATATAGGTCTCGTAAGGCGTCTTGTTCGGCACGGCGGCCGCCTGGGCGATCTTGCCGAGCGCGCCCTGGTAGTTGTGCGCGCGATAGAGCGTTTGCGCGTCGTTCAACGGCTTCGCCACATCGGGGCGCAGCGTGTCGGCCGCGCGCGCGGCGACCGGCAGCACGGCCAGTGCCGACAGTCCGCTCACCGCCAACGCCAGCGCCGCTTTCTTCAAACGATCAGGAAGGCTGCTCACTCTCATTTCCTCGCTACATGTACTGCTCGTTGCCGATCAGGCCGATCTTCGTCGCCCCTTCGCGCTGCGCCGCCGCCAGCACGGCGGCCACGTCCTTGTACGGCGCAAGCCGGTTCGGACGCAGGTGAATCTCCGCCTGGTCCGGCTCGGCCGCGACCTGCGAGAACTTCTGCTCCAGCGTCGCCTCGTCGGGCACGAGCGTGCCGTTCCAGGTCGTGGTGCCGTCGAAATCGATGTCGATCTGCACCACTTCCGGCTGAACCGCCGGCGGCGGCGGATTGCCCACCGGCAGGTTCATCTTCACCGCATGCATCTGGATCGGAATGGTGATGATCAGCATGATCAGCAGCACCAGCATCACGTCGATCAGCGGCGTGGTGTTGATGTCCACCATCACTTCCGGCTCACTGCTCCCGCCGCCCGACGATACGTTCATGCCCATAACCGCCCTCTCTTTACCCTTAGCCGCCGCGCGCCGGCGGCTCCGTAATGAATGACACCTTCGCGATACCCGCGCGCTCGCACGACGTGATCACGCGGCCGATGAACTCGTAGCGCGTGTTCTGGTCGCCGCGGATGTGCACTTCCGGCTGCGGCGTCTGGACGGACGCCGCTTTCAGTCGCGCCAGCAGCGTGGGCCCATCGACGTGCTGCTCGTACCAGAAGAAGTCGCCGTCGCGGTTCACCGCGATCTCGATGCTCTTCGGCTGCGTCTGCAGCGGTGTCACCGTCTGCTTGGGCAATTCGAGCTTCACCGTATGCGTCACCACCGGAATCGTGATCAGGAAGATGATCAGCAACACCAGCATCACATCGACGAGCGGCGTGGTGTTGATGGTCGAGATGACCTCGTCCTCGTCGCCGTCGCCTCCAACGCTCATGGCCATGGTGTGCCCCTTGCTCAGTCGGCCATCGCCGTGGTGCGAGCCGCACCGCGAGCACGCTTGCCACCGGCCAGCACCACGGCGTGAAGCTGCGCGCCGAAGGCACGCACGCGCTCCATCACAGCCTTGTTACGGCGCACGAGGAAGTTGTAGCCCAGCACGGCCGGCACGGCGACCGCGAGACCGATGGCTGTCATGATGAGCGCTTCACCCACCGGGCCCGCGACCTTGTCGATCGACGCCTGGCCTGCGATACCGATGGCGGTCAGCGCGTGATAGATGCCCCAGACCGTGCCGAACAGGCCGACGAACGGCGCCGTCGAGCCGACCGTGCCGAGGAAGGCGAGGCCGTCCTGCAGGCGGTTCGAGACGCTGGTGATCGAGCGCTCGACCGACACGTCGATCCACGTATTGCGGTCCACGGTTTCGAGCAGGGCTTCGTCGTGGTGCGCGCCGGCATCGATCGCGGTTTCGGCGATGAAGCGGAACGGCGACGACTCTTCGAGCTGCTTCACGCCTTCGGCGAGCGACGGGGCGCTCCAGATCTGTTCGTCGGCAATCTTCGCGCGGCGGTTCGCACGGAACTGCTCGAAGAACTTGGTGATCATGATGTACCAGCTGCCCATCGACATGATGACGAGCAGGATCAGCACGAAGCGCGCGACGAAGTCGCCGTTCTTCCAGAGGGCGCCGAGGCCGTAGGGGTTCGTGACCGTCTCCGAGGTCGCCGGAGCGGGCGGCGGCACGGCCTGGTCGGCGGGTGCGGCCGACGCGGTGGGCGCCGGTGCGGCCGCGCTCGTGTCCGCGCTGGCAGCCGTGGCAGGCGCCGACGCGGCGGCGGCGTCGCTAGCCTGCGCGTAGGCATGCGGTGCGACAAAAGTACCGACCGTGGCTACGGTGATATACATGCTGGCCGCCAGTGCGGCGTAGGAACGCTTCTTCATGCCTGCTCCAGTTCATCCGTTAGAACTACTAAAACGTGAGTAATGACATCCATCCGGTGCGGATTGCGCGCTCGATCAGTTCAGCGTGAACGAGAACGGAACCTGCACACGCACCGGCTGCCCCTGCGAAATGCAATTGAACTTCTTCACCGCGTTGAACGCCGCGCCGTCGAGGCTGCTGTCCTCCGACGACTTGGCCACGCGCTCGTTCGTGATATGGCCTTGCGGGTCCACGACGAATTCGATCAGGACGTCGCCCGTCACGTTGTTTTCCTGTGCTTCCTTCGGGTAGGCGATCGAACCGCGGATCTCGTCCGAATTCGGGCACACCACGCCCACTTCGTGGCTCACCGGCTTGGCAACCGGTGCGGGCGGCGCCGGCGGCGCGGTTACCGGCGCGCTGACGACGGGCGCGGCCTGGTGCGTGATGGTCGGCTGCGGCGGCGCCTGCACCGGCACTTCGGGCGGCGGCACGAACGGCGGCGGCGGAGGCGCGAACTTCGGCGGCGGCAGCTGCACGACGGGCAGCGGCGGCGGAGGCGGCGGCTTCACCGGCTCGATGATCTTCGTTTCGATGGGATGCTGGATGACCTGCACGACCTTGTTGGCAAGCCCATTGACCAGCGCATAGATGAGCACCACATGCAGGGCGATAACTGCCGCGATGCCGCCATAGCGGCGCGCGGGATTCTGCTGCTTGCGTCCGTATTCGCGCGGACGGCCAGGCACGCCCGGCCGACCGGACCCGGCTGGAACATCCACTTGCACTTTCATCACCACCTTCGCTCCCTCGGGCGCCGGGCGCCCCTTTTCTTGACCGCAGCGAACCAGTTTCGAGGTCTGACAGTCGAACTTCAGGAATGTCAGGCCACACTTTCAATCGGACTACGAAACGCATGCGGACGACTGCAGCGGCAAATCTCTCTGTCTCGCCGGAGCCCGAATGCAAGCTGCAGGCCATCCTTGCCAGACATATGATAAGTAGTACTAACCCTAATGCCCGGGTTTACGAGAATTTTCCCGACGGCCCTCTTATATCGTCCGTGAAATACCGCCAGCGATAATGCGCAACATAGGCGTGTTTCAGTTTCGTTTCAGCGTTCGGAAAGATAGCAAGACAAAAACAGAATGAGCAAACTTTTTTTGATGGGAGAATACGGTGTTTAGAAGAATGGCTCTAAATTCACGCCATCCCCTCCCAGAGGGGGTTCCAGGCGCCCGCAAAATAAGCATTGGCGATGTCTGGCGAATAAAATTACAAATAAATAACAAACCCGGCCGTAAATCGCTTTCTCTTCTCTGTAACTACTGAATTTTAATCTTTCGATTTGAAAGGTTTAAATTCCCCTCTCTTCCGTTCAACCAGCACGCTGCCGGGCCATAGTGATCCCCCTTGTTTGACCGCCCGGATTTTTTGTTTGGCATCCTGATTTCGCAGAAAGCAGAGGATTCCGGATGGCAGCGGAGAATCCCGGTGTTACCCCGTCCCGCATGGTGCTTTTCTGCTTCTTCTGTTCGCGAACCGCCCTTTATCGTTGCTAATACAACCATATTGGCGACCACTCATTGCGGCTGAAATGGTCTAGCTCACCCCGCACCTGAACGACCTGCCTCCAGGTCCAGCAAAGCCTGCGCGCTACGCCTGCCCCACCCCTTCGGGTACATCGCTTGCTCAAGCGCCCGAAAGCTATCGGGCATATCGCAGTCCCCCCATGTGCGCTGGAGGCGTCATGACACTGGCAACCCGTGTTGCGCGAAACATACACACCTGGTACAAGAAAACGCGCGGCACGCTGCTGCTGCGCGTCGCCGGCGCCGCCTGCGCTTTTTGGGCCGCTTCGCACGCACAGGCGCAGACGCCCTCGCCGCTCGGCGAATGGCAATATTCGGCCGGCATCCCGCTGGAAAAAATGTTCGAGACGCAGCAACCCGACTGGCAAGTGCGGCTCGGCGTAGGTTCGACCTTCGAACCCCGCTACGACGGCTCCGACCGTTATCGCATGCTGGCCGGGCCCAGCATCGACATCCGCTACAAGGACCTGCTGTTCGCTTCCACCGGCGAGGGTATCGGCGTGAACGTCCTGCAAGGTCCGAACTGGCGGGTAAGCGTTGCCGCCGTGTACGACCTCGGGCGGCGCGCGCACGACGATCCGCCGGAGTTGAACGGGCTAGGCAACATCAATCCGGCCCCGGAGATGAAGATCGCGGGCGAATACGTGATATCGAAGGACTTTCCCCTCGTGCTGCGAGCCGCCTTTACGCGCAGCCTCGGCGGCTCGAACGGCTGGAGCGGCGACTTCGGGGCCTATATGCCGCTACCGGGAAGCAACGACAGGTTCTACTGGTTTGCGGGCCCCTCCGTCACCGTGGCCGACGCCACCTATATGCAAAGCTGGTTCGGCGTCACGCCGCAACAGGCTGTCGACTCCGGTTACCGGCCATACAGCGCGGGCGCGGGTCTCAAGTCGGCCGGCTTCGGCATCACGATGGTCTACTTCGTGAACAAGCACTGGTTCCTGAGCGCCGACGGCGCGCTCCGGCGCCTGCTGGGCAGCGCCGCGGATAGTCCGGTCGTGCAGTCGAAAACCAATGGCGTGTGCGATATTTCGATTAACTATCAGTTCTAGTTCTTCCTCGCGCTCACCGGTGTGAAGATGCTGTTCGGTTCGCAGGAAGCGCATGACGTTGAGGGCAGCACGCTCCTGCGCCTCTTGCGTCGCGTGCTGCCCATCACGCCGCGACCGGAAGGCCGCGCGTTCATCGTGCGGCGCGCACACCCCGTCACCGGTAAAGTCGTGCTTTGGGTCACGCCGCTCTTCATCGCACTCCTGATGATCGCGTTCGCGGATCTGATCTTCGCGGTCGATTCGATTCCCGCGATCTTTTCGATCACGACCGACCCATTCATCGTCTACACGAGCAATATCTTCGCCGTAGTCGGTCAGCGCGCCCTGTTCTTCGCGCTCGCCGTCATGGCACACCGCTTTCATTACCTCAAGGACGCGCCCTGCCATCGGCCCGCGCGTCTCCTGAGCGCCCTCCGGGCACCTTCCCACTCGCGCGGCCAGGCCAGTTCCGGCCGCGTCTCGCACTTCCTCATTTTTCGCTCATTCTGCGCCCGTAGGATGGTTTTCATCGAGGCAGCGCCCCTCGGGCGCCTCCCTCGATGATCTGCCCTGTTCAAACGTTACGAGGACACCTGATCATGCGTACCTACTCCTGCAACAGCCCCCAGGCCGCCGGCCGGATCGTCGCCATCGCGCTGCTCGCGGACGGCCACCTGAGCAGCGACGAGCTCACCGCACTCCATCGCGCGCGCATCGCCGAGCGCCTGGGGCTCGCGCCCGGAGAATTCGGCGCGATCCTGCAGGCCCTGTGCGAGGATCTGCTGACGAGCTCGCATCTGAACTGGAGCGACGCGTGCAAGGTGGACTCCGACGTCATGCAGCAAGTGATGCGCGAGCTGGAAAACCCGGAATTGCGCGCGGAAGTGCTGAACCTCTGCTACGTGGCGATCTATGCCGACCGCCATGTCGCCGATACGGAAACGGCGCTGCTTGCTTCGCTCTCCAAAGCGTGGCAGACGCATCCGCGACAGCGCGTGCTCGCCTCATAAGGCCGGGGGGCGCGGCGAGCCTCGCGCTCGCCGCGCCTGTGTGCGTAGATGCAAGCGTGCGCGCTTGCGTCAAACGCACACGGCCCAGCCCAGTCCGCGTACGTTGCGGATCACGGCGTGGCCGAACTTGCGCCGCACGCTGTAAATCACGGCATCGACGGCATTGCTTTCCACTTCCTCGCCCCAGCCATAGAGCCGCTCTTCGAGCTGCTGCCGCGAAAGAATCGCGCCGGGCCGCTCGAGCAGCGCCAGCATCAGGGCATATTCGCGCGCGGAAAGGTCATCCGATTGCCCGTCGAATGTGAGCCGGCGCGCGTTGATGTCGAGCGTCACGCGCCCGCTGCCCATCGCCGCGGAGGCAAAGCCCGACTTGCGCCGCACCACGGCGCGAATGCGCGCAAGCAGTTCCTTGCTCTCGAAGGGCTTCACGAGGTAGTCGTCGGCACCGAGGTCGAGACCTTCCACGCGCGTATCGACGCCGTCCTGTGCGGTGATGATGATCACGGGCGTCGCGTCGTTCGAGGCGCGCAGGCCCCGCAGCACGTCAAGGCCGCTCATGTCCGAAAGCCCGAGGTCGAGCAGGATCGCGGTGTACGAACCGTCGCGTATCGCCGTGCGGCCGCTCTCGCCGGTGCGCACCCAGTCGACGCTGTACGACGCGTCCTTCAGCGCGCGCAGCAGCGCGGGCCCGATCAGCAGATCGTCTTCGATCAGCAGAATCCGCATCGTAATGTCCTCTCTCTCTCCTGCATTCGAGCGCGTCACTGGCGCGAGAGTTCGACGCGCGCGACGATGCCCGACTGCCCGTCGGCGCGGTTGGCCAGCGTGACGCTTCCGCGATAGCTTTGGGCCACGGCCTGGACGATCGCGAGACCCAGTCCGCTGCCCTCCACGTCGTTCGCACCCGCGCGGAAGAAGCGGTCGAATATGCGCGGCAAGTCCGCTTCGGCAATGCCCGGGCCACTGTCGCGCACTTCGATCACGATCCTCTGCGCCTCGCGCCGCACCGACACGTCGACCTGCGCGCCCTCGCCGCCGTAGCGGATCGCGTTGTCCACGAGGTTGCGCACGAGCACGCGCATGTCGGCCTCGGTCGCGCGTACGCTGGCGTCGTCGAGGCGCTCCACGCCCAGGTCCACGCCGCGCGCATACGCGAACGGCAGCAGATCCGCCATCACGTCGCTCACAACCTGCTGGAGCGGCACCTCGACGAGCACGCGCTGCGCGCTGCCGATCTCCGCGCGCGCGAGGCCCAGCAATTGCGAAACGAGCGAGCCCGTGCGGGCGATGCCGTGCTTCAGCTCGGCAAACCGTTCGGCGTACTGATCGGCTGGCGCGTGGCCCAGATTGTCGATCTGCAGCTGCATAGCCGAGATGGGCGAGCGCAGCTCGTGCGCGGCATCGGCAACGAACTTGCGTTCGGCGTTCACGAGCACCGAAAGCCGCTCGATCATGCGGTTGATCGAGTCGAGAAACGGCCGCAGCTCGACGGGCGCCTTCGCGATATCGAGCGGCGCCAGGTTGTGCAGATCGACGCAGGCGGCACGCTGTCCCATGCGTTCGAGCGGACGCAGCGAAAGACGCACCGTAATCGCGCTCGTGAGCGCGAGCAAGGGCAGCAGGGCGAGCACGGGCAGCAGGGTCCAGAACGCCACGCGCACGGCGTTACGATTGCGTACGCTGCGCGATTCGGCGACCTGAATGAATTCGTCGCCGGCCGCGAGCCCGAAAACATCCCATGCCTCGCCGTTGTATTCGACCGTCGAAAAGCCGTCCAACCCGCGGCGCAGCTTGACGTAGGGATTGCTCGTGCGCGTCGGCACAGCGCTGTCCTCTTTCGACCAGATCTGCACGACGAGATCGTCGGAGAATCGCCGCCGCGCGTCGTTTGCCGAAGCCGGATGCGGCACGCCCGTCTGCACGTGCGCGGCGGCGTCGCGCAGGCTCGCGTTGAACTCCGAGGCCAGGCTGCGCACGACGAGAAACGTCCCGAGCGAGCCGAGCAGCCCAACGAGGATCGCGAGCAAGCCCAGTGCAAGGCTAAGCCGGCGGTGCAGAGAGTTCGCTGCGAAGAACATGGGAATCTCGTGGGACAGAACGGACGCGCCGCACTGCGGCAAAGAGCGTTCCATCATATCGGATTCCCTCGCGCGCCCCGTACAGCGGCGAGACGCGGCCCGCGCGACGGTGCTAGATTGGGCGCACTGACTTCCCCGTGGAGGTATTCACATGAGCACCACGTCATCCCGGCCGACCTTCGCCTCGGCCGTCTACTACCGCGACCCGTTCGCCGCGCTGGAGTGGCTGGAAAAGGCCTTCGGCTTCGAGCGGCAATTCGTCGTGACCACGCCCGACGGCAAGCTCGCGCATTCGGAAATGCGCTTCGGGGAGGGCTACGTGATGATCGGCGGCGGCTGGCCCGGCATGCCCTACACGAGCCCCGCCGACCTCGAAGACAAGAACAACACGCAGTCGGTGCACGTGCATCTGAAGAGCGGGATCGACGCTCATTACGAACGCGCACGCGCCGCGGGTGCAACCGTCGTGCGTGAAATCGGAGATCAGTTCTACGGCGACCGCGTTTATGTGGTGAGCGACCCCGAGGGCCACGTGTGGAGCTTCGGCGAAACCATCCGCGACGTTACGCGCGAAGAAGCGGAACAGGCGAGCGGGTTCAAGATCGACGGCTGGGTCTGAGGTTAAAAATAAAAACACCCCGGCGGGCGAACCCGGCGGGGTGTTTCGTATGCGCCACCAGGCGCGCCATATGAAGCGCGCCGCGGGCAACAGTGCCGCTTAGCGCTGCGCGATCGGCCTGGCTTCGCGCGGCGTTTCGCCGATGAAGAGCTGGCGCGGACGGCCGATCTTCTGCTCGGGGTCGGCAATCATTTCGTTCCACTGCGCAATCCAGCCCACCGTGCGCGCCATCGCGAAGATGCAGGTGAACATCGAGGTCGGAATGCCCAGCGCGCGCTGCACGATGCCCGAGTAGAAGTCCACGTTCGGGTACAGCTTGCGCGACACGAAGTATTCGTCTTCCAGCGCGATCTTCTCGAGCTGCATCGCGAGCTTGAACAGCGGATCGTCGTGCAGGCCCAGTTCGTTGAGCACTTCGTAGCACGTTTCGCGCATCAGCTTCGCGCGCGGATCGTAGTTCTTGTACACGCGGTGGCCGAAGCCCATCAGCTTCACGCCCGAGTTCTTGTCCTTCACCTGCTTGATGAACTCGGGAATGTTGTCCGGCGAGCCGATCTGTTCGAGCATGTTCAGCGCGGCTTCGTTCGCGCCGCCGTGCGCCGGGCCCCACAGGCAGGCGATACCGGCCGCGATACACGCGAACGGGTTCGCACCCGACGAACCGGCCAGGCGCACCGTCGAGGTCGAGGCGTTCTGCTCGTGGTCGGCGTGCAGGATCAGGATGCGGTCGAGCGCGCGCACGAGCACGTCGTTGACCTTGTACTCTTCGCACGGGTTCGAGAACATCATGTGCATGAAGTTCGCGCTGTACGAGAGCTCGTTGCGCGGATACACGAACGGCTGGCCGATCGAGTACTTGTAGGCCATGGCCACGAGCGTCGGCAGCTTGGCGATCATGCGGATCGCCGAGATGTCGCGGTGACGCGGGTTATTGATGTCGAGCGAGTCGTGGTAGAACGCCGAGAGTGCGCCCACTGCCGCAACCAGAATCGCCATCGGGTGCGCGTCGCGACGGAAGCCGCGGAAGAAGAAATGCATCTGCTCGTGAACCATCGTGTGCTGCGTGACGGTCTTCACGAATTCGTCCTTCTGGGCCTGGTTCGGCAGGTCGCCCTTCAGGAGCAGGTAGCAGGTTTCGAGAAAGTCGGCGTTCTGCGCGAGGTTGTCGATCGGGTAGCCGCGATAGAGCAGTTCGCCCTTGTCGCCGTCGATGTACGTGATCGCCGAGTTGCACGACGCGGTCGACATGAAGCCCGGGTCATACGTGAACTTGCCGGTCTGACCGTACAGTTTGCGGATGTCGATCACGTCCGGGCCCAGGGTGCCCTTGTAGATCGGCAGTTCGACGCTCGGCGAATTGTCGCTGAACGATAGCGTGGCTTTTACATCAGACGGGGTCATAGCACATCCTCAATCGAAGGATAAACACAGGATTCGATAGTTTGCACGTCCGGCGCGGCGCCTGCCGCCGCTAACGCAACTGCGGCAACAGCAGCAATTACTGTAACTGCAGGCACCGCCGCGCCTCAGACGTTGCGAAGCAGCTCCAGCACCCGCTTCACGTCCGGGTCGGCCAGGTCGCCTTCTGGTTCCTTGCGTGCGAGCAGCAAGTCCATCAGGTCGTTATCGCTCAGCTCGAGCAGGCGCGTGAGAGCGCCCACGTCGGCGTCGCTGAGGTCATGCTCATAGCGGTCGAAAAAGCGCTCGAAAATCAGATCGTTTTCGAGCAGACCGCGCCGGGCGCGCCAGCGTAGGCGCGCCCGGCGGTGGGGATCAGACTGGTGTGATTCCATTTCAGCAAGGACGCCGCCTCAAACGGCGCGGCGCACCATCAGTTCCTTGATCTTGCCGATGGCCTTCGTGGGGTTCAGACCCTTCGGGCAGACATCGACGCAGTTCATGATCGTGTGGCAGCGGAACAGGCGGTACGGATCTTCCAGGTTGTCCAGACGATCGCCGGTGGCCTCGTCACGGCTGTCCGCGATGAAGCGGTATGCCTGCAGCAGGCCCGCCGGGCCCACGAACTTGTCCGGGTTCCACCAGAAGCTCGGGCACGACGTCGAGCAGCTCGCACACAGAATACACTCGTACAGGCCGTCCAGTTCGTCGCGCTGCTCGGGCGACTGCAGACGCTCCTTCTCCGGCGGCGGCGTGTCGTTGATCAGGTATGGCTTGATCGAGTGGTACTGGTTGAAGAACTGCGTGAAGTCGCAGATCAGGTCGCGCACCACCGGCAGCCCCGGCAA
>NZ_BAXZ01000037.1 GCF_000684975.1 Paraburkholderia acidipaludis NBRC 101816 | reverse complement strand
CACGCCCGAACTCACCAGCAAAGGAAGAGCCATGATCTTCCACTTCCCGAAACGCATGCCATTCTCCTTCAATATTTTGTACAACTAATAAAGAAAAGCGTGAAATAACCCCAATCGGGCGTTGACCTGGGCCGCGCCAGACGGCGTCGCCCATCTCCCCGTAACGCCCTGTCGAATAGCGCATCCACCATCCTGCCGATGGGAGATCGCGTGCGCAGCCTGAATCGCCCCGCTGCGCATGTCACACGATGCAAGTTTCAATTGCGAGATTATGGTATGCCATACTAGTCAGGGTGACGAGTTGGCGATACTATGGAATACCATGATATTGACATCTTGCCCGCGAGCCGGCGGCGGGAAGATGGAAGTCCTGCACCTGCAAACGGGCAAGATCGCGCGCTCGGAGCCTGCTGCCGATCGCGAGATCGAACACCGCGAGTTCACGAACGTTTGCCGACATCTGAAGCCTCGTTCGACTCGCCCGGATCTCGCGACAAGCGCGAAGGGAGATTCAGTGTGCGCCACCGAAGGCAAGTGAGGGTCGCCTCTGCGCAAAGAGGTTGCATGTCCGTCCGCCGTGGATAAAACTGAGGAAAGCAATACCCTCCGGGAGTCGACGTCATGGCATCTTGCAGAGGATTGGTTAGGATACCTTTACGCCAAGGTGCCACCGGAACACGACAGAAAAATATTCCGCTTGTGCCAGGCTTACTGGTTGCCCTTGCGGCGAGCGGCGGCATTTCATCGGCGTGGGCGGCCAATTGCCCGTCAAATGGGGGCGAATTCACGAACGGCGGCGCTGCTTGTTCGATTCCTCCCGGAACTTCCGCTGCCCGCATCACCGCTACCGGTAGTGGCGCGATCCAGGCAAACGGTGTCGCAATCTCTGTCCCGTATGGCGTTGCCGTGACGGCACAGGGCGGCGGGTCGGTACTCTTCGGTGTCGATCCGGATGCCGGTCCATCAACGCTTTCAGAGCAATACGCGGGGTCCGGTGGCATCACCGGCCTGCTGGCCAACGGCACAAACAGCCAGATTGTCGCCAGCGGGCTCGTGATCAAGCTGCCCGCAAGCGGCATTACCGTCGCGCTCGCCGAGAACGGCGGCCAGATCACGCTGAATGATGGCGCGTCAATTGCCATGGCTTCCGGTGGCGGCAGCCAGGGGCTGGTCGCAAGCGGCGCGGGCAGCACGATCACGGCGGACGGCGTGACGCTGGAGGGCCAGACCGGCGGCGGCGACCGCGGCGTGCATAGCACCGGAGGCGCCGCCATCGATATGGCGAACAGCACCGTCACCCTCACGTCGCAGGGCGGCGGTGTGACCGGCGTGCTTGCCGATAGCGCCAGCTCGTTCAGTGCGAACGATACGGCGATCAGTGTCTCCGGAGGAGGAAATATCGTCGGAGTCAACGCGGCCGGCGGTAGCAACGTGACGCTAAGCGGCGGTTCGGTGACGGTGAACGGAGCAACCGGTTCGAGTGCGCTGATCGCGCAGGGCACGGGCACGACGCTCAGCACGAGCGGCACTACGATCACCGCCAATGCGCAGCAGTCGGCGGCGGGAACGGTACAGAACGGCGGTACGCTCGCCATTGATGGCGGCTCGGTGCAGGCAAATGGCAGTGGAAGCGTCGCGTTTCTGGTCAATGGTGCGGCGGGCATCGCGAATACGCTCACGTTGAACGGAACGACAGCCAGTTCGACCGCGGGCTCATTCAGCGTGCAGAGCGCCGTGGCAAACATCACGCTCAACGGCTCGACCGCCACCGACAACGACGGGTCGCTGCTCGCAACGCAAGGATCGTCGGCGACGACATTTGACGCAGGAGCCTCACTGCTGAGCGGCGCCATCACCACCGGCGCCGGCGGCACGGCGGCTGTCACGCTGCACGACGGCACCGACTGGACGATGACCGGCAATTCCAATATGACGAATCTGGCGAACAGCGACAGCATCATCCGCTTCACCGCGCCGACTGGCGACCCAACCCAGCTTGCGAGCTACAAGACGCTCATCACCGGCAACTACGTCGGCGCAGCGGGGACGATCGAACTCAATACCTATCTCGGAACCGACGGCTCGCCGTCGGACAGGTTGATCGTCGACGGCGGCACCGCGTCCGGCACGACAGGCCTCGTGATCCACAACACCACGGGAGAAGGTGCGAGCACAACCAGCAACGGGATTCTGGTCGTGCAGACAGCGAACGGCGGCGCGACCGCACCGACCGCGTTCGCGCTGGCCGGCGAGGCGCGTGCCGGCGCATTCGACTACGGATTGTTCCGCGGCGGCATCAACGGTAGTAGTCCGGACGACTGGTTCCTGCGTTCCGACTTCGTTGTTAGCGGCATAAAACCTGTCGTACCGTTACAGCCTGCCCCGCCGGGGTTTGAAGTGACCGAGCCCGCCATTCCCACGCAGCCCGCGCCGCCTGGCGGGAGCGTGACCCCCGCCGTTCCCAACCAGCCTGTACCGCCCGGAAGTGTCGTGCCCGAGCCGGGCGAGCCATCCCCTTCTCCAGGTGCGTCCGTCGATGCGGAGTCGCCGGAGCTTAGCGTGGATCCGCCTCCCGCCGTGTTGCCGCCCGGCACCTGGCCCATCATCGGCCCGGAACTTGCAACCGATAGCGTGGTGCAGCCGATTGCGAGGCAGATGGGCCTGGCCATGCTCGGCACGCTGCACGAGCGCATCGGCGATACGTTTGCCGATCCCAGCGCAGGTGCGGACGGCTGGACCCAATCGTCGTGGGGCCGCTTCTTCGGGCAACAGATCGACAACCGTTATCGGGCATTTGTCGACCCGCAGACGAGCGGCCAAATGCTCGGCATGCAGGCGGGCCTCGATATCTGGCGCGGCAGTCTTGTTCCCGGCCAACGCGATGCGGCCGGGGCCTATTTCGCGTATGCGAACAGTTCACTGAACGTCAATGGACTCGTGACCGACCTGGATCTCGACTCATACGTTCAGGTCCAGACCGGCAAGATCGATCTCGACGCGTACTCCGGCGGCCTTTACTGGACGCACTACGGCCCGAACGGATGGTATGTCGATGCGGTCCTGCAGGGCACCCACTACGACGGCAATGCGACGACAGAAACCGCGCGATTGCCGATCAGCGGCTATGGCTTTGTGTCCTCGCTGGAAGCCGGCTATCCGGTTCCGTTGCCGCTGGGTCCGCGATTCGTGCTCGAACCGCAGATGCAGATAATCTGGCAGCACGTCAGCTTCAGCGAAGCAAACGATGGGCTGGGCCCCGTCGATCTCGGCTCTACCTCGGGTACGACCGGGCGGCTGGGCGTGCGCGGACGCTGGTCGATCGACGGGACAAACGGCGAGGTGTGGGAGCCGTATGCGCGGGTGAACTTCTGGCACGACTGGGGCGGAACCGCTACCACGATGTTTGGTGCCGATTCGATCCCGCTGCTGGAACAGGCAAGCCGGCTTGAGTTCGCGGGCGGCGTGACCACCCGGATCGACAAGCGGCTTGACGCTTATCTTCAGGCTGGCTATCAATTCGCCGTTGGCGATACTGCGGGGGGGCGGCGGCAAGGGGTGCAAGGAGACGTTGGGGTCAGGTACACGTGGTAACGCCGGCCAACAGCTTCGGATGAGGGACGGACGCCCGCGGAACATGCACGACACCCTCGCAGACGAGCCGGGTTTCACGGCGTCAGCGCCAGAAGATCGGCCCGCACGCGCTCCAGCACCGGCCCCCACTCCGCATAGTTCTGCTGACGATAGAGCGTCAACGTGGGATACCACGGGCTGTCGCCGCGTTCGAGCATCCAGACCCAATGCGGATTGACGTCGAGCAGCAGCCAGGTCCGCTTGCCCAGCGCACCCGAGAGGTGCGCCACGCTCGTGCAAACCGTAATCACCAGATCGAGGTGGGAGATCAGCGCGACGGTCTCGTCGAACGATGCCAGCTCCGGCGTACGATCCACCACGGACAATCCCTGCGCGGCCATCGCCTCGGCCTCTTCCCTGCCATCGATCTGCAGACTGTAGAACTCGACGTTATGCAAGCCGCTCAATGCCTGCGCATACAAGGCAGGCGGAACCGCGCGAAGCGAATTGCGCTGATGCCCGCGGCTGCCGCTCCACACGAGCCCCACCTTGAGCCGGCCATCTTGCGGCAGCGTCGCACGCCACCGCGCCACGCTGGCGGGATCGGGTTCGACGTAGCGTTGCGGCGCCGCCAGGGTTTCGGCTCGCACACCCAGCATTAACGGCAGGCTGCCAACCGGCAAGTGATAGTCGAAGGGCGGAAGGTTGGCCGCGCTGTGCGCCACTATCGGCACGCCATATGGCTTGACGCTGCGTTCGAACAGCGGCAACAGCGCTGCAAAGCAGCAGTAAACGAGCGTGCCGCCCGCTTCGCGGACCTGCTCCGCGATCCGCGGCACGAAGCGCACGAACTGCAAGGCGTCGCCCAGGCCCTGCTCGTCCCAGACGAACAAAGTCTTGCCGGCGAGATCTTCGCCATGCCAGCGCATCTCCTCACGGAAATGCGGCACGCCGGCCAGTTCCGGCGAGCCGCGCCAGCGCGCCTCGTGATTCACGAGGCCGTTTTCATAGTCGCCGCGCAGCAATTGCAGCATGGCGAGTGACCACTGGATTTTCGGATCGACAGGCGCTGCGCGTGCGGCCCGCATCACGGCATCGAGCGCTTCGTCGAAGCGCCGCAGCTCTTTCAGCGCGTTACTCAAGGCCAGCAAGGCCAGCGTATAGCCCGGCGACAATGCGCAGGCCCGCTCCGCCGCGATCAACGCGTTACCGGGCATGCATAGCTTGCACCAGATATTCGCCGCATTGGTCCAGGCGAGCGCATTCCCCGGGTCGAGACGAATGGCCTCGTCGCAAATGCGCAAGGCGGTGTCGTAATCGCCGATCGAGCTATGCAATGCCGAGAGGTTGTTGCACAACATCGGATACCGCGCGTCGAGTGCCATCGCGCGATGGTAGGCCTCCATCGCCTCGGCAAACGCATCGTTGTGCTGATGACTAAGCCCGAGCGAGAACCAGGCCTTTGCCGAATCCGGTTGCGCGTTGCACCAACGCCGGGCCACCTGGGTCGCCTGAGCGTAGCGCTGCATTTGCTGCAGCAGATCGTGCCATTCGTCGAACCACTCCGTCGCCTCGGGCGCACGGCCATGTGCCGCCTCGTACCATGCCTGCGCACGCTCCCGCTGCCCTTCGTGGCATGCGAGCCGCGCCATCTCGATCAGACTCGGCGCATAGTCGGGCGCCCGCGCAAGCGAACGCTCCAGCGTTTCGGCGGCAAGCTGAAACCGTCCGCGCAGCCGCATCAGAAAGGCATACGCCGTCAATGCGCCGGCATCGCAGGGGGCGATTGCCAGCCACGCATCGATTTCGCGCGATGCGTGGATCAGATCGCCCGCCAGGAGGCGCTGCTGGATA
This sequence comes from Paraburkholderia acidipaludis NBRC 101816, assembly GCF_000684975.1. Taxonomy (GTDB): domain Bacteria; phylum Pseudomonadota; class Gammaproteobacteria; order Burkholderiales; family Burkholderiaceae; genus Paraburkholderia; species Paraburkholderia acidipaludis. The sequence continues at coordinate 43,052 of NZ_BAXZ01000037.1, read as the reverse complement.
CGCGAGAACGGTGTTTCGGGCGCGGTCATTGTCTAACGGAGCGGTCTCGCCCTCAAATCGTCGAGCAGCGCGGTATAAGTGGCAACCAGTTGCCGGTTGTCCGGCAGATAACGGGCGATCTCCGTGCGTTGGCGTTCGCGATACCACGAGGCATGCGCGTCGTGCGTGTCGATGGCTTCGATCAAGCGGCGCGCGCCCTCTTCCGCGTCGTTATCGCGGTAGTAGTAACCGAGGTCCGAACACAGGTGCGCGTTGTGCACCAACGCGTAACCCTGCCAGCACACTTCCAGATAAAAATAGTTGAGCGGATTTTCGAGCTGATGCGAAACGACGATATCGGTATTTTCGGCCAGAAAGACCGGCGTTTCGTGGCGCCCGAGGAACACAGCCTTGTGCGCGCGCACGATGTCGAGCTGGTTCATCAGCGTGATGAACTCGAGGCTGTCACGCGCGATCTGGTCGGCGTTCGTCACCTGCAGCATGGCGATGCTGTCGGGCCGCCGGCGATACGCCAGCTCCGCAATGAGCGCCGGATACAGGCAGAACTTCACGACATTGATGTTCGGCTCCATCACGCTCAGGCGCTTCGGGCCTTTTCCCGGCCGATATTTTCCGGCATCCGGCAGGTCTTTCGCACGCTCGTCGAGAAACTGCGGACTCCAGATAAACGGCACGACCCGCCCCGTCTGCCGGCGCAATACCTCGAAGTAGGAGCGGCTGATATTCGCCACCTGCGGAATGATCCAGATAGCGTCATAGCGCTGGTTGACGAACAGATTCTCGCCCCACATCGGTTTGCGGAACAGTACCGACTCCATCGCATGAACATATTCGAAGCCGCAGCAATAGGACACGATCCGCACGCCGCGCTGCTTGAGATACTCGGTCTGCGCCGCGTCGATCTGGCCGCCCAGCTCGATCAATACGTCAATGCCATCCTTGGCCGCTTCAAAGGACTGCGTAGGATAGCGCGCCCTGTCCCAGGGCAAGGCCGGCGTAATCGGCACCTGCGTCGTATTGACCAGCACGGCGCTGGCCACCTGCGGACAGTTCCGCAGAGCTTCCGCAAGGAAAACGGCATTTTGCTTGATGCCGTTGTTCCACAGCGTTTCAGCCTCGTGATGCAGGCCGATCGTGATGCCGATCCGCAACCCGTTCATGGTCGAATGATTTCCGTGGCGTTCATTTTCGTTGCAATGCGGTCGCGAAGATCGCGAGTCGGCATCAGGGCCCGGTGTGACAGACCGGCTCGTTGCTCAACCGCCTCGCCCCGGAGTCCCCGCCGAAAACTTCACATAGCGGCGGATCACGAGGCAGCCCACCTGCTCATCGATGAGCGACACCGACGAGCCCGGATCCCTGGCGTCCGTGTAAACCGTCATATGGGGCAACAGCCTGGTCGCCCGATAGCCTGCCAGCTCTTTCTTCGCCACGACCTGGCAACCCAGAGGCGCGACCGAAATGCGCTCGGCCGAGACCGAGCACGAACCGTCTGCCTCGGGCACGCCCGTTATCGACATCGCTGCGTTGCCGTTGGGAAATTCCAGCCCGACCAGCGAGAACACCGTACTGTTCCCCGCACGAGTACGGTCCCAGTCGAACAGCACGTCGTTATTGCTGGCTCCCTGGACACCGAGCGTCGACAATGCCGTCAGGGCCGGCAAACAATTGCGAACGCCAACCGAAGTCGCCGCAACGACCAGCGAATTACGCGGTCCGGCCTGCCCTTGCGGCACCAGCACCCCTTGCGCGAATGCTTCGGCGCTCAGCAGCAAGGCACCCGCCAGCACGAGCATGTAGAGCATTCGGATCGTTATACGAAATGAATTCATGAATACAGCGCTGCAATGGCATCCGTATAAATTCGCACATTGGCCTCGCTCACAGGATCGAGCTGCGCGAGGAACGCATGTGCGCTTCGCCGGTACGCGTCGAGATCGGCATCGTGTTTCGCATAGGCCCGCTGCAAGGCGCGACCGCCTTCCTCGCAATCGAAGCCGTCGTAGCGGTACCCGCAATCGCCAAGCAGATGCGAATTATGGATGAGCGGATAACCGCCATACAGCGCCTCGTAATACACGTAGTTCTGCGCGTTTTCCCAATGATGCGCGACCACCACGTCGACATCGGCCGCCACGACCCTGCAGAACGGAAAGCGCCCTTCGAACGAAGTCAGGCCATGCTTCACGATATCGAGGCTGCGGGCAAAACCGCTGAAACCCGTGTGTTCCTTCATATGGAACGTGTTGTAGGCCCATACGCGTTCGAGCAGGTCCGGATTGGCGCGGTGCGCGGCCTCGCAGGTCAGAAGCGGAACGAAGCTCGTCTTCACCATGCAGATGTTCGGCTCGAAAATGCCCGCCCGCCAGCGCCTGCGCCCGGGGCGGTAGCCGAAGCGAACGCCCTCCGGCAGCTTTGCGGCTTCGCGCTCCAGCACGAACGGGCTCCACAAATGCGGCATCACGCGCACCGGCGTACGGAACGTGCTCCGGAAATACGGCACACAGGTCTTCTCGTATTCCGCCAGCGTCCATACTTCGTGATAGGGCGCGCCCGTAATCAGCAGGCCGTTCGGCTTGTCGAACACCATGCGCTCGATATCGATCACATAGTCGTTGCCAACCCGCATCGACACGATCTTGCCGCCGCGCTCGCGAAACGCCACGACCCACTCGCGCGCAAGCTGGGCGCTCATTTCGATCATGACGTCCAGTGTCGCCGCGGCCTCGTTCATGTCGATGAGCGGCACCGGCGAATCGGCGAGAAAGTGCTTCGCGTCGGCGGGTTCGCCGTCGCCGCCGCCCGCCACCAGATAAGTCGTTTCGACCAGCGGCGAACGCATGAGCAGCATTACCAGGAAAATGCAGTTCTGATAGATCCCGTTTTCCCAAATGGACTGCTCGCCCTTGCGCACGAATATCGAAACGCCCACGCGTAGCTTGCGCGCCGTGGACGGCGAATGTAGCTCGACACTCATGACGTGCTCACGGCATGGCCGGTGAATCTCGCGTCGCGGCACAGCTGCAACAATCGCGACGCGTACTCGTCGAGATTGTGCTGTCCGAACGGATCGACGGCGGCGAACACTCGCCTCGCACGCGAACGGTAGTCACCGAGGCCGCTCTCATGCTCCGCCGCCGCGCGCAGCAGTTGCGCCGCGCCCTGTCGCGCATCGAAGTCGGAGTAGTAATAGCCCGCACCCCTTAGCCACGGGGAATTGTGGATCAGAGGGTAATCGCCGTACAGCGCATCCATATAGCTGTAGTTCTGGTCGTTCTGCCATTGATGCGAGACGACGGCGTCGGCGTATTGCATCATGAAGCCGACGATATCGTGCCGCCCATGAAACGTCGCCTTGTGCTGACGAACCAGATCCAGCGAATTGGCAAAATAGAGCATGGTGGCGTGATCTTTGAGGTGCAACGTGTTGAGCACGTGCATCCTCGCTATCGCGGCCGGATCGGCACGGTACGCCTCGTCGCAGACCAGCATCGGGATGCTCGAGGTTTTCGCAACGGAAATATTCGGTTCGAAGATCGCCACGCGCAGGCCGCGAGGTACGCCGGCCTCGCCCGGCGTACGAGGGCGGTAGCCATACGGAACCCCCAGCACCGCTTCCACCTCCCGCGCGCGCTGCTCGACGAATTGCGGATGCCACAAATATGGAACCACGTGCACCGGGCAGCGATGCAGCACCCGCTGAAAGCTCGCGAAATCCCGATACTCGGGCAGCACCCAAATCTCATCGCAGCGGTCGGGACGCGAAAAATGCGTAGGCTTGCCGAATATCGCCGGCTCGGCGAGCCCGGCAAACGGTTGGCCGCAGCAGTAGAACACCACCTTCTTCCCGCGCGCGCGCATCAGGTCGAGCCACTGAATGTCGAGCGCGCCGCCCATCTCGACAATGACGTCGACTTCGTTCGTTGCCTCTGCAGTCCTCATGATCCGCAGGTCCAGCGAATTCATGTTGACCTGAGGCGGCATGACGCCTTGATCGCCAACGTCGATCAGCGCGACCGACGCCACGAACGGCAGCCGCTGAAACAGGCCGGCAAGAAAAACGATGTTCTGTCCGAGGCCGTTTTCCCAGATATTCTGGCCCTCGTGGGTCACGACAGAAATTCCGATATGCATGCTTTCTTCACCAGTCGATCAAACGGCTACCCGCATCGCGGCTATGCCGCCGCAGCGCGCGTTACCACGAGTAGCCCACGCCAGCATTAACCAGTACATGGTTGCCGCCGCTGGTGGTGCTGGCCCCCATCTTCACGATCGTGTTCTCGGTGATCCGGGCACTACCGCCAATGGCCAGCGCGGTGTATCCCCCGTAGTTGCCGACGCCGGCGCCGAGCTGGAACGACTTGCCCTGCTCCACCTGCGGCAGCGCGGCCAGCGCGCCCGCCATGGCGACGCCCGAGTAGGCGGTCTGCGCAACCTGGTTGATAGTTTGCTGAACGCTTTGCAATTGCGCAACGTTTACCGCATCGGTCGGGTTCACGCCCGGCGCGACGTTCGAGATGGTTCTCTCGTTGCCCGGCGAGCCGACCGAAACCGTATTGGCCTCGCTGGCGACCGAACCTGCTCCGATCGCCACGGAGTTCGTGGCCGACACCACCGCATTCGCACCGATCGCCGTGGAGTTCACGCCGCCCGCCTGTGCCGCCGAGCCGATTGCGACGCCGTAGTTGCCGCTTGCGCTCGACGCTCCGCCTATCGCCACCGCCTCGGTGCCCGTGGCACTTGCCGCGCCTGCCGTCGAATTCACCGCCACGTACTTCGAGCTCGTCGAGCTTCCCGAGCCCGTCGTTCCAGTTGCTCCGGATACCTGAACAGTGATGGCGCCGATCTCCGATTCGAGGGCGTACAACTGGCTGCCGTTGATGGCCGCGGTGCTGGTTGCCGTCACCGCGCCCGCGGCGACGTTGGTCAGCGCCACCTCGGTGGCCGCGCCGACACCGCCAAGCGTGACGCTCGTGTGCGCCGCGTTGTCGTACTGGACCGCGTTGCCGGCCACCGAGGCAACGGCATTCAACTGGCTGACGTTCACCGCATCCGTTGCCGCGGTGCCGGCGGCGACGCCGGTCAACTGGCGGTTGCCGTCGGTGCCGGCGAAATTGACCGTCGTTCCGCCCGTGCTGGCGCCGACCGTGATCGCGCCGTTGCCGGGCGCCCCGCCCACCTGCTGCACGAGGCCGACTGTGCCGTTGGCGATTCCTGTCGACAGTGCGGTTACGTTGCTCGCGGTCGTGTTCAGGCCGGTGGACAGCGAAGCAACATTGGTGTTGGTCGTATTCAGACTCGTCGACAGGGAGGCGACGTTGCTGTTGGTGGTGGTCAGTCCCGTGGAAAGCGAGGCGACATTGCTGTTGGTCGTGCTCAGGCCTGTCGACAGCGAAGCGATGCCGGAAACCGTCGACGTGGACAGTGAGGTCAGTTGTCCGAAGTTGACCGCATCGGTCGGATTTGCGCCGGCGGCGACGTTGGTGAGTGTCACGGGGGTGGTCGAGCCGACGCCGCCCAGTGTCACGCTCGTGTGCGCCGCATTGTCGTATTGCACCGAGTTGGCCACGCCCGTCGACAGCGAGGTCATGCCGGTCGATACCGACGTCGACAGGCTGGTTACGTTCGCGTTGGTGGTGCTCAGGCCGGTTGAGAGCGAGCTTGCCGTTGTTGATGTGGACGTGGACAGCGAGCTGAGGCTTGTCGAGGTTGAGGTGGACAGGCTGCTTACGGCGCTGCCCGTGGTGCTCAGGCCGGTCGAGAGCGAGCTGAGGCCGGTCGAGGCCGACGTGGACAGGCTGCTTACCTTGCTATTGGTCGTGCTCAGGCCGGTCGACAATGAGCCTAGTCCGGTCGAAGCCGACGTGGACAAGCTGCTCACCGCGCTATTCGTCGTGCTCAGACCGGTTGAGAGCGAACTTGCCGTCGTGGACGTGGACGTGGACAACGAGCTGAGGCCCGTGGACACTGAGGTCGATAGGCTACTTACCGTACTGTTCGTCGTGCTCAGGCCGGTTGACAGCGAGCTGGCCGTCGTCGACGTGGACGTGGACAACGAGCTCATACCCGTCGACAGCGAGCTCGCCGTCGTCGACGCCGAAGTGGACAGCGAAGAAATGGCGCCCGACGCAGACGAAACCGTACTGGACAGGGACGTCACCGTGCTATTGGTTGTAGAGAGCCCCGTGGACAGCGACGACACGCCTGTCGACAGCGAGCCGATTCCGGTCGAAGCCGATGTCGACAAACTGGCGATGCCCGACAAAGTCGTGCTGGCGACGGTGTAGAGCTGGCTGCCGTTGACCGCATCGGTGCTGGTCGCGCTAACGAGGCCGGCTGCTACGTTCTGAATCCTGCGCTCATTGCCAGGCGTACCGACGCTGACGACACCCGCCGCCGAGCTGGTTCCGGCATAGGTGCCGAATGTAGTACCGCTAATAGTAGTACTACTGACCATTCCAGTGCCGCCAGTTGCCGGGTTGGCGGTTCCGGTCGTTGCCGCAGCCGATCCGAGTGCAACGGAGCCGGCCACGTTGGCCGTCGAGCCCGCGCCGAGTGCCATGGCACCGGTCGCGCTGGCACTGGCGTTCTGGCCCATGGCAACGGCACCGTTGCCGCCAACGGCGGCGCCATCGCCAACCGCCACGCTGCCATTGCCGGATGCCGACGCATTGGTGCCGGCGGCAAGCGCGTTGACGCCGGTCGCACCGTCATCGTTGTAGTTGCCTTGCTGCGTACCGTTGTCGTTGACACTGAAATAGTGCGTCTTTGCCGCGGTAATCGCAGTCGACGTCGAGGTCGACAGCGAGGCGATTCCCGTCGAAGCCGAAGTCGACAGGCTGACCACCGAACTGTTCGTCGTGCTCAGACCGGTCGACAGCGAGCCGAGGCCCGTGGACAGCGAGCCAATGCCGGCCGATGTCGAGCTCGACAGGCTACTCACCGTGCTTCTGGTCGTGCTCAGGCCCGTTGAAAGCGAGCTGGCCGTCGTCGAGGTCGAAGTCGAAAGCGAGCTCAGCCCCGTCGACAACGAACTAATGCCCGTCGATGCCGAGCTCGACAGACTGCCCACCGTGCTGATGGTCGTGCTCAAGCCTGTCGACAACGAGCTGATGCCGGTCGATGCCGACGTCGACAGGCTGCCAAGGCTCGACAAGGTTGTGCTGGCAACCGAATAAAGCTGGCTGCCGTTGACCGCGTCGGTGCTGGACGCGCTAACGAGGCCTGCCGCGACGTTCTGAATCCGGCGCTCGTTGCCCGGCGAGCCCACGCTAACGACGCCAGCGGCCGAACTGGTACCGGCATAGCTGCCAACCGTGGTGCCACCAATGGTGCTGCTGCCGACCGTGCCGGTGCCGCCCGTTGCCGTGTTCGCGGTGCCGGTCGTCGTGGCGCCGGATCCCAGCGCGATCGATCCCGTCACGCTCGCGACGGCACCATTGCCAATCGCCACGGCATTGCTCGCCGACGACGTTGCCGCATAGCCGATGGCGGCCGAATTACTGCCGCTCGCGGTTGCCTTGGTGCCGACCGAAGTGGTGTACGTGTTCGAAGCGCTGGCTCCGTAGCCGACTGCCGTCGCAGCCGTGCTCCCCGCGTAGGCGGTGATACCGATAGCGCTCGAACTGCTGCCGGAAGCGACGGCGTTGAAGCCAATGGCCTGCGCGGACGCCTGCGATGCGGTCGAGAACGCGCCGATCGCCGTCGCGAGATTGGCCGTTGCGGCAGCGCCCGCCCCGATCGCAACAGCGTCGGTGCCGCTCGCGGTGGACGTGTAGGTCGATCCGTTGCTGCTGCCGCCGCCGATCGCAATCGATCCCGCACCCGATGCCGAACCGTTACTGCCCGATGGCGAGTACTGCGCGTGCGCGCCGGGCGTCGATGCGATACTCGCCGCGAGCACGGCGGCGCCGACTGCCGCGTGGAGCACCCGCGACTTGCTCGGCTTGCCTCGGCCGGAGTCGAGTTCCGATGCTGCTACCCAAGCCCCGAGTGCCTCGTTCCAGATCGATTTATATGATTTGTTCATACTACTAACCAAGTCGGGTTGACCCTGCTCATCGGAAAACGCGAATTTCGACGAAGAAGCAATCGAAATTGCGAACGAATACTCGAACCGTCGACAGCAAGTTTCTGATGATTTCGAGATGCGATTCTATCGACAATAATTTTTACGCATCTACAAACAATGCCAAATACATACCCCCGAAGCGTCAAATGTTGTTAATTCCCTTACCGCGACCGGTAATGTCTTATTCTCCAGATTAAATAGTCCATCAATCCCGATCCCTCGTCACCGCGCGTGCAGCCGGATATCCGCCCTCCCCGCAGCCCTTCCGCGAAGCCGCTTCCCGTTTTAATAGAGATTTTCTCGGTCAATTAATCAGACAATATCAAAGCGATTACAATCCACAAAAGCGCCGGCGCCACGGATTATCAAAATCCCATCCGCGGGATAAATTCTTTAGCGCGATTTGCACAAAAGCGCCTGAAAGCGCCGCAAGCGCAATGATGTTTAATTCAGGAAGGCAGCACCGGCCGGACAATAAGGTGCTCAGATGCCGCAGCAACTGGCCCTGAAATGGTCCCGAAGTGGCCTTGAATTGGCGTTGAATTGGCTATCGCGAAGCAAGCCGCTAACTGAATTTATGCCGCGGCGGCGTGTTCGACGTCGCCGAGGCACCCCCGGCAGCGCCCTGCTTCGACGCATGGGCCGCCCCCGGGTTCAGAGCCGACACCGGAAAGAGAACGTTCGAGGAGTGATGCAGACAAACCCACTCCACCTTGCCGGGACCGAGCGGGTCGCTTTCAGATAGCCAACGGGTACCGCAGTGGCCGCACCGGTAATGCCGCACCATGACGGCGGGCCGTCCAAGCCGGCGCATGCGCACCGGGTTGCGCGCTTCGACCAGCCCGTCATGGCCGGTCGGATCGGGACTCTCCTGCATTCCGGTGCACGCGTCGCAGGTCATGGGCATTGATCTGGCGGTGGAGGGTCCACGCACTATAGCATGCAGTGGCGGAGCGCCCCCGAGGCTGCCCCACCCCGCCTTTGCATGATATCCAGGCGTCCGGCGGAGCAGTTCCAATTGCCTCGCGCGTTCGACGAGTCGGGAGCGGATCGTCGATATGCTACGGACTACGTACCGTGCGGCTGGCGACGGGTCTCGCGCAAGCGCCCGACGATGCCTTGCGGAAAGTAATAGACACACAGAATGAACAACAGTCCGAGCCACAACAGCCAGCGCTCCGGATCGAAGAGGCGTGACAGGACCGGAACGGCCAATACGGCATGGCTCGCAAAGCGCATCAGGTCTTGCAGATAGGTCTGCGTGACGACGAACAGCGCTGCGCCGACTGCCGCGCCATACAGCGTGCCCATGCCGCCTATCACCACCATGAGCAGGATATTGATCATGACGTTGAGCGACAGCGACGTATCGGGACCGTTGTAGCCTAGCCAGAGCGCCATCAGGGCACCGGCCAGCGTGGCGAACAGGGCCGAGAGCACAGTGGCGACGGCGCGATAGACGAAGGTGCGGTAGCCGATCGCTTCGGCACGGAACGCGTTCTCGCGTATCGCCTGCAAAACGCGCCCGAACGGCGAATTGACGACGCGCAGCAACACGAGGAACAGCACCAGCGCGATGGCGAACACGAAGTAATACGCCAGCAGCCGTCCATCGGGATGCACGCCGAACCAGCGCCTCTCGCCGAATGAAAAGGCCGGACTGAGCCACCTCGGCACGCTGAAGGTCAGACCATCCTCTCCGCCGGTCCAGTCGGACAGGCGCGAGACGAGACCGCCAAATGCCGTGGCCACCGCAAGCGTGATCATCGCGAAGAAGATCGCACGCACCCGCAGCGAAAACACTGCGATCAGCACAGCCAGCACCAGAGAAACGGCAAGCGCGGCACAGGTGCCGAGGAGGAGCGACGCCCAACCGGGCTCGAAACGCGACATCGCAATCGCCACGCCATAGCTGCCGATGCCGAAGAACATCGTATGGGCGAACGAAACAATGCCGGTGTAGCCGAGCAACAGATCGTAGCTCGCCGCCAGCACGACGAAGATGCAGATCTTCGCCGCCGTATCGACGGCGCGCGCGCCCGAGAACAGAAACGGCGCGAAGGCCAGCGCAAACAGCAGCGCCGCCACGAGGCCGGATAGCGTGCGGCTGCCAGGCAGGTCGGCGGAAAGCAGTCGGTTCATGAACGTTACGCTCCGCATTCAGCGCCGGGCCACAGGGTAAAGCCCCTGCGGGCGCCAGAGCAGGATCAGCATCATCAGGGCAATATCGGAGAACATCGCCACCTGGGGGAAGAGGAAGCTCGTGTAGTTTTCCATCAGCCCGATCAGCAAGGCGCCGATGAAGCAGCCGGTGGTCGAGCCGAGCCCGCCGATGATGACGACCATGAAGATCAGCACATTGAGCTGGGCGCCGATCGTGACCGAAACATTCTGCTGGTAAAGCCCCCAGAGCGCGCCGCCGAGTCCGGCAAGCGCCGCGCCAACCACGAATACGCCGATGAACACGCGATTGATCCGGTAGCCGAGCGCTTCGACCATTTCGCGGCTCTCCACGCCCGCGCGGATCAGCAAGCCAATGCGCGTGCGGCTCAGCACGAGCAGCATCGCCACGAATACCGCCAGCCCCAGCGCCATGGCAAGCAGACGGTACTTTTCGATCGCCGCGCCGCCCAGCAGAACGGAGCCTTCGAGGTGAGCCGGCACTGCGAGTGCAATGTCCTGTCCGCCCCAGATCACCTTGATCGCTTCCTGCGCAACGATCATGCCGCCCATCGTGACAAGAATCTGCTTGAGGTGCTGGCCGTAGACCGGCCGCACCGCCAGGCGCTCGAACACGAAGCCGATAGCGGCCCCTGCCGCCATCGCCGCGAGGGCCGCAAGACCGAGCACGCCGAGATTCAGGCCAATGCTGTCCGCGGTGCTCCACGCGGCCAGCGGCAGCATGACCGATGCGCCAACATAGGCGCCGAGCGCCACGAAAGCCCCATGGCCGAAGTTGAGGACGTCCATGAGGCCGAACACGAGCGTGAGGCCCGAGGCGACGACGAAGATGATCATGCCCATCGCCAGTCCCGCCACGCTCAGCGTGAACCAGGTCGAGCCGCTGCCGACGAGCGGGTACGCGAGCACGATCACGAGCGGCACCAGCGCAAGCGGTGTCCAGTCGGGCCGCGCTCGAGGCAAGGCAGCAGGCGCGGCCGCGTTGCCTGCCTGAGACTTCGGGGTAACGGTGCCCACGTGTTTGGGTCTCCTCTTTATCCGAGCCGCCGCAAATCGTTGCGGATCACTGGTGCGCCGCGAGCGACAGCCCCAGCAGACGTTGCTGCAGCGCTTCGTCCGCGGCCAGGCCGGCCATCGTTCCGCGATGGACGACGCGCCCGTCGTCCATGACCGCGACCGTGTCGCCCACCGAACGCGCCATATGAAAATTCTGTTCGACCAGCAGGATCGAGATCGCGGTCTGCCGCAGCTCGAGGAACACCTCGATCATGTTCTGGATGATCGCGGGCGCGAGACCCTTGGTCGGCTCGTCGATGATCAGCAGCTCGCGCGGCTCGATGATCGCCCGCGCCACCGAAAGCATCTGCTTCTGGCCGCCCGACAGCACGCCCGCGCGCTGGCGCCAGAACGTCTTGAGCGCCGGGAACATGCGGAACACCCAGTCGAGCCGTTCGGTGTCCGGATCACCGCTGCGCGCGGCGAGCCTCATGTTCTCGGCAACGGTGAGGTCTGCGAACACGCCCATGTTTTCGGGCACGTAGGCAATGCCGGCGCGCGCGATATCCGCCGTGCGCTGTTTCGCGATCGGCACGCCGTCGAATTCGAGGGTGCCCGCGCTCGCCCGCCACATGCCCATGATGGTGCGCAGCGTCGTGGTCTTGCCGGCGCCGTTGCGGCCCAGCAGCATCGTCACGCCGCCGCGCGGCACCTCGAAGCTCACGCCGTGCAGGATGTGGTAGGGGCCGATGTGGGTCTCGACGTCATGCAGCCGCAGGATGGGGTTCTCGGTCATGGCAGGCCTTCAGGTCAGGACGCGACGCCCAGATAGGCCTGCTGCACGACCGGCGAGGCCATCGCCTCGGCCGGATCGCCGTCGGCCACGAGCGTGCCGTTGTGCAGCACGATGATGCGGTCGGCCAGCGAGCGCACCACGTCCATCTTGTGCTCGACGAGCAGCACGATCTTGCTGCTGTCACGCTTGATCTCGTGAATCAGGTCGAGGATCACCGGCACCTCGTCGACGCTCATGCCGGCCGTGGGTTCGTCGAACATGAAGATGCCGGGTTCGAGTGCGAGCATCATCGCCACCTCCAGCTTGCGCTGATCGCCATGCGGCAGCGAAGCCGCCGGGAGATGCCGCTTTTCCGCCAGCGCCACGCGTTCGAGGCAGGCTTCGGCCTGCTCGCGCAGCGCGCGATGCGCACTCCACACCGAGAGCAGATCGAACGCCGTGTGCCGGCGCGCCTGCACGGCAAGCCGCACGTTCTCGAACACCGAGAGCCGCGGAAACAGGTTGGTGAGCTGGAAGGCCCGGCCGATGCCGCGTCGCGTCTTCGCCGGCACCGAGAGATGCGTGACGTCGTGACCGTCGAGCAGCACCTGCCCCGCGCTCGGCTCCAGTTGCCCCGAGATCAGGTTGAAGAAGGTCGTCTTGCCGGCCCCATTGGGGCCGACGATGCACGTCAGCTCGCCCGCCCTGAACATGCAGGACACCGCATTAACGGCCACATGGCCGCCAAAGCGGATCGTCAGCTCGCGCGTTTCGAGCGTACTGCCGGGCGTCCCCCCAGGCGAGCTCACTGATGGTTCTCGATGGGCACGTCCATGTCGTCGGCCTTGATCTCGTTGACGAGCTCCGGCACGGCCCACGTCAGCTTCGGATCGACGGCGATCTTGAAGTGATACATGGACTGCATGGCCTGGTGGTCCTGCTTGCGGAACGTCATCGTCCCCTTCGGCGTCTCGAACGACATGCCTTCCATGGCGCCGATCAGCCTGTCGGCATTCGGGTCGCCGCCGGTTTTCTTCAGGGCGTCGACGAGCGCGATGCCGGCCGCCACGCCGCAGACGGTAAAGAAGTCGGGCGGCTCCTTGTAGCGCGTCTGATAGGTGGAGACCAGCCAGTCGTTGGCCTTGTTCTTCGGGATGCCGTAGTAGTAATACGTTGCGCCTTCCATGCCCGGGAAGCGCTTGTACGCCGCGAGCGCCGGCAGGATATTGCCGCCCGTCGCGATCTGGATGCCGTAGCGCTGCGGATCGAGATCGGCAATCTTGAACGGATTGCCCTGCCCGGCCCACAGAATGAAGATGATCTTGCGGCCAGGCTGCCCCCTCAGCGCATCGAACAGGTGCTGGGCCGCGGCCGTGAAGTCGGTCGTATTCAGCGGCAGGTACTCTTCGTGCACCACCTTGGCGTTCTTCAGCGCGCCCTTGAACGCCTTGATGCCGTCACGCCCGAACGCATAGTCCTGGGCCAGCGTTGCGATTTCCACGCCCGGCTGGTCGAGCGCCCGTGCATTCGCAATCGCGTCCTGCGAGGAATTGCGGGCCGAGCGGAACACATAGCGGTTCCAGTTCTTGCCGGTGACCGAATCGGCCACGGCCGAGTCGACGAGCAGGACCTTCTGGTACTGCTGGGCAATCGGCTCCATCGCCAGCGCCTCGCCGGAGCCGGTCGCACCGACGGCGATGTCGGCGTGGTCGTCGCTGTATGCCGCCTCGAGCTGCGCGCGAGCGATATCGGGCTTTCCCTGGGTATCCTTGCGAATCACGACGAGCTTGTGACCGTTCACGCTCATCGTGCCCTGCGTCTCATACTCGATACCCAGCATGAGCCCCGTGTCGGTCTGCTTGCCGTATACCGAGAGCGGCCCGCTGTCGTCGTAGACGTGTGCGATCGTGATGTCCGTTGCGGCGCCCGCGCTGCCTGCCGCCAATCCCGCCGCCGCAAACAGCGCGCATACCGCCAGTTGCCTGCCGTGCATCTGTGTCTCCTGGGTCGAGTTTGTTGTCGTTCTGTGCATTCAACGCGCCGCGAAGCCGGCGCGTTCGCGCAATCGCAACAATATGGGCGACGAATGCATTGTCGTCAACGTTCTCGAAATCGCGAAACGCAACGCCAGGCGCAGAGGAAACGCGTTGCCACGCGAAGGCAAACGATGCCGACGCAACTTTCCTCTCACTGCAAAAGACTTGTGGTTTTTACCAATAGGAGAACCGCATAATTTCGGTGAGTTCGATGCCTCAGCCCGGCTTCTGCTCGCGCCAACCCCGCGTGTTACGCTCGATCGCCATCAGAAGGATCAGCACCGTGAGAAAGCCCGCAAGCGCCAGCAGTGTGCCGAGCGACGACCTGAATTGCCCGCTTCTCTCGTTCTCGACCTCGATGGTGTTGGCGGCCAGCGTGACACGCTCGATCTTCATATGAGCGTACTGGCTCATCGCAGCCGCCACATAGCGCTCCCGATCGTCCCATTCCCACGCCGCCGCGTGCTGGTTGGCGCGCACGATCACGTCGGATAGCTCGTCCAGAAACGGCTGCCGGTCCGAGGGCGGCACGCTTCCCAGCCAGCCGTCGAGCACGGTCCGGCTTGCGGTGTCCTGATTCAGCACCGCGCGAAGCGCCGCCGGCACCACGAGTCCGGCAGCGCCCGCCACATCGAGCGCGGGCGCCGCGCCATTCGACAGCGCGTCGTTGGCCGCCTCCGAGCCCGGGATCGCGCCCAGCACGTCGCTGGCCGCGACGGGCGGGTCGGCGATCACGCCGGTCCCCGCAGGCGCCGCAAGCGCGAACATGACCGCTATCATGCCCATCACTGCGGCGACCAGCGCGACGATACACAGAATGCGCGCCGTGCCCAGCAGGCGCCGTTCCATCTTGTCTGCAAGACTCATCTCAACCCCGTAGACCTCGACCCCGGCTTCCCGACGAGAAAGCGCGCTATCCGCATGGCGTGCAGCACTTCGGCGAACGGCGCGCGCAGACACGCATATCGAACACCCGAAAAAAAACCCAGCAGTAACGCTGGGTGAGGGAAAGTTGCCGCCGTCGCTGTCAACGGCAACCGGACGTTCTGTCCGTCATAGCTGAGGCACAACGGTCACACGCAATCGCCTCCCGCTGCGAACGAAAGCCCGTTGCAAAGAACGATCACGACATGACATGTCGGCCAATTTATGCGGGCAGGCTTAAATGAAACTTAAATTCGCGGACTTTAACGGCGCGGGAAATTACCGAGGCATCGTGCGGCATTGCTCGCTAGACTGCATCGTGCGACTGGAGTGCCCGCGCTCAGCCTCTTTCCCGGGAACCGTCATGAACCTGCATCGATCCTGCGCCGCCCTGCTGCTGGCAGCGCTCCTTGCCGGATGCCACTCGGCATCGGCGCCCCCCGCCACCGGCACGGCGAACACGAACACGGCGGCGAACACGGCGGCCTCGCAACCGGTCGGCGAGCCGACCACGCCCGCCGTCGACGAGCTCAACAATCCCAACAGCCCGCTCGCGAAGCGCAACATCTATTTCGATTTCGACAGCTATACGGTGAAGAGCGATTACCAGTCGCTGCTGCGCGCCCACGCCGACTACCTGCGGCACCATCCGGGCCAGCACGTGCTCATCCAGGGCAACACCGACGAGCGCGGTTCGGACGAGTACAACCTCGCGCTCGGCGAGCGCCGCTCGCAAGCCGTGCTGCACGAACTCGAAACGCTCGGCGTGCCCGACTCGCAGATCGAAGCGGTCAGCCTGGGGAAGGAAAAGCCCGTCGCCCTCGGGCACGACGAAGCATCGTGGGCGCAGAACCGGCGCGCCGACCTCGTTTATCAGCCGCAGCCGTAACGCGGGCCCTCGGGAACCGGCAGGCGCTTAATCCGCGGCCTGCCGTCCCCGGTCGCCGTGCTCCTCGCGAAACGCCCAGCCGAAGGCCTGAACCTCCGACTTGTGCAGCGCGGCCAGTTTCGCGAGGCACCGCTCGCCCTCGGGCGTGAGGTGCACCTGGACCTGTCGCCGGTCATGCAAACCCGGCACCCGGCTGACGAGCCCGGCCACCTCGCAGCGCGTGACGAGCGCGACGGTCCCGTGCGAGGACGCCTGCAGGCGTTCCGCCAGTTCGCCCACCGTGGCCCAGTCGCGGTCGGGGAAGGCGCGCGTATGCAGCATCAGCATGTATTGCAGCGGCGTGACGCCTTCGGCATGGACGATTTCTTCCGAATAGCGCAAGAATCGACGCAGTCGATAACGGAATTCCGAAAGCTCCCGCAAATCCGCTCTCGTCACTTTTTCAGTCGTTTTGCGGCGCGTCATAGATGTGGACCTTTCGATGCGGTGATGTAGCGAAGAGGGCGTTCAAAAGGCCATTGTAATGGAGCGTCCGCTTCGGACGGCGCTCTTCCGAAGCCCTTCCCTCTCCGCGCGCCCGATAAAGCAGATGTAAAAAACGGCCATGAAAATGACTGCCTAAACGGCCTTGCATAAATGGCGATCGTGCTCTAAAAATCATTTAGTTTGACTATCTACTCGTCGCTCTGCGGGGGCGGCGAATCCCTCTATCGGAGCGAGCGCGACCGTTCATGAGTCTATTGGAGCTCAGAGGCGTTTCAAGGTACTTCGGCGCCATTCACGCCCTGACCGACGTGACGCTCAGTCTGGAGCCGGGCCAGGTGGTCGGGCTCATGGGCGACAATGGGGCCGGAAAATCCACGCTGGCCAAGGTGATCGCCGGCAACTTCCCGCCGTCGCATGGCGAAATGCTCATCGACGGCAAGCCAGTCCATTTCAGCAAACCGGTCGATGCGCGCGCCCGCGGGATCGAGGTCGTCTATCAGGATCTCGCGCTCTGCGACAACCTCACGGCAGCCGCGAACGTCTTTCTCGGCCGCGAACCGCGGATCGGTTTCGGGCCGTTTCGCGTTCTCGACCATGCAACCATGTTCCGGCGCGCCGGCGAACTCTTCAAGGAACTCAAATCCGAAACACGCCCGCACGATCTCGTGCGGCAGATGTCGGGCGGCCAGCGGCAGGCGGTGGCGATCGCCCGCACGCGCCTTTCCGAGGCGCGCCTCGTCATCATGGACGAACCGACGGCCGCGATCAGCGTGCGCCAGGTGGCGGAGGTGCTCGAACTCATCAAGCGGCTGTCCGATCACGGCATCGCCGTCATTCTGATCAGCCACCGCATGCCCGACGTCTTCTCCGTCGCCCACCGCGTGATCGTCATGCGGCGCGGGCGCAAGGTCGCGGACAAGAGCACGGAGGCGTCCTCACCGGAAGAAGTGACGGGCCTCATCACCGGCGCCATCGCCGCCGCCTGAGCCGGACATGCACGGGAGCCAAGAATTGAACGAGCCGCCTGGAAGGCCGACCCCCACGCCGACATTGCTCGACGACCCGCAGGCAACGAAGACCCATACGCCGTGGAGCGGGCTCGTCGCAAGCCAGGTATTCTGGGTGGTGCTCGCCACCATCATCGGCTGCGTCGTGCTGTCGTTCGTGACGTCGAGCTTCGCGACCTCGCAGAACCTCTTCAACGTCACGCGCAACTTCGCCTTCGTCGCCATCGTCGCGCTCGGCATGATGGCCGTGATCGTGACGGGCGGCATCGACATTTCCGTCGGCTCGACGATCGGTGTGAGCGGCATCGTGCTCTCGGTGGTCATGAACGCCGGCTACTCCATCTGGGCCGGCATCGGCATGGCGCTGTTGACCGCCGGGCTCGTCGGGCTCGTGAACGGCGTGCTGATCGCGTATCTCGACATGCAGCCCTTCGTCGTGACGCTCGGCATGCTGAGCATCGGCCGCAGCCTCGCGCTCGTGATCTCGCGCAGCCGCACCATTTTCGAGTTCGGCCCGGACGGCAGCCAGCTGCTCGCGCTCGGCGGCGGCAAGACGCTCGGCGTCGCCAATCCCGTGTGGTTCCTCGTCGTGCTCGCCATCGCCTTCTGGTTCGCCTTCCGCTGGTCGCGCTGGGGCCGCTACGTGTTCGCGGTCGGCGGCAACCGCCAGGCGGCCAACCTCGCGGGCGTGCCGGTGCGCCGCATCATCTGCTCCGTCTACGTGCTGGGCGGCCTCATGGCGGGCGTCGCGGCCATTCTCGAAGTCGGCTGGCTCGGCGCGGTGACCACCGGCCTCGGCACGGGCGACGAACTGCGCGTGATCGCGGCGACCGTGATCGGCGGCAGCAATCTCGCAGGCGGCGTCGGCAGCGCCTTCGGCACGGTCGTGGGCGCGGCGCTCATCGAGGTCATCCGCAACAGCCTGATCCTGCTCGGCGTCGACTCGTTCTGGCAGGGCACGGTGGTCGGCAGCTTCATCATCGTCGCGGTGCTGCTCAACCGGTTCAGCGGGGACCGGCAGCGAGGTTGAACGTATCCGGGCGCCATGACGGCGCCGTGGGTAAGGGGGACGCAGGACACCGCGCGCGACGGCCGGACGCCATCCGGCGGCATCGCGCGGCGCTGCGGGCAGGCCCGAACGCGCAGGTGGGCAAAAGCGGGCTTTTCATACGATGTTGACGAGGTGGTGTGTGGGACATGGGCGCCGTAGACCCGGCGCAACACAGGAGGCGACAATGAGAAAGGCATGGATGTGGTGTCTTGCTGCAATCGGCGGGCTGGCAATGCTGAGTAGTCCCGCCTTCTCGGCAGACAAAACGCTGGCGCTGGTGGTGAAGGGGCTCGACAACCCCTACTTCGACCTCATGCGCCAGGGGTGCGAGCGGGCGAACAAGGAGCTCCACAAGCAAGGCTTCAACTGCTACTACACGGGCCCGGCGACGGCGGCTGACGAAAGCGCGGAAGTGCAGATCATCGACGACCTGCTGACCAAGGGCGTCGCGGCGATGGCGATTTCGCCCTCGAACGCGCCGGCCGTGGCGGAAGTCCTGCGACATCACAACGGCTCGGTCCCGGTCATCACGACGGATGCCGACCTGCTGCCGAAGGACGCTGCGCTGCGCAAGAGCTACGTGGGCACCGACAACTACGAGCTGGGCTTCAAGCTGGGCGAGCAGCTCAAGTTGCTGATGCCCAAGGGCGGCAATATCTGCCTCGTGATGGGCAATCCCGCGGCCGAGAACATCAACCAGCGCGCCCAGGGCACGCGCGATGCGCTCTCCGGCAAGAAGGGCATAGAAAAGCTCGCGGGCGAGAACGGCTGGCATGAAATCAGCGCCTGCCCGCTCTACGTGAACGACGACGCCGCCAAGGCGAACCAGATGATGCAGGACACGCTCACGGCGAATCCCACCGGGCTCGACGCCTTCGTGCTGGAGGGCGGCTGGCCGCTCTTCGCGCCGGAAGCCTATTCGCAGGTGGTCGGGCCGATCATGGACAAGATCAAGAGCGGCCAGTTCGTCATCGTTTCGGCGGATACGCTCGGACCTGAGCTGCAGGCCCTGAAGGACCACAAGGTCAACATCCTCGTGGGTCAGCGGCCTGAGGAAATGGGCTACCAGGCCGCGATGATCATGCGCGACCTCGCCGAGGGCAAGGCGGTGAAGCCGGTCATCCATACCGGGCTCGACACCTGCACGTGGAAGAACGCGGATACCTGCCTGAAGCACTAATTTAGTCCGCAGTCGGCGCGGCGGCCGGGGCGCCCTGCCCGGCCGCCGCGTGCCGTTTACGGCATGACGAAGATCCGCGGCTTACGACAAGGACGCCGTCGTCACCCCGCCGAGCAGCAGCGCGAGCTGCAGCGCGGAGATCAGCAGGATCACGGCAATCGCGCCGATCGAAACGATGCGCCCCAGGCGAGCCGGGCGCAGGCGCAAACGCAATGCGAGGCGCGCCAGCGTGCGGTTCGCGCCGATGCTGCCGAGCCCCGTCAGCACGACCGTCGTCGCCACGCCCGCGGCCATCGCGAACGTCGCGACGATGCCGGCCGCGAGCGCCCCGACCGCCATGGAGGTGACGAGCGCGAAGATGGCGCCGATGCAGGGCCGCACGCCGGCGGCCAGCCCGAGCGGAGCGATCTGCCTGAGCCGCGAGCGTGCCGGCGCCTTCTGCAACGAGCGAACGTCCGCTGCCGTGCGGAACGCCGGACTCATATTGCCCCCACCCGTTTGCGCCGCGCTCGCGAGACGCTCGCGCAGATACGCACCCTGGGCCGGCCGGCCATTGTTCGCTTCCTCTCCGGCGCGCGGAAACCTCACGACCGGCGGCTCCTCGCAGCATTGGTCACGCGCCCGCCTCGAGCGGATCGCCCAGGCACTCGTGACGCAAAGCAGCAGATAGCTGATGGTTTCCATGGACGCGGCATGCGGCATCACACTCATCAGGCCCGCGTGCGCAAACGCGGCGGCGCCAAGCACGATCCCGATCGCGCTGAACGCCTGAACAATGGCGGTCCAGCTGCCCAGCAACACGGCGTCCGTCACGCGCGCGCGGCGAGACGCGAGCCACGTTCCCACCACGACCTTGCCGTGACCGGGGCCGAACGCATGAAGGACGCCGTAGCCGAACGACACGGCGACCAACGTGGCCCATGCGGCCAGCGACGCGCCATGCGGCCACTGCGCGAGGAAGCCCTCGATTCGCGCGTTCCAGTCCGCCTGCACGCGCAGCCAGGCGCCCACGCCGGTTCGAACGAAATCCGGCATGTCGCGTATCCACCAAGCCGGCGGCGCGGCCACGCCGGCCGCGCTGGCCGGGGCAGAAGCCGCGGCAGCCGACGCCGCCACCGGCTGGCCGAACACATCCACGGTCTGGGCTTGCGCGCCGGCGCACACCGTCACGAGCGCGAGGGTCAGCACGGCAGCGAACCACGAAGCGAACGCGCAGCGGCAGCGGCAGCGGCAGCGCAAAAACACGCGAGCTAACATGTCAACGCACTCGCATGCGGCAAGACGAAGCCGTTGAAGATCGGGTGCGCCTTGTCGACGACCGTGCGCACCGAGCAGCTCGCGGGCGCGCCGGCGGCGAACGCCACGGCGCCGTCGGACTGCGCTTCGTAGTCCACATAGTACGAAGGGTCCCACACGCCAAGCTCGACCTGCTTGCCGCGTATCTCCACGGGCGCGGCGAGCGGCAGCCGGAATGCGTACGTGATCTTGCCGTCCGCAACCGACACCTTGAAGTCGGTCGGCTCACCGAAGGCCTGAGGATTGCCGTCGACGAAAAGATGCGTGAAATAGAAAGCATGGGCCAGCGAGACGAACGCCTGATCGTGAAACTGCTGCGTTTGCGCCGCATTCAGCGGACCGTTCGCCGGCAACTGATCGATACCGGCGAGCTGCACGGGAAAGCCTTCCGTAAAGCGCCAGGTTTCGTCGAGCGCGACGATCGAGGTGTTTTCCATCCGGATGCTCGCCGTATACGCGATCCACACGTGCGGATGCGCCGAGGCAAAGCTTGCCGGCCACAACAGGCACCAAAGCAGGCTTCGCAGCAACGCGACGGAAAGGCGATCGTAGCGGGACATCGGGTGTGCGCTCAACGATGGGGAAAAGTGGCGGCCATTATTACACCAGATCCGCTCATGCCGGACTCGCGAAGTAATCGAGGCCCAGCGCGCGCTTCACCTCGGACACGGTCTCGCCCGCCACCTCGCGCGCGCGCAGCGTGCCGCGCCGCAGAAGCGCCAGCACCTCGGCCCGGTCCGCCTCGAGTTCGCGGCGCCGCGCGCGGATCGGCCCGAGCAGCGCCTGCAGCCGCTCGTTCAGCATCCGCTTGACCACGGCGTCGCCAAGGCCGCCGCGGCGATAGTGGTCTTTCAGCTCGGCCACCTTGCCGGCGTCGGGCTCGAACGCGTCGAGAAACGCGAACACGACGTTGCCCTCCACCTGGCCGGGGTCGCTCACCCGGAGATGGCCCGGATCGGTGTACATGTCGTTGACCGCCTTCGCGATCTCGTCGGGCGTGGCGCCCAGCGCGATCGCATTGCCGAGCGACTTGCTCATCTTGGCCTTGCCGTCGATGCCGGGCAGCCGCGGAACGGTCGACAGCACCGCCTCGCACTCGACCAGAACCGGCCGCTCCACCGTGAGATTGAAGCGGCGCACGAGTTCGTTGGTCTGCTCGACCATCGGCAGTTGGTCGGCGCCAACCGGTACGTGCGTGGCCTTGAACGCCGTGATGTCGGCCGCCTGGCTCACGGGATAGGTCAGGAAGCCCGCCGGGATGTCGCGCTCGAAGCCGCGCAGGCGGATTTCCTCCTTGATGGTGGGATTGCGTTCGAGGCGCGCGACCGTCACGAGGTTGAGCAGGCACTGCGAGAGCTCGGCCAGCTCCGGCACCTGCGACTGGATGCAGATCGTCGATTTCGCCGGATCGATGCCGACCGCCAGGTAGTCGATCGCGACCTCGATGACGTTCGCGGTAACGCGCTGGTGCCGCCCCACGTTGTCGGTCAGCGCCTGGGTGTCCGCCAGCAGCAGGAACTGCCGGGCCTCGTGCTGCAATCGAACCCGCGCGCACAGCGAGCCGATGTAGTGGCCAAGATGGAGCGGGCCGGTGGGCCGGTCGCCGGTGAGGATAACGGGGGGATTCGCAGGTGTCATGGTGGGTCGTCCCATCGGTTCGATGCCACCAGCCACGAGCGCAGATGCGAAAATGCCGCCAGGACTGGCGGCATCACGTTTTGAAAGTGCATGGAGAAACGGGCCGCCTGGTTCAGGCGAGCCACCAGCGACGCAGGTTCAGCGAGGTCGGTTTCGTGTCCATCGAAGCAGTATAGCCGAACGTGGTTCACGCGACTCTCCGCAGCCTCGCGCGCCGCTCAGACCGTGGCGGAATGCGCCGCCGCGCGGCCCGGCGACGATGCCGTTGCGCCCCGCGGCCTTGGCCCGGTACAGGGCTTCGTCGGCCATGCGAATGAGTTCGTCGCGGCTCCCGACCGCTCCGGACTGCGAACTGGCGATGCCGATGCTCACCGTGATACGCCCGAACGGGCTTGCCGCATGCTCGATGGCGAGATCCCAGACCGCTTCGCGAATACGCCCGGCAAGCGCCACTGCATCGGACTCCGAAGTCTCCGGCAATACCGTGAGGAATTCCTCGCCGCCGTAGCGCGCCGCCGTGTCGGCCGGCTGGCGCAGGCAGGCCGCAATGCAGCGGGCCACGGTGGCGAGCGCATCGTCCCCGGCCTGATGGCCGTAGCGGTCGTTAAAAGCCTTGAAGCAGTCGACGTCGATGAAGAGAATCGCCAGGCTGCGCCGGGTTCGCCGCGCCCGGCGCCACTCGTGCTCGAGCGTTTCGTCGAGCCGGCGCCGGTTCGCGAGTCCCGTGAGCCCGTCGGTTCTCGCGAGCAGCCTCAGCTCCGACTCCGCCCGCATGCGCCGACGCAGTTGCGCGCTGAGCTGAACGGACAGGCCGATGAGCACGAGCGCGAAGAGCGCCATCACCGAGGCGAGCTTGTCGGCCCGCTGCCGCCACGGTCCGAAGATGTCCGGGTCCGCTTCGGCCACCACGATGATGAACGGCAGGTGCGCAAAGCGGCGGAAGTAGCAATGCCGCCGCACGCCGTCGACAACCGACTTCGCCGAGAAGTACCCTTCGGGCGCGTTGGCGAGGTGACGGAACGTACTGATCGCGACGACGCTGCGCCCCGGAATGCCCGGCTCGAACGGCTCGCGCATGATCATGACGCCGTCCGTGCCGACGAGCGACATCGCGCCATGCGGGCCCACCGCGAGGCCCTCGAAAAGCCGCTGGAAGTATTCGAGCCGGATCGCCATGACGGCGACGCCCGCAAAGGAGCCGTCGGGGTGCGACAGACGCACGCTGAGCGCCATGCGCAAGCCCCCGCCCATGCGCGGAACGTAAGGATCGCTGATGAACAGCCCGGCATCGGCACGGTCGCGATGCACCGTGAACCAGGGGCGGTCCGCGAAGTTTTCCTTGTGCGGCACGTCGCTTTCCGAATCGACGACGATATTGCCGGACGCGTCGAGCACGTACAGGCCGCCCTGATAGTCGGCGGTGGCGGCGCGATCGAACAGCACCATGCGGCGCAGATGCGGGGGCAGCGCCATGATGTCGGGCTGGGTGATGCCGTCGGCGACCGCCCGCAGCGACAGGGCGTAGATTTCGAAATTGCGCTCGATATCGCGCTGGGCCGCGAGCGCGATGCTGTGCGAGCTTTCCCGGGCGTGCTCCAGCGCGTCCGTGCGGCTCTGGTAGAGGGCGACGGCGCACAGCACGGCAAGCGTGAGCGCGGCGACCACGCCCCCCACGACGATCGCGTTCGGGCCCGCGTGCAGCGAGCCGCGCAGCCATTGCACGAATCCGGCCAGGCCTCTTTCATGCATCTTGGTCCGATCGGAACCCGGCGTGGTATTCGGCATATCCGGCTTGAAAAGGATGCGTCGACAGTGCGCAACAACCCCGTGCTTTACGGCCTCGGGGCAAAAAACTTGAGGGGACCGCGCACGAGCCGGCGGCCCATCAAAAAAGGGGCGCATCATCCGCGCGCGGCACGCTGCCAGCGCTTGCCGGTAAAATGCTTCGCAGCCGAAGCGCCCCGCGCCCCTGCCGGCTTGCCCTTCGCTCTCACTGGCCCGCCATGCCCCGACTGTCCTTTTTCGTGCGCTTAATCGCCATCGGCGTGCTGCTGCACGTCTATGTCGGCTTCCGGCTGATCCCGGACCTGCCGGCGCCGGCCGCCGGCAAGTGGCTGGCGGCGCTGTGGCTCGTGCTCTCGTGCCTCGTGATCCCGCCCGGCATGCTCGCGCGCACCATCCGGCGCCAGCCGCTCGCCGACCGCCTCGCGTGGGTGGGCATGCTGGCCATGGGCTTCTTCTCGTCGCTCCTGATGCTCACGATCGCGCGCGATCTCGTGCTGGCCTCGTTGATGACCGTCGAGGCGATCTGGCCGCGCGCCGTGAATCTGGCGGCCTGGCGCACCGGCAGCGCGGCGGCCGTGATCGGGCTCGCGCTGCTCTCGAGCGCCATCGGCTTCTTCAATGCGCGGCGGCGCGCGCCGGTGCGCACGGTGGACGTGCCGATCCGCGGCCTGCCCGACGCCCTCGACGGCTTCACGATCGTCCAGTTGAGCGATATCCATGTCGGGCCGACGATCAAGCACGACTATGTCGAGGCCATCGTGCGCGCCGTGAACCGGCTCGAACCCGACGTCGTGGCGATCACGGGCGACGTGGTGGACGGCAGCGTCGCGCAGCTCGCGCGCCACACGGCGCCGCTCGGCACGCTGGCGGCGCGCCACGGCGTCTACGCGGTGACGGGCAACCACGAGTACTATTCGGGCGCCGACGCCTGGGTGGCCGAATTCCGCCGCATCGGCCTCACGGTGCTGATGAACCAGCACGTGGTAATCGAGCATCGCGAGGCGCGCCTCGTGCTCGCGGGCGTGACCGACTACACCGCGGGGCATTTCGACCCCGCCCAGCGCAGCGACCCGGCGGCGGCCCTGGCCGGCGCGCCCGCGGACGTCGAAACGCGCGTGCTGCTCGCGCACCAGCCGCGCACGGCGCACGCCGCCGCCGACGCGGGCTACACGCTGCAGCTTTCCGGCCACACGCACGGCGGCCAGATCTTTCCGTGGAATTTCCTCGTGCGGCTGCAGCAGCCGTTCACGGCGGGGCTCGCGCGGCTCGGCAGCCTGTGGGTCTATACGAGCCGCGGCACGGGCTACTGGGGGCCGCCCAAGCGGCTCGGCGCGCCCTCGGAGATCACGCGCGTGCGGCTCGTGGGCGCGGAGTAAGGCAACATGGACGGCAACAAGACGCTTCACCAGACGGCGTTCTACCTGCTGCTGCTCGCGGTTTCCGTCGCGCTCTGCTTCATCCTGGCGCCGTTCTTCAGCACCGTGCTGTGGGCCGCCATCCTCGCGCTGATCTTCCAGCCCGTGCAGCGCTACTTCGTCGCGCGGCTCGGCCGCCGCCGCAATCTCGCTGCGCTGATCACGCTGACGATCTGTGTCGTGATCGTGATCCTGCCGCTCACGCTCGTGGCGGGCACGCTGATCCAGCAGGTGGCCTACGCCTATAGCCAGATCAAGTCGGGCAGTCTCGACATCGGCGCGTTCTTCAGCCGGATCGTCCATGCGCTGCCCGCCTCGCTGCAAAACCTGCTCGCGCGCTACGACCTCATGGACCTCACCGGGCTCCAGGCCCGCCTCTCGGCGGGCGCAGCGCAGATCAGCCAGTTCGTGGCGACCCGCGCGCTGAGCGTGGGCCAGATCACCATGCAGCTCGTCATCAGCTTCTGCGTGATGCTCTACCTGCTCTACTTCCTCGTGCGCGACGGCCGCGAGATCTCGGCGCTGATCCGCAGCGCGATCCCGCTCGACGAAGCGCACAAGCAGCACCTCGTGCGCAAGTTCACCACCGTGATCCGCGCGACCGTCAAGGGCAATCTGGCCGTGGCCTTCGTTCAGGGAACGCTCGGCGGCATCGCGCTCGCGGTGCTGGGCATCCAGGGCGCGCTGCTGTGGGGCTTCGTGATGATGCTGCTCTCGCTCCTGCCCGCCGTGGGCGCCGCACTCGTCTGGGGGCCCGTGGCCGTCTACTTCCTCTCGACCGGCGCGCTCGCCAAGGGCATCGGCCTCGCGGTGTTCGGCTCCGTCGTGATCGGCACCGTGGACAACGTGCTGCGCCCCGTGCTGGTGGGCAAGGACACGCGGCTGCCCGACTGGGTCGTGCTGATTTCGACGCTGGGCGGCATCTCGCTCATCGGCATCAACGGCTTCGTGATCGGGCCGCTTGTCGCCGCGCTGTTCATCAGCTGCTGGGATCTGCTGCGGCGCGACCAGATGGACCGCGCCGCCACCGGAGAGAAAAAGGAAAGCGGCGACAGCGGCTTATGAAGAGACGTGCAGCGGCAAGCCCGCGCGGCCGGTTTGCGCGGCTTCCGTCACGACCGGGGCGCCGGCGCGCTCGCCGTCGACCGCCACCGAAAAGCCGAACGTATTGACGCCGCCGGCGCTGCGCACGAACACCGTGCCGCCGTGCATCTCCGCCACCGCCTTGACGATCGAGAGCCCGAGGCCGTGATTCTCGTGGCTGTTCGAGCGCGCCTCCTGAAGCCGATAGAAGCGGTCGAAGATATGCTCGCGCACCACAGGATCGAGCGGCTCGCCCGCATTCGAGACGGCGATCTCGACATGGCCGTCCTGCGGCGCGATCGTCGCCCGCAACGTGGTGCCGGCCGTCGAATGCTGGATCGCGTTGACGAAAAGGTTGCTCACGGCGCGGCCGATCAGCGACGTGTTGACCCACGCCCGCGCCTCGCCGTGCATCTCGACGCGCAACTGCGCGTCTTCGAGCGGCATCTCCAGGAACTCCAGCATGCGCTGGAGCTCGGCGCGCAGCGAAACTTCGGTCAGGTCCGTCGCCCGCTCGCCGCGATCGCTGCGCGAGAGGAACAGCATGTCGTTGACGATCACGCGCAGACGTTCGAACTCCTCAAGATTCGATTGCAGCGTCAGGCGCAGCTGCTCCACCGAACGATCGCGCGTGAGCGCCACCTGGGTCTGGCCGATCAGGATGCTGACCGGCGTGCGCAGTTCGTGCGCAACGTCGGCGTTGAACGATTCGAGCCGTTCGTAGGCCTTGTCGAGCCGTTCGAGCGCGCCGTTGAACGACGTGGCCAGTTCGTGCAGTTCCTCGGGCAGCTCGTCGTCGTGCAGCCGCTGCCGGCGATTCGAAGGACTCAGCTGCGCCGCCTCGCGCGACAGGCGCGTGAGCGGAGCGAGACCGAAACGCGTGACGGCGCGGCTCAAGAGCGCGACCGCGATGGTGGAGGCCGCAACCAGCACGGCAATGACGATGCCGAAGCGTTGCAGCAGCTGCTCGGTGCGTTTGCAGTCGCTCGCGACGACGAGCGTCACCTCCGGGCGGTCGCCGCTCGCGGGCACGAGGAGCGTGGTGATGGCGACGTCGTAGTCGCCGCCGGGCGGGCGCACGAGCCGGTGATGCGCATCGAGCGTGTCGCTGACCGTGCCCACGATGGGCGCGCCGAAGCGAAAGCGCGGGTCGGGGCCTTCCACGTTGTAGTGCATGCTGCTGTCCGCCGGCGAGAGGTCGCGCAGCTTCTCCTGCACCAGGGCCCACTTCTGCGCGTCGGAAGCGTGCGAAACGATCAGCAGGGCAATGTGCGCGCGCGCGTCGACCGTCGCGCGCAGGTCGTCGAGAAGCTGGGTCTTCATCAGCAGGAAGAGCCCCGTGCCGGTGAGCGTGAACACCACGAGCGACACCGCCGCGAACATGGCCGAAAGCCGCAGCGAGATCGAGTGTTTCATGACGGCTGGCCCCCGTCCTCGCGCACTTCGAGCACATAGCCCATGCCGCGGATGGTGTGCAGCAGCTTGGCCGCGTGCGGGCCGTCGAGCTTGGCGCGCAGGCGCTTGATGGCCGTTTCGACGACGTTCGCGTTGCTTTCGAAGTTCACGTCCCAGACGAGCTCGGTGATGAGCGTCTTCGAAAGGATCTCGCCGCGCCGCCGCGCGAGCACGGAGAGCAGCTGGAACTCCTTGGCCGTGAGATCGAGCCGCACGCCGTCGCGCGTCGCGCGGCGGCTGATGAGGTCCACCTGCAGGTCGCCCACCGTGATCAGCGTGGATTCCTGCGCGCGGGCGCGCCGCGTGAGCGCGCGCAGCCGCTCGACCAGTTCGAGGAACGAGAAAGGCTTCGTCAGATAGTCGTCGGCGCCGTCGCGCAGGCCGTGCACGCGGTCGTCCACGCGGTCGCGCGCGGTCAGCATGATGACGGGCGTGCCCTTCTTCGCGCGCACCGCGCGCAGCACGCCGAAGCCGTCGAGCTTGGGCAGCATCACGTCGAGCACGATCACGTCGAAGTCGTACTCCGTGGCCATCCACGCGCCCTCTTCGCCGTCCATCGCGACGTCGACGATCCACCCCTGCTCGGTCAGCCCGCTGCGCAGGTAGTCCACGACCTTGCGTTCGTCTTCGATCACCAGGACTTTCATGCCCGCATCCCCCTTCTCTCTCCCTTTCGTGCGAGCGGGATTTTAACCCTTGCCCGCCGCCGGCATTTCGCGGCACGTGCCCGCGCTGCAGGCCAGCTCGCGCTCGTCCGCGCTCCAGCCGCCGCCCAGCGCCTTCGCCAGATAGACCACGGTCGCCACCTGCTGACCGTGAATCTGCACCTCCGTGCGCTCGCTGGCAAGCAGCTGCTGCTCGGCGGTGAGCACGTCGAGGAACGCCACGAGGCCGCCCTGATAGCGGTCGTTCGCGAGATCGTACGCGTTGCGCGCGTCGTCCACGGCCGCCTGGCCCTCGTCCGAGGCACGCTCCAGCACGGAAAGGCCCGTCACCGCATTCTGCACCTCCTGGAACGCGGTCAGCACGGTCTGCCGGTAGGAAGCCTCGGCCGACTCGTAGCCCGCCTGCGCGAATTTCACACCGGCGGCGCGCTTGCCGCCGTCGAACAGCACCTCGCTCGCGCCCGCACCGAGCGACCACATGAGGCTCGGTGCCGTGAAAAGCGTGCTGAAGCGCGTGGACTCCCAGCCCAGCGTGGGCGAGAGCGTGATGTCCGGGTAGTACGCCGAGCGCGCCACGCCGATCTGCGCGTTGGCGGCAGCCATCGCGCGCTCGGCCGATGCGACGTCGGGCCGGCGCTGCATCAGTTCGCTCGGCAGACCCGTGGGGAGCGCCGGCACCGGCAGCGGCGTGACGGCGGCAGCGATCGAAAACTCGGGCGCGGGCTTGCCCACCAGCAC
This sequence comes from Paraburkholderia acidipaludis NBRC 101816, assembly GCF_000684975.1. GTDB lineage: Bacteria > Pseudomonadota > Gammaproteobacteria > Burkholderiales > Burkholderiaceae > Paraburkholderia > Paraburkholderia acidipaludis. The sequence continues at coordinate 13,381 of NZ_BAXZ01000037.1, read as the reverse complement.
CGCAATCGCATTCTGGAGCTGCTGACGCTGGTTCACGAGCAACTGCGCCTGGGTTTTCGTCGCGTCGAGCTGCGCCTTCTGCTGCGCCACGTTGAGCCCCGACACCGCGCCGAGATCGTGCTGCGAATTGACGAAGTCGAGCGCCTTCTGCTGCAGCACGACCGACCGGTTCACCACGTCGATCTCGTCGTCGAGTTCGCGCAGCGAGAAATAGCTCGTCGCGAGCTGGGCCGTGAGCACGAGACGCGCGTTCGCGAGATCGTCGCCGGCCTGCTCCGTCGAGGCCTGCGCCGACTCGACCATGCGGCGGATGCGGCCGAACAGGTCCAGCTCGTAGCTGACGGCGGGGCCGATCCCGAGATCGTTCTGCACCGTCGAGGTGTTCGGCACCGTATAGTTGGTCAGCGGGCGGTTCGCCGAAATGCGCTCGCGCGCCGCGCTCGCGTCGAGCGTGACCTGCGGCGCCTGTTGCGAGGACACCGAAGCCAGTGTCGCGCTTGCCTGCTCGTAGTGCGCCACGGCCACGCGCAGCGTCTGGTTTTCCGCCAGCGCCTGATCTTCGAGCCCGTTCAGCTCGGCGTTGTCGAACACCTTCCACCATTGCGGATCGAGCGCTGCATGCGAGGGCTGCGCGGCGTGCCAGTACGAATCGGCCGGGTCCATGGTCCAGGCAGCCGGGCTGGCCGTTTGCGGCGCATGGTAGTCCGGGCCGACCGTGCAGGCCGCCAGGCACGCGGTTCCGAGCGCCGCCAGCGCCGCCGCGGCATGGCGCGGCTTCGCATTGCGCCTCATGCTCACGTCGCGCTCCGCTTCGCGCCCGCGCCGCTCGCGCCATGGGCTCCGCCCGCGCCCGGGGTCACGACCGTCACGTCGTCGCCGTTGGCAATCGAATCGCTCGGGTTCAGCACGACGCGATCCGAGCGCTCGAGCCCGTGACCGATCAAGAGTGTCTGCCCGAGATCCTGGGTGATCTCGACGGGCTTCAGTCGCACCTTGTTGTCCGCACCCACCACGGCAAGGCGCGGCCCCTCGGCGCGGAACAGCAGCGTATTGCCGGGCACCGTGAGCATGCCGGCCGCGTCGGTGTTCAGCGAGGCCTGCACGTAGGTGCCGGGCAGCAGCCTGCCGTCGTGGTTCGGCATCATGATCTCCACCTGCAGCGTGCGCGTGCCCGTGTTGATCGCGCCCGAGGTATTCGTCACCTTGCCTTCGAACGTCACGCCCGGCATTTCCTGCTGTGTCACGCTCACGGGCTCGCCCACCACGATCTGCTGCGCGTAGGTCTGCGGCACGTCCACATAGAGCCGCAGCGGATCCGACTGCGCGATCGCAAAGAGCGCGCGGCCCGTGCCGCCGTTGCCCGCATTCACGAGGTCGCCGATATCGATATTGCGCTGCGTAATGACGCCCGTGAAGGGCGCGACGATGCGCTGGAAGCCCTTCGTTTCGGTGAGCCTGCGCATGTTCGCTTCGGCGGCCGCGAGGTTCGCCACGTCCTGGTTGTACGCGCCCTGGCGGTCGTCCAGCTCCTGCTGCGAAACCGCATCGCGCTGGCGCAGCCCCTGCGCGCGATCGAGCGAGGTCTTCGCGAGCGCGAGCGTCGCTTCGGCCTGGGTGCGCTGCGCCTGCGCCTGCTGGAATTCCTGATCGATCTCGGGCGTGTCGATCTCGGCCAGCAACTGGCCCTGCTGCACGTGGGCGCCGATATCGACATACCAATGCGACACATAGCCGTTCGCGCGCGAGTAGATCGGCGACTCGATAAAGCCGCGCAGCGTGCCCGGCAGGACGATGCTGCCGCTCGCACCGGCCGGCACCGGATTCACGACGCTCACGTACTGCTTCGCGTTCTGCTTCGTGACCTCCGCGAGACGATGCGAGTTCTCGATGTTCGAGACGATCGTGCGCGCAGCGCCTGCCGCGAGCAGCAGCGCGACGATGATCGCGGCGAGCCGCGCCCGCCGGCCCGCCTGATGGCGCGCGGGCAGATCCATGCCGTGCTGGGCGCCGCCGACGGCAATGTCGAGGGATGAGTGATGATGGGGTTCGTTCATGTCATCGACCAGATTGAGCGTAACCGGATTGCATGTTGTCCGAATCAATGTCTGCCGCGCCGTGCTTCACGTTCGCGCTTTTGCTCTGCGCGCTGCGCAAGCCGGCCATGCACCGTCGCAAACATCAGCGGCACGAACAGCAATGTAGATACCGTAGCAAAGAGCAGACCGCCGATCACGGCGCGGCCTAGCGGGGCGTTCTGTTCCGCGCCTTCGCCGAGACCGAGCGCCATCGGCACCATGCCGATCATCATCGCGAACGCCGTCATGAGCACGGGGCGAATCCGCGTCGCGCCGGCTTCGAGCGCGGCCGCGAGCGGCGTCACGCCCGCGGCCAGCCGCTGACGCGCGAACGCCACGACGAGAATACTGTTGGCCGTCGCCACGCCCACGGTCATGATAGCCCCGGTGAGCGCCGGCACGCTCAGGTGCGTACCGGTGATGAACAGCATCCACGCAATGCCCGCGAGAGCCGCCGGCAAGGCGCTGATGATGATGAGCGGGTCGGCCCACGACTGGAAATTCACGACGATCAGCAGATAGACGAGCACGATGGCCATCGCAATGCCCACGCCCAGCCCCACGTACGAGGTGCGCATGGTGGTGATCTGGCCGCGCATGGTGATGGTCGTGCCGCGCGGCGCGTGCGCCTGCACGGACTTGATGAGATCGTCGATATGCGAGCCCACGCTGCCGAGATCGCTGCCCTCCACGCTCACGAGCAGGTCGATCACGGGGCGGATGTTGTAGTGCGTGACGATGGCGGGACCGACGTGCGGCTGCAGCTGCACGAGGTTGCTCACGAGCTGCAGCGGCTCGCCCGGGCGCACCGAGACCGGCGTGCCCATCACTTCGTTCACCGATGCTTCGCGATACTGCGGCGTCTGCACGGTAAGCGGATACTCCACACCGTTCTGCGGGCTCACCCAGAACGCCGGCGCCGTTTGCGTGCTGCCGGCCAGCGCGACGAGCACGTCCTGCGCGACGTTCGCCGGGCTCAGGTTGAGCTGCTGCATGCGCGTGCGGTTCATCGCGAGCGTGAGCGCCGGCTCGTCGTTGCGTTGCTCGATGCGCGAATCGACGGCGCCCGGCATCTGGCGCACCGCCTTGAGCAGCTCGCTCGCAAGCGCCATGTTCTGGCCGAGATTCGTGCCCACCACCTGCACGTCGATCGCCGCGGGCTGCCCGAAGTTCAGGATCTGCGTAATGATGTCCGCGGGCTGGAAGAAGAACTCCACGCCCGGATAGCGCTGCGGCAGCAACTCGCGCAGCTTGTCGATATAGATGCGCGAGGGGTCGTGATCGGGCTTGAGCGCGATCTGGATTTCGCCGTCGAGCGTGCCCATCGTCCCCGCATTGCTGTACGAGAGATTGATACCGCTGTACGGCAGGCCGAGGTTATCCACGATCGTTTCGAGCTGGTCCGGCGGCACGACCTCGCGGATGGTCTTCTCCACTTCGTCGGCAAGACGCGCCGTTTCTTCGATCCGGTAGCCCGTGGGCGCACGCATGTGCAGGCGGATGTTGCCCGCATCGACGGTCGGGAAGAAGTCGCGGCCGAGGAAGAACACCAGGCCGAGCGAAACGAGGCAGAACGCGAGGAAGCTGGTGCCGAACACGCGCCGCCTTGCGAGCAGCAGGCTCAGCAGTGCGATGTAATTGGCGCGCACACGCTCGAAGCCGTGATTGAAGCGCTCATGAAAGCGCCCGAACCACGAGCGCGAGGCGCCCGCGTGCGCGTGGCCCACGTCGGGACCGCCGTGCGTGAAGAGCAGCATCGCGAGCGTCGGCACCAGGGTACGAGAGAGGATGTACGACGCGATCATCGCGAACACCACGGCTTCCGCGAGCGGCACGAACAGGAAGCGCGCCACGCCGGTGAGGAAGAACATCGGCACGAACACGATACAGATACACATCGTGGAAACGAGCGCCGGCACCGCGATCTCGCCCGCGCCCTCCAGGATGCCGTCGTGGAGGTTCGCACCGAGATGCAGGTGACGTTCGATGTTCTCGATCGTCACGGTAGCGTCGTCGACGAGTATCCCCACCGCCAGCGCGAGGCCGCCGAGCGTCATGATGTTGATGGTTTCGCCCAGCGCGAAGAGCGCGAGGATCGACGCGAGAATCGAGAGCGGAATCGACACCGCGATGATGAGCGTGCTGCGCCAGTTGCCGAGAAAGATCAGGATCATCACGGCCGTGAGCGCGGCCGCGATCAGCGCCTCGCGCATCACGCCCTGCACCGCCGCCGCCACGAAGATCGACTGGTCGAACAGCGGCTTGACGACGAGCGCGGGGGGCAGCGTGTCGCGCACTCTCGGCAGCAGCGCCTTCAGACTGCTCACCACCTGCAGCGTGGAGGCGTCGCCGTTCTTGAGCACCGAAACCAGCACGCCGCGCACGCCGTCCTGGCGCACCACGTTGGTCTGCGGCGAGAAACCGTCGCGCACGTGGGCCACGTCGCCGAGATAGGTGGTGGCGCCGTTGACCGTCTGCACGGGAATGTGGTTCAGGCCCGCGATCGTCTCGGGCGAGGCGTTGGTGTCCACCTCGTACTCGGTCTGCCCCAGCTTCGCGGTGCCGGTTGGCAGGATCAGGTTCTGCGCATTGACGGCGTTGACGATATCGGAGGGCGTGAGGCCCTTCGCGATGATCGCGCGCGTGTCGATGTCGACGGAGATCACGCGGGTCTTGCCGCCGTAAGGATACGGAACCTGCGCGCCCGGAATCGTGATGATCTGCGGACGCAGGAAGTTCATCGCGATGTCCGCGATCGCCTGCTCGCTCATCGTGTTGCTCGACAGGCCGAGCTGGATCACCGGGATGCTCGACGCCGAGTAGCTGATGACGAGCGGCGGCGTGGCGCCGGGCGGCATCTGCTTGAGCGTGGCCTGTTCGAAGGCCACCGCCTGCGCGATCGCCGTCTGCTGGTTCGCGCCCGGCTGCAGGAACAGCTTGATGACGGCAATGCCCGGCAGCGACTGCGACTCGATATGCTCGATGTTGCTGACGGTCGTGGTCAGGCCGCGCTCGTTGACCGACGTGATGCGGTCGGCCACGTCCTTGGCGGAAAGCCCCGTGTACGACCAGATGATGCTGATCACGGGGATATTGATGTTCGGCAGCACGTCGGTCGCCATCCTCATGAGGGCGAACGGCGTGGCCAGCACGATCAGGATGGCCATCACGATGAACGTGTAAGGCCGCTTCAGCGCGAGATTGACAATCCACATGTGACTGTTTCAGGCAAGCAATAGGGCTGACGGGCAGGCATGGCTTACCCGAAACGCATTTTTGGGACGGTGCCGCATGATAGGCAACGGCAGTGGCGCGTTGCTGGCGCCAGGATGGCAAAATTGTCAGGCTGGAAATAATCCACGGCAACGATTTTCGGAACACGCAAGAATTGCACTGCGCACGCTCCGAAGCTGCACCGCAGCAAATACGCGGTCTCCCGTGTTCCGCGCGGCATAAACCGCCGCAGCATCAAGCGCGCCAGGCCTTGACGCTACCTCAGTTGACGAGCCGCAGCCGGTCCGCGTCGCGCGCGAGCGCCGGCTCGCGCGCGCGCGCCGGCTGCGAGGGACCACGACGCGGCCGCTGCCCGCCATAGGCCATGAGCGCGGCTTCCTGCTCGGCGAGCATGCGCGGCACCCTCTCGCGCAGAAAGTCGACGAAGGTGCGGATCTTGGCATCCAGATAGCGGCGCGACGCATAGAGGGCGTAGATGTTCAAACCTTCCAGCCAGTGCCTGGGCAGCACGCGCACGAGCGACCCGTCGGCGAGACCGGGCAGCGCCACGGGCACCGGCAGCGGACCGATACCCATGCCCTCGCGGATCGCGAGGGCGAGCGCCTCGGGGTTGTTCACCTGGAGCGGCGTCGCGCCGTGCGGCCCCACGGAAGCCCACTGGCCCGCCGGCAGGCTCGCATCGGTGAGATGCAGGCAGGTGTGGCCTTCGAGTTCGTCGAGCGACTGCGGCACGCCGCGCGCATGAAGATACTCGGGCGAGGCGCACAGAATCGCCACCGTGCTGCCGAGATGCTGGGAAATCAGCGCGGAGTCCTCGAGCTCGGCGGCCACCACCACGGCCACGTCGAAGCCCTCCTCGATGATGTCCGGCATCTGCTGGGCGATGGTCAGATCGACCGCGACCTCGGGCTGATGCTGCTGGTAGCGCGCGATCAGCGGCATCACGTAGTGCTGGCCGAAGCTCGTGCCGCCGTAGACGCGCAGCTTGCCCGACGGGTTCGCCTGGGCCGCGGCGGCCTCGGCTTCGGCCTGCTCGATGTCGGCGAGAATGCGCTTGCAGTTCTCGAGATAACGCTCTCCGGCCTCGGTCAACGCCATGCGCCGCGTGGTGCGGTTCAAAAGCCGCGCGCGCAGGCGCGCTTCGAGGTCGGTGACGGCGCGCGAGACCTGCGCCGTCGTCATCGCTTCGCTCGCGGCCGCGCGCGTGAAGCTGCCCGACTCCACGACCCTTACGAAGATCCGCATGTTGCGCAGCGTATCCATCCCTGACTCCTGTTCGTCCTGCCGTCCTGCCCGATTGCAAAAACGCCAATGGCGCCAGTGTGAAGGAGAAGCCGTGGCCCGATGCTGACCTGCAAATGACGGCGCGGACAGCTTGGCGGGGCGCGCCGCGCCGCGTATGATCCTGGGCGCAACCGGCGTACCGCATTGCGTTGCCGCGCGACGCTTCCGGCGCCGGCGATGGCGCTTACATGACAAAACGATGACTCTCGAATTCGTTCTGCGCCTTCTCATGGCGTTTTCCTGCGGCGTCGCCATCGGGCTGGAGCGCCAGATTCGCCAGCGCACGGCCGGCCTGCGCACGATCGTCCTCGTCGCGACCGGCGCGTGCCTCTTCGTCACGCTCGGCGTGCTCACCGGCAACGGCACGTCCGGCATCACGCAGATCGCGGCCTATGTGGTCTCGGGCGTCGGCTTCCTGGGCGGCGGCGTGATCATGCGGGACAAGGGTTCGATCCAGGGCATCAACACGGCGGCAACGCTCTGGTGCTCGGCGGCCGTCGGGGTGCTCTCGGGCGCGGGCCACTACGGCCCGGCGGCGGCGGGCACGGCGGCCGTGCTGCTCATCAATACCGTGCTGCGCGAGGTGAGCCGCATCATCAACGCCACGCCGGTGGGCGCCGCCGATCTCGTGCGCGAATACGTGCTCACGGTGGTCTGCCGCGAAGAGGACGAGATCCACATCCGCACCGTGCTTTCCAATTCCATGTATTCGACGCCGCTCTCGTTCCAGAGCCTCATGAGCGAAGACGTGCCCGACCAGCCCGAGCGCCTGCGGGTCACGGCCACGCTACGCACGCACCCGAAATTCCAGTCAAAGCTCGAACTGATGGCGAGCCGCCTCAGCATGGAAAAAGGCGTCTCGAGCGTGAGCTGGACGGCCGTGGATACCGAGGTCGCCCCCGAATGACGCGCTAGCGCACGCCGATCCTTTCAATTGCCATTCTATTTTGTTGCATATGCTTGAACGATGCCCGGCACCGTTTAATAAGTGTCAATTCTGGCCGCGCAACATGGACGCGATCCCGCCCTTGGTCTAAGCTGCACATCACCGTGGATTTTTCACACCAACAAGGGGAGTGCTCAATATGGAACACGGCATCATCGCCTGGCTCATCATCGGCGCAATCGCAGGCTGGCTTGCCGGCGTGCTCGTCAAGGGCGGCGGCTTCGGGCTGATCGTCGATATCATCGTCGGGATCGTGGGCGCGTTCATCGGCGGCTGGCTGGCCGGGATCCTCCACATCTCGGTGGGCGGCGGCTGGATCAGCTCGATCATCACGGCCGTCGTGGGCGCGGTCATTCTGCTGTTCGTCATCCGGCTATTCAGACGCGCGTAGCAGACGCACGGAACCGGCTGAGCGTTCCACACGAACCAAACGGGAGTGCCGTTGCCGGCACTCCCGTTTTTTCATGTCCGCCAGGAATTCAGGCGTTGGCGACGAGGCCCCCCGTGCCCTCGGGCAACATCGAACCGGTCTCGCTGAAGCGCAGATGCATCCCGTACGCCTTCGCAAGATCGTGCGGCGTCTGGCCGCCGTGCTTCAGCGCATCCTTGTAGTAGTCGCGCAGCAGGTCGCGATAGAGCGGATGCGCGCAGCGCTCGATGATGAGCGTGGCGCGCTCGCGCGGCGCGAGGCCCCGCAGGTCGGCCAGGCCCTGTTCGGTCACGATCACGTCGACGTCGTGCTCGTTATGGTCCACGTGCGGCACCATCGGCACGATGCTCGAAATGCAGCCGTCCTTCGCGATGGCCTTCGTCGCGAAGATCGCGCACGCGGCGTTGCGCGCGAAATCGCCCGAACCGCCAATGCCGTTCATCATGTGCGTGCCGCCCACGTGCGTCGAATTCACGTTGCCGTAGATATCGCATTCGAGCGCCGTGTTCAACGCGATCAGACCGAGGCGCCGGATCACTTCCGGGTGGTTGCTCACCTCCTGCGGGCGCAGCACGAGCTTGTCGCGGTAGCGGTCGAGCTCGGCCAGCACCTGGGCCTGGCGCTGCGCCGAGAGCGTCATCGAAGCACCCGATGCGAACACCATCTTGCCGGCGTCGATGAGGTCGAAGGTCGAGTCCTGGAGTACTTCGGAGTACATCGTAAGTGCTTCGAACGGCGAGTTCACGAAGCCGGCAAGCACCGCGTTCGCAATCGTGCCGATGCCGGCCTGCAGCGGCGGCAGTTGCGCGCTCATGCGACCGTGCGCCACTTCATGCTGGAGAAATTCGATCAGGTGGCCGGCAATGCACGCGGTTTCGTCGTCGGCCGGCAGGACGGTGGACGGGCTGTCCGCTTCGTTGGTGATGACGATGGCCGCGATCTTCTCGGGCGCAATGTTGATGATCGTCGTGCCGACGCGATCCTGCGGGCGCACGACAGGCAGCGGATCGCGATGCGGACGGCGCCCCGGAATCCAGACGTCGTGCAGGCCTTCGAGCGCGAGCGGCTGCGCGAGATTGATTTCGACGATCACCTTTTCGGCGAGGATCGCGAAGCTCGCGGAATTGCCCACCGACGTGGTGGGCACGATGCCGCCCGTCTCCGTGATCGCGGCCGCCTCGATGATCGCGAGGTCCAGCTTGCCGAGCAGGTTGGCGCGCAGCATCTCGACGGTTTCGGAGAGATGCTGGTCGACGAACATCACCTCGCCGCGGTTGATCGCGCGACGCAAGGTGGTGTCGACCTGGAACGGCAGACGGCGTTCGAGCACGCCCGCTTCGGTCAGCGCGCGATCGACGTCGTGACCGAGCGAAGCCCCCGTCATCAGCGTGATGCGCAGCGGCTCCTGCTCCTCGCGTGCGCGGCGCGCCAGCGCGATCGGCACGGCCTTCGTGTCGCCCGCTCGCGTGAAGCCGCTCGCGCCGACACGCATGCCGTTGCGCACGAGCTGCGCCGCCTCGGCGGCCGTGGTGATCTTGCCGCGCAGGGCGGCACAACGAATACGGTCCTCGTACATCACGGTGTCTCCAGAAATATTCTGTCGTGGCTCAGCTACCGAAGTAGAGGTTGCAGAAGCCGACGGGACCGACACATTCGGCCTGCTTTCCCGGCTTCGCGACGTGGTGTTGGGCGCCTGCCTCGTCGGCTCGAGAAACGGCAGCCTGGGAGACCTGCTGCGGGACAGTCCCGGCCGGTGCCTCGCCCTGCGCCCAGGCAGCGGCGGCGGCGAACAGCGAACAGGCAACAACAGCGATCTTCACGGCGTCCATTTCACTCTCCATGGCTAACGGGTACTGCCGGGCAGTGACCTCACTATATGGCTCGGGCCCGATTTGATTAACGCGCTCCGGTAGAAGGCATCTTTCCAGCGCGCGGCAAGATCGCCTTGCCTGTCTGCTGTTGCCCCTGCTTTTGCTTCGATAACGCGCACTGTTCAGCGGCCGCCGGAAGAGCGAGCCGAACCGCGCGCCCGGTGGCGCACAAACGTGCCAAGCGGCGCGTCGCGGTCCAGCAGCGCGCTGCGGATGAAATGCAGATGGGAAAGGAGCCGCTGGACCTCATGGCGGCGCTCGCGCGCCTCGTGGACAACATCGAGCGCTTCCTGCGCCACCCCGATCGCCGCGCCCACCGAAGCGAGCGCCTGCGCAAGCCGCTGCGCGTCGGGCCGCTCGAACAGCCGCGCGATGTCGGCCTGCACGCAAGCAAGCGAGGGATTCCAGCGCGCATCGAGATCGGCCAGCCAGGCGGCCGCCTGCGCCTCATGACGCAGATCCACGACCGCATGGCCCACTTCGAGCGTGACGAGCATCCAGCGTAGCGCGCGCCGGTGCGCCCGCGCGTCGCCGTTGAGCAGCAAGCGCAACTGATGCATCAGATCGTGCGTGCCGGACTGGAAGCGTTCGCCGAGTCCCGCCAGATCGCCGCGACACGCAGTCACGACCTGGTAGCGCAGCGCGGCGCACAAATGCGCGACGAGCCATTTCATGCGCGGCGGGAACACCACCGCGAAGGCGAGCGCCGCGACCAGCATCGTCGCCACGACCGCAATGCCATTGTTGATCAGGAGGTCAGGCGCATAGGCGATCACGTTGTCGGGGCCGGCCAGCAGGCAGAAGAACACCGAAAAGCCCACACCAAAGCCCGAAATGCGCGGACGGGTCGCGAGAAAGGCACCGAGCGCCAGCACCGGCGCGAGAACGGCGCAGAGCAGCGGGAACCCGTCGATATTCGGGTAGACGTAGCACATGAACAGGTAGCCCGCGAGCGTCGCACACGCCGCGCCGGCGGCCATCTGGGCGGCCATGCGCGTGGCGCCCGGCGTCGACGAGGTCAGCGCGCAGGCCAGCGCCGCCGCGATCACCGCCATGCCGCCGCCCGGCCAGTCGGTCTCGATCCAGAACCAGCCCAGCGCGGCCATCACGACTGCCGTGCGCACGAACGTGAAAGCCACGACATACCAGCTCGTGCGCGGCTCGTAGCGGGTCGTGCGCCGCTCCTGTACGAGCTGCGGCTGCGTCACGGACGCATAGGTACGGCTATATCGAACGACCTCCGACGTGAAGCGCCAGACGAGCTCGGCGGACGTATCGAAGTCCTGAAGCAGGTCGGGTGCGGCGGCTTCGAGCGGTCGCCGGGTCTCGCGCACGTGGCGCGGCAGCGTGCGCTGCCACGCCTCCAGGGCATCGGCGAGACGCAGTGCGTATTCACGATCGGATTCGCCGCAACGCGGCCGTTGCGCGAGCCATGCGGCCAGTTCGCTGAAATACGGTGCCAGGGACGCGACGGCCGAATCGCTCCCGCGCAGACGCTTGAGCAGTTGACGCAGCGCGTGCAGACGCGCGCAAACGTCCATGAATTCGCTGTTCAGACGCGCGAGAAGCGGACTTCGCGAACGCATCGCCGGATCTTCGAAGAAAGCGAAGGCGCGCGTCGCCTCAAAGCCCGCCACGTCGTCGACAAGACGCGCAAAGCGGCCCTCGAACGCGCCCTGCTCCAGCCGGCCTGACAGCACACCGGAGGCGAACGCAGTAAAATTCACGAACCGTGTGCGTAAGGTCCGCTCCAGCAGCGAGCCTGTCTGCCGGGGCACGATCACGGCGCTCACCATGCCCGAACAGAGTATGCCCACTGCCACTTCGGCACCGCGTCCGAGCGCGGCGAGGAAGAGCCCGTTGGGTTGCTGCACGAGCGGAATGCCGATCAGCGCAGCGGTGTAGCCGGCCAGCACGAATGCATACCAGCGAAAATGCCGATTCCGCATGGCAGCCGCCGTGCAAGCGGCCACCCATCCCGTCATCCCGGCGAGATAGAGCTCGGGCTGCTGGATGAATACGCCACCCAGCACGACCGCGGCGATCATGCCGACCGCCGTCCCGGCTATCCGGTACACACTCTTCGCGAACACCATGCCCGAGAGCGGCTGCATCAGCACGAACACGGTGGTCATCGCAATGCGTGGCTGCGGCAGGTCGAGCCGCATCGCAATGCCCATCGCGAGCAACGCGGCCGCGACCGTCTTGAAGAGATGCAGCCAGACCGCGCCGTCGGTGGCGGACCAGTCGCGCAGCGCGCGTCGGGTTGCCTGTTTTTTCGCACGCCAGAGCGCCTCCTGGCGCCGACGCGAGTCGAACGCTCGATGAATCGCGTGCTGGCGGGTCATGGGAATGGCACTACGCTCGGTCTGTTACCAGGCCGCCGATTGTAGGAGCGTCACCGCAGCGAATTAACGGGACGGACGGGGAACGTCCGTTCCAGATCACTCAACAATCACGAGGCTTGCGAGGCGGACAATATCGTTTCCGTGCCGAACAAGAAGATTAGATGGATACACTACAAAATATGCGGGTGTTTGCCCGCGTCGTGGAAGCAGGCAGCTTTACCGCGGCAGCCCAGTCGCTCGATTCGACAACGGGCGCCATGTCGCGCGCCGTGTCGGAACTGGAAGCGCATCTGCGCACCCGGCTGCTCAACCGTTCGACGCGCCGTCTCGCGCTGACGCCGGCGGGCGAGCTTTATCTGAAACGTTGCATGCAGATTCTCGCCGACGTCGACAGCGCCGAAGAAGAAGCAAGCTGCGCCCACGAGCGCCCCGCGGGCGCACTGCGCATGCACAGTTTCGCGAGCATCGGGCAGCAATACGTACTGCCTGCGATCTCGCGCTACCGGGCGTTGCATCCGGAGGTCACGGTCGAGCTGACGCTCTCGCAACGTATGCCCGACTTGTTCGAAGGCAGCAGCGATGTATCGGTGGTCACCGCGTCGTTGCTGCCGAATTCGGACCTCGTTTCGCACCAGCTTGGGACAACCTACAGCATCCTGTGCGCGTCGCCGGCTTATGTGCATATGCATGGATCGCCGCGCACGCCTGCCGATCTGCCGCATCACGAGTGTCTGATCCTGAAGACGCCCGCGTTGCCTGCGCAAGAATGGACGCTCGAAGGCCCCGAGGGCAGCATCGAGATGCACGTCGACGGGCCGGTGCAGGTCAATATCGCGGAATCGCTGGCTGTGGCGATACGCGAAGGCATGGGGATTGGTGTGCTGCCGGTCTATACGGCCATTGAAGGACTGCGCAACGGGACGCTCGTCCGCGTGCTGCCGCAGCACAGGTTGCAGAAGACGAATGTCTACGCACTGTATCCGTCGCGCAAATTCGTCGACGCCAAGACAAAAACGTGGGTCGAGTTCCTGCGCGCGCATCTCCCCGAGGTCATTGCCCGCGACATGGCGCTGCTCGAAGAGTTGACCCAGGAACAGCTCACCGAAGAAGCACTGGCCGACACCGCGATTGTGCCGGCAGCGGCTGGGCGGCTGCAGGACAGCGCGCACTGAGTCGCTGCGCATCAGCTAAAA
>NZ_BAXZ01000038.1 GCF_000684975.1 Paraburkholderia acidipaludis NBRC 101816 | reverse complement strand
GTTTTCCCGCTTGCGGGACCGAATCCGCAGCGCTTCATCCAGGGCCTGCGTCAATCCGGCTGCAGGCCGGCCGCAGTCGCGAAGTTCGGACACAAAAGCTTGTAGCGTCTTCCTCAGCATATCGACCGGTATCTACCTTCCAGCATCGACGCCTCAAGCGCATCCATCGCGACATCGCATTCGTGCAGAACACGGCGTTCCTCATCAATCATGGACTACTAATGAAAAGGCAGCGGGGAACGCCACCTTCATTGCGCGGCTGCTGCCCCTGGACGTGCCGCCGTGCCTCGACCTGAGCGAAATCACCAACAAGAGGGCGATCAATCAGCATATTCAGCCGAGACCGACACCGACATCATCCGAGCGCGGAAAAACGCTCAGGTAACAGGTCGGATGAAATAGCGCCGATGAATTGGCGACAGGCGCAGGCACCGAAGCGACGTTTGCCGCGATGCGGAAACCGGATCACTTCCGTGCCCGAAAGTGATTCGGCGTCGTGCCCGTGAGCCGCTTGAAAAACCGCGTGAAATAGGCGGGTTCGGTGAAACCGAGCAGATCGGCAATCTGGCTCACGTTCAGCGTCGTGTAAACCAGATTGCGTTTGGCCTCCAGCAGCAGCCGCTGGTGTACGATCGAAAGCGCACTTTGACCGGCGGCGCGCTGGCAAACCGTATTCAGATACACCGGCGTGACGCCCAGCAAGGCGGCGTACTGACTGATGGAAAGATGCTCGCGGTAGTGCTTTTCGACGAGTCTGGAGAACGCGCCCAGATAGTGCCGGCCGCGATCGAGGTGTTCGCTCGCCACATTGCGTTCGTAGTCGCGCCGGCTCACCCATACCACCAGCGCGCTAACGAGCGAACGCAGCAGCAGATCGCGTGACGGCGCCGGGTTCGCATATTCGCGGTTCAGCGTGGCGCAGAGCGTGTCCAGCCACGGCTGGTCGTCGCCTACCGGGTAGCAGCCGGGGTACTGCAAGGGAGGCCGCCGCCTGTCGCACTGCTCGTGAAGCCAGCCGATCAGCGGCGCCGCGATCGTAATGATGAATCCATCGACCTCCGGGCTGAAATGGAAGCCATGAACGCACATCGGCGGAACGACCTGAAGCGACGGGCGGTCGATCGGCGTCTCTTCGCCCTCCACCTCGAGAACGGCCGTGCCCCGTTGCACGTACAGCAGCTGCGCCAGATCCGCGTGCCGATGGCTGCGGATTTCCCAGTCGTGAAGGCTGCTGCGCTCCGGAATCGACTCGCAGTGCAGCAGGTCCGGGGTTCGCCACTCGGCGCCTTCGCCATACAGCTTGAAGACGGGAATATTCTGCAGAGTCGAATGAGCCATTTCCGTTCGCCGGAGCGTCGCGGCAGTCGTGACGGATATTTGAAAAGTACAATTTTAGTGCGGAATTGTGCCTTATCAAAGCTTGGCGTTTGACAAAAAATACAGTCCATCGATGACGGATGCCGCAGCGGGAGTTCTGCCCCAACGCAACGCGGCAATGAGCTGAGACGGAGGAGAAGATGGAGACGAAAACCAGGGTTGCGATCATTGGCGCCGGGCCATCCGGGCTGCTGCTCGGACAGTTGCTGACCAAAGCGGGCGTGGACAACGTGATCCTCGAACGGCAATCCGGCGACTATGTGCTCGGCCGTATTCGCGCGGGTGTGCTCGAACAGGGCACGGTCGATCTGATGCGCGAAGCCGGCGTGAGCCGGCGCATGGATGCGGAAGGCCTCGTCCATGACGGCATCGAACTGGTTTATGGCGGCCGGCGCGACCGTATCGACCTGAAGCGGCTGACGGGCGGCGCTTCGGTGCTCGTGTACGGCCAGACCGAGGTGACGCATGACCTGATGGACGCGCGCGCCGCGAGCGGGGCGACGACGATCTACGAAGCCGGCAACGTCCAGCTGCACGACGTCAAGGGCGAACACCCCTATGTGACGTATGAGAAGGATGGCGAAACGTTCCGGCTCGACTGCGACTACATTGCGGGTTGCGACGGCTACCACGGCGTATCGCGCAAGACCATTCCCGAGCACCTGCTGGCGCATTACGAGCGCGTCTATCCCTTTGGCTGGCTCGGTCTGCTTGCGGATACGCCGCCGGTCAACCACGAATTGATTTACGCCCATAACGAGCGCGGTTTTGTGCTGTGCAGCCAGCGCTCGATGACCCGCAGCCGCTATTACCTTCAGGTGCCGTTGACCGAGAAGGCCGAGGATTGGTCCGACGAGCGTTTCTGGGGAGAACTGAAGACTCGCTTGCCGAACGATATCGCCAACCATCTCGTGACCGGCCCTTCACTCGAGAAGAGCGTTGCGCCGCTGCGCAGCTATGTGGTCGAGCCGATGCAGTACGGCAAGCTCTTCCTTGTCGGCGACGCCGCGCACATCGTACCGCCGACGGGCGCGAAGGGCTTGAATCTGGCGGCGAGCGACGTGAGCACCTTGTACCGCATTCTGCGCGGGGTGTACCGCGACGGACGCACCGAACTGCTCGAACGCTATTCGTCGATCGCCTTGCGGCGCGTCTGGAAGGCAGAGCGTTTCTCGTGGTTCATGACCAATCTGCTGCACGAATTCCCCGACCGCGACGCGTTCGACAAGCGCATGCAGCGTACCGATTACGACTATTACACGGGGTCCGAGGCGGGGCTCAAGACCATCGCCGAGAATTATGTCGGGCTGCCGTATGAGGCGATTGAGTGATGTGTTGGTGCGAAGGAGCGGGGCGCCACCATGAATGATACTTTCGTGGTCACATCAACATGGGCTAACGGTCGCGTTGGAGATTGATGAGCCGCTCGATACGCATACGCCGTGGCGGTTCGAAATACGTGCCGAACCTCACCAACCCCGCTTTCTTGAGCCGGCAAACCATTGTGAAGCTCACGAGCAACCCCGAATCGGGCCTGTCGTTGATCTCGATTTCAACCGAGCGCAAGCGGGGTTCGAATTTGAGCAGGACGTTCTCGATCTGATTGCGCAGGTCATGAGTCGACGCGGGCAGATTCCTGTAGATGTTGGTCAGATCGGGCAATCCATAATCTGGAACATGTTTGAGGGCGCCGGCCCGCGTGTTCAGGATCCGCTTGATATTTGCCTGAACGCTCAGAATCTCGAGCGTATTGTCATCGTGATTTTCGAGTGGCTCGCCGTCGATGTGGCCAAGCAACATGTCGTAAAGGGAGGGTCCCGCGGGCATGGTGTCGCTCCCGTCAGGCGGCCGCTGTTGTTGGCGTGACCGAGGCGGACTGGCCGTGATCGACGAAGTCGATTGTCAGGCTACCCTCTGCCGTGCTTGACAGGAGAATCTTCGCCGGGGCGCCGCCGCTTGCCATGCGCGTAAGCAGCTCGCGCGATACCGCGGGCAGGATACGCTGGTTGAGGAACGCGTCGACGTTGCGCGCGCCCGATTCACGCGCAAGGCACAGCCCGGCCATCGTTCCGATGAGCGAATCGTCGCAGACAAGTTCGACGTCATGCTGCCGGCGCAGTCGTTCGGCGACCTTCGCAAGTTTCAGCCGCACGATGGCAGCGAGCGCGGCCACGTCGAGTGGTCGGTACACCAGGGTCTGAAAACGCGCGAGCAGCGCAGGGGTGAAGTGAGCGACGAGCCGCGGATGGATCGCATCAAGAAGCGCTGCTTGTGTGATATCCGGGCTGTCGGTCGTGACCGCGTCGATCTGCTCACTGCCGAGATTGGACGTCATCAGGATGACGCAGTTGCGGAAGTCGATCTCCCGGCCTTCGCCATCTCGCATGGTGCCGCGATCGAACACCTGATAAAACATGTCCAGTACGTCGCGGTGCGCCTTTTCGACTTCGTCGAGCAACACGACGCTGTACGGACGCTGGCGCACGGCCTCGGTCAGGATACCGCCCCGACCATATCCGACATAGCCGGGTGGCGACCCCTTGAGCTGCGAAACCGTATGCGATTCCTGGTACTCCGACATGTTGATCGTGGTCAGCGCGGCCTCTCCGCCAAAGAGCAGATCGGCCAGCGCGAGGGCCGTTTCCGTCTTGCCAATCCCCGAGGGGCCCGCGAGCAAGAATACGCCGAGCGGTGCATGCTCGTTCTTCAGGCCTGCTTTCGCCGTGCGCAGGCTTTCGGCGAGAGCGGCAAGCGCGTCGTCCTGTGCGACGACTCGCTTGGCGAGCTGGGCTTCGAGCGTAAGCAGACCCTGGAGCTCGTCCTCGAGCAGGTTACCGACCGGCACACCGGTCCACTCCGCCACCACGCGCGCGATAGCCTGCGCGTCCACATCGGCAAAAATCAGCGGTGCCTTGCCCTGCGCTCGCGCGAGCGCTTCGTGCGTTTGTGCGAGCAAGGCATTCTCGCCAGCCGCTGCTGCGCCACGCTGCTCCAGCAAGGCCTGCACAAGGCCAAGTTCCTGCCTATAGCGGCGCTGCAGATTCTCCTGGCCGGCCTTCGCATCGGTGAGTGCCGTGGCCAGCGCGGCGCGATGCCCACCGAAGGTTTCAATACCGGCACGTTCGTCGTCTTCAAGTGTCGCGAGCTCCAGCTCGAGCGCGGCGACCGCGGCGCGCTCGCGTTGCAGTTCGGGTGGTGGCGATTCGAGACCCATGCGTACACGCGCCGCGGCCGTGTCGATCAAGTCGACGGCCTTGTCGGGCAACTGCCGCGCGGGTATGTAGCGGCGCGAGAGCTTGACGGCAGCTACTAGCGCTTCGTCACGAATATGCACGTTGTGGTACTTCGCATAGCGATCTTTCAGGCCTCGCAACATCAGGCACGCGACCGCATCGTCGGGCTCCTCGACCTTGATCGTCTGGAAGCGCCGTTCGAGCGCGGCATCGCGTTCGAAGTACTCCTTATATTCCGACCAGGTGGTTGCGGCAATCGTGCGTAGTTCGCCGCGCGCGAGTGCGGGCTTGAGAAGGTTGGCCGCATCGGCACCGCCCGCTGCATTACCCGCGCCGATCAGGGTGTGGGCTTCGTCGATGAATAGCAGGATCGGCACGGCCGAGGCTTGCACTTCGTCAATCACGGTCTTCAGGCGCTGCTCGAATTCGCCCTTTACACCTGCGCCGGCTTGCAGCAAACCTAGATCCAGCGTGAGGATGCGCACATCGCGGATTACATTCGGCACGGTGCCTTCGGCCACGCGCAGCGCCAGCCCTTCTACGAGCGCGGTCTTGCCTACACCCGGCTCGCCCACGAGAATGGGGTTGTTCTTGCGGCGGCGAGCAAGCACGTCGACCATCTGCTGGATCTCGCGATCGCGACCGAACACGGGATCGATTTCCCCGCGACGCGCCTTTTCCGTCAACTCAATTGCGAAGCGAGCAAGCGCATCGCCTTCGACGCTGCGCTTTACCGCTGGCGCCGGTTTGTTTTCCGGCGCGGCTTGTGCGGGATCCGGCACATTGGTTCCGGCTGCGCTGGCCGGCAGCTCCGGCAAGGTTTCAGATTCCTCCCGCTCGTTCTCGCGGGTGCGCAAACCCAGGCGCGGCAGCAGGCGCTGAATCTGCGCGCTGCTCACGGACAGCAGTTGCCAGGCGTTGGTCGCGCGAAGCACGTGCGGTGCTTCAACAATGGCTTGAAGAACGTTGCCGGAACGGATCATCGGGTCACCGGTAATGATCCCGGTCGACGCATGAAACCAGGCGTCCTGGAGAACGACGGCCAGTTGCGGAGAGAGGCTGGGGCGGCCACGCAGGTTACGCGGCGAACAATCGATGGTCTTGAGCAGCGCATCCCACACGGCGTCGACGTTCAGATCGTAGTGGTTCATGACGACCGGGATGTCGCCGTCGCCGGCCTCGATGAGCTTGAGCAGCCAGTGCTCGACCGAAATCTCGTCCGAGAGGCGTCCCTGACACAGGCTTGCCGCGGCTTCCAGCGCATTCGCACAGTAAGGATTGAGCCGCTGCAGGAGCTGGTTCGCGTCACGGGAGAAGCGGTTTCGGTCGTAGTGCACGGTCATGTTCGGGCGTTCACATAGGTGAAGGGGCAGCGCCCGCTGAAGGCGGCTGTCCCTGGCAATAAAATGGCCAGCCCACAGACTCAGGCCGGCAAAGGGAGGTAGTCTGCGAAACTGACCTCCCACCGCTTGCACGGGTCAGGAACGCTCGTTCCAGGTATCCTTGTGGATGATGTTGCCGTCCTTGTACGACCAGGTGATCGTCTCGTAGCGCAGCTCGACTTCTTCGAGATGGTTGTGCTTCTCGTAGTCCGGGTTCTTGATGTCGTACATCACCGGGCTGACCGAGACGACCTTCACGTTGTCGAGCTTCGTGTTGAAATATTCCTTCTCTTTTCCGGCGTCGTCGATCTTGTACCACTTGATCTCGGCCGACTTCAGCGTCTGGCCGCTCGTCACGGCTTTGTAGAGATACGGCGTCGAGGCGTCGGTTTCTTTGGTCAGCGTGATCGCCTTATGCACGCGGGTTCCCGTGAGCTTGCCTGTGTTACCGTCGGTCGGAATGTGCAGACCGTGCTCGAACGCGGTGATCTCGATGCTGCCCTCGCGACCCTGGACAGTAACCGAGCCCTTGATGTCAGCGCCACCATCGTCCTTGAGCCACATGTATGACGGAATTGCCATTTCTTACTCCCTTCTTCTTACAGCAACAAGCGCCCGGAATCAGTTACCGGGCTACACAATCCCGAAGCCCTCGCTTCGGGGACTAAACCGCGTTATTTGCCTGCACTGGCCGCACCCGGCACTGCTGCGCTCCGTACGGAAGCCTGCTGCGCATCAGGGACAAGCGTGATTTCCACGCGGCGATTTTTTGCCCGCCCGGCGTCCGTGTCGTTGTCCGCAAGAGATCGGGTATCGCCGTAGCCCTGAATGGCAAACTGTGTAGCAGCAAGACCCGAGGCGTCGATGAGCCAGTCGCGCACAGCCTCGGCACGTGCCGTCGAAAGCTTCAGATTGCTGTCCGGGTCGCCCACGTTGTCGGTGTAGCCCGTCACGAGGATCCGCTTGTCGGGATGCGCTCTGATCATCTCTAGCGCGTTGACCATGACGCGCGTCGAGCCGTCCTTGAGTTGTGCACGGCCGCTGTCGAAGAGCGACATGCTGTCAAGCGTCACGATCTGGGGAAGCGGCGGTGGTGGTTGATAGGAGGCGATCGCCGCGTCGAGCGGTGCAATCAGCCGCGCGCCCCGGTACAGGCCGAATGAAAGAGGCAACGGAACGCCGGTGCGTGCGTAACGCTCAAGCTCGTCGCGATCGGCGACGAGCACCTTCAACGCCTCGCGTCGGGCAGCATCGTGGTCGGCCCGGATCATCGAATAACGACCGAGGTCCGTGCCAATGCGCGCGAGCAGGCTCTGGTTGTGACGGGTGGAAAAGAAGAATGACAGGGCAAGTGCGCATGCCAGCAGTCCCGCCGCATGGGCGAAGGCGAAGATGCGCGGCGACATCCAGAATCGCTGGGGCATCGCCTGGATGAGCGGCTGGGGAAGCGGCCACGGCCTGAGTGAAGCGCTGGCTGCCGCACGGTCGACGCGGGTCCACATCTGCACGTCGCGCTCCCACGGGTTGCCCGCGCCCCCCTGAGGCCCACAGTCGATCCAGCCTGCACCGAAGAGTGCCCAAGGCGGAGCGGGTTGCTGCCGATCGGTAAGGGCGTGAAAGACGACACGCTGTGTCCAACCGGTAACCGACGCGAGGGCCGCAGCGCGCGTGGCGGCAGAAAGGACATTTTCAGCCGTGCGACCGACTTCATCTTCCGCCGCGCGAACGACAGCCTCGATGCGCTGTGCGTCGATCACGTTAGTGGTTGAGGAAACACCGTACCACTGAGGTATCGAGAGATCTGCCGGGGCAGCAGTGAGTCGCTGATAAACCGCTATATACCCGGGAAGAGGGCGCGAGCCCAGTCGTCGCGCCGCGTCCGCCACCGCCTGGCGCGCGAGACGCAGCGACTGGGTGAGAACGTCGGCGTTGGTATAACGGCCCGGTACGACCGATAGCATGACTGCGTCCGGTGCGCGACCATCGCGCCATTGGCGCAGAGCCGGTGCGAGGCGCGCAGCATCCTGCGGCCGGTCGATACGCAGCCAGATCGCGCCATCGCCAACGTGGACGAAGCGCTCCTCCCCATCCCGGTTGAACAGTGCCGGCAGATCATCGCCGATCACCAGCACGAGTGGCATGCGTGTGCGCAGCCCGACCGGGATATCGGCCGTCGCTTCACCGAGTCCGGCAAACACGTGGCTGCACTGATCCCTGGTAACCGACAGCTGAATTGTGCGCCGAATCATGAGCAGCGCGACGACGATCGAGACCGCACCCGTCAGCATCCACGCAACACCCGATTGCAGCTGCGCCACGAGCCAGATCACCGAGAGCGCGAGTACACCCGCCAATACCGCCATGAGCCGGAACGGATAGCCAAGTCCCTCATGGCGCGCAGTTTTCACCTGAAGCGGCCGGGAAGTCAGCACAGGCAGATCGGATTTCACGGCTGGCTGACCTTTGCGGGTGCGATATGTCCAACCTGGGTATCGAGTGCCACACTGCCCACACCCCAGACGATCGCCGCAACGATACACGCCAGTCCCGCCATGACCCACGGCGAAAGCCTGTAGAACCAGTCGGAGAGTCTACGTCCCGCTTGATCTGCAATGAAGGCTTGTGTTGCAACCGGGCGAAGTTTGGCGAGGCGTGCATTGAGCGCTGAAATCAGCGCTGTCCGCTCGGATTCTCCGTCACGTGCATAACGCCCCTTGAAGCCGATGCCGAGGACTGCGACGTAGTATTCGAGCAGGTCGACATTGGGTGACGCCTCACGCAGACGCACCTCAATGCGTGCGATGACCTGCTCGCCTGCATCGTGTACCTTGAACCACTCGACTTGCAGTGGCTTGAGTTCCCAACTGGGGCGGCTTTCGGCCGACAGATGGCACAGGGCGGTTTCATCCAGCAGCCCGCACTGGGCAATCAGGGCTTCCTGCCGGAGATTGGCGGGGTAGCCCCGCTGAGTCAGCGCGTCCGAGAACGTTGAAATGATCTGGTGACAGCGCTCGCGAAATGCGCCGGCCTCCGGAACCGTTCCGCCCTCGCCGAGCGAAGTCACGAGCAGAGCGGTATCGCGCAGCAGATCACGGATGCCGCCGCCGGCGGTGTGATCGCCAGAGCGCAGGGTGTTCGTCGGAGCGCGTAGCGGGCGCCAGGAAGTCAGAGTGCTCATGAGCGCAGTACCGCGTAGAGTTCAAGCGAGGCGTTGGGTATCGACGCCGGGAGATAGACCTGGCAGTTGCGCGCGGCAAGCATTCTGGCGTGCGCGTCACTGGTGGCGTCCAGCGCGAAGTACTGGTTATCGAGACGCACCGGAATCGCGCCGGGTACCCGCTGAACGGCCTTCAGGGGGATGCCAGGCAACGCTGAATTGACGATGTGCTCGACGTCGTCCGGAGAGCCGATCTTGCACAGCCGCGGGAACTGCTCAACAAGTTCGAATGCCGGCAGCGTCGCGTTGACCGAGACATACCAGTCGGCGGTCCCTTCAATGATGCGGTCGTCGAGGAACTGCCCCGTCCATGTGGTCGGGTTCTTGCGGGCCAGTCCAATCGACACCACACGCGACGGAATGATGGCGTCAAGCAGCTCGCGTATCATCGTTTCGAGCTTGCCGAACACCTCATCGGCGCGAGCATGGTCGTAAGACGGGATATCCGTGAGTTGCGCGTCCGTTGAAAACGTCATCAGCGCGCTGGCGAGTTGGGCCAGCGTGACGTACAACTGTTCGGGCGCCCGTGCCGGATGGGACGCGTATAGCCGCAGCTGAGGCCACGCTGCATGAATGCAGTGCAGCAGCCAGAAGAGCTGCACGTCGGCCACGCCATACTCCGCGACCTGCTCGATGCGCTCGCTGCGACGCGCTCCAAGCGCCATGCTCTTTGCCTGCAGAATGTCGGCAAGGCGATTGATCCGTTCAATGTGGCGCGAATGCGCACCCAGCGTGAGACACGGCGGCACGAAGCGACGATCGATCTGAAACTGGCCGTTCGTCGAGCGCGTGAGACGCGCAATGGCGCACACCGTGTCGTCGGCGTGAGGTTCAAAGTCGAAGAGCAGACGGATTGCATGGCGCTCGGCCGCAATCTCTGCTTCGTGCGTGCCGTTCAGGTCGGTGACTTTCACGAATTCGCGGTATGAACGCCGCGGTCGCGCGAGCGTGGCCTCGTCGAACCGGCAGTTGTTGCCGTTGGCATCCAGCAGCGCGAGGGCGGCGAATACGACCACGCTCTGACGGTCGGCGGGAATGCCTTGGGTCAGATCCCGCGCGGGCGGCAGCATATCGCTAACTGTCGTGTCAAACGGCGTGCCGTCGGGGAAGCGCCCCTTGAGTCGCGTGAACTTCAGACGCCCGGTCGCCAGCACTTCCTCATCCGGATCGACCCACAACGTTCCCCACGGTTCGGCAAATGCCGCTGCAACAAACTGTTGCAGCGCGAACTCCAGCCATCGCTCCTGTTGCTGGAAATGTTGCTGTGTAAGGATTAGCCCGTCGTGAAAAAGTGGTTTTTCGATACGCATGGTTAATTTTTATGACTACGCTTTCACTGCTATCAATTGGCGGATTCTAAATTTGAAATTCTGTTTCTGTAAACTGGAAATGTTGATCTCCGTGCAAATCAATGCAATTTGACAATTCCCCGTGAGACATGCAAATTGGCTATCGCAATTTAATTTATGTGACATCCTGAGGATTCTTGATTCTCGTCACAAATCACGACAATTGACGGTGCTGAAAAGACATATTTTCGTTCACACTGTCCCTTTAATCGCTATGATTTTGCCCATGCCGTTGCGCGGTAAACCCTGCTTAATTTCATGATTTATTTGGAAATTCACGTCATTTTGTGTTTGAAAAGAATTGCATCCGGCCGACATGTTTTGATGTGGTGGCGTTAAGTCAATCTAATATGTCGCGGCGAGATGTATTGAAAAGTGGAGGCCACGTCATGGAATGTCGTCATGATCCCCATTGCCAAATCGAACACGTGCATTGACTCGTGCGAAGAGTGTGTGGCCATGACTAACCCGATGTGCCGTGCGGGCCTTATGAATTCATAAACTCAGGAGTATTGATGGATAGCTTTCAGAGGGAAATCCCAAAATCAAGGGTTTCGATCACCCTGGATTTACATACAGGCGGTGCGCAGAAGAAAGTCGAACTGCCGCTCAAGCTGCTGGTTGCAGGCGACTTCAGCGCCGGCCGCGAGCAGGCGTCGCTGGCCGAGCGCAAGAAAGTCAATATCGACAAGAACAATTTCGATTCGGTGCTCGCGGACTACGCACCGGACCTGAAGTTCGCCGCTGAAAACACGCTCGCAGGCGACGGCTCCGAGCTACCGGTGAACCTCTCGCTCCGTTCGATGAAAGACTTCGAGCCCGAGCAGGTCGCGCGCCAGATCCCCGAACTACAGGCGCTGCTGGCGATGCGCAACCTGCTGCGCGACCTCAAATCGAATCTGCTCGACAACGTCACGTTCCGTCGCGAGTTCGAAAAAATTCTGAAAGATAAACGCCTGTCCGACAAGCTGCGCGGCGAACTGGCGCAACTCGCAACCGCGGCCACCCAGCCGGAAGGGCATGCCTGAGCATCGACGGTCGAAATCGGCCTTCATCGCTTTCCATAACCAGGTTGTGTTGGACCACACGCAGACAGGAATTGCAATGAGTCAGAATAAAGCCCGGCAGGGCGAAGCGGAAACCGTCGTGCTCGAGCATGACAGCGTCTATGCGGCGTTATGCAACAAGATCAACCTCAAGCCCGTCTCCGAAGCGCGCCCGCTTGAGGTGTTCCGGGACAACGACGCACTTTCCGAGGCGTCGGCCGACGAGCGTATTGCACGAGGCATGGGCGCGTTTCTCGAATTGGTTGCGAAGTCGAGCCAACCGGTCGACCGCCTCGACAAGTCGCTGCTCGACTTCCATATCGGCCAGCTCGATCGCCAGATCAGCCGGCAACTCGACGCGGTGATGCATAGCCCCGAATTTCAGGCGCTCGAAGGGCGCTGGCGCGGTCTCAAGATGCTGGTTTCGAAGACCGACTTCCGCCGTAATGCGCGCATCGAGGTGCTTGATGTATCGAAGGAAGCGCTGCAGCGCGATTTCGAAGACACGCCCGAACTGATCCAGAGCGGCCTGTATCGCCTCACGTACATCGAGGAATACGACACGCCGGGCGGCCAGCCGGTCAGCGCGATGATCAGCGACTTCGAGTTCGACAACTCGCCGATGGACATCGCATTGCTGCGCAACATCTCGAAGGTGGCCGCCGCCGCGCATATGCCGTTCATCGGTTCGGTTGGCCCGAAGTTCTTCGGCAAGAACACGATGGAAGAGGTCGCGGCCATCCAGGACATCGCCAACTACTTCGACCGTGCGGAGTACACGAAGTGGAAGAGTTTCCGCGACACGGACGACGCCCGCTACATTGGCCTGACCATGCCTCGCACACTCGGCCGTCTGCCGTACGGCAAGGACACGGTGCCGGTGCGAGGCTTTAACTATGAAGAAGCGGTGAAAGGCCCGGACCACAGCAAGTACTGCTGGGTGAATGCCTCTTTCGCGTTCGCGGCGAACATGACCCGCAGCTTCGTGAACAACGGCTGGTGTGTCCAGATTCGCGGCCCACAGGCGGGCGGCAAAGTCGAGGATCTGCCAGTTCACCTGTACGACCTTGGTACGGGAGTGCAGCCGAAGATCCCGACGGAAGTGCTGATTCCCGAGACGCGCGAGTTCGAGTTCGCGAACCTGGGTTTCATTCCGCTCTCCTTCTACAAGAACCACGACTTCGCCTGCTTCTTCTCGGCCAACTCGACCCAGAAGCCGGCGCTGTACGAAACGAAGGAGGCGACGGCGAATAGCCGCATCAATGCACGCCTGCCGTACATCTTCCTGCTCTCGCGCATCGCGCATTACCTGAAGCTGATCCAGCGCGAAAACATCGGCACGACCAAGGACCGGCGCCTGCTCGAGCTCGAGCTGAACAACTGGATCAAGGGGCTCGTGACCGAGATGAAGGACCCAGGCGACGAGCTGCAGGCTTCGCACCCGCTGCGCGACGCGAAGGTGACGGTGGAGGACATCGAGGACAACCCGGGTTTCTTCCGCATCAAGCTCTTCATCATCCCGCACTTCCAGGTGGAGGGCATGGACATTGGCCTCTCGCTGGTGTCGCAGATGCCCAAGGCCAAGAGCTGATCTGACGTTACCCGCACCTGCCGCCGGAGCGTTCTGCGCGCTCCGGCGGCATTTGCTGTTATTGCGTAATCCGGGAGGTTTTCGATGTCGTGGCTCATGCCGTCACAGGCTTATGAATTGAAGCTGGCGCCGCAGCCGGCGCCGTTCTCGATCGTGAAATTTGCTGGCCAGGACAAGATCAGCCAGCTGTACTGGTACGAGATTGAATTCACAAGCCCGATGGCGGGGATTCCTATGGATCAGGTGCTTGGGCGTCCGGCTAGATTCACCATAGATCCGATCGACCCGAACATCGGTCACCTGCAACGCATGTTCGGCGAGAACGCGGAGAAGTTCAGCGCGAAACCGCCCGCCCAGACCGTCCACGGCATCATCACGAAGTTCGATGAACTCGAGACCTCGGCGGACGAGACGCGCTACCGCGTCAGGCTCGAGCCCGCAATGGCAGACCTGAACAGGGGCAAGACGAGCCGGCTGTTCCAGAAGCAGTCGATTGAAGAGATCATTACCGACACGCTACGACATGAGGGCTACCGGGCGGGTGTCGACTTCAAGTTCAATCTGCGCGGCGAGTACAAGCGGCACGAGTACGTCACGCAGTACCACGAAACAACGTTCGTGTTCATCCAGCGCATCTGCGCGGAAGAGGGCATCTGGTTTCGCTGGGAGCAAAAAAAGGATTACGCCGTGCTGGTGTTCGGCGACGATCTGGACGCGTATGCGCGCAAGCAGCGTACGGTGCCGTATCGTCGTGATGCGGGGCTCGAGAGCGTGGGCGCGGACGCGATCAAGTCGCTGCGGCGGCGTACCCAGCGTGTGCCGCAATCGGTGCGTTTGCATGATTACAACCACCGTCAGGCCGACGTATCGTTGCTGGTCGAAGAGAACACGGCACGCGGCGACAAGACCACCAATGCGGTTGATTATCACTGGGGTGAGCACTACGAGACGCCAGAAGAAGGGCAGCGTATCGCCCGTCTGCGACACGAGGCGCATCTTGCGAATCAGGTGACATTCATCGGCAGGGGCAATCCGTTCTGGCTGGAGGCCGGGGAGGTCATGCGAGTCGATCCGACGCCGGTTGACGCAAAGTACGGGATCTTCATCACGTCGGTGACTTCGCATGGCGGGCGCAACAAGTCCTATCAGGTGAAGTTCGAAGGGATTCCTTCGGACCGGGTCTGGCGCACATCGATGGAATCCATCGTGAAGCCGGAGATCAAGGGCATCTTGCCAGCGCGTATCACCTCGCCCGGGAACTACAAATATGCGTATCTGACGGAACAGGGCTGGTACGTCATCAAGCTGCCGTTCGATCTGGACGAGTGGAGCCCGGGGGGCACGAGCCGGCCTGTGCGCTTTGCCAAGCCCTACAGCGGCGACAACTATGGTCACCACTTCCCGCTGATCGACTCAGCGGAAGTGGCGCTGGAATTTACGGCCGCCGACCCCAATCGTCCGATCATCATCGGTGCGATGCACGACAGCCTGCATCCTGATCTCGTCAACAATCTCAACAATACCCGCAATCTTATTCGCACGGCCGCGCAGAATGAGTTGCGCATGGAGGACAAGGAAGGTATTGAGCATATTCACCTGACGACCCCGTTCCAGACCAGCGAGCTCAATCTTGGGCATATGGTCGATTCGGATCGCAAGGAGAGGGGGCAGGGTGTGGAGTTGCGTACCGACGAGCACGTGTCTGTGCGGGGGGCAAAGGGCGTACTTATTTCCTCCGAGGCCCAAGAAGGCGCCAGCGGCAAGCAGTTGGATATGGTCACTGCGAAGGCGCAACTTGAGGATGCCTATTCGCTGATGGACAACCTGACTGCCAGCGCGCAGGCCGCTCGTGCCCACCTGGCGGAACTTGACCAGCAACGGCAGTTTCTCGAGCAACGGCTCAACGGATTACAACGCGCCGTCATTCTGGCATCAGCGCCGGATGGTATCGCGCTGACCAGCGGTCAGCATCTTCAATTGGCTGCAACCAGCAATCTCGCGGTAAGCGCCGGCGGTGCGGCAGATATTGGTGTTTTCAAGAAATTCACGGTCGCTGCCGGTGAAGCCATATCGATGTTCGCGCAAAAGTGCGGGATGAAATTCTTTGCCGCAAAGGGAAAAGTTGAAATCCAGGCGCAGACAGATGCAATGGAAATCAGCGCGTTGAAGGATCTGAAGATATCCAGCGTCAACGGCAAGCTGGTTCTCTGCGCAGCAAAGGAGGTCTGGATCGGTGCGGGAGGCTCATATATCAAAGTGACGCCAAACGGTATCGAAAATGGTACGCCAGGTGACATTCTCGAGAAATGCGCGTCGTGGGACAAACCTTCGGCTGCAAGCGACAAGGCTCCAATGCCGGAACTGCCGCAGGGGGTCTGCAAGGACTGCAGATCGGATGCTGCCCAGAGCCGCAGCGCGCTAACGCCACGAGCATAGGAGATCCGACATGCATACTGTTCCCTTTCAGGTCGAACGTTTCACCGAACTCACTCAGTGGCTCAAAGCGCTGACCACCGGTCACGACACGCCGATTCACCTGTACGCGCTTGTCGATGGCGTGCTGGACCCGGACGTGCTGCAGGTCGTGATCGAACGGGACGCGGCGTGGCAATGCCTCTATCCCGAGACAATGCTCGAAGCATCCTCGCCTGACGTTGCGCCCTATCTGGTCGAGATCAAACTCGACGACGCTTCCCATGCGGCGCTCGCCCGAACGCTGCTGCGCAAGAGCGAGCACGTAGACCTCGTGCTTTGGGTTGCGTCACGGGCGTCTCTATCCCGTCTGACCCGCCATCTTCACCCGTTTGCGGAAGTCGCACTGGCAGACGGAAGGCACGCATTGCTGCGCTACTACGATCCGTTGATTCTTGAGGCGCTGCTGGACGCGCTGACACCAGCGCAACGCGAATGGCTCGTCGCGCCGCTTCGCGCGATACGGTATTGGCACGGAGGGTGGAAGGACGTTAATGGTTCCGATCGCGAATCGGATGGACTGGTTGTCACGGCGGATCATCCAATGCTTACTACCCAGCAGCAACAGCGACTGGCGGTGGCGACATTAGCTGAAACGGTCTATCACGAAATCAAGGGCGAGTTGTTGCCGCCGATGTCGGACATCGACGCTCGCAGTTGCATTGCACATGCCCGCGAACTCCTCGATCGTGCATACGAGCGCTATCAGTTTCACAATATGGACGATCTGATGTTGTTCACTCTGATCGGACTGAACATAGGCCGGGAGTTTGACGCGCACCCGACGATCAACGTCAAACTGGACCCGCGTCAACGCGCGGGCAAGCCCTTACGCGAAATACTGCCATCGATTTCTCCCGACGCATGGGAGGAGGCTGCAGCATCCTCGTGGGCCGCCTGACACCAAATATCTGATCGGCAACGGCAACTACCTAACCTCACTACAAAGCGGAAGCGATGCTGAAGATACTGGCGCGCTGGCGAAGTTTTTTATTGCTGGCCTGTGTCATCGGGATCGCAGTGGGTCGAGCCTGCTCGCAGGAAACGTATGGCCCGTATCACGTGACCGGTTACAACTACACCGATCGCAATATTGCTGCCTTTGATGTCGATGACTTTGGCGCGGGAGATTCTGCCGCCCATCAGTCTGGTGGAGGGGGCGGATTTGCATGTTGCCTCGATATCCCGAATCGAGCAAAGACATTGCACATCAAGGTCGTGCTTGGATTGACATGGGAGCAGTTTGACAAAAACCTCCCCAATGACACCTACGAAACTGACATTCCCGTGCCAGAGCTACCGAACAAGCACGACGGATACATTGAATTCCATTTTCTGACGGGAAGGAAGATCGAGGCGAAATGGGTCAAGTTCCCGACGACTCCCAATATTCCTAAGGCCACAAACTGAGCACCGGGGGTACTGATGCCAAAAGATTTGAAACGCTGGGGAGGTTTTCTGTTGTTCGCCTGTGTCGCCTGGATCGCAGTGAGTCGAGCCTGCTCGCAGGAAACGTATGGCCCGTATCACATTGCCGGCTACGACTACACGGATCGCAACATTGCAAGTTTTTGGGTCAACGAAACTTGGGGTGGAAATTCCAGCGCTCATTACACGGGCCGAGGGGGCGGTGGTGAGACATGTTGTCTCGAGATTCCTAAGCGCGCAAAAACACTGCACATCAAGGTTGTCCTAGACCTGACGCAGGAGCAAGATGAAAAAAATCTGCCGCCTGAAACCTACGAAACTGAAATTCCCGTCCCTGAGCTACGGAACAAGCACGACGGTTACATCGAATTTCACTTCCTGCCGGGAAAGAAGATCGAGGCGAAATGGGTCGAGTTCCTGAAGACTCCCAACATTCCTAACGCCACAAACTGAACGCCGGGGGCGTTGATGCCAAAAAATTTGAAATGCTGGGGAAGTCTGCTATTGCTCGCCGGTGTCATTATGATCACAGTGGGTCGAGCCTGTTCGCAGGAAACGTATGGCCCGTATCACGTGACCGGTTACAACTACACCGATCGCAATATCGCTGCCTTTGATGTCGATGGCTTTGGCGGGGGGGATTCTGCCGCCCATCAGTCTGGTGGAGGGGGCGGATTTGCATGTTGCCTGGATATCCCGAAGCGAGCAAAGACATTGCACATCAAGGTTGTCCTGGACCTGACGCAGGAACAAGATGAAAAAAATCTGCCGCCTGAAACCTACGAAACTGACATTCCCGTGCCAGAGCTACCGAACAAGCACGACGGATACATCGAGCTCCACTTCCTGCCGGGACGGAAGAT
The DNA here is from genome assembly GCF_000684975.1 of Paraburkholderia acidipaludis NBRC 101816. Classification (GTDB taxonomy): domain Bacteria; phylum Pseudomonadota; class Gammaproteobacteria; order Burkholderiales; family Burkholderiaceae; genus Paraburkholderia; species Paraburkholderia acidipaludis. The sequence continues at coordinate 18,442 of NZ_BAXZ01000038.1, read as the reverse complement.
CGAGGCGAAATGGGTCGAGTTCCCAACGACTCCCAATATTCCTAAGGCCACAAACTGAGCACCGGGGCACTGATGCCAAAAGATTTGAAACGCAGGGGAGGTTTTCTGTTGCTGGCGTGTGTCGCCGGGATCGCAGTGGGTCGAGCCTGCTCGCAGGAAACGTATGGCCCGTATCACGTGACCGGTTACAACTACACTGATCGCAATATCGCTGCCTTCGATGTCGATGACTTTGGGGGAGGATATTCTCACGCTCATAAAGTTGGTGGAGGCGGGAGCATAACGTGTTGCTTCGATATCCCGAAGCAAACAAAGACATTGCACATCAAGGTCGTCCTGGATCTGACGCAAGAGCAAGATGAAAAAAATATGCCACCTGAAACCTACGAAACTGAAGTTCCCGTGCCAGAACTACCGAACAAGCACAGCGGATACATCGAATTCCACTTCCTGCCGGGAAGGAAGGTCGAGGCGAAATGGGTCGAGTTCCCGACGACTCCCAACATTACTAACGCTACGGATTGAGGTGAAGCGGCATGCGCAACGAAGAGACAGCCATTTCTGCGTCAGCAGCGGCGGAAAGTAATCCGTCCATGGTTGATCGCGTGGGCCGGGCAACCAGTTTTACACTCACTCAGCCATCTGCTCCGCCGGACGGTTGTTATCGCTGTCGTCAAGAAATCTATATTAGCTTCTTCTTCGATGGCTTCGGTCACAGCGTTAAAGGGGACTCCGCTCCCTCTAATATTGGTCGCCTATTTAATGCACATAAGGAAACAAAAAAGGAAGCAGGAATTTACTCACTCTACTACGAAGGCATGGGACGCCGCCTGTCAAAAGAAACAGTAGGGATAGCGGGCACACTGGCCGCCAACACTGTCAAGGAAGCGAAGGATGCGGTTACTGATTCAGTCAAAGATAGTATTGGCGACGCGCGTAAAGACGCCACGAGAGATTTCGCAAAGGAAGCAACGGGCGCCTACAGGACCGGTTCGAAGGGCGGTGTAAAGTCCGCGCTCGTTCACGCTCTCGAAAAATTCGGGGAAGGAGTCAAACCGGGTGCGATTCTAAAGAAGGTGGGGGCATCGGTCACGAGCGTGAAGACAATCATTCCTGTCATCGTACAGGCATCTGCTGATGCCATTCCCAGCGTCCGCGACATGGGGGCCCCGGCGGCGTGGCTTGGAACGGGTTTTGACGCACGTGTAGATCAGGCAAAGAGTGACTTTACGGATATCCTCAAGCAAGCTCGCAATGATCCCAGACCCATCAATTCGATTCGGATTTCGATGTTCGGCTTCGACCGGGGCGCGGTGGCCGCACGCAAATTCGCGAATGAATTGATCGAAAAAATCTGCAAAAAAGAGGGCGAAAAGATTACCTATCAAGGCGCCGACGTGCGGTTCGATTTCATGGGGCTGTTCGACAGCGTTTCGAGTGCCTACGGGGACAGTTTCTTCGCGAAAGCGGGAACGCAGTTGCTAACGGCGGCGGGGACGCTTGCCACTCCGGAAGCAGGGGGCGCGGGTGGGGTCGTGGTCCGGGTGGCGATCGAGGCGCTCAGCCAATTGGTCGCCCTCGCCAAACGCACGCTTGGCGAATACGACACGCCAGGCGAGTTTCGCAAGGTTGTCCACCACGTTGCTGCTACCGAACTGCGCTTCTACAAGCCGGTTGATTCCCCGCGCAACTCGAAAGAAGCAGGTAACTTGACTGAAGTCGTCTATCCCGGGAGTCAGGCCGATGTGGGCGGTGGTTTCGCGGATGGCGAAGATGGAAAGTCCGCCGAACTTGCGAAGGTGTCGGCGAGAAACATGCTTGACCAGGCGTGGGTCTGTGGTGTTCCTGTCTACCGAACGGAACAACTGAAAGAGCAGGGACTGCGAATCGCAGTGCGGGAATTCGAGTTTCAGAAGACAGTTAGCGTGAATGGAAAGACCGCTACCGTGAATGACCTTTTCAAGGCCTATGCCGCGCTATTGCCCGGCGGAAAAAGTTCTCTCGAGCATCAATTTCTTGCGCATCAGAAGTTGTTCGTTTCGTGGGCGCGTACGCTTCACGACCGGGCTGGAACATACAGCACCGGTAGCAATTTATTTGTTAATACGATCGACGCAGAGGTCTACAACAAGATATTCACGGATGCACCGACTCCCGATTACAACAGCCGGGCCGACTATTACAACGAAGCGGAGCAAGGGGTGCCGCCCGCTGACTTGATGGGGCAGAGGCACACCATCGATGACATTCGCGATCCGACGGCACGTGAGCTGGCAACCGCGTGGGTGAAGCCCGCTACCTTGTCACCGGAAGTGCTCGCATTCTTTGACAATTTTGTTCATAACACCATCACCAGGGCAAATAACGTCTCACTTGGTGATGGCGTGTTCCTGCAGTTGCGCACGATCGAAGAAAAAAGCAGCAAGGACCAGATAGTCGATAAGGCCAAGAACACGGCTGGCAAAGCGGCGAAGAAACTGCTTCCAGACCCTGACCAGATTCGTCAGGATCAACTGGGCAAGCTTCAGGATGCCGCATCCTGGGATCAGGGTTCACAGCGTTATCTTGACCCGCTGGGGCTAGGCTCAGCTGTTGGTAGCAGCTCTACGCTTAGCAATTTTTTCAAGGAGTGAAAATGATTGATCTGGTTCTCCTGGGCGATTCCACTGACCACGGCGGGAAAGTCATCACCGCCTCGAAGGCGATGAAATTCAGTGGCCGCTTTATCGCACGCAAGGGCGACGAAGTGTCGTGTCCACAACACGATATCAAACCTAATCTCATTATCGATGGCGATGAGACGATGAAGGACGACGGAGTACCGGTCGCCCGAAACGGCTATCGCGCGATGTGCGGTTGCCGCCTGATCTCCAGCCTCGTCTAAAGGCCGGACGATGCCGGTTGTCCTTCCCGTTTCGCAGAGGCAAGCATCGAACGAGCCTCGCCCACCGCGAGCTATCGTCTGGCTTGCGTTTTTCGTGGTCTTCATGCTTGCCGGCGTAATAGGTACGCTACTGACGTGGTCCAGGACGGAACCTACGGGCTCTGCATGGTTCTGGGTACAGCTGCTCGCGTTACCTGTGCTTGCATGGGCCCTTGTCTTTGGCTTGCGGTTGCACTACTACGACGAAGAGGTCGCAAGACTCATGGCTGAGGATGAAGTCCTGCAGGAAGATCGAGCCAAAGCAATTCGCTTCGCGAGTGAACCGCTTGCAGTTGTGGGATTGAGCTATCTGTGCGGCTTTGGTACTACTGAGGTCGCAGGGAAGATCGCCCGGGGCGAGACGGCACTTGTCGCAAAAACGTCGCAGAACGGAAAAGACGGAACACGTCACACTTCGTTGTCCTTGATCGACAGCGAAGACGGGAAGGGGCGCTACGGCCCTTGCTTCGAGAAGCTGCTGGCACGGATCGGTCCCGCAATCAAGGCACTTCCCAAGAACGTTGCGCTCGACGTACGTCTGCATTTACCCGAGAGCGAAGATAGGGATATGCATCTTCGCACGTGGCACCAATGCTGGTCGGATTCCGAACTACGGCGTGCGCCTGTAACGTTGCTCGCCACGAACCTAGGATTGATGGCACTGGACGAGTGGTTAGATATAAAGGGTGGCCCTACGCTTGAGCGCTTCGTTCTGTTCGTGTCAGCGCAGCTACACGATAAGCCGCCCGAGAACAGTGCGGAAGCCGCGGTGGCGCTTTTATTGGGATGGGCACCTCTGGTAGAACGATATGGACTTCGATCCTTGGCGATGTTGCATCGCCCCCTGGTGGTCGACACCACGGCGCTTGAATACAGCACCCAGCAGGCGCTGTTGTGGAGTAAATCGGCGGCGGCCGAAATTAGCGATCTCTGGCAAGCTGGACTGTCTGGGGAGGACAAAGGAGGGCTTCTTCAAACCGCATCGGGTGTGAAGCTGGCTCTCTCACAAACAGCAGAACTGACAGGCGTGCACGACATCGATACAGCGTTAGGCAATCCCGGGGCGTGTGCCGGATGGCTTGCGGCCGCGTTGGCAATCGAACATGCAGGAAAAACGGGGGGGCCACAACTCATGGCATGGCGTGCAGGTTCATTGTACTTCGCAGTCGCTAAGTCACTCGCACATTCAAAAGAACAAATGGAATTGAATGCATGAAGGTACGCAAGATCTTCGGCTACTGGATTATCGTGATCGCAGTGACGATTGCCGCTGCTCTGTTCGAATGGTTCAAAGGTTCGACAATCGACCCGTCTCCGGTTCGCCGGGTCCTGATTATCGTTTTGATCGGGGGGCTCGTGTTGGCGTTTCGTGCCCCTCTAGCCAGTGCGTGGAGTGTCGTGGCCAGGAATGCACCTGGTCGATCGAACACCCGGTACGAGCGCGATCCAATGGCGAGGATCGGCGCGGCACAAAAGAGGGATGAGGTCGATTTGAATGTCTCCCGCAGCACCAACCTTTGTGATGCACTGCGCGCCCGACATGGGGGGCGCTGGCGCTACCGTGAGCAGTGGGTGGTCATCGCGGGCGACGAGCCGCTCGTTACGCGTCTTGTGCCGGGACTCGTGGACACCTGCTACGCAATCACCGGCGATACTGTGCTGCTCTATGCGAAGCAGACCACCGACAAGCTCGACACCGCCTGGCTCGACCAGATTCGCCGGATGCGCAGTCGCCGCCCGATCGATGCGATCGTGGTGGTAACCGGTAATCGGGTTGTCGGCAAGACTCCATTTGACACAAACGCGCTGGCCCAACGCCTCGCCCGCCACGCCCGAGCCCTGCGATGGGCCGCGCCTGCATATCTGCTGAACGTGACAGATTTTGGCGCCGAGACGCAAAGTGCGGACGAACCGATAGGCGTGACCTGGGCGAACACGCGCGTGAATGCCGAGGAAATCCACGCCTCGCTGCAAGGCCTCGCACTTAATCTGGCGGACACAGGCGTCGCACGGGTTGCCGCGGACAATCGCGACCGCTATCCGGCCGAGCTCTCGCAACATATCGAGCGGCTCGGTAGCGCCTTGTCAGAACTTGTGCTGCAGACCGCGAATTCGCGTTACTGGCGTCAGACCGTGCACGGTCTGCTGTTTGCACCGCTCTTCAAGGAGCGCGAGTTCGCGCTACCCACAGCCGTGGAAAAGCTCAACGGCGAGGCAGACGAACAAGCGGAAACAGAAAGCGACCCCATCGCGCCACAACAGCGCTCGATCTGGCAAACGATTGCGGAGCACAGCCGAACAGTCCACGGTCGTCGCGTCGGTTTTTCGTTCTGGACAACGGCAGCGTGGACCGCAACAGCCGTGGTCGGCCTCTGGATCGTGGGCATGGCGGTTTCCACTTTCACGAATCGCGCCACGATCGGCAACGCAGCGGACACGCTCGCGAGACTCTCGGGCACCCAGGATCCTACGCAAGCCATGCAAATGCTCGACAGCCTCGACAAACAGATCGATACGCTCGAGACGCGTCAACGCGATGGCTCCCCATGGGTAACACGCTTTGGCCTGAACCACGACCGCGCACTGCTCGGTGCAATTTGGCCCGGCTACCAGAGTGCCGCAGCACGTGTTCTTGTCGACCCGATCCGCGAGAAGCTCGAGGAGCGGTTGCGCCAGCTCGCCTCGATGTCCGACGAGGAAATCGCAAGCGGTGGCAACGCGCAGGCTCAGGCGGCCTATGACACGCTCAAGGCCTACCTGATGCTCGCGAAGCCGGAACATGCTGCCGCGGTCTTTCTGACGTCGCAGCTCGTCGCAACGGAAGTGCCGGCGCGCCCGCTCAATTCGCCACTCTCGCCAGGCACATGGGAGGATCTGCGCCAGCACGCCATCGGATTCTTTGCGGATCACCTCGGACACAACGCTCCGGGAGCATCGACAGCCGCGATTAGCCCCGATGGCGGCCTCGTTGCCGCTACGCGCCAGACCATCATCGGCGTGCGCGGCATCCAGAACTCAACGGATGCGGTCTACGAACAGATCCTTGATGAGGCGAAGCCGAAATATCCGCCGGTATCTCTTGCCACGCTATTAGGCGACACCACGGGCCGGGGCCTGTTCAACACCACGCAGACGATACCAGGCGTGTTCACGCGCGACGCGTGGGAACAACGCATCGCGAAGGCGATCGACGAGGCGAGCGAGCAGGGCAATGTCGCGGGCGACTGGGTGCTCTCGGATGCGAAATCGGCGAATGCGGCGCCATCGACGTTGAGAGCTGCACTGCGTCAACGTTATTTCGACGACTACGCACGGGCATGGGAGCAGTTCCTCAACAGCCTGCGCTGGCAGTCTGCAACGACGCTCTCGGCCACGGCCGACCAGCTCACGCTGTTGGGGGATTCCCAACGCTCGCCTCTGGTCGCGCTGATGAACATGATCGTGTATCAGGCAGGCGCCGGCGCGGCAGCGCAATCGCTCTCCGATACGCTCATCAACAAGGCGCAGCAGCTTGTCGGGGCTGACCAGAAAGATCCGTCGAAGCAGGCGCAGCCCGAGCTCGCACCACTCGCGGGCGCTTTCGGGCCCATTCTGCGTCTCGCGGGCAGTGATCTTGCCTCTGCGATGCCGGCGCAGACCGGCAAGGCCGGCGCACAGATCGCGGCAACCGGCGACCTGAGCCTTGCGCGCTACCTCGAACGCGTGACGGCAATGCGCCTGAAAGTCGAGCAGATGCTGGCCGGCCCCGATACGGACGCCATGTCGCGCCTCGCGGCGCAGTCGGTGCTGCAGGGCCGGAGCTCGGATATCGCGGACAGCCGCGATTACGCGAGCCGCGTGGCCGCCAGCCTGGGCGAGCAGTGGGCGGGGTTCGGTGAGCTGTTCCAGGCGCCGCTCGACCAGACCTGGCAGGCCGTGGTGCAGCCCGCTGCGGCAAGCCTGAACGACATCTGGCGCACCTCGATCCTCGCTGACTGGAACCGGACCTTCGGCGGCCGCTATCCGTTTGCCGATTCGGAAAACGATGCGTCGTTGCCGGAGATGGCGCGCTTCATGCGCCCGGATAACGGCGTGATCACCCAGTTCGTCACGACGCAGCTGGCAGGCGTCGTCGAGCGCCAGGGCGATCACTGGGGCGCCGCGCAAGGTGCCGATCGCGGCTCGCTCAGGCTCGACCCGGCTTTTATCGACGGACTGAACCGGTTGATGCGGGTCTCGACGGTACTCTTCCCCTCGGGCGACGCACATATACGGTTCGATCTGCGCGGTGTCGCAACGCCTGGCATCACGGACATGCGGGTGGTGCTGCCGGGCAACGAACTGCACTACTTCAACCAGCGCGAGGAGTGGACGCCCTTCGAATGGCCGGGGCAGTCGCTGGAGAACCTCTCGCATATCGAATGGCAGACCGAGCAGGCGGGCCTGCGCTCATCCATGGAGGCGCAGGGGCGTTTCGGGCTGATCCGTCTGCTCGAGCGTGCGAAAGTTTTGCAGCAGGACAACGCACGTTACCTGCTTACCTGGACGCCGGACGCGAGCACGGGCCTTGCGCTCAGGGTCCAGTTGCGCGGCGAGGCGGGCGCAGGTCCGCTGGATGTGCTCCAGTTGCGCCACTTCGCGTTGCCCTCCCGCATCTTTGCCGCCGGCGGTGTGAAGTCCGCTTCCGGGTTGTCGGCCAACACGCCGCCACCGTTGCCGCCGGCCGCTATCGCAGCCGCCAGGCACGCAGCCATGCCACTGCCTCACGGTACCGTGCCGGAGGCCGAATGAAGCTCGGTGAACTCTTCCGCAGCCTCTTCCCGGCCCGCGAGGACGCCGGTGAACTGACGCGTGCGCGGCTTGATGCGTGGGCGGGGTGGTTGCAACCGCTTGTGGGCGGATCGGGTGTGGGACGCGATCCCGGTTACGAGGATGCTTTTTTTGCGCTCAGGGATGAGGCCGGCAAGCTCTCGGGAATCGACGAAAGCCTGATCACGCATTCCTGCGAGCAGTTGCTCAAGGAAACCGGCAAGGATCTGCGTCTGGCGGGCTACTACGCGTTTGCGAGAGTACGTCAGGATGGCCCGGCTGGTTTCGCGGACGCACTGGAACTCGCTGCCGCACTTGTCGAGCGGTTCGGGCAGGAAGTGCTGCCCGCGCGCGCCGAAGCGAAGAAGGGCGCGCTCGAGATGCTGGCGACGCCGCGCGTGCTTGAGTTGCTCGAAAGCCGCGGCGAGTTCGCGCCGCCAGATCTCGAACGCGCATTGGCCGCGCTCGACGTGCTTGTCACGCTCACACTCGCATGGCCTGAAGCGGTGCGACCGAATCTGCAGCCGCTGGTATCGAAGTTCGAGCACAAGGACGGGGCGGTACGCAGCGGCGATGCCGATTTGCCGCCGTCCTCCTCGCCGTCCCCGGCCCGCATGGCGGGCGGCGCCATCACGTCAACGCGCGACCTGCTGGAGCAGGCGCGTGCGATGGCCACGTGGCTGCGCGACCAGGAGCAGGGCTACCTGCCGTCCGTGCGCGTTGCGCGCTGCGTTCGCTGGGACACCCTGCATGAAGTGCCGCCAGCCGATGCCGCCTCGCATACACGGCTTGTTGCGCCGCGCCCGGAACTGCGCCAGCAGATGAAGCGCCTCGCACTGCAGAAACAATGGAACGAGCTGCTGGAGCGTGTCGAGGGTGCGTTCATGGAGGGCGTCAATCACCTCTGGTTCGACCTGCAGTACTTCCAGCACCTCGCGCTCGACAACGTCGGCGCGCCCTACAGCGCGTGGCGTGAGCTGCTGCGCGCTGACTTCGCGCTCTTCCTCGAGCGTCTTCCCGGCATCGAGCGCCTGTCGTTCAACGACGGCACTCCCTTCGCGGACGATACGACGCTCGAATGGATCGCCAGGCACGCGGTGGTGCGCGATCTCGAAGCGGGCGAGACGCTCGAACCCCTGCCGGTGTCGGCCAGCAGCGAAGAAGGCGGTGCGGGCGACTGGCCGGAGATCGAAGCACAGGCGAAAGATCTCGTTGTGCGCGAGGGTGTCGAAGCCGCCTTCGCCTGGCTCGAGGCGCTGCCCGGCATGAGGACGGAGCGGCACCGTTATCTGCAGCGATTCGTGATGGCGCGTCTTGCGCAAAATTCCGAACGCGCTGACACCGCCATGGCGCTGCTGCTCGAACTCGACGCATCAGCGAAAACACTGCCGCTTGCGCGCTGGGATCCGGCGCTGGTGTTCGAAGTGAAGCTCCAGTTGCTTCGGGCACTGAAGGCAACCAGCAACCGCAAGGACGCGGACAAGCCCGCACTTGCGCGCCGGATGGCTGAACTGCAGACAGAGCTTACGGTGCTCGAACCAGCCCGTGCACTGTCGCTGACTTTGTAACGACTGCCACGGTGGCGCAAACAACAGAAAATCAGAGATGGACGATCCAATCCTGCGTTACTACGAAGCCCAGATGCGCTACCTGCACGAATCCGGCAGGGAGTTTGCAAAGGCGCACCCCGATCGGGCACGCATGCTCAATCTCGACCGGGTGGGCGACCGCGATCCGTATGTCGAGCGCGTTCATGAGGGCTTCGCGTTCCTCGTCGGACGCCTGCAGCAGAAGCTCGACGACGAGCTGCCTGAACTCACGGAAGGACTGGTAAGCCTGCTGTGGCCGCACTATCTGCGGATGATTCCCTCGCTCTCGATCGCCGAGCTTGTCCCGCTTCGGGAAAAGCTCCAGCGAACCGAGGCGGTGCCCGCTGGCGTGCCGGTGCGCTCGGCGCCCATCGCCGTGCCGCAGACCAATGGCGCCGAGGGTACGACACCGGCTTCCGTACAGTGCCTTTACCGCACCACCCAGGCCGTCACGCTGCAGCCGGTTTCCATCGCGCAGTCAGGGCCCTCGGTGCGTCACGATGGCCGGTCCGTGATCCGGCTCGCCTTCGAACTCCAGCATTCGGCACGACGCGAGGAGACGGATCTCTCGCGCCTGCGCCTGCATCTGAGCGCCGACCTGCCGGTGGCGTTTGCCATGCACCTTGCACTCACGCGCCAGGTCGACGCGGTGCTATGGCGCATTCCAGAGGTACGGGACGGCGAAGCCGTGCCGCTGCCAGGCATCACGATCGAACCGGCCGGCTTCTCCACTGAGGAACGCCTGTGGCCCAAAGCCGACCCGGCGTTTTCCGGCTATCAGCTTCTGCTCGAGTACTTCTCGTTTCGAGACAAATTTCTCTTCGTCGATCTCTGCGGGCTGGACATTGCGAAGCTTCCCAAGGAGAGCACGCGCTTCGAGCTTGAAATCGTCCTCAAGGAAGCATATCCGTCGGATCTGCGCTTCACACGGGAGAATGTGCGCCTGTTCTGCTCTCCAGTCATCAACCTCTTCGAACTCGACGCCGAGCCCATCGAGATCAATCACCACGAAACGGAGTATCGCGTCGTACCGGCAGGTCACCACGGCGAGCATGTCGAAACGTATTCGGTCGACGCCATCTCCGCGTTCGATCACGAAACCGCGGAGCGCTACGAATACGTACCGTTTGCCACCTTCCGGCATCGTGGTGGCATGTTGCGTCATGAAGCGCCTGAGCGGTATTTCCACGCACGCGTGCGCCCGGGGGTATCCGGGCTCCATGAAACGTGGATCGTCCTTGGTGGCCACGCCTGGGAGACGATGGAGACGCTCCCCGAGGAAAGCCTGTCGCTGCGCGTGACCGGCACCAACGGCATGCTGCCACGCAAAGGTCTGCGCGAAGCCAACCTGAGTGAGCTTGCGGCGAGCACCCCGAACGTAACGGGCGTGCGCAATCTCGTCGCGCCGACCCTGCCGCTCTATCCGCCCACGGACGACCGGTACCAGTGGCGTGTGCTTTCGCACCTCGCGGCGAACTTCCTCTCGCTGATGAACGCTGAAGTGCTGCGCGGTGCGCTCGCGCTTTACGACTGGACCGACGACGAGCTGAACCGACGTCGTCTGGCCGGGATTCTCTGGGTGTCCGAAGAACTGCTCGAAGAGGTGTCGGGAGGCTCGGTCGAGCGTGGCGTGCTGATCGAGGTCACGCTCGACTCCCAGGCATTTGCCGGCGAAGGTGACGTGATGCTCTTTGGCGAGCTGTTGCACCGTTTCTTTGCGATGTACGCGGAAATCAATCTGTTTACAAAGCTCTCGATCGTGAGCCTGCCGTCGCAAAAACGCACGCTCTGGCCGCGCAGCAAGGCAGAACGCTCTCCACTATGAAACGAGAAGACTGTTCCAGGCTTGAGCCGCTGGTTGCCGCGCTGCTTGCGCGCGCGCCACAGATGAGCTTCATGCAGCTATGCCGGCTGCTCGAAGCACGCGCGCCGGAAGGTGCCGGACTGGGCACGCGCGATACCGCTGAACAGGAGCCCGTGCGTTTCGGATCTTGGCGACGTCCAGCGTTTCCGGCGGGGGAAATCGCGGCCGTCGAGTACGACGACAACGATGACGAATACGCTCCGCCGGCGCCGCCTGTCGTGCGTACGACCTTCATGGGCCTGTACGGCGTGGACGCGGCCATGCCGTCGCACCTCGTCGACGACATCGTTCTGCGCGAAGAAGGGCATGAGGTCGTCGAACGTTTTCTCGACCAGTACGATCATCGTCTTATCACGCTCCTGTACCGTGCATGGAAGAAATACCGCTACCCGGAAAGCTTCCTGCCGGGCGGGCGCGACCCGCATTCGCGGAACTTGTTGGCACTGGTCGGATTCGGTTGGGGCGACAAACCAGGACGTGCAGGTTTGCCGGACTGCCGCCTGCTCGCGTTGCTGGGCCTACTCGCCCAAAAGACCCGCACGCCTGAGGGCCTCGCAGGCGTGATCGCACTGGCCATCCCGGGTGCGCAGGTGCGCGTCGACGAGTTTTTCCCGGCGATGACCGGTATCGGACAGCCAAGGCCGATAACCTCGCAACCCGCGACGTCGGGCAATGGCAGCCAGCGCGGACTCGGAGGCGGCTACGTGCTTGGCAGGCGTCTTGCCTGGCGTGGCCGTGCCGCACGGGTCACGCTACGCCCCGATACCGCCGCCCAGGCGCACGACCTGCTACCCGGCGCCTGGCTGTATCGTGAGCTGATCGCTCTCCTCACGCTCTATGTGGGCCACAAGTCAGACGTTCATCTGCGCATGAAAGTGTCTTCGCGGATTGCCCCCTTGCCGGCGATCGGCACGACGCCTGAGGGCACCGCCCCGCGACTGGGGTGGACGACCGTGCTACCCGCTCAGGAGGAGCGCCTGATCCGGATTCCGCTCGGTGTGTATAAGGCCGTCCCCACACCGGCACCCAACCCCTATCTGAGCCCGCAACACGTATAACCCTGGAAACCCGAATGTTTATCCGTCTCATCCTTATTACCCTTGCCTCCGGGCTGATGCTCTCGGCCTGCGGCGCGTGGCAGACCGTGTCGGATGCGTCCTCGAGCGCGTATCACGCCGTGTTTTTCAAACAAGTGAAAGTGCTGAACATCGATCTGTCTGCACGCGATGCCCTGAACGCGGACGATGCCGGCCGGCCGACATCGGTCGCCGTGCGCGTGTACCAGCTCAAGGATCGCAAGCTCTTTGACCAAGCATCGTACGACGACCTTCTGAAGAACGACCGCACCGTGCTCGCGCAGGATCTGCAGGACAGCATGGCTGCGGTGCTCAACCCTGGCGCCTCGGCGAGCCTTTCGCAGCCGATGCAGACCGATACGAAGTACGTGGCTGTCGTAGCGTTGTACAGGCATCCTGGCAGCGGCACCGGCTGGAAATATGTGATCGAGAAGAAAAAGCTTGATGCGGACAAGCCGCTGAAGCTCAAACTGCTCGACCAGATCCTGCTTGCCGGTGACGAGTCCAGTGCGCAATCCGCGCGTTGAGAACCATAGCAATACGGCCGAAGAGGGGCGCGGGCAGGGTGAAAGGGCTAAAAGAGAGGATCGGCAGGTTGCGTACAGGCACAGACACAAGGCGTTGGACATACTGCGTAGTCGCTGCATACGCAGCATGTCTCGTTACCGGCTGCGGCGTGGTGCAAGCGGTAAGGGATGGCAGGCTCAATGTCTCGAAGTCATCCACCATGCCCCATGCGAAGACCATAACCTTCGATCTTGTGGCCAAGCCGCTCATTAACCCGGATCCCGACGGCCAGCCGCTCTCCGTGGTGGTACGGTTCTACCAGCTCAGGGACGTAACAACATTCGCAGAACTAACGTATGTGCAATTTCAGAGAAGCGACCAGAAGCTGCTAAAGGACGACCTGCTGACCACGAAAGATGTCGTACTGCGGCCAGGGGCAAGTACGAGCATGACCGAGTCGATGAACGAGGCGGCACAGGTCGTGGGGGTGATCGCGTTTTTCCGTGAACCCACCCGGGACAAAACCTGGAAACTCGCCATTCCGGGCGAGCGGTGGAAAGAAACCGATCCGGTGAGGATCGAGGCCGACGGTAACGAACTGAAGCTGGTCCAGACAGATCCCCCCAGGTGAAGCAGTGAACGCGTTGTGACGATCGAATCCCATCGCAACCATCTCGCGCTATGCGCCTCAATTACTTAAAGGAGAAATAGAAATGAAGAAACTGATCACGCGCGGCACGTGTGCGGGCGTCATGGCGCTGCTAGCCGCCTGCTCGAATCTGGATCGCAGCCACGAAATTGCGCTCAACCAGGCCACCGGCATCGAGGTCACGCAAGGCCCCGACGGCGTCCAGATGCGCCTGCCCGAAAAAGTCCTGTTCGACTTCGACCAATCCACACTGCGCACCGATGCCGCTCCTGCGCTCGCGCGCGCTATCGTGCTGCTCAAACGCAGCGACAAGCCGGTCGTCATTGAAGGGCATACGGATAATGTCGGCACGCACGACTACAACATGCAGTTGTCCGAAGCGCGCGCGAAAACCGTCGCCGACGCGCTCGAAGAGCGCGGCATGCCGCCGTCGCGGATCACGACGAAAGGCTTCGCGTACGACCGCCCGGTGGCGGACAACGACACGCCCGAAGGCCAGGCGAAGAACCGGCGCACAGAAATCGTGATCGTCGGCGAGTCGGAGACTCGCATCATGGGCAGGTGAGCAGACCCGCCAGCCCGCCGCTCGCCCAGCCGGCAATTCCAGAGCATCTTGACAAATTCTGACTTTGCAGCTATTGTTGAATTCAACAATGCCTCCCCGGAGCCCGCCGCGATGGACCACTACACGCCGAAGAACTTCATGCTCACCGAAAGCGTGGGGTTCGCGCTCACGAAGGCGCGTAACCTGATCACATCGGAGATGGATGCGGCGCTGAAGGACCTCGACATCACGAGCCCGCAAATGGGCATTCTGCTGTCGATCAGCAGGGGCATCGCCACGACGCCCTACGGTCTTTCGAAGCTCCTCAGCGTCGATACGGGTCTGATGACGCGCCTGCTCGACAAGCTGGAAGACAAGGGGCTCGTCGAGCGCTCGCGCTGCGCTGAGGATCGCCGGGTGGTGAACCTCGCGCTGACGACAGAGGGCCAGGCCGTGGCCGCGCAGATTCCGCACATCGCGCCGAAGGTGCTGAACGCGCGGCTGCGCAAATTCACCAAAGCCGAATTCGACGAACTACGCAGGCTGCTGGGCAAATTTATCGGCGAGTGAAGGGTGCGATGGTGAGGCGGCAAGCAGGACGCCTCGCCGCTTATTTCAACCGCCCGGCCAGAAACTGCTGCAATCGCTCGCTGCGTGGCGCATTCAACACCTCGCGCGGGTCGCCTTGCTCCTCGATCCTTCCGTGGTGCAGAAAGACGACGTGATTCGAGACGTTGCGCGCGAACCCCATTTCGTGCGTGACGACAATCATCGTGCGGCCTTCTTCCGCGAGCGCCTGCATCACTCTTAGCACCTCGCCGACCAGTTCGGGGTCGAGCGCCGAGGTGGGCTCGTCGAACAGCATCACTTCGGGCTCCATCGCCAGCGCACGGGCAATCGCCACGCGCTGCTGCTGACCGCCGGACAGATGCGACGGGTACTTGTGCTCGACGCCCGCCGAAAGACCCACTTTGGTCAGGTATTTGCGGGCGCGGGCCTCGGCTTCCTCGCGGCTCAGGCCCAATACGCTCACAGGCGCTTCGATGATGTTCTCGAGCACATTCATGTGTGCCCACAGATTGAAATGCTGGAACACCATCGAGAGGCGCGTGCGCATCGCCCGCAGTTGCTTCGGGTCGCTCACGCGCAGCGAACCGCCGCGGTCGGGGCTCGTGCGAATTTCCTCGCCGTTCACGGTAATGCGCCCCGAGCAGGGCGATTCGAGAAAATTGATGCAACGCAGGAACGTGCTCTTGCCCGAGCCGCTCGACCCGATCAGGCTGATCACGTCGCCGGCTTTCGCCTTGAGCGATACGCCCTTCAATACCTCGTTCTCGCCGAACTTCTTGTGCAGGTCGTCGACAATCAGCTTGTACATGCTCAATACACTCCATCAGGACCAACAGCGCGTCAGTGCCCTTGCGGTTTCAGGTAGGCCAGCATGCGGGTTTCCATGCGGCGGAATGCCCAGATCAGGGCGAAGACGATCGACGCATACAGCACGGCCGCAATGCCGTAGGCCTGAAACGTCATGTAAGTGGCGGAGTTCGCATCGCGCGCCACTTTCAGGATGTCGGGCACGGTGGCGGTGAAGGCAAGCGTCGTGGCGTGCAGCATCAGGATCACTTCGTTGCTGTACGCGGGCAGGGCGCGCCGCAGCGCGGAGGGCAGGATGATGCGCGTATAGAGCTTCGTTTTCGGCATGCCGTAAGCCAGTGCCGCCTCGATCTCGCCGTATGAGGTCTCGCGAATCGCGCCGGCAAAGATCTCGGTGGCGTAGGCGCACTCGTTCAGCGTGAAGGAGAGCAGCGTGCAGTTCATGGCACTGCGAAAGAACTCGCCGAGCAGTTCGTGTGTATGGACGTAGTGCAGGCTATAGAGGCCGGTATAGCAGAGCAGCAACTGGACATAGAGCGGGGTGCCGCGAAACACATACGTATAGAGCCAGACCGGGCGCGAAATCCAGGGGTTGCGCGATGCGCGCGCGATGGCGAGCGGCACGGCAAGCGCAAAGCCGAGCACGATCGAAACGACCAGCAACCAGAGCGTGATGACGAGGCCGCTGTAGTTGAAGCCGTCGCTGTACAGATAGTTGGGCCAGTATTGCCGAAGGAGTTCGATCACAGCGCGGCCCTCCGCACACCGGTCGAGTAGCGCTTCTCGAGGCGGTGCAATACCAGGTTGGAAACGGTGGTGATCGCGAGATAGATCGCACCGGTGATGAGCGTGAAAAAGAAAAACGCCTGCGTGGCCTTGCCGGCGTCCTGCGCGGCCTTCACGACGTCGGCGAGACCGATGATCGAAACGAGCGCCGTGGCCTTCACGAGCACCTGCCAGTTGTTGCCGATGCCAGGCAGTGCGTAGCGCATCATCTGCGGAAACAGGATGCGCGTGAATACGCGCGCGGGGCTCATGCCATAGGCAAAGCCGGCCTCGATCTGCCCGCGCGGCACCGCGAGGAACGCGCCGCGGAAGGTTTCGGTGAAGTACGCGCCGTAGATGAAGCCGAGCGTGATGACGCCGGCCACGAACGGGTCGATGTCGATCTGGTCCATGCCGAGCATGTCGGTCAGGTTGTTCAGCCAGATCTGGATGCTATAGAACAGCAGCAGCATCAGCACGAGATCGGGTACCGCGCGAATCAGCGTCGTATAGAGGGTGCCGATGCGCGAGACCACGCGATTGGGCGAAAGCTTCGCCGCGGCGCCGGCGAGACCCAGCAGGAATGCCGCGGCGAGCGAAAGCACCGCGAGCTTGATGGTTTCCCACGTGCCCGCGAGGAGCAGCGGGCCGAAGCCTTGAAAAAGCATGGATGGGGTCCTCGATTACAGGGCCGGTGCCGCACTGGCATGCGGCACCTTTGATGCAGACGCAGATTCGGACGCAGACGGCAGGGCTCAACCGCCGTAGACGTCGAAGTCGAAGTACTTCGATTCGATCTTCTTGTACGTGCCGTCCTTGATCATGTCGGCGATCGTCTTGTCGATTTTGGCCTTCAGGTCGGCATCGTCCTTGCGCAGGCCGA
This sequence comes from Paraburkholderia acidipaludis NBRC 101816, assembly GCF_000684975.1. Lineage (GTDB taxonomy): Bacteria > Pseudomonadota > Gammaproteobacteria > Burkholderiales > Burkholderiaceae > Paraburkholderia > Paraburkholderia acidipaludis. Next base: position 1,477 of record NZ_BAXZ01000038.1, on the reverse strand, counting down.
TGGCGGCCGCGCCGGTCGGGATTTCCGGACCGGCGAATGCGAAGTCGGCGCCGCGCGGCGTCTTGAGGAAACCGAGGTCGGCCTGGATTTCGTCCTGCAGCGCGGCGTCAAGGCGTCCCGACTGCAGATCCAGGTAGACCTGATCCTGGTTCTGATAGGGCACGACGTTGACACCCTTGGGTGCCCAGTTCTCCTTGGCGTAGGTTTCCTGGATCGAGCCTTGCTCGACGCCCACCGTCTTGCCCTTGAGCGACGCGACGGTCGGCTGGAGGACCGAACCCTTCTTCGCGACGAGACGCGTGGGCGTGTTGAACAGTTTCGACGAGAAGGCGATCTGCTCTTCGCGCTGCGGGGTGATCGTCAGCGCGGAGAGCACGCCGTCGAACTTCTTCGCCTTGAGGCCGGGAATCATGCCGTCGAAGTCCTGCTCGACCCACACGCACCTGGCGTTCATACGCCGGCAAATCTCGTTGCCGAGGTCGATGTCGAAACCGACGAGCTTGCCGTCGGCTGCCTTCGATTCGAACGGTGCGTAGCTCGCGTCCGTACCGAAACGGATGGTGGACCAGTCTTTCGCATAAGCACCACCAGCCGCGAGGGCAAGGGCGACGCACAAGGCAAGTTTCTTCATGAAGTCTCCGGAGGGGATTGTCGACACAGCATCAAGTTGTCTATACAAATTAACGGCACTCTCGGAGACCAACAATCGGTGTTATTACCGAGGCAGACACCCGCTCCACAATCGAAAGCCCGCGTAACACAAGCGTCAGGAATACATCGTGCGGGTATACACGGAGCCGCTTTTACTTGTCTATACAAGCTCGATTCTGTAATCTGCCAGTCACCTTGTCCAGACAACTCGATCGCCATGATTAAACTGACTCCCGGCCACCTGACCCTGCCCCAACTGCGCCAGATTGCCCGCGCAACCGACGCAAACGCCGTCAAACTCGAACTCGATCCAGCAAGCTTCGCTGCCATCGACGCGTGCGCACGCGCCGTTGCCGAAATCACGGCGAAGGGCGAGCCCGCTTACGGCATCAATACCGGATTTGGCCGCCTCGCAAGCACCCATATTCCGACCGACCAGCTCGAACTGCTGCAGCGCAATCTCGTGCTCTCGCACGCCGTGGGCGTGGGCGAGCCGATGGCGCGCCCGGTCGTGCGCCTCTTGATGGCGCTGAAGCTTTCGAGCCTCGGGCGCGGCCACTCGGGCATTCGCCGCGAGGTGATGAATGCGCTCGTCGCGCTCTTCAACGCCGACGTGCTGCCGGTGATTCCGGTGAAGGGCTCCGTGGGCGCCTCGGGCGACCTCGCGCCGCTCGCACATATGTCCGCCGTGCTGCTTGGTGTGGGCGAAGTGTTTGCGAAGGGCGAGCGTATGAACGCGGTAGAGGGTCTGCGACTCGTCGGCCTCAAGCCGCTCTCGTTGCAAGCCAAGGAAGGTCTCGCACTCCTGAACGGCACGCAGGCCTCC
>NZ_BAXZ01000039.1 GCF_000684975.1 Paraburkholderia acidipaludis NBRC 101816 | reverse complement strand
TTACCCGCCACGGAACAACAGTGGCGGGCTCACCAGCATCACTTGTTCTTGAAGGCAGGCTTGCGCTTCTCCATGAACGCGGCCATCCCTTCTTTTTGATCTTCCGTTGCAAAGAGCGAATGGAACATGCGGCGCTCGAAGTGCACGCCTTCGGCCAACGTAGTTTCGTAGGCGCGGTTCACCGACTCCTTGGCCATCATCACCGCCGGCAACGAGTATTCGCAGATCGTAGTTGCCGCAGCAATCGCCTCGTTCAGCAAATCGGCCGCCGGAATCACGCGTGAGACAAGGCCGGCGCGCTCCGCCTCGGCGGCGTCCATCATCCGGGCGGTCAGACACAGGTCCATTGCCTTCGCCTTCGAAACCGCGCGCGGCAGGCGCTGCGTCCCTCCCGCCCCGGGGATCACGCCCAGCCTGATTTCCGGCTGGCCGAACTTCGCCGTGTCTGCCGCAAAAATGATGTCGCACATCATCGCCAGCTCGCAACCGCCACCCAGCGCGAAGCCGGCGACCGCGGCAATGATCGGCTTGCGGATCGTGCGGATCGTCTCCCAGTTCCGGGTGATGTAGTCGCCCTTATAGACATCCATAAAGGTGTAGCTCGCCATCATGCCGATGTCGGCGCCGGCCGCAAACGCTTTCTCGCTGCCCGTGATCACGATCACGCCAATGCCTTCGTCCGCATCGAACGCCTTCAGCGCCGCGCCGAGTTCGTCCATCAGGGCATCGTTCAGCGCGTTGAGCGCCTTCGGCCGGTTAAGCGTAATCAGGCCGACTTTGCCGCGCGTCTCGACCAGAATGTTCTCGTACCCCATACATCCTCCTTACCTCTAAGAAAAGTCTCCAAAAAAACTTTCACGCCAAACTTTGACTAATGCTAACATTTGCCAACCAACCGGTCGGTTAATTAATCGGCGCGTGCCTAGTCCAACCTCTCAATCTACGTTGCCCATGACACATCCCTTGTTCACCCGGCACGAAAGCGTGCTGCAGAAGGCAGTTGCCGCCATCGAGACCCGTGGCTACTGGAGCCCGTTTGCCGAAATGCCCAGTCCAAAAGTGTACGGGGAAACCGCCAGCGCCGACGGCGAAGCCGCGTTCAAGGGGCACCTGAACCGTACGTTCGAACTCGACCAGCCGACCACCGGTGAGACCGTCGGCAGCGAGGTTTCGCCGTTCGGCTTCGCGATCGGCGCCCGCTATCCGAAGGCAACACCCGGCCAGTTGATCGCTGCCGCAAGCGAGGCGCAGCGCAACTGGCGCGCGGCCGGCCCGCAGGCCTGGGTCGGCGTCAGCCTCGAAATCCTCGAACGCCTGAACCGTGCGAGCTTCGAGATTGCCTATAGCGTCATGCACACCACCGGCCAGGCATTCATGATGGCCTTCCAGGCAGGCGGCCCCCACGCGCAGGACCGCGCGCTCGAAGCCATCGCTTACGCCTGGGACCAGTTGCGCCGCATCCCGGCCGACGCACATTGGGAAAAGCCGCAGGGCAAGAACCCGCCGCTCGCCATGCAGAAGCGCTACACGGTCATACCGCGCGGCACGGGCCTCGTGCTCGGCTGCTGCACGTTCCCGACGTGGAACGGCTACCCCGGCCTCTTCGCCGATCTCGCGACCGGCAATACCGTCATCGTCAAGCCGCATCCGGGCGCGATCCTTCCGCTCGCGATCACGGTGCGTATCGCGCGCGACGTCCTGCGCGAGGCCGGCTTCAACCCGAACGTGGTCACGCTGCTCGCCACCGATCCCAACGATGGCGCGCTCGTGCAGTCGCTCGCGCTGCGCCCCGAGATCAAGCTCATCGATTTCACCGGCAGTACGCAAAACGGCGACTGGCTCGAACAGCACGCCCATCAGGCTCAGGTCTATACCGAGAAAGCGGGCGTCAACCAGATCGTGATCGATTCGGTGGACGATCTGAAGGCCGCAGCACGCAACATCGCCTTCTCGCTCTCGCTGTACTCGGGCCAGATGTGCACCGCGCCGCAGAACATCTACGTCCCGCGTGACGGTATCCGCACGGCCGAAGGCCGCATGAGCTTCGAGGCCGTCGCGCAGGCGATTGCCGGCGCTGTCCAGAAATTCGTGGCCGATTCGGCCCGCGCCGTGGAAGTACTTGGCGCGATCCAGAACGAAGGCGTCACGGCTCGCGTCGACGAGGCACGCCAGTTGGGTACGCTGCTGGCCGACAGCAAGACACTCGAACATCCGCAATTCCCGGGCGCACGCGTGCGTACACCGCTCGTGCTCTCGCTCGATGCCGCCCGCGACGCCGCGTCGTTCACGCGCGAATGGTTCGGCCCGATCTCTTTCGTGATCGCCACCGACTCGACCGCGCAGTCGCTCGAGCTGGCCGGATCGATCGCACGCGACCACGGCGCGCTCACGCTCTCCGTCTACAGCACCGATGACGCCGTTGTCGAAGCGGCTCATGAAGCCTCGATCACTGGCGGCGTGGCGCTTTCGATCAACCTGACAGGCGGCGTGTTCGTCAATCAGTCGGCAGCGTTTTCGGACTTCCACGGCACGGGCGCGAACCCCGCTGCAAACGCGGCGCTGGCCGACGCCGCATTCGTGGCGAACCGCTTCCGTGTGGTTCAGAGCCGGATCCATGTTGAACCGAAAGCGGCACCGGTCGTAGTCGGCTGAACGGCCTATGCCGTTTGGCCGAATGGCGCCCGATTCCCCGTCCCTCTAGCATGAAAGGCAGGGTGCATTTGTGCGCTCTGCCTCCAGGAACCCCGAGATGACCGAAGCCTATATCTGCGACGCGATTCGCACCCCGTTCGGCCGCTACGGCGGCGCACTGAAAGACGTCCGCGCGGACGACCTTGGCGCCGTACCGATCCGTGCGCTCGTGGAGCGCAATCCAGGTGTGGACTGGCGCGCGCTCGACGACGTCCTGTATGGCTGCGCCAACCAGGCCGGCGAAGACAACCGCAACGTCGCGCGCATGTCCGCCCTGCTCGCGGGCCTGCCAACGGACGCGCCCGGCGCCACGATCAACCGCCTGTGCGGCTCGGGCCTCGACGCCGTCGGCAGCGCCGCGCGCGCGATCAAGGCGGGCGAAGCGCGGCTCATGATTGCGGGCGGCGTAGAAAGCATGACGCGCGCACCTTTCGTGATGGGCAAGGCCGCGTCGGCATTCGCGCGCGACGCCAGCATCTACGACACCACCATCGGCTGGCGCTTCGTCAACCCGTTGATGAAACGCGAGTACGGTATCGATTCGATGCCCGAGACGGCCGAAAACGTCGCAGCCGAGTTCGGCATCAGCCGCGCCGACCAGGACGCTTTCGCGCTGCGCAGCCAGCAGAAGGCCGCGCGCGCCCAGAAGGACGGCACGCTCGCAAATGAAATCGTTGCGGTGGAAATTGCACAGAAGAAAGGCGATCCGATCCGCGTGGCGCTCGACGAACATCCACGCGAAACGTCGCTGGAAACGCTCGCGAAGCTCAAGGGCGTCGTGCGGCCCGACGGCAGCGTGACGGCAGGCAACGCTTCGGGGGTCAACGACGGCGCCTGCGCGCTGCTCATCGCCAACGAAGCCGCCGCCAGCCAGTACGGCCTGCGCCGCCGCGCCCGCGTGCTTGGCATGGCGACGGCCGGCGTGGCGCCGCGCATCATGGGCATCGGTCCGGCGCCCGCTACGCAGAAGCTGCTCAAGCAGCTCGGCATGACGCTCGATCAATTCGACGTCATCGAACTGAACGAGGCTTTCGCGTCACAAGGGCTCGCTGTGCTGCGCCAGCTCGGCCTGAAGGACGACTATGCGCGCGTCAATCCCAACGGCGGCGCGATCGCGCTCGGTCATCCGCTCGGGGCCTCCGGCGCGCGGCTCGTCACGACGGCGCTGTATCAGCTCGAGCGCACGCAAGGACGTTACGCGCTCTGCACGATGTGTATCGGCGTCGGCCAGGGTATTGCCCTCGCCATCGAACGAATCTGATCGGAGACAATCAATGTCCTACGAAGCGATCCGCGTCGAGACCGACGCTTCCATCCGCGTGGCTACGATCACGCTGAACCGCCCCGAGAAGCTCAACAGCTTCACCCGCGCAATGCACGGCGAACTCGCGGCTGCGCTCGATGAAGTCGTCGGTTCGGGTGCGCGCGCACTCGTGCTGACCGGCGCCGGTCGCGGCTTCTGCGCAGGTCAAGACCTCGCGGACCTCGACTTCACGCCTGGCGCCATGACGGACCTCGGCGCGCTGATCGCGGAATATTTCAATCCACTGATCAAGCGCCTGCAGGCGCTACCGATGCCCGTGATTGCCGCTGTCAACGGCACCGCGGCCGGCGCCGGCGCGAACCTGGCGCTCGCCTGCGATATCGTGTTCGCGGCGCGCTCCGCCAGTTTCATTCAGGCCTTCGTGAAGATCGGCCTCGTGCCCGACTCCGGCGGAACGTGGTTCTTGCCGAAGCGCGTCGGCATGGCGCGTGCCCTCGGTCTCGCGATGACCGGCGACAAGCTCTCCGCCGAAAAAGCCGAAAGCTGGGGGCTCGTCTGGCAGGTGACCGACGACGCGGAACTCGCCGCCACGGCCGCCGCATTCGCCGCGCAGCTCGCGAAGCAACCCACGCGGGCGATCGTGGCAACGCGCGAGGCCATGCGCGCGTCGGCTTCCCAGACGCTCGACCAGCAGCTCGATCTCGAACGCGATCTGCAACGCGAACTCGGCGCCTCATACGACTATGCAGAAGGCGTGAAGGCGTTCATCGAAAAACGCGCGCCGCGCTTCGAGGGCCGCTGATATGTCCACGCAAACTTCAACGCCCGCCGCCATGTCTCCCGACGAACTCGCGCGCGCCACGGCGCAAGCCATGTACGACGCCGACGCTTGCAGCCGCGCGCTAGGCATGACGCTGCTCGAAGTGCGCGCAGGCTACGCGCGCCTCTCCATGGCCGTGCGGCCCGAGTTTCTGAACGGCCACCAGATCTGCCACGGCGGCCTGATCTTCACGCTGGCCGACTCGACTTTCGCGTTCGCCTGCAATTCGTATAACGTGAACACCGTCGCGGCCGGCTGCTCGATCGAGTTCCTGCGCCCGGTCCAGCCTGACGATGTGCTCACGGCCGAAGCTGTCGAACAGGTTCTCTCGGGACGCAACGGCATCTACGACATCCGCGTGACAAACGGCGCGGGCGAAACCGTCGCCCTTTTCAGGGGCAAGTCCGCGCAGATTCGAGGCAGCGTCATTCCGGTCGCGGAGTGAACGGCGTCCTCCCCGCTCGATTCCTCACGCCCTCACGCAACACACCCAAGGTTTAGGAGACACGGATGACTACCACGCTGCCGCTCGAGCCGATCGAAACGGCAAGCCGCGACGAACTTGCGGCCCTTCAACTCGAACGGCTGAAATGGTCGCTCAATCACGCTTACGAGAATTCGCCGGTCTACCGCCGCAAATTCGACGAAGCGGGCGTGCACCCGTCTCAGGTGCAGTCGCTCTCCGACCTCGCGCGCTTTCCGTTCACGACCAAGAAGGACCTGCGCGACAACTATCCGTTCGGGATGTTCGCCGTGCCGCAAGAGCAGATCTCGCGCATTCACGCTTCGTCCGGCACCACCGGCAAGCCGACCGTGGTCGGCTACACGGCGCGCGATATCGACACCTGGGCGAATCTCGTCGCGCGTTCGGTGCGCGCTTCCGGGGCGCGGCGCGGCGACAAGGTCCACGTGAGCTACGGCTACGGGCTCTTCACGGGCGGTCTCGGCGCGCACTACGGCGCCGAGCGCGCGGGTCTCACCGTGATCCCGTTCGGCGGCGGTCAAACCGAAAAGCAGGTTCAGCTGATCCAGGATTTCCGTCCTGACATCATCATGGTCACGCCGAGCTACATGCTCGCGATCGCCGACGAAATGGAGCGCCAGGGCATCGACCCGGCCAGCTGCTCGCTGCGCATCGGCATTTTCGGCGCCGAGCCGTGGACCAACGACATGCGCACCGCCATCGAGCATCGCATGGGCATCACCGCGGTCGACATCTACGGGCTTTCCGAAGTCATGGGGCCGGGCGTCGCCTCGGAGTGCGCCGAAACCAAGGACGGCCCCACGATCTGGGAAGATCATTTCTATCCCGAGATCATCGATCCGGAAACGGGCGAAGTGCTCCCCGACGGCGAGTTCGGCGAACTGGTGTTCACGTCGCTCACGAAAGAGGCGCTGCCGATCATCCGCTACCGCACGCGCGATCTCACGCGCCTCTTGCCCGGTACCGCACGCACCATGCGCCGCATGGAAAAGATCACGGGGCGTTCGGACGACATGCTCATCATCCGCGGCGTAAATGTGTTCCCGACGCAAATCGAGGAGCTGCTGCTCAAGCAGCACGCGCTCGCGCCGCACTACCAGATCGTGCTCACGAAGGAAGGGCCGCTCGACGTGATGACGCTGAACGTCGAGCCGTGCCCGGAAAGCGCCCCCGACGGCGCCGCGCTCGAAAAAGCGCGCGACGCGTTGGCCTACGAAATCAAGGCGCTGATCGGCGTGACCGCCAGCGTGAACGTGCTCGAGGTGAACGGCATCGAGCGGTCGGTGGGCAAAGCGAAGCGCGTGATCGACAAACGTCCGAAGTAATGCCCCGCCACCGCCCGGATGCTCTCCCCATGGCAAAACCGTGACAAAGCGCGCACCAAACGAAAAAGCCGGCAACCGCCGGCTTTTTCACATGCATCGAAGCACCCGCCAATCTTATGAATTCGGGAACAGCAGCCACATCCGGCCGCCCTGCTTCATCTTGCCGGCAAGATCGCCTGCGTCGTCGCCGAGTCCCCAGAAGTAATCGGCACGCACGCCGCCCTTGATCGCCGTCCCGGTGTCCTGGGCGAACACGAGACGGTTGAGCGGCGTATTCGTGAGCGGCCGCGTGGTCTGAAGAAAGACCGGTGTGCCGAGCGGAATCGACGACGGATCCACCGCAATCGAGCGCTCCGGCGTAAGCGGTACCCCGAGTGCGCCGATCGGACCGTCGGCGCCGCCCTGCTGCGCCTCCTCCGAACCCGGCATCTCGCGGAAAAAGACGAAGCGCGGATTCGTGTCGAGCAGCGCATCCACGCGAGACGGATTCTCCCGCGCCCAGGCCTTGATGCCTTGCATCGTCGCCTGCGCCGGCGTCAACTCGCCACGATCAAGCAGCCATTTGCCGATCGACCGGTACGGCTGATTGTTGGTCCCGCCAAAGCCCACCCGCATCACGCTGCCGTCTTCCATCGTGATGCGGCCCGAGCCCTGCACCTGCAGAAAAAACGCTTCGATCGGATCGTCCACCCATACCAGTTCGTTGCCGTCGAGCGCACCCGAGCGTTCGAGCTGCGCGCGCGGCGGCAGCGGGGTGCCGGCGCGATAGCCCGACGGCCAGTGATAGAGCGCCGTCTGATAGATCCCGTGCCGTGTGCGCGAACCGTGCAGCAGCGGCTCGTAGTAGCCGGTCACGAGACCGTCTAGCGTGCCGTCGCTGTTGGCGAACTGGTAGGGCGTGAAATAGGTTTCGAAGAACGCGCGGGCAGCGGACGCGTCCAGGTCATCGAGCTGCTCGGCGGCCGCGCAGGCGCGCTGCCAGCGCGGATCGCGCGCGAGGCGCGAGCAGTTCGCGCGCAGCGCCGCCGTCACGCCGATCAGCGAATCGTCCTGCCAGCCCGGGACCTGCTGCCAGGAAACCGGCGTAAGGCGGGCCGCCGCAATCTGGCCGGGCACCCAAGGCGTCCCGGTGGGCGGCGATGTCCGCACATAGCTCGGGCCGCCGCACGCGGCAAGCAGCGCAGCAAACGCAGCCGCACAGAGCCAGCCCGCCACGCGGCCGGCACGCAAACCTTGCCCACTCCCGAATCCGGGCATCAGCCCGGAAACGTACCCCGAATCGCGCCTACAATGCTTGTTCTCGATGGATGCCGCCATGTCTGATCTGTTCGACGAATACCCGATGCTCATGTTTGGGCTGGAAGCGTTGCTCGCGCTATTCCTGTTGATTTTCATCGTTGTGTGGACCGCGTCGGGCAGGAAGAAGCGTGACCCGCACGACCGGCGTCAGGAGTAGCAGACTGCCAATGCGCGCCGCGGTTCAATGCAGTGTGCGCGGCATGCGCAAAACGAATTCCGGCACGGGCGCCTCGAAGCGCTCGGCGTCCTCCGTCACGCAGAAGTACTCTCCGCGCATGGTGCCCACGGGCGTCGCGATCACGGCCCAGCTCGTGTATTCGAACTGCTCGCCCGGCTTGAGCAACGGCTGGTGACCGACCACACCCAGCCCCTTCACTTCCTGCACATGACTCTCGCTGTCGGTGATGACCCAGTGGCGGGCGATCAGTTGTGCGCTCACCTGTCCGGTATTACGAATGGTCAGCGTGTAGGCGAATGCGTACTGCCGACGCTCCGGGTCCGATTCTTCGGGCAGGTAGCGCACCTGCGACGTCACGCTGAATTCGTACTGGCTCATCCTGGTTCCGGTCGATAAGGCGGGCACGGCAAACGCCGCGAAGCCCCGCAAACCCCGCGCACCAAGGCGGCGCAGGCGTCTCCCCCTGTCGGGCATATGGTTTCGCATTCTGCTTGATGCAGCGGGTGCCCGCAACCCGGCACGCATGGAAGCATCGCCCTGGAAGGCCCCGGTCCGGCATGCCGCCGGCGTCTGCCGGCCCGACCCTGCCCGGCGCCGCAGGCCACCCGGCCAGCGGCGGTAAAATGGCGTTTTTCCGTCTATCTTCACCCGACTTCGCCATGACGCAATTCCGCATCGCCCCCAGCATTCTCTCCGCCGACTTCTCGCGTCTTGGCGAAGAAGTCCGCAACGTCGTCGCGGCGGGCGCCGACTGGATCCACTTCGACGTGATGGACAACCATTACGTGCCGAACCTGACCATCGGCCCGCTCGTGTGCGAGGCGATCCGTCCGCACGTCGACGTGCCCATCGACGTCCATCTGATGGTGCGCCCGGTGGACCGTATCGTGCCCGACTTCGCCAAGGCGGGCGCGAACGTGATCAGCTTCCACCCGGAAGGTTCGGACCACATCGACCGCACGCTCTCGCTGATCCGCGACCACGGCTGCAAGGCCGGCCTCGTCTTCAATCCGGCCACGCCGCTCAACTACATCGATCACGTCATGGACAAGCTCGATCTCGTCCTGATCATGTCGGTGAATCCGGGCTTCGGCGGCCAGTCGTTCATTCCGGAGGCACTCAACAAGCTGCGCGAGGCGCGCGCGAAGCTCGACGCCTACCGCGAACGCACGGGCCGCGAGATTCATCTGGAGATCGACGGCGGCGTGAAGGTCGACAACATCGCCGAAATCGCGGCCGCCGGCGCGGATACGTTCGTGGCAGGCTCGGCGATCTTCGGCAAGCCCGACTACAAGGCCGTGGTCGACCAGATGCGCGCGCAGCTCGCAGCGGTCGGCCAGCAGCAATGAGCGCGCCGATCGCCTTCGCCGCGCCGCGCATCGAGGCGGCGCTGATCGATCTGGACGGCACGATGGTCGACACCGCCGACGACTTCGCGGCCGGCCTGAACGGCATGCTCGCCCAGTTCGACGCCGAGGAAACCACGCGCGAAGAGGTGATGGGCTATGTCGGCAAGGGCTCGGAGCATCTGATCAAGAGCGTGCTCGCGCCGCGCTTCGCCGCCGACGACGCCCAGTCCCGCTTCGAAGAAGCCCTCGCGCTCTACCAGGACGAGTACGCGAAGATCAACGGCCAGCACACGCGCCTCTACCCGGAAGTTGCAGAAGGCCTTGCCGCGCTGCGCGAGGCCGGCGTGAAGCTCGCCTGCGTGACGAACAAGCCGCACCGCTTCGCCGTGGAGTTGCTGCAGCAGTATGGTCTCGCGCAGTACTTCGAGGTCGTGCTGGGCGGCGACAGCACGCCGCAAAAGAAGCCCGATCCGCTGCCGATGCTGACCGCCTGCGCCCAGCTCGGCGTGGCGCCGCAGTCGGCCGTCGCGATCGGCGATTCGGAGAACGACGCACTCGCCGGCCGCGCGGCCGGCATGGCCACGCTTACGGTGCCTTACGGCTACAATCACGGCCAACCTGTTCAAAACATCGAATCGGATGGTATAGTGGCCACGCTGCTCGACGCCGCCAAGGCGATCGCAGCGCACAATCACCTGACCTGAAAGTCTCTTTTCCTCATGTTTCTGAATAAAAAACGGAGTCTGAGCAGCATCGACCGGGGAGCTTGGCCCTGGCGTCGCTGGTCGCGCTAACCTCTCCCGAGGTTTGCTGAGGTTTGCTCACGTTGAGTGAAAACTTGCCTTCAGCCCCGTTTTTTATGTCGCTGCGCATACGCGCGTGTCTCGTTTCCAAACTGTTGCGGTAACTCACCTGTCGGCTGACTGGCCGAGGTCATCCGTTGTCCTGCGTGTCGTTTCGCCTTACCCGGCGTGACGCACGACGCAAGAACGGATCGCCGTGTCCAACGGCCGGGTAACATCCGCACATCGGCGCCCTTCCACCGGGGGCGCCGGGAACGCGAGCGAGCGCCGGCGCAACCATGCACCCAACAAGCCGTCATCGCGCTCACCGCCCGCGCCCTTTTCGAGCCGCGACCGGCCCGCACGAACAGGATCGGAACATGACCGAACTCGAATTCCAGTCCCTCGCCAACGAGGGCTACAACCGCATCCCGCTGATCGCCGAAGCGCTCGCCGATCTCGAAACGCCGCTCTCGCTGTACCTGAAGCTCGCGCAGCCCGAGCGCGGCGGCGCCAACTCGTTTCTGCTGGAGTCCGTGGTGGGCGGCGAGCGCTTCGGCCGCTACTCGTTCATCGGCCTGCCGGCCCGCACGCTGATCCGCGCCCGCAGCGGGCCGAAAGGCGGCGTGAGCGAAATCGTCCGCGACGGCCAGGTGATCGAAACGCACGAAGGCGATCCGCTCGAATTCATCGCGCAGTTCCAGGCGCGCTTCAAGGTGGCGCAGCGCCCCGGCCTGCCGCGCTTCTGCGGCGGCCTCGCGGGTTACTTCGGTTATGACGCGGTGCGCTTCATCGAGAAGAAGCTCGCCGACACCGCCCCGCCCGACGACCTCGGCCTGCCCGACATCCAGTTGCTGGTGACGGAGGAAGTGGCGGTCATCGACAATCTGGCGGGAAAGCTCTACCTGATCGTCTACGCCGATCCGCAGACGCCCGAGGCCTATACGAAAGCGAAGCAGCGCCTGCGCGAGCTGAAGCAGCGACTGCGCACGACGGTGCAGCCGCCCGTCACCTCCGCGAGCGTGCGCACCGAGATCTTCCGCGAGTTCAAGAAGGACGATTACCTCGCGGCCGTTCGGAAAGCGAAGGAATACATCGCCGCGGGCGAGCTGATGCAGGTGCAGGTGGGCCAGCGCCTCACGAAGCCGTATCGCGACAACCCGCTCTCGCTCTATCGCGCACTGCGCTCGCTGAACCCGTCGCCGTACATGTACTACTACAACTTCGGCGAATTCCACGTGGTGGGCGCCTCGCCGGAGATTCTCGTGCGCCAGGAGCAGCGCGGCGAGGACCGCATCGTGACGATCCGCCCGCTCGCGGGCACGCGGCCGCGCGGCAACACGCCCGAGCGCGATGCCGAGCTCGCCACCGAACTGCTCAACGATCCGAAGGAAATCGCCGAGCACGTCATGCTGATCGACCTCGCGCGCAACGACGTGGGCCGCATCGCCGAAATCGGCTCGGTGGCCGTGACCGACAAGATGGTCATCGAAAAGTATTCGCACGTTCAGCACATCGTGAGTTCGGTCGAGGGCAAGCTCAAGCGCGGCATGAACAACTACGACGTGCTGCGCGCGACGTTCCCCGCCGGCACGCTTTCCGGCGCGCCGAAGGTGCGCGCAATGGAGTTGATCGACGAACTGGAGCCCGTGAAGCGCGGCCTCTACGGCGGCGCGGTCGGCTACCTGTCGTTCAACGGCGAGATGGATCTCGCCATCACGATCCGCACCGGCCTCATCCACAACGGCAATCTTTATGTGCAGGCCGCGGCCGGCATCGTCGCGGATTCGGTGCCCGAGTCGGAATGGCAAGAGACCGAAAACAAGGCGCGTGCCGTGCTGCGCGCCGCCGAGCAGGTGCAGGACGGCCTCGACAGCGACTTCTGAGCGGGAGAAAAGACCATGTTGCTCATGATCGACAACTACGATTCGTTTACCTACAACATCGTCCAGTACTTCGGCGAGCTCGGCGAAGACGTCCACACGTATCGCAACGACGAAATCACCATCGACCAGATCGCGAAGCTGAACCCCGAGCGCATCTGCCTCTCGCCCGGCCCGAGCAACCCGCAGCATGCGGGCATCACGCTCGACGTGCTGCGCGAGTTCGCCGGCAAGACGCCCATTCTCGGCGTATGCCTCGGCCATCAGGCGATCGGCGAGGCGTTCGGCGGCCGCGTCGTGCGCGCGAAGACCATCATGCACGGCAAGGTGAGCCAGATCGAAACCGACTGCAAAGGCGTGTTCGCCGATCTGCCCAAACACTTCAACGTAACGCGCTATCACTCGCTCGCCATCGAGCGCGAGTCGCTGCCGGACTGCCTTGAAGTGTCGGCGTGGACCGAGGACGGCGAGATCATGGGTGTGCGCCATCGCGAGCTGGCCGTCGAGGGCGTGCAGTTCCACCCCGAGTCGATTCTCTCCGAGCACGGCCACGCGCTCCTCGAGAACTTCCTGAAGCAAACGAAGCCGGCCACCGCGCGATAAGGGAGAAAAAACATGATCACCCCGCAGGAAGCGCTGCAACGCACGATCGAGCACCGCGAGATCTTCCACGACGAGATGCTGCATCTCATGCGCATGATCATGCGCGGCGAGCTTTCGCCCGTGCAATCGGCGGCCATCCTCACCGGCCTGCGCGTGAAGAAGGAAACCATCGGCGAGATCGCCGCCGCCGCGACCGTGATGCGCGAGTTCGCGAATCACGTCGAGGTGCAGGACAACTCGAACTTCATCGATATCGTCGGCACGGGCGGCGACGGCTCGCATACCTTCAACATCTCGACCGCGTCGATGTTCGTCGCCGCCGCGGCGGGCGCGAAGGTCGCCAAGCACGGCAATCGCGGCGTGTCGAGCAAGTCGGGCAGCGCGGACGTGCTCGAGGCGCTGGGCGTGAACATCGATCTGCAGCCGGATCAGGTGGCCGCGTCGATCGCGGAAACGGGCATGGGCTTCATGTTCGCGCCGAATCATCATCCGGCCATGAAGAACATCGCCGCCGTGCGCCGCGAGCTGGGCGTGCGGACGATCTTCAACATTCTCGGCCCGCTCACGAATCCGGCCAGCGCGCCTAACCAGCTGATGGGCGTGTTTCACCCCGACCTCGTCGGCATCCAGGTGCGCGTGATGCAGCGCCTTGGCGCGAAGCACGTGCTCGTCGTGTACGGCAAGGATGGCATGGATGAGGTGTCGCTGGGCGCGGCCACGCAGGTCGGCGAACTGAAGAACGGCGAGATCCGCGAGTACGAAATTCATCCCGAAGACTTCGGCATGCAGATGGTTTCTAACCGCACGCTGAAGGTCGAGAACGCCGAAGAATCCAAAACCATGCTGCTCGGCGCACTCTCCAATGAGCCCGGCGTCGCGCGCGAGATCGTGGCGCTGAACGCCGGCACGGCGCTCTATTCGGCAAACGTCGCCAACTCGATCGCCGACGGCATCGCACTGGCTCGCGAGACCATCGCGAACGGCCGCGCGCGCGCCAAGGTCGACGAACTGGTACGCTTTACCCAGCAGTTCAAACACTGATCCAGCACTGTTTTTGCAGACCACCATGAGCGACATTCTCGAAAAGATCATCGCGGTCAAGCGCGAAGAAGTCCGCGCCGCCGAAGCAAGCGCGCCGCTCGAAGAGCTGCGCCTCGCGGCGGCGTCGCGCGATCTGCGCGACTTCGTCGGCGCGCTGCGCGCGAAGCACGCGAACGGCCTCGCGGCCGTGATCGCCGAAGTGAAGAAGGCAAGCCCCTCGAAGGGGGTGCTGCGCGAGCACTTCGTCCCGGCCGACATCGCGCGCTCGTATGCGGAGCACGGCGCGGCCTGCCTCTCGGTGCTGACCGACGTGCAGTTCTTCCAGGGCAGCGCCGCCTACCTCGAAGCCGCGCGAGCCGCCTGCACGCTGCCGGTGCTGCGCAAAGACTTCATCGTCGATCCGTACCAGATCCTCGAAGCTCGCGCGATGGGCGCCGACGCGATCCTGCTGATCGCGGCCGCACTCGAGCCGGGCCAGATGCGCGACCTCGAAGCCTACGCGCACTCGCTCGGCCTCGCGGTGCTCGTGGAAGTGCACGACCGCGAAGAGCTCACGCACGCGCTCACGCTGAACACGCCGCTCATCGGCATCAACAATCGCAATCTGCGCACCTTCGAAACGACGCTGCAAACCACCATCGACATGCTCGACGACGTGCCGGAAGATCGCATCGTCGTGACGGAGTCGGGCATCCTCGCGCGCGCGGACGTCGAGAAGATGCGCGCGCTGTCCGTGCACACGTTCCTCGTGGGCGAAGCGTTCATGCGCGCCGAGCATCCCGGCGCGGAACTCGCGCGCATGTTCTTCTGATAGCGGGGCACAGCCATGGCCATCGAACGGGAAATCAAGCTCGCGCTACCGCGCGATCAGGTGGACGCGGCGCTGCGGCTGTTCGAAAAGCGCGCGGGCACGCCTGGACGCGCCGTGCGGCTGGAGAACGTCTATTTCGACACGCCGGCCCTCACGCTGGCGCGCGCAAAGAGCGCGCTGCGGCTGCGGCACACGCCGGACGGCTGGCTGCAGACATTCAAGACGGCCGGCGTCGCCCAGAACGGCCTGCATGCGCGGCACGAATGGGAAATGCCGGTGGCGGGCGAGGCGCTCGAAACCGACCGCCTTCTGCACGAGTGCAACGAGGCAGGCGTCGCGACGGCGCTCTCCGAAGCCGCGCCCGCGCTGATCGCCCTCTTTCGCACCGACTTCACACGCACGTTATGGATGCTGTCGGTCGAAGGCGCACAAATCGAAGCCGCCATCGACCAGGGCGAAATCACGGCGGAGGTGAACGGCGAAACGCGCCGCACACCGATCTGCGAGATCGAACTGGAGCTGAAGGACGGCGACGAAGCCGCGCTGCACACGCTCGCCGCGCAACTCGCAGCAGAATTGCCGGGCCTCGCTCCCGACAACATCAGCAAGGCGCAGCGCGGCTACCGGCTGCGCGAAAGCTGAACGCGAGGGCGAAACATCAGGACGGCGGGGCGCGCGCCGCATTGAAACGCCGCGCGATTGCTGCGAAACTTCCCGCCCATGACTTCCACGAAACGCACGCGCGCGGCGGAACCGGTGCAGGCCTCGCTCTTCGACGACGACCTGCCGGCCACCGCGCAGGACACGCTCGACGAGCCGGCCGCCCCCGAAATCGATCCGCGCCAGATCTCGATCTTCTCGCTGCTCGACGACGATCCGCTCTCCGCTCCGTCCGTTAGCCAGGCCGCACCCATCATGCCTCACGCCACCCAGGCGCCCATCCAGCGCCTCGAAGACCAGTTCGACGCCCTACCCGCCGCCTGGCGCAAGCTGCTGGAGCCGTTCACCGCCGGCGATGCTTACCCGCAGCTCTGCCGCTTCGTCGACGAAGAGCGCGCCGCGGGCAAGACCGTCTATCCCGCCGATGTGTTCCGCGCCCTGCGCCTCACCTCGCCCGACGACGTGAAGGTGGTGATCCTCGGCCAGGACCCGTACCACGGCGAAGATCGCGGGACGCCGCAGGCGCACGGCCTCGCGTTTTCGGTGCCGCCCGCCGTGCGGCCGCCGCCGTCACTGCGCAATATCTTCAAGGAAATTGCGACGAGCCTTGGCATCGAAGCGCCGGATCACGGCTGCCTCGACGCATGGGCACGCCAGGGCGTGCTGCTGCTCAACACCGTGCTGACCGTCGAGCGGGCCCATGCCGCCAGCCACGCCAAACACGGTTGGGAACGCTGCACCGACACG
Source organism: Paraburkholderia acidipaludis NBRC 101816 (assembly GCF_000684975.1). Classification (GTDB taxonomy): domain Bacteria; phylum Pseudomonadota; class Gammaproteobacteria; order Burkholderiales; family Burkholderiaceae; genus Paraburkholderia; species Paraburkholderia acidipaludis. The sequence continues at coordinate 19,975 of NZ_BAXZ01000039.1, read as the reverse complement.
CTGATTCACGAACTCGCCACGCGCCACGAGCATCTCGTGTTCATGCTGTGGGGCGCCCACGCGCAGGCAAAGCGCGCGCTGGTCGAAGCGCAGCCGCATTGCGTGCTGGAAGCGCCGCATCCGTCGCCGCTTTCGGCGCATCGCGGCTTTCTGGGCTGCGGGCATTTCGCGCAGGCCAACGCGTACCTCGAAGCGCGCGGCCGCAAGCCGATCGACTGGCGTCTGCCCGAGAAGGCCGAAGTGCTCGCCTGAGCCGCGAGCGGGGCGCGCAAACAAAAAACGCCACGAAATCGCTTTCGTGGCGTTCTTCTTTACGGCTAGCCGATATGGCGGGCGGGCAGAGGCGCCGGCCGCCGCAAGACTTACGCCGCTGCGATGGCGTCGCGTGCGCCCGCGAGCGCGGCGCTAGCGGCTTCCGGCCCCATGTTCAGGCCTTCGGCGTAGATGAAGCTCACGTCGGTCATGCCGAGGAAGCCGAGGAACGACTTCAGGTACGGCGTCTGGCTGTCGTGCGGCGTGCCGTGATACTTGCCGCCGCGTGCCGAGACCACGAACACCTTCTTGCCCTTCACGAGGCCTTCCGGACCGTTCGCCGTGTACTGGAAAGTGATGCCGGCACGGGCAATCCAGTCGAAGTAGGTCTTGAGCTGCGACGAGATGCCGAAGTTGTACATCGGCGCACCGATCACGATGATGTCCGCGGCCTGCAGTTCGGCGATCAGCGCTTCGCTGCGCGCGGCGACGGCTTGCTGCTCCGGCGAACGCTGCTCGGCCGGCGTGAAGAACGCGCCGAGAACGGCGTCGTCGAGGTGCGGCAGCGGTTCCGCCTGCAGGTTGCGGGTGACAACCTTTGCGCCGGCATGCGACTGTTGCAGTTTGCTCGTCAATTCGTTGACGAGCAGCGTCGACTGGGCGCCTTGCGAGCGGGCGGCGGAATTGATTTGCAGGATCGTGGTCATGGTGGCTCCTTCGGGTTTGGGTGCGCGGCGTTGCGCGAGTGAAGGCATTGTGTTTATTTGCCGCGCCGCGAAAAAGAGGTCCACCGATGACGGATTGTTGCAGCGATAGGACAATCGCCGGCATGGAAAAAGCAGCGCGCTCTCCTGCGCCGCTTTTGTCTGATCTTTGAGGCCGGCGCGAGCGCTCAGCCCGCCAGCCAGCGCTCGCGCAGCGCGCGCGACGCGGGCCGCTTGTCGGTGACGGCGAGCTTGTAGCGCGCGACGTCCGGCGCGTCGAGCGTGAGGCGCGCCACGCGCAGTTCGTCGCGCCGGAACGCATGAATCTCCACTTTCGCGCCGGGCTGATAGCGCCCGAGCAGGCCGTCCAGGTTCGAACCCGTCACGCGCAGGCCGTCGAGCGCGACCAGCACGTCGCCGGCCGAAAGACCGGCTTTCTGCGCCGCGCCGCCCTCGAACACCACCGCGAGCGACGCGTCCGCGCCGCCGCGCAGGCGTGCGCCCAGCGACGGCTTCGCGCCGCGCTCCGGCTCGCCGTCGAGCGCCACGCCGAACGGCTCGAGGAGCGTCGCAAGCGGCAGGTCGCGCGTGCCGCGCACGGCATCGGCAAAGAGACCGCCCAGCCACACGCCGGTCGCCTCGGCAATCAGCGCCTCGACTTCATCCTCGCCCACGCCCACCGGCTTGCCGCGATAGAAGTCGCGTCCGTAACGCTGCCACAGCAAACGCATCACGTCGTCGAGCGATTTTCGCCCGCCCGTTTCGGCGCGGATCGCGAGGTCGAACGCGAGCGCCACGAGCGAGCCCTTCGTGTAGTAGCTGACGATCGCGTTCGAAGCGTTCTCGTCCTGGCGGTAGTATTTGACCCACGCGTCGAACGAGCTTTCTGCGACGCTCTGCTTCAAGCGTCCCGCGCCGCGCAGCACCCCGCCCACCGTTTTGCCAAGGAGACCAAAGTAATCGTCGGCGGCAATGAGGCCGCTGCGCACGAGCATCAGGTCGTCGTAATACGACGTGAAGCCTTCGAAGAGCCACAGCAGCGAGGTGTAATCCTCGCGCGTGAGGTCGTACGGCACGAACGCCGCCGGCTTGATGCGCTTGACGTTCCAGGTGTGGAAGTACTCGTGGCTGCACAGACCCAGGTACGTGCGATAGCCCTCGCTCATCTCGGCCTTGCCCTTCACCGGCAGATCCGTGCGGTTGCAGATCAGCGCAGTGGAAGCGCGATGCTCGAGGCCGCCGTAGCCGTCGCTCACGGCTTGCGTCATGAACACATAGCGCTCCATCGGCGCGCGCTTCGTGCGCGGTTCGAAGAGCGCGATCTGGGCCTCGCAGATCTTCTTCAGGTCGCCGGCCAGACGTTCGGCGTCGAGTCCGATCACGCGGCCCGCGATCACGATGTCGTGCGGCACGCCGTGCGCCTTGAAGCTCGCCAGCGTGAAATCGCCGAGCGTCACCGGATGGTCGATCAGTTCGTCATAGCCCGACGCTACGTACTCGCCGAAGCCGTAGCGCTTGGTGCCGCGCGCTTCGGCCATCGCGGTGGCGACGCGCCAGTGGCGATACGCATGGCCATCGGGGCGCTGGATGTCGACGACGCATTGCGCGTCCTCGTGGCCCGGCACCGCGAGAAACACGCTCGTGCCGTTGAAGAAACCCACCGTGTCGTCCAGGTGCGCCGCGCGCACCGAAAGGTCCCACGCGTACACCTCGTAGCGCAGCGTGAGCGCGCCCTTCACGGGCGCCGCCTGCCAGCTGTGCTTGTCGGTCTTGCTCACGCGCACCTTGCGGCCGGCGTCGTTGAACGCGCGCAGCGTGACGATGTTGCGCGCGAACTCGCGGATCATGTAGCTGCCCGGAATCCACACCGGAAGCATGAAGCGCTGGCCGTCCGGCGCGGGATCCTCGACGGTGAGCGTTACCTCGAACAGATGCGCGGCGGGGTTCTTCGGGACGATGGTGTATCGGATCGGCTTCATCGGCGGAATCGGTAACGGGGTTCAGGGCCAGACGCGGCAGACAAAAAAAGACCGGCCGCTCTGAGCGGCCGGTGTCGTCCTGCGAGACTCAGTGCGCTTCGTTCAGCTCGCGCTCGAGCCGGTCCGCCGAGACGGCGCCTGGCAGGCGGCGGCCGTCGGCAAGGATCACGGTGGGCGTGCCGGTGACGTTCATCTTCGCGCCGAGCGCGAGATTGCTGTCGATCGCGGCGGTATTGCAGGTGCCGGCGGCCGAAGGCGCCTCGCGATTCAGCATCCACGACTCCCACGCCTTCGCGCGATCCGACGAACACCAGATGGACTTGGCCTTCACCTCCGAATCGGGCGAAAGGACCGGGTACAGGAAGGTGTAGACCGTGACGTTATCGATCGACTTCAGCGTGTTTTCGAGCTGATGGCAGTACGGACAGTTCGGGTCGGAGAACACCGCCATCTTGCGGCTGCCGTTGCCCTTCACCACCTTCACGGCGTTCGCGAACGGCAGGCTCGCGAAGTTGACGCGGTTCAGGTCCGCGAGGCGCGCGTCGGTGAGATTGGTGCGCGTCTTCGTGTCGACGAGGTCGCCGATCAGCACGTAGTCGCCGTTCGCGTCGCTGTAGATGATCTGCGAGCCGAGGTTCACCTCGTAGAGCCCGGCCACCGGCGCCTTCGTGATGCCCTTGATGTCGGTGTCCGAGCCGAGGCGCGCCTGCAGCGTGGCCTTCAGCTTGTCGGTGACCTGATCGGCCTGGGCCGAGCAGCCGAGCACGGCGGTCATCGCCGCGAGAACGAGCGCGGCAATCCGGATTCGCTTTTGCATGACTTGCTTCCTGATTCTGTCTGGCGCGCGGCTCGCGCGCGCCGGTGTTCGGTGTGGATGACAAAAGGGACAAAGCGGGACGAAACAAAGGGGACAAGAGGCAAACTGGCCCCGGTTCGTTCCCGCCTGCTCCGGGGCCCGGCCGGTCAGGCCGTTGCGCCTGCACCTGCCGCAGGCCCTTGCGGCTTCAGCCATTCTGACGCCGCGAGGCGGGTACAGCAACCGCTATTCCCGCCGCGCGGCCGTGCCGGTCAGCCCAGCGCCGCGGCAACCAGCCAGCGTTTGAGGAGCGGTTGCGCGCCCACGAACGCCATGCCGGTGTTGCGCACGGCCTGCGCAATCGTACCGGGAATCGAGAACAGCCGTTGCAGGCCGTCGGTCGCGACGACGAGCTTGCGGATGTCCTCGCGGCGGCCGCGCTCGTAGCGACGCAGGAGCACGGTGTCGCCGAGGTCGCGGAACGCCTCTTTCTGCGCGATCACGTCGACGAGCGCCGCCACGTCGCGCAGGCCGAGATTCACGCCCTGGCCCGCGAGCGGATGGATGAGGTGCGCGGCGTCGCCGACGAGCGCCACGCGCGGGGCGATCAGCCGGTCGACAGTCTGAAGCGCGAGCGGAAAACCGCGCGCGGACGTCACGCATTCGAGCGTTCCCACCTGCTCCAGCGTCACGCGTTCGACTTCGGCGGCGAGCTGCTGAGGATCGAACCGCAGCAGCGCTTCGGCATGCTCCGTCTGCGCCGACCAGACGAGCGACACATGCTGATCCGGCAGCGGCAAAAGCGCGATGATCTCACCGTCTCGAAACCACTGGAATGCGGCCTCGCCGTGCGGCCGCGAGGCGCGGAAATTCGCGACCACCCCCGTCTGGCGATACTCACGCCGCGCGACAGTCGAGCCGATCTGGGCGCGCACCCACGAATGCGCGCCATCGGCGCCGATCGCGAGATCGGCTTCCAGCGTGCGGCCGTTGGCCAGGCCGATCTCGGCCGCGTGCGGTTTGATGTCGAGCGTCTGGGCGCGCGAATCGATCCACGTGAGGTTGGGCTGGAAATGCAGCGCGGCGTCGAGCGCGCGTTCCACCACCGACGATTCGGCGATCCACGCAAGCTGCGCCACCGAGGCCTGCCAGGCCGAGAAATGCAGCTCGGCGGCCGCGTCGCCGAACACACGCATGTCGTAGACGGGCGTGAGGCGCGCGGAGTCGATGGCCTGCCAGACTCGCAGCCGCTCGAACAGCGCATGGGAGCTGCGCGAGAACGCGTAGACGCGTGCGTCGAACACCGCGTCGGCGGGCAGCGGAACACAGGGCTGCGCGAGCAGCGCCACGCGCAGGCCACCCTGGGTCAGCGCGAGCGCCGCCGACTTGCCGACAAGCCCGCCGCCGATCACGACGACGTCGAAAGTCTGGTTGGTTGCAGTCATCCGCGCATTATAGCCGCGGGGCGCCTTGTGAAAGGGTCGGACGGGCGGGCGTTTAGGGGGGTCGAACACGCGGTCCATTGCCGCAGATTCGGCCCGCGCGCAGGGCGGACCCGCGCCCGGAGGAGGTTACAATTACGGTTTTGGGTGACAAGCAGAGATTTACATGAGCCTCCAATGCGGCATCGTCGGCTTGCCTAACGTCGGCAAGTCCACCCTCTTCAACGCGCTGACCAAAGCGGGCATCGCCGCCGAAAACTATCCGTTCTGCACGATCGAGCCGAACGTCGGCGTGGTCGAAGTGCCGGATCAGCGCCTGAAGGCGCTTGCCGAAATCGTCAAGCCCGAGCGCGTCTTGCCGGCCGTGGTCGAGTTCGTCGACATCGCGGGCCTCGTCGCGGGCGCGAGCAAGGGCGAAGGCCTCGGCAACCAGTTCCTCGCGAACATCCGCGAAACCGACGCCATCACGCACGTCGTGCGCTGCTTCGAGGACGACAACGTGATCCACGTCGCGGGCAAGATCGATCCGCTCGCCGACATCGAAGTGATCAACACCGAACTCGCGCTCGCCGACCTCGGCACCGTCGAGAAGGCCCTCACGCGCTATTCGAAGGCCGCGAAATCGGGCAACGACAAAGAAGCGGCAAAGCTCGTCGCCGTGCTGGAAAAGGTGCGCGCGCAGCTCGACGAGGCAAAGCCCGTGCGCGCGCTCAGCCTGAGCGAGGACGAACAGGCGCTCATCAAGCCGTTCTGCCTGATCACCGCGAAGAAGACGATGTACGTGGCGAACGTGAAGGACGATGGCTTCGAAAACAATCCGCACCTCGAAGCCGTGCGCAAGTACGCCGAAGCCGAAAACGCGCCGGTCGTGGCGGTTTGCGCCGCGATCGAGGCCGAAATCGCCGACCTCGACGACGAAGACAAGTCCGCCTTCCTCGCCGACATGGGCATGGAAGAGCCGGGACTCGACCGCGTGATCCGCGCGGGCTTCAAGCTGCTCGGCCTGCAGACGTACTTCACGGCGGGCGTGAAGGAAGTGCGCGCGTGGACGATCCACATCGGCGACACCGCCCCGCAGGCCGCCGGCGTGATCCACACCGACTTCGAGCGCGGCTTCATCCGCGCGCAGACCATCGCCTACGCCGACTACATCCAGTACAAGGGTGAAACCGGCGCGAAGGAAGCCGGCAAGATGCGCGCGGAAGGCAAGGAATATGTCGTGCACGACGGCGACGTGATGAACTTCCTGTTCAACGTCTGAGCGCACTCCGTAAGCTGCATCGGTAAAACAACCCGCGACAGACAAACCCCACGCTTTTTTCGAGGCGTGGGGTTTTGTTTTTCGAGAGTGTTACGGTTTTCGCTTGAGCGAAAGCATCAAGATCATCGGATGCACTGGCGACTCGCGAAAACCGTAGTACTCGTAAAACCGTTTCGCATGCTCGTTCAGCGCGTGAACGAGCAAAGCCCGAACACCGGCGTTTTCCGCGACCGAATACACGCGAATGACGGCATCCTGGAGCAAAGCCACACCAAGCTTGTTGCCTTGGGCGCGAACATCGACGGCAAGCCTCGCGAGCACCATGACCGGCACCGGGTCGGGCATATTGCACCGGATGGGGCCGGGGGCATCCGAATGGGCGACGGCCCCCGCCGCAAGCGCGTAATACCCCAGCACGCACTGGTCGGGATCGGCCACGACGAAGGTACGACTGGCTCCGTTCAGGTGGTTGGTCAATGCGCGCTGTTTGAGCCAGTTGTCGAGGGACGGTTCACCGCACCGGAATTCGTCGAGCCGATGCGTTGCGGCGAGCGACTGCGGCACCGAAAGCCGTACTTTCACGCTTTGTCCGTGTCCCACGTAGCCTTGACAGCCATCAAACGCTTGAGGCCTTGATTGGAATCTTGAGGCTCGTCCAGCAGCGCCGTGAACTGCCGGAATTTGTCCGCATCCAGGCCGAAAAAGACCTGATCCAGCACAACGGCCTTCGCACGCTCGCACGCGGCTTCCAGCATGAAATCCGAACGATTCTTGCCCAGCAGATCGGCGGCGTGGTCGATCAGGTCGCGCTGCTCCGGCAGCGCCCGTAGATTGATAGACGCGTTGCGCATGGCACTCCTCTCTTGCGTATACACAACAGCTACACATCGTAGGCTGACGTATAGCTGTTGTCAACACAAGACGCCGGGCTCGTTGCCCGAAGGAATTGCAGCACCCTCTGTCGAGTCCCCCCGGATTCACGCCCCATCGCCCGCGCCCCGTACAATAGCGGTTTGCGCGACACCCCAATTCGCGGTCCGACGCCTCGCCTGCAAGCGCATCACCCGCGTCCCGCCCCCTTTTCTCCCGTTTCCAAAGACACTCTCATGGCCCAATACGTCTTCACCATGAACCGGGTCGGCAAGATCGTGCCGCCCAAGCGCCAGATCCTGAAGGACATCTCGCTGTCGTTCTTCCCGGGCGCGAAGATCGGCCTGCTCGGCCTGAACGGCTCGGGCAAGTCCACGCTCATCAAGATCATGGCTGGCGTCGACAAGGACATCGAAGGCGAAGCCACGCCGATGCCGAATCTGAACATCGGCTATCTGCCGCAGGAGCCGCAGCTCGACCCCGAAAAGACCGTGCGCGAAGCGGTCGAAGAGGGTCTGGGCGACGTGTTCAACGCGCAGAAGAAGCTTGACGAGATCTACGCCGCCTACGCGGAGCCGGACGCCGACTTCGACGCGCTCGCAGCAGAACAGGCGAAATACGAAGCGATCCTCGCCACGACCGACGGCAGCGCGGAACAGCAGATCGAAATCGCCGCCGACGCGCTGCGCCTGCCGGCCTGGGACGCGAAGATCGGCAATCTGTCGGGCGGTGAAAAACGCCGTGTCGCGCTGTGCAAGCTGCTGCTCGAAAAGCCCGACATGCTGCTGCTGGATGAGCCGACCAACCACCTGGATGCCGAATCGGTCGAGTGGCTGGAGCAGTTCCTCACGCGCTTTCCGGGCACCGTGGTCGCCGTAACCCACGACCGCTACTTCCTCGACAACGCCGCCGAGTGGATTCTCGAACTCGACCGCGGCCACGGCATTCCCTGGAAGGGCAACTACTCCAGCTGGCTCGACCAGAAGGAAGAGCGCCTGAAGCAGGAAGAAGCGACGGAATCGGCGCGCCAGAAGGCGATCAAGAAGGAACTGGAGTGGGTGCGCCAGAACCCGAAGGGCCGCCAGGCCAAGTCGAAGGCGCGTATCGCGCGCTTCGAGGAACTGTCGAGCCAGGACTACCAGAAGCGCAACGAAACGCAGGAAATCTTCATTCCGGCAGGCGAGCGTCTGGGCAGCGAAGTCATCGAGTTCAAGAACGTCAGCAAGTCCTATGGCGACCGTCTGCTGATCGACAACCTCAGCTTCAAGATTCCGGCGGGCGCGATCGTCGGCATCATCGGGCCGAACGGCGCCGGTAAATCGACGCTGTTCCGCATGCTCACGGGCAAGGAGCAGCCGGATTCGGGCGAGATCGTGCAGGGCCCGACCGTCAAGCTCGCCTACGTCGACCAGAGCCGCGACGCGCTGGCCTCCGACAAGACCGTGTTCGAGGAAATCTCGGGCGGTGCGGACGTGCTGACCGTGGGCAAGTACGAAACGCCGTCGCGCGCGTACATCGGCCGCTTCAACTTCAAGGGCGGCGATCAGCAGAAGATCGTCGGCAACCTCTCGGGCGGCGAGCGCGGCCGTCTGCATCTGGCCAAGACGCTGATCTCGGGCGGCAACGTGCTGCTGCTCGACGAGCCGTCGAACGACCTCGACGTCGAAACGCTGCGCGCGCTCGAAGATGCCCTGCTCGAATTCGCGGGCTCGGTCATGGTGATTTCGCACGATCGCTGGTTCCTCGACCGCATCGCGACGCACATCCTCGCGTTCGAAGGCGACTCGCAAGTCACGTTCTTCGACGGCAACTATCAGGAGTACGAGGCCGACAAGATCAAGCGTCTCGGCGAAGAAGCCGCGCGGCCCAAGCGTCTGCGCTACAAGCCGATCAGCCGCTAGGCGGCGCGGGTTCGCACCCGACCTGCGCGCGGTTCGGCCGAACCGCGCGCAGGCAACAGCAGCGACGGCAGCCCTCGGGCTGCCGTTTTTTCTGGCACGCGCGGCATGGCGGTTGCTCGAAACCCGCTACGCTGCTTCCGATGTCCCACGCCGGGCCGTGCCGCTTTCGCGACGGCGCCCGGTCCTTCTGCGCGAGGTGCCCTGTATGGCGAAGCCGATTTCCCACCGCCGCGTCCCACGCTTCGTTACCGTCGCCGCGATCGTGTTGGCGGTGCTGGTGCTGGGCGCGCTCGGCGGCCTCTACGCCTTGCAGCATGCGGTGAAGTTGCGTGTGGCCGAGGCGCTCGCGCCCATCGGCAGCGCCGGCCGCATCGACGTCGCGTTCACGCTGAATTCGGTCGAACTGTCCGACGTCCACATCAAGGCGCCGCCCGGCTGGCCGGCTGCCGACGCACTGCACGCCGGGCGCATTACCGTCACCCCCGACCTGCGTGCATTCCTCGCGCACCGCGTCCATGTTCGCGACATCACGGTGCGCGACTTCACGATGAACGTCGTGCGCGGCGCGGACGGTTCGATCCAGATCCTGCCGAACCTGCGCACGGCCATGCAAAGCGAGGCGACGGCGCCCGCCTCCGGCACATCGGCCGGCCAGCCCATGCCGTCCGAAAAGCTCATCGACCACGTCGCCTTCGAGCATGGCGCGTTCGTCTTCTACGATCGCTCGGTGAGCGATCCGCCGTACCAGGTCACCGTAAGCGACGCCAATGCGACGGTCGATCGCCTCCATTTGCCCGCGCTCGCGGAGCCGACCCAGGTGTCGGTGACAGGCTCGATCAAGGGTCCGCAGCACATCGGGCAGGTCTTGTTCAGCGGATGGATACGCATCGCGAGCAAGGATTCGCAGACCACCACGACGTTGCGCGGCGTCGACATCGTGACGCTCGATCCTTACCTGCTGCGCAAGGCCAGCACGAAGGCGCAGGTCACCGGCGGCACGCTGGACCTCGACATCACCTCGACGGTGAATGCGTACCGCCTGCACGCGCCCGGCACGCTCACGCTGCATCACCTGCAGCTCGCGCCCGGCGGCGACCCGCTCGACACCTTCCTCGCGATCCCGACGCGTGCCGCCATCGCCGCGCTCAAGGCGCACAACGGCGACATCACGCTGCATTTCGTGCTCGACGGGAATCTGCACGATCCGAAGTTCCGCCTCGACGAAAACCTGACGATGCAGTTGCGCACCGGCTTTGCAAAGGTGCTCGGCGTGAGCGCGGAGGGCGTGGTGCAAGGCGCCGGCCAGACCGCGAAGGGTCTCGCCGATGCGTTGCGCAATCTGCTGGGAGGAGCAAGCGCGCAGCCGTCGAAATAAACGCGGCGGCGCGCCAAGAGCGTCAGATGGGCAGGCCCAGTTCGCGCAGCCGGGCGTCGGTGGCGGCGTTGCTCGTGTGATGCACACCGTGCCAGCCGAGCGCCGTGGCGGCCTCGGCGTTGTGGCGATTGTCGTCGATGAAGACGAGCTCTTCAGGCCGCACGCCGGGCAGTTGTGCGTCGATGCGGCGGAACATTTCGTGGAAGATCGCCGCGTCGGGCTTCACGAGCTGCACGCGCCCGGACACCACGATGTCGCGGCAGCGCCGCAGCACGTCGAAGCGCTCCCAGGCCCACGGAAAAGTCTCCGCGGACCAGTTCGTCAGGCCAAAGAGCGGCACGCCGGCCGCCTCGAGCCGCTCGAAGGTCGCGACGCCGCCTTCGAGCAGGCCGCCGATCATCTCGTGCCAGCGTTCGTAGAACGCGCGAATCAGCGCCTCGTGCTCCGGAAACTTCGCCACGAGCTCCGCCGTGCCCTCGGCGATCGGCTGGCCGCCGTCCTGGCGCACCACCCAGTCCATCGTGCAGACGTGGCTGAAGAACCAGCGGCGCTCGTTCTCGTCCGGAATCAGCTCGCGATACAGGTACTCGGGACTCCAGTCCACGAGCACGCCGCCGAAGTCGAATACCACTGCCTTGATCGTCATCGCCGCTTTCCCTGGAATTCCGCTCAGATCGGTTGCGTGCGGGCTTCGAGCCACGCGAGCGCAGCGCCGGAGAGCAGCGGCGACACGCGCAGCCGCACCGTGCGGTGGTAGTCGTTGAGCCATTCGCGCTCGTCGTCGCGCAGGAGCGACGTGTCGATGCAGCGCGTATCGATCGGGCAGAGCGTGAGCGTTTCGAACATCAGGAAGTCGCCGAACTCCGTCTTCTGGGCAGGCTGGTTCAGCACGAGGTTCTCGATGCGCACGCCCCACTTGCCCGGCCGGTAGATGCCCGGCTCGACCGAGGTGATCATGCCCTCTTCCATGGCCGTCCACGGCTCGGCGGGCGCGTAATGCGAAATCACCTGCGGGCCTTCGTGCACGTTCAGGAAGTAACCCACGCCGTGCCCCGTGCCGTGACCGTAGTCCGCGCCGGCAGCCCAGATCGGCGCGCGCGCGACGGCGTCGAGCATCGGCGAGCGGATGCCGCGCGGAAACTGCACGCGCGAAAGCGCCATCATGCCCTTCAGCACGATCGTGAAATCGCGCTTCTGCTCGTCGCTCGGCGTGCCGACGGGCACGACGCGCGTGATGTCGGTCGTGCCGTCCAGGTACTGGCCGCCCGAGTCGATCAGCAGCAGGCCGTCGCCTTCGATCACGCTATGCGATTCGGGCGTCGCGCGGTAATGCGGCATCGCGCCGTTCGCGTTGAAGCCAGCGATCGTCGCGAACGAGGGCGACACGTAGCCGGGTTGGCGCTCGCGCGCGGCGGTGAGCTTTTCGTCGATGGTGAGCTCGGTGATCGTCTCGCGCCCCTGCGCGGCTTCGAACCATGCGAAGAATTCAGCGAGCGCGGCGCCGTCCTGCTCCATCGTCTTGCGCACGTGCTCCGCCTCGGCGGCGGTCTTGCGCGACTTGAAGAAGGTGCTCGGATTGATCGACTCGACGAGCTTCACGCCCGCGGACAGCGCCTGCAGCAAGCCGAATGTCACGCGCCGCGGGTCCACGAGCAGCGACTCGCCCACCGGCAACGCGGCGAGCGCCGCCGGCGCCTCCGCATAGGGCGCGATGCGCACGTTGTCGCGCGCGAGCGACTGGGCGAGCGCCACCGGCACCTTGCCGTCGGCGACGAAGAGCGTTGCGGCGTCCGGCCCGATCAGCGCGTGCGCGACAAACACCGGGTTGTAGCTCACGTCGGTGCCGCGCAGGTTGAAGAGCCAGGCGAGATCGTCGAGCGTCGAAATGAAGTGCCACTGCGCGCCCTTCTCCTGCATCGCGCGGCGCACCTGGGCGAGCTTGCCGGCGCGGCTCGCGTCGGCATGCGGAGCGGCGTGTTCGTAGACGAGTTCGTGTGGCAGCGCGGGACGCGCGGGCCATACTTCGTCGAGCAGGTCGAGGTCCGTGCGCAGCTTCACGCCGTGCGCCGTCAGCGCGCCGGAGAGCACGCGCGCCGTGGCCACGCCCAGCACCGCGCCGTCCACGGCAACCGTGCCGCCCGCCGCCACGTTCTGCGCGAGCCACTCGATGTGCGGGGCGGTCTGCTGGCCGCCCGTCATCTTCATGAGCTGAATGCCCGTAGCCGCGAGCTGGTTCTCAGCCTGCGTCCAGTAGCGGCTGTCCACCCACACGCCCGCGAAATCCTTCGTCACGACCAGCGTCCCCACCGACCCCGTGAAGCCCGAGAGCCACTGCCGCCCTTGCCAGCGTGGCGGCAGATATTCGGAAAGATGCGGGTCGGCGGACGGCACGAGCATGGCGTCGACGCCCGCGCGTGCCATCTCGGCGCGCAGGGCGGCGATCCGTTCGGGGATCGTGGAGGGATCGGGAAGTCGGGCGTTCATGGTTTCACCTGCGGGAAATATTCGAACGGGGGCGTCGGCTAACGCCGCAGACGCAGCGCGACGGCGAGCGCCGCGAGAGCGAGTGCAAAGGCCGTGCAGACGGGCCACTCGAGGAGCTCGCCATCGTAGAAGAGACCGGTGACACGCCCGCCCACCCTGGCCAGCGCGACGCCGAGCACGCCCGCGACAAGCGCCAGAACAAGGCCGCTGCGCGTGCGGCGGCGCAGCGGATGCAGCCACCAGCCCGCGAAACCGACCACGATGCCGAGCACGACGATACCTGGCCAACCCATCAGGAATCCGCCCTAAGCACTTTCGGACTTATCTGATAGGGATGTCGCCCCGTTCGGACTAGCATTTTTTCTCATTTAACCGATTTTCACTGAAAGACGGTCGGCTCGGCGCGCCCCGTGAGCGAATGAGTGTAGGGGGCGGCATCGCGCAAGGCAAGCGCATCCGGCCGCAGCGGCCGGAATCCCCATGCGAATCGCTCTTGTCGAGCCCGATGCGAGTCAGGCCGAACCCATCCTGCGCCTGCTCATTGCAGGCGGGCACGCGTGTCAGCGTTTCCCCGACAGCGCCTCCCTCCTCACCGCCCTCGAGAACGACGCGTTCGACCTCATGCTGGCCGCCTGGTGGTGCGGCGACGGGGGCGCCGACGACCTGATGCCGCGTGTGCGCCACACGTTGCCCGGCTTGCCGGTGATCGTGCTGATGGTGGCGCCGCACGAAAGCGAGATCGTCTCCGCACTGCACGCAGGCGCCGACGACTGCATGGCCAAACCGGTACGCGGTCCCGAGATGCTGGCCCGCATCGACGCATTGCTGCGCCGCGCCGGCGTGCGGCGGCCGCACAACCGCGCGCACCATGGCTTTGGCGCCTACCTGTTCGATTCGGGAAGCTACGCGGTCACGTTCCGGGGCCAGACCGTGACCCTCACGCCGAAGGAATTCCGTTTCGCGCTGCTGCTCTTCACGAATGCATCGCGCCCTGTTTCCCGGGCGCGCATTCTCGAAACGGTCTGGAATCTGAACCGCGACGTAAGGTCGCGTACGCTCGACACGCACGCCTCGCGCCTGCGCAGCAAGCTGCAGATCGCGCCCGAGCACGGCTGGCGCCTCACAACGCTGTACGGATTCGGCTACCAGCTGGAAAGATTGCCGGTGGCCAAGGCGGCAATGTCCAGCGCGGAATACCCGGACTCTGCCGGCGGCCATGTCGGAAGCGAGGAAAAGTTATAATATCCGCCTAAATCTTGCCCCCATGGTATGCAGCTTCTAACGATCGGAATCAACCACCACACCGCGCCTGTCGCCTTGCGCGAACGCGTGGCGTTTCCGCTCGAACAGATCAAGCCTGCACTCGCCCTGTTCAAGGACGCCTGGTCGAGCCGCCGCGCGCTCAACGCGCCGGAAGCGGCCATCCTGTCCACCTGCAACCGCACCGAGCTCTACTGCGTGACCGACGACCACGCCTCGCGCGACGCCGCCGTCCAGTGGCTGTCGCAGTATCACGGCATCCGCGAAGAGGAACTGGCGCCGCACGTCTATGCGCTGCCGCAGTCGGAAGCCGTGCGCCATGCGTTCCGGGTGGCATCGGGGCTCGATTCGATGGTGCTCGGCGAAACACAGATCCTCGGCCAGATGAAGACCGCGGTGCGCACGGCCACCGAAGCCGGCGCGCTCGGCACCTATCTGAACCAGTTGTTCCAGCGCACCTTCGCCGTCGCGAAGGAAGTGCGCGGCACGACGGAAATCGGGGCGCAATCGGTATCGATGGCTGCCGCGGCCGTGCGTCTCGCGCAGCGCATCTTCGACAAGATCGCCAACCAGCGCGTGCTGTTCATCGGCGCGGGCGAAATGATCGAGCTGTGCGCCGCGCACTTCGCCGCGCAGCAGCCGCGCGAGCTCGTGGTGGCGAACCGCACCGCCGAGCGCGGCCGCTACGTTGCAGAGCGCTTCGGCGGCCACGCCATTCCGCTCTCCGACCTGCCCACGCGCATGCACGAGTTCGACATCGTCGTGTCGTGCACGGCCTCCACGCTGCCGATCATCGGCCTTGGCGCTGTCGAGCGCGCGGTGAAGGCGCGCCGCCATCGCCCGATCTTCATGGTCGACCTCGCGGTGCCGCGCGATATCGAAGCCGAAGTCGGTCAGCTAGAAGACGTGTTCCTCTACACCGTCGACGACCTGGGCACGATCGTGCGCGAAGGCAATGCCTCTCGCCAGGCTGCCGTCGCGCAGGCCGAGACGATCATCGAAACGCGCGTCGCGAACTTCATGCAGTGGCTCGACTCGCGCAGCATCGTGCCGGTGATCCGCCACATGCACACCCAGGCCGACACGCTGCGCCGCGCCGAACTGGAGCGTGCACGCAAAATGCTCGCGCGCGGCGACGATCCGTCCGCCGTGCTCGAAGCGCTCTCGCAGGCGCTCACCAACAAGCTGATCCACGGTCCGACGCACGCGCTCAACAGCGTAAGCGGCGAAAACCGCGAGTCGCTCATCGAACTGATGAGCGGTTTCTACCGGCATGGCCAGTCCGGCCAGCCGGGCCGTGGCGCGCGCGACGCGCAGGCGGCCCCGTCCGCGGCTTCCGCGGCCGATACGTCTTCCGAATCGTCCGGTTCTTCGGACCGTTAGCGGCGTGAACCGCCACGGCGGCGTCAGCCCACGCCGCACGCCCGGGCACGCCGCCCGCTACTCCTTTTTCTCCCGCAGCCCTACCCGGAGCCGCTCCGACCCGCCCCGATGAAAACGAGCATGCAATCCAAGCTCGACCAGCTGACGACACGCCTGGCCGAGCTGAACGACCTGTTGAGCCGTCCCGACGTGACGTCCAACCGCGACCAGTACCGCAAGCTCACGCGTGAGCATTCGGAGCTGGGGCCCGTGGTCGAGCAGTACGCGCACTGGCGCCAGGCAAGAGACGACGAAGCGGCGGCGAAAGACCTGCTTGCCGACGCCTCGATGCGCGAGTTCGCCGAAGACGAGGTGAAAAGCGCTCGCGAACGCATGGCGCAACTGCAGCTCGAATTGCAGAAAATGCTGCTGCCGAAAGACCCCAACGACGAGCGCAACGTCTTCCTCGAAATCCGCGCGGGCACGGGCGGCGACGAGTCGGCCCTGTTTGCGGGCGACCTGCTGCGCATGTACCTGCGCTTCGCGGAGCGCAGCCGCTGGCAGATCGAGATGATGTCGGCGAGCGAGTCGGACCTCGGCGGCTACAAGGAAGTGATCGTGCGCATCGCGGGCGAAGCCGCGTACTCGAAGCTCAAGTTCGAGTCGGGCGGCCATCGCGTTCAGCGCGTGCCGGCCACCGAAACACAGGGCCGCATCCACACGTCCGCATGCACGGTGGCGGTGATGCCCGAAGCCGACGAAATCGGCGAGGTCGAGATCAATCCCGCCGATCTGCGTATCGACACCTTCCGCGCCTCGGGCGCGGGCGGGCAGCACATCAACAAGACCGATTCGGCGGTGCGCGTCACGCACATGCCGACCGGCATCGTGGTCGAATGCCAGGATGACCGCTCGCAGCACAAGAACAAGGATCGGGCGCTCAAGGTGCTCGCCGCGCGCATCAAGGACAAGCAGTACCAGGAGCAGCACGCCAAGGAAGCAGCGACGCGCAAGAGCCTCGTCGGTTCGGGTGACCGCTCGGAGCGCATTCGCACCTACAACTTCCCGCAGGGACGCCTCACCGATCACCGCATCAACCTCACGCTCTACCGCCTCGAATCCATCATGGACGGCGAGCTCGACGAACTGATCGGCGCGCTCGTCTCGGAACATCAGGCCGAGCAGCTCGCCTCGCTCGGCGATGCGGACTGACGCCGCACGCAGCCGCCTTGAGCAAGCCGTGAAAAACGAAACCGCCGACGCCCTGCTGCGCGCCTCGCCGCTGCCCGCGCTCGAAGCGCGCATCCTGCTCATGCACGTGCTGGGCTGGCGCCGCACCGAGCTCATCACGCGCGGCGACGAAGCGCTCGATCCCGCGCGCGTCGACGCGTATCGCGCACTCGAAGCCCGCCGCGCGCGCGGCGAACCCATCGCACAACTGGTGGGCACCCGCGAGTTCTACGGCCTCGACTTCGAAGTCACCCCAGACGTGCTGATTCCGCGCCCCGAGACCGAGCTGCTGGTCGAAACGGCGCTGGCCGCCATCGCAGGGCTCGCGCGGCCGCGCGTACTCGATCTCGGCACCGGCAGCGGCGCCATTGCGGTGGCGATCGCCTCGGCGCGGCCCGACGCGCGCGTCTGGGCAGTCGACCGCTCGGCGGCGGCGCTCGGCGTCGCCGCGCGCAACGCGCAGCGTCTGCTCGACACCAGCCGCCCGGGCGGCGCACTCACCTTCGTCGGCGCGAGCTGGTACGACGCCCTCGACCCGGCGCTGCGCTTCGAGGCGATCGTGAGCAATCCGCCCTACATCGCAAGCGGCGACCCGCATCTCGACGCAGGCGACCTGCGCTTCGAGCCGCGCGGCGCGCTCACCGATGAAGCCGATGGTCTCACGGCCCTGCGCGCCATCGTGGCCGGCGCGGGCGCACATCTCGCGCCGGGCGGCGTGCTCTGGATGGAACACGGCTACGACCAGGCCGAGGCCGTGCGCGCGCTGCTGGAACGGCAAGGATTCAGCGAGGTGCGCTCGGAAAAGGATCTCGCCGGCATCGAACGGATCAGCGGCGGCCGGCTGGCGGGCTGAACGCCGCGGCGGCGCTCCTGGCAGCGCTTCATACCGCGCTTTGTACGGCCTTTTACGCCCGGCTCGCGCAGGCGAAATCCGCTATCATTTCATCCTGTTCCGCATCAATACATTGCAAGGTCAGTCATGGACACCCAACAACGCATCAAGCAAATCGTCGATGAAAACGCCGTCGTCCTCTTCATGAAGGGCAACGCGCAGTTTCCGATGTGCGGCTTCTCGGGCCGCGCGGTGCAGATCCTCAAGGCCTGCGGCGTCGATCAGTTCAAGACCGTCAACGTGCTCGAGGACGAAGCGATCCGCCAGGGCATCAAGGAATTCTCGAACTGGCCGACCATTCCGCAGCTTTATGTGAAGGGCGAATTCGTCGGCGGCTCGGACATCATGATGGAGATGTACCAGAACGGCGAACTGCAGCAGCTGTTTGCCCAGGCGTAAGCGCCGGAGGGCGGCGGCCACGCGCCTGCCGTCCTGCTGGCCACCCTGCTTCGCGCTCAACCCCGCCTTTTCGTGAACGCTTCCGGCGTCGCCCCTTCCGCCGCCCCGCGCAGACTGATCGTCGCCATCACCGGTGCGACCGGCGCGATTTACGGCGTGCGCATCCTCGATATGCTGCGCAAACTCGGCGGTGTCGAGACCCATCTGCTGATCTCGTCGGCCGGCTGGCTCAACATCCAGCACGAACTGCAGCTCTCCAAAGACGATCTCCACGCGCGCGCCGACATCGTGCATTCGGTGCGGGACGTCGGCGCCAGCATTGCGTCGGGCTCGTTCGCCACCGACGGCATGATCGTCGCGCCCTGCTCGATGAAGACGCTCGCCAGCGTGGCGCACGGGCTCTCCGACAACCTGATCGCGCGCGCCGCCGACGTCACGCTCAAGGAGCGCCGCCGCCTCGTGCTGCTCGTGCGCGAAACGCCATTCAACCTCGCGCATCTGCGCAACATGACGGCCGTGACCGAAATGGGCGGTGTGATCTTCCCGCCGCTGCCCGCCTTCTACAACCAGCCCGCCTCGATCGACGAGATGGTCGATCACACGGTCGCACGCGTGCTCGACCTGTTCGCACTCGGCCCAGCGCTTTCGCCCGCCTGGCAGGGGCTGCGCGGCGGTGGCGCCGACTGAGGCGCGCGGGCGCTCCGCCTGGCAATTACCAACAGCGGCGACACAATCAATTCCCTTTCGCCCTGTTTAATTCGTTGCGGTAGACACTTATATTGATCGCAACTTAGTCTTTTCGGGCTGCTCGTTGCGGCCTGCGATCATGACCACCACTACCCGTCTGCCTACCCTGTTCCTGTCGCACGGCGCTCCGACGCTGCCGATCGACCCGTCGCTGCCCTCCGGCGGCTTCATCGCGCTCGCCTCGCAATTGCCGCGTCCCGAAGCCGTGCTGATGCTGTCGGCGCACTGGGGTACGCTCCAGCCCGTCGTGAGCACCGCAAGACAGCCGGAGACGATCCACGACTTCTACGGCTTTCCGCGTGCGCTCTACGAAATCCAGTATCCGGCGCCAGGCGCACCCGACGTCGCGCAACGCGCCGCCGCGCTGCTGCGCGACCAGGGCGTGGCCGTGGGCGAGGAGTCGCATGGCCTCGACCACGGCGCCTGGGTGCCGATGCTGCTGATGTTCCCCGAAGCGAACGTGCCGGTCGCTCAGCTGTCGATCCAGCCGCGCGCCGATGCCGCCCACCACTACGCGCTTGGCCGCGCGCTGCGCGCCCTGCGCGAAGATGGCGTGATGGTGATCGGCTCGGGCCAGATCACGCATAACCTGCGCGCAGCGGACTTCTCGGCGCGACCGGAAGACGCCGACCCACGGGTAGCCGAATTCACGGACTGGTTCGAAGCGCATCTGGCTGCACGCGACATCGACGCGCTGCTCGACTACCGCCGCCGCGCACCGCACGCGCAGCTGATGCACCCGACCGACGAGCACCTGCTGCCGGTCTTCACGGCGCTCGGCGCCGCGGACGATGACTACACGTTCGGCGTCCAGTCGCTGGGCACCTACCAGCGGGCACTCGCGATGACGAACTACGTATTCGGCTCCGCCCACTGATCGATACGGCACGCGCTGCCGCACGAAAAAGGCCCGCCTGAATCGCTCCAGGCGGGCCTCGCTATTTCATGGCGGCGCACGCGCCGCCAAAGAAGGGATCAGTGCGCGCCGATGCCCTCGAGCACCTCGTCCTGCTCGTCACGC
>NZ_BAXZ01000040.1 GCF_000684975.1 Paraburkholderia acidipaludis NBRC 101816 | reverse complement strand
CCCGACGTCGTGCAGAAGGTGATCGATACGTTCGTCGCACATCGCCTTGAAGGCGAGCGCTTCATCGACACCTACGACCGCATCGGCATCGCGCCGTTCAAGGAGCGCGTGTACGCCTCGCGCCAGCCGGCGCACGCCTGAACCTGCACGCAACGAGAGACGGGAGTGAAGCAAATGGCTTTGATCATCAGGAATCGCGAGATCGTTGAAGACGGCTGGCAGGTCGTGCGCGCGGCCGAAGACGGCACGCTGCCCGAAGTCGGGGCACTGCCCGCGGGCCAGGTCATCGTGCCGCTCGCGCTGTGGCAGGCGCAGCGCGACGCGCTGGTGGCCTCGCGCAGCCGGGAAGAACTCGGTGTATGGCTTGCGCCGGAGAGCGAACCGGCCGATATCGTGGGCGATTTCGGTAAGGTAGCGCTGATCGCGGTGGACTTCCCGGTGTTTCGCGACGGCCGCGGTTATTCGACGGCGCGTCTGCTGCGCGAGCGCTACGGCTACCAGGGCGAACTGCGCGCGATCGGCGACGTGCTGCGCGACCAGTTGCGCTTCTACGAGCGCTGCGGCTTCGACGCGTACGCGCTGCGCGCCGACAAGGATCTGCACGACGCGCTGAAGGCGTTCACGGAGTTCACGGTGCAGTATCAGGGCGCGTTCGACGAGCCTTCGCCGCTGTTCCGCAGACGGCATGCAAGATAGTCGGTGAGAGGGAAACGGGAGCGCGCGCAGGAAAGGCGCGCTGCTAGACCTTGCCGCTACGCGGGGCAAACGCCCTGCCGATCATCAGCACCGAAGGCTGCGTCGGATCGAACCACGCGCTTGCCGCGCCTTCCGCGAGACCGGCAAGCGTAATCGTCAGCATGCGCTCGCGCGGCGTGCTGCAAGCCTCGACGACGGCCACCGGCGTATCGCCGCTGCGACCTTCGGCTATCAATTGGCGGGCGATATCGGCCGCGCTGTTGCGGCCCATGTAGAACACCAGCGAATCGGCTTTGACAGACTGGGGGAATTCGGCGGAATCCGCCGCGCGGCTGCAGGTGGCAAGCACCACGCTGCGCGCTACGCCACGCAGCGTCAGCGGACGACGCAACGCGGCAGCGCCTGCAAGCGCCGCCGTGATGCCTGGCACAACTTCGTATTCGATACCTGCCGCTTCGAGCGCGCGCATCTCTTCGTCGGCGCGGCCGAACAGCATCGGATCCCCGCCCTTGAGACGCACGACCACGTCGTACTTGCGCGCCGCGTCGACGATCAACCGGTCGATGTCGGCCTGGGCGGTCGAATGCTGGCCGCACCGTTTGCCGACAGCCATCCGCTTCGTTTGCAGACCTGCATGATCGAGCATGGCCGGTTCGACCAGCGCGTCGTGCAGCACGACGTCGGCCATGGCCAGGAGGCGTGCGCCCCGCACCGTGATGAGGTCGGCGGCCCCTGGCCCCGCGCCGATCAGATAGACCTTGCCCATCAGTTGCCGGCGAAGACGTTGCAGAAGCTCACCGGGCCGACGCAGGCCGCCCGCGCGTGGGCCGCCGGTGCGCCAGCCGCCGACGTGCCCGACATCGTGACGCCGCCCACCGCGCTTTGCGCATCCTGCGCGGCGATTTTGGCCTCTACGGCCTGCACGTCCTGCGGGTAGTTGTCGCCATTGGTATTCGGGTTGTAGCCGGCCTTCTCCATGCGAACGAGTTCCGCGCGCACTTCCGCGCGCGTCACGGGCTGGGTGCTTTGAGCGAACGTCAGCAGCGGGGTGGAGAGGGCACAGAGGGCAATCGTCAGCTTCGCAAGCGTCTTCATGATGGACTCCTTGTTGGTCAATGGGCGGAAACGGCGAAAGAGGTGTTTCCGTCGGCTCGCATTTCACATTTCGCAGATCGTGTAGAGCGTTGAAGTGCGGAGCCGATGTACAAAGAGTAATCAGGAAGGCTGAGCGCGAAAAATACCAACTTGCGATGCGCGCCATGCTGCCGGGTTATGGCAGAGCGGCAACACGGTGTTGCGGCGGCACCTGCCACAAGACCACGCTGCCTGGACCTTCCTCGACTTGCCGATCTTACTGATAGCTCATCGTGAAGGTCGACAGCGCACTCACGTTGCCGCCCGATACGGGGCCAGTGGAAATGTAGCGTGCAGTAAGCGGAATGTTCGTGGTGCTGGCTGAAGCCCCGACGTACCACTGATTGGGATTGCCTGCCACAGCCGAATCGGCGCCGTAACCGACCGGTGTGCCGTTGTTCAGGATCTGCACGGCCACGCCGTGCGCGGTCGTACCGGGCGCGGCGGTGAGCGTGCTCGTCCGGTTCGCCGGGTTGGTCGCGTCCGAGAGCGTCACATACACGTTCGCGCCAGCCTGGCACGAAAGCCCGATGCTGAAATTCGCGGTGCCGGCAGACGTGCCGACCGGCAGGAGGTTGTTCACCGTGACCGGCGGCAAGGTGACGTTCGGGTTGGAGGTGACGCTGCATGCGGTCGCCGTGACGGTCGTGCCGGGACTGATGGTGAACGTTGCCGAGACGGTCGGGAAGCAATCGCCGGTAAAGGTTTCGGTCATGGAAGGAAGCGACGTCAGCACGCCAGGCTGAACCGGGCCCGTGACGACGAGATCGGCGCGCACATAATTCGCAGACCCGCCACTCGTTGGAGGCGTGAACGAATAACTGGTGGGCACGACTTCCCAGCTGCCGTTCCAGCCGGACGTTTGCCGGAATTGCACGCCAACACCGGCGAGATTGGTCTGGTAGACATTGGTAGTGCCAGGCACGAGCGTTCCATTCACGGTCGTGGTCCTGGTAGCCGTGCACGTGACACCGCTAGTGGCGATGCCCGCGTTGTTCGATGCCATGTTGGCGAACAGCGTGTTTGGCACCGCATCACGCGGCGCGGACATAGAGGACGCAAACGACATGACAAGCGCGCCGGCGCCATAATTGGGAAACGTCAGCGTGCCCGCCGAGGCCTGCCCGCATGCGAACAATGCTGCCAGGCTGACGAAAAGCGTCGCGAGGCCGGATGCGGCCTTCCGGGTCAATCGGAGCAGAGGGAAGCGTGCGCGTTGCGAGCGTACTTTCATGGCGGAGCGGCGGGTCGGTGTAAAAGTATTCATTGCCGGGATTCCTCAACTTGATTACCGAGCGTGGCTATGCTGGTGTTCGTGGTACCGGCGGTGGGTACGGTGCCCTCGCTGCGCATATCGCAAACCGCCTCCGTGCGTGCGTAGCCGCCCTGATCGCTACCTTTGGGCGGTAACCGGTAGTGGACCGGGCAGCTTTCGTCCGCGCCGTCGCCCCATTTCATCGTGAGCGCGCCTTCGTCTGTCACGCCGCTTACGAATGCGAGCCCGTCCTGTCCCACGGCGCCCACGTTGGCGCCGCTTGCGTCGAAAACGTCTGCGCCGAACGGCACGGCTGCGCCGTTGGGCTGCTTCGCCGTGATCATGGCCGAGCGGCCCGTCACCGTATCGAAGTGCACCATCACCACGGAGTTGGCGCGCGGAGCGACTTGCTCGCTCGTGGACTTGAGCTGCACTTCGGTCGGCAGGCCCGTGGGGTTCAGGCTGATCGTATTCAACTGGTATGGCGTGACGTAAGGAACGACGGCGTAACCCTGCGCGTCAACGCGCACACCGGGGGCGTTTTCGACCCGCGCGCCCTCGGCGCCCTTCGCTTCGACTACGGCAATGGTATCGCCCATGCTGTTGGCCAGCGTGACGCCGCCCGGATGCGCGACCACCGCGCCAGAAGCGTTCGCCGAGACCTGCGAGGTTTGCGGGCCGCCGCTGGCGCTCATGCCGAGCAGCGCGTACGGACTGCGGTATTGCACACTTCCGCTTGCAAGGGGCGAACCGGCGGTCTGGCTCGCGTTCACTCCGTAGCTCAACTGATTGTCCGCACCGGCTGTACCTGTCAGCATCGTCTGCACGGAAGCGTTATCGCCGCTTGCAACGTTCGTCGACAGCTGCGGCGCATGCGGTGTTTTGCCAAGCGGGATCGACACGGAAGCAAAGACCTGGTTGTTGAGCGAGCCGTCGACGTTATCGCGCTGACGCGAAAGCGAAAGGTTGAAGGCGATGTTCGTGCTCGCAATGCGCGCGGTGTTGCTATAACCCGCCTGGAACTGCATGGTGGTGCCGCTCTGGTTCCAGTAGTGCAGCGCCGAGCCGCTCAGATAAGCCGAGCCCCAGTGTTCGCCGAGACTTTGGCTCATCGTGATCTGAAGCTGCCCGCGCTGACGCAGGACCTGATCGGTGCTCTGTCCGTTCATCGCGTAGTCGCGCATCATCATCGCGTCGCGCAGCGACAGGTAGCCGTCGGACGAATAGCGATAGGCGCCGACCGTCAGATTGGTGCCGGTGCTCTCCACATTCTTGCTGTAGCCAAGACGCAGGCTTTGCCCGCTCGACACGCTCGCCCCAGGGAGGTTCGTGCGCGCATGTGTAAGGTCGAGCGAAAACGCGCCAACAGGCGTGTTGAGGCCCGTGCCCATCAGCGCGGCCAGATAGCCTTGTGCGCCAACGGTGCCCGCGTAGCCCGTGATCAGATTGTTGAAGCCGTGCTGCACCGTCGCTTGAAAGAGCGACGGGTGACTGCCGATCTGTGCGTCGCGCAGTTGGCCCGCCGTGAATTCATAGCGTGTCGCACCAGCGCGCAGCAATTGCGTGACCGCTGCATAAGGCACCGTGAAACTGTGTTCGCTGCCGTCGGCTTCCGTGACGGTGACGAGCAGATCGCCGCGGTACCCGGTCGCATAGAGATCGTCGATTTCGAACGCGCCGGGCGCGACGGTCGTTTCATACAGCTTGTTGCCGTTCTGCGTGACCGTTACGCGCGCGTTCGAGTTGGCGACGCCGCGAATGACCGGCGCGTAGCCGCGCATCGAGTCGGGCAGCATGCGGTCGTCGCTTGCGAGTTCGACGCCGCGAATTCCGATGCTGTCGAACACGGTGCCGTCGGTGAAAGCATCGCCCACCGTGAGCTGCCCGCGTATCGAAGGCAGATCGTGCTGCACGTAGGTGGCGACGTTCTGATATTCGCGCGTGCCATTCGAACCGAAACTGAGCGACCCATCATGGCGCAGGTGCCAGTTGCCGACATTGACGCCGCCGTTGAGCCCGACGTACGTTTGCGAACTCGTCGCGCCGCCGCTCGAAAAACGGTAGCTATTGACGTTGTAGCCAAGCGTAGCGGAGGTGACGCCTGTCTGCCACAGTTCCGGGTTGACCCAGCCCTGAGGATTGCGAAGCAGCGCCGCTTGGGGAACGCTCAGATCGAGCCTGAACTGAAGCGGGTCATACGTGTAGGTCGCGCCTTCCACGAGATCGGCGAGCAGGACGCATGCGTTGCTGTCCAGCTTCGCGAGTTGGGCGCGCTGCGATTCGCCAAATACGGCGGTGTTGACGGCCATGCGTTCGACGAGCTGCTTGTCGAGACACATCGTGGCGCTGCCACTGCCTTCCTGGGCGGCGAATCGCACGCGGGTACGCCCGATACTGTTCCCGTTCAGGTAAAGTTCGACGTCGTAGCTGCCCGGAGAGACGAGATTGCCGCGCTCGAAGCGCGAAACGTCCACCTGCTCTTGAGCCGCGCCCCTGAGAAACTGGCTTTCGAACTGCACTTGCGCGCCGTCTGCTTGAGCGTGCGCGAGCCCCGAACCCCACACAGCCATCGTGGCAAGCACAACGAGATACACGCGCCGCAAGGCGGGGCGGCTGGCGCGTTGTGAAGTGTTCGTTGGGGTACGCATGGCGGGTATTTCCGAAAAGTGCGATGACCTGGTGCAGTTCTGGCGTTATTTCGCGTGCGGTTGCGTCGTGCCGGCGACGCCTGCGCCGTAGTCGTTGATGAACGTGTAGTTCACGGAATCGGGGGTGTCTGACGACGGCGAAACCTTGCCGAGATCGAAATCCGCCGTGCCGCGCGGCTCGACCATGCCCGCACGATCGTTGGTCCACGCCCCGCCGCCTGCATGCGCGGTGACCGTCGTGAAGTTCACGTAGTACGGAGTGGGGTTGACGGCTTCGAGCGCGCAATGACCGTCGTTTTTGCGCACGAATTTCCAGCTGACTTGCGACGCCGCGTCGTTGGCGTTGCCGGGCAAACCCACGGGCCGATAGAACAGCTTGATGCGCGTGCGGAACGCGAGCTGCATGGAATTCGGTGCGTCGGGCGACGGCGCCGCGCGCGGAGGAACTTCCAGCACGTTCAGCCAGAACACCGACTCGCGGTCCTGCGGGAGTGCTCCGCCCGTGTAGAGGACACGCAAGCTCTGCGTCTTCTTCGGGTCGAGGCGAAAGATCGGCGGCGCAACGGCAAAAGGCGCTTTTGAGGTTTGCGGCGTGGCGTTCGCGTCTCCGTCATCCAGCCAGGTTTGCACGAGCGCGGGCTGCGGGCCATCGTTGGAGATCTTGACCACAACTTCTCGCTCGTTGGACGGATAGACCACTCGCGTGCCCCCGACCACGACGCTTGCCTGTACCGCCGAAACTCCCAGTGCCAATGCGCATGCGAGCGTTACTGCCTTCGTCATCTTTCTCGTAATCATTTTGCACTCCAAATTATATTGGCCGGTGGTATGAAATCATGGGACAACGCACTACCGGCCTAGCGATCGATTACTGGTAGGAGATCGAGTAGGTGGTGTACGTCGACACCGGGCCCGAACCGGCCTTGCCCGTTGCCTTGTACTGAGCCGTGTAGTTCAGAGTGGCGTTGCCGGAAGAAACCGAAACCGGCGTCTGGCCTTGCGTGCCGCCGCTTTGCAGTGCGATCGGCGTGCCGCTGGCCGTGCTCAGCGCGACTTGTACGTTGGGTGCGCCACCGGCGGCGGTGTTGACGAGATTGCCGGTGGACATGTCGACGTGGTCCATGTCGTCAAAGTACGCGATCGCGGTGCCTGCGCCCTGAACCGGGGTGCAATTCGTCAGCGCAATCGTGAACGGCGTGGCGCCGGCCGTGGCGCCTGCGGTGGTCAGCGTCGAAGCCGAAACGGTGGGCAACTGCACCGAAATGTTCGGCGAACCGGCATTGATGCTGCAGGTCGTCGAGGTGACCTGGCCGTTGATCGTGATGGTGCCGTCGTAGGCGAACGCGCCTGCCGAGGCAACCGCAAACAGCGCGCCAACGGCGGCTGCGATGGCGATTTTCTTGCTCATGTTCTGCAATTCCTTCAGGTTTGGAAACATTGTGATTACGATTTACGCCGTGAAAGGTGCATGCCGTGAAGATGAGGCTGCCGATCGGTGTTGGAGCAGATTGGCCCGTCTTTCAAGGCCATATACGCTTCCCGGCGCAGTTCTTATCGTATGCGGGAGGGGATTTATGAGATATGGGACTAGTTCGGAAGCAGCTTTGGGTTGACATGCCGACTTGCGTGGCGGCGAAAAATGGGGTTGTCGATGTTTCGCCCCGATTCATGTATCCGTCATGGCGCTCGTGCCGGAAGCCGGCGAGCGGCGGCCACTCAAGCTGGGCCGCGACGTGCGGGAAATCCGGGCGCTATGGCCGGTTGAAACTGTGCGGGTTGCCAGCCGGGAGGCAAGCGGGTGTCCCGTGAATTCGTCTGAGCACGGATTCTGATCGGAACCGATTTCCGGGTGTTTGCGTGGGGTGGGGCTGGCGCGAAATGGCGCGTTTGGCGTCGCAATGGCGACACTTTCAATACGGCCGGGCGCGGTGGGGGGAGTGGCGGTGTCCGGGTATCCCTTCCACCGTTGATTGTTCAGCTATGCAGAGGACTTCGGTTACGGATGCGCTCAGGCCTCTTCCTGATCGGACTTTGCCATCGCCGCTTTACCGGTACGGGTCCGCTTGGGAGCCTGCGCTTGCGGCCTGGGTGTCGCGCTCGACGGGCTTTGCGTCGTCGTCTCGATGACGAGATCGAACAGCGCCTGATTGCTCGGCGAAAGCGAGCGCCCCTTGTTCCAGACCATATGCAGCGGTCGTTCGATGCGCAGATCCTCGACCTCGATGATCGTCAGCTCACCGCGGCGCAGTTCGTTGCTGACGCTCAGCACCGATACATAGGCGAGCGCGTGCTGGGCAAGCAGCATGCGCTTGATGGCCTCCGTGTCGCTCACCGACATGAGCGGCTCGATGCGCAGCCCCGCGTGGGCATACGCTTCCTCGACGATGGCCCGCGTTCCCGAGCCGGGCTCGCGCATGAGGACCACCTGGTCGACCAGCTCGTTGGCGGTGAGGCGCGCGCCCGCGCGGGGATGGCCCGCTGCCGCCACGACCGCGATTTCGTCGGAGCCGATGCGCCGGGCGTGCAGCAGCGTGTCGTCGAACGGCCCTTCGACGAAGCCGAGCGTGAACGTGAGATCGCGCAGCCCGGCTTCGACACGCTCCGTGTTCGTTACCGTGAGGTCGATCGCCACGCGCGGCCAGGCCGCGTTGAAGCGCGCCAGAACATCGGGCACGAAGTACACGCCTAGCGTCGCGCTCGCGCCGATCTTCATGTGGCCGGCGCCGAGTCCCGCCAGTTCTCGCAACTGGCTTTCCGCGCCGTCGGCCAGCGTAAAGATGCGATCGGCGTAATCGAACAGCATCTTGCCGGCTTCGGTGAGCGCGACGCCGCGCGGCAGGCGATCGAACAGGATCAGGCCAACGCGGTCTTCCAGTTCGCGTATCTCGCGCGTCACGGCCGGCTGACTCACATGCAGCCGTTCGGCGCCGGCGCTGATACTGCCCACGCGGGCGACTTCGTAGAACGCAAGGAGGTGAGTGAAGTTCATGTCAAGGTCCGTTCAGGATCTGCCCGGGCGCTCAGGCTGCCCGCCGCTTATGTCTGCTTATGTCCGCTTATGCCGGTTTGGCGCGCTTGCGCGGAGCCGCGGGGCGCCGGCGCTCGACACGCATCCGGTACTGGAAGTTGCCGCCGCGAAAGTACAGGTATTCGAAATCGAGCGGCTTGCCTTGGCTGTCTTGCGTCAGCCGCTCGATGCGCAGCAGCGGCGCGTTCGTTTTGATTTCCAGCGCGCGGGCGATTGCGCTTTCGGCCGCAACGGCGTCGATGCTCAAGTCCGCACCGCCCAGCGCGATACCGCAGTCGTTTTCCAGAATCAGAAAGATGTCGCGGCTCGCGAGATCGGCGCGTTGCAGGCGCTTGCCGATCGCTTCCGGAACAAACGTGATTTCATAGGAGACGGGCCGACGTTCGAGCAGCCGCACGCGATGGATTTCCGCCACGAGCGTCTGCACTTCGAGGCCAAGTTTTTCCGCCACTTGAGCCGATGCCGGCACAAAGCGGAACTGCACGACACGATTGAGGATCTCCTGCCCGGCGGCGGACATCGCTTCGGCAAATCCCTGCAGCGAGGTGACATCCTGAAACGCCTTCGGTTGCGAGACGAACGAACCTTTGCCGTGGACCTTGAAGATCAGCCCTTCTCTTTGCAGGTCGCCCAGCGCCTGGCGGATCGTGATGCGGCTGACTTCGAACATCGTCTGCAGTTCGCTCTCCGAAGGCATGCGGCTCATCGGCGGATAGTCGCCGTCGAGTATGCCGGTGCGCAGCGCGTTCTTGACCTGGACGTAGAGCGGAACCGGCGAATCGATTTCGAAGGCGGGGGAGCTGGACGTCATGGTCGGCGAGAGAGCAAAGCGGCGATCGATGGCTTGTGCGGACGTGGGGCAGGGCGATTATACGCTGTGCCTCCGCTGCCGTTCCCGGCGGCCTGTCCAGCGGACAGGCCTGGGCGAGCAGATTGACCCGATCAACTTGTTATGACATGATAGAACATGTAGCGTTCATCATTTCCCACGGTAGAAAACCATCGAATTCACCTTCTGGCTCTTTGCCGTCGCGTTAGGCTCCAGCGCGCTGGGCGGCATGCTCGGCATGGCAAGCGGTCTCTTCATCGTGCCTGCGTTGACCGTGTTCGGCCATATGAACATGCACGTGGCCGTGGGCGCGAGCCTTGTTTCCGTGATCGCCTGTTCGAGCGGCAGCGCAGCGTCGTATCTGCGCGCCCGCCTGACCAACGTGCGGCTCGCCGTGCTGCTGGAAAGCGGCACGACGCTCGGCGCGTTGACCGGCGTGTTGCTCGCCGGCGTGGTGCCGGTGAGGGCGCTCGACTTTCTGTTCGCGGGCATCATGCTCATCTCCGCGTGGCAGATGTTCGTGCAGCGGGTCGAGCGGAGCATGGCCTCGACCGATCAGGCTGAGCGCGTCGCGTCCGCACGCCTGGCACTCGGCAGCAGCTATCCCGATCCGCTAACAGGACGCGAGATTCGCTATTCCGTGGGCCGCGTGCACTGGGCCCTCTCGCTGATGTACGTGGCGGGCCTGGTTTCCGCATTGCTCGGCATCGGCAGCGGTGTCCTGAAGATTCCTGCGATGGATGTGGCGTTGCGCTTGCCCATCAAGGTGTCCACGGCCACGTCCAACTTCATGATCGGCGTGACCGCCGCCGCGAGCGCATGCGCCTATTTTTTGCGCGGCGAGATTGTTACGTCGATTGCCGCGCCGATTGCGCTGGGGTCCGTCGCAGGCGCCGTACTCGGCGCACGTGTGCTGATGAAAGTTTCGAGCCAGCGTTTGCGGCACTTCTTCGTCGCTGTGCTCATTCTGGTCGCGCTGCAGATGTTCCTGCAGGGCTGCAACCTTCACCTGTTCTGAAGTTCGCGCAATGATTCGGATTCGCCCGAAAACCGGGGTACTGGCCGGCGGCGTCGGTTTGGAACGGCTGCTGGCCGCGCTGCTTCAATATGGAACGTGGGTGGGCTCGTTCGTAATGGCGACGGGCATCGTGCTGCGCGCTTCAGGATTCGAATCCGCCATGCGAGCAGGCAGCGTTGCGATGACGGCCGGCGTCTGCATCGTCATCGTGCTGCCCGTTGCGAGACTCGTGCTGATGCTCGCCGTCTATCTGGCCGGGCGCGAATATCGTTTCGCGTGGATTGCCGCTTTCGTGCTGCTCATCGTGGCCGCGGGCTGCGTGGCGGGCGTCAGGCTCGGGCCGCTCGCGGGGTAAAGCCCATTGGCGGGGCAGGGCTGCCATCACTTGAAAATCCCGGTGCGCTGCGTCGCTTCCGGAAACTGTCGCGTTTCGCGAACCGAAAGCGGATGCCACAAGCGCGCGCCGCCTTCTATGCCTCGTTCGTTCGGCACGACGGCCACGTTCGGCGGCAACTCGAACGTGAGGCGTGCCGCGTTGCCGCCGCCTATCCACAGCTTGTCGTAGTGCACGAGCGAGCCGAGTATGCCGATAATCTTCTCCACGCGCCGGTTCCAGCGCTTGTTGCCGGCCTTGCGGCGCGCGGCGTCGCCGATGTATTCGTCGTATGCGCGATTCTTGCTGACCGGATGATGCGCCAGTTCCAGATGCGGCATCAGTTCGCCGTCGCGAAACATGGCCGTGCCGGCCCCCGTGCCGAGCGTCAGCACGAACTCAAGGCCGCGTCCTTCGATAGCCGCGAGGCCCTGCATTTCCGCGTCGTTGATCATGCGCACGGACGGATTGCCGAGGCGCTTGCCGAGCATCTGCGCGAGCGGCACGTTGCTCCAGCCCTCTGTGCCGAGATGCGGTGCCGTCAGCACGTGATTGTTGCGCACGAAACCCGGGAAGCCGATTGAAACGTGAGTGGCCGGATACGCCTTGACCAGCGGTTCGACGAGCGTGTAGAGCGTATCGACGAGCTGGGCCGGCGTGCAGGGATGGGGCGTTGCCACGCGCACGCGCTCGGTGCGCATGGTGCCCTGCGCGTCGATGATGGCCGCTTTGAGACCGGTGCCGCCTACGTCGATGGAGAGTATGTTTTCGATGTCTGTCGATGACGGCACCGTGCCGGTCGTGCGCTTTTTTGTCTTGTGAGTCTTGCTTGTCTCGCTGCGGGTCGTGGCCACATGGTCCTCCGTCGTTCGTCTGTGCGCCGCAAAGGCTTCAATTTAATTCGTCATGCTTATTTCGTGTCCGTCCCGGTCGGGGTCGGCGCACGCCATGCGCGACCGTCGCGCGCCAGCAGCGCATCCGCTTCGGCCGGCCCCGCGCTGCCCGCGGCGTAGCCGTGCAAGGCAATCGCACCGCCGCGCTTCGGATGCAGCACATCGTCCACCGCGGCCCACGTCGCTTCGATGCTGTCCGCGCGCTGAAAGAGCGTCTCGTCGCCCAGCATGCAGTCGTATAGCAGCGTTTCGTAACCGACGTTGGCCGGCTCACGAAAGAAGTCGTCGTAGTCGAACGACGATCGCACCGCGCCGATCCGCATGACCGGCCCCGGGGTCTTGACGTTGAAGTCGAAGCTCGTGCCGTGTGAGGGATCGATACGCAGCGTCATGACATTGGGCGTCAGCGCATCCACGGGCGTATCGCGGAAGAGCCGGAACGGCACGCTTTTCAGCTGCACCGAAATCTCCGTGCGCCGCGCGCCCAGACGCTTGCCGGTACGCAGATAGAACGGGACACCCGCCCAGCGCCAGTTGTCGATCTGCACGCGGGCGGCGGCATAGGTTTCGGTCCGGCTGTCCTTCGCGACATTGGGCTCGTCGCGATAGGCCATGCCCGCAGGCCCTTTTTCGTATTGCCCGAAGACCACGTCTTCCGGCGCGAGCGGCTTGAGCGCGTCGAAGATTTCCGCCTTCTTGTCGCGCACGGCTTCGGCCGAGAACGAATTCGGCGGCTCCATGGCGACCATGCCAAGCAGCTGGAACAGGTGATTCGGCACCATGTCGCGGAACGCGCCGGTCTGCTCGTAAAAGCTGCCGCGCCCTTCCACGCCGATCACTTCCGATGCCGTGATCTGCACGCTGTCGATGTACTCGCGCCGCCAGATCGGCTCGAATAACGCGTTGGCGAAGCGCACGGCCAGAATGCTCTGCACGGTATCCTTGCCGAGAAAGTGGTCGATACGGTAGACCTGCGATTCCTTCATGAAGCTCAGCAGATGCTGGTTCAGGTCGCGCGCCGAGGCGAGGTCGGTGCCGAACGGCTTTTCGATCACGACACGGCGGAACGGGCCGCTGCCGCCGTCGTCTTCCTGCAGCAAACCGGCCTTGCCGAGGCGTTCGACGATCGGCTTGAAGAAGCGTGCGCCCACCGCGAGGTAGAACACGACGTTGCCTTGCGCGTTGCCGCCGAGCGGTTGTAGCTGTTGTGCAAGGCGCTGGTATGCGCCGTCGTCCTCGAAATCGCCCGCCATGTAGGTGAGGCGTTGCGCGACCCAGTTCCAGGCGCTGTCGTCGAGCTTGCCGGCGTGAAAGGTGCTGGCCTTGTCGGCGGCGAACTTTTGCAGCGCACTATGCAGATCCTCGCACCACGCTTGCGTCGAGCGGTCGCCGTGATTGACGCCGATGATCCGCATGCCGTTGTCGAGCAGGCCGTCCACGGCGAGGTTGTACAGCGCGGGCATGAGCAGACGCTGGGTCAGATCGCCGCCCGCGCCGAAGATCACGAGCGTGCAGGGCGGCGCGGGATGCTTGCCGGCCGGCGAGGCGGGCGCGCCGTGCGGATGCGAGGCCACTTTGGCGCTGGCCGGCGGCAGGGAGGAATCGCGGGGAGGCAGGTTGGGCGGCATGATGGCTCTGCAGTTGACCGAAATAATCCCGGGTAGCAATCGCCGTGCCGCAACGCCATTCTGCGCATGCTGCAACACCGCGCCGCGAATGGCTGCGCCGCGTTGCAGGCAGTCGATCGCCAGCGATCTACGCTACCAGAACAGCCTTCGCGCCGTCGAGCGATTCGTCAGCCATGGCCGGTTCGATCTCGTCGTAACAGAAATCGTCACGCCGCCATGGCGACGAGGCGCGCGATTGCCGATCCGAATGATTATGTTATAACATAACATTTTCAGAGGCGCGGCATGGCTGCCGGCACCATGCGGGTCACGGCCGCCGTCGATACCCCCTGATACGCGAGGAGTCATTCCATGGATGCACGACTGCCGGTGACGGTTCTTTCCGGTTTTCTGGGCGCGGGCAAGACCACGCTGCTGAACCACATCCTGAACAACCGGGAAGGGCGGCGCGTTGCGGTCATCGTCAACGACATGAGCGAGGTGAACATCGACGCGGCGCTGGTCCGCGAAGGCGGCGCGCAACTGTCGCGCACCGACGGGAAGCTCGTCGAGATGAGCAACGGCTGCATTTGCTGCACGCTGCGCGAGGATTTGCTGCTGGAGGTCAATCGTCTCGCGAAGGAGGGGCGCTTCGATCAGCTCGTGATCGAGTCGACGGGCATTTCGGAGCCGCTCCCCGTGGCCGAGACATTCACGTTCGCCGACGAAAGCGGCCGGAGTCTCTCCGAGGCCGCGCGGCTCGACACGATGGTCACGGTAGTCGACGCGTTCAATTTCCTGCGCGACTACAGCTCGCAAGACAGCCTGCACGCGCGCGGCGAGTCGCTTGGCGACGAAGACCACCGCACGGTCGTGGACTTGCTGATCGAGCAGATCGAATTCTGCGACGTGATCGTCCTGAACAAGATCGATCTGGTCGACGAGACCGACCGCAGCCGGTTGATGGCCATCCTGCACAGTCTCAATCCGCGTGCGCGCATCGAGATTTCGACATTCGGCCGGGTGCCGCTCGATCGCGTGCTGGACACGAAGCTGTTCGACTTCGAGGAAGCCTCGAAGTCGCCCGGATGGCTCAGGGAACTGCGCGGCGAGCATAAGCCGGAGACCGAACAATACGGTATCCGTAGCTTTGTGTGGCGCGCACGGCGCCCCATGCATCCGCGGCGGTTCTGGGACCTCGTGAACAGCGAATGGCTTGGCGTGGTGCGCTCCAAAGGTTTCTTCTGGCTCGCGAGCCGGCCGGCCCACGCCGGTTCGTGGTCGCAGGCGGGGGCTGTCTGCCGCCACGGCATGGCCGGGCTGTGGTGGGCGGCAGTGCCGAAGCCGCACTGGCCGACGGATCCCGAGTCGCTCGCCTTCATCGAGGGCAACTGGGATCCGAACGTCGGCGATGCGCGTCAGGAACTGGTGCTGATTGGCGTCGACACGGACGAGCACGCGATGCGTGGGCGCCTGGACGCGTGTCTGCTCACCGACGCCGAGATGGCCGAAGGGCCGCAGGCATGGGGCCGCTTTGCCGATCCCTTCCCGGCATGGGGCGTGCGTCAGCCGGAGGAGGCGGGGACCGCGTGAGCCCGACGACCGGCGCAAGCAGTGGCCGCTCAGCTGTGGCCACGCTCATGCCGCCGATCACTTTCCCGTGGAATTCCGCTGAACGAGGGCCGCGCGCAGGATGCCGGGCGGCAGGGTCCGCGGGCTCTCTCCGTCGATCAGGGCGATGAGCCGGTGCGCGGCGGCGCGCCCGAGTGCGTCGCCAGGCAACGCCACGCTGGTAAGGGTGGGCGAGGTCACGGACGAGGCGGGAAGATCGTCGAAGCCTGCCACCGCGAGATCCTCGGGCACGCGGATCCCTTCCTGGGCGCATGCGGCGAGCACGCCGTGCGCGAGCGTGTCGGCGCAGACCACGACCACCGTGACTCCCTCGGCGCGCCACCCCGGCCACGCGCGGCGGAACGCGAGCGCTGCGGCGCGAAGGTCGGGCCCGCTGCGCGCGTCCTCTCCGCCCACCACGGTCATGCCTTGCCGTTCGGCCACTTCCTGCAAGCGCTTCCTGCGTAGAACATAGGTGGTGGAGGGCGTCGTGCTGTCGAGATAGCCCATCTTCCGGTGGCCGCGCGCCGCCAGGTGGCCGACGAGTTCCTCGATGCCGGGGCCGATGTCGTAGTTCACCGTGACCGCGCGCTTCTCCATTCCCGGCGCATCGAGCAGCACCACGGGCGTTCCCGCGGGAAACCGGTCCATGAACCGGGGGGCCGGCGCATAAGCCAGCAGGCCGGCCGGACGCAATGCGGAGAGCCGCAGGATGTCCTCGCTGGTCGGCAACGCGCCGCGAGATGCGGCGGAAAGCAGGAGCTGAAAGCGGTCTCCCAACTCTTCCTGAATGCCCTGGATCACCTGGCCGAAGAACGGATTGCACAGGTCGGGCGCGAGCATCGCGACGATGTTGCTGGTTCCGCGCGCGA
The DNA here is from genome assembly GCF_000684975.1 of Paraburkholderia acidipaludis NBRC 101816. Taxonomy (GTDB): domain Bacteria; phylum Pseudomonadota; class Gammaproteobacteria; order Burkholderiales; family Burkholderiaceae; genus Paraburkholderia; species Paraburkholderia acidipaludis. The sequence continues at coordinate 15,758 of NZ_BAXZ01000040.1, read as the reverse complement.
GGGCGCTGGCCGTGCCGTCGACCACGTAGCCAAGCTCGCGCACCGCTTCCAGCACGCGCGCGGCGTTCTCGTCCGAAACGCGTCCCTGCGCTTTGCCGTTGATGACGAGCGAGACGGTGGCGACGCTCGTGCCCGCCCGGCGGGCGACCATGGCGGCGGTCACGCGCCGGGCACCGTCCGCGAGGGCCGGCGCGGGTTGCTTGCGCACGGCCGCGCCGCGCGAGCCTGGCGCATCAGGCTGACGTTTCATGAGATCTTTAGCGAAAAAACAGCGGGTGAGGCCGCGGCTCGACTCTCCACGAGGGCCGTTCGAGCATGCAAAACGTGGGCCAATCATAACCGATTGGGGTTTGCGAGTGTTTTACGTCAAGCGCTTTACGCCTACGATGTCAAGCGCTTAACGGACATCGACAAGGAAGCGACATGGCTGAGACGATTATTCTCGACTGCGATCCGGGTCACGACGACGCGATCGCCATCATGCTGGCCCATGGCAACCCGAACATCAATCTGGCGGCGGTCACGACCGTCGCCGGCAATCAGACGCTGGAGAAGGTGACGCGCAATGCCCTCGGCGTGGCGCGCATGGCGGGCATCGTGGGCGTGCCGTTCGCCGCCGGCGCCCACCGGCCGCTGGTGCGCGAGGTGGAGACGGCGCCCAGTATCCACGGGGAGACGGGCATGGACGGCCCGCAACTCCCGGAGCCGGCGTTCGCCCTCGATCCGCGCCACGCGGTGGACCTGATCGTGGAGACGGTGATGGCGAGCGAGCCCGGCACGATCACGCTCGTCCCCACCGGGGCGCTCACCAACATCGCCCTCGCGGTGCGCAAGGAGCCGCGCATCGTCGAGCGGGTGAAGCAGGTGGTGCTGATGGGCGGCGCGGTGCACGCCGGCAACTGGAGCCCCGTTGCGGAGTTCAACGTCTTCATCGACCCGGAGGCGGCCGACATCGTCTTTCGCGCCGGCTGGAAGGTGGTCATGGTCGGGCTCGACGCCACGCATCAGGCGCTGGCCACGCCCGAGGTCGCGCGGCGCATCGCGGCGATCGGCACGGCGCCGGCGCGCTTCGTGGGCGAACTGCTCGAATACTTCGGGCAAACCTATTCGGACGTGATGGGCTTCGACAGCCCGCCGGTGCACGATCCCTGCGCGGTCGCGCACGTGATCGACCCGACCATCGTGCGCGCCGTGCGCGTGCCGATCGCCGTCGAGCTGCGGGGGGAGTTCACGACCGGCATGACGGTCGCCGACTTCCGGCGCGCCCCTCCTGAGGACTGCAAAACATGGGCGGCGATGGAGCTGGATAGCGACCGTTTCTGGGGGCTCGTGATCGACGCGCTGGAGCGCATCGGCGAGCCCGAAGGAGCCGCGGCATGAACACCCGGACCTCCTCGAGCGTCTCGGCCGGCCGGCCCGCGCGCATTGCCGGACTGACGGCCGCCTTGCTGGCCGCATGCATCGCATTTCAGCTCAATGCGAGCATGCTCAGCCCCGTTCTCGTGACCATGGCGCATGAGTTGCGGACCGACGAAGCGACGATCGGTCTTTCGCAGACGCTGTTCTTCGCCGTTGCCGCGCTCTTCTCGCTGTTTCTGCCGCGCCTGAGCGACATTGTCGGGCGCAAGCGCGTCCTGCTCGGCATGCTGCTCGTCATGCTGGTGGGCAGCGTCGTCGCCGCGCTGGCGACGAACGTGGAGACGCTGTTTGCCGGCCGCATCATCCAGGGCGTGACGGGACCGGTGGTGCCGATCTGCCTGCTGATGCTGCGCACCGAGATCGACGACCCGCGCAAATACGGCGTGGCAATGGGCGTCCTCACGGCCGTCAACGGCGGCATCGCCGGGGTCGACGCGATCGCCGGGGGCTGGCTCGCCGGCGCTTTCGGCTTTCGATCGGTATTCCTGACCATTGCCGTAGTCACGGTCATTGCGGTGCTCATGCTGATGGCGTGGGGCGTGGAGTCGCGGCCGTCGCAAGGTGTGCGAATGGACTGGAAGGGCGTCTTCCCGCTGGTGATCACCCTGGCGGCGCTGCTGCTCGGGCTCAACGAAGCGGGCAAGCTCGCTTCGGCGAACTGGCTTCTGGTCGGCGTCTCGTTCTGCGTTGCCGTCGCCGCGTTCGCCGCCTTCTGGAGCGTCGAGAACCGCGTTGCCGAACCGCTCATCCCGACGCCGCTGCTGCGACGCCGGGAAACGTGGGCATTGCTGCTGACCACGCTGCTGACGATGACAGGCGTATTCTCGGTGGCGAACGGGCTGGTGCCCTCGATCGCGCAGAACGCCAACGCGGGATTCGGCATGGCGCCGGCCGTGACGTCGCTCGCGTTTCTCGTTCCGTACGCGCTGGTCGGGTGGGCCATGGGGCCGCTCGCGGGGCGGTTCGCGCCGACCGTGGGCTATCGCCGGATACTGCGGCTCGGTCTCGCCGGGAGCGTGGTGGCGCTCGTCGTGATGGCATTCGCCGGCGTGCACTCCCTTGCGGTGTTGATCGCGATGACCGTGCTGCTCGGCATCATGTACGCCGGCACGGCCAACATCATGCTCAACGGATTGGGCATCGTCCTTTCGCCGCCGCAAAACCCCGGCTTCCTGCCGGGACTCAACGCAGGCGCTTTCAATCTTGGCGCCGGCCTGAGCTTTGCCGCGCTGCCGGCCATCCAGGTCGCGGTCAATGCGCCTGCCGCCTCGACGGCGGGATATTCGTCCGGCATGTTGCTGGGGGCCGCAATCACCGCGGCGGCCCTGGTGGTCTCGTTCGCCATTCCGCGTCCGCTCTCCGGCGAGGTCGAGCGAGACGCCGTTTGATGCGCGCGCCACGGTCGGCCGTGAGCAGGTTCCGAAGCGCGGTGCGCGCCGCGCTTCGACCATATCCTCGCGATTCTTCACGGCAGGCGCCGCGGCCGCCCCGATGTTTGGATTCGTTTCCAATCCCGAGTGCCGCCGTCAAGCATCTTGAAAACGTATTATTCAGGCGCTAGTGTTATAGAACGCCGTGCGATGCCGGCTGTATGACGTTGCGCGCATTGCGATGGCGAACATCGCGATCGCCCACTCCGACGACAGACTGCGACAATAAACCGAACGAGGACGCCGGTGACACATCGCATTGCCTGGTTCATCGCCGTGCTGCTTGCGCTTTGCATACCGCTTTGCAGCCCGTTCGGCTGCACGGCATGGGCTGCCGACGCCACTGATGCCGCCGGCGCGGCGCCCGATACGATGCAGGCCCGCGTGATGGGCTGCGCGGCCTGCCATGGCGCGCATGGCGAGGGCACCGACAGCGATTATTTCCCCCGTCTGGCGGGCAAGCCGGCAGGCTATCTCTACAACCAGCTGATCGCGTTTCGCGACGGGCGGCGCAAATATCCGCCCATGAACTATCTGCTGGCGTATTTGCCCGACGCCTATCTCCACCAGATCGCCGATTACTTCGCGAGCGAGCGTCCTCCGTATCCGCAGCCGGCCACGCCCAAGGTGGACGCGGCCACGCTCGAGCGCGGCAAGGCGCTCGCGGCCGGCGGCGAAGCGGCGCACGGCGTGCCCGCCTGCACGAGCTGCCACGGCGCGGCGCTGACGGGCCGGGAGCCCGCGATACCGGGCCTGCTGGGCCTGCACGCCGACTACATCAGCGCGCAACTGGGCGCGTTCCGCTATGGCACGCGCAGCACGGCAAGCCCCGATTGCATGCACGAGATCGCCACCCGCCTGTCCGACCGCGACATCACGGCGATCGCCGCGTGGCTCGCCTCTCAGCCCGCGCCCACGAATCCGACGCCCGCTCCGGCAGGCGGCCCGGCGCTGCCGCTCGCGTGCGGCAGCGTCCCCCAATGAGCGAGGTCCCACCATGCGCCTCGCAACCCTGAATCGCATCGAGCTTCCCCTGCGCAAGGCCTGCGCGGCGCTGGCCTTGCTCTGCGGCGTCCTGATGTCGCCCGGCATGCCGCGCGCCGAAGCGCAGGCACAAACGCAAACGCAGGCGGCCACGCCGGCGAGCAACGGCGCCCAGGTGATTGCGCGCGGCGAGTACCTCGCGCGCGCGGGCGACTGCATTGCCTGCCACACCATACCCGGCGGCAAGCTCTTTGGCGGCGGCCGCGCGATGGCCACGCCCTTCGGCACGCTCTATTCGCCCAACATTTCCTCCGACAAGACGGACGGCATCGGCGCGTGGACCGCCGACGAGTTCTACCGCATGCTGCACGAAGGCAGATCGCGCGACGGCTCGCTGCTGTATCCGGCGATGCCCTACACGGCCTACACGCGGGTCACGCGCGCCGATTCGGATGCGATCTTTGCCTACCTGCAATCCACACCGCCGATCCATCAGCCGAACCGGGCGCACGAACTGCGCTTTCCGTTCAACCAGCGGCAGTTGCTGCTGGGCTGGCGCACGCTGTTCTTCAGGGCGGGCGAGTACCGTCCGGACCCGACGCAATCGGTCGAATGGAATCGCGGCGCGTATCTGGTCCAGGGCCTCGGCCACTGCACGATGTGCCACACGGAAATCAACGCGCTCGGCGGCAATACGAAGTCCAAGGAGTTCCAGGGCGGCCTGATTCCGATGCAGGACTGGTATGCGCCGTCGCTCACGTCGAACAAGGAGGCGGGCCTCGGCGACTGGAGCATCGACGACATCGTGGGCCTGCTGCACGCCGGCGTGTCGAATCGCGGCGCGGTGTACGGACCGATGGCCGAAGTCGTCTACGACAGCTTCCAGTACCTCACGGAAGAGGACGTGCGCGCGGTGGCCGTCTACCTCAAGGCGCTGCCGGCCCATTCCGGCGAAGCGAACACGCCGGAGCCGAACGCGACCGCCACGGAGGCGAAAAACAGCCTCGCGCCGCTGGGCCAGAAAATCTACGACGCGCAATGCGCGGTGTGCCACGCGAGCAGCGGGCAGGGCAAGCCGCCGAACTTCCCGCCGCTGGCGAACAATCAGTCGATCCAGATGACCTCGTCGGTCAACCCGATCCGGATGGTGCTCAACGGCGGCTATGCGCCGGGCACGATGAAGAACCCGATGCCGTATGGCATGCCGCCGTTCGCGCAGTCGCTTTCGGACGTCGAGGTCGCCGCCGTCGTTACCTACATTCGCACTGCCTGGGGCAATCACGGCGCGCCGGTCACCGTGCAGGAAGTCAACACCCTGCGCTCGGCGCCGCTCTTCTGAGGCCACGATGATCAACTCTCCCGTCCCTGAGGATCCGAACGACCCGGCGCGGCGCGCCGAACCGGAGCGCGTGGACGAAATCGTGCGGCATGGACCGCGCGGCGCGATCGCCGTGGCCGGCATCGCCACCGCGATCGTGATCGCGATCTGGTATGCGTTCTACTTTCTCGTGTTCCTGCCGCGCGGCGTCATCCAATAACCGAGGCATACGGCTCCATGTCGAACTCCACCGCTCCTGATCCGCACGGTTCCGAAGAAGTCGCCGCCGCCGTCGAACGGCGCTGGGCGCTGATCGTATCGCTGCTGATCGCGAGCACGGTCGCGGTGGTGATCTTCACCGGGCTGCACTGGTCGATGATGCCGCCTTCGCGCGTGGAAACGATCGAGCCCGAGACGCTCAACGTGTCGGGCGAATTCATCGAGAGCAATCTCGGCAGCGCGGTGGAGCCCGACGGCTCGGTGACGGTGCGCATCGTCGCGCAGCAGTACTCGTTCACGCCGCAATGCCTGCTCGTGCCCGCCGGCGTGCCGATCACGTTTCGCGCGACGAGCGCCGACGTCGTGCACGGCTTTCTCGTCACGCAGACCAATATCAATTCGATGGTGGAGCCCGGCTATATCTCCACCTTCCGCACCACCTTCGCGTCGCCGGGCGATCACCTGATGCCGTGCCACGAGTACTGCGGCACCGGGCACCAGGGAATGTGGGCGCACGTGAAGGTCATCGACAGGAGCACGTTCATGCAGATGGCGGCCACCTCGCGGAGACTTAGCTGTGTTAAATAACAAGCGACTCGTGCTCTCGCACTTCTGGCTGGCATTCGCCGTCTTCGGGGTGGCCCTGGTGCTGGGCGCCTGGCAGATGTATGTGCGCAGCCCGTTGCATCCATGGCTGCGCGACCCCGAGATCTACTACCGCTCGGTGACCGAGCACGGCACCGTGATGGGCTATGTGTTCCCCACGCTCATTGCAATGGGTTTCGGCTACGCCGTGACCGAGCTCGCGCTCAAGCGCACGCTGGTCGGCGCGAACTGGGCCTGGGTGGGCTTCGTGCTGGTGGCCGTGGGGGCGGTGATGGCCTCGGTCACGGTGGCGCTGGGCCTCGCTTCGGTGCTCTACACGTTCTATCCGCCGATGGTCGGCAACGTGTTCTATTACCTCGGCGTCGTGCTCGTGGTGGTGGGCTCGTGGATCTGGGTGGCGCTGATGTCGGTGAATCTGGCCGCCTGGAAGCGCGACAATCCCGGCAAGCCCGTGCCGCTGCCGATGTTCGCCACCGTCGCGGGTTCGCTGCTGTGGGGCTGGACGGCGGTGGGCGCCGCCATCGAAATTCTGTTTCAGATCCTGCCCGCGGCCTTCGGCTGGCGCACGACGATCGACGCGGGCCTCGCGCGCGTGTTCTTCTCGTGGACGCTGCACGCCATCGTGTACTTCTGGCTGATGCCGGCCTATATCGCGTACTACACGATCGTGCCGCGCGCGATTGGCGGACGGCTTTACAGCGACGCGATGGCGCGCATCTCGTTCATCCTCTTTCTCGTCGTGGCCATGCCCATCGGCATCCATCACCTCTTTGCCGATCCGCAGGTGGGCTCGGGCTTCAAGTTCCTGCAGTCGGTGTTCACGGCGCTCGTGGCCGTGCCCACGCTGCTCACGGTGTTCACGATCTGCGCCTCGGTGGAAATCGCCGCGCGCCTGCGTGGCGGGAAGGGCGCTTTCGGCTGGCTCGGCGCGCTGCCCTGGGACAATCCTCAGATGCTGGCGCTCGCCTTGTCGTTCGTGATGCTTGGCTTCGGCGGCGCGGGCGGCCTCATCAACATGAGCTATCAGCTCGACGAGACCATCCACAACACGCAGTGGATCACCGGACACTTCCACCTGATCTACGCGGGCGCGATCGTCATCATGTACTTCGCGATCGCCTATGACCTGTGGCCGCAGATCACGGGCCGCGCGATGAAGAACTGGAAGCTCATGCGGCTGCAGTTGTGGCTGTGGTTTATCGGCATGATCGTGCTGACGTTCCCGTGGCATTGGGTCGGCATTCTCGGCATGCCGCGGCGCATGGCCTATTACGACTATACGGATCCGGCGATCGCGGCGCAGGCGTTCCCGGTCGTCTTGTCGGCAATCGGCGGTTTCATTCTGGTGGTTTCCGCCGTCGTGTTCTTCGTTGTCCTGATTCAGGGGCATCGCGGCGAACCGGCGACGCCCGAGGAATACCGCTTCAGCACGGCGGTGCACGAGCCGCGCACCTTGCCGGTGGCGCTGAACAGCTTCGCGCTGTGGCTCACGCTGATGGTCGCGCTCACGGTGCTCAATTACGGCTATCCCATCGCGCAGTTGATCGCGAGAGGCAACGATGTGCCCGTGATTCCGATAGGAGCGCGGCAATGAACGAGGAACGCCTGTTCTCGTGGCGCAATCCGTGGTTCCGGGCGAGTGTCGGGGGCACGGCTGCGGTGTTCGTGTTCGCGGTGGTGGTCGGCTTCGTCTGGTTGCCCTCGGCGCAGCCCGACGCGCAGTTTCAGGGCCTCTGGAACGCGATCTGCAGCGCCGCGGGCGTGCCGCAGAGCTGGCTGGCCGGCGGCGCGCCGGTCGCGCCCAAGGTGCAGTTGAGCAAGGTAGCCGTCACGCCGCAGATGCTCGACGGCGCGACGCCGCTTTCGATCGGCCGCGGCGCGACGCTCGCTTTGCGCTGCACGATGTGTCATGGCGAACGCGGTGTGAGCGGGGCGAACACGCCGAATCTCGCGGGCCAGAACGCGCTCATGATCTACAAGCAGTTGCAGGACTTCCAGAGCGGGGCTCGCGAGAATGCCGTGATGTCGCCCATGGCGGCGAACCTGAGCGACCAGGACATGCGCGATCTCGCGGCCTACTATGCGTCGCTGCCGGGGCCGCGGCTTCCTCATGGGCTCGATCTGGGCGAGGCGCCCGGGATCGTCGCGCAAGGCGCGCCGCTGCGCAACATTCCCGCGTGCGCCGTGTGCCATGGCGGGATCGACACCAAGGCGGGCAGCCCGCGGCTCGACGGCTTGTCGTCGGTGTATACGCAGGCACAACTGCAGGCGTTTGCCACCGGCGCTCGGCATAACGATATCTCCGGCCAGATGCGCAACATCGCGCAGAACATGACGCCGGAGGAGATGGCCGAAGCCGCGTCATGGTACGCCGGCCTCACGCGCTGACTCCATGAACACGGGATCCGGAGACGATCTTCACATCAAGATCTCGCCGCGCATTGCCGTTGCGGAAATTGGCCGGGTCCTCTGGCATCTGCGCAGCTTTCTGATCATTCTGCTGCTGATCTTTGGCGCTTTGTCGACCGCGATGTACTACGTCGGCGGCGCCGTGAACACGATCACGCGCACGCAGGCGCCGCCGGGCGAAACGCTCTATTTCTGCGCGGTCACCGCGCTGACGATCGGCTACGGGGACATCGTGCCGACCACCGCCGCCGGGCGCATCATCGCGGTGTTGCTGGGGATGTTGGGTGTCCTGACGACAGGCGTCATCGCCGGCTCGACCGTGTATGGCATTCAGGTCGCGGCGCAACGGGCAGGCTTGTTGTCGCGCTGAAGGCGCAGCGCTTCGGCCGATGCTCGAGAAGCACACGAATATCGGTTCGACGACGATATCGAGCACCGGTACGCGCGGGCTACGGGCCTGAAGTGCGCCATCCCGACCGCCGTTACAAAATTAGCGCACCCGGCTGTAACCGGAAGGCAACTCGCCGCGAATTAACAGGTGTTCCGCCCGGATCGCCTGCGCGTTCCGGGTGCCTGTCCTGTCCGCAGCCTGCGGCCCGCACTACGGGAGTCGCGCTTGAAAACGATCCTTTCGATCGTCCGTCTGGTCGATCCGCTGTACCTCGCATCCCGATTCCAACGGTTTTCCCCATTGCCGGTACGCATCTTGACCGGTTACGGCTTCATGGCGCACGGCTACGCGAAGATCGTGAAGCATCCCGATCATTTCGCAGCGATCCTGCACGCGCTTGGCGTGCCGGCGCCGCACTTCATGGCATGGGCCACCATTGTCATCGAACTGTTCGGAGGACTGATGATGCTGGCCGGCTTCGCTGTCCCATTGGTGGCGGTGCCGATGCTCGTGGTTCTGCTGGTCGCGACGCTCACGGTGCATTTGCCGTATGGCTTTACGTCGATCAAGCTGATGGACGTGATCAACGGGGTGCCGACTTTTGGACCGCCAGGTTACGAAACGGATCTGCTTTACGCTGCGGCATTGTTCACGCTCGTATTGGGCGGCTCCGGGCCGCTGGCCGTCGATACGCTGCTGCGGCCATGGTATGCGCGCCTTGGCTCGAGACTGGCCTTGGCGGTCCGGTGACCGGACCGGACGAAAGCCGACGGAGAGTTCAGGCCAGACCGGGCAGCAGATTCCGCACTTCCCGGAGCAGATCCGGAATGGCATTGGGCTCTTTCGATACGTGAGCAAGTAGATGCTTCTGAAACAGGCCGTCGAGCAGCGCATAGGCGGCCCCACGCGTAATGGCGGGTTCCCGGCCGCCAAGCTCGGCATAGCGGGTCACCACACGCCACACCATCGCTTCCAGACTCGCGTCGATTTCGTGCACGACGTCACGGAACGCCTCTTCGAACAGCGCCTGCGCGCGCAGGTCGTACCAGAGGCAGTGCATCTTCGGCTCGTGGCGAATCGTTTCCTCTAGCTTGGCGAGGAAGCCGTTCATCAGTTCCTCCTGCGAGCGCGCCGAAGCCGTCACGGCGTCGTAGCGCGTCGCGCATTGCGCCTTGAAGTGCCGAATGCTGCAGCGGATCAGATCGAGCTTGTCCTCGAAGTAGTAGTGCAGGACCGCATGCGTGAATTCGGACTTCTGCGCGATCTCGCGCAGGCTGGTCTTCGCGTAGCCCAGCTCGGCGAGCGTTTGTAGCGCGGCCTCCGCGAGCTCGACGCGACGCGCCTCGTACTTGTCAACCGGGTCGCGCCTCGGGCGCGCGGCGCGCGGCCTCGCGGCCGGAGTCGCTATGTCGTGATGCTTCGTCATCCTGCTGTTTTCCCCTTCGATCGTTTGCTTCGCGCGGCACGCCACGCTGAGCGCGGCCGCCGCCGGCAGGCAAAACCATTGTGCGAAGCAGCGAAACGACTGTCAAGAAAAAATTGGGCGATCGTCCAGAAAAATCTTGACAATCGGATAAAGAAATCCAACCATGCGTTAAAAATAATCTTTACAAGTGGTTAGACGTTGCCGGCAGCCGGCAAATCTCACGAGACGGCGCTTGCGTCCCATTCCGGGCGCCGGCGCAGCCCGGCCGCCGTGCGCGAGGTTTGTCCGGCGCAACTTTGACGCGTGGAGGAGACATGGCGAATGGCAGGCTGGACGGGCGTAAAGCCCTGGTGACGGGCGGCGCGCGCGGTATCGGCGCGGCGGTGGCGCAGGCGCTGGCGAAAGCGGGCGCGGCGGTGATGATCGGCGATGTGCTCACCGATCTCGCGGCGAAAACGGCGGGCGAACTCGCGCAGACGGGCGCACGCGCCGGCTCGGTGGCGCTCGACGTGCGCGAAGACGCGCAGTGGGAGCGCGCCGTGGGCGCAGTGGTCGCCGAGCTCGATGGTTTCGATATCCTGATCAATAACGCGGGCATCGAGATCACCTCGCTGATCGCGGACCTGCAGGCCGAGGATTTGCGCCGGATGTGCGACATCAATGTCGTCGGCGTGGGCCTCGGGCTCAAGCATGCGTTTCGCGCCATGCGGCCGGGCGGTGCGGCGGGGCGCGGCGGCGCCGTCGTCAACGTGTCGTCGGTGGCTGCCACGATCGCATACCCCGCCATCGCCGGTTATTCCGCGACCAAGTCCGCGGTGGACCGGATGACCCGCGTCGCGGCGATGGAAGCGGGCAAGCTGGGCTACGGCATTCGCGTCAATTGCGTTTATCCGGGCCTCACGCCGACCGAGATGGGCATGAAACTCGCGACCGACATCGTCGCCAACGGACTCGCGCCCGACATCGATGCAGCAGTCGGCGCCGTGGTTGGCCAAACGCCGCTCAATCGCCTTGCCACCGTCGAAGAAATTAGCGACGCGATCGTGTTCCTCTGTACCGAAGAAGCCCGCTTCATCACCGGTGCCGGCTTGCCGGTCGACGGCGGCATGGGTATGTGAGCGCCGCCGCCGGCGGTCGTCCAGTTTCCAGAGAGGGAGTCAGTTCATGGGTGCGAAGAAGCCAGTCGTGGTGTACGGCGTGTCGGGCTATACCGGCCGCCTCGTGTGCGAATACCTGCGCGAATACAATGTGCCGTTCATCGCGGCGGGACGCGACAAGAAGCGCGTGGAGGATGTGGTCGCGCGCATTCCCGGCATCGAGACGGCGGATTACGAGGTCGTCGAGGTGGAGCATTCGGTTGACGCGCTAACGGAATTGTTCAAGGGTGCGAAGTTTGTCAGCAACATGGTGGGACCGTTCATCAAGTACGGATCGGAAGTGGTCGAGGCCTGCCTCGCGGCCGGCTGCCACTATTCGGACACGACGGGCGAGCAGGACTGGGTGTTGCACGCGAAAGAGCGCTGGGGCGAGGCATTCGCAAAGAAGGAATTGCTGCTCGCACCGAACATCGCCCAGATGTATACGACCGGAGAAATTGCCGCGAACCTCTGCCTCGAAACCCCTGGACTCGATACGCTCGACATTCTGGTGCTGTGGAAGGGCTTTCCCACCTACGCATCGACGCAGACGATCTTCACGATCCTCAAAGCCACCTGGTATTACCTCGAGCAGAACAAGTACGTGGCCTGGGAGCCCACCGCGCACCTCGAAGTGCAGGTGCCGGGGCAGCACGACACGGCGATTGCGGTGCCGTGGGGCGGCACGGCGCATCCGGTCTGGTTCAAGGACGATCCGCGCGTGTCGAACTGCCGCGCGGTAGGCGGCGTGATGGCGCGGGCGGTGATGGAAGGGGTACGGCAAACGCAGCAGATGTTCGAGGAGAAGATTCGTCCGCTGCCGCCTGAGCAGCAGGAGATCGCACTGGCCGAGATCGCGAGCGGCATGCAGGCCAACATGCCGCCGCGCGAGAATCCGCGCCTGAACACGACGGTGGATTCGGTGTACGCGTCGGGGCCGCTCGGCCGGGCGCACTGCGTGATCCACGGCATCTGCAACTACAAGCAGACGGGGCTGCTGCAGGCATATGCGGCATTTTCGCTGCTGCAAACGCCGCCGCAGCGGGTCGGATTCGCTTCGGGCTGCCAGGCGTTTGGACATCGCACGCTGCTCGGTCAGTTGCGCAGCTTCGGCCTCGTGATGAAGCCACTCCTCACCGTGCACGACTGACGCGCCGGTGCGCACGCCACGTTCGCCTTATGCCTGCTTTGCAGGGGAGCCGTCATGCGTTTGACCCAGTATCTCGACAAGGGCGCGTCGCTCGGCGCCGACCAACCCTGCCTCGTCGCGGACGACGAGACGCTCACCTACGCGCAGGTGCAGCGTCTCAGCTGGCGCTTGGCGCAAAGGCTCGCGCTTGCCGGGGTCGCCACCGGCGAGAAAGTGGCGATCCTGTCCAGCAACGATCCTGTGGCGTTCGCGTGCGTGTTCGGCATTTCGCGTGCGGGCAACGTCTGGTGTCCTATCAATCCTCGCAACGAGGTGGCCGAGAACCGCTTCATCCTCGCTGCCTTCGATTGCCGCGTGCTGCTGTTCCATAGCGCCTATGCGGAGATGGTGCGCAAGATGCTGCCCGATCTGCCCGCGCTGAGTGTCGTGGTTTGCCTCGACGCGGCGTTGCCGTTTGCGCCGCGTCTTGCCGACTGGCTCGAGGGCGTGCCGGATACGTTCTTCGAGCGCGCGCCGGTGGACGATCTCGTGATGCTGCCGGGCACCGGGGGCACGACCGGCGTGCCGAAAGGCGTGATGCTGTCCGGCCGCAACCTGGAGGCGATGACGGCGCTCACGCTCATGAGTTATCCGTTCCACGGGCGCCCCGTCTATCTCGCGTTCGCCCCGCTCACGCACGCGGCTGGCGTGCTGTGCTTGCCGATCATGACGCTCGGCGGCCGGATCGTCGTGATGCGTCACGCCGATGTCGGGGCGTTTCTCGCGGCAATCGAGCGGGAGCGCGTCACGCATACCTTTTTGCCGCCGACCGTTATCTACATGCTGCTCGATCACCCGCGGCTGCCGGAAACGGACCTCGCTTCGCTGCAATGCTTCTGGTATGGGGCGGCGCCGATCTCGGCCGAGCGACTGGCCGAGGCGCTCGTGAAAATCGGCCCGATGGCGCAACTCTTCGGGCAGACGGAGGCGCCGATGATGGTGTCGACGCTTGCGCCGAAAGACCATTACCGGCCGGACGGATCGATCGCGGTCGAACGGCTTGCGTCGGCAGGCCGGCCGACGCCGCTCGTCGAGGTCGGTATCATGGACGGAGAAGGGCGCCTGCTCGCCGCCGGCGAGCGCGGCGAGATCGTGGTGCGCGGCTCGCTCGTGATGGCAGGCTACTACCGCAATGCGGAGGCGACGGCGGCCGCCTCCGCATTCGGCTGGCATCATACGGGCGATATCGGTTATCTTGATGAGGAGAACTTCCTGTATATCGTCGACCGTGCGAAAGACATGATCATCACAGGCGGATTCAACGTCTATTCGATCGAGGTCGAGCAGGCGCTGCTCGCGCATGACGACGTGCGCGATTGCGCGGTGATCGGCGTGCCCGATGAGAAGTGGGGCGAGCGCGTCGTGGCCGTCGTGCAGCCGCGCGAAGGCAAGCGGATCGACGTTACGGCGTTGACGGCGTTCGTGAAGCAGCGTATCGGTAGCGTCAAGACACCCAAGCAGGTCGAGGTGTGGCCGGATCTGCCGCGCTCGAAGGTCGGCAAGGTGTCGAAGCCGGACGTGAAGGAACGGTTGCGCAACGATAGTGCGCATGACGAAGCTATTCGGAATCCAGGGAGGGAAGCATGAATCGTCGCGTCAATGTCATTGGCGTGGGCATGACCCCGTTCACGAAGCCGGGCGCCAGTCCGCAGTATTACCAGATGGCGGCCGACGCCGCGCGCGCGGCGCTAGGCGATGCGTGCATCCCTTACGAAGCGGTCGAGCAGGTGTACGCGGGATACGTTTATGGCGATTCGACTTGCGGGCAGCGCGCCGTTTATGAGGTTGGCATGACGGGCGTGCCGGTCGTCAACGTCAACAACAATTGCTCGACGGGATCGACCGCGCTCTGGCTCGCCCGGCAGGCGGTGGAGAGCGGTGCGGCCGAGTGTGTGCTGGTGCTGGGCTTCGAGCAGATGGCGAAGGGCGCGCTCACGACCCGGTTCGACGATCGGGCATCGCCGCTCGGGCTGCACGTCGGCGTTGTCGACGCGTTGATGGGCGAATCGCCCGCGCCGCTTGCGGCGCGCATGTTCGGCGGCGCGGGTCGTGAGTACATCGAACGTTATGGCGCGAAGAAGGAGACGTTCGGCATGATCTCGGTGAAGGCACGCGAGCATGCTGCGCACAATCCGTTTGCACTGTTTCGCGACCCGCTGGATCTCGCGCAGGTGATGGGCTCGGACGAGGTATTCGATCCGCTCACGCGTTTCCAGTGCTGCCCGCCAACCTGCGGCGCCGGCGCCGCCGTGCTGTGCTCGGACGAATTCGCGCAACGGCATGGAAAGGCCAACGCCGTCTATATCGCCGCGCAGGCGATGACGACCGACTATCCGGGCAGTTTCGAGCCGGCTTCGATGATGAAGATGGTCGGCTACGACATGTCGGCGTCGGCGGCCCGGCAGGTCTACGAGTCGGCGGGCATCGGCCCGGAAGACCTCGACCTCGTCGAGCTGCACGATTGTTTCACGAGCAACGAACTGATCAGCTACGAGGCGCTGGGGCTTTGTCCGGAGGGTGGAGCGGAGCGATTCGTGCGCGAGCGCGACAACACCTACGGCGGCAGGATCGTCACCAATCCATCGGGAGGACTGCTTTCGAAAGGGCACCCCCTCGGCGCGACCGGACTGGCTCAGTGCGCCGAAGTGGTTTGGCAGTTGCGCGGAACGGCGGGGCCGAGGCAGGTGGGTGGCGCACGCGTGGGGCTGCAGCACAATATCGGGCTGGGCGGCGCGTGCGTCGTGACGCTGTATCGACGGGACTGAGGACGAAACCGGGCGTTGAACGAGTGCCGCCTCAAACGGCGCGGCGCACCATCAGTTCCTTGATCTTGCCGATGGCCTTCGTGGGGTTCAGACCCTTCGGGCAGACATCGACGCAGTTCATGATCGTGTGGCAGCGGAACAGGCGGTACGGATCTTCCAGGTTGTCCAGACGATCGCCGGTGGCCTCGTCACGGCTGTCCGCGATGAAGCGGTATGCCTGCAGCAGGCCCGCCGGGCCCACGAACTTGTCCGGGTTCCACCAGAAGCTCGGGCACGACGTCGAGCAGCTCGCACACAGAATACACTCGTACAGGCCGTCCAGTTCGTCGCGCTGCTCGGGCGACTGCAGACGCTCCTTCTCCGGCGGCGGCGTGTCGTTGATCAGGTACGGCTTGATCGAGTGGTACTGGTTGAAGAACTGCGTGAAGTCGCAGATCAGGTCGCGCACCACCGGCAGCCCCGGCAG
>NZ_BAXZ01000041.1 GCF_000684975.1 Paraburkholderia acidipaludis NBRC 101816 | reverse complement strand
TTCGAATTTACCTTTTGCCATGTTTCTCTTCTTTCAAAAAAGTGGTGAATCGGTGACTGAGCGATGCGGACCAGGCCCGAAGCCCAGTCCGCCTTGCGCCGATGCTTACTTCGCCTTCGCGCTGATGATCGCGTCGGCCACGTTACGCGGTGCTTCTGCGTAGTGCTTGAATTCCATCGTGTACGTTGCGCGGCCTTGCGTCAGCGAGCGCAGCGACGTCGAGTAGCCGAACATTTCCGACAGCGGCACTTCGGCGCGAACGATCTTGCCGCCGCCCACCATGTCTTCCATGCCCTGGACGATACCGCGACGGCCCGACAGGTCGCCCATCACGTTGCCCATGTAGTCTTCCGGCGTTTCGACTTCGACAGCCATCATCGGTTCGAGGATGACCGGCTGCGCCTTGCGCATGGCTTCCTTGAACGCCATCGAGCCGGCCATGCGGAACGCGTTTTCGTTCGAGTCGACGTCGTGGTACGAACCGAACGTCAGGTGAACCTTCACGTCGACGACCGGGAAGCCCGCCAGCACGCCCGACTTCAGCGTATCGGCAATACCCTTGTCCACCGCCGGGATGTATTCACGCGGAATCACGCCGCCCTTGATCTCGTCCAGGAACTCGTAGCCCTTGCCCTGCTCGTTCGGCTCGAGCGTGATGACCGCGTGACCGTACTGGCCGCGACCGCCCGACTGCTTGACGAACTTGCCTTCGACGTCCTTCGCCGTGGCGCGGATCGTTTCGCGGTACGCAACCTGCGGCTTGCCGACGGTCGCTTCCACGCCGAATTCGCGCTTCATGCGGTCGACCAGAATTTCGAGGTGGAGCTCGCCCATACCCGAAATGATGGTCTGGCCCGACTCCTCGTCCGTCTGGACGCGGAACGACGGATCTTCCTGCGCCAGGCGATTGAGCGCGAGGCCCATCTTTTCCTGGTCCGGCTTCGTCTTCGGCTCGACGGCCTGCGAGATCACCGGCTCCGGGAACACCATGCGCTCCAGAACGATCGGGTTCGCCGGGTCGCACAGCGTGTCGCCCGTGGTCGCTTCCTTCAGGCCGACAGCAGCAGCGATATCGCCCGCGCGAACTTCCTTGATTTCTTCGCGGTTGTTCGCGTGCATCTGCAGAATACGGCCGAGGCGTTCCTTCTTGCCCTTGGTCGAGTTCAGCACCGTGTCACCCGAGTTGACGACGCCCGAGTACGCGCGGAAGAAGATCAGCTGGCCGACGAACGGGTCGGTCATGATCTTGAACGCGAGCGCCGAGAACTTCTCGTCGTCCGACGCACGGCGCTCAGCCGTTTCGCCGTTTTCGAGCTCGCCCTTGACCGGGGGGATGTCCACCGGCGACGGCAGGAAGTCGATCACGGCGTCGAGCATGCGCTGCACGCCCTTGTTCTTGAACGCGGTGCCGCACAGCATCGGCTGGATTTCGCACGCGATCGTACGGTCGCGCAGTGCCTTGACGACTTCGGCTTCCGAGAGCTCTTCGCCGCCGAGGTACTTTTCCATCAGCTCTTCGCTGGCTTCGGCTGCCGACTCGATCATCTTCTCGCGCCACTCGTTGCACGTTTCAACGAGTTCGGCCGGGATGTCGACGTAGTCGAACTTCGTGCCTTGCGACGCTTCGTCCCAAATGATCGCCTTCATCTTCAGGAGGTCGACGACGCCCTTGAAGGTCTCTTCCGAGCCGATCGGCACCACGACAGGAACCGGGTTTGCCTTCAGGCGGGTCTTCAGCTGGTCGTAGACCTTGAAGAAGTTCGCGCCGGTACGGTCCATCTTGTTGACGAACGCGAGACGGGGCACCTTGTACTTGTTCGCCTGGCGCCACACCGTTTCCGACTGCGGCTGCACGCCGCCCACTGCGCAGTAGACCATGCATGCGCCGTCGAGCACGCGCATCGAGCGCTCGACTTCGATCGTGAAGTCGACGTGGCCCGGGGTGTCGATGATGTTGATGCGGTGTTCCGGATAGTTGCCGCCCATGCCCTTCCAGAAAGCCGTGGTAGCAGCGGAGGTAATCGTGATGCCACGCTCCTGCTCCTGCTCCATCCAGTCCATGGTGGCGGCGCCGTCGTGAACTTCACCAATCTTGTGGTTCACGCCGGTGTAGAACAGAATGCGCTCGGTCGTCGTCGTTTTGCCGGCGTCGATGTGAGCGCTAATACCGATGTTGCGGTAGCGCTCGATAGGAGTCTTGCGAGCCACTTTGATCCTCTATGGGGAGGGGCGCGCCGGGAACAATCCCAACGCGCCTGAACACAAACGGGCGAGGCGCTGGATAAGCGCACCCGCCCGGAATTTTTTCCGCTTTGGAGCCAACCCGGAGTAGGGCTTTCTCTTAGAAGCGGAAGTGCGAGAACGCCTTGTTCGCTTCTGCCATCCGGTGAACTTCGTCGCGCTTCTTCATTGCGCCGCCGCGGCCTTCGGCCGCTTCGGTAAGTTCACCTGCCAGACGCAGGGCCATCGACTTCTCGCTGCGCTTCTTCGCGGCTTCACGCAGCCAACGCATCGCCAATGCCATACGACGCGAGGGGCGCACTTCGACCGGAACCTGATAGTTCGCACCACCAACGCGGCGGCTCTTCACTTCCACCACCGGCTTCACGTTGTTGAGCGCGACAGTGAACACTTCCAGCGGGTCCTTGCCACCCTTGGTCTGGATCTGTTCGAAAGCGCCGTACACGATACGCTCGGCAACCGACTTCTTGCCGGAGAGCATCAGCACGTTCATGAACTTGGCTACATCAACGTTGCCGAACTTCGGATCCGGCAACACTTCCCGCTTGGGGACTTCGCGACGACGCGGCATGTTTCTTCCTTTAACTTTTCAGTTGAAGCGCGGGTTGAATCCCTGGCGCTCCGCGGTCACCAACTAACCCGATTCATCTCACGACTTACCAGCCTGGTCGGGTGACCACTTACTCGACAGCACCGGCCAATCCGGCACCACCGCCTGTATCGCCTCGCACTTTCGACAAGCGCGGACGACCCTTCTGTAATGCTTACTTCGCAGCCTTCGCGCGCTTGGCGCCGTACTTCGAACGAGCCTGCTTACGATCCTTGACGCCCTGGGTATCCAGCGAGCCGCGAACCATGTGGTAACGCACACCCGGCAAGTCCTTCACACGGCCGCCGCGAATCAGCACGACCGAGTGTTCTTGCAGGTTGTGGCCTTCACCACCGATGTACGAAATGACTTCGAAGCCGTTCGTCAGGCGCACCTTGGCGACCTTACGGAGTGCCGAGTTCGGCTTCTTCGGCGTCGTCGTGTACACACGGGTGCACACGCCGCGACGCTGCGGGCAGTCCTGCAGGGCCGGCGACTTGCTCTTCGTAGCTTCCGAAGCGCGGCCTTTGCGAACCAGTTGATTGATGGTTGGCATTGTTTATTCCTGAAATTGAACAAAATCGGCGCATTTATTTCCGGGCAAAGCGGAAAACCACGCGCAATCGATCCGGAACCCGTAATGTGGAGTACCCACAGACGTTTGCTTCCCACCATTCAGATGGCGAGCGCAGACGTCCCAAGAACCGGAACCCAGCATGATATTCCGAAAATGCCAAGCAAGTCAATGGCTTGCGACTTTCGGAGAACGGCGACAAGCGGAAGCCGCTTATTCGTCGCCTACCACCTCGACGAGCTCCTCGCCAAAGCGTTCGAGCTTGCGCGCGCCGATGCCGGGAATCTCGCGCAGTTCGTCGACGGACTCAGGTCCGTTGCGGGCAATCTCCGCCAGCGTGGCGTCGTGGAAAATGACATAAGCCGGCACGCCCTCGCTCTTCGCCGTTTCGGTGCGCCACAGACGCAGGCGGTCCCAGCGCGAACGCTGGCGCGGGCTCATGCCGAGGGTCGGATCGGCGCGCTCGCTCGTGCGGCCCGACGACTGGCGCGTGCGCTGCGGCTTGACGTAGCGGCGCATCGTCACTTTCTGCTCGCCCTTGAGGACAGGCTTGCTCGCTTCGGTCAGCACGAGCGAGCCGAAGCCGTCGTGATCGACGGCGAGAAAACCGAACGCCACAAGCTGCCGGAAAATCGCGCGCCACTCGGCTTCTGCGAGCGCCGCGCCGATGCCGAATGTCGAAATCTTCTCGTGGCCGCGCTGCAGGATCTTTTCGTTGCGGTTGCC
This sequence comes from Paraburkholderia acidipaludis NBRC 101816, assembly GCF_000684975.1. Lineage (GTDB taxonomy): Bacteria > Pseudomonadota > Gammaproteobacteria > Burkholderiales > Burkholderiaceae > Paraburkholderia > Paraburkholderia acidipaludis. Next base: position 14,515 of record NZ_BAXZ01000041.1, on the reverse strand, counting down.
ACGCAGGATATCGATGAGATGGCCGGCGCCAAAATTGAAGCCGCTCGCGCGCTGTGCCCGGAACACGCACGAGAGCGCCATCTGCGCCTCGCGCGTGGCGTCCCACGTGGCGGGCGGCTCGAGGCACGTGTCGCAGTTGCCGCAGGGCTTGCTCTCTTCGCCGAAGTAGGCGAGCAGCCGCACGCGGCGGCACGACGCGGTTTCGCACAGGCCGAGCAGCGCGTCCAGCTTGCCGGTCTGTACGCGCTTGTGGGCCTCGTCCGCGTCGGATTCGTCGATCATCTTGCGCTGCTGGACGACGTCGCCGAGGCCATAGGCCATCCATGCGTTCGCCGCGAGCCCGTCGCGGCCCGCGCGGCCTGTTTCCTGGTAATAGCCTTCCACGCTCTTGGGCAGATCGAGGTGCGCGACGAAGCGCACATCGGGTTTGTCGATGCCCATACCGAAGGCGATCGTCGCGCACATCACGACGCCTTCCTCGCGCTGAAACATCTCCTGATGCTGCTGGCGTACTTCGAACTCCATACCGGCGTGATAAGGCAGCGCGCGAACACCCTGCCCCTTCAGCCATTCCGCGGTCTCCTCGACCTTGCGGCGCGAGAGACAGTAGACAACGCCGGCGTCCGTCGTGCCGTCGGCGCGCGTATGCTCGGCGCGGATGAAGTCGAGCAGCTGCGTGCGCGCGTTGTCCTTTTCGACAATGCGGTAGCGGATGTTCGGCCTGTCGAAGCTCGATACGAAAATACGCGCGTCGTCGAGCGCGAGGCGGTGCACGATCTCGTCGCGCGTGATCGCGTCCGCCGTAGCGGTGAGCGCGATGCGCGGAACGTTCGAGAACCGCTCGTGCAGCACCGAGAGCTGAATGTACTCGGGCCGGAAGTCGTGCCCCCATTGGGACACGCAATGAGCCTCGTCGATCGCGAAAAGACCGATGCGCGCGCGTTCGAGCAGATCGAGAAAACGCGGCGTCATGAGCCGCTCCGGCGCGACGTAGAGCAGGTCGATGTCGCCCTCGCGCAGCGCGCGCTCGGTGGCGGCGGCCTCGGCCCCGGAGAGCGTCGAGTTGAGGTACGCGGCGCGCACGCCCACTTCGGTGAGCGCCGCCACCTGGTCCTGCATGAGTGCGATGAGCGGGGAAACGACGATGCCGGCACCATGGCCGGCCTCGTGGCGCACGAGCGCCGGGATCTGATAGCAGAGCGACTTGCCGCCGCCGGTGGGCATGAGCACCAGCGAATCTCCGCCAGCCGCGACATGCTCGACGATCTCGGCTTGCTGCCCTCTAAAGGCGGGATAACCGAAGACTTCGTTGAGGATTTCGAGGGAGCGGGACATGAAGGCGGCGACGGGTCGGTAGAAAAGCGCGAAGCAAAGGCAGTGGACCGGATTTTACCAACCCGGGCGTGCCTTGACCGCCATGGCCGCGAAGATTGGCCGTTCGGCCTGGGAAATGCAGGGGAAAGACGAGGAAAACGCGCGTCCTGGCCTTGCCTCAGGGCATGCGCCGTCCGGCGCGCTGAAGCGCACCGACAATCGTCACGATACCGGCCACGATCGCGACAGCCACGAGCAGGCCCACCGGCAACAGCACGACACCGCCCGCCACGAGCAGGAGCGAGCCGAGCGCAAGCAGTACGGCGCCCATCTTCACCTTGCCGGCGAGCTGCATGATGAAGCCGATGATCAGGAACGCCCAGAGGACGAGGAACGTCGCGAAGAACATCGCGGCCGACTGCGCCCCGACGCTATGCAGCAGATGCGAAAAAATGGCGATGCACGCCACCAGATTCAGGATGAGACCGACCCCGACCAACCACATGATTACCGCCTCCAGATTCAGATAACACCATCCGTGCCGTACGAAGATCCGCACGAGCGCAGACGTGGCGCGCTACGTTAGCACGCGGCACTCCGGCACGCAGCGGGCCGCGCCAGCACTGCGGCACGAGGCCGCAGTCCACACAACCCGGAGCCGCCACAAATAAAAAAAGCCGTCCGGTCGAAACCGGACGGCTTTGCGACGCCATATCGGCGAAGTTTCGGCAGGAGGCGGCTGGCGCCGCCACGTTGCTTACTCGTCCGTCGTATGCGGCTGTTGCGGCTCCTCGACAGCCGGCGTTTCCGGCGTGCCGAACTCGAACGCTTCTTCCGCTGCGATCTGGTCGAAACGCTCGCGATCCGACGATTCCTTCGCCTTGCGTGCCTTGTGGAACGCGAGACCCGTACCGGCCGGGATCAGGCGGCCGACGATCACGTTTTCCTTCAGACCGCGCAGATCGTCGCGCTTGCCCATGATCGCCGCTTCGGTCAGCACGCGGGTCGTTTCCTGGAACGATGCCGCCGAGATGAACGAGTCGGTCGAGAGCGATGCCTTCGTGATACCGAGCAGCACGTTCTCGTACGTTGCCGGACGCTTGTCTTCCGCGTTCATCTTGTCGTTTTCGTCGAGCATGTCCGAGCGCTCGACCTGTTCGCCAGGGATGAAACGCGTATCGCCGTTGTCGGTGATCTGCACGCGGCGCAGCATCTGACGCACGATCACTTCGATGTGCTTGTCGTTGATCTTCACGCCCTGCAGACGGTACACGTCCTGCACTTCGTCCACGATGTAACGCGACAGCGCCTCGATACCCTGCAGACGCAGGATGTCGTGCGGATCGGCCGGGCCGTCCACGATCATTTCGCCCTTGTTGACGACCTGACCGTCGTGGACCAGCACCTGCTTTTCCTTCGCAATCAGGAACTCGTGCTGATTGCCCTCGAGGTCCGTGATGACGAGACGCTGCTTGCCCTTCGTGTCCTTACCGAACGACGTCGTACCCGTGACTTCCGCCAGGATACCCGCGTCCTTCGGCGAACGTGCTTCGAACAGTTCTGCCACACGCGGCAGACCACCGGTAATGTCACGCGTCTTCTGCGCTTCGGTCGGGATACGTGCAAGCACTTCACCCACCTGAACCTGCTGACCGTCCTTCACGGTGATCAGTGCGCCGACCTGGAAGCCGATCTGCACCGAGTGCTCCGTGCCCGGAATCTTCACTTCTTCGCCATTCGCATCGATCAGCTTGACCTGCGGACGCACGCTCTTCGAAGCCTGCGAGCCGCGGCGCTTCACGTCGATCACCACGAGGGTCGACAGACCCGTCACGTCGTCGATCTGCTTCGCCACGGTCACGCCTTCCTCGACGTTCTCGAACTTCACCGTACCACCGTACTCGGTGATGATCGGGCGCGTAAGCGGATCCCACGTTGCAAGCTGCGTGCCGGCCTTGATCGCCGCGCCATCGAGCTGCAGCAGCGTCGCGCCGTACGGCACCTTGTGACGCTCGCGCTCGCGGCCGTGATCGTCGGCGATGATCGCTTCGCCCGAACGCGAGATGACGATCTGCTCGCCCTTCGCGTTCGTGACGTAACGCATCGTCGCCGTGAAACGGACCGTACCGTTCGACTTGGCTTCCACCGACGAAGCGACTGCCGCACGCGACGCCGCACCACCGATGTGGAACGTACGCATCGTGAGCTGCGTGCCCGGTTCGCCGATCGACTGCGCCGCGATCACGCCGACCGCTTCGCCGACGTTCACGCGCGAGCCGCGGCCGAGGTCACGGCCGTAGCACGCGGCGCACAGGCCATAACGCGTTTCGCAGGTGAGCGGCGTGCGCACGCGCACTTCGTCGATACCGAGGCTTTCGATCGTTTCGACCGCGTCTTCGTCGAGCAGGTCGCCTGCCGCGTAGATCGTTTCCTGCGTTTCCGGATTGACGACGTCCGCCACCGCAACGCGGCCAAGAATACGGTCACGCAGCGCTTCGACGACTTCACCGCCTTCCACGAGCGCCTTCATCGCCACGCCGTTCGACGTGCCGCAATCGTCCTCGACGACCACGAGATCCTGCGTCACGTCGACGAGACGACGCGTCAGGTAACCCGAGTTCGCGGTCTTCAGTGCCGTATCAGCCAGACCCTTACGTGCACCGTGGGTCGAGATGAAGTACTGCAACACGTTCAGACCTTCGCGGAAGTTCGCGGTAATCGGCGTTTCGATAATCGAGCCGTCCGGCTTCGCCATCAGGCCGCGCATACCCGCCAGCTGGCGAATCTGCGTCGCGGAACCCCGCGCGCCCGAGTCGGCCATCATGTAGATCGAGTTGAACGATTCCTGACGCGTCTCTTTCCCGTCGCGATCGGTGACCGGCTCCGTCGAGAGCTGCTCCATCATCGCCTTGCCGACCGCTTCCGACGTGTTCGACCAGATATCGACCACGTTGTTGTAGCGTTCCTGCGCGGTGACGAGACCCGACATGTACTGGCGGTCGTACTCCTTCACCTTCTTCGCGGCTTCGCCGACGATGGTTTCCTTCTGCGGCGGCACGAGCATGTCGTCCACGCAGATCGAAATACCGGCGCGCGTTGCAAGACGGAAGCCCGACTGCATCAGCTGGTCGGCGAAGATCACCGTTTCGCGCAGACCGCACTTGCGGAACGCGGTGTTGATCAGACGCGAGATTTCCTTCTTCTTCAGCGGCTTGTTCAGCACCGTGAACGGCAGGCCCGGCGGCAGGATTTCCGAGAGGATCGCGCGGCCAACCGTGGTCGCGTACAGCGAGATCTTCGGCACGAACGCCGGCGCGCCTTCGCTCTTGTCTTCGTTGTGGACCATTTCCGTGATCCGCACGTTGACGCGCGAGGCCAGCTCGACTTCCTTGTTCTCGTAGGCGCGCAACACTTCCGACACGCCCGTGAACGTCATGCCTTCGCCCTTGCCGTTGACCGCTTCACGCGTGGCGTAGTACAGGCCCAGCACGATATCCTGCGACGGCACGATCGACGGATCACCGTTGGCCGGGAACAGGACGTTGTTCGACGCGAGCATGAGCGTGCGCGCTTCCATCTGCGCTTCGAGCGACAGCGGAACGTGAACGGCCATCTGGTCGCCGTCGAAGTCGGCGTTGAACGCCGCGCAAACGAGCGGGTGCAGTTGGATTGCCTTACCTTCGATCAGCACCGGCTCGAAAGCCTGAATGCCAAGACGGTGCAGCGTCGGCGCACGGTTCAGCATGACCGGATGCTCGCGGATCACCTCTTCGAGGATGTCCCACACCACCGGCGTCTGGTTCTCGACTTCCTTCTTCGCAGCCTTGATGGTCGTGGCAACGCCCATCGTTTCCAGCTTGTTGAAGATGAACGGCTTGAACAGTTCGAGCGCCATCAGCTTCGGCAGACCGCACTGGTGCAGCTTGAGCGTCGGACCCACCACGATGACCGAACGGCCCGAGTAGTCCACACGCTTACCGAGCAGGTTCTGACGGAAGCGACCGCCCTTACCCTTGATCATGTCGGCGAGCGACTTGAGCGGACGCTTGTTCGCGCCCGTCATCGCCTTGCCGCGACGGCCGTTGTCGAGCAGCGAGTCAACCGCTTCCTGGAGCATCCGCTTTTCGTTGCGGACGATGATCTCCGGCGCCTTGAGCTCGAGCAGACGCTTCAGACGGTTGTTACGGTTGATGACGCGGCGATACAGGTCGTTCAGGTCCGAGGTCGCGAAGCGGCCGCCGTCCAGCGGCACGAGCGGACGCAGTTCCGGCGGCAGCACGGGCAGCACTTCGAGCACCATCCATTCGGGCTTGATGCCCGAACGCTGGAAGGCCTCGAGCACCTTCAGGCGCTTCGCATACTTCTTGATTTTCGCTTCCGAGCCGGTGTTCTTCAGCTCGGTGCGCAGCGTTTCGACCTGTTCGTCGATGTTGATCGCGCGCAGCAACTCGCGCACGCCTTCCGCGCCCATTTCGGCGCGGAATTCGTCACCATACTCTTCGACCTTGTTGTAGTAATCCTCTTCGGTCATGATCTGCCGCGCTTTCAGCGGCGTCATGCCCGGTTCGATCACCACGTATGCTTCGAAGTACAGCACGCGCTCGATGTCGCGCAGCGTCATGTCGAGCACCATGCCCAGACGCGACGGCAGCGACTTCAGGAACCAGATGTGCGCGACCGGCGAGGCCAGCTCGATGTGGCCCATGCGTTCGCGACGCACCTTGGCGAGCGTGACTTCCACGCCGCACTTCTCGCAGATCACGCCACGGTGCTTCAGGCGCTTGTACTTGCCGCACAGGCACTCGTAGTCCTTGATCGGCCCGAAGATCTTCGCGCAGAACAGACCATCGCGTTCCGGCTTAAACGTGCGGTAGTTGATCGTCTCCGGCTTCTTCACTTCGCCGAACGACCACGAGCGGATCTTGTCCGGCGAGGCCAGACCGATCTTGATCGCGTCAAAAACTTCTTCTTGTTGGACTTGCTTGAATAGATCGAGCAGAGCTTTCATTGCCTTCTCTCCGTAGTCCGATTAGTTGCGGTCGAGGTCGATGTCGATACCGAGCGAGCGGATTTCCTTCACCAGCACGTTGAAGGATTCCGGCATGCCTGCATCGATCACGTGGTCGCCCTTGACGAGGTTCTCGTACACCTTCGTCCGGCCCGTCACGTCGTCCGACTTCACCGTCAACATTTCCTGCAGCACGTACGAAGCGCCATACGCTTCGAGCGCCCACACTTCCATTTCACCGAAGCGCTGGCCACCGAACTGCGCCTTACCACCCAGCGGCTGCTGCGTGACGAGCGAGTACGGGCCCGTCGAACGCGCGTGCATCTTGTCGTCGACAAGGTGGTGCAGCTTCAGGTAGTGCATGTAGCCGACAGTGACCGTACGCTCGAAGGCTTCACCCGTGCGGCCGTCGTACAGACGCACCTGGTTCTTCGACTTCGTCATGCCGAGGTTCTGCGCGATATCGTCCGGATAGGCGAGGTCGAGCATCTTCGACATTTCCTCTTCGGTCGCACCGTCGAACACCGGCGTCGCGAACGGCACGCCTTCACGCAGGTTCCGCGCGAGTTCGAGAATCTCGTCGTCGCTGAAGCTGTCCAGATCTTCCGCGTGACCCGACTCGTTGTAGATCTTCGTGAGGAACGCGCGCACTTCCGCGACCTTCGTCTGACGCTGCAGCATTTCGCCGATACGCCAGCCGAGGCCCTTCGCGGCCCAGCCGAGATGCACTTCGAGAACCTGACCCACGTTCATCCGTGACGGCACGCCGAGCGGGTTCAGCACGACGTCGGCCGGACGGCCGTCGGCCATGTACGGCATGTCTTCGATCGGAACGATCTTCGACACCACACCCTTGTTACCGTGACGGCCTGCCATCTTGTCGCCAGGCTGCAGACGGCGCTTCACCGCGAGGTACACCTTGACCATCTTCAGCACGCCCGGCGGCAGTTCGTCGCCTTGCGTGAGCTTCTTGCGCTTCTCTTCGAAGGCCAGATCGAACTGGTGACGCTTCTCTTCGATCGAGTTCTTGATCGCTTCGAGCTGCGCCGCTGCTTCTTCGTCCGCGAGGCGGATGTCGAACCAGTGGTAGTGATCCAGATCTTCGAGGTACGCGCGCTCGATCTTCGTGCCCTTCGCGAGCTTCTTCGGACCGCCGTTCGCCACCTTGCCTTCGAGCATGCGGGCGAGACGCTGGAACGCGTCGCCTTCCACGATGCGCAGCTGGTCGTTCAGGTCGAGGCGATAGCGCTTCAGTTCATCGTCGATGATCTGCTGGGCGCGCTTGTCGCGCTGGATGCCTTCGCGCGTAAACACCTGCACGTCGATGACCGTGCCGCTCATGCCCGAGGGCACGCGCAGCGACGTGTCCTTCACGTCCGAAGCCTTCTCGCCGAAGATCGCGCGCAGCAGCTTTTCTTCCGGCGTGAGCTGGGTTTCGCCCTTCGGCGTGACCTTGCCCACCAGCACGTCGCCCGCTTCGACTTCCGCGCCGATGTACACGATGCCCGACTCGTCGAGACGGCCAAGCTGCACTTCCGCGAGGTTCGAGATGTCGCGCGTGATTTCTTCCGGTCCGAGCTTCGTGTCGCGTGCAACGACATTCAGTTCTTCGATGTGGATCGACGTGTAACGATCGTCCGCAACCACCTTCTCCGAGATCAGGATCGAGTCTTCGAAGTTGTAGCCGTTCCACGGCATGAACGCGATCAGCATGTTCTGGCCGAGCGCGAGCTCGCCCAGATCGGTCGATGCGCCGTCGGCCAGCACGTCGCCGCGCGCAACCTTGTCGCCCATCTTCACGATCGGACGCTGGTTGATGTTCGTGTTCTGGTTCGAACGCGTGTACTTGATGAGGTTGTAGATATCCACGCCGACTTCACCGGCAACGGCTTCATCATCGTTCACGCGAATCACGATACGGCCCGCGTCGACGTAGTCGACCACGCCGCCGCGCAGCGCCTGAACCGTCGTGCCCGAGTCGACCGCAACGGTGCGCTCGATACCCGTACCGACGACCGGCTTTTCCGGACGCAGGCAAGGCACGGCCTGACGCTGCATGTTCGAACCCATCAGTGCGCGGTTCGCGTCATCGTGCTCGAGGAACGGAATCAGCGAAGCTGCAACCGAAACGATCTGCGACGGCGCCACGTCCATGTACTGGATGCGGTCCGGCGTGACCATCAGCGTTTCGCCCGCTTCACGCGACGAGACGAGTTCGTCGGTCAGCGTGCCGTCGTCGGCCACCGCCGCGTTCGCCTGAGCGATCACGTAACGGCCTTCTTCGATCGCCGAGAGGTAGTCGATCTGGTCGGTCACCTTGCCGTCCGCGACCTTGCGATACGGCGTTTCGAGGAAGCCGTATTCGTTCAGGTGCGCGTACAGAGCGAGCGAGTTGATCAGGCCGATGTTCGGACCTTCCGGCGTCTCGATCGGGCACACGCGGCCATAGTGGGTCGGGTGCACGTCGCGGACTTCGAAGCCTGCGCGCTCACGCGTCAGACCGCCCGGGCCCAGTGCGGAAACACGACGCTTGTGCGTGATTTCCGAGAGCGGGTTGGTCTGGTCCATGAACTGCGACAGCTGCGACGAACCGAAGAACTCGCGAATCGCCGACGAAATCGGCTTCGAGTTGATCAGATCGTGCGGCATCAGGTTTTCGCTTTCGGCCTGGCCGAGGCGTTCCTTCACCGCACGCTCGACACGCACGAGACCCGCGCGGAACTGGTTCTCCGCGAGTTCGCCCACGCAACGCACACGACGGTTGCCGAGGTGGTCGATGTCGTCCACTTCGCCCTTGCCGTTACGCAGCTCGACGAGGATCTTGATGGTCGCGAGGATGTCGTCGTCCTGCAGCGTCATCGGGCCGACGATTTCGTCACGGCCCACGCGGCGGTTGAACTTCATACGACCCACCTTCGAGAGGTCGTACGCTTCTTCGCTGTAGAACAGGCGATTGAACAGCGCCTCAACGGCTTCTTCGGTCGGCGGCTCGCCCGGACGCATCATGCGGTAGATCGCGATGCGCGCCGCGGTCTGGTCGGCGGTTTCGTCGATACGCAGCGTCGACGAGATGTACGGACCCTGGTCCAGATCGTTCGTGTAGAGCGTCTGAATGTCCTTGATCTTCGCTTCGCGCAGCTTCTCGAGCACGCTTTCGGTGATTTCGTCGTTCGCGTTCGCGATGACTTCACCGGTATCACCATCGACGACGTTCTTCGCAAGAACGCGGCCGAGCAGATAATCTTCGGGAACCGAAATAAACGTGGTCTTCGCGTTTTCGAGGTCGCGGATGTGCTTCGCGTTGATCCGCTTGTCCTTCTGGACGATGACCTTGCCCTCGCGATCGCTGATGTCGAAGCGCGCGACTTCACCACGCAGACGCTCCGGCACGAACTCCATCTGCGCGCCTTCCGGCATCAGCGTGAAGTTGTCGAACACGAAGAAGTTCGCGAGGATCTGTTCCGGCGTGAGGCCAATGGCCTTCAGCAGGATCGTGACCGGCATCTTGCGGCGGCGGTCGACGCGGAAGTACAGCACGTCCTTCGGGTCGAATTCGAAATCGAGCCACGAACCGCGGTAAGGAATGATACGGGCCGAGAAAAGCAGCTTGCCCGAGCTGTGCGTCTTGCCCTTGTCGTGTTCGAAGAACACGCCAGGCGAGCGATGCAGCTGCGAGACGATGACACGCTCGGTGCCGTTGATGACGAACGAGCCCGTCGGCGTCATGAGCGGAATTTCGCCCATGTACACTTCCTGCTCCTTCACTTCCTTCACGACCGGCTTGCTCGGCGATTCCTTGTCGAGCAGGACGAGGCGCACCTTGGCACGCAGCGCCGAACAGTACGTCAGGCCACGCTGCTGGCATTCCTTGATATTGAATGCCGGCGGCGACAGCATGTAGCTGACGAACTCTAGACGAGCAAAGCCGTTATGGGAAACAATGGGAAAAACGGACGTGAACGCAGCCTGCAGACCTTCCGGTTTGCGTTGTACGGTCGGCGTTTCTGCTTGCAGAAACGTGCTGAATGATTCAAGCTGGGTAGCCAGCAGGAAAGGAACCTGGTGAACGATGGGGCGCTTCGCGAAACTCTTGCGAATACGCTTCTTCTCGGTGAAGGAATATTGCATACGATCTCCGAATCACGGCGGGTAGGACGACCCGAGTGTTCACCGACTGAGACCCGATGGCTGCGCGAGCCCTGGAAGCTTGGTGGTTGGCCTCTACCAACCGCTGGCTGACGGCAACGGATTTCGGCTTGTCATAACTTGCCCGCTGCCCGACCAAACTTGCCTTCTGCAGTCGCTTCAGAAGACAAAGAGAAGCGTCGTGCGCCTGGGTAGTGCTCTTGCAGCTTGCACCCGGCGAAAGACGTTTTTCTTTGGCTTCTGGGTTCCGCATCCCGCCTCCGACTCCTGAAAAATCGAACACAAAAACGCAGAATCCACAAAGCACAAAAAGGCCGGCGGTGTAAAAACCGCCAGCCTTCGCACAGCGCGCTGAAACTTACTTGATTTCAGCCTTCGCGCCGGCTTCTTCCAGCTTCTTCTTCGCTTCTTCAGCAGCAGCCTTGGGCACCGCTTCCTTCACGGGCTTCGGTGCACCGTCGACCAGATCCTTCGCTTCCTTCAAGCCGAGACCCGTCAGTTCGCGAACGGCCTTGATGACCGACACCTTGTTTGCGCCTGCTTCAAGCAGGTTGACCGTGAATTCGGTCTGCTCTTCAGCAGCTGCAGCTGCACCAGCGCCGCCTGCCGGGCCAGCGACTGCCACAGCAGCTGCCGACACGCCAAACTTCTCTTCGAAAGCCTTGACCAGTTCGTTCAGTTCGAGAACCGACATCGAGCCAACGGCTTCGAGGATGTCTTCTTTTGCGATTGCCATTTGAAATTACTCCAGATTTGAATTCGGAAACAGCTAGCGATCCTTCTCGCTTGCCCGTGTTCGTTCGCCGGCCTGAAATCAGGCAGCTTCTGCTTGCTTCTTCTCCGCCAGCGCGGCCAGAGCACGCGCCATGCCGGAAACCGGAGCTTGCATAACGAACAGCAGCTTCGAGAGCAGTTCTTCGCGGCTCGGGATGTTGGCCAGCGCTTGCACGCCCGCCTTGTCCATCACCTTGCCTTCGTAGGAACCGGCCTTGATGATCAACTTGTCATTGCCCTTGGCGAAGTCATTGACGACCTTCGCTGCAGCAATGGCATCTTCCGAGATGCCGTAGATCAGGGGACCAGTCATCTGCTCTGCCAGCGGAGCAAACGGGGTACCTTCAACGGCGCGACGCGCCAGCGTGTTCTTCAACACGCGGAGGTACACCTGCTGCTCACGCGCTTTCGCGCGCAGCTTGGTCAGATCGCCAACCGCGATTCCACGATACTCGGCCAACACGACGGTCTGAGCCTTCGCGACTTGCGCGGAGACTTCAGCCACGACGGCCTGCTTACCTTCTTTGTTCAGTGGCACGGTTAACCTCCAGATTCGACACCCATCGCTTTCGCACCTGCGTTTGCCATGCGTGCCGCATTCAACAACGGCGACCGACCAGTCCGGAGTAACTCAGTTTGCGTTCGTGGACGTTGCCGCCCGCTCCCGCTCGCTACAGCACTTCAAAACCTTTTCGGGTTCGCCATCTGCGTTGGCTTTGCATTAAGGAAACACCCAACTGCTGCATTTCCGCCAACGGTCTTTGACAACCGGTTGCACGATGCGAGACTGCCAGCGCACAACCGCCCAAAGCCCTTTAAATCCGCGCTGCGACCCTTTTGGGACCGCAGCGCGGCAAAACTATTACGCTGCGAGCGACGACTGATCGACGCGAACGCCGACGCCCATCGTGCTCGAAACCGCGATCTTGCGCAGGTACACGCCCTTGCTCGTTGCCGGCTTCGCCTTGGTCAGCGCGTCGAGGAGCGCGTCCAGGTTGGTGCGCAGCGCGGTCGGCTCAAACGATGCACGGCCGATGGTCGCGTGGATGATACCGGCCTTGTCGACACGGAACTGCACCTGACCCGCCTTCGCGTTCTTGACCGCGGTGGCGACGTCCGGCGTCACGGTGCCGACCTTCGGGTTCGGCATCAGGCCACGCGGGCCGAGAATCTGACCGAGCGTACCGACAACGCGCATCGTGTCCGGCGAAGCGATCACGATGTCGAAGTTCAGGTTGCCGCCCTTGATCTGCTCGGCGAGGTCTTCCATACCGACGATTTCGGCGCCGGCTGCCTTAGCCTGCTCGGCCTTCTCACCTTGCGCGAACACAGCAACGCGAACCGACTTGCCGGTGCCTGCGGGCAGCACGACCGAGCCGCGAACGACCTGGTCCGACTTCTTCGCATCGATGCCGAGTTGAACAGCGACGTCGATCGACTCGTCGAACTTCGCCGTGGCGCATTCCTTCACGAGCGACAGCGCGTCGGCGATCGGGTACAGCTTCTGGCTGTCGACCTTGGCGGCGAGTGCCTTTTGACGCTTCGAAACCTTAGCCATTTACACGCCCTCCACGACGATGCCCATCGAACGGGCGCTGCCAGCGATCGTGCGGACCGCTGCGTCCATATCCGCTGCCGTAAGATCCGGCATCTTGGTCTTGGCGATTTCTTCAGCCTGAGCGCGCGTGATCGTGGCAACCTTGTCGGTGTGCGGCTTGGCCGAACCCTTGTCGACCTTCGCTGCCTTCTTGATCAGAACCGTAGCCGGCGGCGTCTTCAGGATGAACGTGAAGCTCTTGTCCGCGAATGCCGTGATGACGACCGGCACCGGCAGACCCGGTTCCATCGCTTGAGTCTGCGCGTTGAACGCCTTGCAGAACTCCATGATGTTCAGGCCGCGCTGGCCCAGTGCGGGACCGACCGGCGGCGACGGGTTGGCTTTACCTGCAGGAATCTGCAGCTTGATAAAGCCGATGATTTTCTTTGCCATGTTGAAAACCTCGTTGGAACGCGTGAGCGTTCAGGTGAGTGATAGCGCGCTTTCGTCCGGCGTACTGCCGCTGCTGGACTACTGACGCTCCTCTACGGCCATAACGCGGACCGTAAGCACGAAAGAACGGGCCGCATCCGTAGACGTGACCCGTTGGAATTCGATTTACAGCTTTTCGACCTGGCCGAATTCAAGTTCGACCGGTGTGGCACGACCGAAAATGGTGACGGAAACCCGAACGCGCGATTTTTCGTAGTTCACTTCTTCGACGCTGCCATTGAAGTCCGTGAACGGACCGTCCTTCACACGAACCATCTCGCCGACTTCAAACAGGGTCTTGGGACGCGGCTTCTCCACGCCTTCCTGCATCTGCGACATGATCTTCTCGACTTCGCGCGGCGAAATCGGGCTCGGACGATTACGTGCCCCGCCGACGAAACCCGTTACCTTGGCCGTGTTCTTCACGAGGTGCCAAGTTTCGTCCGTCATTTCCATCTCGACCAGGACATAGCCCGGGAAGAAACGACGTTCGGTCACCGATTTGTGACCACCCTTCACCTCGACGACTTCCTCAGTCGGGACGAGAATCTGGCCAAACTTGTCCTGCATGCCAGCACGGTCGATGCGCTCCTGAAGCGCACGTTGCACGCTCTTCTCCATGCCGGAGTAGGCGTGCACGACGTACCAACGTTTTCCGCTCGGGGATGCCGGTGTATCGCTCATATCATTTCCAACCCAGAATCGCCGAGAAAATCACCCATTCGATGGACTTGTCGCAAATCCACAGAAAGATGGCCATTGCCAGCACAAAACCGAAGACCACGAGAGTCGTCTGCGTAGCCTCTTTGCGGGTCGGCCAGACGACCTTGCGAACTTCCTTGTACGAGTCTTTGGCAAACGCGATGAAGCTCTTGCCGGGCGCCGAAAGAAGACCGACTACCACCCCCGCGATCACACCAACTGCCAGTGCGGCACCGCGGACATACCACTCCTGGCTACCGAGCCAGTAGAACCCTACGAACCCGGCCAACACCAACAATACGCCCGCCGCAAGCATCAGCTTGTCGCTGGAAGTATTAACAGTTTCGACGGAAGGATTCGCCATAACACCTTAAAGAACAACGCGCTTAAGGCGCGGTAAGTTGGCAGGGGCAGAGGGAATCGAACCCCCAACCTTCGGTTTTGGAGACCGACGCTCTGCCAGTTGAGCTATACCCCTAAACCATTTGGGGTTGGCGGCTTCGCCAACCCCGGAAACAACCGATCAACGAGAACTAGCTGGC
>NZ_BAXZ01000042.1 GCF_000684975.1 Paraburkholderia acidipaludis NBRC 101816 | reverse complement strand
AACGCCTCGGGTGACTTTTTCAACACCATCAGTCGAGCCCCGCCAGCCGCGCTCCAATCACGTCGCGGCGCAGCGTCACGAAGTCCCCGCGCCGGGGCCGTCCGCGACGCACGGCTGGCGGGCAGGGGTTCAGCGGTGGCAGGCCCTCCCGGCGATTGCGCGCCAGTTGCGCGTCGCTCGCCTCCACGTCCACCAGCGGGCCAGCCATCACAATCCGCCCGTCCCGTTTCCACTCGTTGACGGCGGCGCGCGTGACGTTGCAGCGCCGCGCATAGTCCGCCTGGGTCATGGTCTGCGGCATGGTGTTCTCCCGTAAAGCGATAAAACGTCAAGACGTTTCGGATACCTCAGCTACGCAAAAATCGCGGTCTGCGCAACCCGCGTGGCAATTTCGCCCAGGAAGGACCCATTGCGGGCGGGGGTGGGGAGCCTTCAATGCCTGCGCCCGTCCGCTCCAGCCGTGCGCCCACGTCCGGCCTGGCTTTCCTGAAGGATTGCCAGCAGTTCTTCGTCGGTCATGGCCTTCACATTGCGCGGCGCGCTCCTCACCGTTTCGCTCACCTCGGCATACACGGCGGGCCTGCCCACGGCGCGGTCCAGCAGTTCGCGCGAAGCCGCCAGCCGCACCTGTTCGCCGCCGTGGCGCATCAGGTTGATCAGCGTCGCTATGGCCTCGGCGGTGTACGTGTTCGCCAGCGCGCGCACACATCGCGCGTGACCTCCACGAAGTATCCCTACCGATCATTGCGGGCGGGCATCGGCCATGAGCGGTCACTCTCCCCAGACTGCTAGATCGTTGACAATGTGGTTTCGCCAATTGCAAACTTGGCGGTAACGTCACCCTCTGTCGGTAGCCCCTTTTTCAATATGCAGCCGACCACACAGTTGAACCCGTACTGGGCACAGTTAGAGCGAGATCTTGTCGATACATCCGGAATCATCGTGCCTAAAGGGCGAGATGCGGCAGAGTATTATGAATATCTCCGCTCGACAATCAGGGCGCACGCCACAACCGCAGAACGAGTTTTTGCCACCGTTGTGGAACCTGGTTTCAAGCACCGCGAGCTTGGCTCAAAAATTTCCGGCTATCTTCTCGCCGAGAGCCACGGATATTGGCTGGTTTTCGAACCAGAAGAAGGCGAATACTACTGCTTTTGGGGCACCGATCCTGACAACCTAGGCGCATACGGTGTTTGCGGAAATCCGCTTTATTGTTGGTGGGATTGAGAGCGCCGAAGATTTTGCTCGTGCGATTTGCATTAGGCAGCGAGCGGCCACAACCGGTCGGTCGCCACGCTCACGGAAACCAGTACTATTCCTCAAGCAACTGCAAGATCCTGTTGAGCAAATGAAGCTGCTGATCATACAAAACTGACGCCGTCCCGCCGTGAGCATGGCCAGATGACTTCAATTCGATTCGTCGTATCGACTCTGTTGTCAGGTTGCGTATCGCATTGAGGCGTTTATGGGCATTCGCGAGGCTGCGATCGACACCGAGATACCATTCGTAGACCAAGTCCACCTCCTTACGCAACTCATTCTGGTTGAGTCTGTCGTGGCTCACCGTGAGGGCAGTCGCGGTCATCGAAAGCAAAGTGCCCGCGCCAGCCGTAGCGGTAAGTGTATTCTCGTTCCGCTCAAGATAAATCGGCTTGGTGTACAAGAGGTCGCGAAAAAACTCCACATAGGTCGAGACATTGCCTAACCCTTCCAGGGAGATTTGCAGTACTTGCTCGTCGCGCGGAGACGCAGGATGAAAGTCATATACAAAACGAAGCTGCAGTGTCGAGCCGACCTGCTCGCATAGAGTGACGTACATGTCTTCGGCTGGTATAGCGATATCCATGATTTCCCTCGCAGACATAACTGACAAGCGAATGGTATCAACTGCGCAGCGATGGCACGGTCAACGACCGCTTTCGAGGGGCCCGAGCGGCCGGTGTGGGTCGGTTGCAGAAGTTCGATGGCTAAATCGAGCGAATCATTCTTCACCACCAGGGGCGCGACCGCCGAATTGCGAACCCCGGCGAACGCAATGTGCATGCTGATCTTTGCAAGGGGAGCCAGAACGGTCTTCAGACAAGAACACAAACTAGGCATTATCCTTGTCTGATCGATATGTTGGTATTATCGATGAACTCTCTAACGGCCCCGTACTATGACCAGACGGCAGCAGCGAAGGACGCGGCAACCGATGACGAAGGAGATGTTATTGCCCATTCCGGTGTCGGTCGCCCGCAGAAAATCGATCGAACACCATATGGCTTACCATATGCTCGTGACGGGCCGAGGTAATTTATCGATCATCGGCCAGTTATTCAGCGCCATCTATTGCGCAAACTTTGTTGGCGACGTAACCCGGGGCCAGTCTGATCCTCAGCTGTTTCGACTCGCGGAGGCTGCGTTGCACGAATGCGCGGTTCGCGGCAAAGCCGAGGGGCGATTCGAGGGTTTACCTGACGGGATGATTGCGATCCAGCGGGTGCTGTCCCTCCGCGATCAACAATTTCTGGGTGTTCCCGCTTACATCATTGCCGACGCCCAACCGCGGCTCGCCAGGTTTCTGGCCAGTGACGACATATCACCGTTCGCGCCTGAGAGGAGGTCGCCGGTTCGGTGACCCCCGACCTCGCTGGATTGACCGGGTTGGTGGCTGGGTTGCTGTCGTCTGTAACACGATTCCTGCATGTATGACTCGACAAGATATCGAGCATGCAGATTGAATACGATTATCAGATGCCGGCTATGCTGCTCTTGGGCGTAGTGCTGGTGTAATGCGGCTCACGCTTCCGCATTTCAGGTTGCAAATTAAGTTCGAGTTATCTTTCAGGCGGGTTTTACAATCCTGATTATCTTCTGGTTGACGAGGCATATTCCTGAAACCTAGAATTGACCGGCTATACAGTCGGGGCCATTCCGTTGAAAACGAGAGCAGTCGGCCTGCAACGCGCGAGAATATGGAAAACGCATGAACTCGACCGAACTGGCCCAGATAATCCGAGGCGGATTGATCCAGCAGGACCGTTTGATCAAAACGGATATTCCGTCTTTACCGAATAATGCGCTTGCACCGCGC
Source organism: Paraburkholderia acidipaludis NBRC 101816 (assembly GCF_000684975.1). Classification (GTDB taxonomy): domain Bacteria; phylum Pseudomonadota; class Gammaproteobacteria; order Burkholderiales; family Burkholderiaceae; genus Paraburkholderia; species Paraburkholderia acidipaludis. The sequence goes on along the minus strand of NZ_BAXZ01000042.1, from coordinate 14,991 downwards.
CGGGCGGTAACTTGTTCCGAGCTGGGCCGGGATTTCAGCGTCACACTCGACATGGTGTCTACCGCAGGCGACGTCGAACTGAAGACACTGATTGCCCAGCCGATGACGCTCTGGATTCAGCAGGCCGACAAATCCTGCCTGCCGATCAATGGTTACATCCACACGGCAAGACGGCTGGGCGGGGACGGGAGCCTGTCAAGTTATCAGCTGGTTTATGCATCATGGATGCACTTCCTGCGCTTTCGCCGTGACATGCGGTACTGGCAGGACAAGACTGCCGACGCCATCATTGCCGATGTCTTCAATATGCATCCGCAGGCGCAGGGCCAGTTTCAGTTCGCCCTGCGCAAGGCGCTCCCCCAACGCTCCTATTGCCGCCAGAGCGAGACCGACTGGAATTTTGTACAGCGGCTGATGGAAGAAGAGGGCCTGTTCGGCTTCTGGCGGTATGGCAACGATGGCAAGTCGCATACGCTGGTTGTGACCGACGACATCCATTCGCTCGATGAAGTGTCGACGAATCCGCTCAGCTTCTACCGGTCCGGCACGGGCAGCGAAACGGATGCGTTCACGCAATGGTCGGGTACGCGGACCCTGCAGAGCACGCTGTACACGACGCGCACGTTCGATTACAAGGCGCCGTCGTCGGCCGTCAGTCCCAAAGGGACATCGTTGCCGACGATGCCGGGCCAGGGGAGTTTGCCGGAGCAGGCCGAAGTCTACGAATACACCGGCGCGTACACGTACCTCGACCCGTCCCGCGGCGAGCAGCTTTCGAAGGTTCATCTTGAAGAGTGGGAATCCCGCGCCAGGCGGTTCTACGCAGTGGGCAGCGTTCGGGGTATCGATGCCGGACGACGTTTCGAACTCGCCGGTCATCCGGAGCACGACCGCGATGCGGCCAGTCAGCGCGAGTTTGCGGCGATCAAGGTGCGGCGGTACATCGAAAACAACCTGCCGCTGTCGGACCAGGAAGCGAGCTTCCCGCACAGCCTGCAGAACGAACTGGCGCAGGCGAAGGCTGGGCACACAGGAGAAACGGTCACCCACGACGATGGTTCGGCAGGCTTCTATCTGGCCGAAGTCGAGGCGCAGCGCGTGACGGTTCCGTACCGTAGCCCGTTCGAGCACAGGAAGCCGGAGATGCATCTTGAGACGGCCATTGTTGTCGGGCCTCAGGGCGAAGAGGTGTACACGGACGAACTGAACCGGGTGAAGGTGATGTTCGTCTGGGACCGGCAGAACCCGGGAGATGCAGGCGCCTCGTGCTGGGTGAGAGTCGCGCAGTCGGACACGGGCGGCGGCTACGGGAGCGTTCACGTTCCGAGAGTCGGCGAAGAAGTCTTGATTGGCTATGTCGGCGGAGACTGCGACAGGCCCATCGTGCTCCACCGCGTCTACAACGGGAGCGTCCAGCCGCAGTGGCATAGCGACGGCATCCTGTCGGGGTTCCGGTCGAAGGAGTACTCGGGTTCCGGTTATAACCAGATGGTCCTCGACGATGCCACGGGACAGAACCGGATGCAGCTGATGAGCAGCAGCGGGAACAGCATGCTGCATCTGGGGTACCTGATCGACCAGAGCGGCAACACGCGCGGTTCATACCTTGGCTCAGGATTTGCGCTGACTACGGGTTCGTACGGTGCAGTGAGTGCCGCGCAGGGGATGTACGTCACGACGTATCCGAAGGCGGCGAACAGCCCGCAGATGGACGTGCGCGAGGCGCAGCAGCAACTCGTCAGTTCCGAAAGCACGATCGAGGCGTTGTCACAAGCCAGCCAGCAGCATCGGGCGGAAAGCCTGGCTCCTGGTCACGACGCGCTGAAGAGCTTCACGGATGCGACGCAGGGCAGCGTACAGGGCTCGCAGTCGGGAGGCAGGACGGCGGGGGGCGGCACGGGCAGCGCGAACGCGTTCAGGGAACCCGTGATGCTCGTTGCGAGTCCGTCAGGCATCGCGCTATCGACGCAGCAGTCGGTGCATATCGCGAGCGACCAGCAGACCAATCTCGTGAGCGGCCAGAGTACGTTCGTCGCGAGCGGGAAATCGCTGGTGGCGAGCGTGGCGGAGAAGATCAGCCTGTTCGTGCAGAACGCGGGGATGAAGCTGTTTGCGGCGAAGGGGAAGGTCGAAGTTCAGGCGCAGAGCGACAACATCGAACTGACGGCGCAGAAGACGGTGAAGGTGCTCTCGGCCACGGAGAACATCGAAGCCGCTGCAAAGCAGGAAATCCTGCTGACCTCGGGCGGCGCATATATCCGGGTCAAGGACGGCAACATCGAGATTCATGCACCGGGCAAGATCGACATCAAAGGCGCACAGCATTCGTTCGCTGGTCCAGCCGCGCAGGGTTACGGGCTCCCGGCGTTGCCGAATTTGAGTTCAAGTGCACGATACCATGAGCAATTCCATTTGGTTGACGACGATGGCGAGACGGTACTCGCGCATACTCGCTACGAAATCGAAAGTGAGTCTGGTATGAAATGGGCCGGCTACAGTGACGCTAACGGCTTTACGCAGCACGTTTTCACTGACGAACCAGAAGCGCTTTCGCTGACCGTATTTCAAGAGGTGGACGATGACGACACAACCGAAGAAGCGTAAAGTCCGTGTGCGACATGTTAAGCATGCCTCGGCGACAAACACCAATCAGAAGTCGCTAGTAAAGGCCATCATTCAGAACGACACGGGCGAATGGGTTCGCCCCGCAACGGGCGACAAGTTCTATATCGACGAATCGCCAAAGTTCCCATCCGTGGTGTTTGAAATCAAAACTGATGCTCATCCTCCTTATCAGTGGAAGTGGACGATCATTTGGGATGCTCAGGTGAGTGGCCTGAGAGAAAGTGCGAAACGTGGTAAGAAGCTTCGCACGTTTTCCCAATCGGGTTCATTTACGACCAACGAGAAGTCGTGGGAAGCCAATCTAAACAACGCGATTGTCGGGGGGAAGCTGTCCGTCGAAGTAGCCGCAGGAGCCGCCGAATTTCGTCGCACGGTCTTCGTTCTAGGAAGGAATCCCGCGAAAGAAGATGTTGTCTCATTCATCGCGACAATGCCTAACACGTTGGGTTTCGACAAAGTTGTTGAGCAGGAAAGCCACTTCAAGAATTTCATCAACGCAGACAACGAACCGGTGGTCGCAGGTGATCGAGGATACGGTCTGACGCAAATGACGAATCCAGCTCCGAGCTATGAGCAGATTTGGAACTGGAAGGAGAACATCAAGGTAGGAGTGAAACTGTTCCAGGAGAAACAGTCTGAAGCGAAGGACTCGTTCGGAAATCATCCCTACACTGATGATCAACTCATGCGCGAGACCTTCACCAGATGGAATGGAGGCAGCTATTACCAATGGAACTCCGAAACGAAGCAACTTGAACGAAAGGACGTATTGTGTGACCCCACACAGGGTAACATTGGCTGGAATATGGATAATTCATCCAATGCGGGGCAGACCGCTGATCAATTGCATGAGCGCGACAAAGACCAATACTCGCAAATGAAGGCGGGGCAATCCAAAGAACATCCGTGGATCTATACAGGAATATGCTATGTCGATCATATCTTCGGTAATTAAGACGGGCGTGTTTGCAGTGGTGTTGGTCTGCACAAGCTCGTTAGCCAGCGCCGAAACACCACCTCCCGATGCGGTGAATCTTGAAGGCGGGCGTGTTCTGTTGCAGAAAGGCAAGAGACTGGTCGAAGTCGATGCAGCTACCAAAAAAGAGTTTCCGACGCGCTTTCCTACAAGCGTTAGGCGCGCTGTCTCGACCGCTTCGAGCATCGGGTTTCCGGCGGATCGATCGCGCATCATCGACGGAAAAGAATACGCGCTCGTTGTCGTCAATCAGTCGTCAAGCAACAACCCTATGGGTTATTGCGGAGCGGGCGAAGAAGGGAGGCTGTATATCCTGCAACTTGAAGGAAATAAAGCGGAGTTGCCTCTTTCCTTGCCGGTGCAAAGCTGCCTGAAAAGCGTTGCACTTAATACCGACACCGGAACTAAGTCCCCATATCTTGCTATCACATGGAGTGACGCGCCGACTGGCTTCAAAATAGATTGGGAACACGATGCCGACAAAGGTCGGACTAGCCAGCTTTATCGCTTCCAAGACGGAACCTTCGTTGCAGTAGGACAATAGTGCTCTATTTAGCGATCTCGATTTGAACGACGACAGGCTATCTCGAACAGGCGCAGGATCAATGAAGGAGGGCTGACAGTTTTCGGTGAATCATCCAGTTATTTCGATCATTGTGGGGTTTTCGAACGTGAGTCGTAGCCAGATGCTCACCGCACGAACTTAAACTATGCAACGTTACCTGATACTCAACGACGACAAGACCACCGCGAACGGAACGGTAGTCGCACGCCTACGACGATCCAGTTCATGGGCCGCGATGTGGCTCACGAAGGCGATGACGTGCAATGCCCGGCATGCAATACGACAGGCAAGATCAGGTGCGATGGTCCGCGTCAGGTCATGACTGCGCCCGATGGACGGCACGCCGCATTGAGCGACGATCTTTGCATCTGCAAGTGCGAGCCGCCGTCGAAGCTCGTTGCTTCGCAGCAGTCGATGTTGGTCGACGCCTGATAGCCTGTAACGCGCAGTCCGTATGACAACTGTTGATGATCGTATTCCAAGGATTCGCGCTTATCTTGCGGCCGAAGGACTCACTCTGCTGGATGAGGAGTGGTTCGGTGCATTCAGCCAGTATCGTTTCCGCTGCGCGAACCAGCACGTTTCCTCCCAGCGCGGAGCGAGTCTTTTTTGCTGTTACGTGAGGGAACTCCTCAACGAGAGAGGCCACTTCGTCGTAATCACCTGCTTCGGGGCGCACGAACTGCCTGAAGAGTCCGCCCTGAACAATCCGTAGAGCCTTGAACAGCGAGGCTTGCGGGTAGAAATCGTGTTGTTGGAATTGCAGAGACCTGGCATATTGCTGCGTGAAGCCTGCAAATTCTGACGAGGTTCAGATGGGTCCCAAGGCACCTGTGACGGAGAAGGATCTGTTCCGGCATCCGCTGCGCGAACAGGTCAACCTCAAGCATCCGCTGGTACGTCTGTCCGGACTGATCAACTGGGAGCGGCTTGGCGCGTCGATGAGCGTGAGCTTCGTGTCCGGTAAAGGCAGACCTGCGACATTTCCCCGCCTGATTGCTGGTCTGCTGTATCTGCAGCACGCCTTCGACCTGTCGGACGAGGATGTCGTGTGGCAATGGATGGAAAACCCGTACTGGCAGGTTTTTACGGGCGAGACGTACCTGCAGACCGAGCCGCCGATCGATCCGTCGAGCCTCACGCGGTGGCGCAAACGGCTGGGCGAAGCCGGTGTCGAGGAACTGCTGGCCGAGACGATCGACGCGGCGAAGCGCGCCGGCGTGATCAAGGCGTCGAGTGCGAAACGGGTCATCGTCGATATGACCGTGATGCTAAAGGCGATTGCGCATCCGACGGACTCGCGATTGCTGGAGCTCTGCCGTGAACATCTGGTCAAGGCTGCTGCGCGGCACGGCCTGAAGCTGCGGCAGAACTACAACCGTGAGGCACCGCGCCTGGCCACACAGATCAGCCGCTACGCGCATGCGAAGCAGTACCGGCGGATGGGCAAGGCACTGCGCACCCTGCGCTCGCGCGTGGGTCGGGTCATGCGCGATGTCGAGCGGCAACTCGGTGCCGTGATCGACAGCGGGCGGGCAGACCTGGAAGAACTGATTACCCGCACGAAGCGCATCCTGATGCAGAAGACGAAGGACAGGAACAAGCTCTACGCGTTGCACGCTCCGGAAGTCGAATGTCTGGCGAAAGGCAAGGCGCGAACACCGTACGAATTCGGCGTAAAGGTGTCGATTACGACGACGCACCGGGAAGGACTGGTGGTGGGCGCCCGCTCGATGCCGGGCAATCCGTACGACGGCCACACCCTGGAAGAGGCGCTGGAGCAGGCGGCGATTCTCAGTGACGTCCAACCTGAAATCGCGATCGTCGACCGTGGTTACCGGGGTGCCGAGCCCGACGGCGTGAAGGTCTACCACCCTGGTCTGCGGCGTGGCATTACGCGAACGTTGCGCGCGATGATCCGGCGCCGCAGCGCGATCGAACCGGCGATCGGTCATATGAAGGCTGATGGCAAGCTCGACCGGAACTGGCTGAAGGGAGCACTGGGCGACGCGATCAATGCTGTGCTTTGCGGCGCCGGCCACAATCTGCGCATGATCCTCAGAAAACTGCGGCGTTTTTACGTCCTTGTGCTCCTGCCGTTGCTAAGCCGCTTCGCGACTTCCGCGTCGACAGCGTGAACGGCGTTGCCGACGAAACGGAATTATTCAGGTCCGACTCATTAGATCAGCCGGATTACCGGCTTCCCGTTGCGTTGTTGTCGGACGCGACGCTGCTGTAATGCGGCTCACGTCCGCGCATTTCAGGTTGCAAATTAAAGGGGATGTACGTCACGACGTATCCGAAGCAGGCGAACAGCCAGCAGATGGACGTGCGCGAGGCGCAGCAGCAACTCGTCAGTTCCGAAAGCACCATGGAGGCGTTGTCGCAAGCCAGCCAGCAGCATCAGGCGGAAAGCCTGGCTCCTGGTCACGACGCGCTGAAGAGCTTCACGGATGCGACGCAGGGCAGCGTACAGGGCTCGCCGTCGGGAGGGAGGACGGCGGGGGGCGGCACGGGCAGCGCGAACGCGTTCAAGGAACCCGTGATGCTCGTTGCGAGTCCGTCAGGTATTGCGCTATCGACGCAGCAGTCGGTGCATATCGCGAGCGAGCAGCAGACCAATCTCGTGAGCGGCCAGAGTATGTTCATTGCGAGCGGGAAATCGCTGGTGGCAAGCGTGGCGGAGAAGATCAGCCTGTTCGTGCAGAACGCGGGGATGAAGCTGTTTGCGGCGAAGGGCAAGGTCGAAGTTCAGGCGCAGAGCGACAACATCGAACTGACCGCGCAGAAGACGGTGAAGGTGCTCTCGGCAACGGAGAATATCGAAGCCGCTGCGAAGCAGGAAATCCTGCTGACCTCGGGCGGCGCATATATCCGGATCAAGGATGGCAACATCGAGATTCATGCGCCGGGCAAGATCGATATCAAGGGGGCTCAGCATTCGTTCGCCGGGCCGAAATCGGGAAACTATGATCTTCCGATACTGCCTTCGGTCGAGAGGGAGCTAGGGAATCAATATTTCATTTTGAAATCTCACGATGGTGTTCCGATTGCAAATCATCCATATCGGATATCGATAGATAACCAAATCATCGAAGGAAGAACCGATGCGAACGGAAGAACGGAGCTGGTGGATGGCATCGTCGGTCAGGACGTTCATTTTGAGTTGTTGAGCGCCAATTGAGCTCCAAAAACGCAAGCGCGATCAACAGCATTTTTGCCACAACCAAAGGTACTTGGATCGACCACTTATGTCAGGCGCATCAAATCCGGCGAAATCGGGGAAAGTTACCCCTAAACATGATACGAAGGGTATCGAGGTATCAATATGTCAAGTGTCGTGGTTCGACAAGACGAGCACCTTCACGATTGCCAACAGCCCCGCACGCACGGCAGCTCTGTCGTTCTCGGGCGACGATCTGAATTACTTTGCTCGGGTTTTGTACGCTGAGTCCAGTGGGGCGGGGGCGCTACCTGATCTAAGTGATCGAAAGCAGGAGAAGGAGGCGTTAATCAACGTCTTCTACTTTCGGTTGAATAGAAAAGGCTATCCAACAAACCATTATGTGGCCACGACATTTACCATGGTCTGTAACGCCCCAAACCAGTTTCAATCGGTTATGCCACACCCAGCGGCCAAGCTTGTGAAATCTGCGGATCCCGGATACGCCTCTTTGAACAAGGCGGAATGCTCGGATTTGCAAGAGTCGATTGATGCAATCAGGGACTTCATAAGTGCGGGCCCCAATGCCGCGTATACCTATGACAATTTTCGCGCCGGCTCGAGTGGTACTCATGGCACCACTATCGGCGGCTCCCGGTTTTGGCTTTCTACCGTAGGGAAGGGGCTGTCTGATGCCACGCCTTAAAAATATCTATGCGTCGCTCGCAGCGACGGCATTCCTCTGCTTCGGGCAAATTGCGTCCGCCGACAATCCTCTATTGAAGCTCGATATGGGGCAGCTAAAGATTTTTCAAAAATATGGTGCGTTCGTAAAGTTTGAGCTAAAAAACGGTGAAATCATTCAGGTCGAAGATAAAGCTGGAGCATATTGGCCGCCAATTAATATGAGTAACCGAGGGGTGATATACCTTGGAGATAAGATGATCGACTCGGCTTCCGGAACTCTGATTCGCGACGAAAAAAATCCCAACCTCGTCGCGGTTGGCGGGCATTTGACTATCATCGCAAACAATCAACGCAGGTCGATCTCTTTGGTTCGAGATGGAAGGAGATGTGAGATTCCTCTGCGTTCATTCGGCGAGCGGGCGACGGATCAGAAGGTTGTTGATCTGCTCAAAGATACTAGCCTACGATTTGTCGACTCGGATGGTCCACTTGTCGTCCTGGTAACGTCGTTCGGATCGGCCCCATCTGATACGACGTATCGGATACTAACCATCGCACAGGATGCGTGCCGTATTGATTCTTCGGTGAATATTGGTAATCCGGATTATCTCGTGGAATTAGGATGGTCGCCAGAAGGGCATTGGTGGATAATTGGCTCGACCGAAAATACATTGCTTCGATCTTCAGACGGAAAAGCGTGGACCACGATTCGACTGCCGGAAACGATTTCTGAGCTGACAAGTGCCTATGTTTCCGATAGCAAGGAGATTTGGCTCGCAGCCGTTGATAGCAGGTTGCCGCTTGATGCCGGTCCATTACTGATCAATTCGAAGGACGGTGGAAATAGCTGGGTTCCGCTAACGTGGGATAGCCCGTTGATGAAGGAATTGCCCAAGTATTGGTTGGAGGGGCAGATGCGAGCGCACGGGAAAGAGACGTCTGAGCGAAAATGAAAAGCTTGATTCCTTCGTATGCGAACCAATCACTTTCGTACAGGCAAGTTAAAATGGAACATTATTCTCGGTCCATGATCATTTTCCGGGTATGGAACCCATGCAACGTTACCTAATACTCAACGGCGACAAGACCACCGCGAACGGCACGGCAGTTGCCGCGCCGACGACGATCCAGTTGATGGGCCGCGATGTGGCTCACGAAGGTGATGACGTGCAATGCCCGGCATGCAATACGACAGGCAAGATCAAGTGCGATGGTCCGCGTCAGGTGATGACCGCGCCCGATGGTCGGCACGCAGCATTGAGCGACGATCTTTGCATCTGCAAGTGCGAGCCGCCGCCGAAGCTCGTTGCTTCGCAGCAGTCGATGTCGGTCGACGCCTGATAACCTGTAGCGTGCGCTGCCCATATGGCAATTGGAAGTGATCGTATTGCAAGGATTCGCGTCTATCTTGCGGCCGAAGGATTTACCCTGCTGGATGAGGAGTGGTCCGGCGCATTCAGCCAGTACCGTTTCCGCTGCGCGAACCAGCACGTTTCCTCCCAGCGCGGAGCGAGTCTTTTGCGCCGCCTTCACGGGCAGCGCGGCGCATTGGTCTGTGAGCAATGCTGGACCGGGCAGATCATGACGCGTCTGCACGACGCCGCTCACGCGGCAGGTGGCCAATGTATGGGCAGGCGGTACGAGAGCAAGCGTGCAAAGTACCCCTTCGTCTGCGCGGCGGGGCACCGGTTCGAAATGTCGGCGGTGTCAGTCCTGAAGGGGCATTGGTGTTGAGTGCTCGACCGAAAGACGCGCCGACCGCCGCCGCTATCAGGGCGGGCTGAAACCGATACAGGGCCGCGCCCGCGAACTTGGCGGCGAATGCCTGTCGACGGTGGCGGATTCAACCGTCGATGCAACACCTGGAATCTGCGTGAGCAGCGGAGGTGTTGCAGGTTGAATCCGCCTCAGGCTTCGGTCATTGGTATTGCCCGAGGTCGAATATATTCCTTCATTTGACGGATTGCAATGCGGGATGTATCCATTGGAGTCGGGCATTGAACTGGTGTGGCCTGATTCGTATTGATTTAATTTTAAATATAAATTAAATGATTGGGGCGTAGATCTGCGTCGTTGAAATCGGCGCAGGTGACGCATGGCCGATAATTTGAAAACAAACTTGAGGGGAGCATGTCTTTGGAACCCAACGAACGTCGGAGTTTTGCGAAATTCCTTAAAAGCCTGTCATCGGCAATTGACAGACTCAACGCGTCCCGCCAGACAAGAAGGGTCGAGTGGGTGTATCAGACGATTTTGGCGTTGTTCGCTTTTGCACTGATTATATATCCCGCTATGTTTCTCGTCATCTGGACGAAGAAGCTTGATGTGGACGTAAATCTCCAGGCGGAGCGCATCCGGCTTGAGGAAAAGCAGATTGATCTTGCGACAGCGTTGCTGAGCCGGTTTTCTTCCCAGAAAACTGAATCAGCCGATCAATCGACCGCACAGCCGAGCCAGCCTGATAGTAGCCAGATCCTCGAAAGATTCGTGGAGAATCAGCGTGCACTGACAGCCGCTGCACCTGTCGAGGCACTACTTGGCCTGCTGGACGGTTTGGTCAAGGCCGGTGCCGTCACAGCCTCCGAGGCGGATGACCTGAGGAAGGAGATACAAAAGGCCACCTTGGACGGAGCCAAGGAAATAACGGTCGAGACGGCCAAGGGGTTGATTGACCGTTTCATCAAACCTCACGATGAGAAGTCACCGCCTGCTACGCCGGCAGGTACGACCATAAACAATTATTGTTGGATGCCTTCCACTGGCGCAGTCCATATGACTAGTCTTCCTGCGCCGACAAGGAATCCAAAGCCGGTCTTGAATTGCGGCAAGGGATAGCGAACCACGACAGCGGGATTGACACATTTCGGCGCTGGCAGCAGCGGTGTGGTGGAGGTTTGGTATTTCTGGGCGGTTGGCTGCCGATATCGTTGAATCGTGTTGGAAACCACGCCCCCCTGCCGTTGCCGATTCCGCAAAAATCCATGCTCAACTGATGAAGCGCTTAATGGGGTGTAACAACGTTTTGGCGCGCCCCATCAGCGACGCGGATCCAGAAGCAGATCTGATGAACGCTAGTGGAACAGGCGCCCCAGAATAGGCATTCTCTACCGGCTTGCCGCTGCAGATGTTCGTCATCTGGCGGAATGCGATCCTGCCGAGAAACGGGTCGGAATGCGGCGGCGTGTAATACGAGCACCCCTCGAAATAGTAGTGCGTCACCTGCGACCAGCGCGTTGCATTCGGGTTGGACTGTTTGTCTCCACCATGCAGCAGATTGCTGAGCCAGATTAACGCTTGCCCTTTCCTCGGCGTGAAGCGTTGTGGTTCGATCCCCGCCTGCTCAACGAGGTTACGCCACAAGACACCGTATTGATGAACGGTTTTTGCCTTGTCCGTGGCACGAACGGCGATATGTTCGTTGGTATAGATTGGCCATTTATGGCTGCCCGGATAGTAGACGAGAGGCCCGGCGTCCTGGCTGATGTCCTCGAACGCTGTCCATACGCCACACATGAAACGCTCGGGCATCGAACTGAAGTGGACTGAATCGGTGTGAAAGTGCTGCTGCGTGCCAACCGGAAAATTCAACGTTTGAAATGGCCATGCCTGCCGCTGGAAGACATCCGATAGTAGCTTGATCACCTTGGCATTCGTTGCAATCCGACGCACATTTTCGTTGAACTTGAATGCGTCCTGCAGGCGCAGGCTGTCGCCCGCTTCGTAGCCTGTGGCCCGCCAATGCTCCCAGTCATATCGGCCGTGCAGGTCGTGCCTGATTTCGTCGGCGATGCGGTCGAACTCATCGTCCGGGAACTCGATGACGGCGAACCCGTCTTCCCGCAGTTGCTTGGCAATCGATAAGGTATGCTCATCGACTTGCGAGTTCCGGAAAATTGCGTCGAAAAACGGTGACTCGACAGCTGGCACACCTGGGAGTGGATTCTCAAACATGGCTTTTTAATCGATTCACGATCGAGGCCGTCCCTCCAGCCCTGTAAGCTGCGGAAATAATCGGTAATGGGGCGCAGTCTACCTCATATCTGTAGTGCTGGCCGCGCCGGTTTTTGTTTCCGGACCTCCGTGGCGTACGTCATCAACAGCTATATTGGTCTCTCGCGCGCGCGTGTTGGTCGCATAAAGCGATGTGGACTGTACTGGCAATGATCTACGTTTCGGCCGTCTCGAGCTACGTCATGTATTCGGGTGGGAAGCTTTGTTAGACCGTCATTCATACCCGGCAGCATTGCGAATGCCGAACAGAATTAACCAACGACAGATGCGACGATCATAAGCAACTCGCCTGGATCCATGCCGCACAAGAGTTCACCTGCTGCCGATGTGTGTTGTTCTGCTGCTTGATGAATGCCACCTGGCCAAGGGCTGATCATCGCAGAATCCAGTAGCGTCAACCAGATCCGGGAAACGCAACTTCGCAGGAAATGCCGCGTTTGCACGATCCTTTGCCCTACCATGGCACGAGTGAGCCTCTTTGGCGTATAAGGATCACGATGATTTCGATGCACGATCTACCTTGCATTCCTGTGGCGCCACCAGTTGCTGACGAGGCGACGATTAACGTTGAAATGCGCAGCGCCACTCTGCCTGTCGGTTGAGGATGGGCCAGCGCAATTCAACTCCAGATCAGACTCCAGCCGGCATCTCTACCCATACGACAATTCCATGAACATCGCGCACGCCTCACAAGCTCAGGGTAATACCCGTGGAACGCCAGCGTTAGCGCTCGCCGCTCTCGGCATCGTATTTGGCGATCTGGGAACCAGCCCGCTCTACGCCTTACAGGCATCTTTCGGTGGTGCGCTCGGGGTGGCGCCGACGCACGCCAACGTGACGGGCATCGTCTCGCTGTTCCTGTGGTCGCTGATCCTGATGGTCAGCATCAAGTACGTGCTGGTGTTGATGCAGGCCGACAATCACGGCGAAGGTGGGCTGTTGGCACTGCTGGCGTTGCTGGTAGGGGAGCGCAGCGGGCGCGTGACCCGGCAGGGCGCCCTGCGCTGGGTATTCATGGCGATATTCGGGACGGCCATGCTGTATGGCGATGGGGTTATCACGCCCGCGATCTCGGTGCTGAGCGCGATTGAAGGGGTCGAGGTGGCTACGCCTGCGTTTGCGCATTACACGGTGCCGATCACGGTGGTCATTCTGGTCGTGCTGTTTGCCGTTCAGCCGTTGGGGTCCGGCCGCGTAGGCGTGGCGTTCGGTCCGATTCTGGCTGTCTGGTTCGTTGTGATCTTTGCCCTGGGGCTGATATCGCTCGCGCAAACGCCGGCAATCCTGGCCGCGTTCAACCCGGTCAACGGAATCGCATTCTTCGTTCATAACGGCTTCAAGGGCTTTGTTGCACTGGGTGCCGTGGTGCTGTGTCTCACCGGCGGCGAGGCGCTGTACGCCGATATGGGCCATTTCGGAGCGCGGCCGATTCGTCTTGCCTGGTATTGCATGGCGTTGCCGGCCTTGACCATCAACTACCTCGGGCAAGGTGCGTTGCTCCTGCGCGATCCCAGCGCGGCGGACCGCCCGTTCTATACGACCGTGCCCTCATGGGGCCTGTATCCGATGGTGGTGTTGGCCACGCTGGCCACGATCGTTGCGTCGCAGGCATTGATTTCGGCGGTATTCTCCTTGACGCGGCAGGCTGCGCAACTGGGCCTGTCTCCCCGCGTAACGGTCAAGCACACGTCGTCCAGCACGGCCGGGCAGATTTATCTGCCGGGTCTGAACTGGGTGCTGATGGTCGGTACCATTGCCGTGGTGCTGGGGTTCCGTACCTCGGACAGCCTCGCGTCTGCTTTCGGCATCGCCGTCTCAACGACTATGGCAATTACCACGATGCTGTTCGCCGCGTTTGCACGCGTGCGTCTGATGTGGCCGCTCTGGCGCATTGCGCTGGTCGCCGGCGTGTTCATGATAGTGGACCTGGCGTTCGTCGGGGCGAACGCCATGAAGTTTGCGGACGGTGGCTGGCTGCCGCTTACCATCGGCGGCGTCACGTTCCTGATATCGACGTCCTGGCTTCTCGGGCTGCGAGCCTTGCAACATGCTCGCAAGGACTCGGGCTTGCCGCTGGATCTGTTCATCTCGAGCATTGCCGCCGCGCCCCCGCACCGGGTGAGCGGCACAGGCGTGTTTCTGATGGCGGCGGGCGACTCGGTGCCGATCACCTTGCTGCATCATCTCAAGCACAACCAGGTGCTCCACGAGCAGGTGGTTCTGTTGACCTTGCTGACGGAGGAGATCCCGCGCGTGGCTTCTGCCGATCGATTCAAGGTGGAACGTCACGACCAGGGTTTCGTGCGGATCGTCGGTCGCTATGGGTACATGGAGATGCTGGATGTGCCGCAACTGCTCGAGCGGGCGTTGCAGTGCGCGGGATGTCCGGCCTATGACGCGATGATGACCACGTTCTACCTGGGGCGTGAGTCGCTCGGAGTCCAGACGAAGCAGCGCCCGCTACGGTATATCCTGTTGAGTCTGTTCACGCGGTTGCGCAAGAACGAGCTGGATGCGACCGCACACCTGGGCCTGCCGCCCAATCGCGTTGTCGAGATGGGCGCACGGCTCGATCTGGTCTAAGGGTGAGGCGACAACTGCAAGGCGCTGCGGCGTCTTTCCGGACCATCACGCCTTGCCGAGAATGCTTTGGAATGCTGATCGAAGCATGGATTTCGCAAGCGCTCGGTCAAATACCTCAGCATGCGTGCCGCCATGCCCGCAAAGTCGTGACCGCGTCGACACCGCCGATCAGAACTTGTGAATCATCGCGATCCGGTAGACGAACTGATTGACGGTCGAGGACGGGCCCGCCGCAGCCAGGATCTGCGCATTGTCGAACTGCGTACCCGTGTTGGCGCTTTGCACGTGCTGATACGCGCCCTGCAGGTAAAGCGACGTGCGCACGCTCAGATCGTAGTCAAGCGTGAGCTGGGCCGTATGCCACTTCGGGCTGTAGTTCCC
>NZ_BAXZ01000043.1 GCF_000684975.1 Paraburkholderia acidipaludis NBRC 101816 | reverse complement strand
TAAAGGTGTCGGCTGTCGCCCGCGTCGAGGATGGGGTCGTGGCGGTCGTATTCACAATGTCTGTCTCCATGCCGGTATAGCCGTGCGTCGCGCAGTTGCGTCACGGTTGCGCGTCACCTGCGCATCGGCGTTGTTGGCGTGCGTGTCGCGCAGGGCGAACGGGAAGAAAAAAGAGGGGTCGCGGATCGGCGCAAGGATGTCATGGGCCAACCCGCGGACCACGGCTCGCAGGGCGAGCCGCGCAGCGGTAAATCAGTGCCCCGTCTTGAGCTCGGCCCACAGGCGGTTTTCGAGCCGCAGGATATTGGCCGGCAGCGGCTTCATCAGCGTCATGCTCGTAAGCTGGTCTTCGGGCGGATAGACGCTCGGGTCGTTGGCAACCGCGGCCGTGACGAACGAACGGGCATCCTTGTTCGGTGTCGGGTAGAACACTTCGTTCGTGATGCCGGCGTTGACCTTCGGATCCTCGATATAGTTGATCCACGCGAGCGCGGCTTCGGGATGCGGCGCGTCCTTCGGGATCACCATGCTGTCGAACCAGATGAGGCCGCCTTCCTTCGCGTTGGCGAACTTGATCTCATAGCCGCGCTTCGCGTCGGCCGCGCGGCGGCGCGCGATGCCCACGTCGCCGGACCAGCCGAAGGTCACGCAGATATCGTTGTTCGCGAGGTCGTTGATATAGCCCGACGAGTTGAACTGCGTGATATACGGACGGACTTTCTTCAGCGTCTCATAGGCCTCCTGATAGTCGGACGGGTTCGTGCTGTTCGGGTCCTTGTGCATGTACTGCAGCGTCGCGGCGAACACGTCCACGGCCTGGTCGAGGAACGAGACGCCGCAGCTCTTGAGCTTCGAAAGATTGTCCGGATCGAACACGAGCGCCCAGCTGTTCACTGGGGCGTTGTCGCCCAGCGCCTTCTTGATTGCCTGGACGTTATAGCCGATGCCGTCGGTGCCGTAGGCATAAGGCGCGGCATACTGGTTGCCCGGGTCCGCCGCGGCAATGATCTTCATGATGGTCGGATCGAGGTGCGAGAGGTTCGGCAGCTTCGATTTGTCGAGCTTCAGATAAACGCCGGCCTGGATCTGCCTTGCCATGTAGTTCGACGTCGGCACGACGATGTCGTAGCCCGAGCTGCCGGCCAGCAGCTTGGCCTGCAGCGTGTCGTCGCTGTCGTAGTTGTCGTACTTGACCTTGATGCCCGTCTGCTTTTCGAAGTCGGGGATCGTGTCCTTGCCGATGTAATCGGACCAGTTGTAGACGTTGATCTGCGTGTCCGCCGCGCTGGCCGGCGCGCATTGGAGGGCGCCGAGACTCGCCAGCGCGGCCAGCGAGGTGGCCGTAATGGCGGGACGAATGCGGCACCAGTAAGGATAGCTAATCATAGTGTTTTCCTCAGGATGAAGAGGCGGGCGCGTGGGCTCGCTATGGCTCGTGTGAAGCGGTTAGTGCTTGAAAAGCAGGATTGAAGCGAAATGAAAGCGTAAATCGTCAGACGTGCAGCAGCAGATGTTTGCGTTCCCAGGAACTGATCACACGGAAGAACGCCTGGTATTCGGTCTCCTTGAGGGCGACATAGGCCTTGACGAACGCCTCGCCCAGCATTTCCTTGAGCGGGTCGGCGCGCCGCATCAGCGCGAGTCCCTCTTCGAGGTTGCGCGGCAGTTCGTACGACTGCCGGTAGCCGTCGCTCGTCAGCGGGGCCGTGGGCTCGAGGCCTTGCGTCATGCCAAGATAGCCGGCGGCCAGCGTGGCGGCGATGGCCAGATACGGATTGCAGTCCACGCCGGGAATGCGGTTTTCCACGCGGCGCGCGGCCGGCGGCGAATGCGGCACGCGAAAGCCCACGGTGCGATTGTCGTAGCCCCATTGCACGCTGATAGGCGCCGCCATGAAGCGCGAGAGGCGGCGATACGAGTTGATGTAGGGGGCGAAGATCGGCATGAGCGCGGGTGTGCAGGTCTGCAGGCCCGCGATATACGAGTGGAAGAGGGCGCTGGGTCCGCCGTCCGCTTCGCTGAAGAGATTGCGGCCGCTTTCCGCGTCGATCACGCTCTGGTGCACGTGCATGGCGGAACCGGGTTCGTCCTCCATCGGCTTGGCCATGAATGTGGCGTACATCTGGTGCCGCAGCGCGGCCTCGCGCACGGTGCGCTTGAAGAGGAACACCTGGTCGGCGAGCTTCAGCGCGTCGCCATGCAGGAAGTTGATTTCCATCTGCGCCGCGCCAACCTCGTGAATCAGCGTATCGACTTCGAGATCCTGAATGTCGCAGTACTCATAGATGTCTTCGAACAAGGGATCGAATTCGTTGACGGCCTCGATCGAATACGACTGCCCGCCCGTTTCCGGGCGGCCTGTGCGGCCCACGGGCGGTTGCAGCGGCAGATCGGGGTCGCGGTTCGTATCGACCAGATAGAACTCGAGTTCCGGCGCCACCACCGGTGTCCAGCCCTTCGCGCGATAGCGTTCGAGCACGCGGCGCAGCACGTGGCGCGGCGAGATCGCGACGGGCGTGCCGTCGAAGTGCATGCAGTCGTGAATCACCTGCGCCGTGGGATCGACGGCCCAGGGAACGATGCGCAGCGTCGAGGGGTCGGGCACGCACACCATGTCGGGGTCGGTCACGCCGGTCAGCGTGCCGTCTTCGGGGTAGTCGCCCGTCACGGTCTGGATCATTACCGCCTGCGGCAAGCGCATCGACTCGCCCGCCTCGAACTTGCTGCGCGGAATGATCTTGCCGCGCGCGATCCCGGACATGTCGGGAATGATCGCCTCGATCTCGGTCACGCGATGCTTCTTCAGGAAGTCGTCGATCTCGTTCATGCCGCTCATTGCGTCCTTCATTGCATCCACTCGTTAGCACTGCCACGTAGGGTGGGGCGGGCAGCGAATCGGCCCGGCGCCGCCTGGTTCCGCGTTGCGCACGGCCCTCGTTCAACGGGCGGCGCGCTGCGAACGACGGCTGAAGCGTAGCACCGGCCAATAAGGGGTAAAAAAATAGTTTTCTTAGTCCATGCATAGGTTTTGACTATTTAGAAAAATGGCGTGCTGCAGCAAATGAAAGGCGCAACATGCGATGCCCCCATGACCATTCGGAATTGCATAGAAAAAAGCGATGCACTAGCCAGAAATTCCGTTCTTTATGTTCTCTTTTTGCCCAGGCACAGTGCAGGCATGGCTTTCGACGGGCCGCAGTCGCTCGGCCGTCGGGGTATCCACTAACAGGAGAGTTTTCGTGAATCCAGCAACCGCACCGGCGCGCGGCTATGCCGACTGGCAACGTCTCGCCGCGGACGTCTCCCCGAGAACCCAGGCCCACATCGGCGGCCGCTTCGTGCCCGCGCGCAGCGGCAAGACCTTCACGGCGATCAATCCCGCCACGGGCGCGGCGATTGCCGAGGTGGCCTCGTGCGACGCGGCCGACGTGGACGATGCCGTGCGCGCCGCCCGCGCGTCGTTCGTGACCGGCGCCTGGTCGCGCGTGACGCCTGCCGAACGCAAGCGCGTGCTGTGCCGTCTTGGCGAACTGATCGTCGCGCACGGCAGCGAGCTTGCGCTGCTCGACTCGCTCAACATGGGCAAGCGCGTGGCCGACGCGTTCGAGATCGACGTGCCGGCCGCCGGCCGCCTGTTTGCCTGGTACGGCGAAGCAGTGGACAAACTGGCCGGCGAGGTGCCGGCGACCGATCCCGGCAATCTGGCGATCGTGACGCGCGAGCCGCTGGGCGTAGTGGGCGCCGTCGTGCCGTGGAACTTCCCGCTCGATATGGTCGCGTGGAAAGTGGCGCCGGCGCTTGCGGCCGGCAACAGCGTGGTGCTCAAGCCCGCGGAGCAGTCGCCGCTTTCGGCGTTGCGTCTTGCCGAACTGGCGCTCGAAGCCGGCTTGCCGGCCGGTGTGCTGAACGTCGTGCCGGGCTTCGGCGAAACGGCCGGACGCGCGCTCGGGATGCACCCGGATGTGGACGTGCTCGCGTTCACGGGTTCGACGGCGATCGGCAAGAAGTTCCTCGAATACGCGGGCCAGTCGAACATGAAGCAGGTCTGGCTCGAATGCGGCGGCAAGAGCCCCAACCTCGTGTTCGAAGACACGGACGATCTCGACCTTGCCGCGCGCAAGGCCTGCTTCGGCATCTTCTTCAACCAGGGCGAGGTTTGTTCGGCGAACTCGCGCCTTTTCGTGCAGCGCTCGATACACGACGCGTTCGTCGAGCGGCTCGTTGCCTGCGCGCGCGACTTCTACCCGGGCGATCCGCTCGACCCCGCGAGCGGCATGGGCGCGATCGTCGATCAGGTGCAGCATGGGCGCGTGCTCGAATGGATCGAGCGCGGGCGCAAGAGCGCGACGCTCGCCACCGGAGGCGGCGCGCCGCTCGTGAACGGCAAGGGCCTCTTCGTAGAACCGACGATCTTCGTCGACGTGAAGGCGGACCACCCGATCGCCCGCGAAGAGATTTTCGGCCCGGTGCTTTCCGTGCTCGCGTTCGACAGCGAAGACGAAGCGGTGCAGCGCGCGAACGATTCGATCTATGGCCTCGCCGCCTCGGTCTGGACCGGCAGCCTCGCGCGCGCCCATCGCGTCTCGCAGCGCCTGCGCGCCGGCACGGTTTCCGTCAACACGGTCGACGCGCTGAGCGCGCAGACGCCGTTCGGCGGCTTCGGCCAGTCGGGCTTCGGACGCGATCTCTCCTTGCATGCGCTCGACAAATACACGGGCCTGAAGACCACATGGATCACCTGGTGAGCACGCCCCGGATCAATCCGTCTTATCCTTTGGAGTCTGGAAGAATGAATGCACACGACTTGCCGCAGCGCACGACGCGCGACTATCAACAGAGCGATGCAGCGCATCACCTGCACGCTTTCGTCGATCAGAAAGCCCTGAACGAGGAAGGCCCGCGCGTGATGGTGCGGGGCGAGGGCGTCCACCTCTGGGACAACGACGGCAACCGCTATCTGGACGGCATGTCCGGGTTGTGGTGCACGAATGTCGGGTACGGCCGCCAGGAGCTGATCGATGCCGCCTCGCGGCAGATGAAAGAACTTTCGTACTACAACATGTTCTTTCACACCACGCATCCTGCGGTGATCCAGCTTTCGGAGAAGCTGTTCTCGTTGCTCGGCGATCGTTTCTCGCACGTTGTCTACACGAACTCGGGCTCCGAGTCGAACGAAGTGCTGATCCGCACGGTGCGCCGCTTCTGGGACGTGATGGGCAAGCCGCAGAAGAAGGTGCTGATTGGCCGCGTGAACGGCTATCACGGTTCGACGGTGGGCAGCGCTTCGCTGGGCGGCATGGCCTTCATGCACGAAATGGGCGACCTGCCGATTCCGAACATTACGCACGTGGACGAGCCCTACTGGTACGCCAACGGCGGCGACCTCACGCCGGAGGCGTTCGGTAAGGCCGCGGCGCTCTCGCTCGAACGCAAGATCCTCGAACTGGGCGCGGACCGCGTGGCCGCCTTCGTCGCCGAGCCGTTCCAGGGCGCGGGCGGCATGATCTTCCCGCCGGACGGCTACTGGCAGGAAATTGAGCGTATCTGCCGTCAATACGACGTGCTGCTTTGCGCCGACGAGGTGATCGGCGGCTTCGGGCGCACGGGCGAGTGGTTCGCGCATCGCCATTTCGGCTTCGAGCCGGACCTGATCTGCGTGGCCAAGGGCCTGACCTCGGGCTACGTGCCGATGGGCGGCCTCATCATGAGCCGGCGCGTGGGCGAGGCGCTCGTCGAGAAGGGCGGCGTCTATGCTCATGGCCTGACGTACTCGGGGCACCCGGTGGCCGCTGCCGTGGCACTTGCGAATCTCGACGTGCTCGATCGCGGCGGGCTTGTCGAGCGCACCAAGAGCGATACCGGTCCGTATCTGCAGAAGGCGCTGCGCGACGCCTTCGCCGATCACCCGTTGGTGGGCGAAATTCAGGGCGTGGGCGCCGTGGCGGCGATCCAGTTCGTGAAGGACAAGGCCACGCGCGAGCGCTTCGCGAACGAAGCGGACCTGACCTGGCATAGCCGGTCCGTCGGCTTCGATCTGGGCGTGATCGTGCGCTCCACGAATGGCCGTCTCATCGTCGCGCCGCCGCTCGTGATCGGCCACGCGCAGATCGACGAGCTGGTGGACAAGATGCGCCAGGCGGTCGACGCGACGGCAAAGACGATCGCTCGATAAGGCATCGGGATCCCGGATCGCGCCCCCGACGGGGGGCGCTTCCGTCACATGACGCCGAACGAGGCGGGTAAATAATTAGGCATACATATTAATTGGGCGAGCGAGCCGGTATGCCGGGCAGAAGGAAACCGCTATGAAAAATGAAAAAGTTTCAGTCGACACGCTCGTGGTCGGCGCCGGCCAGGCCGGAGTCGCCATGAGCGAACATTTGAGCCGGCTGGGCATCTCGCACCTCGTGCTCGAGCGCAGCCGCGTGGCCGAGCGTTGGCGCACGGGCCGCTGGGACTCGCTGGTGGCCAACGGGCCGGCCTGGCACGACCGTTTTCCGGGCATGGATTTCGAGGGCTTCGCGCCGGACGCGTTTGTGCCGAAGGAATCGATTGCCGACTACTTCGAAGCCTACGCGAAGCAGTTCGACGCGCCCATTCGAACGGGTGTGGAAGTGACCCGCGTGGTACGCAACGAAGGGCGTCCGGGCTTCGCCGTGGAAACGAGCGAGGGCGTGGTCGAAGCACTGCGCGTCGTGGTGGCGACGGGGCCGTTTCAGCGCCCGGTCATTCCGCCGATCGCACCGCAAGCCGCGAATATCGAGCAGATCCACTCCGCCGACTATCGCAATCCCGGCCAATTGCCCGCAGGGGCCGTGCTTGTGGTGGGCGCGGGCTCGTCGGGCGTGCAGATCGCCGACGAACTGCAGCGCGCGGGCAAGCCGGTCTATCTCTCGGTGGGGGCGCATGACCGGCCGCCGCGCGCCTATCGCAACCGCGATTTTTGCTGGTGGCTGGGCGTGCTGGGCGAATGGGATGCGGAGACCGTCACGCCGGGCAAAGAGCACGTGACGATCGCCGTGAGCGGCGCGCGCGGCGGTCATACGGTCGATTTCCGCAGGCTCGCGCATCAGGGCATCACGCTCGTCGGCCTGACGAAGTCGTTCGACGGTTCGGTCGTGAGTTTCGAGCCGGACCTCGCGCTCAATATCGCGCGCGGCGACGAGAACTACCGCGCGTTGCTCGACGCGGCCGACGCGTGGATCGCCCGCAACGGCGTCGATTTGCCGGAGGAGCCGGAGGCACGCGCCACGCTTCCCGATCCGGCTTGCCTCACTCACCCGATACTTGAGCTCGATCTCGCGCAGGCAGGGATCACGGCTATCGTCTGGGCGACGGGCTACGCCGTCGACTACGGCTGGCTGCAGGTGAATGCCTTCGACGCGAAAGGCAAACCGCGGCACCAGCGCGGCGTGTCGAGCGAGCCTGGCATCTATTTCCTCGGCTTGCCGTGGCTCTCGCGACGCGGTTCGGCATTCATCTGGGGCGTGTGGCACGACGCCAGGCACATTGCCGACCATATCGTCACGCAGCGCAAGTATCTCGCCTATCGCGACCCCGGGCAGCGCGAGGCCGAAGCGCCGCGTGTGCCCGCGTCCGACCGTGCGTGCCGGACCACGCAGGCGAACAACATCAACGAACTGGGAGTCTTCTAATGCCGACGCATACGCGCATTCGCATGTTCAACACGCGGGATACCTACCCGAATCAGTCGCTCGACAACGATTTGTGCCAGGCCGTGCGCGCCGGCAACACCGTGTATGTGCGCGGCCAGGTGGGCACCGATTTCGACGGACGCCTCGTGGGTCTCGGCGATCCGCAGGCCCAGGCCGAGCAGGCGATGAAGAACGTCAAGCAGCTGCTCGAAGAGGCGGGCAGCGATCTGTCGCATATCGTCAAGACAACGACCTATCTGATCGACCCGCGCTATCGCGAGCCGGTGTATCGGGAAGTCGGCAAGTGGCTCAAGGGCGTCTTTCCGATTTCGACGGGGCTCGTGGTGTCGGCGCTCGGGCAGCCGCAGTGGCTCATGGAGATCGACGTGATTGCGGTGATTCCGGATAACTGGACGCCGGATCCGGCCCGGGGACAGCGATCATGACCTTCTCCATCGTCGGACGCTGTGCCGAAAGCGGGCAGCTTGGCATCGCCATCAGTTCGTCGAGCATCGCGGTGGGCGCCCGCTGTCCCTGGGCGCGTGCGGGTGTCGGCGTCGTGGCGAGCCAGAACGTCACCTTGCCGGCCCTGGGCCCGCGCATTCTCGATCTGCTGGAGAACGGCGGGGGGGAGACCGGCGCCGCCATGCAGCAGGCGCTCGATGCCGATCGCTGGAGCCAGTACCGGCAGGTGACGGTGATCGACAGCCAGGGGCGCACCGCGTTCTTCAGCGGCAAGGAGGCGCTCGGCACGCATAACGCCGTGGCCGGCAGGCAATGTGTTGCCGCCGGCAATCTGCTGGCCGGCACGCACGTCATTGGCGCGATGGTCGAGGCATTCGAAAGCGCGCGGGGCATGCTGGCGGATCGGCTGCTTGCGGCCATGCACGGCGCCATGAAGGCGGGCGGCGAGGCCGGGCCCGTGCATTCGGCGGCATTGAAAGTGGTGGGAGAGGTGGTGTGGCCGATGATCGACCTGCGCGTGGACTGGGCCGACGACGATCCCATTGGCCGCCTCGACAGTCTCTGGCAGGCCTACCGCCCGCAGATGCAGGACTATCTCGCGCGGGCATTGAATCCCACCGCCGCGCCGAGCTATGGAGTCCCAGGCGATGAGTGAGACGTCAAGCCGGGCACTGCTCGAACGGTTGGTGGGTTTCCCCACGGTCAGCCGCGACTCGAATCTCGCGTTGATCGCATTCGTGCAGGAGTACCTGGCACAACATGGAGTGGAATGCGAGTTGTTCCACAACGCCGAGCGCACCAAGGCGAATCTCTTTGCGACCATCGGGCCGTGCGATCGAGGCGGCGTCGTGCTGTCCGGCCACACCGACGTCGTGCCGGTGGACGGGCAGGCGTGGACAGTCGACCCGTTCCGCCTGACCGAGTGCGATGGACGTCTGTACGGCCGCGGCACGGCCGACATGAAAGGCTTTATCGCCTCGGTCCTCGCCGCGGTGCCGCGCTTTGTCGAGCAGGATCTGCAGCTTCCCGTGCATCTGGCCTTCTCCTATGACGAGGAGGTGGGATGCCTCGGTGTGCGGCCGATGCTGGCCGAACTGGCGAGGCGCCCGCACCGGCCGCGGCTCTGCCTGATCGGCGAACCGACCGCGCTCAAGCCGGTGCTGGGCCACAAGGGCAAGCTCGCGATGCGCTGTCATGTGAAGGGGGCCGCCTGCCACTCGGCCTATGCGCCGTATGGCGTCAATGCGATCCAGTATGCGGCGCGCTTGATCGGGCGTCTTGACGAGATCGGCGCCCAACTCGCTGCGCCCGAACATCACGATGCCCGCTTCGACCCGCCGTATTCGACCGTGCAGACGGGCTTGATCAAAGGCGGCCGTGCGCTGAATATCGTGCCCGCCGAATGCGAGTTCGATTTCGAAGTGCGGGCGTTGCCCGACTTCGATGCCCGGGAGGTGGCGGACCAACTGCAAGGCTATGCCGAGCGCGATTTGCTGCCGGCCATGCGGGCCGTGCATCCCGAGACGGAGGTGCGCTTTCAGTCGCTGAGCGCGTACCCGGGACTGGCCACGCAGCCGGACAGCGAAGCGGCGCGGCTGCTGGCGCTGCTGACCGGATCGACGGAGTTCGACACGGTGGCTTTCGGCACCGAGGGGGGGCTGTTCGAACAGGCGGGGATTCCGGCGGTGGTTTGCGGCCCCGGAAGCATGGACCAGGGGCATAAGCCCGACGAATTCATCAGCACGGCGCAACTCGCGGGCTGCGATGCGATGTTGGCACGTCTGGGCGATTATCTGCACCGCTCCCCACGTTGAAGCAGTTAGTGATACCCAGGATCCCCTTCCCGCACCTTGCCGCGAAATACGCGGTACTGCATGGCGTTGTAGACCAGGATGACCGGCAGCACGATGACCGTGCCCACCAGCGTGAAGAGCTGGCTCGAATGACTCGACGAAGCCTCCCAGATCGTGAGCGAGGGCGGGACGATGTTCGGCCAGATGCTGATGACAAGCCCCGTGAAGCCCAGAAAGCAGATGGCGAGCGTGAGGAGGAACGGCGTGGCTTCGTGGTGGCGCGCCACCGAACGCAGGATGCCCCAGACGCAGGCAACGACGAGCACGGGCACGGGCAGGAACCAGCCGAGATTGCCGCTTGCGAACCAGCGCGCCTCGACGGCCGGCAGCCCCAGCACCGTCCACAAGCTTACGATGACGATGGCCGCGAGCAGCACGACGGCGAGCGGGCGCATCAACTGGCGCATCTTGCGCTGCAGGTCGCCATCGGTCTTGAGAATGAGCCAGCCGCAGGCCAGCGTCGCGTAGGTAATGAGGACACCGAAGCCGCAGAACATGCTGAACGGCGAGAACCAGTCGAACGGGTCGCCGGCGAAGCGGTCGTCGACGATCTTGATGCCTTGCAGCAGCGACCCGAGCACGATGCCCTGGCACATCGCCGCGAGCGCCGAGCCGCCCATGAAGGCCAGGTCCCACGCGTGCTGCGTGCGGTTGGCCTTGGCGCGCAGCTCGAAGGCCGCGCCGCGGAAGATGAGCCCGACGACCATGAGGATGAGCGGCATGTAGTTGGCCGGCAGCAGCGTGGCGTAGACCACGGGAAACGCGCCATACAGGCCCGCGCCGCCCAGCACGAGAAACGTTTCGTTGCCGTCCCAGACCGGCGCGACGGTGTTGAGCATGACCTCGCGTTCCCCCTTGCCCTCGAAGAACGGAAATAGCAGCCCGATGCCGAGATCGAAGCCGTCGAGCATTACGTAGATGAAGACGCCGAGGCCGATGATGGCGGCCCAGATCACAGGGAGATCGATTTGCATGGCGTCACTCTCCTGTCACGGCGTCCAGCGCCCGGTTGTGCAATCCCGGATGCTTCAGCGATTCGCGGCTTTCGGTGCCTTCCG
The DNA here is from genome assembly GCF_000684975.1 of Paraburkholderia acidipaludis NBRC 101816. Taxonomy (GTDB): domain Bacteria; phylum Pseudomonadota; class Gammaproteobacteria; order Burkholderiales; family Burkholderiaceae; genus Paraburkholderia; species Paraburkholderia acidipaludis. The sequence goes on along the minus strand of NZ_BAXZ01000043.1, from coordinate 6,765 downwards.
CCGGGCCTTTTTTCATCAGTTTCAGCATGTAGTAGACGCCCGTGCCGAACACGAGGAAATACACGATCACGAGGATCAGCAGCGAAACGCCGGCCTGCTGGGCGCCGATGGGCGATACGGAGTCGATGGTGCGCACCACGCCGTAGACGGTCCACGGCTGGCGGCCGACTTCGGTCGTGATCCAGCCGGCCAGCAGCGCCACGATGCCCGAAGGCCCCATGCAGAACACGAGCCACTGGAACCAGCGCGTTTCATAGAGGCGCCCGCGCAGGCGCAGCCACAGACCGAGCAGGGCGGTCAGCAGCATCAGCATGCCGAGGCCCGCCATGAGCCGGAAGGTCCAGAAGATGATGGGCGAGTAAGGGCGGTCCTGCGGCGCAAACTCCTTGAGCCCGCGAATTTCGCCGTCCCAACTATGCGTGAGAATCAGGCTGCCCAGATGCGGAATCCGCACGGCGTAGCGCGTGACTTCCGCGTTCATGTCCGGCAGGCCCACGAGGTTGAGCGCCGTGCCGCCGTGCTCGGTCTCCCATAGCCCTTCGATGGCGGCGATCTTGGCCGGCTGGTACTCGCGCGTGTTCAGGCCGTGCGCGTCGCCCACGAAGATCTGTACGGGCGCGAGCACGAGCAGAATGCCGAGCGCCATCGAAAAGCTGCGCTTGACGGGCACGTCGCGCCGCCCGTGCAGCAGGTGCCAGGCGCCGCAGGCCGCCACGATGAAGGCGGCGACGATGAACGCCGCAATCGTCATGTGCGCGAGCCGGAATGGAAACGAAGGATTGAAGATGACCTTGAACCAGTCCACCGGCACGAGGCGGCCGTTTTCGATGGCGTAGCCCTGCGGCGTCTGCATGAAGCTGTTGGAGGCGAGGATCCAGAACGTGGAGATCAGCGTGCCGACCGCGACCATTAGCGTTGCGAAGAAATGCGCCTTCGGGCTCACGCGATTCCAGCCGAACAACATGACGCCGAGAAAACCGGCTTCGAGAAAAAATGCGGTCAGCACTTCATAGGTCAGGAGCGGCCCGGTGATGTTGCCGGCAGCCAGGGCAAAGCCGCTCCAGTTCGTGCCGAACTCGTAGGCCATTACGACGCCGGAGACAACGCCCATGCCGAACCCCACCGCGAAGATCTTCGACCAGAAGCGGTACATGTCCTTGTAGGCCGCATCGCCGGTCATCAGGAGGCGCCATTCGAGCACGGCGAGAAAACTCGCCATGCCGATGCTGATGGCGGGAAACATGATGTGAAACGAAACGGTAAACGCAAACTGCAGCCTGGCGAGATGGAAGGCATCGAAGATTTGCATGTTGGGTCAGAACTCCGGGTACCGCCTGGGTTTGCGTGCAGAGGAACGCCGTACAACCGCGCTTGCCCTCGCCCTTACGCTTTCATTGCAGAGTCGCGCCGAAGCCGGCGGATCCCTGCGCGATACTGTAGACGATGGCCGTTTCGCCTGTTACGTTTGAAGTTGCAATTGCCGGGGCAGGCGTGTTTCGTCTAACGAAGGCCGCGGGCTATTTGTGCACCATCGCCGTGACGAGCAGATGAAATGGAAGCGTAAGCAGCAGGGCGCCGCCAACGCCAACGCACCAGAGAATGGCGATCCACTTCAGGTCGTGCAGAAAGCCGCGGCGACGCTCCGTGGGTTCGCGTTTCATCGTTGTCCCCTCACCGGATGTTGAGTCATGTTCGACACGGCATTATGGCACCGGGCCGCGCCGGCGATCAAACCAGGGAGCAAACCATGGCCCAGAACGAACAAGCCGCGTGCTACGGGTTCGACATTAGTGCGCAGTCCAGGTGCAACCAGCTCGGCGGATGGATCGCCCACGTCGAGATTCGTCACGAGGGCCGGCTCTTTGCAACCTGCAACCCCGATACGGTGCAACCGGAGTGGTTGACGGAGGCCGAAGCGAATCGTGACGGAATCGAGCGGGGATGCCGATTCATCGGCCACATGATGAACGACCCGCAGGATCGCTCATGGGTGGCGCTGCGCGCCCGCGCCGAGCAGTGGTTCTTCAGGATCGAAGCCACGCAGGAGGCCGAACAGATTCTGCGCGAACTGGCGGCGCGTTAGTTCGTGTTCGAAGGCGGGCATGCCTCTTGCGCGGGACAGGGGATTTTTTACGAAATACTTTCTTCGGTCCGGCGTGCGGTATCGCGTGACGGTCACGCAACGTGGCCAGATATGTCACTAGATGGGCCGGATTGGACAGTCCTCGCACTTCCCTTTGAAGCTACGATAGCCACGACGCGACTCCGTGGCTGCCCGCCTTTGGTGACTGGCTGCACTGGATGATCGTGACATCGTTTGAACACAGGGTTCGCCATGACGCCGCGTTGCCGGATATCGAAACCGCGCCACGGCGATTCGGGCAAGCGCGCTGGCAAGGTTTGCCATATCGGCAGGAATAGGGCGCGCGGGCTGAAGAAGGCGTGCCCCCAGTTGCCGGAAAGCCGTTCCGACGCGGACCCCGGGGGAGACTCAGCATGAATTCGAATGACCTGATCGCACAATACGGCCCACGCGAGTCGATGGAATACGACGTGGTGATCGTAGGCGGCGGCCCGGCGGGGCTGTCGGCGGCGATCCGCCTGAAGCAGCTCGCGGCAGAGAAAGGCGTCGAGATGGGCGTGTGCGTACTGGAAAAAGGCTCGGAGATCGGGGCGCATATCCTCTCGGGCGCGGTCATGGACCCGCGCGCCCTCAACGAACTGATGCCCGACTGGAAGGAACAGGGCGCGCCGCTGGACGTGCCCGTGACCGAGGATAAATTCCTTTTCCTTTCGGAAACCGGCGCGAAGGCCGTGCCGAACTGGGCGCTGCCCGACAACTTCAAAAACCACGGCAACTACGTCATCAGCCTCGCGAACGTCACGCGCTGGCTGGGCCAGCAGGCCGAGGCGCTGGGCGTGGAGATCTTCCCGGGCTTTCCGGCGGCCGAAGTGCTCTTTCATGACGACGGATCGGTAAAGGGTGTCGCCACCGGCAACATGGGCATCGGCAAGGATGGCGAGCCCACCGAAAACTTCCAGCTCGGCATGGAGCTGCACGCGAAGTACACGCTGTTCGCCGAAGGCTGTCGCGGGCACCTGGGGCGTCAACTGAACGAAAAGCTCAAGCTCGACCGCGATGCCGACCCGCAGGTCTACGGCATCGGCATCAAGGAGCTGTGGGAGATCGATCCCGCGAAGCACCAGCCGGGCCTCGTGATCCATACGGCGGGCTGGCCGCTGGAAAACGACACCTACGGCGGCTCGTTCCTCTATCACATCGACAACAACCAGGTGATGGTGGGCTTCGTCGTGGGTCTCGCCTACACGAACCCGTACCTCTCGCCGTTCGAGGAATTCCAGCGCTACAAGACGCACCCGGCCATCCGCCAGTACCTCGAAGGCGGCAAGCGCGTGTCGTATGGCGCGCGGGCGATGACGGCGGGCGGGCTGATGTCGCTGCCCAAGCTCGTGTTCCCGGGCGGCGCGCTGGTGGGCGACGATGCGGGTTTCCTGAACGCGGCACGCATCAAGGGCAGCCATGCGGCGATCAAGACCGGGATGCTGGCAGCGGAAGCGGCGTTCGAAGCCGTGCAGGCGGGCCGCCAGGGCGACGAACTGACGGCTTACCCCGAAGCGTTCCAGAAGTCGTGGCTGCACGAAGAACTGTACAAGGCGCGCAACTTCAAGCAGTGGATGAGCAAGGGCCTGTATCTGGGCACGCTGATGGTGGGCATCGAGCAGAAGCTCTTTGGCGGCAAGGTGCCGTGGACGCTGCACCACCAGCATCGCGACAACGAGATGCTCAAGCCCGCGTCGCAATGCCGGCCGATCGAGTATCCGAAGCCGGATGGCAAGCTGACGTTCGACCGGCTCTCGTCGGTGTTCATTTCCAATACGAACCACGAGGAGAACCAGCCGGCGCACCTGACGCTGAAAGATGCATCGGTGCCGGTGAACGTGAATTTGCGTACCTATGCGGGTCCGGAGGGTCGCTTCTGTCCCGCCGCGGTGTACGAGTTCGTGAAAGATGACTCGAACGAAGACCGTCTGCAGATCAACGCGCAGAACTGCGTGCACTGCAAAACGTGCGACATCAAGGATCCGACGCAGAACATCGTGTGGGTCACGCCCGAAGGCGGCGGCGGACCGAACTATCCGAACATGTAGTGCATGAACGCGCGTGAATGCGCGAACGAACCGGAGCAACACTATGAGCAATGCAGCGAAGGAAGTGGTGGTGGTGAGCGGTGTTCGTACCGCGATCGGCGATTTCGGCGGCAGTCTCAAGGATTTCGCGCCGACCGATCTCGGCGCGCGCGTCGTGCGCGAGGTGCTTTCGCGCGCGAACGTGTCCGGCGAAGAGGTCGGCCACGTCGTGTTCGGCAACGTCATCCATACGGAACCGAGGGACATGTACCTCGCGCGCGTTGCGGCGATCGACGGCGGCGTCGCGCAGCACACGCCCGCGCTGACCGTGAACCGCCTGTGCGGCTCCGGTCTGCAGGCAATCGTTTCGGCGGCGCAGACGATTTTGCTCGGCGATGCGGAGATCGCGATCGGCGGCGGCGCCGAGAGCATGAGCCGCGCGCCGTATACGGTGCCGGCCGCGCGCTTCGGGCAACGCATGGGCGACGGCAAGCTGATCGACATGATGCTCGGCGCGCTGCACGATCCGTTCCAGACCATCCACATGGGCGTGACGGCGGAGAACGTCGCGAAGAAGTTCGGCATCACGCGCGAGGCGCAAGACGCACTCGCGCTCGAGTCGCACCGCCGCGCCGCGCGCGCGATTGCCGAAGGGCGTTTCAAGGATCAGATCCTGCCTGTCGCGATCAAGTCGAAGAAGGGCGAAGTGCTGTTCGACACCGACGAACACGTGCGCCACGAGGCGAGCGCCGACGACTTCTCGAAGCTCAAGCCCGTGTTCGCGAAGGAGAACGGCACGGTGACGGCCGGCAATGCTTCGGGCATCAACGACGCGGCCGCGGCCGTGCTGATGATGGAGCGCGGCGTTGCCGAAAAGCGCGGCGCGAAGCCGCTCGCGCGCCTGGTTTCCTATGCGCACGCGGGCGTGGATCCGGCATACATGGGGATCGGTCCGGTGCCGGCATCGCGCCTTGCCCTCGAACGCGCGGGCATCACGGCCGCCGACCTCGACGTGATCGAGTCGAACGAAGCGTTTGCCGCGCAGGCCTGCGCGGTCGCGAAAGAGCTTGGGCTCGATCCCGCGAAGGTCAATCCGAACGGTTCGGGCATCTCGCTCGGTCATCCGGTGGGCGCGACGGGCGCGCTGATCACCGTGAAGGCCCTGTATGAGCTCAAGCGTATCGGCGGCCGTTATGCGCTCGTGACGATGTGCATCGGCGGTGGCCAGGGGATCGCGGCCGTTTTCGAAAACATGCAGTAACGTGCGGCTATGAAGTGTGGCTGTGAAGCGCAGTTGTGAAGCACACCTGAACCCAAGGGCTGGCGGGCGCCGATAATCGGCAGTTCGCCAGCCACATCATCTCCCCCTCCTGATTCCCGGCACGCCTCTTTTCCGCGGCCGTTCCTGAAACCCGGGACGAACAGCTACCTGTTTGATACCTCCGGGTGTTGCTCCAAACATACTGGCGACAAAGAATCGCACTACCGGCCTGCACGCGCGGTGTCCGGCGCGGTATTCGAGGCAGCATTCGACGCGGTATTCGACGCAGTATCCGATTCAGGCAGGCTACGCGCGTGCGTCAGACGAGCACGCTTGCATCCGACTTTCTCGCCAGTCTCGTTATTCCCACCCGGCTTTGCGCTTTCGCGCACTTCGGCCGCGACGTACTTCGATACAGGTGTCTTGACGCAAAGCGCAGTGCGCGAGGTGCTGGCTACCGTCGAGCGGATTGCCGAATGTCTTGAGTCGTGCACCCGCAATGATGCCACGTTCATCGCAAGTGCCCTTCGTCATGGCGGGCAGTAGGGCGGCGTGTTTTCTGCGTGCGATCCGCTAGCACGCTCCATGCGCTATTAGCCCCTTTCTCGCCATCTATCACACCATGTCATCCAGAAAAATGGCAGGACTCCGATTTATTGTTATTTAACGCAAATGTTGACGGCTTCGTATATGCCCGTCGAGTGTAATTGACGGGCTGAGGGTGCGTCCCTAGATTCTGGAAAAAGTTGCGTGGGCAACAGTTGTGCTTTGTTCCTTTCAACCAGACAGGGAAGGCGCGTCATGAATGCAGTAACAAAGAACTTCGCGGTTGCGTTGCGCCACCCGAGCGCGCGTCTGCGGCAGCTTCTGCGGGTCTGGGTCGGGATACTCCAGCAGGACTTCCAGGTGGTCAAGTTCCGGGTGCGCGGAGGATTCTGCAAGGACTACGTGGTCGATCTGACGGTGACCGCGTCGCAGCTCGATCTCGACGGCAGGCAGTTCGTCGGGCGGCGCGCGGGGCTGCAGATCGACGAGCGCGTGGCCGTGCCTTCGGTCAGCTACGTCGATCCTGTCGATCATGAAGCCGCCACCTTCAACGGCGTCATCACGCGCATGGAGCGCACCGGCGTGAGTCGCGACGAGGCCACCTACCGGCTGCGCATCGAGCCGCGCTTTGCTGCCCTCTGCAAGCGGATCATCAGGTCGGATACCTTCAAGGACGTGACGCTGCAGGAGATGATCAGGCAGGCGCTGGTTGACCGCAAGAATTTCGATGCCTTCGACGTGGAATTCCAGATCGAAGGGCTGCAGGAGAAGATGGAAGAAGTGGTGATGTACGAGGAGTCCTTATGGAA
>NZ_BAXZ01000044.1 GCF_000684975.1 Paraburkholderia acidipaludis NBRC 101816 | reverse complement strand
AAAACCCCAAAACAACAAGAAGCCATCCAGATCCACCTCTAATCACCCGATTGGCGTGCACACAGATCATTAGACTAGGTAATCAATGCAGATCCGCAAAATTTCCGCGAGATCCGGCCCCTCCTCTTGACGCAGGCTGTCATTCCGATCACCGGCGAATCCATTCGTCGTCGAAGGAGCACCCTGCGTAGTTTCCGAACGATATTCGGGAACGGCCTCCAGCCAGCCCACCTTTCGATCTATTCAGGATTACTAAATCGTGAATTCCAGGACCCTGATAATGGGCCTTGTGGTCGGTATCGTCCTCAATCTGCCCGGCCCAGCCGCCATGGCAGGCTGCATCAGCGATCCTCCCAATCAGTCCAACGCGTCGTTTCCCGCCGCGCTCACCGGCAAGCTCGTCTATCACAGCTACGTCAACTACGGCGACGGCACGAGCCAGATTTTCCTCTATGATTTTTCGACGCACACGCTGACCCAGTTGAGCAAGCCCTCCTGGGGCATTACCGATCCCATGAACGCAGTGTTCAGCCCCGACGGCAAGTGGCTTGTCTTCATGGGCGTCAGCAACGGCGCGTGGAACGTGTTCATGTATCCGCTCGGCAGCAACAAGGCGCCGTTCAACATGACGAACAGCACGGGCGCCACCCGCAACGAAGATCCGAAATTCAGCACGGACGGCAAGAGCGTCGTGTTCAAGCAGAATGGAAACGTCAAGCTGGCCACGCTCTCATATACGAGCGCTGGCCCGATCTTCACCTCGGTCGTGAGCCTCTCGAACGCGCCGTCCGGCGGCGAGTATTCCATGCCCTTCCTCGCGCCCGACGCAAGCGCCGTCTATTACGCCACCGGCACGGGCGCGAACATGGGGCTCGTGAAACACACGATCGCGACCGGCGCCACGGCCGCATTCGATCGTCCCGCCGGCCTCGAGACTTACTATCCGATCGTGCGCGCAGACGGCACCGTGTTCTACGCGCGCTGGAAGAACGGCAGCGAGCTCGACCAGATCTACGAGAAGAGCGCCGACCCGGAATCGACGCCGAGCCAGTTGCCGATCAACGACTGCATCAGCAACAACTCCGACCCGGCTCCGGTCAGCGGGACGAACTACCTCTTCTTTTCGTCGACGACCGCAGGCGGGTATCAGCTCTACGTGGGGGATGTCACGACAGGACGACGCTGGAGCCTCACGCAGTTCGGCGTGAATGCCGACCATGCGAAGGCCAAGCTGGGATCGAGCTACTACGGTGGACCGAGTGCGCCGCCGCCGATGCTTGTTACGCAAGCGGCTCGCTAAGGCCCTGCGGGGCCTGGAGCGGGAGCGCCGGCACTCGCCGCCGCGTCTCTCGCACCTGTGCCCATTCAAGGGGGCAGCCCGAACATCCCGTGCCAGATCGCACTAAACAGGATTCCTACGGCAGCCTTCCACGCTCGCCACGATTGTTCTGATGGAGACAACGCTGTTTTCAGTCTATGGAAATAGACTTTCGATAGAACTGTCCTAACATGCATTCCCATGTCACTGCGATCGCCGGCGTTCCGCCCGATCGACATTCTTTCTGATGAATTCCGAGGTGGTGCCATGGTGCAGGTTCTCGAAGGCGCGGCGATCATTGCCGCCATCAGTGTTTATCTGATTCCGTCCATCGAGGCGGATGCGCGCGGGCATAGCGACGCCTTCGCGATCACGGTAGTCAACATCCTGCTGGGCTGGACCCTGGTGGGCTGGTTCGCGGCGCGCGCCTGGGCACGCAGCCGGCATGACGCGCGGCTTCTGGCGCGCGCGGCAAAGCGGGTTCGCAGCGCCGCGGGCCACGTGACGAGCCAGAAGATCGTGCAACACGTAAGGCTGCGCGCAGCGCTCGAAAGCTACAAGAAAGGACCGCATCGCAGCGTGGCGCGGCCCTGCTCGTGAGCGCGACGAACCGGCCTCGTCGGCCGGCAACGGCGCGCTCGCCATTGCGCTGGTTTGTTTCGGCGGCGGGACTCTGTGCAGTGCTAACGGGTTGCGCGTCGGCCACGAGCGTGACCTCGGCAGACAAGCCGGGCTCCTACACAGTATCGGCCTCGGCAACCGGAGGACGTCTCGCGTGGGCACGCGCTCATCAGCGTGCCCTGACCGAAGCCACGAACTATTGCCAGAACCTCGGCTTGCAGACGAGTTTCGTCACCGAACGAACGGAAGGTCAGCAGACGTTGCAGCAGCAGCATTCCGTGATCGAGTTCGAGTGCCATCCCAAGCTATGAACCAGGCTATGAAGCGCCGGCCGGCTCGAGCGGCTACATCGAGCGCCGGATCGCCTGCTCCAGCAAATCGAGCCCCAGGTCGATCTCCTCTTCGCTGACGGTCAGCGGCGGCGCGATGCGAAAAACACCGCCCATGCCGGGCAGCTGCACGATATTCATGCTGAGCCCGAGCTTCATGCACTCGCGCGTGATCCTGGCGCCCAGCCCGTCCGCCGGCTCCTTCGTGCGGCGATCCTTGACGACCTCCATGCCCAGCAGCAGCCCGCGGCCGCGCACGTCGCCTATGCAGTTAAAGCGCTCCATCAGGTCCAGCAGCCCGCGCCTGAGCCGCTCGCCCATCACGTTGGCCCGCGCCGCCAGCCCTTCGCGCTCGACCACGTCGAGCACGCGCAGCCCCACGGCGGCGGGTAGCGGATCGGAAACATGCGTCGTATAGAAGAGATAGCCGCGCTCGTGGGCCTGCTCTTCGATCTGTGCGGACGTGACGACGGCCGCCAGCGGCAGGCCCGCGCCCAGCGTCTTCGAAAGCGTGAGGATGTCGGGCGTGACGCCGTCGCGCTGGCAGGCGAACATCGTGCCCGTCCGCCCCACGCCGGTCTGCGCCTCGTCCAGGATCAGCAGCATGCCGCGCTCCTCGCACTTGCGCTTGAGGGCCGCCATATAGCCTTGCGGCAATTCGATGATGCCGCCGGAACTCAGGATCGGCTCCGCGATGAAGGCCGCGAGATTGCCGCTGGACTGCCGGTCGATGAGATCGAAGGCGTAGTCCAGCTCCGCAAGCCAGTCGTAAGCGCCATTGCGTTCGAAGCGCGCGCGGTACGCGAACGGCGCGGGTATCGCGAACGAACCAACCGGGGCAGGGCCGACACCCTTGCGCCCCGCGCTATAAGTCGCCGAGGCCGCGGCGCCCGTCATGCCGTGCCACGACTGCGCAAAACCAACGATCTCATAGCGGCCCGTGACGAGTTTCGCCATACGAATCGCGGCCTCGTTCGACTCGGCGCCCGTGCTGAGCAGCAGCGCCCGGTCGAGCCCGTCCGGCGTGATCTCGGCCAGCCGAGTGGCGAGCTCGACCACCGGGCGGGACAGCATGCCGCTGAAAAGATGATCGAGCTTGCCGACGTATTCCTGAACGACCGAGACGATTTCCGGGTGGCTGTGCCCCAGCACGGCGCTCATCTGGCCCGAGGTGAAATCGAGGATCGGACGATCGTCCGCGTCGTAGACAAAGCTGCCTTGCGCGCGCTCGATGATCATCGGCTCGAACGTGCCGCCATAGCGGATGAGGTGCTGCCTGGCATTGCGCCAGAAGGTTGCATCGTCGTTGCGGGACACCGTGCTTCTCCTCGTGCGTAGCGGCAATGGGCAATGACTTGCAGTCTAGTCGTCGCTCTGCTTTTATAGAATCGAATAGTTCTTATGGAAGCCAGAAGCGAGGCTAATATCTTGAGCCGCACTCTCGAAATCGATTTGCTGCGTTCGTTTGCCGTGATCGCCGAAGTCCGCGCGCTGAGCCGCGCCGCGAGCCGCGTCGGCCGGACCCAGTCCGCGCTGAGCCAGCAGATGAAACGCCTGGAAGAAATTGTCGATCAGCCGCTGTTTCAGCGCACCGGACGCGGCGTGGTGCTCACGAATCCCGGCGAGCGGCTGCTGATCCACGCCCAGCGCATGCTGCGCCTGCACGACGAAGCGATGGCCGATCTGCTCGGCAAGGGCTTGTCGGGCAGCATCCGCTTTGGCTGCCCCGACGATTATGCGGCCGTGTTCCTTCCCGCCCTGCTGCGCCAATTCTCGAGCCAGCATCCGCATGCGCTCGTGGAAGTGGTGTGCGGACCCACGCCGCGGCTCGTCGAACACCTGGAGAAGCGCGCGGTCGATCTGGCCATGATCTCGCTGCCGGAAGACAACCCCGGCAGCCCCGGCGACGAGATCATCCGCCGCGAGCAACTGGTCTGGATCGGCTATCCGGGGCTCGACGCCGCGCACTTCGATCCCTTGCCGCTGGCGCTCTCGGACCCGGACACGCTCGACCATATCGCGGCCTGCGAAGCGCTGCAGCGCGCCGGCAGAGCCTATCGCGTCGCTTATGCCAGCAGCAGCCTCGCGGGCCTCACTGCGCTCGTGCGTTCAGGGCAGGCCTTCGCCATCATGACGCAGACGGCCGTGCCGCCGGATCTCGCCATTCTGAATGGCGATCCCTCGCTGCCGCCGTTGCCGGCCGTCGGCATTACGCTCAAGTTCGGGCGCAAGCGAGCCTCGCCGCTCACGGCGGCATTTGCCGAGCACCTCCGGCTCACGCTGCCGCTGCTTTGATGGTCGCACGCTGCGGCACCTCTCCTGGAGCGTGAACGACTAATCAGCATTCCTTCATTACTACGCAACCGCCTCGGCCGCGTCGTGCCGCAACCGGAACACGGCGACCGCGTCGTTCAACTGGCGGCCCTGGTCCTCGAGCGAGGACGACGCCGCAGCCGCCTCCTCGACGAGCGCCGCGTTCTGCTGCGTGACGCCTTCGAGTTGCGCAATCGCCAGATTCACCTGCTCGATCCCGCGGCTTTGCTCGTCCGAAGCCGCCGCGATTTCGACGACGATGCCCGCCACGCGGCTCACCGCCTGCGTCACTTCCGCCATCGTCCTCCCGGCCTCGTTCGCCAGCACGGAGCCTTCCTGGATCTTGCCGACCGACGCGCTGATCAGCTCCTTGATCTCCCGCGCCGCCGACGACGAACGTTGCGCAAGATTGCGCACCTCGCCGGCCACGACGGCGAAGCCGCGTCCCTGCTCGCCCGCCCGTGCCGCCTCGACCGCTGCGTTGAGCGCGAGAATATTGGTCTGAAAAGCGATGCTCTCGATCAGCCCGATAATCTCCGCGATCGCGCTCGAACTCTGGTTGATGTCGCCCATCGTGCCGACCACGCGTTTGACCACCTCGTTGCTGCGGCCCGCCACGGCCGTGGCGTCGACCGCAAGCGCGTTCGCCTGGCGCGCGTTGTCCGCATTCTGCCGGACGGCCGAGGTCAGCTCGTCCATGGTGGCGGCGGTTTGTTCGAGCGCCGCGGCCTGCCGCTCGGTACGCGCGGAAAGATCCGCGTTGCCGGCCGAGATCTCGCCCGCGGCGGTACGCAGCGTTTCGCTGTTGCGCCGCACTCCTAACAACACACCGTTGAGTTTCTCCACGAACTCGTTGAATCGCGACGCAAGTGCGCCAACTTCGTCGCCGCTCGTGACCGGCAGCCGTTGCGTGAGGTCGCCGTTGCCGGAGGCGATGTCCTGCATGCTGTGTGAAAGCTGTCGCAGCGGTTTTGTCAGGCGACGCCCCAGCATCATCGTGAGGGCAAGCGCCGCGCCGAGCAGCAACGCGCCACCCAGCATCAGCACGATGCTGAGGCGGTTCGCGTCCGCCATCATCTCCGAATGCGGGATCAGGCCGATATATTTCCAGCCCAGTTCCGGCGATGTATAGACCACGCTGTCGTAGCGCGTGCCGCCCAGCTCGATGGCATGCAGCCCGCCGCCGGTTTGCGCCAGATCGCGATAGCCGTCGCCGAGCTCTTCGAGCTTTTTGAAGGCGTGCGAAGGATCGTGAGGGTCGACGAGCACGGTGCCGCTGTCCTCCACCACCATCAGGTAGCCGGTCTGCCCGAAGCGCACCTGCCTGACCATCTTCGCGAGCCCTTCGAGCGAGATGTCCATGCCGAGCACGCCGAGCGGCTTGCCTTGCCCGTCCTGGACCGTGCGCACGAAGCTGATGATCACTTCCTTGTCGCCGCCGTCCGCCGCATACGCGCCCGTGCGAGTCACGTTGCCGCCCGCTCCGCTCCGCTGCGCGTACCAGGGGCGCTCGCGCGGGTCGTAGTGATCGGTCTTGAACTCGCTCTTCGGCCACTGGATATAGCCGCCCCATTTCGTGCCGAGGTAGACGTAGCGCAGATCCGGGTGGCTATCGCCGAAACGCTTCAGCAGCGAGAAGATCGCGCTTTCCACGCCGCCGTTCGTATCGGGTGTCATCGCGCCGCCGTGCGTCAGATAGTTCGTCACCGATTCGTTGGCGGTCTGCACCACCGGCGAATCCGAAACGAACACGACGTTGCCGCGCACCTGATCGAAGGTATTTCTCAGGCTCGTATCGATCTGGCGCATCTGGCCCATGCTCGCCGCGGCAAAGCTGTCCGCTGCCTGCCAGCGAACGTTCAAGGTCGCAAACAATGTGATCGCAATGATCGTGGCGGCGAGCGCCGCACCGAATATCAGGCTCAGTTTGACTGCAATGGAGCGGGTGCCCATGGGTGCTTGTTTCCTCCAGCCGTTTTCCAGCCGTTCATTTGGCGCCTGGCGCCTTTCTTGTTGCTCAGCCTGTTTACGGAGCCGGCTGCACCGAACTGAATGGATTCAATTTCAAGAATTGACCGTGCGCGATGTTCGGCATGAGCCGCATCACGGTGCGCGAGGCGCCGGGCGCCATTGCGGCACCCGGTCCGCCTCAGGCGTTCTTCCAGCGCGCGTCGGCAACGGCCAGCTTTTGCGGAATGAGCTTGAGTTCGTAGAGCGTATCGGCAATCTGTTGCTGATACGAAAAACGGCCTGCGTCCACGGACAGGATGCCGTAGCCCGTGCGCCCCAGCGCGAGTTCCAGCGTGCCGGTGTCGAGCCCCGTGAGCGGCGCGAGCTGGGCGGCAACGGCCGCCACGTTCTGCGCGGCCCAGGTGTCGAGCTGCTGCAGTTCGTCCAGAACGGCATGCACCACATCCGGGTGCTGCGCCGCGAATGGACGTCGTGCGACGTAATACTCGATGTTGCGCACGAGCCCTTCGCCGTTGACGAGCACGCGTGCGCCAAGCTGCCGCTCGGCGGCGGCCAGATACGGATCCCAGATCGCCCACGCATCCACACTGCCGTTGGCAAACGCCGCGCGGGCATCCGCGGGGGCGAGATAGGCCGGCTGGATTTCGTCGTAGCGGACCTTGCCCTGCTCCAGCGCCTTCACGAGCAGATAGTGGGTGTTCGAGCCGCGGTTGCAGGCCACCTTCTTGCCGCGCAGTTCGGCCACCGAGCGGATCGGCGAGTTCTTCGGCACGATCAGCGCTTCGCCGCGCGGCGCGTCCGGCTCGGCGGCGATATAGACGAAGTCCACCCCGCCCGCCTGAGCGAACACGGGGGGTGTTTCGCCCACTACGCCGATATCGACGGCATTCGCGTTCAACCCTTCGAGCAGTTGCGGGCCGGCCGGAAATTCGAGCCATCGCACAGAAAATCCGAGCGGCGCGAGACGTTTTTCGAGCGTGCCGCGCGTCTTGAGAATGATGAAATTGCCGTATTTCTGGTAGCCGAGACTGACCACCTTGCCGTCCTGCGCGCTTGCCGCGCCGCTCGCGGCAAGCGTCGCGCCGGCGGCGCCGAACCCGCGCAGGGCCGCGCCCGCGCCCAGGCTCGCGGCCATCTTCAGTAACGAGCGGCGGCTTTCGAGCACGCCATCGGGCTTCGAGTCGGTATGAGACATAGGACGGATATCGACACAGGAACGAATGCGCATGATGCGCAATGGCCCATGCAGCGTCAAAGAATCGTTTCTGCTATCGATCGTGCCTATGCGTATATCGGCGGCGCGCGATCGGCCGCAATCAGCGCTTCTCGTCCGCGATGTAAGCGCGAATCACGTCGGCAAACGTGGCATCGCCCGTGAAGCCAAGCGCAAGCGCACGCGACGTGTCCCACTCGCCCGGCCAGCTGCGAACCATGGCGGTCAGGCGCGGATCGATGTGGTGGCGAATTCTCGCCGCGACATCGTCGCCCGCCACCTCGCGCAGCGCCGCGATCATGTCCGCAACGCTGACCGAAAGCCCCGGCAAATTCACGGTGCGGCGCTCACCAAGCGCCGCACCGTCGATCTCGCCGCCCATCACGAGCGCGTCGATCACCGCGCGCGGCGAAAGCAGCCACAAACGGGTGTCGAGCGGCACCGGACACATCGCCTCCTCGCCGTTCAGCGGCTCGCGGATGATGCCGCTCGCGAACGACGAAGCCGCCGCGTTCGGCCGCCCCGGCCGCACGCTGATCGTGGGCAGACGCAGCGCGCGCCCATCCACGAAGCCGCGGCGCGAGTAGTCGGAGAGCAGCAGTTCGCCAATCGCTTTCTGCGCACCGTATGACGTCTGGGGATTCAGCGCGGTGTCGTCGCGCACGACGTCGGGCACCTTGCCGCCGTACACGGCCACGGAGCTCGTGAACACAACGCGCGGCCGATGGCCCAGCGCGCGGCAGACCTCCAGCAGCATGCGCGACGCTTCGAGGTTGATGCGCATGCCCAACTCGAAGTCCGCCTCGGCCTGACCGCTGACAATGGCGGCCAGATGAAAGATCGCGCGCGTTTGCGTGTCGATCGCGCGCTCGAGGACCGCGCGGGCGGCAATGTCGCCGACTAGCGTCGTCACGCGCGCGTCGTCGAAGCCTGCCGCTTCGACAATGTCGAGCAGCACCAGCTCATCGATGGGCTCGCGCTGCCCCGAAGGGCCGGTCAATTCGCCGAGGCTCAGGAGTTTCGTTGCGAGGCGCCGGCCCAGGAAGCCGGCGCCGCCAGTGATCAGGACTTTCATAGGCCGCTCATGAGAGTGAGAAGTTCAGGCATCCGAATCGAAGGATCCGGGGTTCGGCGCGATCCGTCACAGATACGGGCGCAGCCATCCGAGTCCCGCCGACGTCGCGGCTTTGGGCCGGTATTCGCAGCCGATCCAGCCCGCGTAGCCGAGCGAGTCGATCAGCGCGAACAGGTACGGATAGTTGAGCTCGCCGAGATCGGGCTCGTGGCGCTCCGGCACGCCGGCAATCTGGATATGGCCGATGCCCGCCATGTCGCGCTTGAGCTTCGTCGCGAGGTCGCCTTCCACGATCTGGCAGTGATAGCAGTCGAACTGCACGCGCAGATTCGGCGCGCCAATCTCGCGGCAGATCGCCTGCGCGTCGTCCTGCCGGTTCAGGAAGTAGCCGGGCATGTCGCGCGGATTGATCGGCTCGATCAGGATCTGGATGCCGTCACGCCGCGCGGTATCGGCCGCATACGCAAGATTGCGCAGATACGCGTCGCGATGCCGCGCGCGGTCGGCGCCGGCCCCGACGAATCCCGCCATCACGTGCAGCTTGTCGTTGCCGATCGTGCGCGCATAGTCGAGCGCGATATCGATCGAGCGGCGAAACTCGTCCTCGCGCCCCGGCAGCGACGCGATCCCGCGCTCGCCCGCCGCCCAGTCGCCGGGCGGCGCGTTGAAAAGCGCCTGCACGAGACCGTTGTCGTCGAGGCGCGCGCGGATTTCGGCGGCCGCGTACTCATAGGGAAACAGGAACTCGGCCGCGCGAAAGCCGTCACGCGCGGCGGCGGCGAAGCGGTCGAGGAACGGGTGCTCGTGGTACAGCATCGAGAGATTCGCTGCGAAGCGGGGCATGGATAGGACTCCGTTGAAAGTGCGTCACCAGCGCGCGCCGAAATTGCGCCGCAGGTCGTCGAGCGCCGCCTCATCCAGCGGCTCGGGTTTCGGGTTCGTCATGAGCCACAGGCGCGCGGTCTCTTCGAGTTCCTCGAGCACCGCAGAAGCCTGTTCGACAGTGGGCGCCCAGACCACCGGGCCGAGCCGTTCGAGCAGCACGCCGCGCACGCGCCCGGCGAGCGCCGCCACTTCGTCGGCCACCTGCGGATCGCCGGGGCGGCGGTAGCGAATCAGCGGAATGTGGCCGACCTTCATGACGTAGTACGGCGTAATGGGCGGCAGCACGTCGGTGTCGCGCCACACGCCCGCCAGCGTCAGCGCGACGAGATGCGTCGAATGCGTATGCACGATGCCGTGTGCCTCGGCGTTGCGCGCATAGATGCCGCGATGCAATGCAAGCGTCTTCGAAGGCTTGCCGCCGGAAACGGTCTGCCCGGCCAGATCCACCTTCGCGATCTGCGCCGGATCGAGCCGGCCGAGGCACGCGTCGGTGGGCGTGATGAGCCAGCCGTCGTCGAGCTTCGCGCTGATGTTGCCGGCAGTGCCGACGGCATGGCCGCGCGCATAGAGGCTGGCGCCCACGGCGCAGATCGTTTCGCGCAGCGTAGCTTCGGGGCTCATGCGCGGTTCTCCAGCCGTTGCAGCGCCTTTTCGAAGAAGTCGGTCGCGCCGAAGTTGCCCGACTTGAGCGCAAGGCCCATCGAGCCGTCGAGCGTCGCCGTGGCGGGCACGCCCGGATCGATCTGCGCGCCGATCTGCAAAGCCTTCACGTCGAGCGCCTGAACCACCGCGCCCGACGTCTCGCCGCCCGCAACGACGAACTTGCGCACGCCGAGCGCGAACAACCCGCGCGCGATTTCGGCGAGCGTCGCTTCGACGAGCGCGCCGGCCGCTTGCGCGCCGAGCTGTTGCTGAACGGCCGTCACTTCGTCGGGCGAGGCAGTGGCGTAGATCAGCACCGGCTCGGGCAAATGCTCCCGCGCGAACGCGAGCGCGGCTTGAACCACCGGCTCGCCGCGCGCCGCCGCCAGCGGATCGACGCGAAACGCGGCGCGCGCCGCGCGCCACGCCGCGACCTGGGCATTCGTCGCTTTCGAGGCGCTGCCGGCCAGCACGGCTGAGCAGCCGGCAATGTCCGGCAGCCGCGCCGCGTCGCCGCGTTCGGGCAGCAGTCCGGCGCGGCGAAAGTTTGCAGGCAGGCCGAGGGCGATGCCGGATCCCCCTGTGATCAGCGCGTGATCGGCGCACGCTTCGCCCAGCACGTACAGATCCGCATCCGTGAGCGCGTCGGCAATCGCGAAGCGCACCCCTTCGGCGCGCAGCTGCACGAAGACCTCGCGCACCGCCGCCGCGCCGCGTGCGATCGCATCGTAGCGAACGAGGCCGACCTTCGAAGCGGTTTGCCGCTGCAGCACGCGCACGAGGTTCGCGTCCTTCATCGGCGTGAGCGGATGGTTCTCCATGCCCGACTCGTTGAGCAACATGTCGCCGACGAAGAGATGGCCGCGATAGACGGTGCGGCCGTTTTCCGGAAACGCGGGGCATGCGATCGACAAGGCTGCTGGCTCGCCAAGCGCGTCGGCCAACGCATCGGCAACCGGACCGATGTTACCCGCATCGGTCGAATCGAATGTTGAGCAGTACTTAAAGAAAAACTGGCGGCAGCCCTGCTCGCGCAGCCAGGCGAGCGCGGCAAGCGACTGCGCGACCGCCTCGCCGGCGGGAATCGTGCGCGACTTCAGCGCGACGACGATCGCGTCGGCATCGATCCGCGCGCCGGGCGCGGGCACGCCGATGGTCTGCACGGTGCGCATCCCGCTCTTGACGAGCATGTTGGCGAGATCGGTCGCGCCGGTGAAATCGTCGGCAATGCAGCCAAGCAGCGGACGGGCGGTGGCGATAGTGGAATTCATGACGGCGCTCGTGCATTCAACGGCCAGCGGGCAGCGTGATGCCCGGGAAAATCTTGACGACGGCCGCATCGTCCTCGCCGCCGTGGCCCGAACTCGACGCGTTCATGAACATCTGATGCGCGGCGGCCGAGAGCGGCAGCGGAAATTTGCTCGCGCGCGCCGTATCGAGCACGAGGCCCAGATCCTTCACGAAGATGTCGACAGCCGAAAGCGGCGTGTAGTCGCCGTTCAGAATATGCGGCACGCGATTCTCGAACATCCACGAATTGCCGGCGCTATGCGTGATTACGTCGTACAGCGCATCCGGATCGACGCCTTCGCGCAAGCCCAGCGCCATCGCTTCGGCGGCGGCTGCGATATGCACGCCCGCGAGCAGTTGGTTGATGATCTTGACCTTCGAGCCCGCGCCATACGTTTCACCCAGACGATAGACCTTGCCCGCCATCGCCGCGAGTACGTCCTCGCAGGCCGCGTAGGCCGCCGCGGGCCCCGAGGTCATCATCGTCATCTCGCCCGATGCGGCGCGCGCGGCGCCACCCGAAACGGGCGCGTCCAGCATCAGCAGACCAGCCGCCTCCACGCGCGCGCCAAGCTGCGCGGCGAATTCCGGCGCGACCGTCGCGCTCGAAATCACCACCGCGCCAGGCCGCATGGCGGCAACGGCGCCGTGCTCGCCGAACAGCACGCTTTCCGTCTGCGCCGCATTGACGACGAGCGTGACCACCACCTCGCAGTGCGCGCCGAGTTCGGCAGGCGTCGCGCAACGCATGCCGCCCTCGGCCGCGAATGCGTCCAGCACGCTCTCGCGCACGTCGCAGGCGTGCACGCGAAAACCGGCGCGCAGCAGCGAACGCGCGACGCCCAGCCCCATTGCACCAAGACCGATGACTCCAACCTGTCGTGACATGACAATCCTTCGAAGTGCGTAAGAAATTCGGGCGCTCAGTCAGGACCCGTGCGCGTGGCGCCGCGCCGCCGTATCCGGTCATCATACAAATTAACGCCGAGGCTCGCTGCCGAAGGGAAAACCCGCAGAGCGGAAAACCTGCCGCTTCGGCTCCCTTCGGGTTTACTTCAATTCCACTATCTGAAATTCATTTTACTATTCGTAAATTCATTCACCGGCCATTCATCGAGACATCGGCCCGGTGTCGCCGGACGCGCCGGGCGGAAAAAACGGGCCGCACGAGCCCGACCGCATTCACAAGAGGAACAAGAGGAGACACAGCATGCCCCCCAACGACCGCACCGCCGGGCTGTTGCTTGCCCGGCTCGACCGGATTCCGAACTGGACGATGCCGCGCCTTTTCGCGCTCATCATCGGCATCGGTTTCCTGTTCACCTTCTACGATATCTTCGACATCAACGTCTCGTTCATCCAGACCTGCATCGCGCTCGTGCCCGGCTGCACGCCGGAGAGCGCGGGCGGCTACATCGGCCTGCCCGTGCTGCTCAATCTCGCGGGCTACGTGGTCGGCACGCTGCTGCTGAGCCCGCTGGCCGACCGCATGGGCCGGCGCGACCTGCTGCTCGTGACGATGATCCTCACCGGCATCGGCTCGGCCATCACTGCCGTGGCGCACTCGTATGGCACCTTCGTCGCGGCGCGCGCGTTCACGGGCATCGGCATCGGTGCCGACCTCGCGATCGTCAACACCTATATCGGCGAACTGGCGCCGAGCGGCGGGCGCGCCCGCTATACGTCGATGATCTTCATCTTTTCGGCGATCGGCGCGGTGCTCGGCATCTGGCTCGGCCTGTGGCTCACCACGCCCTCCACACCGCTGCCGCTCGGCCTGCCGTTCGCGCTGGCCAGCAAGGACTTCGAATACGGCTGGCGCGTGATGTACCTGATCGGCGGCGCGCTTGCGCTCGTCGGCGTGGCGCTGCGCTTCCAGTTGCCCGAGTCGCCGCGCTGGCTCGTTTCGCGCGGCCGTTTGCAGGAGGCCGAACAGGTGGTCGCCGAAATGGAAACGCGCGCGCACGCGATCAACCCGCTGCCGCCCGTGCCCGAGCAGATTCCGCCCTTGCCGCCGAAGGACGAAGCGATGCCGTTCGGCGCGATCTTCCGCAACGCGGTCTATCGCAACCGCACGCTGCTGCTGACGGCGATGTGGTTTCTCGCCTATATCACGGTCTATTCGTTCGCGGCCGGCTTTACGACGCTGCTCACGGCCCTGCATTTCCCGCCGCCCGAAGCCGGCCTTATCACGGCCATGGGCACGTTCGGCTTCGTGCTGTGCGCCATCGTCGCCTATGCGTTCGGCGAACGGATGGAGCGCAAGCGCTGGACGCCGCTGGCCGCCCTCATCACGCTGGCGGGCGGCATCCTGATCTCGTTTGGCGGCGATAACTTCTGGCTCGCGATACTCGGCTCGATCATTGTCTTCTTCGGCTTCAACGTGTGGGTGCCCATCGCCTATACGTGGTCGATCGAAAACTACCCGACCCGCGCGCGCACCACGGGCTTCGCGATCGTCGACGGACTGGGCCACCTGGGCGGCGGCATCGGCATGTTTGCGATTGCCCCGCTTATTCCGGTGATCGGCGTGTTCTGGTCGCTGATGCTGATCTGCGGGTTTCTGGTTGCGGCGGCGCTGATCGCGCAGTTCGGCATTTCCACGCGCTCGCGGTTGCTGGATGAGATATCGCCCTGAGCGGTTTGGGGTTCTGGTGGTCGGCTTTCTTTTTTCGATATTTCATGCCGGTT
>NZ_BAXZ01000045.1 GCF_000684975.1 Paraburkholderia acidipaludis NBRC 101816 | reverse complement strand
CTGTAATAGTCGAATGACGCGGCTTGATTAGTAATGCTATTTAAAACATGGATGCCGTGGCAGCTCGATGCATCGTTTGCGCGGGCGTACAGCGTGCGCGCGCAACGAGCTTTATTTCTTTAAGCGGGATCTTCTAAAGACTGCAAATGGGTCTGCGCAGCGTTATTGAAATCGGGAACTGCGTTTTGCATGGCTGGATTTCCGGACGATCTTAAAAACGCCATATTCGAGTGTCAATCAAGGCGACCCCTGTGTTGCAATATATTCGAGTACACGTTTTCACTAATTCCCGAGTTGTACGAAGCACTGCGCTGGATACGGCGAAAAATCGCCCGGCCGCTTTTTCGGTCGCTTCCCCGGCGGCTTTGCTCAAAGCGCGTGTTTTCCCGCCGATAAAATAAATTGGTGAATTTCTTCATTCAGGACGGCAGGCACGGTGACGTGCGGCGAATGTCCGCCGCTTTCGAGCGCGACGAGTTGCGAGCTGGGCACGTGATCGACAATGGTTTGGACCTGCGCCAGGGTTCCGTACTGGTCGTCGCGCGCCTGCACGGCCAGCAGGGGGCACCGGATGCCCGCGAGTTCGCGAACGATATTCCAGTCGCGAAACGCCTCGCTCAGCCAGACGTCGTTCCAGCCGTAGAACGCGGAGTCGACGTCGTCGTGATAGCGGCCGAGGCGCTCCCGCATCGTAGTGGTTTCATAGGCTACCTTTGCCTCGGCAATATTTTCGACGGAAATCGCTTCGACAAAAACGTGCGGGGCAATCACCACGGCGCCGGCCAGCTCATTGTTGAATGCACTCGCGTAAAGCAGGGCAATCGTGCCGCCGTCGCTGTGGCCGACGAGCCACATTCGCCGGCGTTCCGCGGCGCCGACGCCAAGGGCCGAGAGAAGCGCCGGAAGGACGTCCCGCGCCTGGTCCGTCATGAAATCCACGGGCAGCCTGGCATCAGGCTGGCGCGGCGTGGACCGGCCGTAGCCGGGGCGCGAATACACGAGTCCGCGCATACCGAGCCGGTCGCAGAGCGTTTGCGGCCACGTCTTCCACATGGCGACCGAGCCGAGCCCCTCGTGCAGAAAGATCGCGATCGGTTTGTCGAGCAGATGCGCATTCAACCATCGGTATTCGATTTTTACGGGCCCCCGATGGTCGGAAGGGGGCAAAAAGGCAAACCGGTGATTTTCCGGCGATGAGGTCGAGACCGTGCTTTCCATGATCAGGTCGCAGGCTGCATAGCCTGGCGTTGTTGTTCCCGCAGCTTGAATCGCTGGATTTTACCGGTCGCCGTTTTCGGCAGATCGTCCACGAAGAGAATGTCACGCGGATATTTGTGGGGCGCGAGCCTGTCCTTGACGAAAGCCTTGAGGTTGGCGGCAAGGGCAGCGCTGGCGGCGAAGTCCGGTTTCAGGACCACGAACGCACAGGTTTTGACGAGGCCGCCCTGGTCCACGCCGATCACGGCGGCTTCGAGCACGGCGTCATGTTGCACGAGCACCATTTCGACCTCGACCGGGGAGACGTATTGGCCGCTCACCTTCAGCATGTCGTCGCTGCGGCCCGCGTAGACGTAGCAGCCGTCCGGCAGCCTGCGGTATTTGTCGCCGCTTCGCACCCAGTCGCCGAGGAAGGTGGCGCGGGACTTTTCACGGTTGCACCAGTACATGAGCGCGGCGCTGGGGCCTTTGATGTACAGGTCGCCCACTTCGCCTTCCTGCACGGGGCCGCCGTTTTCGTCGCGCAGTTCCACCGCGTATCCGGGCACGGGCGTTCCGGTCGTGCCGTAATGGACGTTGCCGGGATGATTCGAGAGAAAAATGTGCAGCATCTCCGTCGATCCGATGCCGTCCAGGATTTCGCAGCCGAAATGCGCCGTGAACCGTTCGCCCACCTCGCGGGGCAGGGCTTCTCCTGCCGAGGTGCAGATTCTCAGGCTGACCGCCGCTCGGGCCGGGCGCGTGTGCGCCGCCATCATGCTGGCATAGAGCGTAGGGACTCCGTAGAAGATCGTGGGGCGGTGCTTCACGAGACGCTCGAACACGGCGTCGACGGTCGGGCGTCCGGCCATCAGCACCGCCGTGGCGCCCACCGAAAGCGGGAAGGTCAAGGCGTTGCCGAGGCCGTACGCGAAAAAGAGCTTGGCGGCGGAAAACACCACGTCGGTTGCGCGAATGCCGAGCACATGCTTCGCGTAGGTCTCCGCGGTCCAGTAGAGGTTGGCGTGGGTGTGGACCGTGCCTTTCGGCTTGCCGGTCGATCCTGAGGAGTACAGCCAGAACGCGATGTCGTCGCAGCCGGTGGGCGCTGCATGCGGCGCGGGCTCGGCGGCCTCGAGCAGCGCTTCGAGAACGGGTGCGGCGGACTGCGGGTTGCCGGTTGGCTGAGACACGATCAGCAGGCGGTCCTCTTGCGCGGCGTCGTTGTCGAGGGCAGGGGTCACGGCCGGCAGCACGGCGCCCGATGCCACCACGGCGCGGGCGCGGCTGTGGGCAAGCATATAGCCGTAATCGGCGGCCGTGAGCAGGGTGTTCACGACGACGGGCACGACGCCGGCATAGAGCGCCCCGAGGAAAGCGACGGGCAGCGCGATGGTGTCAAGCATCACCAGCAGAACGCGCTCTTCCGCATGCACGCCGTGCGCGCGCAGGACCGAGGCGAAGCGGCGCGCGCGGTTTTCGAGCTGCCCGTAGGTCGTTGCCCCCGCATCGTCGATGTATGCGAGCTTGTCGCCGCGCCGTTCGTTGAGCGCGAAAACATGGGCGGCGAAGTTGAATTGCGCCGGCGGTGGCGGCGCAAGTTCCGCAGCCGGAAGGGGGCCGTCGGCTGCGGCTTCGAGTTGAGTGTGCATCTGCATTCGTCTCCGTCCCTGCTCGCTGTCTGATTGTCGTGCGCGCTCGACGCCGGTGACCCCGATGTTCTTTCTCGCGATCAGTGACTGGCGGGTGCGGGCGTGAACTCGATGGCGCCCTCCGGCAGCAGGTAGAGAATCAGGGCCTCGCCATTCGCCACGGTGGGGCAATGCGCACTGCCGGCGCCATAGACGCACCATCCGGCCGGATGGCCGTCGAAGGTGGCGCCGCCCGCAAGCGGCATGATCAGATCGATTTCCCCATTCGGGTGCATGTGGTGAGGGCCCACGAGATCCTTCATGTCGACCACGTCGACCGAGAATCCGTGCGTTTGCGGCAAGGCCTTGAAGATCCGCCCGTAACGGATGCCGCCCCCTTCGCGGTTGCAGAGCCAGCCTTCGGCGACGCCGTTGCGGCAGGCTTGCGCGAGCGCCTCGAACGTTTCGCCGCCGGGCGGCCAGGTCTCGTTGAGCCAGGCCTCGAGGTCGCTGTCGAGGTCGCGGCCCGCGATCCTCTGCGTGACGCTCGCGATCAGACGCTGAAAATCTTCTGGGGACATGCGTTAGTCTCCGGATGCGGGAGATGCAATTTGATGCATCTTGCCCGCGCGTTTTGCTCCCGGCGCGGCGAGCCGGGAGTTCGCGCGTACCTGCGTCTTTGCCTGGTGCTTTGGCCTGGTGCTTTGGCCTGGCATTGCTGCCGGTCAGCGTTTTGGCGAAAATTATCTTGTCGAATTGATGCTGTCAAGCACTATAGTACATTTTCTGGTGGGAATTGGTCTGGTGATATGAAGCAAACTTACTCTGAAGAGCGGCGCGATGGCGCGCAGGAACCGGATGACGCCTCTGCCGATGCCGAGCCGGAAAAGGCGGCCGGACGCGATCCTTTCCTTGCCGCCATGGGCGAGCGCGTGCGGCTCCTGCGCGCGCGGCGGGGCATGACACGCAAGTCGCTGGCGCTCGAGACCGGGCTCTCGGAGCGCCACCTCGCCAATCTGGAGACCGGCACCGGTAACGCCTCGATCCTCGTGCTCCGGCAACTGGCAGCCGCGCTGAATTGCCCGCTCGCCGAGGTGATCGGCGACGAGACGACTTCGTCGGCCGAGTGGCTATTGATACGCGAACTGCTGCAGGGGCGCGACCTCGCCTCGCTGCAGCGCGCCCGTATTGCGTTGTCCGAACTGTTTGCGCAGACTTCGCGGGATCCGCATCGCCATGAGCGGATCGCGCTGATCGGCCTGCGCGGCGCCGGCAAATCCACGCTCGGGCGCATGCTCGCGCAGGAACGCAAAGTACCGTTCGTCGAGCTCAATCGCGTCATCGAGCAACTGGCGGGCTGCCCGCCGAGCGAGATCCATGCGCTTTACGGCGCCAGCGCCTACCGCCGTTACGAGCACCGCGCGCTCGAAGCGGTGATCGCCGAGCACCCGCGCGCCGTCATCGCCTCGCCGGGCGGGCTGGTTTCCGAGCCCTCCACCTTCAATACGCTGCTGGCCCACTGCTTCACGGTCTGGCTGCAGGCGACGCCGGAGGACCATATGCGCCGGGTCGTTGCGCAAGGGGATTTGCGGCCGATGTCGGGCAACCGCGGCAACAGCGAGGCCATGGAGGACCTCAAGCGCATCCTCGCGGGCCGCAACGAGCTTTACAGCCGCGCCGACATGGCCTTCGACACGAGCGAAAAGACGCTGGCCGACGCCTACCTGCAATTGCGCGACCGGCTGGCTGCCCGGCTGGGCGCGGAGGATGTTGCCGGCGGGCTGTGACCGCGCGATTTAACGGGGCGCTTTGATCAGGGATTGCACCTGGTTTTATCCTTACAAGCATTAAAATGCTTTACATGGCTCTGTAGATGCACTATTTTTCATGAAATAGGGTGCGCCTACCAGGAGACATTCATGTCCGCAGCAGAAACGCTTGCCCCGCAGGTCGACTATCGGACCGAGCCCACGCAGTACCGGCACTGGAAGCTGACATTCAATGGCCCGGTCGCGACGCTCGGCATCGACATTGCCGAAGACGGCGGCATTCGTGACGGCTACAAGCTGAAGCTGAATTCGTATGACCTGGGCGTCGACATCGAGCTTCACGACGCCCTGCAGCGCGTTCGTTTCGAGCATCCGGAAGTGCGCACGGTGGTCGTGACGAGCCTGAAGGACCGCGTCTTTTGTTCGGGCGCGAACATCTTCATGCTCGGGCTTTCCACGCATGCCTGGAAGGTCAACTTCTGCAAGTTCACGAACGAAACGCGCAACGGCTTCGAGGACTCCTCGCGTCACTCGGGCCTGAAATTCATTGCCGCCGTGAACGGCGCCTGCGCGGGCGGCGGCTACGAGCTGGCGCTCGCGTGCGACGAGATCCTGCTCGTGGACGATCGTTCGTCCTCGGTGGCGCTGCCGGAGGTGCCGCTGCTCGGCGTGCTGCCCGGCACCGGCGGGCTCACGCGTCTCACCGACAAGCGCAGGGTTCGTCACGATCGCGCCGACATCTTTTGCACCGTGGTGGAGGGCATACGCGGCGAACGCGCGAAGGAATGGCGCCTCGTCGACGGCGTGGTGAAGCCGAACCAGTTCGACCAGGCCGTGCAGGCGCGCGCGCTCGAACTCGCGGCGCAAAGCGATCGCCCGGCCGACGCCCAGGGCATCGCGCTCACGCGCATCGAACGCATCCAGCACGACAACATCCTTGGTTATGCGACGGTCGACGTCGCCATCGACCGTGCGAAGCGCACTGCCACGTTCACCGCGAAGGCGCCCGCGCTGCCGCTTCCCGAAGGCATCGACGCGATCGTCGCGGCCGGCGCAGCGTGGTGGCCGCTGCAGTTCGCACGGGAGCTCGACGACGCCATTCTGTCGATGCGCACGAACGAGCTCGATATCGGCACCTGGATCTTCAAGACGAGCGGCGACGCGAAAGCGGTGCTCGCAGCCGATGCCGCGCTGCTCGCGCATCGCGGCCATTGGTTCGTACGCGAAACCATCGGCATGCTGCGCCGCACGCTGGCCCGCATCGACGTGTCGTCGCGTTCGCTGTTCGCGCTGATCGAACCCGGTTCGTGTTTCTCGGGCACGTTCGCCGAGCTGGCCTTCGCCGCCGACCGTACCTACATGGCGGCGCTGCCGTCGAACGAGGAAGAAGAGCCTGCCATCACGCTTTCCGAGGCCAACTTCGGTCTCTATCCGATGGTCACGAATCAGTCGCGTCTCGCGCGGCGATTTTATGAGGAAACCGAACCACTCGATGCGGCACGCTCGAAAATCGGCCAGCCGGTCAAGCCCATGGAGGCCGAGCGCCTCGGCCTCGTGACCGCCGCGCCCGACGACATCGACTGGGCCGACGAGATCCGCATCGCGCTGGAGGAGCGCGCGGCCATGTCGCCCGACGCGCTCACGGGCCTCGAAGCGAACCTGAGATTCAACGGTCCGGAGACGATGGCGACACGCATCTTCGGCCGCCTCTCTGCCTGGCAGAACTGGATTTTCAACCGTCCGAACGCCGTGGGCGAGAAGGGCGCGCTGAAGGTTTATGGAAAGGGCAGCAAGGCGCAGTTCGACACCGCCCGCGTTTGACGTCGTCCTGACGCCTCCCCCTACCGCACAAGGAACCGCAATGTCCACGATCAACTACAGCGAGAAGATCCCCAACAACGTCAATCTGGCCGACGATCGCATGCTGCAGCGCGCGCTGGAGCAGTGGCAGCCGAACTTTCTCTCGTGGTGGGGCGACATGGGGCCCGAGGGCTCGCACGGCTACGACGTCTATCTGCGCACGGCCGTGAGTGTCGACCCGGGCGGCTGGGCGCACTTCGACTACGTGAAGATGCCGGACTATCGCTGGGGCATCTTCCTCACGCCGGGCGAGGCGGACCGCAAGATCCATTTCGGCGAGCACAAAGGCGAAACGGCGTGGCAGGACGTGCCGGGCGAGCATCGCGCGAACCTGCGCCGCATCATCGTCACGCAGGGCGATACCGAGCCGGCCTCCGTGGAGCAGCAGCGGCACCTGGGTCTCACGGCGCCTTCGATGTACGACCTGCGCAACCTCTTTCAGGTGAACGTGGAAGAGGGGCGGCACCTGTGGGCCATGGTGTACCTGCTGCACCGCTACTTCGGCCGTGACGGACGTGAGGAAGCCGAAGCATTGCTCGGCCGGCGCTCGGGCGACGACGACAATCCCCGCATTCTCGGCGCATTCAACGAGAAGACACCGGATTGGCTGGCGTTCTTCATGTTCACGTACTTCACGGACCGCGACGGCAAGTTCCAGCTTTCGGCACTGGCGGAGTCGGGCTTCGATCCGCTGGCGCGCACGACGAAGTTCATGCTGACCGAAGAGGCGCATCACATGTTCGTCGGCGAGTCCGGCGTTTCGCGCGTGGTGCAGCGTACAGCCCAGGTCATGAACGAACTGAAGACGGACGATGCGGGCCGGCTGCGCGCGGCCGGCGTGATCGATCTGGAAACGATCCAGCGTTACCTGAACTTCCACTACTCGGTGACGATCGACCTGTTCGGCGCCGACCAGTCGTCGAACGCAGCAACGTTCTACAGCTCGGGACTGAAGGGCCGCTACGAAGAAACGAAGCGCGACGACGACCACCAGTTGACGGGGCAGCGCTACAAGCTGCTCGATGTTCAGGATGGCAAACTTGTCGAGCGCGAAGTGCCCATGCTCAATGCGATGAACGAGGTGCTGCGCGACGACTACATCAAGGACTCCGTGGCCGGTGTCAATCGCTGGAACAAGGTGCTCGAAAAAGCCGGCATCGACTTTCGCCTGACCGTGCCGCACAAGGCGTTCAATCGCCAGATCGGCACGTTCGCGGGCGTGCGCATCT
This sequence comes from Paraburkholderia acidipaludis NBRC 101816, assembly GCF_000684975.1. GTDB lineage: Bacteria > Pseudomonadota > Gammaproteobacteria > Burkholderiales > Burkholderiaceae > Paraburkholderia > Paraburkholderia acidipaludis. The sequence goes on along the minus strand of NZ_BAXZ01000045.1, from coordinate 1,862 downwards.
CGCCGGATGGACGTGTGGTGAGCGAGGCGGAGTGGGCGGCCAACGCGTCGAAATGGCTGGCGACGCCGGAGGATCGCGCTTACGTGGCCTCCTTGATGGGCCGCGTGAGCGAGCCGGGCAAGTTCGCGAACTGGATTGCGCCGCCGGCCATGGGCATCAACCGTCAGCCTGTCGATTTCGAATACGTTCGTTTCAACTGATCGGCCTTGCCGGTCACCGAGGCAGACCGGACGGCAGGGAGCACAACCATGAATGCAGCGATTCCGTTGGAAGTTCTGAGGCAGCACCTGATCGATCCGGAAATCTGCATCCGGTGCAATACGTGCGAAGAGACCTGCCCGATCGACGCGATCACCCACGACGGCAGCAACTACGTGGTCAAGGCGGACGTCTGCAACGGCTGCATGGCTTGTGTCCCGCCCTGTCCCACGGGGGCGATCGACAATTGGCGCAACGTCCCGAAAGCGGACGCCTATAGCATCGAGGCACAGTTCGGGTGGGACGAGTTGCCGGCGCAGAGCCCATCGGTCGGTATGCCCACCGAGCCGGCCAGCGCCGGGATCTCGAACGAGACCCCCGTCGATCAGACCGGCTTGCCGCAAGCGGACACCGAGCGCGGCTCGAGTGTGCCGCCGTGGTCCGCGTCGAAGCCCTATGTGAACCTCTACACGCACAAGACACCGGCCGCGGCGACGGTGATGGGCAACTACCGGTTGACCGACGAGTCGGCCGAGAGCGATATCCATCACATCGTGCTCGATTTCGGCTCGCTGCCGTTCCCGGTGCTCGAAGGGCAATCGATCGGCATTTTGCCGCCCGGCACGGCCGCGGACGGCAAACCTCATCACGCACGCCAGTATTCGCTGGCGAATCCGCGCGACGGCGAGCGCCCGCGCTACAACAATGTCTCGCTGACCGTGAAGCGCGTCACGCGCGATCACGACGGCAACGACACCTTGGGTGTCTGCTCGAATTATCTGTGCGACCTGCAGAAGGGCGATGTCGTCACCGTGATCGGGCCGTTCGGCAGCACCTTCCTGATGCCCAATCACCCGCACTCCCATTTGCTGATGATCTGCACGGGCACCGGCTCGGCACCGATGCGCGCGATGACCGAATATCGCCGGCGCGGCCGCCTCAAGGGCGTGACCGGAAAGCTGATGCTGTTTTTCGGCGCGAGGACGAAAGGGGAGTTGCCATACTTCGGTCCGCTTACCAATTTGCCGAAAGACTTCATCGACACGAATCTGGCGTTTTCGCGCACGCCTGGCCAGCCCAAACGCTACGTTCAGGACGCCATGCGCGAGCGGGCCGTGGATGTGGCCCAACTGCTGAAAGACGACAGCACCTACGTCTACGTTTGCGGCTTGAAGGGTATGGAAGAGGGCGTGTTGCAGGCGCTTCAGGACATTGCCGACCGGCACGGCCTGGACTGGAGCGCCCTCTGGCCGCGCCTCAAGCGTGAAGGGCGCCTGCACCTCGAGACATACTGAGCGACTCGCGCAGCGTAAATTGCTCGACCTTGCTGCGCAGGTCGTTTGCCTGGCCGCGTAGCAATACGGAGGCGGCCGCGATCTGCTCCACGAGGGCCGCGTTTTGTTGCGTGACGCCTTCCATCTGCGATACCGCCTGGCCGACTTCGCCGAGGCGGCGGCTTTGCTCTTCCGTTCCGGGGCATGTTGTTTTCAGGTTGCCGTGCCTTGCCCGAGCGGGCGGCGAGCCATTGGAGTAACGGGGTCTGCGGGCGCCTCGGCCGCATCGGGCTGGATGAAGGCCATCTGCATGTCGCGCAGGCGCTTTTTCTCGCGCGCCATCATGATCTGGTTGGCCACGATCACCCCGATCGTCACCGCGCTGATGAA
>NZ_BAXZ01000046.1 GCF_000684975.1 Paraburkholderia acidipaludis NBRC 101816 | reverse complement strand
AGGAGCCTGACGATTACCTACTTTCACACGGGCAATCCGCACTATCATCGGCGTGGAGCTGTTTCACGGTCCTGTTCGGGATGGGAAGGGGTGGGACCAGCTCGCTATGGTCATCAGGCATGACGGGTTGCTGCGTCGCATTTGTGGTGCGCCACAGCCAGTCGGGAAGAAGCGTAAAGAGGTTTTTTGTTGGGGTTGTGTTGTTTAGATTGGCACAACACGTGATCACTCAACCGTATGCTCTACTTGAGCCCTGCACTGCGTGCAGGGTGAGATGCTCGTAAGTGCTGAAGCACTAACGATCATCGCAACACACCTGTTATAGGATCAAGCCTTACGGGCAATTAGTATCAGTTAGCTTAACGCATTACTGCGCTTCCACACCTGACCTATCAACGTCCTGGTCTCGAACGACCCTTCAAGGAGCTCGAAGCTCCGGGGAAGTCTCATCTTGAGGCGAGTTTCCCGCTTAGATGCTTTCAGCGGTTATCTCTTCCGAACATAGCTACCCGGCGATGCGACTGGCGTCACAACCGGTACACCAGAGGTTCGTCCACTCCGGTCCTCTCGTACTAGGAGCAGGCCCCCTCAAACTTCCAGCGCCCACGGCAGATAGGGACCAAACTGTCTCACGACGTTTTAAACCCAGCTCACGTACCTCTTTAAATGGCGAACAGCCATACCCTTGGGACCGGCTACAGCCCCAGGATGAGATGAGCCGACATCGAGGTGCCAAACACCGCCGTCGATATGAACTCTTGGGCGGTATCAGCCTGTTATCCCCAGAGTACCTTTTATCCGTTGAGCGATGGCCCTTCCATACAGAACCACCGGATCACTATGACCTGCTTTCGCACCTGTTCGACTTGTCAGTCTCACAGTCAAGCACGCTTATGCCATTGCACTATCAGCACGATTTCCGACCGTACCTAGCGTACCTTCGTACTCCTCCGTTACCCTTTGGGAGGAGACCGCCCCAGTCAAACTGCCTGCCATGCACTGTCCCCGATCCGGATTCACGGACCAGGGTTAGAACCTCAAACAGATCAGGGTGGTATTTCAAGGACGGCTCCACGCAAACTGGCGTTCACGCTTCACAGCCTCCCACCTATCCTACACAAACCGGTTCAAAGTCCAATGCAAAGCTGCAGTAAAGGTTCATGGGGTCTTTCCGTCTAGCCGCGGGGAGATTGCATCATCACAAACACTTCAACTTCGCTGAGTCTCGGGAGGAGACAGTGTGGCCATCGTTACGCCATTCGTGCAGGTCGGAACTTACCCGACAAGGAATTTCGCTACCTTAGGACCGTTATAGTTACGGCCGCCGTTTACCGGGACTTCAATCAAGAGCTTGCACCCCATCATTTAATCTTCCGGCACCGGGCAGGCGTCACACCCTATACGTCCACTTTCGTGTTTGCAGAGTGCTGTGTTTTTATTAAACAGTCGCAGCCACCAGTTTATTGCAACCCCTTCACCCTCGGAGCGCAGGCTCCTCAAGCTACCAGGGCGTACCTTATCCCGAAGTTACGGTACCAATTTGCCGAGTTCCTTCTCCCGAGTTCTCTCAAGCGCCTTAGAATACTCATCTCGCCCACCTGTGTCGGTTTGCGGTACGGTCAACGTGAAACTGAAGCTTAGAGGCTTTTCCTGGAACCCCTTCCAGTTGCTTCGCTTCCTAAGAAGCTCGCGCCACACCCTTGAGTCCTGTGCCCGGATTTGCCAGAGCACCCTCTCCAATGCAGCGACCGGGACTTCCAACACCCGGACAACCTTCCGCGATCCGTCCCCCCATCGCATTTCACGCCGGTGCAGGAATATTGACCTGCTTCCCATCAGCTACGCATTTCTGCCTCGCCTTAGGGGCCGACTCACCCTACGCCGATGAACGTTGCGTAGGAAACCTTGGGCTTACGGCGAGGGGGCCTTTCACCCCCTTTATCGCTACTCATGTCAGCATTCGCACTTCTGATACCTCCAGCACACTTTCCAGTGCACCTTCGCAGGCTTACAGAACGCTCTCCTACCATGCGTGCAAAGCACGCATCCGCAGCTTCGGTATATGGCTTAGCCCCGTTACATCTTCCGCGCAGGACGACTCGATCAGTGAGCTATTACGCTTTCTTTAAAGGGTGGCTGCTTCTAAGCCAACCTCCTGACTGTTTTAGCCTTCCCACTTCGTTTCCCACTTAGCCATATTTGGGGACCTTAGCTGGCGGTCTGGGTTGTTTCCCTCTTGACGCCGGACGTTAGCACCCGACGTCTGTCTCCCGTGATTGCACTCTTCGGTATTCGGAGTTTGCTATGGCGAAGTAATCCGCAATGGACCCTTCAACCATGACAGTGCTCTACCCCCGAAGGTGAGACACGAGGCACTACCTAAATAGTTTTCGGAGAGAACCAGCTATTTCCAGGTTTGTTTAGCCTTTCACCCCTATCCACAGCTCATCCCCTAACTTTTCAACGTTAGTGGGTTCGGTCCTCCAGCACGTGTTACCGTGCCTTCAACCTGGCCATGGATAGATCACCTGGTTTCGGGTCTACACCCAGCGACTGGACGCCCTGTTCGGACTCGCTTTCGCTACGCCTGCCCTATTCGGTTAAGCTCGCCACTGAATGTAAGTCGCTGACCCATTATACAAAAGGTACGCCGTCACCCCTTGCGAGGCTCCGACTGTTTGTATGCATGCGGTTTCAGGATCTGTTTCACTCCCCTCCCGGGGTTCTTTTCGCCTTTCCCTCACGGTACTGGTTCACTATCGGTCGATCACGAGTATTTAGCCTTGGAGGATGGTCCCCCCATCTTCAGACAGGATTTCACGTGTCCCGCCCTACTTGTCGTACACCTAGTTCTTCCGTTCCGTTTTCATCTACAGGGCTATCACCTGCTATGGCCGCACTTTCCAGAGCGTTCGATTAACGGTACAGATAAAGAGTACAGGCTGATCCCATTTCGCTCGCCACTACTTTGGGAATCTCGGTTGATTTCTTTTCCTGCGGCTACTTAGATGTTTCAGTTCGCCGCGTTCGCTTCACTGCGCCTATGTATTCAGCGCAGGATGACCCATACGGGCCGGGTTTCCCCATTCGGACATCTCCGGATCAAAGCTTGTTTGCCAGCTCCCCGGAGCTTTTCGCAGGCTACCGCGTCCTTCATCGCCTGTGATCGCCAAGGCATCCACCACATGCACTTGTTCGCTTGACCCTATAACGGGTGTGTCTCTTTCATGATTGCTCATGCGATTCACGCTCGCTACAGGCTGAGTTTTCGCGTTGTGCCGTATTCCAAAGCAATCTTTCGATCACTTAAAAAATACTTCGATACAATCACAACCCTGATTCACCTACTCCACACCCATCTCTAAGTGTGTTCCGGATGAATCTCTTTACTACTTCTTCCTGATTGTTAAAGAACGACAGCCGATACTGTTACGTACCGCTCTGACTGGCTCAATCGCCAATGCAAAAGGCTCTGCTGAACTTCAGCAGAACGCTGTGCATTGAGGATTGGTGGAGGATGACGGGATCGAACCGACGACCCCCTGCTTGCAAAGCAGGTGCTCTCCCAGCTGAGCTAATCCCCCAGTCACATACTCAAGGGGGAAACCGGTCAGCCACCGCAGACAGTGGTGGGTCTGGTTGGATTCGAACCAACGACCCCCGCCTTATCAAGACGGTGCTCTAACCGACTGAGCTACAGACCCCTGAGTCTGTCTCTTCTACAGCCGACAAGTGTGAGCGCTTCAATGCGCTTTCGCGGAATAGCTCTGGAAAGGAGGTGATCCAGCCGCACCTTCCGATACGGCTACCTTGTTACGACTTCACCCCAGTCATGAATCCTGCCGTGGTGACCGTCCTCCTTGCGGTTAGACTAGCCACTTCTGGCAAAACCCACTCCCATGGTGTGACGGGCGGTGTGTACAAGACCCGGGAACGTATTCACCGCGGCATGCTGATCCGCGATTACTAGCGATTCCAGCTTCACGCAGTCGAGTTGCAGACTGCGATCCGGACTACGATCGGTTTTCTGGGATTGGCTCCACCTCGCGGCTTCGCAACCCTCTGTTCCGACCATTGTATGACGTGTGAAGCCCTACCCATAAGGGCCATGAGGACTTGACGTCATCCCCACCTTCCTCCGGTTTGTCACCGGCAGTCTCCCCGGAGTGCTCTTGCGTAGCAACTGGGGACAAGGGTTGCGCTCGTTGCGGGACTTAACCCAACATCTCACGACACGAGCTGACGACAGCCATGCAGCACCTGTGTGACGGCTCCCTTTCGGGCACTCCCACCTCTCAGCGGGATTCCGTCCATGTCAAGGGTAGGTAAGGTTTTTCGCGTTGCATCGAATTAATCCACATCATCCACCGCTTGTGCGGGTCCCCGTCAATTCCTTTGAGTTTTAATCTTGCGACCGTACTCCCCAGGCGGTCAACTTCACGCGTTAGCTACGTTACCAAGCCAATGAAGGCCCGACAACCAGTTGACATCGTTTAGGGCGTGGACTACCAGGGTATCTAATCCTGTTTGCTCCCCACGCTTTCGTGCATGAGCGTCAGTATTGGCCCAGGGGGCTGCCTTCGCCATCGGTGTTCCTCCACATCTCTACGCATTTCACTGCTACACGTGGAATTCCACCCCCCTCTGCCATACTCCAGCGATGCAGTCACCAATGCAGTTCCCAGGTTAAGCCCGGGGATTTCACATCGGTCTTACATCACCGCCTGCGCACGCTTTACGCCCAGTAATTCCGATTAACGCTCGCACCCTACGTATTACCGCGGCTGCTGGCACGTAGTTAGCCGGTGCTTATTCTTCCGGTACCGTCATCCACCCCAGATATTAGCCAGAATGCTTTCTTCCCGGACAAAAGTGCTTTACAACCCGAAGGCCTTCTTCACACACGCGGCATTGCTGGATCAGGGTTGCCCCCATTGTCCAAAATTCCCCACTGCTGCCTCCCGTAGGAGTCTGGGCCGTGTCTCAGTCCCAGTGTGGCTGGTCGTCCTCTCAGACCAGCTACAGATCGTCGGCTTGGTAGGCCTTTACCCCACCAACTACCTAATCTGCCATCGGCCGCCCCTTGAGCGCGAGGTCCGAAGATCCCCCGCTTTCCTCCTCAGAGCGTATGCGGTATTAATCCGGCTTTCGCCGGGCTATCCCCCACTCCAGGACACGTTCCGATGTATTACTCACCCGTTCGCCACTCGCCGCCAGGATTGCTCCCGCGCTGCCGTCCGACTTGCATGTGTAAGGCATGCCGCCAGCGTTCAATCTGAGCCAGGATCAAACTCTTCAGTTCAAACCTGTTACTGTTTTCTGTCTCTCTCGAGACAGGTCGCTCACTCAAAGCTGACAGGTTCTGGATAACTCCAAAAACCTGACTTACTTTCGTGTGAGACTCTTGATACTTTCGCTGTTCCCGACCACCCCTAAGGACAGTCAGGCCCGCTCACCGCATCAAGCGCCCACACTTATCGGCTGTAAATTTTTAAAGATCGTTCGCAAAAACGAAGCACTGTGGATCCATCCAGCTACCCGCCCACCGGCTTCTTCCTGCGTCGCTGCGTCTGCAGCAGAGAAACGAGATTATG
>NZ_BAXZ01000047.1 GCF_000684975.1 Paraburkholderia acidipaludis NBRC 101816 | reverse complement strand
GATGATGCGGACCTCTGCTGCCTCGCCGTTCTCGAAGTGAAAGCAGATCCGCCACTGCACGTTGATGCGGATGCTGTACCAGCCTTCGCGGTCGCCCAGCAAGCGCTCCAGCCGGTTGCCGGGCGGCGCTCGCAGAAACGAGAGCGTGGCGGCGGCGTGAATCTGCTGCAGCTTGCGAATCGCCACCCGCTCGATCAAAGCGAAGCGGGCAACGCGGCGCCCAAAGAAGAGCGCCTCAGTGTCACGGCATGCAAACGAAGTAATCATCGTGGATAGTAACGCAGCGCGTTAATAACGTCAACCGTTACTATTGTGCCGGCCGCGTTTTGCGCTGCCCAGCCGGCCGTTCGGCCAGCCCTTCTCCCCGCCGACGGCGACTTGCCGCCCGCCGTGGCGTAAAATATGCGCTTTCCCGAAAAGACCTCACCAACATGACCCTCGCCACCACCCTGGAGATCATCGCCGAGCTCAAAGCCGGCCGGATGGTGATCCTCGTCGACGAAGAAGACCGGGAAAACGAGGGCGACCTCGTCATCGCCGCGGAATTCATCACGCCCGAGGCCATCAACTTCATGGCGAAGTACGGCCGGGGCCTGATCTGCCTGACGCTCACGCAGGAGCGCTGCAAGCAGCTCAACCTGCCGCTCATGACCTACCGCAACGGCACGCAGTACGGCACCGCGTTCACGGTGAGCATCGAAGCGGCCGAGGGCGTGACGACCGGCATTTCCGCCGCCGACCGCGCCCGCACGATCCAGGCCGCGGTCGCGCACGACGCGCGCGCCGAGCACATCGTGCAGCCGGGCCACGTATTCCCGATCATGGCGCAGCCGGGCGGCGTGCTCGTGCGCGCCGGCCACACCGAAGCCGGCTGCGACTTCACGGCGCTCGCGGGCCTCACGCCGGCCTCCGTGATCTGCGAAGTCATCAAGGACGACGGCACGATGGCGCGCCTGCCCGACCTCGTCGAGTTCGCGCAGGAGCACAACCTGAAGATCGGCACCATCGCCGACCTGATCCATTACCGCAGCCGCACGGAATCGATCGTCGAGCGCGTCGCGGAGCGCACCATGCAGACGGCGCACGGCACCTTCCGCGCGATCATGTACGTCGATCACCCCACCCGCACGCCGCACATCGCCCTCGTGCGCGGCACGCCCACGCCCGAGAGCGAAACGCCGGTGCGCGTGCACGAGCCGCTCTCGATGCTCGATCTGCTGGAAACGGGTTCGTCCACGCACTCGTGGACGCTCGACGCGGCCATGCGCGAAATCGCCGAACGCGATCTCGGCGTGATCGTCATGCTCAATTGCGGCGACACCAAGGAGCATCTGATCGAGATGTTCAAGGCGTTCGACCAGAAAGAACGCGCGGAGGCGCTCGCGCGCCGTCCGGTGGACTTCAAGACCTACGGCATCGGCGCGCAGATCCTGCGGGAACTCGGCGTTGGCCGCATGCAGGTATTGTCGAAACCGCGCCGCCTCGGCAGCATGTCGGGTTACGGGCTCGAAGTCACGGGCTTCGTGCCGATGCCGGGCAGCAGCGCCGAGGCGCCATGCCCGCCGGAAACCGCCGAGCGCACCGCAACGCGCGCCTGAGCGACAGGAACGCGCCGGGGGCGACCCCGCGCTGCCCGCCCACTCATACGCGTTACCACGCATAACCGAACCAACGGACACCACATGGAAATCGGACAATACCAACCGAACCTCGACGGCGACGGACTGCGCATCGGCATCGTCCAGTCGCGCTTTAACGAACCTGTCTGCAACGGCCTGGCCGACGCCTGCATCGAAGAACTCGAACGCCTCGGCGTCGTCGGCGAAGACGTGCTGCTCGTCACCGTGCCCGGCGCGCTCGAAATCCCGCTCGCGCTGCAAAAGCTCGCCGAAAGCGGCCAGTTCGACGCGCTGATCGCGCTCGGCGCGGTCGTGCGCGGCGAGACCTACCACTTCGAGCTCGTTTCGAACGAGAGCGGCGCGGGCATCTCGCGCATCGCGCTCGACTTCGGCGTGCCGGTGGCGAACGCCGTGCTGACCACGGAAAGCGACGAGCAGGCTGTCGCGCGCATGACCGAGAAGGGTCGTGACGCGGCGCGCGTCGCCGTTGAAATGGCGAACCTCACGGTCGCGCTCGAGCAACTCGACGGCGGCGATGAGGACGAAGACGAGGAAGACGAAGAGGAAGAGCAATGAAGAGTGCGCGTCGCCGCTCCCGCGAACTGGCCACGCAGGGGTTGTATCAGTGGCTGCTGTCGGCGGTGCCCGCCGGCGAGATCGACGCGCAGCTGCGCGGTTCGCAGGGTTACGACAAGGCCGATCACGAGCATCTGGACGCCATCCTGCACGGCGTGATCCGCGACTCGGACACGCTCTCGGCCGCCATCGCGCCCTGCCTCGACCGTCCGATCGAGCAGCTCTCGCCCGTCGAGCGCGCGGTGCTGCTGGTCGCGACCTACGAGCTCACGCATCACGTCGACATCCCTTACCGCGTCGTGATCAACGAAGCGGTCGAACTGGCGAAGACGTTCGGCGGCTCGGACGGCTACAAGTACGTCAACGGCGTGCTCGACAAGCTCGCGGTGCAACTGCGCGCCGCGGAAACCCAGGCCGCACGCAGGTCGTGATGGCTCGCGCGGCGGGGCGCGCCGCACTTGTGCGCCCCGCCGCCTTGCGAATTCGCCGTCGTTTTACGGTCCGCGCCGGCGGACCCGCCGGGTCTGCCGGCAGCAAGAAACTGGAATCACCCGCATGAATACCGTTGCCGAACCGCTCCTGCGGCTTGCCGCGCGCGTCGACGCGATCCAGCCGTTCTATGTCATGGAACTGGCCAAGGAGGCGGCAAAGCTCGAACGCGCCGGGCGCGACATCATTCACATGGGTATTGGCGAGCCGGACTTCACGGCGCCGGAGCCCGTCGTCGAGGCCGCCGCCGCGGCGCTGCGCCGCGGCGTCACGCAGTATACGAGCGCGCTCGGCATCCACGCGCTGCGCGAAGCGATCGCCGCGCACTACCGGCATGCGCATGGCCTGACGATCGATCCGGCGCGCATCGTCGTCACGGCTGGCGCCTCGGCGGCGCTGCTGCTCGCCTGCACGGCGCTGGTCGACCGCGACGACGAAGTGCTGATGCCCGACCCGTGCTACCCCTGCAACCGGCACTTCGTGGCCGCGGCGGAAGGCAAGCCGGTGCTCGTGCCGAGCGGCCCCGAGGCCCGCTTCCAGCTAACGGCGGCCGACGTCGAGCGGCTCTGGAGCCCGCGCACGCGCGGCGTGCTGCTCGCCTCGCCCTCGAATCCCACCGGCACCTCGATCGAGCCCGACGAGCTTCGACGCATCGTGCAGACCGTGCGCGAGCGCGGCGGCTTCACGATCGTCGACGAGATCTACCAGGGCCTGAGCTACGATGCGCCACCGGTGTCGGCGCTGTCGTTCGGCGACGATGTCGTGACCGTCAACAGCTTCTCGAAGTACTTCAACATGACCGGCTGGCGCCTTGGCTGGCTCGTCGTGCCTCCGGCGCTGGTCGGCGCATTCGAAAAGCTCGCGCAAAACCTTTTCATCTGTGCGTCGGCGCTCGCCCAGCACGCGGCGCTGGCCTGCTTCGAGCCGGACACGCTCGCGATCTACGAGTCGCGCCGCCTCGAATTCCGGCGTCGCCGCGACTTCATCGCGCCGGCGCTCGAATCGCTAGGCTTTCGCGTGCCGGTCATGCCCGACGGTGCGTTCTATGTCTATGCCGACTGCACGCACGTCGCGCATCCTGCCGCCGGCGACAGCGATACGCTGACGCGCGCGATGCTGCACGAGGCGGACACGGTGATGGTGCCGGGCATGGATTTCGGCGCGGCAGCGCCGCACCAGTACGTGCGGCTCTCGTACGCCACGGCGTACGAGCGGCTGGAGGAAGCCGTCGAGCGGCTGCGCAGGCTGTTCAACCGCTAGCCCACGATGCGGCACGAACAACCGCGGCACAAATAAAAATGGCACCCGAGGGTGT
>NZ_BAXZ01000048.1 GCF_000684975.1 Paraburkholderia acidipaludis NBRC 101816 | reverse complement strand
CGGACGCAGCACGATCTTCTGCGGCAGCTCGTTCAGGTTCGTCAGGCACGCCAGACCGTTCTTGCCGTTGATGTTCATCGCGTCCGAGCCGCACACGCCCTCGCGGCACGAGCGGCGGAACGACAGCGTCTCGTCCAGCTCCTTGAGCTTGACCAGCGCGTCGAGCAGCATGCGCTCGTGCGTGATTTCCAGCTCGTAGGTCTGCATGCGCGGCGCCGCGTCCTGGTCCGGATCGTAGCGGTAGACTTCAAAAATTCGCTTGGCCATTTACCGATTCCTTTTGACTGGCTCTTGCCTTAGAACGTACGCGCCTTGGGCGGCACAGACTCGACGGTCAGCGGTTGCATGTGAACCGGCTTGTAATCGAGCCGGTCGCCTTCGCTGAACCACAGCGTATGGCGCAGCCAGTTCTCGTCGTCGCGGTGTTCGTAGTCGCTCTGCGCGTGCGCACCGCGGCTTTCCTTGCGCGCCTCGGCCGAGACCATCGTTGCGCGCGCAACCTCGATCAGGTTCGCCACTTCGAGCGCTTCCACGCGCGCCGTGTTGAACACCTTCGACTTGTCCTTCAGGTGGATGTGCTTCGCGCGCTCCGCAATCTGCGCGATGTCCTTCACGCCTTCTTCCAGCAGCGCCGAGGTGCGGAACACGCCCGCGTGCTTCTGCATCGAGCCGCGGATATCGTTCGCCACGCTCTACGCGTACTCGCCCGAGCTCGAATTGTCGAGCACGGCCAGACGCGCCAGCGAGAACTCGCCCGCATCCGCCGGCAGCGGCTTGTGATCGCGCTGCTCCTTCACGTGCCTGACGATATGGTTGCCCGCCGCGCGGCCGAACACCACCAGGTCGAGCAGCGAGTTCGTGCCCAGGCGGTTCGCGCCGTGCACCGAAACGCACGAGCATTCGCCCACCGCGTAGAAGCCGTTGATGGGGTCTTCGTGACCCTTCGCGGTGCCCACCACCTGGCCGTGGATGTTCGTCGGAATGCCGCCCATCTGGTAGTGGATGGTCGGCACGACCGGGATCGGCTCCCTGATGCAGTCCACGTTCGCGAACTTCAGCGCGATCTCGCGGATTGACGGCAGACGCTTCATGATCGTCTCGGCGCCGATGTGCGAGAGGTCCAGCAGCACGTGATCCTTGTGCGGACCCACGCCACGGCCTTCCTTGATTTCCTGGTCCATCGAGCGCGAGACGAAGTCGCGCGGCGCGAGATCCTTCAGCGTCGGCGCGTAGCGCTCCATGAAGCGCTCGCCGTTGGCGTTGCGCAGGATGCCGCCTTCGCCGCGCACGCCTTCGGTGATCAGCACGCCCGCGCCGGCCACGCCGGTCGGGTGGAACTGCCAGAACTCCATGTCCTGCAGCGCGATGCCCGAGCGCGCCGCCATGCCGAGGCCGTCGCCGGTGTTGATGAACGCATTGGTCGAGGCCGCGAAGATCCGGCCCGCGCCGCCCGTGGCGAACAGGGTGGTCTTGCCTTCGAGGATGTAGATGTCGCCCGTTTCCATTTCCAGCGCGGTCACGCCCAGCACGTCGCCTTCGGCGTCGCGGATCAGATCGAGCGCCATCCATTCGACGAAGAACGTGGTCTTCGCCGCGACGTTCTGCTGGTACAGCGTGTGCAAGAGCGCGTGGCCGGTCCGGTCAGCCGCCGCGCAGGCGCGCTGCACCGGCTTCTCGCCGTAGTTGGCCGTGTGGCCGCCGAACGGGCGCTGGTAGATCGTGCCGTCCGCGTTGCGGTCGAACGGCATGCCCATGTGCTCCAGTTCGTAGACGGCGTTCGGCGCTTCGCGGCACATGAACTCGATCGCGTCCTGGTCGCCGAGCCAGTCGGAGCCCTTGATCGTGTCGTAGAAGTGGTAGTGCCAGTTGTCTTCGCTCATGTTGCCGAGCGAGGCGCCGATGCCGCCCTGGGCAGCAACGGTGTGCGAGCGCGTGGGGAACACCTTCGAGAGCACGCAGACCGAGAGGCCCGCGCGCGCGAGTTGCAGCGAGGCGCGCATCCCCGAGCCGCCCGCGCCGACGATCACCACGTCGAACTTGCGACGCGGCAGGGAGTTCTTGATTGCAGCCATTCTTTTACACTCTCCAGAGAATCTGAGCGGCGTAGCCGAGGCTGCCCAGCAGCCAGGCGATCGTCAGCACGTCCAGCACGATGCGCAGGCCGACCGGCTTGATGTAGTCCATCCAGATGTCACGCACGCCCACCCAGGCGTGATAGAACAGCGCGAGCAGCGTGACGAAGGTGGCGAGCTTCATCCACTGTGCGGAGAAGATCGAGGCCCAGCCGTCGTACGAAAAGTCGTGCGCGCCGAAGAAGAGCGCGAGCAGCACGACGGTGTAGATGGCCATGATGACGGCGGTGGCGCGCTGGGCGATCCAGTCGCGCAGGCCGTAGTGAGCGCCGACGACAAGGCGCTTCGGACCGATTCCGTTTTTGGCAGACATGTTTCAGAAGGCTCCGAAGAGTTTGGCGGCGAAGGCGATCGTGAGGACCGAGGAGACGATCACGACGACGAGGGAAGTCGACTTCGCTTTCTGCTTGCTGGCCAGATCATGGCTGAAGTCCATGAACAGGTGCCGCACGCCGGCGCAGAAGTGGAACAGGAAGGCCCAGCCGAGCACCAGCACGACGAGCTTGACGATGATGCTGGAGAGGAAAGCCTGGAAGACCTGAAAGCTCAGCTCGGAGGTGAGGCTCTGGTCGAACAGGTACAGCAGGAAGGGCAGGAAGACGAACAACAAGGCCCCGCTCACGCGGTGGCCGATCGATACGCGGCCGGCCAGCGGCAGGCGGTATGCGAACAAGATCTGCCCAAGCCCGATGTTCCGGTATTCCGGCCTCGGTTTTTTTGCGGCTTCTGCCATGC
>NZ_BAXZ01000049.1 GCF_000684975.1 Paraburkholderia acidipaludis NBRC 101816 | reverse complement strand
TCCGCATCGAAAACGTCGTCAAGAAGTTCGGCGAGAGCACCGCCGTGGACAACGTGAGCCTGAACATCGCGAAGAACGAACTGTTCGCGCTGCTGGGCAGCTCCGGCTGCGGCAAGTCCACCCTGCTGCGCATGCTCGCCGGGCTGGAGAGCGCCACCTCCGGGCGCATCTACGTCGATGGCGAAGACCTCGCGACGCTGCCGCCCTACCGGCGTCCCGTCAACATGATGTTCCAGTCCTACGCGCTCTTCCCGCACATGAGCGTGGAGGCCAACATCGCCTTCGGCCTGAAGCAGGAAGGCACCCCGAAGAACGAGATCAAGGAACGCGTGGCCGACGCCCTGAACCTCGTGCAGATGAGCCGCTACGCCCAGCGCAAGCCGCATCAACTCTCCGGCGGCCAGCAGCAGCGCGTCGCGCTCGCCCGCTCGCTCGTCAAGCGCCCCAAGCTCCTGCTGCTCGACGAGCCCATGTCCGCGCTCGACAAGAAGATCCGCCAGAAGACCCAGCTCGAACTCGTGAACATCATCGGGAAGGTCGACGTCACCTGCGTCATGGTCACCCACGACCAGGAAGAAGCCATGACCATGGCCAACCGCCTCGCCGTCATGAGCGAAGGCCGCATCGTGCAGACCGGCACCCCCTCCGACGTCTACGAATTCCCCAACAGCCGCTTCTCCGCCGAATTCATCGGCTCCACCAACCTCTTCGAGGGCAAGGTCGTGGAGGACGAGCCCGACCACATCTTCGTGGAAAGCGGGGACCTCGAAACGCGCATGTACGTCAGCCACGGCATCACCGGGCCGCTCGGCATGCCCGTGGGCATCTCGGTGCGCCCCGAGCGCGTGCGCGTGACGCGCGAGAAGCCCGGCACGCCCCACAACTGGGCCCGCGGCGTGGTCTCCGACGTCGCCTACATGGGCAGCTACTCGCTCTACCACGTGCGCCTGCCCGGCGGCAAGGTGGTCGTCTCGAACCTCTCCAGCTCGCACCTCATGAGCGAGGGCGCCCCCGCCTGGAACGACGACGTCTACGTCTCCTGGTCGCCCGCCAGCGGCGTCGTGCTTACGCAATGAGGAAGAGGACATCATGAGTACTTCCCTGCCCTCCACCAATGCCTCTGCCGCTTCCGGCGGCGCGCTGCGCGTCTTCTCGCGCCTGTTCTCCCGCTTCGTGCCCTCGGGCCGCTCCACCGTCATCGGGGTGCCCTTCCTCTGGCTCACGCTCTTCTTCGCCGTGCCCTTCGTGCTCGTGTTCAAGATCAGCTTCGCCGACCAGATGATGGCCGTGCCCCCCTACACGAACCTCGTCGGGATGAAGGACGGCGTCGTCCACTTCGCCCTCCAGCTCGGCCACTACGCCTTCCTCCTCCAGGACGACCTCTACATCGCCACCTACATCAGCTCCCTGAAGATGGCGGCCGTCTCCACCCTCCTGTGCCTGCTCATCGGCTACCCCGTCGCCTACTACATCGCGCGGTCGAACCCCGCCACCCGCAACCTCCTCATGATGGGCGTCATGCTCCCCTTCTGGACCTCCTTCCTCATCCGCGTCTACGCCTGGATCGGCATCCTCAAGGACGACGGGCTCCTGAACCACGCCCTCATGGCCATCGGCCTCATCCACTCGCCGCTGCGCCTCTATCACTCCGATGCGGGCGTCTACATCGGCATGGTCTATTCGTACCTGCCCTTCATGGTCATGCCCCTCTACGCCCACCTCGTCAAGATGGACCTCACCCTGCTCGAGGCCGCCTACGATCTCGGCGCGAAGCCCTGGGTGGCTTTCACGAAGATTACGCTGCCGCTCTCGAAGAACGGCATCATCGCCGGCAGCCTCCTCGTGTTCATCCCCGCGGTGGGCGAGTACGTGATTCCCGAACTGCTCGGCGGCGCCGACACCCTCATGATCGGCCGCGTGATGTGGGACGAGTTCTTCAACAACATGGACTGGCCGATGGCTTCCGCCGTCACGGTCGCAATGGTGCTGCTGCTGCTCGTGCCGATGGCGCTCTTCCAGCACAACCAGGTCAGGCAGCTGGAGGAAGGCAAATGATCCGGCCCAACCGTACCCTCTCCACGGGCGTGCTGACGCTCGGCTTTCTGTTCCTTTACATCCCGATCATCAGCCTCGTGGTGTATTCGTTCAACGAATCGAAGCTCGTCACCGTCTGGTCGGGCTTCTCGCTGAAGTGGTACGCCGCGCTCCTGCAGGACGACGAACTGCTCAACGCCGCGTGGCTGTCGCTGAAGATCGGGCTGATGACCGCGTTCGCCTCGGTGGTGATCGGCACGTGGTCGGGCTATGTGCTCGCGCGCATGGGGCGCTTTAGGGGCTTCGCGCTCTTCGCCGGCATGATCAACGCGCCGCTGGTGATTCCCGAAGTCATCCAGGGGATCTCGCTGCTGCTGCTCTTTGTGGCGATGGAGCAGTTCCTGGGCTGGCCGAAGGGCCGGGGCGTGCTGACCATGTGGATCGGCCACGTGATGCTGTGCGTCTCGTACGTGGCGATCATCGTGCAGTCGCGGGTGAAGGAGATGAACCGGTCTCTGGAGGAAGCCGCGCTGGATCTGGGCGCCACACCCTTCAAGGTGTTCTTCGTGATCACGCTGCCGCTGATCTCGCAGGCGCTGGTTTCCGGGTGGCTGCTCTCGTTCACGCTCTCGATCGACGATCTGGTGCTCTCGGCGTTCCTCTCGGGCCCGGGCTCGACCACGCTGCCGCTGGTGGTGTTCTCGCGGGTGCGCCTGGGCCTGAACCCCGAGATGAACGCGCTGGCCACGCTC
>NZ_BAXZ01000050.1 GCF_000684975.1 Paraburkholderia acidipaludis NBRC 101816 | reverse complement strand
TTTATCAGCGCGGTGACGATCGGGGTGATCGTGGCCAACCAGATCATGATGGCGCGCGAGAAAAAGCGCCTGCGCGACATGCAGATGGCCTTCATCCAGCCCGAGCCGGCCGAAACCGGACGGCCTGCCGCGCCGGTGGGCGCCGTGGGCGCGCCGCTGGGGCGCCGGGCCGCGTGATTCCGGCGCGGTCCGGGTCGATGCCGGCCCGGATCGCGAGCACGTGCGGGGCCTGAGAGACATTCAAGCCAGTATCCGTAGTACACCGAAGCACTACCTGAAGCACAAGGCGAAGCGACAGCGCACGGCCCACGTGCGGAAGAAGGGCGGGCGGCCCTGGGGAAGGGACGCACGCCGACGGGGTTTCCGGACCCCATGCCGAAGTCTTTGCAGGAACGACCCACAAGGAGAATGTTGATGAGGAAGAAGTTAATCTGCCTGCTGGTGGCCGGGGCCCTGCCGGGTATGGCCATGGCCGATACGACCAGCGACCAGATCAGGGCCCTGCAGCAGGAGCTGAACTCGCTGCAGAAGGAAGTGAAATCGCTGAAGTCGGAGCTGGCCCAGTCGAAGAACACGAAGGCCACGGCGCAGACCGCAGCCGCCGCAGCACCGGCAGCCGCCGCCGCCCCGGCCCAGGAAGTGGACGTCTCCTCGCCCGACTACGGCAAGGCGCCCGCGCACCTGACCAACGACGATCTGGACGCCATCAGGCAGCAGGTCGCCAACCAGCAGCTGAAGGTCGACTCGCTCTCCGACGCGGCCAACACCGGCCCCATCGCCGGCCTCTCGATCACCGGCTACATCGACCCGAGCTACATCTACAACCGCGCCGCGAGCACCTCGTCGTTCCTCTTCGCGAACCACGAAAGCGCGTACAACTACTTCAACAGCACCTTCGGCGACCTCTACCTCGACATCAAGAAGACCTTCGGGGTCGGACCGATGGCGCCCTCCGCCGAAGTCACCCTCATGCCCAACCGCGGCAACGGCATCACGCTGCTGCAGAACGAGCACGGCAGCACCGGCGACGATATCCTGAACACCGCCGTCATCACCGTGCCGGTCACCGCCACGGGCACCTTCGTCGCGGGTCTGATGCCCAGCTTCGGCGGCTACGAGGTGCAGCAGTCCAACCAGATGCTCACCCTCACCCACGGCCTGCTCTACGACTTCTCGGACCCGGGCAGCTACGTGGGCGTGGGCTGGAACTGGTCGCCCGACGGCAGCAACTGGGCGTGGAAGTTCATGGTCGGCAACGAGCAGTACCGCACCTACGGCTCGGTCACGCAGACGGGCACCAACGCGCTGGGCGACCCGATCACCACCAGCAACAGGATCCCGACCTTCACGGCCCGCACCGACTACACGTGGTCCAGCGCGCTGGATATCGGCGGCTCGTTCAACATCGGCCGCCAGACGCTCTCGAGCGCCACCAACGCCGCGGGCCAGGTGGTCTACGGCCCGGGCGGCCAGGCGACGAGCTCGGGCGGCTACTTCTTCTTCGGCGAGGCCGACGCCACCTACACGCTCGCGGACACGCAGTACAACGCCGAAGTGGACTACGGCCAGCAGCAGCGCGCGGCGTACAACGGCGGCAACGCGCAGTGGTACGGCCTCTCGCTGCTCGCGCACCACAAGTTCAACGCTCCGGTGGTGGGCCGCATGGGCGTGACGGCGCGCTACGACGTGCTGGCCGACGGCAGGAACGGCGGCGGGGGCGGCGGCATTGCGCTGAACGGCAACGGCATGGACCCGTACAACGGCTTCGGCATTGGTTCGGAGTGCCTTGCGAATTCGCAGGCCAACGG
>NZ_BAXZ01000051.1 GCF_000684975.1 Paraburkholderia acidipaludis NBRC 101816 | reverse complement strand
TTTCTCCCACTTGCCCATGTCGCCGCCCCATTCGCTTTCGTAGCGAAAGATCACATGCGACACGGCCTGGGCCAGCCACCGCACGGTCAGCGCCCGCCTCAGGTCCGCCGGAACCACGTTCCCCTTGTCGTCACCCTGGCGCTTCGCCGCCTTCTCCAGCTTGCCGATAAACTGCCCCGCGTTCACCGTCGCGGCAATGGTGCTGAATTCCTTCTCGTCATCGCCTTCGATCAGCCGTTTCGCTTCGAACAGGTTGCGCCGGTACATGTCGAGCAACGGTACGCTCGTGGTATCCACCGTATCGAAGCCCGGCCACGCCCAAGGGCTTTCCCAAAGCGTATCCGGGTGGCCCTTCTCACATACCCAACGCGTAATTGATCTGCCGTCTTCGTCGCCCGCCGTAACCGACCACCATTGCACGCCCTGATCGTCGGTCGCCCGGTCGATTTCGCGCCCCTGTTCGAGCCGGGCACGCGAAAGCACCTCCTGATAGCCCACCGCCGGCCCCTCGGCATTGGCAAGCTGCAACGGAAAACTGTTCCATGTCGGAACAGTTGCGCCAGCAACCTTGCCCGCGTATTTGGTGCGCTCGACCCATAGCGGCTCGCCTACGGGCGTCCCGCTGGCGGGATGGCTGTGGCTGTGCCCGTGGCCGTGCGTGGGCGGCTGCGCCGCGAGCTTCGTCGGCTGGACCTTCGCCCACAGTCCCTTGCCGGGGTCGCCCTGTTTGCCCGTCGCAAGCGCCAGCGTCAGCCCCACCAGCCCGGTATTACGTTGCGGGTCGGCCGGTTTGACAAGCTTCGCGCCCTGCTGGATCAGCAGCAGCGTTTTCCCGATGTCCGGCAGCTTCTTCGCCCGCTCCTTGCTCTTGTTGATGAAGTCATTGATCTGCGCCCCGGTGAACACTTCGACGTGCAAGAGCGGGAACTCGCGTTTTGGCGGCAGCAGGCTCGCCTCGGTGGAGTCCTGGTACTCGCCCAGGTAGCCCACCACGTCGCCCGCCTTGACCGGGAAGGGCTTGTCGAGCACGACCACCGAATCGAGCGGCTTCGGATCAATCACCGCGTCGAGTTCATCGAGATTTACCCAGCCCGTCACGGCGCGCGGGTCAGGTGTCCCGCCAGCGATGGCGGCCACGGGCGCACCCTTCGTGATTGTCCCGATCAGTGCCCAGCCTTTCGCGACATTGCCGACGACGCTCAATTCGCCGCCGCGCGGCAGCAGGCCGATTACCGTCCCGCTGGCGCGGTCGCAGATGCGAACCCCGGTCTGCGGCGTACCGGCATCCTGCGAAGCGTCCGCCGGGCTGGCGGGCGGCACGGTATAGCGTACCCGGTCGGGATAGGTTGCGGGCGCATCCATGCTGTCCGGGGCCGGGCCGGATAGCGCACCGCCCAGCAGCGCGCCGCCACCGAGGGTTCCGCCGCCCAGCCCGCCCGAAGCGGAGCCGAGATTCAGCGGCGTATTGAGTTGGCGTGGCTGGGCCTGATGATCGTTCGCCTTGCTGCCCACGCGGAAATGCCGGTCGCCCTGCCAGAAGGGCAGCGGATGGATCGACGCTGAGGACGGGGTGCTGCCGTCCGTCTGCGCGTCCTGATAGCCCTTCCAGTCGAGCTGGTGCATGTACAGGCTGTAGAACTCCAGCAC
>NZ_BAXZ01000052.1 GCF_000684975.1 Paraburkholderia acidipaludis NBRC 101816 | reverse complement strand
AATATCAGGCGACCGGGCGCAGCGCGGGACATGACATCCGCCGCGCTGCGCCGGGGGGCCGATATTACTGGCCGATTGCCTTGACCCGGAGCGCGTTCTGCACGCTCTGAACCCCGCTCACCCCCTGGGCGGTGGTCACGGCCACCTGGATCTGGTCCGCCTCGGGCACCGTGCCGCCCAGCAGGATCGCGCCGTTCTTCGCCGACACGACGATGTTGGTCGAATCCAGTCCCTTGACCTTCACGAGCGCACGCTGCACGTTCTTCGAGAGCAGCCGGTTGGCCTTGCGCATGGCCTTGGGACTTTGCGTCGCGCTGCTCATGGCCGGCGCGGTGGCCGCGGCGCCGCTGCCCTGGTCCTGCGCCCACGCGCTTGCCGTGCCGAGCAGGAGCAGCGAACACGCGACCGTGGTGATGAGGCTAGCCTTCTTCATGTTGTTTCCCTTTCCTTCAAGAGGAGGTTGACTCGCTGAACGGCGAACCTGCAGTTAGAAAATATGGCGGATACCGATGTCCGCGCCCACGGTCGTGCCGTTCACACTGTTGAGCGCCCCATCGATGGAGAGGCCGGTATCCATCGCGCCGTGGTTGTTGACCACGCCGAACTGCGCGTAGAGCGTCGTGGCGCGCGACAGATAATAGTCCGAACCAATGCCGCCCATGATCGAGTGGTTCGTGGTGTCGTCGCGGTCGCTCGTGTACCAGACGCCGCCGTTGAGGTCGAGCCGCGGCGTGGCGAGCCAGTCGAGGCCGCCGCCGTAGACGTTGTTGTTGAACGAGCCGGCCACCTTGTAGTTCACGAACGAGAACTTCGCGGTGAGCTTGCCGAACTTGTACGACACGCCGATGATGCGCCCTTCGAACGCGAAGGTGGAGGGGATCGGGGTGGCCGCGCCGCCGGCGTTGCCGTCGTAGAAGCCGGCTTCGACGAGCAGCGTGCCGGTGTCGTACTTCAGGTTGACCGAATAGTTGCGGCCGGCCTGGAAGTCGCCCGCCACGCCGCCCAGGCCCAGCATCGCGCTGCCCTGGAAGCCGTAGACCTTGGGACTGCTATAGGAGATCGCGTTGGCGTTGAAGATGCCG
The DNA here is from genome assembly GCF_000684975.1 of Paraburkholderia acidipaludis NBRC 101816. Lineage (GTDB taxonomy): Bacteria > Pseudomonadota > Gammaproteobacteria > Burkholderiales > Burkholderiaceae > Paraburkholderia > Paraburkholderia acidipaludis. The sequence continues at coordinate 521 of NZ_BAXZ01000052.1, read as the reverse complement.
GTGGTGATGAGGTTGTCGACGTAGGGGACCAGGCCGCTGGCGAACTGCGAGCAGTCGCGCGGGTCGAGATCGTACATGGAGAGGAAGAACGGCGAGAACTGCAGGCCGAGCTTCACGTCGCCGTAGTTGCTGTCGAGGCCCACATACGCCTGGCGGCCGAACAGGTTGCCGTTCGAATCGTTGAAGCCGCCGTTGGACATGCTGATACCGCTTTCGAGCTTGAATTCCGCCTTCAGTCCGCCGCCCAGGTCTTCCGTGCCCATCAAGCCGAACTGCGAAGGCGAGTTGCCGCTGTCGATCATGGAGAACTGACTGCCGGCGTTTTGTCCGGTGGTGGTGTTGAGCGTCTTGTTCGTGTAAAGCAGGCCGCCGTCGACCAGGCCATACAGCGTGACGCTGCTCTGGGCATGGGCCACGCCGCCTGCCAGCAGGCAGGTGGCAGCGGCGATAAGCTTCAGGCGCAGACCTCGTTGCTTGTACATCGTCGATCTCCTTCCGGACGGAACGTGCCGTCGAGTTTT
>NZ_BAXZ01000053.1 GCF_000684975.1 Paraburkholderia acidipaludis NBRC 101816 | reverse complement strand
GGTTGTTGGGTATCCTGGAAGACATCGATCGGCGGGAGTGCATCGTCATGATGGGTCAACTGGGCAGCGGACAGGACAAGCTCTTCTACTCGTTCAACCTCGATAGTCACATCCCTCGCGAACATCTGTTGAGAGGTATTGATCACTTCCTGGACCTTCGCGATCTACGCCAGCATCTCGCGCCGTTCTACAGCCCAATGGGTCGGCCATCGATTGATCCAGAGCTCATGATCCGCATGTTGATCGTGGGCTATTGCTTCGGCATCCGGTCTGAGCGCAGGCTGTGCGAAGAGGTCCATCTTAATCTTGCGTATCGATGGTTTTGCCGCCTGGGGCTGGACGACGCCGTGCCCGAGCATTCGACATTCTCGAAGAACCGCCACGGCCGCTTCCGCGACAGCGATGCGCTACGCCATGTGTTCGAGACGGTGCTGGGCCGCTGCATGTCCGAGGGGCTAGTCGAAGGAGAAGGATTTGCGATTGACGCAAGCATCATCAGAGCCGACGCAAGCGCTACGCGCGGTGTTCCCGGTACGGAACGCATCGACTGGGGTTGCGTCGAGGGCCAAAGCCGTGCCGTTCGGGAATATCTCAACTCATTGGAGGAAGCGAATCCGGCGGGCGTCGACGTGCCTGAAGAGCGAGAGAGATCGACGCCTCAAAAGAAGATTTCCCTGACTGATCCCGCTGCGAGTTGGACAGCCGCCAGGGGTAGCCCGGCATTCTTTGCCTACTCGACCAATTATCTGATCGACCTGAAAGCGGGAATCATCGTGGACGTCGAGGCGACGCCCGCAAATCGTTCACACGAAGTGGAATCAACCAGGACGATGATTGAGCGCGTTGAGCGTCGACATGATCTCAAACCCCGCCGCCTTGCTGGCGATACCGCATATGGCTCAGCAGCGATGCTTGCCTGGATGATTGAGCAGAAGGACATTGCGCCACATGTTCCGGTCTGGGATAAGACCGCGCGGAAAGACAATACGTTCTCCAGCAGCGCGTTCCAATGGGATGAGCAGGCCAATGAATACCGCTGTCCAACTGGACACATACTGCGCAGTGACCGGCGCAAATTCAAAACTCCGCGCACACGCATCACGAAGGCAGAGACGATCATCTACCGGGCGAGCCAGCTCGACTGTGAGAGCTGTTCGATGAAGGATCGCTGTTGTCCGAATACACCATTCCGCAAAATTGCTCGCAGCATCCATGAAGCTGCGCGAGACAAAACCAGGTCGATTGCAAAGACGCCTGAATACAGCCGATCCTCACGCGAGCGAAAGAAGGTGGAAATGCTCTTTGCCCACCTCAAACGCATTCTGAAGCTCGACCGCTTGCGACTGCGTGGGCCTACCGGCGCACACGATGAGTTCCTGCTCGCAGCAACCGCACAAAACCTACGACGAATGGCGAAATGGCTCGCACCTGACAACAAGCATGTCACTGCATAACGAGCAACCGGGACCGTGCTCCGATCAGATCGGCATCTTAGTTCACGTTCACAGCCGAAAAACGTCAGACGAACACCAATGTCCAAAGTCAAAACACGACATTTTTCAACATCATC
>NZ_BAXZ01000054.1 GCF_000684975.1 Paraburkholderia acidipaludis NBRC 101816 | reverse complement strand
CATCTCTTCGGCCGAGAACGACGGCCCGATCACGCGGCCCAGGCGCGCACCGTTGGCGCCGTTGCCCTGCTCGCCGCCCAGCGACACCTGGTACCACTCCGCGCCGTCCTTGTCGACACCCAGCACGCCGATATTGCCCACGTGATGGTGACCGCACGAATTCATGCAGCCCGAGATGTTGAACGACAGGTCGCCCAGGTCGTGGACGAAGTCGAGATTGTCGAAGCGCTCCTGGATCGCCAGCGCGATGGGGATCGACTTCGCGTTCGCGAGCGAGCAGAAGTCGCCCCCCGGGCACGCGATGATGTCGGTCAGCAGTCCGATGTTCGCCGTCGCGAAACCCTGCGCCTTCGCCTTCTCCCACAGCGCGTAGAGGTCGCGCTTCTTCACGTCGGCGAGGATCAGGTTCTGCTCGTGCGAGACGCGGACCTGGCCGTACGAATACGCGTCGGCCCAGTCGGCCACGGCTTCCATCTGCGCGTCGGTGGCGTCACCCGGCGCGATGTTGCGCGGCTTGAGCGAGAGCGTGACCGAGGCGTAGCCCGGCACGCGGTGCGGACGCACGTTGCGCTCCACCCAGCGCGCGAACGCACGGGTTTCGAGCAGATGCTTTTCGTACGACGTATCGGTGTCGGGCAGCTTTTCATACGCGGGCGGCACGAAGTACTGCGACACGCGCTCCACTTCGGCCTGCGTGAGCGTCGAGGGGCCGTCCTTCAGGTGCTGCCATTCCTCTTCCACCTGCTGCGCGAACTTCGCGGGCGAGAGCGCCTTCACGAGGATCTTGATGCGCGCCTTGTAGAGGTTGTCGCGGCGGCCGTAGCGGTTGTACACGCGCAGCACGGCTTCGCAGTAGGTCAGGAGATGCTGCCACGGCAGGTCGCGCCGGATGATCGCGCCGACGATCGGCGTGCGGCCGAGCCCCCCGCCCGCGAGAATGCTCGCGACGATTTCGCCGTCGGCATTGCGGTCCAGATACACGCCCAGATCGTGGATCTGCACGGCCGCACGGTCTTCCTTCGAGCCCGAGACGGCGATCTTGAACTTGCGCGGCAGCCACGCGAATTCGGGGTGGAACGTCGACCACTGGCGCAGGATCTCGGCCCAGGGGCGCGGATCGACCACCTCGTCGGGGGCCACGCCCGCGAACTGGTCGGCGGTGATGTTGCGGATGCAGTTGCCCGAGGTCTGGATGCCGTGCATCTGCACCGAGGCGAGCTTGCGCAGGATTTCAGGCGTTTCCTCGAGCTGGATCCAGTTGTACTGGATGTTCGAGCGCGTCGAGAAGTGGCCGTAGCCGCGGTCGTGCTCGCGCGCGATCGTGCCGAGCATGCGCAGCTGGTCGCTGCGCAGGTTGCCGTAGGGAATCGCGATGCGGTGCATGTACGCGTGGCGCTGCATGTACAGGCCGTTCTGCAGGCGCAGCGGGCGGAACTCTTCTTCGCTCAATTCGCCCGAGAGGCGCCGGCGAACCTGGTCGCGGTACTGCGCGACGCGTTCGTCAACGATGGTCTGGTCGTACTGATCGTATTGGTACATT
>NZ_BAXZ01000055.1 GCF_000684975.1 Paraburkholderia acidipaludis NBRC 101816 | reverse complement strand
GGTGTAATGCCGTTCAGTTAAGCGACTGAACGGCATTTTTGTTGGTGGAGCCGAGGTGTTGTAAACCGGACGTGGCGATGTTAACTTTCATCGCCATGCTGATTGACGACCTTCCTCTTCTTGTCGATTCACGCCCACCGTTCGAATGGGATCGGCTGGGCCAGCATCTGCCGTATCAATGGATTGAGCAGGCAGTCCAGGCCAGCGGCAGTGCCAGCGTCCGTCGTCGCCGTCTGCCGGCGCAACAGGTGGTTTGGCTGGTGATCGCGCTGGCGTTGTACCGCCATCAGTCAATCAGCGAGGTCGTCGACGGGCTGGAACTTGCACTTGCTGCGCCCGATGCTTCGTTTGTCAGCAAGAGCGCCATCAGCCAGGCCCGGCAACGCACCGGCGCCGCGCCGCTGGCCTGGCTGTTTCACGAATCCGCCAGGAGCTGGGTTGCCCAGGATCAGGCGCAATACCTCTTCAAGGGATTCTCGCTGTTTGCCATGGACGGCACGACACTGCGCACGGCCGACAGTGCCGCCAACCGCAGGCACTTCGGGGCATCCGTGGCCGTGCATGACCGGGTGGGCAGCTATCCCCAGTTGCGCGCAGTCACGCTCACCGCCATTCCCACGCATCTGGTACACGACGTCGAATTCGGTCCTTACGACGTCAACGAGATGATCTCGGCGCGAGAGCTCATGCCGCGGGTGCCGCAACATTCCATTACGGTGTTCGATAAGGGGTTCCTGTCTGCCCAGTTGCTGTGCAGCCTGGTCTTTGGCGGGGAGAACCGGCATTTCATCATTCCGGCCAAGTCCAATACGCGCTGGGAAGTGCTCAGCGGCGAGACCGGCGATCAGATGGTGCGCATGCGCGTGTCGCCACAGGCACGAAAGGCGTGTCCAGAGCTGCCCGAGTACTGGCAGGCCCGCGCGGTGCTCGCCGTCGATACCCGCGGCCGGCAGCGGATATTGCTGACTTCCCTGAGCGATCGCCAGCGCTTCAAGGCGGATGACATCGTGTCCTGCTACGAACGTCGCTGGCAAATCGAGACCAGCTACCGTGAATTGAAGCAGTCGATGCTGGGCATGGAATTGACCCTTCGCAGTCAGACTGTGGAGGGCGTCTACCAGGAATTCTGGGGGGCCTTGATCGCCTACAACCTGATTCGACTGGAGATGGCCAAGGCGGCCCTGGAGGCCGGGCGCACACCCGAGGAACTGAGCTTCATCCGGGCGTTTCACACGTTCCAGTACGAAATGACATGGGCGGCCGTCACACGCTCGTACGGCAAACTCCCCGCGCTACTTGGGCGACTGCGCGAACGGCTCAAGCAGCTTCCCAACGAAAAACGGTCCGGGCGCTCATGCGCTCGGACCGTCAAGTCCAGACCTTTCCGTTACACCGTTCGGTACCTGAAGCGGGACCTTAACTGAACGGCATT
>NZ_BAXZ01000056.1 GCF_000684975.1 Paraburkholderia acidipaludis NBRC 101816 | reverse complement strand
AGCCGGTTTCCGCTGCGGGCCCCTATGAAATCCGCTGATTCGCACCTCATTAGTCTAACGAGCTCGAAGCTCATACCACTGACCAGGTTTCGCGAATCACGGTCCGACCTGTCTTGTCATCACACTCGATCACCAACGCAACCTTTCGACGTCTAGCCTTGCATTTTGTAAAGCACTAATCTTCCGAGTCGCGTCCACCGTTCAGGTCGGTTTCACGCACGCATAGTCTTTCTGGTACGGTCGGTCATGAGCGAGCACTGCCCAGATCGTCCGCGCCATCCTGTTCGCCACGGCAACCACCACCACATTCGACGGTCGTCGCTTTCTCATCTGCTCGATCCGCGGACCGGGATCTTTCGCGTTTGCAACGACACTACGCGCCCCGTGAATTAGCATTTTGCGTAGATACCCGTCGCCGCGTTTGCTGATTCCGTGCAGGCTCACCTTGCCTCCCGAACCTGTCTGTTTTGGCACAAGGCCCACCCACGCCGCGAACTCTCGGCCAGAGCTGAATGCTTTCGGATTGCCGATCATCGCGACTGCCGCTGTTGCCGTCAGCAGGCCAACACCAGGTATCTCGCAGATCGCCTTCACAGCCTTGTCTTCCTTCTTCCACTCACGTAGCCGTCGCTCAATCGCCGCGATCTCTTCGTCCATTTTTTCGATCCGCGACCATTGCTCACGTAACGAATCGATTAACGCCTTCGGCAGGCGCTGCTCAATGCGTGCGAGCGCGTCGTATATAGCCTTGTTCATCGCGGTTCGCCCTTTGCCCATTACCTCGCCGAACTCGGCCAGCATGCTGCGCAAGCCGTTGGTCTGCATCGTGCGGAACTTCACCAGCTGTTCGCGTTGTCGGTGGAACATCAGCACTGCCTGCTGCATCTCCGTTTTCACCGCAACACCCTTGCTCGGCTGCTGCACTGCCAGCCAGATCGCCCGCGCGTCCGCCGCATCGTTCTTGTTGCCGATGTTGAAAGCCTTCACAAATCTCGCGGGCATCAGTTTGACTTGATGGCCCATTTTCATCAGTTGCCTTGACCAGTGATGTGCGCTGCCGCAGGCCTCCATGCCGACCAGGCACGGCGCACGGTTTGCAAAATGCTCAGCAAACTGTGCTCGCTTGATTGCCTTATTTACGATTTCGCCTGTTTGCGGATCGATGTAGTGCACCTGAAACAGATTTTTTGCAAGATCAACACCTACTGGCATAGCATTCATCTGTGGGTCCTCCGGTCGCCGGGAAATGCGTGCATTTTCCACCTTGGCACATCGATGCCGTTGGCCCGTGAAGACCCACCTTCGTTTGCTCCTGCGGTCACGGGTGGGACGCGTTCATTCCATTAGTC
>NZ_BAXZ01000057.1 GCF_000684975.1 Paraburkholderia acidipaludis NBRC 101816 | reverse complement strand
GCCGCGCTCTTTCAGCTCACCGTCGGGAATGAAGCCCAGGTTCAGCTGCGAGCGGCCCGAGTGTTCCGTACTGAGCTCGATCCCCTCCTGGTGGTCCCAGTCGTCCATCCACAGCTTGTTGCCCGAGCGCGTGCGTATCTCGCTGCGCGAGAGGCGCCGGCGCGAGCTGTTGATGAGGTCGGGGTTCCGGTCGTTCGGCATGAACGCCAGGATGACCGGCTTGTTGGGATTGCCCTCGCGGAAACCCACCAGGGCTTCGTCCCCGTCCACGGGCGGCATGCTCAGTCCGGCATGGTCCCGGCTGGCGAAGGGCTTGGCCATGCGCAGCGGGATGCTCTCCGCGCCCCTGGGCCAGTTGCCGGAATCGCAGTGGAAGCGGCCCACCACTTCGCCCTTGCCGGTCAGGTACGGAAACCGGTACTGGTCCGGCGAGGTGATCGTGAGTCCGAGCGTGCCGGGGATGCGGGGCCACCGCGATTCGTCGATGGGCATCCGGTACGGACGGCTGGCGGGAATGGCGCGGAAGGTGTTGCGGTAGTTCTGGTTCCGTGCGCCGCGATGCACCACCTTCCAGACGAACAGCCCCTCCTTCCCGTCGGACTCCGCCCCGTCCGCCGTCGCGTTCGCGTCCAGCACGTCGGCGCGCACGACGCACCCGGGCCGGATCGCGGGCATGGTGGACTTCGCCTTGCAGCTCACCTGCTGCGCGCGCGCCGCCTCATGCCGCAACGTCGCCTCGCGCTTCGCGCCCCCGGCATCCTCATGACCGGTGCCCCACACCACCGGCGTGCCGGCCATCGTTCTGTCCGGCCCGGCCGTGCTGAACTCGTCGCGCGCCTGCGCCTCGTCGCGGAAGATCGTCGCCCGGTTCTCCGGGTTGTAGTCCGCCACGATGAACGACCCGGGTATGGCGCGCGTCCTGATCCTCAGCGAGTGGATCGACTCCCCGAACGTGTGCATGCCCGAAGGCGGGCGGTTCGCCAGGCTGATGGCCGGGCGCGTATAGCCGTCGATGTCGTCGGCGATGACGAGCACCTCGTGCCGGTGCCCGTCCATCTCCGTGAACGAGAACAGGCCCGCCTGTTCCATTTCGAGCCTGCACCAGGCCCAGTCGCCCATGTTGTACTGGAAGCGGAAGCGGTGCCGGGGATGCTGCCGCCTCAGGCGCAGCTCCACCCGCATCCAGTAGCGGTTTTCGTGCCGCTCCATGACCTCCCTGACGATCTCGGCCGAAGTCTTGTCCTGATACGTCGCGCAGTGGCTGGGGCCGTCGAGCATGGCCAGGCGCTGGCGGATGACGACGCGGTACGTGCAGCCGTCA
>NZ_BAXZ01000058.1 GCF_000684975.1 Paraburkholderia acidipaludis NBRC 101816 | reverse complement strand
CGGACGAAGCCGCACGTGAACGTGGGCACGATCGGTCACGTTGACCACGGCAAGACCACGCTGACGGCAGCGATCACGACGGTTCTGACCGCGAAGTTCGGCGGCGAGGCGAAGGCGTATGACCAGATCGACGCGGCGCCGGAAGAAAAGGCCCGTGGTATCACGATCAACACCGCGCACGTCGAGTACGAAACGGCGAACCGCCACTACGCACACGTCGACTGCCCGGGCCACGCCGACTACGTGAAGAACATGATCACGGGTGCCGCGCAGATGGACGGCGCGATCCTGGTGTGCTCGGCCGCCGACGGCCCGATGCCGCAGACGCGTGAGCACATCCTGCTGGCGCGCCAGGTTGGCGTGCCGTACATCATCGTGTTCCTGAACAAGTGCGACATGGTGGACGACGCCGAGCTGCTCGAGCTCGTCGAGATGGAAGTGCGCGAACTCCTGTCGAAGTACGACTTCCCGGGCGACGACACGCCGATCATCAAGGGTTCGGCGAAGCTGGCGCTGGAAGGCGACAAGGGCGAGCTGGGCGAAGTGGCGATCATGAACCTGGCCGACGCACTGGACACGTACATCCCGACGCCGGAGCGCGCGGTTGACGGCGCGTTCCTGATGCCGGTGGAAGACGTGTTCTCGATCTCGGGCCGCGGCACGGTGGTGACGGGTCGCGTGGAGCGCGGCGTGGTGAAGGTTGGCGAGGAAATCGAGATCGTCGGTATCAAGCCGACGGTGAAGACGACCTGCACGGGCGTGGAAATGTTCCGCAAGCTGCTCGACCAGGGTCAGGCGGGCGACAACGTGGGTATCCTGCTGCGCGGCACGAAGCGTGAAGACGTGGAGCGTGGCCAGGTGCTGGCGAAGCCGGGTTCGATCACGCCGCACACGCACTTCACGGCTGAAGTGTACGTGCTGAGCAAGGACGAAGGCGGTCGCCACACGCCGTTCTTCAACAACTACCGTCCGCAGTTCTACTTCCGTACGACGGACGTGACGGGCTCGATCGAGCTGCCGAAGGACAAGGAAATGGTGATGCCGGGCGACAACGTGTCGATCACGGTGAAGCTGATCGCGCCGATCGCGATGGAAGAGGGTCTGCGCTTCGCCATCCGCGAAGGCGGCCGTACCGTCGGCGCCGGTGTCGTCGCCAAGATCATCGAGTAAA
>NZ_BAXZ01000059.1 GCF_000684975.1 Paraburkholderia acidipaludis NBRC 101816 | reverse complement strand
GTCATCGGCGGGCGGCTGGTAGGCCGGTGCGCTATCGGTGCTGGAGGCGGACACCGCAGGGGACGCCGGGGTGGGCGATGCGCCTGCCGGTTTCGGTGCGGGCGGCAGGACAAGCCTGTGACGCAGCAGCGCGAAGCCCGAAGAGTACAGCGCGTAGCGCGGCGGGAAAGGTGGATAGGTCAGTTCGGGATAAGTCGAATCGAGCCGGTAGGCCACCACCTCGCCATCGGCAATGGCCCTGACGCCATCGCCCTGTTTCAGCTTGCCGCCCGTACCTGAGTCGAAGTGGATGCCGCCGTGATACATGCCGTTCGAGCCGAGCGGATAGAACCCGCCGTCCGAATTCGCCAGGGCACCGAGCCAGGTTTGCGGATCGACGGAATCGCCGTTCGCGGGAGGAAACGGGAAACTCCAGTTCAGGGGTTGCCAATAAGGTTGTGCGGGCGTGGCGGGCGTCGTGGGGGCGGCGGGATGCTGTGAATGACCGTGGTGTGCCGTCATGGATGGGCGGGCCTCATTGCCGGGTTGGGTGGAAGCGACACCCGGCGGACAAGGCTTGCAGGACTGAACCGGGGCGGGTCGCGATGCGGACCCGTCATGGTCCGTCGCGACATGTAACCCCACGGCACGGCACCGATCAATCACTGGCAGCCAGAAAATTCTGGTCTCTTGTCACGGCGCAAAGCTGAGTGTTTCCAGACCATCTGCATCGTCGGCCACGCGCGGGCGGTCCCAGTGATCGAACGGATGCGCCAGCACCGGCAGCAGGGCGGAGCGCACCGTCGCAGTGTCGAAATCTTCGAGCGGCCCCACCTCCTCGCGGCACAGGTCCAGGACCTCCCAGGCGGACAGGTCAAAGCCGAAGCCTGCAATCACACTACCGAACGCGGCGTCGCCCTCCCGGCGTTCGCCGTCCGCCTCGCGCATATCGCTCTCCAGCGCCACCCACCCGATGCACCGGGCGGCCTGGCGGGCGCGCTCGTCCTGCGCTGCGTCGCTCCAGTCGAACGTCTGCATCCAGTC
>NZ_BAXZ01000060.1 GCF_000684975.1 Paraburkholderia acidipaludis NBRC 101816 | reverse complement strand
CACGCCCAGAGTACGGTGACGATGTACGGTTTGATCGATGAAGGCCTGAACTTCACGAACAACGCGGGGGCCGGGCAAGCGTATCGCCTGCAAAGCGGCGACGTGGTGGGCAGCCGCTGGGGCCTCAAGGGCTCGGAAGATCTGGGCGGGGGGCTTGCCGCGATCTTCAAGCTGGAAAACGGGTTCAACGCCAGCAACGGCGCCTTGCAGCAAGGCGGCCGACTGTTCGGCCGGCAGGCCTACGTAGGTCTCGCCTCGCAGAACTACGGCACGCTCACCGCAGGGCGCCAGTACGACCCGACCGTCGACATCTTCAGTCCGATCGCCGCTGCGGGCAACTGGGGGGATGTGGGCGCGACACCGTTCGACAACGACAATACCGACTGGGACTTCCGCGTCAACAACTCGCTCAAGTACGTTTCGCCCACCATTGCCGGGCTCACGGGCGAGGCCATGTACGGCTTCAGCAACACGAGCGGCTTTGCCGACAACCGGCTCTTCAGCGTGGCGGGGCAGTACCAGTACGGCGGCCTGACGGCGGTGGCGGCCTACATGCGGATCGACAATCCCGGCTCGGGCACGTCGGGCGCTGTGACCAACGACAGCGTTTTCTCCGGCGCCGTGCAGGAAAACATCGATGCCGGACTCGCCTACAAGTTCAAGTCGGTGCAGGTGGCGTTCGCATGGTCGCATACGAGCATCGACAGCCCGACGGGCAATGCCTATCTGTCGGGTTCGATCGCGCCGGCCAACGGCGGCTCGTGGACCAGCTGGAAGTTCGACAACTTTCAGGTCAACGGACAATACTTCTTCACGCCCGCCTTCTGGCTGGGTGCGTCGTACACCTACACAATGGGCAAGCTGGGTACCACGGCC
>NZ_BAXZ01000061.1 GCF_000684975.1 Paraburkholderia acidipaludis NBRC 101816 | reverse complement strand
GTGGATGGCCTGTGGGACGTGTACAACCAGTACCACATGGGCGTGACGGCGGAAAACGTCGCGAAGGAATACGGCATCACGCGCGAGGAGCAGGACGCGTTTGCGGCGCTTTCGCAGAACAAGGCCGAGGCCGCGCAGAAGGCGGGGCGTTTCGACGACGAAATCGTGCCGGTGGCGATTCCGCAGAGAAAGGGCGAGCCGCTGCAGTTCAGGACCGACGAATTCGTGCGCCACGGCGTGACGGCCGAGTCGCTCGCGGGGCTGAAGCCGGCGTTCAACAAGGAAGGCACGGTGACGGCGGCGAACGCGTCGGGGCTGAATGACGGGGCGGCGGCGGTGGTCGTGATGTCGGCGAAGAAGGCCGAGGAACTGGGCCTGAAGCCGCTGGCGCGCATCAAGGCGTACTCGAACGCGGGGCTGGATCCGAAGATCATGGGCATGGGTCCGGTGCCGGCGTCGAAGCGGTGCCTGGAGCGCGCGGGCTGGACGCCGCAGGATCTGGATCTGATGGAGATCAACGAGGCGTTCGCGGCGCAGGCGCTGGCGGTGAACAAGCAGATGGGGTGGGACACGTCGAAGATCAACGTGAACGGCGGGGCGATTGCGATCGGGCATCCGATCGGGGCGTCGGGTTGCCGGGTGCTGGTCACGCTGCTGTACGAGATGCAGAAGCGCGACGCGAAGAAGGGGCTGGCCTCGCTGTGCATCGGCGG
>NZ_BAXZ01000062.1 GCF_000684975.1 Paraburkholderia acidipaludis NBRC 101816 | reverse complement strand
TGCCGAAGATGTTCGGCAACGTGCACCCGTTCTACGGCGTGCCGCGCAACGCGATGTGGTTCAACCTGCTGGTGTCGTTCATCTTCATGTTCTTCTTCCGCGGCTGGAGCTCGCTCGCGGCGGTGATTTCGGTGGCGACGGTCATCTCGTACCTCACGGGCCCGATCAGCCTGATGGCGCTCAAGCGCGCCGCGCCGGACCTCGAGCGTCCGCTGTCCGTGCCGCTCATGAAGGTGATTGCGCCGTTCGCGTTCGTCTGCGCCTCGATGATCCTGTACTGGGCGAAGTGGCCGCTGACGGGCGAAATCATTCTGCTGATGATCGTGGCGCTGCCGGTGTACTTCTACTTCCAGGGCAAGAAGGGCTGGGGCGGCTGGGGCCAGGACCTGAAGGCGGCATGGTGGCTGTGCGCCTATCTGCCGACGATGGCAGTGCTCTCGCTGATCGGCAGCAAGCAGTTCGGCGGCAGCAACGTGATCCCCTACGGCTGGGACATGCTGGTGGTGGCGCTGTTCTCGCTGGTGTTCTATTACTGGGGCGTGCACTCGGGCTATCGCTCGCCGTACCTGAAGGA
>NZ_BAXZ01000063.1 GCF_000684975.1 Paraburkholderia acidipaludis NBRC 101816 | reverse complement strand
ATCCAGCAGAACCCCGGCCCTAATAAGCCGGGGTTTTTGCGTTGGCGCTCTCCCTATAAGTGAGAGCGTTGTGGGTGCGGCTCCGAACAAAGTGCTTGACACTTAACGGATGTTCCCCCATAATCATCAGTTCTCTTCGGAGGGGTGCCCGAGTGGCTAAAGGGGGCAGACTGTAAATCTGTTGGCTTACGCCTACGTTGGTTCGAATCCAACCTCCTCCACCAGAATTCAGCTGAAGTAACGAGTCGGGAATCGGCGAACCTCGCGGGTGTAGCTCAATGGTAGAGCAGAAGCCTTCCAAGCTTACGACGAGGGTTCGATTCCCTTCACCCGCTCCAGCAAAATGAAGTAAATGCCCATGTGGCTCAGTGGTAGAGCACTCCCTTGGTAAGGGAGAGGTCGGCAGTTCGATCCTGCCCATGGGCACCAGTTGGACGCTGCAGGACATGCAGTATCAGCAAGACCAGTGATTGTTTGCGCGCCCCGCGCAACGTACGGAAAATCCTCTTAGGAGTCGAATATGGCCAAGGGTAAGTTTGAG
>NZ_BAXZ01000064.1 GCF_000684975.1 Paraburkholderia acidipaludis NBRC 101816 | reverse complement strand
TTCGTGCGACTGCCTTTCATCACCATCGACGTGATCACGAACCCGTACCCGGCGCGCGGCACCTTCACATTGGTCGTTTTCATCACGACGCCCGGCGCAATGCCGAGCGCGTTCGTCGTGCCCGAGAGGGTGAGCTGCCGCGCGATCTGCTCGTCGCGCCGCGTCTGCGCGAGCGCCTCGCCCTGCTGCTGCGTCAGGTGGAACTCCGCACTGCGGCTGACCTGTCCGAATACCGAGCGGTCGTCGACTTCACTGGAAACGTTCACCGTCGCCCGTAGCGGATCGTCCGGCGTGCGGTAGTTACGCTCCCACGCCTCCAGCGTGGCTGGCACGAGGGTGCGCGCGTCGTTGAGCGACAGCACCGCCTCGTGGCACCCGGCCGGGAGGCCCGAGTCCGGGATATACGGCACATCGACCGAACGGACATAGGCGCGCGGATTGTTGGCAAAGACAATCGTATCGAGCTGGCCGCTCTTGCCGCGCCCCTGTTTGTAGAACCAGAAAACGCCCTTGCGGCGGCAATGCCGGGCGATGAAG